>NZ_WLYI01000009.1 GCF_009707515.1 Pseudomonas karstica | reverse complement strand
AGCTTCGATGGACTGAAGCAGCTCGCTGTCGAATCTCGCATAACTCTTTGTTTACCAAGGAGTTTTCCGTTTAGACTGCGCCGGAAGTGGGGCGAATTATAGACTTCCAGGATCTGCCGTCAAGGGTTAATTACGCTTTTGTTGCAGAAGGTGCTTTTTTCGCAATAAAGCGAGGGATTCGGCGCATTACAGGAGGAATTCGCAGAACAAGAAGCACTGCACCTATAGAAGCATAGATAACCCACTCCTTCAGATCAGCACGCACGATCCACAACATGTGTAACAGGCCAAGCCCGAGGATCACGTAAACCAAGCGATGTAACTTCTTCCAGCGAACACCTAACCTACGCTGGCTATAGCGATTAGAGGTCACAGCCAACGCCAATAGGCAGAGAAAACCCAATGTTCCCACAATAATGTAGGGCCGCTTGCGCAGCTCCACACCCAATTGCGGCCAATCAAGCCCCAGAATAAAGATGCAATAAGCCGCCAGATGTAGCACTACATAGGCAAAGCACCACAACCCCAACTGCCGGCGCACCGCTATCCACCCTGCCCAACCGCTGAGTTTCTGCAGTGGTGTCATCCCCAGGGTGACCAACAACAAAATCAACGTACCCAACCCCAGCCGATCAACCAGCACCTTTCCTGGATCAGGGCCCAGGGCAAAGCTCCAGGCCTCGTACAACCAGAACAGCGGCCACACCGCCACCGCTATAAAGACGCCAATGCGCCAGATCGGGTACCGCATCAGTAGTTCTTCCGCAGATCAAGGCCGGTATAGAGAGACGCGACTTCTTCGGAGTAACCGTTGAACATCTGTGTCTCCCGCACGTTAGGACTGAACAAGCCACTCGGCAGGCGACGCTCCCGGGCCTGCGTCCAGCGTGGATGATCGACGGTGGGATTCACGTTGGCATAAAAGCCATACTCATCCGCCGCAATGCTTTGCCAGGTGGTTTTCGGCTGCTCGCTGACCAAGCTGATCCGCACGATAGACTTGATACTCTTGAAACCATACTTCCAAGGCACTACCAAGCGTAGCGGCGCGCCATTCTGATTTGGCAGCTCACGACCGTACATGCCCACCGCCAGGATCGCTAAAGGATTCATCGCCTCATCCAGACGCAACCCTTCTATATAAGGCCAGTCGATCAGGGCAAATCCAGAACGCTGCCCCGGCATACTTTTAGGATCCTGCAGGGTTTCGAAGCGAATGTATTTGGCCTTGGAGGTTGGCCCGACCTGCTTGAGCAGCGCCGAAATAGGAAAGCCGATCCAGGGAATCACCATCGACCACGCCTCGACACAGCGTAAACGGTAGATCCTCTCCTCCAACTGATAGGGCTTCATGAAGTCTTCCAAGGCATATCGCCCGGGCTTCTCGACCTCACCATCAATAACCACGCTCCACGGCTCGGTCTTCAGCGAACCTGCGTTGGCAGCTGGATCGCCCTTGCCCGTACCGAACTCATAGAAGTTGTTGTAGTGGGTTGCGTCCTTGAACGGGGTAATCGCCTCGTCCTTGACGTTAACCGCCTGCCACTGGGTGCTCGGCAGTTTCTCGGCAAACCAACCTGGGGCCTCGCCGGGTTCAACATCAGCATAACGCGAAGCGTCGGCGGCGCTGGCCCAGCGCGGAAGGCTGCTCGCAGCAATACCGGCAAGCGCACCACCGAGAAGGCTGCGGCGAGAAAAATAGAGGGATTCAGGGGTCACTTCCGATTCTTGGCAATCGGACGCTTTTGGGACTTTGATTAACATGGCAACTCCGCAGTCTTGGAGGGTTCTGCACCAATAGACTGCGGAGTATGGGGGAAATTACATTAAGGCAACGTTTTGCGCCGGCGAAGATGCAACAGGTACTGCACCGGACCAGAGGCCGCGTAAACAAGGAACGCCAGCAGCAAAATGCGCGGTGGATCACTGAACACCACAGCAAACACCAGCACCACCGCAAGAATGGCCACAAACGGCACGCGCCCCTTGAGATCCAGCTCCTTGAAGCTGTTGTACTTGATGTTACTCACCATCAGCATGCCAGCCGCCGCCACCATCAAGGCAACCAGGAACGACATTTTGGAGCCCTGGATTCCATAATCGCTGAACGCCCAGACAATACCCGCTACCACACCCGCCGCAGCCGGACTGGCCAAGCCAATGAAATAGCGCTTATCGGCTGTGCCCACCTGCGTATTGAACCGCGCCAGACGCAATGCAGCACCCGCGACATAGATGAAGGCCACCATCCAGCCAACCTTGCCCATATCCCCCAGCGCCCAGGCGAATGCCAACAACGCCGGCGCAACACCAAAAGCGACCATGTCGGACAGCGAGTCATACTCTGCGCCAAAGGCACTCTGTGTATTTGTCATCCGCGCCACACGACCATCAAGACCGTCGAGCACCATAGCGACGAAGATCGCAATGGCGGCAAACGCAAAGTACTTGCTCGCGCCGCCAGCATCACCGGCCGCGAGCGCGCTCTGGGCACTCATGGAGTTGATGATGGAGTAGAACCCCGCAAACAGGTTCGCAGTAGTGAACAAGTTGGGCAGAAGATAGATGCCACGATGCCGGACCTTGCGGCCTTCGGCATCATGCCCCTCTTCGATATGTTCATCGATCGGTAGCAGGCTTTCGGCGTCAGAGGCCTGGTTTGGCTCGTCGGGACGTTCGCTCATGGACTTTACCTAGCAACAATGTGAAAAATTTCGACAGAAATTTGCGGCGAGTGTTCGAACGCAAACGATGCAGCTTTATACCAGAACCTGCCCCCTAAACGAAAAAACGCGGCCTAAGCCGCGTTTTCCCTTGATGCCTACGACTTAGTTTTTGGCTTTGTCGACGATCTTGTTGGCACCGATCCACGGCATCATGGAGCGCAGTTGCTCGCCGATGATTTCGATACCGTGAGCGGCGTTGTTACGACGCTTGGCGGTCATCGAAGGGTAGCCGGTAGCACCTTCGCTGATGAACATTTTTGCATACTCGCCGTCCTGAATACGTTTCAGGGCGTTGCGCATGGCTTGGCGGGACTCGGCGTTGATCACTTCCGGGCCCGTCACGTACTCGCCGTACTCGGCGTTGTTGGAGATCGAGTAGTTCATGTTGGCGATGCCGCCTTCGTACATGAGGTCAACGATCAGCTTCAGTTCGTGCAGGCATTCGAAGTAGGCCATTTCTGGCGCGTAGCCCGCTTCAACCAGAGTTTCGAAACCGGCCTTGACCAGCTCAACGGTACCGCCGCACAGAACGGCTTGTTCACCGAACAGGTCGGTTTCGGTCTCGTCCTTGAAGGTGGTTTCGATGATGCCGGTACGACCGCCACCGACGCCGGCAGCGTAGGACAGCGCAACGTTTTTGGCGTTGCCCGAAGCGTCCTGGTAGATCGCGATCAGGTCAGGAATGCCGCCGCCTTTGACGAACTCGGTACGCACGGTATGACCCGGTGCTTTCGGCGCAATCATGATCACGTCGAGGTCAGCTCGTGGCACAACCTGGTTGTAGTGGATTGCAAAACCGTGGGAGAAGGCCAGGGTGGCGCCCTTCTTGATGTTCGGCTCTACTTCGGTCTTGTACAGCGCGGACTGGAACTCGTCCGGGGTCAGGATCATGACCAGGTCGGCAGCAGCAACAGCCGAAGCAACGTCAGTCACTTTCAGGCCGTGGGCTTCAGCCTTGGCAACAGTGGCCGAGCCTTTGCGCAGGCCGACAGTCACGTCTACACCGGAATCTTTCAGGTTGCAGGCTTGAGCATGACCCTGGGAGCCGTAGCCGATGATGGCGACTTTTTTGCCCTGGATGATCGACAGGTCACAATCTTTATCGTAATAAACTTTCATGAGGTTCCTCTATATATCCAGGCCGTTAAGGCCATTCGCTAATTTGAGTTAGATGCTGAGTACTTTGTCGCCACGGGCGATCCCGGTGACGCCACTGCGTACGGTTTCCAGAATCGAGGCCGTCCCGATCGATTGGATGAAGCTGTCCAGTTTGTCGCTTGTACCGGTCAGTTGAACGGTATAAACGCTGGCGCTCACATCGACGATCTGCCCACGATAAATATCGGTAGTACGCTTGATCTCGGCACGCTGGGCACCCGTGGCCTTGACCTTTACCAGCATCAATTCACGCTCGATGTGGGCACTTTCCGACAAATCGACCAGCTTGACCACTTCGATCAGCTTGTTGAGGTTCTTGGTGATCTGTTCGATCACCTCATCATGCCCCACGGTGGTCAACGTCAAACGCGATAGGGTCGGGTCTTCGGTTGGCGCCACAGTCAGGCTTTCGATGTTGTAGTTGCGTTGTGAAAACAGGCCGACCACACGAGACAGAGCGCCCGGTTCGTTCTCCAGAAGCAGGGAGATAATGTGCCGCATGATTAGGTACGCTCCGTCTTGTTCAGCCACATGTCGCGCATAGAGCCGTCTTTGATCTGCATCGGGTAGACGTGCTCACTGGTATCGACCTTAATATCGATGAACACCAGGCGATCCTTCATGGCGAACGCTTCTGCCATCTTCGGCTTCAAATCCTTCAAATCGGTGATGCGCATGCCCACATGGCCATAGGCTTCAACCAGCTTGACGAAATCAGGCAGAGACTCCATGTAGGAGTGGGAGTGACGGCTGCCGTAGCTCATGTCCTGCCACTGGCGAACCATACCCAATACACCGTTATTCAGGCAGACGATCTTCACCGGCAGGCCGTACTGCAAGCAAGTCGACAACTCTTGAATGTTCATCTGAATACTGCCCTCGCCGGTGACGCAAGCGACGTCGGCATCCGGGAAGCTCAGTTTCACACCCATGGCGGCAGGAAAACCAAAGCCCATCGTGCCCAGGCCGCCGGAGTTGATCCAGCGGTTAGGCTTGTCGAACGTGTAGTACTGCGCCGCAAACATCTGGTGCTGACCCACATCGGAAGTTACAAAGGCATCACCCTTGGTCACTTCGCACAGGGTTTCGATCACGGTCTGCGGCTTGATGATGCTGCCGTCACCCTTGTCATAAGGGAACAGGCCGCGGTCACCGCGCCACTCGTCGATCTGCTTCCACCAACTGTCGACGGAATCCTTATTCGGGGTTTCACCAATGTCCTTGAGTGTGGCAACCATCTCGGTCAATACACTTTCCACAGGACCGACGATAGGCACGTCTGCCTTGATGGTCTTGGAGATTGACGCCGGGTCGATATCGATGTGGATGATCTTGGCGTTCGGGCAGAACTTGCTCGCGCCATTGATCACCCGGTCATCGAAACGTGCGCCAACCGCCAGGATTACATCGGCATGGTGCATGACCAGGTTGGCCGTGTAACTGCCGTGCATGCCAAGCATGCCGACGAACTGACGATCCGAACCCGGGAATGCGCCCAGCCCCATCAGGGTGTTGGTCACCGGCAGATTGAGCATCTTGGCCAACTCGGTCAGCGGTGCGGAACCGCCCCCCAGGATCACGCCACCGCCCGAGTAGAGCACTGGGCGCTTGGCAGCCAGAAGCATTTCTGCTGCCTTGCGAATTTGCCCCGAATGCCCGCGAACGGCCGGGCTGTAGGAACGCAGCTTGGCTTTCTTCGGGAAGATGTATTCGAATTTTTCCGCGGGGTTGGTCATGTCTTTCGGGATATCGACCACCACAGGGCCCGGGCGACCGGATTGCGCGAGGTAGAACGCCTTCTTCATGACTTCCGGGATTTCCGAGGCATGCTTGATCATGAAGCTGTGTTTCACGATCGGCCGGGAGATACCGATCATGTCGGTTTCCTGGAAAGCATCGGTACCGACCATGGTGCTCGCCACCTGGCCAGAAATGATCACCATCGGAATGGAGTCCATATAAGCAGTCGCGATGCCGGTGATGGCATTGGTCGCGCCAGGGCCGGAGGTTACCAGTACCACACCGGCTTTACCGGTAGCACGGGCATACCCGTCAGCCATATGGGTCGCGGCCTGTTCATGACGAACCAGGATGTGGGTAACAGCCGGTTCCTTGAACAGTGCGTCATAGACATGCAGCAGAGCACCACCTGGGTACCCGTAGATATAGTCGACGCCTTCGTCACGCAAAAAGCGGACGAGCATCTCACCGCCAGATAAAAGCTCCACGTTGTTCACCTCTAAAACGCCAGAATACCGTCCACTAAAAGCCGACGGGTCTTAATAGGTTTACTTCTCAGCAGAGCATGAGCGACGGTGGTCGCCGACTACGTCAGCACTGACTGAGCAAGTATTGGGATCGACCCAAGTGTTGCGGGCTTTTCCCACCCAGCGCGAGGTAACGCGTTGCGGGTGTAACAGGTCGGCGCGGATGTGCGCCTCATGATCTGCCGAGTGGGACTGCTTCTGGCAGTCCCTCTACAGCGGACTTTGGATTCTTCTGTTTCAGCCTCTTCAAGTCAAGCAATAATTGCGCTTTTTTCCAACTAAGCGCATGAGAACACAGAAGAAATGGGCTTGATGAGGGATAAAACTCGCCTGAATGTCGTCAAGCGGTAGAAATATGCGCAGGGCTGCCGGAAAATCCGGCAGTCAGGCAATTAACCAGCGTCGACGATCAGTTGATCGAAGTTTTTCAGCGCAGCCCGTAGGCCAAGGCTTTCCAGAGGACGGTCGGCATAGACCATTTCGGCCATTTCCATAATCCCGGATGCATTGGGCAATGGCAGGTCCTGCTCAAGGATTTGCTTCATCCTTGCCAGGAAAATCCACTGCAGCCATTGATGGAAGTCCAGGGTGTCGACCGAAAACGGTTCGACACTGCTCAAGGCTTCCACGCTGGGAGATTGCTCATCCCACCAACCCTGCAATCGCAGCTCGCGCTCAATCAACAACAGCTGTTCGGCAATTGCTGGAAAACGTGCATCCATCAGAGACTTACCTTGGCCTTTTGCTTAGCCTGGGCAGCACCGGCAGCATCGCCCTGCTTCTCACGGGCCTGGGCGATCAAGTCCCACAGGCTGGCCTGCAGGGCTGGACGCCCATTGGCCAAGGTCAGGCCACGACGCGCAAACTGCTCGGCTTGGGGCGCATCACCTTGGGCCATGCGCACTTGAGCCAGCCGGTAAAGTACTTGAGGCTCACGAGGCGCTACACGCTGGGCGCGCTCAAGACTGGAGGAGGCGCCATTCAAGTCGCCACCAGCCTGTTGCTGCTGGGCGGTAGTGAGCAAGGCCAGTACTGGGCCATCAAGTTGCTCATCAGCTGACAAGCTGCCGCTGGCTGACGGGACCCCGCTGGGTGTCGAAGGCATGTTGTAAGTGCCCTGGTTGATCGGGGCTGATTGAATCGGTGCCGAGATCGGCCCAGGTGTAAACGGTTCGGTGCTGATCGGCGTCGAGGTCGCAGCGCCACCCCCCGGAATCATCACCACCACGCCGGAGTCCTGCGGCACCGCCTGGGCCGTGGTTTGCGCCGGACGTGTGACCACCGTCTGGCGGAAACCACCATTGGCCGAGATGCGGTCGTTATTGGACACAGCGGTCCCGGAATCCACCACCGGAATAGAGCCGCGCTGCACGCTGGCACAACCATTGAGCAAAGCCAGAGCTGTAATAGCTGGAATCCACCACTTGTTCACTTGAAACCCTCTTTGCTTAATTCATCCAGCCCTTGACCCAATCCATCACCGACTCAGCGTCACCGGGGGCACCGCCACCGCACGCCGCGCCGGGAGGCGGTTCGCTGCCGCGAATATACGGCATCTGCACCACGCCCGGACAACTGGTGTCAGAACCCTGCCCAGTATGGGGGTCGATCCAGGCTTGAACGATATTATCCGGCTGTGGCATGTTCAGCGGCAACGGGTCGGCCTTGTGCATGAAACTGGTCCAGACCTGCAACGCGCCAGTGGCCCCGGTGAAGGGGGTCTTGCCATTGTCATCGCGCCCCAGCCAGACCACTGCCAACAGATCCTGGCTGAACCCGGCGAACCAGCTGTCTCGAGAATCATTACTGGTGCCTGTCTTGCCTGCCAGCGTCAGGTTTGATGGCAGAGTTCTGTAAACCGAGCGTCCAGTCCCTTCGCGCATGACCCGCTGCATGGCGTTCTGGACCAGATAAATAGAGGCCGGATCGAAACGCTGCTGAATCTGGAACGGATAGCGCTTGAGTGGCTCACCTTCTGCGGTCAAGACACTGCGGATCCCGCGCATTGGTGTGTTGAAACCTCCATTGGCGAGGGTCTGGTACATGGTCGCCACGTCCATCGGGCTCATGCCGCCAGCCCCCAGCAACATCGACGGAAACGCTGGAAACTCGCGATTGACTCCCAGGCGCGCCAATGTCTTGAGGACATTCGGTACACCCAACTCAAGGCCCAGGCGTGATGTCGACAGGTTGTAGGAGTGCGCCAGCCCCTGGTACAGGAATACCGTACCGTGGGAGCGACGATCATAGTTCTGCGGCTTCCACACCTGGCCATCCGCGCCCTTGACCGTCAGCGGAGCATCGGACAACCAACTGGTCAGGGTGTATTTGCTCGGTTTTTCCAGGGCCGTCAGGTACACCGCAGGCTTGACCAGCGAGCCAATCGGCCGCACAGCATCCAACGCCCGGTTGAACCCGGCGAAACCGGCCTGGCGACTGCCGATCATGGCTTGGACCTCACCGGTTTCCGGATTGGTCACCACCATGGCGGCCTCGACTTCAGCGGAGCCTTTACGGCCTGCCAGGCGCTTGAAGGTGTCATTGACCGAGGCCTCGGCCTTCATCTGAAGGATCGGGTCGAAGCTGGTGAAAATCCGCAGGCCCTCTTCGGTCAAGTCTTCGTCGCGATAGTCTTCACGCAATTGACGCTTGACCAGGTCAATAAAACCCGGAAACGAGCTGTCGGCCAACTTGCCGCGAGTGGTCACGCTCAAGGGCATTTTTTTCGCCGCGGCGACCTGCTCAGGTGTTGCGACACCTTGCTCCTCTAGCACGTCCAGTACGAGGTTGCGCCGCTCCAACGCCCGCTCAGGATTGCGACGAGGGTTGTAGTAGGACGGCCCCTTGACCATCCCCACCAGTAACGCAACTTGATGCAGTTTCAGCTCGGACAATGGCTGGCCGAAGAAGAACTGGCTGGCCAGGCCAAAACCGTGCACCGCACGTTGACCGTCCTGGCCGACAAATACCTCGTTGAGGTATGCCTCCAGGATTTCCTGCTTGCTGTAATGCAACTCAAGCAGCATCGCCATCATGGCTTCGGTGAGTTTACGGGTCAGGCTGCGCTCGTTGGTCAGGTAGAAGTTCTTGACCAATTGTTGCGTCAGCGTACTACCACCCTGGGTCATCTTGCCGCCAGAGGTGTTGACCCAGATGGCTCGGGCGATCGACTTGGGCGATACACCCCAGTGGCTGTAGAAATCCCGATCTTCCACGGCAATCAGGGTGTCCAGCAGGTACGGCGGCACCTGATCAATCTTGATCAGGATGCGATCTTCCAGGTTTTTCGGATAAATCCCACCGATCAACAACGGCTCCAGACGCACTACCGGCAGCTTCGAACCGTTGAGGGACGACAGTTCAGCCACGTAGTCGCCAGAGAAGCGCACACGTACCGGTTGGGGTTTCTCCAGCCCTTCGTAAAACTGGAAACCACGGGTATTCAGGTCAACGGTATTGCCATTGACCGAGGCCGCACCGGGGCCATTGCTCACGCTCTCTCGGCGATAGCCCAGGGCATCGAGTTCAGTGAGGAAGTCGGCCTTGCTCAGTTTTTGGCCGGTGAACAATTCCAGTGGCCGCGCGTAGACCTTGGCCGGAATAGTCCAGCGCTTGCCGGAGAACTTCTCCTGGACCACGGCATCGAGGTAGATCGCGAAGCCTGCGACCACTACAAGAGCGACCAGGCCAAGCTTGAGCGCCCAACCCAGCCAGGGGCGCAGGCTGCGGGAAGGCGGTTTTTTACGGGAACGAGGAGATCGGGTACGAGTCATGGCGGCGGATTATACGCACTTTATTGATGATCAACATGAACCGGGCAGCGGTTTGCACGACAGGCTGCAGCAGCCATAATGCCCGCCATGATTTTTTCCAGACTCTGAAGGATCGCCCGTGAGCCAGTCCCTGATCGCTGCCCTGCAAAACCCTGCCCTCTACCCTCATCCGGTGGATGAGTTTCAAGTCATCGAAACCCACATTTCCTGGGTCGTACTCACGGGCCCCTATGCTTATAAAGTGAAGAAACCAGTCAATTTCGGCTTCCTCGACTTCACCAACGTGGATGCCCGAGGCCACTTCTGCAACGAAGAGCTGCGCCTCAACCAGCGCCTGACCGAAGATTTGTACCTTGAGGTATTGCCGATCACCGGCAGTATCGAGGCGCCACAATTGAAGGGTGATGGCCCGATCATCGACTACGCCTTGAAAATGCGTCAATTCCCACAAAGCCAATTGCTCAGCACCCTGCAGAACAATGGCGAACTGACCACTGCCCACATCGATGAGATGGCCAAACAGATAGCGCACTTTCACCTCAATGCACCCAAGGTCCCGAAAGATCACGTGGCCGGCACCCCGGAAGAGGTGATGGCACCGGTACGGCAGAACTTCGAGCAAATCCGCCCGTTCCTCAGCGACAAGGCCGACCTGCTGCAACTGGACGCCCTCCAGGCCTGGGCCGAAAGCAGCTTCGAGCGCCTCAAGCCGCTGCTCGAGCAGCGCAAGCTCAACGGCTTCATTCGTGAATGCCACGGTGATATCCATCTGGGCAACGCCACCCTCATCGATGGCCATGTAGTGATCTTCGACTGCATCGAGTTCAACGAACCGTTTCGCTTTACCGACGTATACGCCGACGCCGGCTTCCTGGCCATGGACCTCGAAGACCGCGGCCTCAAATCCCTGGCCCGACGTTTTATCAGCCAATACCTGGAATTGACCGGCGACTATCAGGGCCTGGAGTTGCTCAACTTCTATAAAGCCTATCGCGCGCTGGTAAGAGCCAAGATCGCCCTGTTCAGCATGCCAGCCCAAGCCGCCGCCGTGCAGCGCGCAACCACCCTGCGCCAGTACCGTAACTACGCCAACCTGGCAGAAAGCTACAGCACTATCCCGTCGCGCTTCCTGGCCATCACCCATGGCGTATCTGCAACCGGCAAAAGCCATGTGGCCATGCGCCTGGTGGAAGCGCTGGGGGCCGTTCGATTGCGTTCGGATGTGGAGCGCAAGCGCCTGTTTGGCGAACAGCACATCGAAAATACGCCGCAAGCTGGCATCTATACGGCCGATGCCAGCACCACTACTTACGCGCACTTGAACTCGATTGCCGACTCGGTACTGCGCGCCGGTTTCCCGGTGGTGCTGGATGCCACCTACCTCAAGCGCGAACAACGCGATGCAGCGGCCAAGATCGCCGAAGCGACCGGTGCGCCGTTTCTGATCCTCGACTGCAACGCACCATCAGCTGTTATCGCCAGTTGGCTGGCACAACGTCAGGCAGACAAAAACGATCCGTCCGACGCCACACTGACCATCATTGAAGAGCAGCAAGCCAACCGCGACCCGCTCAGCGCCGAGGAATTGCTGCTCAGCAAGCGAGTCGAGACCAATGAAAGTGGAACACTCGACGCATTGGTCGCGCACATTCGTCAGCGCCTGCCCGGCCTGTAAGAAAGTTTCTTGGTCGAAGAGTCTTCATTGACTCACGACCAAGAGATAGTGGCACTATAATGGCGCCACAGATCCAACAGGAGACGCCGTTATGAGCCAGCCGAAGCTTCTTGATTCCTCGCTGTACGCCCTTCTGCATAAAGACGACATTCATGGGTTCAATCGGGAACGCCCAAAAGAGGCGACCGTCGACATGCGCGGTGGTGACTTTCGTGGCCTGGACCTGCGAGACCTGAACGCCGAGGGTGTGGATTTCACTGACGCGTATTTCCGCTCAGCCGACCTACGCGGCCTGGACTTGCGCGACTGCCCCCTGGAAGGCGCCAGCCTGGCCCATGCGCAAATCTCGGGCACCTACTTCCCACCAGAGCTGAGCGCTGACGAGATCCTCATGTCGGTCAATTTCGGCACTCGCCTGCGTTACCGCATCCGGTAACGCAGTCACCTTCTGCGCTTATGTGCCCAGTGCTACGGGCCCTTCACGCCTGCCCACGCCGCAGACTCCTACCCCAGCCTTAGAAGCTTTTGCATCATTGCCGACCAAACAACTACAGTTTTCCTACTGAGCGCTACACTCCTTTCAGGCTTACCGGTCACGATACCCACCGCACCATTCGGCTGTCGCAAGGAGGCTTAATGAATGATGAGCTGCAACACCTGAAAAATCTTGGCAAGACCTCGGCGCAGTGGCTGCATGCAGTGGGCATCCATAGCGCATCGGATCTTCGCCGCCTGGGGGCAGTAGATGCCTACCGGGCTGTAAGAACTCGGGGGTTCAGGGCTTCCAAAGTGCTGCTGTATGCCATCGAAGGAGCGTTGCTGGACATGCATTGGAACGACATTCCTGCTGAGCGCAAGAATGCATTGAATCGTGAACTGGAAGCTCTTTCAGCACGCAACAAGAACTGAACAGGCTACTTGCCCCATGCCCCCAAGAACTCCAAACCTGTTTTGAGGGAAGTCGAAAAACAAATGTTGACTCTCAAATGAGAATCGTTATGATTATCACGGCTGGTCGCGAGATCAGCCGATAACTGAAAGACCATTGGTTCGGACTCTCAGATTATCTCCTCATCAGGCTAATCACGGTTATTTGACCCGGCTCTTGCCGGGTCTTTTTTTGCCTGAAGAAAATGCTCTGCAGCGTACCAACCAATCCACCTGGCACTCAGCGCGCAATGATCAACGGATGCCCTCGCTCGGGATGCGGCTGAACCAATACATCCAGCCCAAACACCGCCTTCAGGGGGCCGGGCTGCATGACTTTCGCGGCAGTGTCCAAGGTATGGGGACGCCCGTCCTCCAGCAACAGAATGCGATCACAGTAGCGAGCGGCCAGGTTCAAGTCATGCAAAATTATCAGCACGCCAGCGCCTCGGTCTGCAAAAGCGCGAACGGTCTGCAGGGTTGTATGCTGATGCAGCGGATCAAGCATCGAGGTCGGCTCATCCAGCAATAAGGTCTGCCCTGCCTCTCCCGGCCAGAGTTGCGCCAACACCCGCGCCAGGTGCACACGTTGGCGCTCACCACCGGACAAGGCCAGGTAACTGCGCCCACTCAAGTGGCCAATGTCGGCGGCGTGCAAGGCGCTGCTGATAATTTCATCATCCCGTGCCCGACCAGTCTGATGAGGCAGGCGCCCCATGCCCACGACCTCTTCAACGCGGAAGGCGAAATCCAGGGTCGACGCCTGCGGCAACACCGCTAGCCGTTGGGCCCGTTGTGCCCCGCTCCAGTCTTTCAACTCCCGCTGATCCAACCAGACGCTGCCTTGATCCGGCTGTAGTTCACCGCACAAGGCACCCAACAATGTACTTTTCCCGGCGCCATTGGGGCCCAACACGCCAAGCACTTCGCCCGGTTGCACATTGAGGGTAACGCCCGTCAGCACGATTTTCTTGCCACGACGGATCTGCAACGCTTGCACTCGCAGCATCAGGCGCGCCCTCGTAGCAACAGGTAGAGAAAAAACGGCGCTCCGATAAACGCCGTAACGATACCGATCGGCAGTTCCGCCGGCGCCAAGGCCAGGCGGGCCACCAGATCGGCAAACAAGAGCAAGCTTGCCCCCGCCAGCACAGATGCAGGCAGTAGCACCCGATGATCGGGCCCCGCCAAGAGACGTACCAGGTGGGGCACCACCAACCCAACAAAACCAATCATTCCCGCCGCCGCCACTGCTGCACCGACACCCAACGCTGTGCAAAAAACCAACTCACGCTTGAGCCCTTCGACATTGATGCCCAAGTGATTGGCTTCCGACTCACCAAGCAACAATGCATTCAGCGCCTTTGCTCGACGTGGCAACCACAGTGCTACACCACCGCTCACCAGCAACAGCGGCCATAATCGCGAATAGCTGGCACCGTTGAGACTGCCCAGGTTCCAGAAGGTCAGGGTGCGCAAAGTGGCGTCATCGGCCAGATAGGTAAACAACCCGACCGCAGAACCGGCCAGAGCCGTCAGCGCGATACCGGCGAGCAACATGGTGGCGACATTCGTCTGGCCGTTGCGCCGCCCCAGACGGTAGACCAGTGCCGTCACACCCAAGCCTCCAAGAAACGCACACAACGAAAGCAGATACGGCCCAAGGGTATCTGGCAAACCGCCAAAGAATGCACCACCGACAATCGCAACCGCCGCCCCCAGCGCCGCACCACTGGACACACCTACCAGGCCCGGGTCAGCCAACGGGTTGCGAAACAGGCCTTGCATGGCGACGCCCGACAGCGCCAGTACACCGCCAACCGCCAGCCCCAACAAGGTGCGCGGCAAGCGAATCTGCCCCAGGATCAATTCCGCCTGCTCCAGCCCCTGGGCTTCAATCGGCACGCCAAGCAAGCGCAAGGCGGCTCGCAACGTATCCAGCAACGGCAGGCTGACTGGCCCAAGGGCCAATGACAGCCAGATCGCCAATACACACAGCAGGCTCAGGCCAACAAACAACGCACGGGGTTTAACCAGAGTGGTCATGGGGAAGTTTTAGCCAGGGACGGGTAGAACCCAGCGGACAGCCTCACCAGACTGTGGGGCAGACGCGGCCCAAGGCCGCCCACCAGCAGGGTGGGGTCCAACTCGAAGACGCGACCATGCTTTGCCGCAGGGGTTGAAGCAAGAATAGGATTCTCCTTGAACAGCGCTGTACGAGCGGCATCTCCCGTCAGGGTGCGATCAGCAACTACCAACACGTCAGGGCTCAGGCCCGCCAGGGATTCGACGGAAAACGACTTGTAGCCAGTGTGGGTCGCCAGGTTACGCCCACCTGCTTGCCGCAGCATCCAGTCAGCCGCAGTATCTTTACCGGCAATTAAAGGCTTGCCACCGGCATGGCCCAGCAATAACAGCACACCCGGCACCTTTTGCGTGGTTCGAGCCTTGGTTACCCAATTTGTTTGCTGCTCAAGTTGCCGCTGATAATCAGCAAACAACTCAGCGGCCTTAACCTCGTTGCCCAGCAACTTGCCCAAATGCTGGAGGTTACCCTGCAGGGTCGGCAGATCGGGCTGGGCAGAAAACATCTCCACCTGCACACCCGCGCTACGAATTTGCGCCAACACCGGTGGCGGGCCCATTTCTTCGGTACCTACCAGTATTTGCGGACGCAAACTGAGGATGCCTTCTGCAGAGAGTTGACGCTGATAGCCAATGCTCGGCAAGGCCTTGAGGGACTCCGGATGCTGGCTGGTGGTGTCGACCCCCACCAACTTCGATTCGGCACCGAGGGCCGTCACCCACTCCGACAATGCACCGCCAGCGCTGACCCAACGCTGCAACGGTTCCGAGGCCTGGGCCCCGTGGTTGACCAGCAGTCCGACAACAAGCGCAATAGCGCTGGCACTCAGGCGCATAAAAGGGTTTCCTTCCAAGGAGTGGGCCCACTGAATCACTCGGCCATGTGACGGATCGACACTGTCTGGCATCGTACTGAGCACGCAGTTACCTAGCGGGCGAATCAGGCATTTGATAATTATTTGCATTTGAACGTCAAGCACTGGGCTCGCCGACAAACCCAGGATAGCCCTGCAGCCCGCAAACAGCGGTCCTTGAGGATCAACATGAAGTTTCTTTGCCCTTCCTACGACCTAGCGCAAGACGCCAGCCTCGGTTTCGATATAGACGGCCGCAAGCTGTTTGCCGTGCGTCGGGAAGGAGTGGCCTACTTCTATATCAACCGTTGCCCCCATCGCGGTGTGCCGCTGGAGTGGCAGCCGAACCAATTTCTCGACCCCAGCGCCAGCCTGATCCAGTGCGCCACCCACGGTGCCCTGTTCCTGATCGAAAGCGGTGAGTGCGTCGCCGGTCCCTGCGCAGGCCAAAGCCTGGTCGCCCTGCCCGGCCGCGAAGACGAACAGGGCCTGTGGGTACGACTCTAGTCGCCCAAGATCACGTCCAACCGCCGGTCGACGTAGATTTCCTCTGAAGTAATCCGCACGCCGTACGCCAACACTTCCACCCCGGCGGCCTTGGCTTCCCGTAATGCCGCCGCATAGCCCGCATCAATTTCTTCAGCAGGACGCACTGCGTCGATACCGGACAGGTTGACGCAATACAACTGCACAGCCCGCACACCCTCGCGGGCCAAGTGTGCCAGTTCACGCAAATGCTTGGCCCCGCGCTGGGTCACCGCATCGGGAAATGCCGCTACCCGTGAGCCATCGAACCCCAAAGTCACACTTTTGACTTCCACATACGCCGGACCGTCGGGGTAATCGAGACGAAAATCGATGCGACTGTTTTCCTGGCCATAAGCCACTTCGCGCTTCAACTCGCTAAAACCGTTCAATTCGCTGATCAACCCCGCGCGCAACGCCTCTTCGATCAACCCGTTGGCTCGGCCAGTGTTTACACAAAACAAACGGCCTTGCGGGGTTTCGCCAATTTCCCAGGTGCCGGGGAGTTTGCGCTTGGGGTCGTTGGAACGGCTGAACCAGACCTGTCCACCTTCAACCAGGCAATTGAACATCGACCCCGTGTTCGGGCAGTGAATGGTCAACAATTCGCCGGTAACGGTTTCGATGTCAGCGAGGAAACGCTTGTAACGACGAATCAACCGTCCTTCTTCAAGAGGAGGATGAAAGCGCATCAGCCTTGCCAGCTCTGCAAGCCACGGGCAATTCGCTCCACGGCTTCCTGTAGCCGATCAAGGTTTTGCGTGTAGGCAAATCGCACATGGTGCCCGGATTGATAACGACCAAAGTCAAGGCCAGGCGTGAAGGCCACATGTTCGGTTTCCAGAAAGTATTGGCAAAATTTGAAGGCATCGCCGCCAAATGCGCTGATATCTGCGTACAAATAGAAAGCACCCTCCGGCTCGACAGCGATCCCGAAACCCAACTCTCGCAGTGCGGGCAGCAAGAAGTCGCGCCGACGGCCGAATTCGGCCCGGCGCGCTTCAAGAATATCCAGGGTTTGCGGGGTAAAACAGGCCAAGGCTGCGTGCTGTGCCATGCTCGGTGCACTGATGTAGAGATTCTGCGCCAACTTTTCCAGCTCACCCACCGCAGCAGGAGGGGCCACCAGCCAGCCCAGCCGCCAGCCGGTCATTCCAAAATATTTTGAAAAGCTATTTAAAACGAAGGCTTCGTCGTCCACTTCCAGCACGCTGGCGGCATCGGTGCCATAGGTCAGCCCATGATAGATCTCATCCACCACCAAGTGCCCGTTGCGCGCCTTGATCGCGCTCGACAGCCCAGCCAGCTCCTCGCGCGTCAGGATAGTGCCGGTGGGATTGGCTGGCGAGGCGACCAACGCACCCACGCTGTCCGGGCCCCAATGACGCGCCACCAGGTCGGCTGTCAGTTGATAGCGTACCTCGGGCCCTACCGGGACCAGTTGCGCCGCCCCCTCCACCAACCGCAAGAAGTGTCGGTTGCACGGGTAACCTGGGTCCGCCAGCAGCCAGTGCTTGCCCGGATCCACCAACAGGCTGCTCGCCAAAAGCAAGGCGCCGGAGCCTCCCGGGGTGATTAAAATACGCTCAGGGTCGACCTCCAGGCCGTAGCGCTGCTGGTAGAAGCCGCTGATGGCTTCGCGCAACTCCGGCAGCCCGCGAGCTGCGGTATAGCGGGTCTTGCCATTGGCCAGCGCCGCCTGTCCGGCCTTGATGATGGGCTCGGCAGTGGTGAAGTCCGGCTCGCCGATTTCCAAGTGAATCACATCATGACCGGCAGCCTGCAATTCGTTGGCTCGCGCCAGCAACGCCATGACATGGAACGGTTCGATAGCGCGACTGCGCGCGCTGTAGGGCTGAGCCATTAGCCTTCCTTAACTGATGAGGACAAACCCCGATTCTACCCAACCGGCGGCGCAATACATGCTCTATTGTCCCAACATCCGTGCTTGGCGTTTCGGGCAAGTGTCGGCAAATCGGCTAAAATTAACCTTCCAGGCAGTACAAGCCCCGCCCTGCTACGGCCTATGTCTGTTTGCACCCCTCACAAAACGGGGCTTCGACAACCGGGAGTGGCGCACCCCGGATCTATCTGGTAAGTTCGCCCGCTTGCAGCCGCAGGGCCGGCAGGTGTCGGTGATGTTGCAATCCTGCGCAATGGATTAGAAGAGTGAGAGGCGGTCCATTCATGCCCACCCAAGCAAAGCAACAGCAAACTCAAGGCCTAAGCGGCTTCGAACCCTACGTGGAAAAGAAGGGCGAGGAGTACATGGGCGAGCCCATGCGCAAGCACTTCACCAAGATCCTGCAGAAGTGGAAACAAGACTTGATGCAGGAGGTCGACCGTACCGTTGACCATATGAAGGACGAAGCGGCCAACTTCCCTGACCCGGCAGATCGTGCCAGCCAGGAAGAAGAGTTCAGCCTTGAACTGCGCGCCCGTGATCGCGAGCGCAAGCTAATCAAGAAAATCGACAAGACCCTGCAACTGATCGAGGATGAAGACTACGGCTGGTGCGAATCCTGCGGTGTCGAGATTGGTATTCGCCGTCTGGAAGCCCGTCCTACCGCCGACATGTGTGTGGATTGCAAGACCTTGGCGGAAATCAAGGAAAAACAGGTCGGCAAGTAATCACCGCCGAACAGTAAAAATGGGGCGTGTGAACGCCCCATTTTTGTTTCTGGCGTTTACCGGTTTTCCAGTAATATCCGGACTATGACAGCCTCCTCCTATATCGGGCGCTTCGCCCCCACGCCCAGCGGCCACTTGCACTTCGGCTCCCTGGTCGCCGCCCTCGCCTCCTACCTCGACGCCCGCGCCAGCAACGGCCGTTGGCTGATGCGCATGGAAGACCTCGACCCTCCGCGGGAAGAGCCCGGCGCCCAGGCGGCTATCCTCAGCGCTCTGGAAAGTTACGGTTTTGAATGGGACGGTGAACTGGTCCGACAAAGCGAACGGCACGATGCCTACGCCGAAGTGCTGAACCGCCTGTTCAGCCACGGCCTGGCCTACGCCTGCACCTGCTCACGCAAACAACTGGAATCCTACAACGGCATTTATCCCGGCCTGTGTCGTAACGCCGGTCACGGCCTGGAAGACACCGCGATCCGTCTGCGGGTGCCGGAGCTTGCCTACCACTTCACCGACCGGGTGCAGGGCGAGTTCCGACAACACCTGGGCCGCGAAGTCGGTGACTTCGTGATCCGCCGCCGCGACGGGCTCTATGCCTATCAACTGGCCGTGGTCCTCGACGATGCCTGGCAAGGCGTCACCGACATCGTACGCGGCGCCGACTTGTTGGACTCTACCCCACGCCAGCTGTACCTGCAGGAGCTGCTGGGCCTGCCTCAACCGCGCTATCTGCATGTGCCGCTGATCATCCAGCCGGACGGTCATAAATTGGGCAAGTCCTACCGCTCGCCGCCCCTGGCGCGCGATCAGGCCACGCCGTTGCTGCTCAGAGCATTGCGCGCCCTTGGCCAACAGCCGGGTGTAGAACTCTCTTACGCCAGCCCTAGGGAGTTGCTGGATTGGGGCATTCGTCACTGGAATGCCGCAATGATCCCGCACACACCAACCCTGGAGGACGCACAATTGCACTAAGGGCTCTTGCAGCTTGGCGCCCATCCGTTACCATCGCCGCAGTTTTTCAATCAGAGTGTAGGAGTGAGCTTGCTCGCGAAGAACTCAAAGGCACCGCATTTATCCAGAATGCACGCGTTATCGTTAACGTCCTTCGCGAGCAAGCTCGCTCCTACAGAAAACCATCGCGCTACCGCGTTTTCAATCAGAGGCCAATATGTATATCTATCGATTGGTCCTTCTACTGGTCGTCGGGATCTATCTGTTTTCTCCCGCCATCATGGATTGGTGGATCGACGCCACAGGCGCGTGGTACCGGCCCTATCTGCTTTGGCTGATTCTGATCGTTGTGACTTTCATCCTGCAGAGCCAAAAAGATGCCGATGAGCTTTAGCCTGACCCAGATGCTGCTGATCAGCGCCGCCTACCTGGCCGCGCTGTTCGGTGTAGCCTGGATCAGTGAGCGCGGAATGATTCCGCGGGCGATCATTCGCCATCCGTTGACCTACACCTTGTCCCTGGGCGTCTATGCCAGCGCCTGGGCGTTTTATGGCACGGTAGGACTGGCCTATCAGTACGGTTATGGCTTTCTCTCCAGCTATCTCGGGGTTTCGGGGGCATTCCTGCTGGCACCGGTGCTGCTGTATCCGATCCTGAAAATCACCCGGACCTATCAACTGTCGTCCCTGGCAGACTTGTTCGCCTTTCGCTTTCGCAGCACCTGGGCCGGGGCGCTGACCACGATTTTCATGTTGATCGGCGTTCTGCCGCTACTCGCGTTGCAAATCCAGGCCGTCGCCGACTCCATCGGCATCCTTACCCGCGAACCCGTGCAGCATCGGGTTGCCCTGAGCTTTTGCGCGTTGATTACCCTGTTTACGATTTTTTTCGGCTCGCGGCATATCGCCACTCGGGAAAAGCACGAAGGCCTGGTGTTCGCCATTGCCTTTGAGTCAGTCATCAAGCTGATCGCCATCGGTAGCGTCGGCCTCTATGCGCTGTATGGCGTGTTTGACGGCCCACAACAGCTGGAACTGTGGTTACTGCAAAACCAGACCGCCCTCGCTGCCCTGCATACCCCCCTGCAAGAGGGCCCATGGCGCACGCTGTTGCTGGTGTTCTTTGCCTCCGCTATTGTCATGCCGCACATGTACCACATGACCTTCACCGAAAATCTCAACCCGCGCTCGCTGGTCAGCGCCAGTTGGGGCTTGCCGCTGTTCCTGTTGCTGATGAGCCTGGCGGTGCCGCTGATTCTGTGGGCGGGCCTGAAACTGGGGGCCACCACCAACCCGGAATATTTCACCCTGGGTATCGGTATCGCCGCCAACAGCAAGTCCCTGGCACTACTGGCCTATGTCGGCGGTTTGTCTGCCGCCAGTGGACTGATCATCGTCACCACCCTGGCGCTGTCGGGCATGGCACTCAACCACCTGGTGCTGCCGTTGTACCAGCCGCCTGCCGAAGGCAACATCTATCGCTGGCTGAAGTGGACACGCCGGGCGCTGATCGTTGCGATCATCATGGCCGGTTATGGCTTCTACCTGATGATGGCGGCCGAGCAAGACCTGGCCAACCTGGGCATCGTCGCCTTCGTCGCCACGCTGCAATTCTTGCCTGGTGTGTTGTCAGTGCTGTACTGGCCAACCGCCAATCGCCGGGGCTTTATCGCCGGGCTGCTGGCAGGGATCCTGGTGTGGCTAATCACCATGCTGCTGCCACTGGTGAGCGATCTGCAGGGCTTCTACATTCCGCTGTTGAACATGATCTACGTACTGGATGACACCAGTTGGCACATGGCGGCCATTGCCTCCCTGGCGGCCAACGTACTGATGTTCACTTTGATCTCGCTATTTACCAACGCCAGCCCGGAAGAAACCAGCGCCGCTGAAGCCTGCGCGGTGGACAACGTGCGCCGTCCGCAACGGCGTGAACTGCATGCCGCCTCTCCCCAGGAATTCGCCACGCAATTGGCCAAGCCGTTAGGTGCCAAGGCCGCGCAGAAGGAAGTAGAGCAGGCGCTGCGTGATCTGTACCTGCCTTTCGATGAGCGTCGCCCCTACGCCCTGCGCCGCCTGCGGGACCGTATCGAAGCCAACCTCTCGGGCCTGATGGGTCCCAGCGTGTCCCAGGACATGGTCGAGACTTTCCTGCCCTACAAGGCGGGTGGTGAAAACTACGTTACCGAAGACATCCATTTCATCGAAAGCCGGCTGGAGGACTACCACTCACGCCTGACGGGCCTGGCCGCCGAGCTTGATGCCCTGCGCCGCTATCACCGCCAAACTCTGCAGGAGTTGCCCATGGGCGTCTGCTCCCTGGCCAAGGATCAAGAGATCCTGATGTGGAACAAAGCCATGGAAGAGCTCACCGGCATCGCTGCCCAGCGCGTGGTGGGTTCGCGCTTGAATACCATCGGCGACCCGTGGAAAGAGCTGCTCCAAGGCTTCATCGACCTGCCTGACGAACATTTGCACAAACAGCACCTGGCCCTCGATGGCCAGACCCGCTGGCTCAATCTGCACAAAGCCGCCATCGACGAACCACTTGCGCCCGGCAACAGCGGCCTGGTGTTACTGGTGGAAGACCTGACTGAAACCCAGATGCTCGAGGACAAACTGGTGCATTCCGAGCGACTGGCCAGCATTGGCCGACTGGCAGCCGGCGTAGCCCATGAAATCGGTAATCCGATCACCGGTATCGCCTGCCTTGCGCAAAACCTGCGGGAAGAGCGGGAAGAAGACGGCGAAATCATCGAAATCAGCGGGCAAATCCTCGAACAGACCAAGCGCGTCTCACGCATCGTGCAGTCGCTGATGAGCTTTGCCCATGCTGGCGCCCATCAGAATCACGACGAAGCAGTGTGCCTGGCGGAGGTCGCCCAGGATGCCATTGGGCTGCTGGCCTTGAACCGGCGCAATTTCGAAGTACAGTTTTTCAACCTGTGCGATCCGGAACATTGGGTCGACGGCGACTCCCAACGCTTGGCACAAGTGTTGATCAACCTGTTGTCCAACGCCCGCGATGCGTCACCGGCCGGTAGCGCGGTACGTGTCAAGAGCGAGGCTTTCGAGCACACCGTCGACCTGATCGTCGAGGACGAAGGCAGTGGCATTCCACAGAACATCATGGACCAACTGTTCGAACCCTTCTTCACCACCAAGGATCCGGGTGAAGGTACTGGTCTGGGCCTCGCACTGGTCTATTCCATCGTTGAAGAGCATTATGGACAAATCACCATCGACAGCCCGGCTGACACCGAAAGCCAACGCGGCACCCGTATTCGGGTGACCTTGCCGCGTCATGTCGAAGCGACGTCCGCTGTGAACTGAGACCGTCGAGAGAATTGAATCAATGCCGCACATTTTGATCGTCGAAGACGAAACCATTATCCGCTCTGCCTTGCGTCGTTTGCTTGAACGTAATCAGTACCAGGTCAGCGAAGCTGGCTCGGTGCAAGAAGCCCAAGAGCGTTTCAGCATCCCCACGTTCGACCTGATCGTCAGTGACCTGCGCCTGCCAGGCGCGCCAGGTACCGAGCTGATCAAGCTCGGCCAAGGCACTCCCGTGCTGATCATGACCAGCTACGCCAGCCTGCGTTCGGCCGTGGACTCCATGAAGATGGGAGCGGTGGACTACATCGCCAAACCTTTCGACCACGACGAAATGCTCCAGGCCGTGGCCCGCATCCTGCGCGACCGACAGTCGGCCAGCAGTACGCCGGCCGAACGCCCCACCGGCAAAGTCGCCAATGGCGCCGAAAAGGCCGGCGCAGACAACAGCAACGGCGAAATCGGTATCATCGGTTCCTGCCCACCGATGCAGGACCTGTACAGCAAGATCCGCAAAGTGGCGCCCACGGACTCCAATGTATTGATTCAGGGCGAGTCCGGTACGGGTAAAGAACTGGTTGCCCGCGCCCTGCACAACCTGTCCAAACGCGCCAAGGCGCCGATGATTTCAGTGAACTGCGCGGCCATTCCCGAATCCCTGATCGAATCCGAGTTGTTCGGACACGAAAAAGGCGCCTTTACCGGTGCCAGCGCCGGGCGCGCCGGCTTGGTGGAGGCCGCCGATGGCGGGACCTTGTTCCTTGATGAAATCGGCGAACTGCCCCTGGAGGCCCAGGCGCGACTGCTGCGGGTGCTGCAAGAAGGCGAGATCCGCCGCGTAGGCTCGGTGCAATCGCAGAAGGTCGACGTACGGCTGATCGCGGCGACTCACCGCGATCTGAAAAGCCTGGCGAAAATCGGCCAGTTCCGTGAAGACCTTTATTACCGCCTGCACGTCATTGCTCTCAAGCTGCCGGCCTTGCGCGAGCGCGGCGCCGACGTCAACGAGATCGCCAACGCGTTCCTGATACGCCAGAGCGCACGGGTCAACCGCACCGACCTGAAGTTCGCCACCGATGCCGAGCAGGCTATTCGACATTACTCCTGGCCGGGTAACGTGCGAGAACTGGAAAACGCGGTGGAGCGCGCAGTGATCCTGTCGGAGAGCCCGGAAATCTCTGCTGAACTCCTGGGTATCGATATCGAGCTCAGTGACTTGGATGATGATGATTTCATCGGCCTGACCCCACAACAGGGCGGCGGTAATACCAGTCATGAACCGACGGAAGATTTATCACTGGAAGATTACTTCCAGCATTTCGTTCTTGAGCATCAGGACCATATGACCGAGACCGAGTTGGCCCGCAAGCTGGGCGTAAGCCGCAAATGCCTGTGGGAACGGCGTCAGCGCCTGGGCATTCCACGGCGCAAGACCGGGGTAGCCAGCGAAAGCTAAGGGTGCGCCCCCACAGGTAACACCCTCAGATGTGAAAAAACTGTTACCTCAGATATTTTGCGTAACAAAAGCCGGGGCTTACGGTAACGAAGCCCCGGCTTTTTTTCGCCCATCAAAAACCCGAAACCACTTCAACCCCCTGTTTTTACTGGGGCTGGCAAAAGTTGGCACGCACCCTGCTATAGGTTTAGTACAAGAACAATAACAAGCAATGTAAAGACAATAAAAATAAGACGAATCGACTCACGCACAATAAAAACAACACGGCGGAGGCGCAGCTAACTGATTCTTTTGGAGAGGCGTTGCATTTGGGGCTTGCCCCGCAACCAGGCCGAGAACAACAAAAACTGCCCTAAGGCAGAGCCTGAACTGGTTGGATCATTGATCATGGCAACACAGCGACCAAAGCAATCCGTTTGCTCTTGACTCTCGATTGAGAGTGTTATGAAGGTAAAGCTTCATGGCGAGGGCGATCAACAAAAACAAAAAGCCCAACCAATAATAAAAATAGAGCATGCAACTACTTCTGGGGGAGCTTCGGCTCCCCTTGTAGTTTCTGCGATTTAGCGCTTGCCCCCCCTTCTTTAAGCTTCTGGCTCAAGGCTTGCAGCTAGTTCCTACACCATCCCCCGACTAAATGCTAGAATCCCCGCCCATCATGCGGTCATTCTTGGTTATGGCCGAACATTCCTTCAAACAGTGCATCCCATGCTGAAGAAGTTGTTCCAGTCATTCCGTTCTCCCTTGCGTCGTACGCAACACAAACGCAGCACGCCTGAAGTGCTCAATAGCAGCCAGCATTCGCTGCAACGCGCCCAGTTCAGCCGTTATGCGGTGAACATCGTCGAGCGCCTGCAGAACGCCGGTTACCAGGCTTATCTGGTCGGTGGTTGCGTGCGTGACATGCTGCTTAATATCACCCCCAAGGATTTCGACGTCGCCACCAGCGCCACGCCGGAGCAAGTGCGGGCCGAATTTCGCAATGCGCGAATCATTGGCCGGCGTTTCAAGTTGGTGCATATTCACTTCGGCCGCGAAATCATCGAAGTAGCGACCTTCCGCGCCAATCATCCACAAAACGATGAAGAGGAAGACAGCAACCAGTCTTCGCGCAACGAAAGCGGGCGTATCCTGCGAGACAACGTCTACGGCACCCTGGAAGAAGACGCGCAACGCCGCGACTTCACCATCAATGCCCTGTATTACGACCCTGTCAGCGAGCGCATCCTTGATTACGCCAACGGCGTACATGACATTCGCAACAACTTGCTGCGCCTGATCGGTGACCCGACGCAACGCTACCAGGAAGACCCGGTGCGGATGCTGCGGGCCGTGCGCTTTGCCGCGAAGCTCAACTTCGGCATAGAAAAACACACCGCCGCGCCGATTCGCGAGCTGGCGCCAATGCTGCGAGAAATCCCCTCCGCACGCCTGTTCGAAGAGGTGCTCAAGCTGTTCCTTTCCGGCTATGCCGCCGACACCTTCGAAATGCTCGTGGACTTGCAGTTGTTCGACCCACTGTTCCCGGCCAGCGCCGAAGCACTGGAGTACAACCCGACCTACACCCACACCTTGATCAGCGAAGCGCTGATCAACACTGATCTGCGGATCAAGCAGAACAAGCCAGTGACCCCGGCTTTCCTGTTTGCCGCCTTGTTGTGGCCAGCGTTGCCTGCACGGGTACTGCGCCTGCAGAACCGTGGCATGCCGCCGATTCCGGCCATGCAGGAAGCGGCTCACGAATTGATCGCCGAACAGTGCCAACGCATTGCCATCCCCAAACGCTTCACCATGCCAATCCGCGAGATCTGGGATATGCAGGAGCGCCTGCCACGGCGCAGCGGCAAACGCGCCGACCTGTTGCTGGACAACCCGCGCTTCCGTGCCGGTTACGACTTCCTGCTGCTGCGTGAAAGCGCCGGCGAGCAGACCGACGGCCTGGGCGAATGGTGGACGGACTATCAGGATGCCAACGACAGCGGACGCCGCGAGATGATTCGCGAACTTGGCGGCAAGGGCGACGGCACGGGGGATGCACCGAAAAAGCGTCGCCGCAGCAGCACCAGCAAGCGCAAACGGAGCGCTGCCGATATACCGAACGCGTCTGGCGAGTAACGACGGTGGAGCGTATCTACATCGGCATGGGCAGCAACTTGGCTGCCCCGGAACAACAATTGCGCTGCGCAATCGATGCATTGGCAAAACTGCCAGAGACCACGCTGGGGGGCGTCTCCGCCTTCTATCAAAGTGACTCCCTGCTCCCGGGCCAACCGCGCTACACCAATGCGGTCGCGGCCCTGGACAGCACCCTGGCCCCCCTGGAGTTGCTTGATGCACTGCAAGCCATCGAGAACGAACAGGGCCGTGAGCGCCTTGAACGTTGGGGCCCACGCACGCTGGACTTGGACATCCTGCTGTTCGGTGACCGACTGATTGATGAACCGCGCCTGAAGGTACCGCACTACCAGATCCATCTGCGAGCATTCGTGCTCTACCCTCTGGCCGAACTGGCACCCGCCAGCCTGCAATTGGCCGATGGCCGCCTGCTCAGCGACCTGCTCACCACCTGCCCGTTCGTGGGCCTGGAACGCCTCACTACAGCCTGACGCGAACGGAGGCCTGGTTTCTGCCGCTGCCGAGGTACGAGGCTGCGATAAGGGCCGCAGGACCTTCAGCAATCTCAAGACCCCAAACGACTGCTGCGCAGCCGATCGCAGGCTGCGCCAGCGGCTACAGTTGATCGGTGATCGGTTTTGTAGCCGCTGTCGAGGCACGAGGCTGCGATAAGGACCGCAGGACCTTCAGCAATCTCAAGACCCCAAACGACTGCTGCGCAGCCGATCGCAGGCTACGCCAGCGGCTACAGTTGATCGGTGATCGGTTTTGTAGCCGCTGCCGAGGCACGAGGCTGCGATAAGGGCCGCAGGACCTTCAGCAATCTCAAGGCCCAAACGACTGCTGCGCAGCCGATCGCAGGCTGCGCCAGCGGCTTCAAGTTTTCGCAGGCATGCCTGGCTCTCACATCTATTTGTGACCTTCGACACCCTTTTGAATGACTCCCCCTGCTGAATCGCATCAGTAACAGAGGTAACACCCAGTCCGTAACAATGCGGTAACACATGCAATTGACTTCCCGGGTCCTCCTCACGACTATAGGCGTCCCGCTGCCGCCAATCCGGCGCTAAAGGGCGCAATCCAGGCCTTATAAGCACTGATACTCAAGAAAGTGCGCCTGTATAAACGAAGACTCACGCGCGTTACTCGCTGTTTCCAAGCGCCTGAACGAGGACCCTTTTCATGCCAGACATTACCCTGACCACCTTGCAGAGCCTCAAACTCAAGGGTGAAAAAATCACCATGCTGACCTGCTATGACGCCACCTTCGCCCAGGCTTGCTGCCAAGCCGGGGTTGAAGTGTTATTGGTGGGCGACTCCCTGGGCATGGTTCTACAAGGGAATGACAGCACCCTGCCCGTCACCACCGCCGAGATCGCTTACCACGTCGCCAGCGTCAAGCGCGGTAACGATGGGGCAATGATCATCGCCGACTTACCATTCATGGCTTACTCCACAGTCGAACAGACCTTGAACAACAGCGCCCAACTGATGCAGGCCGGTGCGCACATGGTCAAGCTCGAAGGCGCGGCCTGGCTGGCCGAGCCGATTCGACTGCTGGCCGAACGCGGCGTGCCGGTCTGTGCACACATGGGCCTTACGCCACAATCGGTCAACATTCTCGGCGGTTATAAAGTCCAGGGCCGCAGTGAGGCCCAGGCACGCCAGATGCGCGCCGATGCCATCGCGCTGGAACAAGCCGGTGCCGCGATGATTGTGCTGGAATGTGTTCCCAGCGAGTTGGCGGCGGAAATCACCCAGGAGGTAAAGATCCCGGTGATCGGCATTGGCGCAGGCGCTGATACCGACGGCCAGGTCCTGGTCCTGCATGACATGCTGGGGCTGGCGCTGACCGGTCGTGCACCGAAGTTCGTGAAGAACTTCATGGCCGGCCAGGACAACATCCAGGCCGCCCTGAGCGCCTACGTCACTGAAGTCAAAGCCGTTACCTTCCCAGGCATCGAACACGGATTCTCTGCATGAACACCGTTAACACCGTACGCGAACTGCGAGCTGCCGTTGCCCGCGCCCGCAGCGAGGGCAAACGCATCGGCTTCGTGCCAACCATGGGCAACCTGCACAGTGGCCATGCGGCGCTGGTGAGCAAGGCTGCCCAGCGGGTGGACTTCGTGGTGGCGAGCATTTTCGTCAACCCGCTGCAATTCGGCGCGGGCGAAGACCTGGACAAATACCCTCGCACCCTGGCGGCGGATCAGGAAAAATTGCTCCAGGCCGGCTGCAACCTGCTATTTACACCCACCGTCGAAGAAATGTACCCCGACGGCATGGCCGGCCAGACCCGCGTCAGCGTCCCACATCTGTCCGAAGGACTCTGCGGCGCCAGCCGTCCCGGGCACTTTGAAGGTGTGGCGACCGTGGTCAGCAAACTGTTCAACATGGTACAGCCGGACCTGGCCGTGTTTGGCCAGAAGGACTACCAGCAACTGGCGGTCATTCGTGCCATGGCGCATGACCTGAACATGCCGATCCAGGTTATCGGCGAGCCAACCGTACGCGCCGGTGACGGGCTTGCCCTGTCGTCCCGCAACGGCTATCTCACCGCAGAACAGCGGGCAATCGCACCCGTGCTGTACCGCAGCCTGAGCCTGATCGCGGCAGCGATCGAAGCCGGCGACCGGGATTTCGCCAAGCTGCGCGCAGAACAGGTCCAACAGATCGAAGCTGCCGGCTTGCGCATGGATTATCTGGAAGTCCGCCAGGGCCTGCACCTGCGCCCTGCCACGGCCGAGGACCGCGACGTGGTGATCCTGGTGGCGGCGTATCTGGGAGCTACCCGGCTGATCGACAACTTGCACTTGAACCTGGGCGCATAACCCCCCGCCCGTTGCACTGCCTGATGGGCCGGTATAAAAAAGTACCGGCCACAGCGCAGACAAAGCCAAGACAGATCGATACGCTAGGTTTAATGTAACCGCCCTACGCTATTTTTAGCGTTGACCAGAACCTGGCGCTTCATCGTTTTCGTTATAAAAAAAGCCGGACGTTCCGGGCTTTCAAGTGTCCTAGAGGCAGTCCCCGTAATAAAAAGGAAACCCGCAGCGATGGCGTATTACCGCACCCCACATGACGTTACCGCTCTGCCCGCCTGGCAAGCGCTCAATCAACATCGCCAAGCCATGCAGGATTTCAGCATGCGCGAAGCCTTTAATGCCGACCCCCAGCGCTTTAACCAGTTCACCCTGAGCAGTTGCGGGCTGTTCCTCGATTACTCGAAAAACCTGATCACCCGCGAAACCCGCGACCTGCTGGTGGGGCTGGCCAAGGAAGTCGACCTTCAAGGCGCGATCAAGGCGTTGTTCAACGGCGAACCGGTCAACTCCTCCGAAGGCCGCCCGGCGCTGCACACTGCCTTGCGCCGCCCAGTGGGTGACAAGCTGTCAGTCAATGGCGTGAACATCATGCCCGACGTGCACAAGGTGCTGAACCAGATCACCGACCTGGTGGGTCGAATCCACGACGGCCTGTGGCGCGGTTACACCGAGAAGCCGATCACTGACGTCGTGAATATCGGTATCGGTGGTTCATTCCTCGGCCCGGAACTGGTGTCCGAAGCACTGTTGTCCTACGCCCAAAAAGGCGTGCGCTGCCATTATCTGGCGAACATCGACGGCAGTGAGTTCCATGAACTGACCATGAAGCTACGTGCCGAGACAACGCTGTTCATCGTCTCGTCGAAGTCTTTCAACACCCTTGAAACCCTGAAAAACGCCCAGGCCGCCCGTGCGTGGTACTTGGCTCAAGGGGGCTCGGAAGCCGAGCTGTATCGCCACTTCATTGCCGTTTCCAGCAACAACGCGGCAGCCGTGGCCTTCGGGATCCGCGAAGAAAATATCTTCCCGATGTGGGACTGGGTCGGCGGCCGTTACTCGCTGTGGTCGGCCATCGGTTTGCCGATCGCCCTGGCCATCGGCATGTCGAACTTCAAGGAACTGCTGTCCGGTGCCTACACCATGGACCAGCACTTCCAGAACGCGCCGTTCGAACAGAACATGCCGGTACTACTGGCCCTGCTGGGCGTGTGGTACGGCAACTTCTGGGGCGCGCAAAGCCACGCAATCCTGCCGTATGACCACTACCTGCGTAACATCACCAAGCACTTGCAACAGCTGGACATGGAGTCCAATGGCAAGAGCGTGCGTCAAGATGGAACGCCGGTTACCACCGACACAGGTCCAGTTATCTGGGGTGGCGTAGGTTGTAACGGCCAACATGCCTACCACCAGTTGCTGCACCAGGGCACCCAGTTGATCCCAGCCGACTTCATCGTGCCGATCGTCAGCTTCAACCCAGTGTCCGACCACCATCAGTGGCTGTATGCCAACTGCCTGTCCCAGAGCCAGGCGCTGATGCTAGGCAAGACCCTCAGCGAAGCCGAAGCCGAGCTGCGTGAGAAAGGCATGCCCGAGGCCGAGGTAGAGAAGCTGGCGCCGCATAAGGTGATCCCGGGCAATCGTCCTAGCAACACCCTGGTAGTCGAGCGCATCAGCCCTCGACGCCTGGGCGCATTGGTGGCGATGTATGAGCATAAAGTGTTCGTGCAGAGCGTTGTCTGGGGCATCAACGCCTTCGACCAATGGGGCGTGGAGCTGGGCAAGGAGTTGGGCAAAGGCGTCTACAACCGCCTGACCGGTACTGAAGAAGAACCGGCCGACGACCCTTCGACCCAGGGTTTGATCAATTACTTCCGCGGTCGTCACCGCGGTTGATCTGAGTCGCCAAAGGCCAACGTCCGTTTGGACGTTGGCCTTGAACCCATCCGCCACTGAGTGCATCTTTATTGCTTGTCGCAAAACAAGAATAAGGATTTCCCATGTTCGATATCAGCACGTTTCCCACCGCCGATGCCGTCCGCCGGGCTGCGCAGCTCAGCCAAGAGGACTACCAACGCCTCTACCGCCAATCCGTCGAGCACCCTGACACTTTCTGGGCCGAACAAGCCGAGCGCTTTCTCGACTGGATCACTCCCTGGCACAGCGTCCAGCAATCAGACATCAAGACCGGAGCCGCCCAATGGTTTGCCGGTGCCCAGTTGAACGTCAGCTATAACTGTATCGATCGGCATCTGGCCCAACGCGCCGAACAACCGGCCTTCATCTGGGAAGGTGATGATCCGACAAAATCGTCCAAAATCACCTACCGCCAACTTCATCAAAACGTCTGCCGCCTGGCCAATGTGCTGAAAAGTCGTGGTGTTAAAAAAGGCGATCGCGTGTGTATCTACATGCCCATGATCCCGGAGGCCGCCTACGCGATGCTGGCCTGCACGCGCATTGGCGCGGTGCACTCGGTGGTGTTTGGTGGGTTCTCGCCGGACGCCTTGCGCGACCGTATTCTCGACGCTGATTGCCGCACGGTGATTACTGCGGACGAAGGTGTACGCGGCGGTAAAGCCGTTGCACTGAAACAGAATGTCGATAAAGCCCTGGCCAGTTGCCCGAATGTCAGCACCGTACTGGTGGTGCAACGTACCGACGCAGCGGTCAGTTGGGTTGAAGGGCGTGACTTGAAATATCAGCAAGCGCTGGATGCCGTAAGCGATGACTGCCCGCCCGAGCCCATGGAGGCAGAAGATCCGCTGTTTATCCTCTACACCTCCGGCAGTACCGGCAAACCCAAGGGGGTCCTGCACACTACCGGCGGTTACCTGCTGCAAGCGGCGATGACCTTCAAGTACGTGCTCGACTACCGCGACGGTGAAGTGTTCTGGTGCACCGCCGATGTCGGCTGGGTCACCGGGCACAGCTATATCGTCTATGGGCCACTGGCCAACGGTGCGACCTCACTGATGTTCGAAGGGGTGCCGAGCTATCCGGACAGTTCACGGTTCTGGCAGGTGATCGACAAGCATCAGGTGAATATTTTCTACACCGCACCGACCGCGTTGCGCGCCCTGATGCGTGAAGGTCATGGCCCGTTGGAGAACACTTCCCGCACCAGTCTGCGACTGCTGGGCAGTGTTGGCGAGCCGATCAACCCCGAAGCCTGGGACTGGTATTTCAATGCAGTGGGCGAACAGCGCTGCCCGATTGTGGATACCTGGTGGCAAACCGAAACCGGCGGCATCATGCTCAGCCCGCTGGTCAGCGCTCGGCGGATCAAACCAGGGTGTGCCACTCAGCCAATGTTTGGCGTACAGCCGGTGTTGCTCGATGAACAAGGCAAGGAAATCAGTGGCGCCGGCAGCGGCGTGCTGGCCATCAAATCCAGTTGGCCCGGACAGATCCGCAGTGTGTATGGCGATCCGCAACGGATGATCGACACCTATTTCAAACCCTACCCCGGCTACTACTTCACCGGCGACGGTGCGCGGCGGGACGAGGACGGCGATTACTGGATCACCGGACGCATCGATGATGTGATCAACGTCTCTGGCCATCGCATTGGCACCGCCGAAGTGGAAAGTGCCCTGGTGCTTCACGACAGCGTGGCAGAGGCCGCTGTGGTGGGTTACCCCCATGACGTCAAAGGCCAGGGCATCTATGCCTTTGTTACCCCAATGAACGGCGTGGAACCCAGCGATGCGTTGAAAAAACACCTGCTGGATCTGGTCAGCAAAGAAATCGGCAGTTTCGCCAAACCGGAGTTGATCCAATGGGCGCCGGCCTTGCCGAAAACCCGATCCGGCAAGATCATGCGGCGCATTCTGCGCAAGATTGCCTGCAACGAGTTGGATAGCCTGGGAGATACCTCGACCCTGGCCGATCCCGGGGTGGTCGATGGCCTGATCGATAAGCGCCTGAATCGATAGGAAACCCCACTCGGTGAAACCTGTACCGCTGCCGAGGCAGCGGTACAGGCGCCATGCCATAGCTGTTAAACTCCTGCGCCCCCATCACCCAGCAAGGCGCGCTCCATGTCTTCCTTGAATCAGGCGCTGCGCGCCGCCCTCGATCACCGCCAAGACCTGATCAAAGAGCTGCACCAGCAAGGCACCGACTGCTATCGGTTATTCCATGGCAGCCAGGAAGGCGCTGGCGGCCTGACGATCGATCGTTATGGCCCACAATTATTGGTGCAAAGCTTCCATCAATCGCTGGATGGCGATGCATTGCAGACACTGCATCACATCATCAACCAGTCTCTGGGCCTGGAGCTGCTGCTGGTTTACAACGACCGCTCCCGGGGCAACTCGCGTATCGACCGGGAAGACACGGTCTACCGCGCTGAACCCACCGCCCTGGATGATCTGGTCGGCCACGAATGGGGCCTCAATTACCGCGTACGTGGCCGCCATGCCGGGCAAGACCCGCTGCTGTTCCTCGACCTGCGCAATACCCGCGGCTGGGTCAAGGACCACAGCGCCGATAAAAGCGTCCTGAACCTGTTTGCCTACACCTGTGGCGTGGGCCTGAGCGCAGCAGCAGGCGGTGCCCGTGAAGTGTGCAACCTGGATTTCGCTGAAGGCAATCTGGCGGTCGGTCGGGAAAACAGCCAACTCAACCCGCAATTACCGGAGATGGAGTTTGTGCAGTCCGATTACTTCCCGGCGATTCGCCAATTGGCCGGTTTGCCAATCACCCAGCGTCGTGGGCACAAACTGCCCAGTTACCCACGCCTGGAACAACGCCAATATGACCTGGTGTTGCTCGACCCACCAGCCTGGGCCAAAAGCGCCTTCGGTACCGTCGACCTGCTGCGCGACTACCAAAGCCTGCTCAAGCCGGCGCTATTGGCCACCGCCGACAATGGCGTGTTGATCTGCTGCAACAACCTGGCAAAAGTCAGCATGGACGACTGGCGCAACCAGGTGCTGCGCTGCGCCGAAAAGGCTGGGCGACCGGTCCGCGATTGGCAAATCATGGCACCTGGCGCGGACTTTCCGTCCCAGGACCAGCAGCCGCCGCTCAAGACACTGATCCTGCAGCTGTAAGACTCGTCCTGAAAGAGTCGACTAGCAGGAATAAAGGCATTGTTCTTCGGAACCGCAAACCCGTGCCATACTCCAAGGCACTTCTTGATCGACATAGATGGCGTCTCACATGCCCAAAGGATTGACTCGCGCCGCTGGCGCCTTGCTGACCGCCCTTGCACTGTATAGCTTGCTGGGCTTCCTGATACTACCTGGCATCGCCCTTCGCGTAGCTAATCAACAACTGGCTAATTACGCCACGGTGCCGTCCCGCATCGAGCGTATCGAGCTCAATCCGTTCAGCCTTGAACTGACCCTGTGGGGCCTGAAAATCGGCGAACCCGGCAAGGAGCAAGTGGGTTTTGAACGACTCTACGCCAACTTGCAGGTCGACAGTCTCTGGACCCGCGTCCTGCACCTCGCCGATGTGCAGTTGGACAAGCCCCGGACCGAACTGCTGTTCGACAAGTCCGGTACTCTCAACCTGGCGCAACTGTTCAAACTGCCTCCCAGCGAGCCAACCCCGACGGATCCCGACGCCAAACCGTTCCCGCTGCGTATCGAGCGCATCAAGCTGGCTGGCGGTTACGTGCACTTCCAGGATTTGCGTCCCAGTGAGCCCATTGAGTTTCTCTACGACAAACTCGATTTCGAGTTGAAAAACCTCAGCACCCTGCCTGAAGACAACGCCGACATGACCCTCGTCGCCGCAGGCCCTGAAGGTGGCCAGATCGACTGGACCGGCAACTTCAGCCTGGTGCCGATTGCTTCCGAGGGCAAATTGAAGGTAACCGACGGCCAGATGAAAGTCTGGTGGCCGTATGTACGAGATGCCCTGCCGCTGGTTCTGGAAGACGGCATCCTTAACCTCAGCACCGACTACAAGTTGAACCTGGCCAAAGAAACCGAGCTGAACCTGACCAATGCCTCGGTGAGCATCTCACCGTTTGCCATCAAAGCGCCGGATGGTCGGCCACTGGCCCGCCTGGAGCGCCTGGACGTCAGCGAAACCACGGTAGACCTGGCCAAGCAGCAAGTGATCGTAGGCAAGATCCGTAGCAACAAACTCGAAACCTGGGCTGCCCTCGAGGCCGATGGCCAACTGGACTGGCAGAAACTGTTCGCCAGCCAGCCGAGCAAACCTGCCACTCCCCCCGAACCCGCTAGCGCAGCGGCCACTGCAGACTCACCAAAACCTGCACCTGCTGCACCCAGCAAACCCTGGCAGGTCCTGCTCAAGGACGTCCAACTGCGCAATTACCAGGTCCATCTGGCTGATCGCCAGGCAAAACCTGCGGTAGCGTTGGAGTTGGGCCCGCTGAACGTCGACCTGCAGAATTTCGACAGCCTCAACCAAAGCCCCTTCACCCTCAAGCTCGACACTGGCCTGGGTAAACAGGGCAAGATCCAGGCGGCCGGCGAGGTCAACCTGAACCCGGTGAGTGCCAAGCTGAAAGTAGACACCAAGGACATCGACCTACGGGTCGCCCAGTCCTATATCAGCCCGTTCATTCGCCTGGAACTTCGCAGCGGCATGCTCGGCAGCAACCTCGATGTAAACCTCAAGAGCACCGAGCCCCTGGCCTTCCAGGTCACCGGCCGCGCCCAGGTGGACCAGTTGCATACCCTGGACACCCTCAAGACCCGCGACTTCCTGAAATGGCAGCGCCTGGTGCTGGAAGGCGTGAACTATCAACACGGCAACAGCCTGTCCATCGACAAGGTCAATCTGCTGCAACCTTACGCGCGCTTCATGATCAATGATGACCGCACCACCAACATCGACGACCTGCTGATTCCCCAGCCTGCCAACAGCGGCGCCAAGACGGCGGCCAAACCTGCGACCAGCAAGGAGAAACCGCTGGGTATCCATATTGGTCAGATTGCGATCAATGACGGCTCGGCCAACTTTGCCGACTTCAGCCTGACCCCGAACTTCGCCACGGCCATCCAACAACTCAACGGCCAGATCGGCACCATTGACAGTCGCGCGGCCAAACCGGCCAGCGTCGACATCAAGGGCAAGGTGGACCGCTACGCGCCGGTGACCATCAAAGGCAGCGTGAATCCGTTTGATCCAATGGCGGCACTGGACATCGCCACCAGCTTCAAACGAGTCGAACTGACCGCCTTGACCCCTTATTCCGGTAAGTTCGCCGGGTTCCGTATTCGCAAGGGCCGGCTCAATCTGGATCTGCACTATGTCATCACCAAGGGACAGTTGAAGGCCGAAAACAAAGTAGTGGTCGAGCAACTGCAACTGGGTGAGAAAGTCGACAGTTCCGATGCCGTTGACCTGCCGATCCGCCTGGCAATTGCCCTGCTCAAAGACACCGACGGCAAGATCTCCATTGAGTTGCCAGTGACGGGTGACTTGAACAACCCGCAATTCAGCGTGATGCCGATTGTCTGGCAGACCCTGCGCAACCTGGTAGTGCGTGCGGCCACAGCGCCATTCAAGTTTATCGGTGGGCTGGTTACCGGCGCAGGTTCGGAAGACCTCGGCAACGTGTCTTTCGCCGCGGGCTCCAGCGAGCTGGGCAAGGACTCCGAGTCGGCACTGAACACCTTGGCCAAGGCACTCAAGGAGCGCCCGACCCTGCGCCTGGAAATCGAAGGCACCGCCGCCGCCAGCAGTGACGGGCCACTCTTGGCCGAGCAACGACTGGAACGTGAATACCAGTACAACTATTACAAGATGCTCCAGCGCCGTGGCGATAAAGTCCCGGCCCAGGCGTCGCTGTTAGAAGTGCCGGAAAGCACGAAAGCACCGCTGCTGGAGGGCATCTACCGCACACGCCTGAAACAACAGCCCCCGGCCGAGTGGAAAGACCTGAGCCGCGACGACCGCACAGCGAAGCTACGAGACGGCGTGATCAAGTTCTGGAGCGCCAGTGAAGTGTTGCTACGTCAACTGGGCCAAGATCGCGCCAGCGCTATCAAGGACTACCTGGTAGACAAGACGCAGTTGGAGGATGACCGGGTTTACTTCATTGATGCCAACCTGGGTGAGGCGCAGAAGGATGGTCGAGTCATTACACCGATGCACCTGGACAGCGAATAACTGATCTGAAGGCTACCGCATCCCTGTTGCGAGCGGGCGTGCCCCCTCGCCATAGCCGCCCCCAATAGAACAGGCCCCGACACAAGTGCCGGGGCCTGTAATGACCACATCCATGTGGCCCGTCGCATGAACCTGTCAGGCGCTTTGAGCGGATGTTTAACGCGCTCCTCGCCTACGCCCAGCTCAGGCGTATCTTTAAGCGTTACTCAGCTTTCAAGCCATCGGCCGAAACAGCTTCAACGCCTTTGATTTTCTTGGCAATTGCCACTGCCATCTCTTTCTGCGCATCAGTCACAGCAACAGAGGAAGACAGGGAAACTACGCCTTTGTTGGTTTCGACTTTGATGTCGGTGCCAGGAATGCCTTTCTCGGTGACCAGGTCAGCTTTGACTTTGGTGGTGATCCAGGTATCGGAGGTCACTTCCTTGGCTTTGGTCACTTCACCGGCCGCTACAACCATAGGCGCCTGGGATGTTTGAGCGAAGGCAACATTAGCCATGGTCAGGGTCAGAGCGGTGGCAGTTGCAGCAGCGATAGCGAACTTCTTCATACGAGTAACTCCTGTTTTTTCGAAAGTCTGCAGCGCGTAAACGTTGATGCTGCAGGGTTAACAGTACTGTTGCAGGCGCTGTGCCAAGTCCAATAATAAATAAAATACTTTAAAAACAATAAGTTATAAAAACTGGCCATTTCCGAAATCGTGCAACTTGCATGAAGAGCGTCATGCCTGCATGCAAGTTGCGGCTTTTAACCTGGCTAACCGGCTGATTTCATGACACTTTCTCGCGCCCATAAAAAAGGACTCCGAAGAGTCCTTTATTTCAGCGTGAAGCGAGGGGGTAATTAAACGCCCGAAGCCTTGGCTGCTGCTACGTCCTTGATGGACAGCTTGATACGGCCGCGGTTGTCCACGTCCAGTACCAGCACTTCCACTTCCTCGCCTTCTTTCAGGATGTCGGTCACTTTCTCGACGCGAGCATCGCTCAGCATGGAGATGTGAACCAAGCCATCCTTGCCCGGCAGGATGTTGACGAATGCGCCGAAATCGACGATGCGCTCAACCTTGCCAACGTAGATCTTACCGATCTCGGCTTCGGCAGTGATACCCAGAACGCGCTGACGTGCAGCTTCAGCAGCTTCCTTGGTTTCGCCGAAGATCTTGATCGAGCCGTCGTCTTCGATATCGATCGAAGCCTTGGTCTCTTCACAGATCGCACGGATGGTCGCGCCGCCTTTACCGATGACATCACGGATTTTGTCGGTGTCGATTTTCATCGCGATCATGGTCGGAGCATTTTCCGACAGCTCGGTACGGGACTGACCAATGATCTGGTTCATCTGACCGAGAATGTTCAGGCGCGCGTCCAGGGCTTGGCCCAGAGCGATTTCCATGATTTCTTCGGTGATGCCCTTGATCTTGATGTCCATCTGCAGTGCAGTAACACCCTTGGCGGTACCGGCTACTTTGAAGTCCATGTCGCCCAGGTGGTCTTCGTCACCCAGGATGTCGGTCAGGATGGCGAACTTCTCGCCTTCTTTAACCAGACCCATGGCGATACCGGCAACAGGTGCCTTCATTGGTACACCGGCGTCCATCAGAGCCAGGGAAGCACCACAGACCGAAGCCATGGAGCTGGAACCGTTGGACTCGGTGATTTCCGACACAACACGGATGGTGTACGGGAACACGTCGGCGGCAGGCAGCATGGCAGCAATCGAACGACGGGCCAGACGGCCGTGACCGATTTCGCGACGACCAGCGCCACCCATGCGACCACACTCACCTACCGAGAACGGAGGGAAGTTGTAGTGCAGCATGAACGGGTCTTTTTTCTCGCCTTCCAGGGTGTCCAGCAGTTGTGCGTCACGGGCGGTACCCAGGGTCGCGACTACCAAAGCCTGGGTTTCGCCACGGGTGAACAGCGCCGAACCGTGGGTCTTGGGCAGAACACCAACTTCGATGTTCAGCGGACGTACGGTCTTGGTGTCGCGGCCGTCGATACGTGGCTTGCCATTAACGATGTTTTCGCGAACGGTGCGGTATTCGATTTCACCGAAAGCGGCTTTGACTTCGCTGGAAGAAGGCTGGCCTTCTTCACCGGACAGCTTGGCAACAACCTGGTCCTTCAGCTCACCCAGGCGAGCGTAACGGTCGGCCTTGATGGTGATGGTGTAAGCGTCGGAGATCGCTGCGCCGAACTCGGCACGGATAGCGCCCAGCAGTGCGGTGGCTTCAGGCGCGGGAGCCCAGGTCCAGGTTGGCTTGGCAGCTTCAGCGGCCAGTTCTTTAACGGCGTTGATCACAACCTGGAACTCGTCGTGAGCAAACAGTACCGCACCCAGCATCTGGTCTTCGGTCAGCTCTTTGGCTTCCGATTCAACCATCAACACCGCTTCCGAAGTACCGGCAACGACCATGTCCAGGCTCGATGCTTTCTGTTGTTCGTAAGTCGGGTTCAGCAGGTAGCCGGTGCTTTCGTGGAAAGCAACGCGAGCTGCACCGATCGGGCCATCGAAAGGAATACCGGAGATAGCCAGGGCAGCCGAGGTACCGATCATCGCAGCGACATCCGGATCGGTTTTCTTGCTGGTGGACAGAACGGTGCAGACAACCTGCACTTCATTCATGAAACCTTCTGGGAACAGCGGACGGATCGGACGGTCGATCAGTCGGGAAGTCAGGGTTTCTTTCTCGGAAGGACGGCCTTCTCGCTTGAAGAAACCGCCAGGGATCTTACCGGCAGCGTAAGTCTTTTCCTGGTAGTGAACAGACAGAGGGAAAAAACCCTTGCCTGGATCGGCTTGCTTGGCACCAACGACGGTCACCAATACGCTGACGTCGTCGTCAACGGTGACCAGCACTGCGCCGGAGGCCTGACGGGCGATACGGCCTGTCTCGAGAGTAACGGTCGATTGACCGAACTGAAATTTTTTGATTACCGGGTTCACGGTGTCCTACCTTCTTTGTGGCTCTTGGGGAACTTGTCTTCTTGCGAAATTCTTGGGCAATGTCGGGAGTCGGCCCAACGCCTGTCCAGGGTAAAACGTGTATCCAGATAAAACTTGAGGCTGGGAGCCTGCCATGAGCCAGCGGGAATCCCACTGACGTACGGCAGACAACCAACCTCTAGCGCAATCGCTGATTAGCGACGCAGACCCAGGCGACCGATCAGAGCCTGATAGCGACCCAGATCCTTGCCTTTCAGGTAGTCCAGCAGCTTACGACGCTGGTTTACCATGCGGATCAGACCACGACGGGAGTGGTGATCTTTACCGTTGGCCTTGAAGTGACCTTGCAGTTTGTTGATGTTGTGGGTCAGCAGTGCAACTTGCACTTCTGGCGAACCAGTGTCACCAACAGCTTGCTGATAGTCAGCTACGATTTGTGCTTTTTCTTGAACGTCGAGAGCCATGAGGCAATCCTTTTTTCAGGAAACCACCTAAAAGGTGGTCTCAATAGGCCGAGGGCATACCCTCGTATCTAAAAATGAGAAGTGACCGTGCCTATTAACAGCCACCCTCGTTCGGTCATTCTGACCGAATCAGTCGACGCGGCGCGATGCGCCCGTCTTCGCTCACTTCACCGATACCGATAAAGCGACCGTTATGATCCTGTACTCGCACCATGCCAAACTTCGGGGCATCCGGGGCACGTACCGGCTGGCCATTAAGCCAGTAGAACGCGCTGTGCTCCGAGAAGTGCAGCAATGGCCAATCCAGCAAACCGCTGTCCGAAGGCATCAGGAAGCGATCAACCGCTTCGTTGCCGCCTTCTGCATGTACTGCTTCCAACTCTTCCAGCGTGACCGTCTGGGCCAGGCTGAAGGGACCGGCCTGGGTCCGTCGCAGTTCTGCAACGTATGCACCACAGCCCAGTTGTTCACCGATATCTTCCACCAGGGTACGGATATAAGTACCTTTGCTGCAGTCCACGGCTAGCCGGGCGGTGTCGCCTTCACAGGCGAGCAATTCCAAGCGCGCAATAGTAACAGAACGCGGTTCACGCTCCACTACTTCACCCGCACGCGCCAGCTTGTAAAGCGGTTGCCCATCACGCTTGAGAGCCGAGTACATCGGCGGTATCTGTCTGATTTCTCCGCGAAAAGCGGGCAAAACAGCTTCGATATCAGCACGACCAACGGTCACATCCCTAACCTGCAAAACATCACCTTCGGCGTCTGCCGTGGTGGTGGTCTTGCCTAGTTGCGCCAGGGTTTCGTAACCCTTGTCGGAATCGAGCAGGTATTGCGAAAACTTGGTGGCCTCGCCAAAGCATAGTGGCAATACGCCTGTTGCTAGTGGGTCCAGGCTGCCAGTGTGCCCTGCCTTCTCGGCATTGAGCAGCCAGCGGACCTTCTGCAAGGCAGCATTGGAGGTAAAGCCAATGGGCTTGTCGAGCAAAATGATACCGCTGACATTGCGACGGATACGTTTGACCTGAGCCACCGATTACTCCTTGGCGTCTTCAGGTGTGGACGTTTCCGGGTGCTGGCTGTCTTCAGCCACAGCCCGCTCGATCAATGCAGACAGATGCGCACCACGCACGACGCTTTCGTCGTAATGGAAGTGCAACTGTGGAACGCTGCGCAGCTTCATTTCACGGGCCAACTGCATGCGCAGAAAGCCAGCGGCAGAGTTGAGCACCTTGATGCTTTGCGCGATTTCTTCGCTGTTGTCCTGGCCCATCACGGTGATGAAGATTTTGGCGTGACCTACGTCACGGCTTACTTCAACAGCGGTGATGGTGACCAGGCCAACACGTGGATCCTTGACTTCACGACGGATCAGTTGTGCCAGCTCACGCTGCATCTGATCGCCGATACGTTGGGTACGGCTGTATTCTTTTGCCATGTCTTGTTACCTGTTACTGCCTCACGGTGAAACCCGTGGGGTCTGAAAGCGGCAAACGCCCGGCCTGACAAAAGCCAGACCGGGCGTTGCGTTTAGAGTCCTGACGCAGGCCTGCGCATTTGCATGCCCAGGCGCTTCGTGGCCCTTGAAGTGCGCGAGTTAGAGGCTGCGAGCAACCTGAACCTTCTCGTAGACTTCGATCTTGTCGCCAGCTTTGACGTCGTTGTAGCTCTTGACGCCGATACCGCATTCCATGCCGGCACGCACTTCAGCAGCGTCATCCTTGAAGCGGCGCAGGGATTCCAGCTCGCCTTCGAAGATAACGATGTCTTCACGCAGTACACGGATTGGACGGTTACGGTGCACAACGCCTTCGATAACCATGCAACCGGCAATCGCGCCAAACTTCGGCGAACGGAACACATCGCGAACTTCAGCAATACCCAGGATGTTCTCCCGGACGTCGCTGCCAAGCATGCCGGTAAGGGCTTTCTTGACGTCTTCGATAATGTCGTAGATCACGTTGTAATAACGCATGTCCAGGCCTTCCTGCTCGACGATCTTCCGTGCGCCAGCATCGGCACGCACGTTAAAGCCGAACAGTACAGCGTTGGAAGCCAGTGCCAGGTTGGCATCGGATTCGGTAATACCACCGACACCGCCACCCACAACACGCACTTGCACTTCGTCGTTACCCAGGCCATTCAAGGCGCCGTTCAACGCTTCGAGGGAACCACGAACGTCAGATTTGAGGACGATATTCAGCGTCTTCTTCTCTGCCTGGCCCATGTTTTCGAAGATATTTTCCAGCTTGCCGGCGTGAGCACGAGCCAGTTTGACTTCGCGGAACTTGCCTTGACGGAACAGAGCCACTTCACGGGCTTTCTTCTCGTCCGACAGCACGCTCATCTCGTCGCCAGCGTCCGGAGTACCGTCCAGGCCGAGGATCTCGACAGGGATGGAAGGACCGGCTTCCTTGATTGGCTTGCCGTTCTCGTCGAGCATGGCACGTACGCGGCCATAGTTCGAACCGACCAAAACCATGTCGCCTTGGCGCAGCGTACCGTCTTGAACCAGAACGGTTGCAACCGGGCCACGACCTTTGTCGAGACGCGATTCAACCACAACACCACGACCTGGGGCCGACGGGGTTGCTTTCAGTTCGAGTACTTCAGCTTGCAGCAGGACCGCTTCGAGCAGATCGTCGACACCCGTACCGACTTTCGCCGAGACCGAAACGAACGGCGTATCACCGCCCCACTCTTCGGAAGTCACGCCGTGAACCGACAATTCGCTACGGATGCGATCGAGATCGGCGCCCGGCTTGTCGATCTTGTTCACTGCAACCACCAGTGGAACACCAGCGGCCTTGGCGTGCTGGACAGCTTCAATGGTCTGCGGCATTACGCCGTCGTCCGCTGCAACTACCAGGATCACGATATCAGTCGCCTTGGCACCACGGGCACGCATCGCGGTAAACGCGGCGTGACCCGGGGTGTCGAGGAAGGTGACCATGCCGCGTTCAGTTTCAACGTGGTATGCACCGATGTGCTGGGTAATACCGCCGGCTTCGCCAGCAGCTACCTTGGCACGACGAATATAGTCGAGCAGCGAAGTCTTACCATGGTCAACGTGACCCATTACGGTCACAACTGGCGCACGGGAGAACGTCTCACCTTCAAACTTCAGGGACTCAGCCAGGGAGTCTTCCAGGGCGGTGTCGCTGACCAAGGTCACTTTGTGGCCCAGTTCTTCGGCTACCAGCTGAGCAGTTTCCTGATCAAGCACCTGGTTGATGGTCGCTGGAGTACCCAGTTTGAACATGAACTTGATGATTTCAGCAGCCTTGACCGACATCTGATTGGCGAGATCGCCAACAGAGATAGTCTCGCCGATCTGCACATCACGCACGACAGGGCCGGTTGGGCTCTGGAAACCGTGGGCATTGCGCTTTTTCAGCTTAGCCTTGCCGCGACCACCACGACGGAAGCCATCGCTTTCTTCGTCGGTAGTACGTGGAGCAACGCGTGGAGCTGGCGCTTTCTCTTTGACCGAAGCACGATGAGGAGCGTTTTTACGCTCGCCATCGCCACCGCCACTGCGACGATTGTTGTCGTCGGCACGTGGTTTGTCCGGACGACGAGGTTCGTCGCGCTTACGGGCATCAGCTGCAGGAGCAGGTGCCGCGGAGACCGGAGCGGCCTCACGCACAGCTTCAACAGGCGCGCCAGGTGCGGCGACCGCTTCAGTGGCAGCAGGTTGCGCAGCAGTAGGCTGGCGACGCGCTTCTTCTTCGGCGCGACGCTTGGCTTCTTCTTCAGCCTTCTGACGAGCAGCATTTTCTACTGCACGACGTTCTTCCAGGTCACGTTTGCGCTCGGCTTCGATTTCTTCCGGGCTGCGCTGTACGAAGACTTTTTTCTTGCGTACTTCAACGCTGATGCTTTTGCTACCAGCAACACGCAGTGTGCTGGTGGTTTTGCGCTGCAATGTAATCTTGCGCGGTTCTTCCACTTTCGCCTTGTGGCTGCTCTTCAAGTGAGTCAGCAAAGATTGCTTCTCACTATCGCTCACACCTTCGTCGGCGGCGGTGTGCGGCAGACCTGCCTCACGCATCTGCTGCAACAGGCGCTCTACCGGTGTTTTGACCTCATCGGCCAGTTGTTTCACCGTGACTTGCGTCATGCACTTCTCTCCTCAGGCCGCGCCTAATTACTCGAACCAATGGGCTCGGGCGGCCATGATCAACTTGCCGGCACGATCATCGTCAATGCCGTCGATGTCGAGCAGGTCGTCAATAGACTGCTCGGCCAGGTCTTCGCGGGTAATTACGCCGCGCACCGCCAGTTCCATCGCCAAATCCTTGTCCATACCCTCAAGCGAGAGCAGGTCTTCGGCCGGATGGGCGTCTGCCAGCTTTTCCTCAGTAGCGATGGCTTTAGTCAACAAACGATCCTTGGCCCGAGCGCGAAGCTCGTTGACAGTGTCTTCGTCAAAGCCGTCGATGTTGAGCATTTCTTCCAACGGTACGTAGGCAATCTCTTCCAGGCTGGTAAAGCCTTCATCTACCAGCACCTGTGCCAGGTCTTCATCGACTTCCAACTCGTCGATAAAGTTGCGCAGGATGTCACCGGTTTCAGCTTGCTGCTTAGCCTGGATGTCCGATTCGGTCATCACGTTCAGGGTCCAACCCGTCAACTGGCTGGCCAAACGTACGTTCTGACCACCGCGACCGATGGCCTGAGCCAGATTGTCTGCGCCAACGGCGATGTCCATGGCATGGGCATCCTCGTCAACGATAATTGCCGCCACTTCTGCAGGCGACATGGCGTTGATTACGAACTGCGCCGGGTTATCGTCCCACAAGACGATATCTACACGCTCACCGCCCAATTCGCCCGACACTGCCTGGACGCGCGAACCGCGCATACCAATGCAAGCACCTTGCGGGTCGATACGTTTGTCCTTGGAGCGGACCGCGATCTTGGCACGCGAACCCGGGTCGCGGGACGCAGCCATGACTTCGATCAGGCCTTCGGCAATTTCCGGCACTTCGATACGGAACAGCTCGATCAGCATTTCCGGCGCGGTACGCGACAGGATCAACTGAGGGCCGCGGTTCTCGGTGCGGATTTCCTTGAGCAGCGCGCGCAAACGCACGCCAACCCGGAAAGTTTCTCGAGAGATGATGTCTTCACGGGCCAGCAACGCTTCGGCGTTGTTGCCCAGGTCAACGATCACGTTGTCTCGGGTCACTTTTTTCACGGTGCCGGAGATGATTTCCCCAAGGCGCTCGCGATAGGCGTCAACAACTTGAGCGCGCTCGGCTTCGCGAACCTTCTGCACGATGACCTGTTTAGCGGTCTGTGCAGCGATACGACCGAACTCGATCGACTCGATCTTTTCCTCGACAACATCGCCAACGTTGGCGCCAGGGTGCGTTTGCGCAACCTTGCTTGGCCAGGTTTCGATAGCCGGATCATCAAGGTCGTCCTCTTCGACAACCGTCCAGCGACGGAAAGTCTCATAGGCACCGGTGTGGCGGTTGATTTCCACACGCAGATCAACTTCGTCTTCAAAACGCTTTTTGGTAGCAGTGGCCAGGGCCAGCTCCAGCGCTTCAAAAATCACGTTTGCCGGTACGCCCTTTTCATTGGATACCGACTCAACAACCAGCAGTACTTCTTTGCTCATCGTACGCCTCGCCTTTCGCAAGCCATTGGATCCGCGGGATCCGCAGTTTCTGGCACGTCTCAGTCAAAACTGGGAATAATGTTGGCCTTGTCGATCATATCGATCGGCAACAAGAACTCATGGTCTTCTACCTGCACCACGACATCCTGCTCTTCCACACCGCGCAGAAGGCCCTGAAAGTTGCGTCGCCCGTCAAAAGGCGAGCGCAACTTGATCTTCACTTGTTCACCGGCAAATTTTGCAAACTGCTCAATAGTGAACAGCGGGCGTTCCATGCCTGGCGAGGAAACTTCGAGGGTGTATTCAGCAGAGATCGGATCTTCAACATCCAGGACACCGCTGATCTGACGGCTGACAATGGCACAGTCATCCACCAGCACACCGCCCTCTTTATCGATATAAACGCGCAACATTGAGTGGCGACCTTGAGCCGAAAACTCAATACCCCAGCATTCATAGCCTAGGGCCACGACCACCGGGGCCAGCAAGGCCTGCAACTCTTCTAGCTTGCTCGACACCCGAACCCCCTCGTGCATGTATGTGCATGCTGTGCAAAATAAAAAAATGGGCGAAACGCCCATCCTTGAAACGCCGTCGAACAGCGGCGTTGAAAGTGTCCAGCTAACAAAAAGCCCCTTAAAAGGGGCTCCGCTAAAACTGGTTGCGGGGGCCGGATTTGAACCGACGACCTTCGGGTTATGAGCCCGACGAGCTACCAGACTGCTCCACCCCGCGACAAAGCTGGGGCGGAAGTATACGACCGATCCCTTACAGGGTCAATGTAACCTTCCACCTACAAGAAAGCCCGCAACAGCGGGCTCTCCTGATAATTGGTACCGAGAAGGGGACTCGAACCCCTACACCCTATGGGCACAACCACCTCAAGGTTGCGTGTCTACCAATTCCACCACCTCGGCAATACAACATTTAAAGCATCAAACCTTCTTACTTCTGCTCTTGAGCTGGAGGCACGTCAGTCGCTGGAGTAGCCGACTTTTGCTCTTGAAGCACCGGGACATCGTCAGAAGCCGGTTTTGCTTTTGGTACTTCCAACACTGCTGGATTTGGTAAACCTACTTGAGTCTGCACATGAGCTTTCTCTTTAGCAAAGTAACCTAACCCCAAGCTGGTTATGAAGAAACCGGCGGCAAGTATAGCAGTAAACTTACTAAGAAAGGTAGAGGAACCTTGGCTTCCGAACACAGTATTTGAAGCACCTGCACCGAAAGACGCACCAGCATCCGCACCTTTACCCTGCTGCAGCAAAACCAGAGCAACTACGCTCAGGGCAGCCAACAGATGAAAAACGACTACGACTGTTTCCAGCATTTTTTCAGTTTCCCGCGGCGCGACAGATCGCACCGAACTCATCTGCATTCAGGGAAGCTCCACCAATGAGCCCCCCATCGATATCCGGCATGCCGAACAGTTCGACCGCATTGGCCGCCTTCACGCTGCCGCCGTATAGAAGCCGCACACCTCGTGCGACCTCAGAATTCTCTGCCGCCAACTGCGCGCGGATGGCTGCATGCACATCCTGCGCCTGTTGCGGCGAAGCAGTCAGCCCGGTGCCAATGGCCCAGACCGGCTCGTAAGCAATAATTGCCTTTGCAAACGCACCAACACCCAGCTCCTCGATGATGCTGCCCAACTGACGCGAGACAACCTCAAGAGTCTTGCCAGATTCACGCTGCTCCAGGGTCTCCCCTATGCACAACACTGGAATCAGGCCACAAGCCTGTGCCGCTGCGAACTTGCGATTGAGTGTCCCATCACGCTCGCCCATCATCTGACGGCGCTCGGAGTGCCCGACAAGCACATAAGAACAACCCGCATCAACCAGCTGGCTCGGCGCAATCTCACCGGTCAGCGCACCCTGCATGGCTTCCACCGCAGAATTCTGCGCGCCGACTTGAATCGATTTGCCTTTCAAGCCATCAACCACTTGATTGATGTACAAGCAAGGCGGAAATACCGCGACGTCAACACCGCTCGGCAAGGCCAAATGACGAAGGCCGTTGATCAGCTCAGCGACACTGGCGCGGGTACCGTGCATTTTCCAGTTACCAGCTACCATAGTGCGACGCATGCTGTACCCCGTCGGTCAAAGTGGGCGCAGATGTTACCCAACCACATCATCACTGGCAAGCCGAATTCAGGCGCAAACTTCAGTTACCAGTTTTGCCAGCTCTTCTGCATAGCCACGAACCTGCATTTCGTCCTCGCCTTCGACCATCACCCGAACCAGAGGCTCAGTGCCCGACTTGCGCAGCAAGACCCGCCCACGACCCGCCATGGCTGCAGTAACGCGCTCGCTGGCCGCCTTGACGGCCGGATGCTCGACAGGGTTCGCGCCACCGGCAAAACGAACATTGAGCAGCACTTGCGGGCATTTGCGCAACGCCTGTCGCGCCTGGGCAAGACTTTCATCACGGCGCCGCAACGCCAGCAGCACCTGCAGCGCAGCGATGATTGCATCACCCGTCGTGGTGTGCTGAAAGCAGACAACGTGCCCGGAATTTTCGCCACCGACCTGCCAATTACGCTCAAGCAGTTCAGCGATTACATAACGGTCACCCACATTGGCGCGGACAAATGGAATCCCAAGATCAGCCAGGGCCAGTTCCAACCCCAGATTGCTCATCAAGGTACCCACAACACCACCCTGGAGCTTATTACGCTCATGCAAGTCACGGGCAATGATAAACAGCAGATCATCACCGTCGACAATGGCACCTGTGTGATCGACCATTAATACCCGATCACCATCGCCATCAAAGGCGATACCCAAGTCGGCATGCTCAGCCAGCACAGCCGCCTGCAACTGCCCCATATGGGTCGATCCGCAGTTGTCGTTGATGTTCAAGCCATCAGGCTGAGCCGACAGCACGGTGACCTGAGCACCCAACTCCTTGAACACACTGGGAGCGACCTTGTAAGTTGCTCCATGAGCACAGTCAATGACCACTTTCAGGCCAGCAAAGTTGGTACTGGTTGGCACGCTGCTTTTACAAAACTCGATGTAACGGCCCGAAGCATCATTAATTCGGGAAACCTTACCCAACTTGCTCGATTCGACGACCGTCATCGGCGCATCCAGCAGCTCTTCGATCATGTGCTCGATTTCGTCTGGTAGCTTGGTGCCCTGGCCCGAGAAAAACTTGATGCCATTGTCATCGTGAGGATTATGCGAGGCACTGATCACAATACCGGCTTCAGCATGAAAGGTACGCGTCAGGTAAGCGATCGCCGGTGTAGGCATTGGCCCCAGCAGCATCACATCTGCCCCAGCAGCGGACAGGCCAGCCTCCAGCGCGGACTCAAACATATAACCCGAGATACGAGTGTCCTTGCCCACCAGGATGCGGCATGCCCCCATACTGCGAAACGCCATGCCTGCCGCCCAGCCGAGCTTGAGCATAAAGTCAGGAGTAATCGGAAATTCGCCGACCCGACCACGGATACCGTCGGTGCCAAAATATTTTTTAGTCATAAGTACTCCATCATTCTTATTCGGCTGATTCTACTGCAGCGAGCATCCGCACCACATCCATCGTCTCGGCAACGTCATGCACGCGCAATATACGCGCGCCCTTGACCACCGCAAGTGCCGCGAGAGCCAGGCCACCATGCAATCGCTCGCCCACAGGACGATTCAACGCCAGACCTATCATGCTCTTGCGCGAGACCCCAACCAACAGGGGGCGACCAAGGGCATGCAGGGCTTCCATATGCTTGAACAAACTTAAATTGTGTTGCAGCGACTTGGCAAAGCCGAACCCTGGATCGAGGATGATCCGCTCAGGTGCAATTCCCACTGCCGAGCACTGGGCCATACGCCCGGCAAGAAACTCCGCCACTTCACCCACCAGATTGTCGTAATGCGGGTCGTTCTGCATCGTGCCGGGCTCACCGAGCATATGCATCAGGCACACCGGCAAACCAGTGGCAGCAGCTGCATCCAGTGCACCGTCACGCTGCAGGGAGCGCACATCATTGATCAACCCCGCACCCAGACGCGCCGTTTCGCGCATGACAGACGGCGTGGAGGTATCAACGGAAATGATCACATCCAGCTCACGATGGATGCGCTCGACAATCGGCGCAACACGCTCCAGCTCTTCCAGGGGGGAAACAACGCGAGCCCCCGGGCGGGTCGACTCACCACCGACATCGATCAACGTCGCGCCGGCAGACACCATTGCCTCGGCATGACGCAACGCGGCCTCAAGCTGGCTGAAACGGCCACCATCGGAAAAAGAGTCAGGGGTTACGTTAAGGATACCCATGACATGTGTATGGGCCAAATCAAGAACCCGGCTGCCGCAAGGCAACCGGGTGGAGGACAACGCAGAAGTCATTTCAAACCTTAAAGGTCGGCAGCCGGACCGCCGATCGGGGTTTCAGGGCGTTCGCTCTGCACCACTGGCGGCGTGCCCGAACCACCTTCCCAATCGCGAGGCTCACGAGGAGTGCGACCAGCCATGATGTCGTCGATCTGCTCGGCATCAATGGTTTCGTATTTCATCAAGGCATCAGCCATGGCGTCGAGCTTGTCACGGTTATCCGTCAGAATCTGCTTGGCCGTGCCATAGCACTGGTCAATGATGCTGCGCACTTCAGAGTCGATCAGCTTGGCTGTCTCACCAGAGAAGCTGGTGCCTTGACCGCCACCACCACGCCCCAGGAACACCTCACCCTCTTCCTCGGCATACATCAAAGGACCGAGCTTTTCCGACAAACCCCATTTGGTCACCATGTTTCGCGCAATCTGGCTGGCACGCATGATGTCGTTGGAAGCACCGGTAGTCACGCCGTCGAAGCCCAAGGTCATTTCTTCAGCGATACGGCCGCCGTACAGCGAGCAGATCTGACTGATCAAGGCGCGCTTGGAGAGGCTATAACGATCTTCTTCCGGCAAGAACATGGTGACGCCCAGCGCCCGACCACGAGGAATGATCGAGACTTTGTAGACCGGGTCATGCTCAGGCACAACGCGACCGACAATAGCGTGGCCGGCTTCGTGATAAGCGGTGTTCTGCTTCTCTTTCTCGGACATGACCATGGATTTGCGCTCAGCGCCCATCATGATCTTGTCTTTTGCCAACTCGAACTCTTTCATTTCAACAACGCGCTTGCCGGTACGGGCGGCAAACAGCGACGCTTCGTTGACCAGGTTGGCCAGGTCGGCACCTGAGAAACCAGGCGTACCCCGGGCAATCACGGCCGGAGCCACATCATCACCCATTGGCACTTTGCGCATGTGTACTTTCAGGATCTGCTCGCGACCACGGATGTCCGGCAGGCCGACCACAACCTGGCGGTCAAAACGACCCGGGCGCAGCAGCGCAGGGTCGAGTACGTCAGGACGGTTGGTGGCAGCAATCACGATGATGCCATCGTTCATTTCAAAGCCGTCCATCTCGACCAGCAACTGGTTGAGAGTCTGCTCACGCTCGTCATGACCGCCGCCCATGCCGGCGCCACGATGGCGACCAACGGCGTCGATCTCATCGATGAAGATGATGCATGGCGCATGTTTCTTGGCCTGCTCGAACATATCGCGAACACGGCTGGCACCGACGCCGACGAACATTTCAACGAAGTCGGAACCGGAAATGGTGAAGAAAGGAACTTTGGCTTCGCCGGCAATCGCCTTGGCCAACAGGGTTTTACCCGTGCCAGGAGGGCCGACCATCAGCACGCCGCGAGGAATACGACCGCCCAAGCGCTGGAACTTACCCGGATCACGCAGGAATTCCACCAACTCGCCCACTTCTTCCTTGGCTTCGTCGCAACCAGCAACGTCAGCCAGGGTAGTTTTCACCTGATCTTCGGAGAGCAGGCGCGCCTTGCTCTTGCCGAAACTCATCGGCCCACCCTTGCCTCCCGCACCGCCTTGCATCTGGCGCATGAAGAACATGAACACGGCGATAATCACCAGGATCGGGAAGCTGGCCACCAGGAGCTGGGTCCAGATGCTCTGCTGCTCAGGCTGCTTGCCTTCAACAACGACCTTGTTATCCACCAGGTCGCCGATCAGACCGTTGTCCTGGATCGCCGGACGAATGGTCTTGAAGCTGTCGCCATCGTTGCGCTTGCCGGTAATCACGTAGCCATCAACCGCTACGCGCTCGACCTTGCCATCCTTAACTTGCTGGATGAAGTCGGAATAGTTGAGGGTCTGCGGCTCGTTAGGGCTGGAGAAGTTGTTCATCACCGTCACCAGGACAGCCGCGATGATCAACCACAGGATCAGATTCTTTGCCATATCGTTCAATTAACTACCCTCTGAAGCAAGCTCCGCTGTTGGCGCGCGCTTCGCATGATATTCACCGGCCTAACTTACTACATTACCTACAACTCTGGCAGGCGCCGTCTGTAACCCTTTGTGAAACTTTGACTACACAATATTCGTAAAGCTTCGTGACGAAAGCGATATAAAAAAACCTATCGCCCTCCTCAAATTCCTCAAAAACGCTCTTCACTGGCAGCGCCTTCAATGCCACGGAAACCGCGACCCAGCAAATACTGCTCACGAGACCTGCCCCGGGAAGAATCAGGCTTGCGTGTTTGCACCTTATCGAACAGCTTGCGGATGTTCTTGTGATACTCGTCGAAGCCTTCACCCTGGAAGACCTTGACCAGAAAGTCACCACCCGGACGCAAAACCCGCCCCGCCAGATCCAATGCCAATTCACAGAGAAACATGGCTCGTGGCATATCTACAGCTGGTAATCCACTCATATTGGGGGCCATATCGGAAATCACAAGGTCTACCTGCGAATTTCCGACAGCCTCGAGGATCTGTGCCAGTACTGCATCCTGGGTGAAATCACCGTGAACGAAGGTCACGTCCGGGATGCTATCCATTTCCAGGATATCGGATGCGATCAAACGACCCTGCCCACCAATCAGACGACTGGTCACCTGGGACCAGCCACCTGGGGCGGCGCCAAGGTCGATAACGCTCATGCCCGGACGGATCAACTTGTCCTTTTCCTGGATCTCCAGCAGCTTGTAGCTGGCCCGGGAACGGTAGCCATCCTTTTGCGCCATTTTGACGTAAGGATCGTTGAAATGCTCTTGCAGCCACTTAAGGCTAGTTTTGGAACGGGCCACGGGCCACCTCGAAAATAAAACGGGTCGTGATTAACTGGGCGGTCCCGGACTCGCTCGGGTAAACTGGCCGCCGCTTTTTACAAGATCAGACGCAGGGGTCAGATTATGCCGCTCACTCAAGAGCAGAAGAAACAGTACAAATCCATTGGCCACCATCTGAAACCAGTTTTGATTGTGGCTGACAACGGTTTGACTGAAGGTGTGTTAGCCGAACTTGAACGCGCATTGGGCGATCACGAACTGATCAAGATCAAGGTCAACATCCTTGATCGCGAGTCGCGCCTGGCGGCCATTGCAGAACTCTGCAAGGTCGGCAAGGCAGACCTGGTTCAGGTCATCGGCAAGATGGCGCTGCTATATCGCAAGAATTTCAGCGTCAACAAGCAACTGTCGAACGTTCATCGCTTCAAATGATAACAAGGGTCACGGGCGTGCTTTGCGCGCCCTGCCACTCCATCCCGGCGCCGGCTGCACAACCAGCACCAGACCGCAGAACCCTAGCACAAGATAGCTGAATAGCTGCCAGCGCAACGCTTCCGGCAGCCAGATGCGCACAACGCAGTACATTGCGCAGGCATACAGCGCCATCAACAGCAGTTGCCCTCGAATACCCCGCCACAAACCCTTCAAACCTTCGGCCTTGATCAGCACCAGCGCCTGAAGCGTTACGCACGCCGCTGCAAAACCTACCAGCAGCGCACTCAATAATCCGCCGATCTCATCGATCAGCAACGGTGCCAGGCCAATCAGGCCCAGCGCCGGTATCACGCCAACATGCAACAGCCACAGGCCACCGACCCAAAGCATCTGGGAGAGCTGCCAAAGCATGGCGCCCGCACGCAGCGGGCGCCGCCTTTCATACGTGACGAACTTCGACAATCTCGTACTCGATCACGCCGCCTGGCGTCTTCACAGCCACCACATCGCCCTCTTCCTTGGCAATCAAGGCGCGGGCCAACGGCGAACCGACAGAGATCTTGCCGAGTTTGAAGTCAGCTTCGTCTTCACCAACGATGTGATAAACCACGCTTTCGTCGGTCTCGACGTTGGCGATCTCCACGGTGGTGCCAAAAATAACTTTGCCAGTCTTGGGAATGGTCGTGACATCAATAACCACCGCGTTCTGCAGGCGGCCTTCGATATCACGGATCCGCGCCTCGACCATACCCTGCTGCTCGCGAGCAGCATGGTATTCGGCGTTTTCTTTCAAGTCACCCAACTCACGGGCCGTTCCGATGTCTTGGCTGAGCTTCGGACGGACGACCTTGGTCAGGTGAGCGTGCTCTTCTTCCAGGGCCTTGAAGCCCTGGACGGTCATTGGGTATTTGGTCATGCCTTCAATCCTGCGTGTAGATCCTGCAAGCGACGCACGGTCTTTTCCGGACCAAACTTGAGCGCTTCGCAGATAGCTTCGCCAGCAGCAATAGTGGTGGTGCAGTAGATCTTATGCTGCAAGGCGTTGCGACGAATGGAGTAGGAGTCCGCGATCGACTGGCGACCTTCGGTGGTGTTGATGATCAGGGTGACTTCGTCATTCTTGATCATGTCGACCACGTGCGGACGACCTTCCGTCACCTTGTTTACGCGACGTACTTTCAGGCCTGCCGCCTCGATCAGCTTGGCAGTCCCGGCGGTGGCCACGACCTCAAAGCCCAAGTTGATCAGATCACGGGCCACGCCTGCAACCAGTGGCTTGTCGTCATCACGCACACTGATGAACGCAGTACCGCCGGTCGGCAGCACTTCGCTGGCGCCCATCTGGGCCTTGGCAAAGGCTTCACCGAAGGTATCGCCCACGCCCATCACCTCACCGGTGGACTTCATCTCTGGGCCCAGGATCGGGTCCACACCAGGGAATTTGGCGAATGGGAATACCGCCTCTTTCACGCTGTAGAAGTTAGGAATGATTTCCTTGGTGAAGCCGATTTCCTTCAGGGTTTTACCGGCCATGACGCGCGCCGCGATCATTGCCAGGGAAACACCGATGCACTTGGACACGAACGGTACGGTACGCGAAGCACGCGGGTTGACTTCGATGACGTAGATGTCTTCGCCTTGCAGCGCCAACTGAACGTTCATCAGGCCGATCACGCCCAGTTCCAGGGCCATTTTCTTGACCTGTTCGCGCATCTCGTCCTGGATGTGCGCAGGCAGCGAGTACGGCGGCAGGGAGCACGCGGAGTCACCGGAGTGAACGCCGGCCTGCTCGATGTGCTGCATGATCGCGCCGATCACCACGTCGGTGCCGTCGCAGACTGCATCCACGTCCATTTCGATGGCGCAGTTAAGGAAGTGGTCGAGCAGCACCGGGCTGTCGTTGGACACTTTCACCGCGTCACGCAGGTAGCGCTTGAGCTCTTCTTCTTCGTAGACGATTTCCATCGCCCGACCGCCCAGCACGTAGGACGGACGCACCACCAGCGGGTAGCCAATCTTGCTGGCGGCACGGATGGCTTCGTCTTCGCTGCGCACAGTGGCGTTTGGCGGCTGACGCAGGTTCAGGCGCTCAACCATCTGCTGGAAGCGCTCGCGGTCTTCGGCACGGTCGATGGCGTCAGGGCTGGTGCCGATGATCGGCACGCCGGCTTCTTCCAGGGCACGCGCCAGTTTCAGCGGAGTCTGGCCGCCGTACTGGACGATCACACCTTTAGGCTTCTCGACCCGGCAGATTTCCAGCACGTCTTCCAGGGTCACCGGCTCGAAGTACAGGCGATCGGAGGTGTCGTAGTCGGTGGAAACGGTTTCCGGGTTGCAGTTGACCATGATGGTCTCGTAACCGTCTTCGCGCAGGGCCAGTGCCGCGTGTACGCAGCAGTAGTCGAACTCGATGCCCTGGCCGATACGGTTTGGACCGCCGCCGAGGATCATGATCTTGTCGCGGCCCGACGGCGCGGCTTCGCACTCTTCCTCGTAAGTCGAGTACATGTAGGCGGTGTCGGTGGCGAACTCGGCCGCGCAGGTGTCGACGCGCTTGTAGACCGGGAAGATTTCCAACTTGTGACGGTGGCGACGCAAGGCTTTTTCGGTCACGCCCAGCAGCTTGGCCAGACGCATGTCGGAGAAGCCTTTGCGCTTGAGCTTGAACATCAGGTCGCGGTCGATGCTGGCCAGACCCAGGGTCTTGACCTTCTCTTCTTCCTTGATCAGATCTTCGATCTGTACCAGGAACCACGGGTCGATCATGTTCATGCCGAAGATATCTTCGACCGACAGGCCGGCGCGGAAGGCGTCAGCCACGTACCAGATGCGCTCGGCGCCCGGCACGGTCAGTTCGCGCTTGAGAATGCTCATGCTTTCCGGATTGCTCAGGTCGAGCTTCTCATCCAGGCCGCAAACGCCCACTTCCAGACCGCGCAGGGCTTTCTGCAGGGATTCCTGGAAAGTCCGGCCGATGGCCATGACCTCACCGACCGACTTCATTTGAGTGGTCAGGCGTGCGTCGGCTTTCGGGAATTTCTCGAAGGCGAAACGTGGCAGCTTGGTCACGACGTAGTCGATCGACGGCTCGAAGGACGCCGGAGTAGCGCCGCCGGTGATTTCGTTCTGCAACTCGTCCAGGGTATAGCCGATCGCCAGCTTGGCAGCGATACGCGCAATTGGGAAACCAGTAGCTTTCGAAGCCAGCGCCGAGGAACGCGAAACACGCGGGTTCATCTCGATCACGACCATGCGGCCGGTGTCCGGACAGATGCCGAACTGAACGTTGGAACCGCCGGTTTCCACACCGATCTCACGCAATACCGCCAGGGAGGCGTTCCGCAGGATCTGGTATTCCTTGTCGGTCAGGGTCTGTGCCGGCGCCACGGTGATCGAGTCACCGGTGTGCACGCCCATCGGGTCGAAGTTTTCGATGGAGCAAACGATGATGCAGTTGTCCTTCTTATCACGGACAACCTCCATCTCATATTCTTTCCAGCCGATCAGCGATTCGTCGATCAGCAGCTCTTTGGTCGGCGACAGGTCCAGACCGCGGGCGCAGATTTCTTCGAACTCTTCACGGTTGTAAGCGATACCGCCGCCGGTGCCGCCCATGGTGAAGGACGGACGGATGATGCACGGGAAGCCAAGCTTCTCGAGGACGGTGTTGGCCTCTTCCATGCTGTGGGCGATACCCGAGCGTGGGCAATCAAGACCAATGGACTTCATCGCCTTGTCGAAACGCGAACGGTCTTCAGCCTTGTCGATGGTGTCGGCATTGGCGCCGATCATCTCTACGCCGAACTTCTCCAGAACGCCTTCGCGCTCCAGGTCCAGTGCGCAGTTCAGGGCGGTCTGGCCACCCATGGTTGGCAGCAAGGCGTCAGGGCGCTCTTTCTCGATGATCTTGGCAACCGTCTGCCACTTGATCGGCTCGATGTAGGTGGCGTCGGCCATGTCCGGGTCAGTCATGATGGTGGCTGGGTTGGAGTTCACCAGGATGACGCGGTAACCCTCCTCGCGCAGGGCTTTACAGGCCTGCGCGCCGGAGTAGTCGAATTCGCAGGCTTGGCCGATCACGATCGGGCCAGCGCCGAGAATCAGGATGCTTTTTATGTCTGTACGTTTTGGCATGGGTTTGTCACTCAAATCCGCAGGTCAGTCGGCAAGCCGTCTTGAACAATCTTTGAAAAGCCCGAGGGGCCGCCGAAATCCGGGGCCACCCTCAAGCCGCTCAGTCAGCGTCGCTTGGCCATCTCAGTGATGAAACGGTCGAACAGCGGCGCTACGTCGTTCGGGCCCGGGCTCGCTTCAGGGTGGCCCTGGAAGCTGAACGCGCTCTTGTCGGTACGCTCGATGCCTTGCAGGGAACCGTCGAATAGCGACTTGTGAATCGCCCGGACATTGCTCGGCAGGGTTGCCTCATCCACCGCAAAACCATGGTTCTGGCTGGTGATCATGACGACACCTGTGTCCAAGTCCTGCACCGGGTGGTTGGCACCGTGGTGGCCGTGTCCCATTTTCAGGGTCTTGGCGCCGGAGGCCAGGGCCAGGAGTTGATGGCCGAGGCAGATGCCAAATACCGGAATTTCGGTTTCCAGCACGTCCTTGATGGCCTGGATCGCGTAGTCACAAGGCTCCGGATCACCCGGACCGTTGGACAGGAATACACCGTCTGGCTGCAGGGCAAGCACATCGCTGGCTGGGGTTTGTGCAGGCACCACGGTCACACGGCAACCGCGCTCGACCAGCATGCGCAGGATGTTGTGCTTGACGCCGTAGTCGTAGGCCACGACATGGTATGGCAACTCAGCCGCGTCGATAGTCGCATGACTGTCCGTCTTCAAGTCCCAGACAGTGGAGCGCCACTCGTACTTTTCCTTGGTGCTGACAACTTTTGCCAAGTCCATGCCTTTCAGGCCAGGGAAACCTTGGGCTGCGGCAATCGCCGCGTCTTCGGAAATATTCTCACCGACCATGATGCAGCCGTTCTGCGAGCCTTTTTCACGCAGGATGCGTGTCAGGCGGCGCGTGTCGATACCGGCGATAGCCACGACGTTATTGGCTTTCAGGTAATCAGACAGGGACATCGTGTTACGCCAGTTGCTCGCAACCAGTGGCAGGTCACGAATCACCAGACCGGCCGACCAGACACGATCAGACTCGGCATCTTCCGGTGTAGTACCGGTGTTGCCAATGTGCGGATAGGTCAGGGTAACGATCTGCTGGGCGTAGGAAGGATCGGTAAGGATTTCCTGATAGCCGGTCATGGCGGTGTTGAACACCACCTCTCCAACGGTCTGACCGTCGGCTCCAATGGCTTCGCCGCGAAAAATGCTGCCATCAGCAAGGGCGAGTATGGCTGGCTTAGTCAAGAAGACCTCCCGTAAATAAAGCCTGAAAGGGCGATCGCAGGTTGTAAAAAAGCGGAGTGACGTATGGACACGTCACCCCGCTTCTTCATCGAATTATTCTGCGCGCTTTTAGTGGACACACTAAAGCTGTAGCTTACAGAAAAAGGCTTTTTTGGTCCACCGCTAAAGAGCCTTAAAGGCAGGAGAATGCGACAGGTCGTCGCTTAGCGGGTAAAACAGGACCCCAGATTAAAGCCCGGGCCCCGTTTTAGCTAGCGCTTAATGCAGATCCAGCACGTCACGCATGTCATACAGGCCAGGTTCGCGACCATCCAACCACAGGGCCGCACGTACAGCTCCCTTGGCGAACGTCATGCGACTGGATGCCTTGTGAGTGATCTCAAGGCGCTCACCGTCGGTTGCGAACAACACCGTGTGATCACCGACCACATCACCGCCGCGAACGGTGGCAAAACCGATGGTATCGCGAGCGCGGGCTCCGGTGTGACCTTCACGGCCATACACCGCCACCTTCGACAGATCACGCCCAAGGGCATCGGCAATTGCTTCGCCCATGCGCAACGCAGTACCGGACGGCGCATCAATCTTGTGTCGATGATGGGTCTCGATGATCTCGATGTCAGCTTCATCCCCCAGGACGCGCGCTGCCATGTCGAGCAATTTCAGCGACAGATTGACACCAACACTGAAGTTGGCCGCAAACACGACAGGAATATCCTTGCCCGCCTCGACCAGCAACTGCTTTTGCTCAGCGCTCAGGCCCGTAGTGCCGATTACCATGGCCTTGCCCGCCTTGCGGCAGAACGCCAGGTTTTTCAGCATCACTTCCGGCAGGGTGAAATCGATCAGCACATCGAACTCGTCAGCGACCTGCTCCAGGCTGCCAGACAACGAAACGCCGATCCGCCCAAGGGACGCCAACTCACCGGCATCCGCACCGATCAAGGTACTGCCAGGGCGAACAATTGCCGCCGTCAGCCCGGAGGCCGGCGAGCGTTGCTGCACAGCCTCGACCAAGGTCTTGCCCATGCGCCCGGCAGCACCCATCACCGCTATACGTCGCATACTCACTTCCTTACAAGTCTCCGAAGAAACGCTTCACGCCTTCGAACCAGCCAGTAGTTTTTGGCGAATGAGTGTCATCGCCGGCCAGGGAGCTACGAAGCTCTTCCAACAGCTCACGCTGGCGACGGCCCAGGTTCACCGGGGTTTCTACCGCTACACGACACATCAAGTCGCCCGCACCACCTCCACGTACCGGCGCAACGCCTTTACCGCGGATACGGAACTGCTTGCCAGTCTGCGTCCCTTCAGGAATCTTGAGCTTGACCCGGCCTTCCAGCGTCGGAATCTCCAACTCACCACCCAAGGCTGCATCGACAAAGCTGATCGGCACCTCACAGAACAAATGCTTGCCATCGCGCTGGAAGATCGAGTGCTCGCGCACATTGATCACCACGTACAGATCACCCGTCGGACCGCCCTGGACCCCTGCCTCGCCTTCGCCGGACAGGCGTATACGGTCACCGGTATCAACACCAGCAGGCACCTTCACCGAGAGCGTCTTGTACTCCTCGACACGCCCTTCGCCATGGCACGAGTCGCACGGATCAGAAATGATCTTGCCCTGGCCATGGCAGCGTGGGCAAGTTTGCTGCACCGAAAAGAAGCCTTGCTGCATGCGCACCTGACCGATACCGCCACACGTCGGACACGTGATCGGCGAAGAGCCTTTTTTGGCGCCAGAACCGTCGCAAGGCTTACAGTTGACCAGTGTCGGCACACGGATATTGACACTGGTACCACGTACCGCTTCTTCCAGGTTCAGTTCCAGGGTGTAGCGCAGATCACTGCCACGCTGAGCGCCGCCACGCTGGCCGCCACGACTGCCACCGAAGAAATCACTGAACACATCACCAAAGATGTCGGAGAAGTTCTGGCCACCGAAGCCAGCCCCGCCGCCACCCATACTTGGATCGACGCCCGCGTGACCATACTGATCGTAGGCCGCCCGCTTATTCGGATCACACAGGCATTCGTAGGCCTCATTAGCCTCTTTGAACAATTCTTCGGATTCTTTGCTATCCGGATTACGGTCCGGGTGATGCTTCATCGCCAGGCGACGGTAAGCTTTTTTCAGCTCCGCCTCGCTGGAACCACGCTCCACACCCAACACTTCGTAATAGTCACGCTTTGCCATAAGTCTTTGCACTCTTAAGGACGTTCAGCAAAACCCTCCTGAGCCTTGCCAAACTCGTTGAGCCCCAATACAGGCCCGGACCCAACTCACGTCAATTCAACGATCCTGGTCGTTACACTGTCTTCAGCCAGGGAGCCGGCCAAAAACGCGGTGAATGTCGATCGCAAAGCAGGAGCATTCCCGATCACACCGCCAACATCCGAATGTTGTCGCATGCTGTAAAAATTCGCGTACTCCAGACACGCCAACGCGGGAGCAAGCTCCCGCGCGGCGACATCCTACCAGTCACCGCTTGTTAGCGGTCAACCGGGCGACCAACTTACTTCTGGTCTTTGACTTCTTCGAACTCAGCATCGACAACATCGTCATGCTTGGTTTCAGGCTCTGCCTGCTGCGCAGCACCATCAGCCGGCTGGCTTTGTTCGGCATACATCTTCTGGGCAACTGGCGCGGAGACTTTCGACAGTTCCTCAACCTTGGCTTCGATGTCAGCCTTGTCGTCGCCTTTGACGGCAGCTTCCAAGGCAACCAGAGCAGCTTCGATTGCAGTTTTCTCTTCTTCGGTCACTTTGTCGCCAGCATCAGCGATCATTTTGCGAGTCGAGTGGACCAACGCATCACCCTGGTTACGGGCAGCGGCCAATTCTTCGAACTTGCGATCTTCCTCGGCGTTGGTTTCAGCATCGCGAATCATCTGCTGAATTTCTTCCTCGGACAGACCGGAGTTGGCCTTGATCACGATCGACTGAGTCTTGCCGGTGGCCTTGTCCTTCGCGCCCACGTGCAGAATGCCGTTGGCGTCGATATCGAAGGTCACTTCAATTTGTGGCACGCCACGTGGCGCTGGCGGAATCTCGGCCAAGTCGAACTTACCCAGGGACTTGTTCTGGGTAGCTTGCTTGCGCTCACCCTGAAGCACGTGAATGGTCACCGCGCCCTGGTTGTCATCGGCAGTCGAGAACACCTGGGATTTCTTGGTAGGAATCGTGGTGTTTTTCTCGATCAGCGCAGTCATCACGCCACCCATGGTTTCAATACCCAGGGTCAGCGGGCTTACGTCCAGCAGCAGTACGTCTTTCACGTCACCGGCCAATACCGCGCCCTGGATGGCAGCACCCATGGCGACCGCTTCGTCCGGGTTGACGTCTTTACGGGCTTCTTTACCAAAGAACTCGGTCACCAGCTTCTGAACCAGTGGCATACGGGTCTGACCGCCCACCAGGATCACGTCGTTGATAGAGCCCACGTCGATACCCGAGTCTTTCAGCGCAATGCGGCAAGGCTCGATGGTGCGTTGAACCAGGTCTTCAACCAGCGCTTCCAGCTTGGCGCGGGAAATTTTCACATTCAAGTGCTTAGGACCGGTGGCATCTGCAGTGATGTACGGCAGGTTCACGTCGGTCGAATTGCTCGAAGACAGTTCGATCTTGGCTTTCTCAGCGGCTTCTTTCAGGCGCTGCATCGCCAGCGGGTCACCTTTAAGGTTCATGCCGCTTTCTTTCTTGAATTCGTCAACCAGGTAGTCGATCAGGCGAATGTCAAAGTCCTCGCCACCCAGGAAGGTGTCACCGTTGGTGGCCAACACTTCGAATTGGTGCTCGCCATCGACTTCAGCGATTTCGATCACGGAAACGTCAAACGTACCGCCACCCAGGTCGTAAACGATCACGGTGTGATCGCCCTTGGCCTTGTCCATACCGTAGGCCAGAGCGGCTGCGGTCGGCTCGTTGATGATACGTTTCACGTCCAGACCAGCAATACGGCCGGCGTCTTTGGTCGCCTGACGCTGACTGTCGTTGAAGTAGGCAGGAACAGTGATCACTGCTTCAGTCACTGCTTCACCGAGGTAGTCTTCGGCAGTCTTCTTCATCTTTTTCAAGATTTCAGCCGAAATTTGCGGCGGCGACATTTTCTGGCCGTTTACTTCAACCCAGGCGTCACCGTTGTCAGCCTTGGCAATTTTATAAGGGACCATCTTGATGTCTTTCTGTACGACTTCTTCGTCGAACTTACGACCGATCAGACGCTTCACCGCGTACAGGGTGTTATGCGGATTGGTCACAGCTTGACGCTTGGCGGATTGACCCACCAGGATTTCGCCGTCGTTGGCATAAGCCACGATGGACGGAGTAGTGCGCGCGCCCTCGGCGTTTTCAATGACTTTGGATTTGCCGTTTTCCAGCACGGAGACGCAGGAGTTGGTAGTCCCCAGGTCGATACCGATAATTTTGCCCATGTTAACTCTCCCGAAACTTTAGATTTGGTTGCCGCAGCAGTGGTGGCTAACTGCGGTAGCACTTAAACGCTTGACATATAGATGGGGGCCTTGCGACCGATTTCAAGCCTGCTCATCAATCGAAGGTGCGGTCGGTGCGGGAGCCTTGCTCACCACTACCATCGCAGGTCGCAACAGACGTCCGTTGAGCTGATAACCCTTCTGGAACACTTTCAGCACACTGTTAGGCTCAAGATCGGCACTTTCCTGCATCGCCATCGCCTGATGATGCTCGGCATTGAACGGTTCGCCGCCTTGCGGATCGATGGCTTCCAACTGATAGCGCTTCAGGGTGTCCTGGAACATTTTCAGTGTCAGCTCGATCCCTTCGCGCATTGGGCGGATGTTTTCGTCGTCCGGACTGGACAACTCCAAGCCGCGCTCCAGGCTGTCGATGATCGGCAACAGATCATTGGCAAATTTTTCCAACGCGAACTTATGGGCTTTTTCTACATCCTGCTCGGCGCGGCGGCGGACGTTCTGCAGATCGGCGGCAACACGCAAAGCCTGATCCTGTGCGCCTGCCAGTTGCTCTTCGAGCACTTGCACGCGAACCGCCAGATCTTCACCTGTTGCTTGCGAGGCCTGGGTATCATCTGGATTTTGCGTATCCTGCGTCTGTTCGTCAGCCATAGAATTTTCTCCTTTCAAAATCGTGCGCGAACTCGACTCGCGCTTCTGTTCGGGTATATGGGGCCACAATTTCCAGGTTCAAGGGCGCAGCCATCACCAAAAGCCTTTCACTTGTCTCAGATTAAATCTCCCCACTCATTCCTCATCGCACTAAATAATGCGACAACTCAAACAAATAGAGCTAAGCGCCAGGATTGTCAGCCCTGAACAAAACACTGTATAAATAACCAGACATAAATCTGGGAGCGGCCGTCATGCTGGTGCACCTGTCCGTACATAACTACGCCATCGTCGAACACCTGGATCTTGAACTGGATCGCGGGATGAGCGTAATCACAGGCGAAACCGGCGCTGGCAAGTCGATTATGCTCGACGCCTTAGGATTGACCCTGGGCGATCGTGCAGACAGCGGGGTCGTTCGCCCCGGAGCCGACAAGGCCGATATCCTGGCCACCTTCGACCTGGCAGACATCCCCGAAGCCGAGGCCTGGCTCGCCGAGCGCGACCTGAACAATGACGGCCCGTGCATCCTGCGCCGAGTCATCACCGCTGAAGGTCGCTCGCGCGGCTATATCAATGGCACGCCCTGCCCCTTGGGCGACTTGAAAGCCTTAGGCGAGTTGCTGATCGACATCCACAGCCAGCACGAACACCAATCCCTGCTGAAAGTCGACACTCACCGCCGCCTGCTCGACGAATATGCAGGCGCCACCGACCTGGCGCGCCAAGTGCAATTGGCTGCGCAGCGCTGGCGCCAGACCCGCCAGGAGCTGGAGCGGCTCTCCAATTCCGGGGACGAACAGCGTGCACGCCATCAGTTACTCAGCTATCAACTGGAAGAGCTGGAAAGCCTGGGGCTGGGCGAAATGGAACTTGAGCAACTGGAACAAGAACACAAGAACCTGACCAATGCCGAAACCTTGCTGGGCATTTGCCGACAAGTTGTCGAGCAGTGCAGCGAAAACGATTCCGGCAACGTACTCAATGCGCTGACCGCCAGCCTGAATCGTCTGTCGAGCATAAACACCGCCTCAGGCTCGCTGAGCGAAGCCACTACCCTGCTGACCAGTGCGCAGATTCAGGTAGAAGAGGCCGTGGGCGAGTTGAACCGCTTCCTTGACCACTTCGATGCCGACCCGGCGCGCCTGCAAGAGATAGAGGAGCGCTTGGACACTATCTATACCTTGGCCCGCAAACATCGCATTCAACCGACTGAAGTCGCAACGATGCAACAGAAACTGCTGGATGAAATTGAAACCCTGAATGCCAACGATGAATCGATTGAGCGCCTGGGAAGCGAACTCGCGTCGTTTGCCCGTCATTATCAGGAGAAGGCTCGTGAGCTGAGCGATCTGCGCCAACAGGCGGCAAACGGCCTGGCCAGCGCCGTAGAGCAGGAAATACAGCGCCTGGGCATGCCAGGGGGACGCTTCACTATCGAACTGCGCCCTAACACCAGCAACGAACTGCAACCCAACGGCCTGGAACAAGTTGAACTGCTGGTCAGCGCCAACCCCGGCCAACCGCTAAAAGCGCTGGCAAAAGTAGCCTCCGGTGGCGAGCTGTCACGGATCAGCCTGGCAATCCAGGTCATCACTGCCCAGACCTCACGGATACCGACATTGGTATTCGATGAAGTGGACGTGGGCATTGGCGGTCCGACAGCAGAAATTGTGGGGCAGTTGTTGCGGCGCCTGGGCGAACGCGGACAGGTGCTGACCGTCACCCACTTGCCGCAAGTGGCCGCACAAGGACACCAGCATTTGTTTGTGCATAAGGTTCGAGGCAGCGATGCAACCCACACAGCGGTATCCAAGCTGAACAAGACCGAAAGGGTTGAAGAAGTGGCACGCATGCTGGGCGGCATTGACCTGACCAAGGAATCCTTGGCCCACGCGAAGAAGATGGTGGTGACTGCAAAGGCCTGAGCCACGATTGATAGACAATCTGAAAGCACGAAGGCGACCCTGAGGTCGCCTTCGATTGTTCCGCAGAGTGGCCTGCGTAGCTTTTCTTACTTTTTCTTACGTATGTACAGAACCAAATTGTGGTCCACTAATTCGACTCCATGCTCCTCGGCGATAGCCTTCTGAAGCTTCTCGATTTCCAGGCTGACAAACTCAACCACTTCGCCCGTTTCCACATCAACCATATGGTCGTGGTGACCACTGTCAGCCAGTTCGAATACTGCATGACCGCCGTCGAAATTATGACGAACCACCAGCCCTGCGGCTTCAAACTGGGTCAGCACACGGTAAACCGTGGCCAGGCCGACGTCCTCGTTAGACTCCATGAGTGCCTTGTAAACATCCTCGGCACTCATATGACGCTGCTCAGCAGAATCAAGCATTTGTAGAATCTTGACCCGTGGCAGAGTCACTTTAAGACCGGCTTTGCGTAGTTCGCTATTTTCAACCATGGTTAGCTTTCTCGCGGATGCTGCTTCGCAGCTTCTCTTAATACGGGTATGATCGGCGTTTACGTTGTCCCAGCCAAGATAGTGGAAGTCGCCCACCGATGCAAAACACCAAGCTCTTGCTAACCAGTTTCACCTTTGTGGGACTGCTCGCACTCGCCGGTTGTTCATTCCCCGGGGTTTACAAAATCGACATCCAGCAGGGCAATGTCGTCACGCAGGACATGATAGACCAGTTACGCCCGGGAATGACCCGACGGCAAGTACGGTTTATCATGGGTAACCCCCTGCTGACCGACACATTCCATGCCGATCGCTGGGATTATCTTTATAGCATCCAGCCTGGTGGCGGTGAACGCCAGCAGGAGCGCGTCAGCGTCATATTCAATGACACTGACCAACTCGTCAGCCTGTCGGGTGATTTCATGCCTGGCGTGAGCCGTGATGAAGCGTTGCTGGGCAAAGATAACGACACCAATGTCACGGCACCTACGCAGAATGCCGAGGAGCCCAAGTCCGAGGTGCCGGCCAAGCCAGGCTCCTTGCTGGATCAGATCCAGAAAGACGTCGATGATGTACAGACCGTTCCGGTCCCGGCGCCTGCCCCTCTGGACACCAGCCCGCAATAAAGTTGAAACCTCAGCAAAAAGCCCGGCATGCCGGGCTTTTTGTTGTCTGGCACTTCACGAAATCAAGAACCCTGCTGTTTCGCCTTGGCTGCCCTGGCTGCGCGCAGACGACGAATCTCCATGGGGTCAGCCAGCAACGGCCGGTAGATTTCAATGCGGTCCCCAGCTTGCACTGCACGGACATCCGCGTCAGACACAACCTTGCCGAAGATCCCCAAAGGACAGGTGGCCAGATCCAGTTCCGGAAACTGCGCAGCAATCTGCGAGCTTTGCACCGCTGCCCTCAGGCTGGAGCCCGTTGCAACGGACAAAGCCAGCAACACCTGACGATTCACAGCGGCATACACGACTTCAATTTCGACGACTGACTCAGCCATGCAATTGCTTGGCCCGCTGACAGAACGCATCCACCAGCGTATTCGCCGCCTGATTGAACAGCGGCCCGAGAGTCGCCCGAACCACCGGCCCGGCATAATCAAACGACAGGTCCAGGCTGATCTTGCAGGCCTTGTCATTCAACACCTTAAAAACCCAGACACCGTGCAACTGATTGAACGGCCCCTCCTCCAGATTCATCTCGATAGACTCTCCGGGCACCAAGGTATTACGCGTGACGAAGTGCTGACTGAACCCGCCCTTGGCCACTGCCAGGCTGGCGCGCATGTGCTCATCACTGCTCTCCAGCACCTCGGCAGACGAGCACCAAGGCAGAAATTCAGGATAACGCGCCACATCATTGACCAGGTCATAGAGCGCTTGCGCCGGATAGGGCAGCAGGGCCGAGCGTTGAATATGCGTCGTCATGTGAACGTTATTTCCACAACTGAGCGGCAAACACTACAAGAATGCCGATGGGCGCTATATAGCGCATCAAGAAGAAAGCCAGGGCGAACATTGCCGGGCTACGAATCGACAGCTCATCCCGAACAGCTTCGCGCCCCATCACCCAACCCGCAAACACCACGAAACACAAACCACCCAAGGGCAACATGATTCGCGATGTGAAGAAATCAATGACACCAAAGAAATCCAAGCCACTGGCGGCGCCCCATTGATAAAGGCGAAAGGCGCCATCCTCGCTCACGAAAAACCTGGCCTGCTGCCAGATATTAAAGGAAAACACCGTTCCCAAACCAACAAACCAGCAACTGAAGGCCAACCAGAAGGTAACCCAGGCACGCTTAACCTTTGTACGCTCCACCAGATAGGCCACCATGGGCTCCAGCAAAGAGATCGCCGAACTCCAGGCGGCAATGGCCACCAGCACAAAAAACACTACCCCCATCAACTGCCCGAAAGCCACGCTACCAAAAGCAAATGGCAAGCTGACAAACATCAATCCTGGGCCTTCACTCGGGCTCAAGCCTGCAGCGAAGACAATGGGAAACAACGCCATTCCCGCCAAAAGTGAGACAAACGTATCCAGCAGCGCAACACCGACCACAGTCCCCGAGAGTGATGCACCCTTGGGCATATACGCCCCATAAATCATGATAGAGCCGACACCGACGCTCAGAGAAAAGAACGCATGCCCCATGGCCGGCAGCAACCCTTCGAGCAACCGCTCGGAGTTGAAGTCGAACATGAAATGCAGCCCCTCCATGAAGTACCCGGTGGTCATGCTGTATCCCAGCAGTACCAGCAACATCACGAACAACAGCGGCATCATGATCCGCAAGCTGCGCTCAAGCCCGGCCACCACTCCCCTGGCTATCACCAAGGCAGACAACACCATAAAGAGTGTGTGCCAGAATGTCAGGCGCCAAGGGTCCGCCACCACCTTGTCAAAGTAGGCTGCGACCTGCTCGGCCGTCACGCCCTGAAAGTCGCCGCGCCCCATATCAATGATGTAGTCCAGTGACCAACCACCGACCACGCTATAAAAAGACAGGATCAACAGCGCCGCAATCATTCCGGCGAAGGCCCACCAGGACCAGCGCGCCGAATGCCCGGCCTCCAGGGCCAATACCTTCAGGGCATTCGCCGGGCTTTGCCGAGCACGCCGGCCAATCAGGGTCTCGGCCAACATGACAGGCAGACCGATGAGGGCGATACAGGCCAAAAATACCAGGACAAATGCCCCGCCGCCGTACATCCCCACCATATAGGGAAACTTCCAGATACTTCCCAAGCCTACCGCAGAGCCGGTGGCAGCGAGTACGAAGACCCAGCGGCTTGCCCACCCTCCGTGGACAGAAACCTTGTCCGTCGACATCGTTACACGCCCAACCGATCAAAAAAGAGCGCGCATTGTCCGGGATTCAAACAACACGCTCAAGCACGCAGGTTGACCGTAGCCGACACGCTCGCAACTCCCTATAATGCCGCCCCTATGGCTAAACAAAAGAAACACCCAACAGGGACCATCGCGCAAAACAAGAAGGCGCGACACGATTACTTCATCGAGCATCGGTTCGAGGCTGGTCTGGTCCTGGCCGGCTGGGAAGTAAAGAGTCTGCGTGCAAGCAAGCTGCAGCTGGTCGACAGCTACGTGCTGCTCAAGGATGGCGAAGCATGGCTGCTCGGCAGCCATATCACTCCGCTGAACACTGCCAGCACCCACGTTATTGCCGACCCGGTGCGCACGCGCAAGCTGCTGCTCAATGCCCGCGAACTGGAAAAGCTGGCCGCCGCCGTGCAACAAAAGGGTTATGCCTGCATCTGCCTGTCGTGGTATTGGAGCAAGCACTTGATCAAGTGCGAGATCGCTCTGGGCAAGGGCAAAAAAGAATACGACAAGCGTGACACCGAGCGCGAACGCGATTCCAATCGGGAATTGCAACGCGCCGTACGCAACAAGGGCAAAGAAGACTGACACCCTACGAGGGCGCCCAAACGCCCTCGACTACTTCCCCTTGCGCCGCTCCGCCCGGGCCATGCGCTGAACTTCATGACGTACTTCTTCCAGCACTTCCTGCACATAGAGCAGGTGACGTGTTGAAATCTCTCGTGCCTGCTCCGCTCGCCCTTCGATGATCGCCAGGTACAAATCCCGGTGCTGACTGATCAGCATATCCCGTGTTTCGGCGCGCTGCTGATACATGCCGCCAATGTTGGTCACCACGTTACGTTTGAGCAGGTCGAACAAGCCACGAATGGTGTGCAGCAATACGGCGTTATGACTGGCCTCGGCAATGGCCAGATGAAAGCGCGCATCGGCCGCGCCCTCTTCCACCCGGCTCACTTCATCCGCCCGCGCGTAGCAATCCTGTAGCGCTTCAAATGCGGCGGTGAGCCGCTCGCGATCCACTTCGGTGGCGCGCAACGCCGCGTAATAGGCGCAAGACGCTTCAAGGGTCTGCCGAAACTCCAACAGGTCGCTCTGGGCCTCAGGATTGTTTTCCAACAGATGCAGCAGCGGGTCACTGAAGGTTGAGCCCAACGACTCCACCACATAATTACCACCGCCCTGACGGCTGACCAGCAAACCCTTTGCCGCCAGTTTCTGGATGGCCTCACGCAACGACGGTCGCGACACACCGAACTGCTCGGCCAACGCACGTTCAGCCGGCAAGCGCTCGCCCGACTTCAGCGTGCCCTCAAGGATCATTCCCTCAAGCTGCTCGACAATATCGTCAGACAAACGGCGCTGATGCACCTGATCAAAGCCCATAACTTACTCTCCACAATCCCGACCACTCGCCAGGGCCTCTATTCTGGCCTATTGCCGCCTCGGCGGCACCTATCAGCGCGCCTTTGATTCACCAGATCAGCGTCACCACCTATTGGCATTCGACCAAAGTTTCAACAGCGGCAAATTGACACGCCCCCGGAAGACTCTTAACCTAGCCAACAGCCATTGTAAATTGGTATTACCAATTATCCATATTAGCTAGCAGTGCCTGACCAACAACAATTAGGGGCCACCCCACATGCAAACCTGGCAACAACTCTATAGCCCACTCGGCAGCCTCGGCCTGTCCGCATTGGCCGCCGTTATTCCCATCGTGTTCTTCTTCCTGGCCCTGGCCGTGTTTCGCCTCAAAGGCCACGTGGCCGGCAGCATCACCTTGGCGCTGTCGATCCTGGTAGCGATCTTCGCCTTCAAGATGCCCGTCGATATGGCCCTCGCCGCCGCCGGCTACGGGTTTGCCTATGGCCTATGGCCGATCGCCTGGATCATTGTTGCTGCCGTATTCCTCTACAAACTGACGGTCAAAAGCGGCCAGTTCGAAGTCATCCGCAGCTCCGTGTTGTCGATTACCGACGACCAGCGCCTGCAAGTACTGTTGATCGGCTTCTGCTTCGGCGCCTTCCTGGAAGGTGCCGCCGGCTTCGGCGCACCGGTAGCGATTACCGCCGCCCTGCTGGTAGGGCTGGGCTTTAACCCGCTGTACGCCGCCGGCCTGTGCTTGATTGCCAACACCGCGCCGGTAGCCTTCGGCGCCTTGGGGATTCCGATCATCGTTGCCGGCCAGGTGACCGGCATCGACGCGTTCAAGATCGGCGCCATGGCCGGCCGCCAACTGCCGCTGCTGTCGATGTTCGTGCCGTTCTGGCTGGTGTTCATGATGGACGGCCTACGAGGCGTCAAGGAAACCTGGCCGGCCGCACTGGTCGCGGGCTTCAGCTTTGCCGTCACCCAGTACTTCACCTCGAACTATATCGGCCCGGAACTGCCGGACATCACCTCGGCCCTGGCCAGCTTGATTTCCCTGACGCTGTTCCTGAAAGTCTGGCAGCCCAAGCGCACCGTGGGCGCTCAGATTGCCGGGGCAACATCCGGCACTGCGATCACAGCCAGCGCCGGTGGTTTCGGCCTGCCTCGCAGCACTGAAGCTTCGCCTTACAGCCTGGGGGAAATCTTCAAGGCCTGGTCACCGTTCCTGATCCTGACGGCCCTGGTCACCCTCTGGACCCTCAAACCGTTCAAGGCAATGTTTGCCGCAGGTGGTTCGATGTACGGCTGGGTCTTCAATATTGCGATCCCGCATCTGGATCAGTTGGTAATCAAGGTCGCGCCTATCGTCACCAACCCGACCGCCATTCCAGCAGTGTTCAAACTGGACCCGATTTCCGCGACCGGCACGGCGATCTTCTTCTCCGCCCTGATCTCGATGCTAGTACTGAAGATCAATATAAAAATTGGTCTGACCACTTTGAAGGAAACTTTCTACGAACTGCGCTGGCCAATTTTGTCTATCGGCATGGTGCTGGCATTTGCCTTCGTCACCAACTACTCCGGCATGTCCTCGACCATGGCCCTGGTTCTAGCCGGCACTGGCGCAGCCTTTCCGTTCTTCTCGCCGTTCCTTGGCTGGCTGGGCGTGTTTCTGACCGGCTCCGATACCTCATCCAACGCACTGTTCAGCTCCCTGCAGGCCACCACCGCCCACCAGATCGGTGTCAACGACACCCTATTGGTAGCGGCAAATACCAGTGGTGGCGTGACTGGCAAGATGATCTCCCCGCAATCGATCGCCGTGGCCTGTGCTGCGACCGGACTGGTGGGCAAAGAATCCGATCTGTTCCGTTTCACCCTCAAGCACAGCCTGTTCTTTGCCACCATTGTCGGCCTGATCACCCTGGCCCAGGCCTACTGGTTAACCGGCATGCTGGTGCACTGAGCCCTATACGTAACAGGGTAACAACCGACGCCGAACAGCAACTTCGGCATCAGCTATTCACAACCCGGTCTATGTTGGTCGTCGACCTCTCGGCGGCCAACACCGACGGATAACCGGGACCACCCGGAGAACGCGCCTGATGAGCCAGCTTTTCTACAACGCCGTGCCGAATGCCACCCGTGTCGCGCCACCGCTGCCCGAGCCACGCCAGTACCCCAGTGTAAAACCACACACGGTCTACCTGTTCGGTACCTGTGTGGTGGATCTGTTTTATCCCGAAGCCGGGATGGACGCGATTCATCTGCTGGAGCGCGAAGGCATCCGCGTCGACTACCCCCAAGGGCAAAGCTGCTGCGGACAACCGGCCTATACCTCGGGCTACACCGAACAAGCACGGCAGGTCGCGCGTTCGCAATTGGCACTGTTCGCCGAAGACTACCCGGTGGTGGTGCCTTCCGGATCCTGCGCGGGCATGCTGCGCGAGCATTACGCCGACCTGTTCAAGGACGAGCCCGAAACGCTGAAGCAGGTACAAGCCCTCGCCGCTCGTACTTTTGAGCTGGCTGAGTTCCTGTTGTTGGTGTGTAAGGTCCAGCTCAAGGACAGCGGCGCTCCGGTCAAGGTTGCGCTGCATACCTCCTGCTCGGCGCGTCGAGAAATGAATACTCACCTCCACGGCAGGGAACTGCTGGCACAACTGCAGAACGTCGAACGTGTCGACCACAGCCACGAAAGTGAATGCTGCGGATTTGGTGGGACATTCAGCATCCGGATGCCGGATATTTCCGGCGCGATGGTCGCCGACAAAACCCGCGCCTTGAAGGAATCCGGCGCCCACCAGGTCTTGAGTGCTGATTGCGGCTGCCTGATGAACATCAATGGCGCCCTGGAAAAGCAAAAGGAAGCCATACGCGGCCAACACCTGGCCAGCTTTCTCTGGAAACGCACGGGTGGAACGCGATGAACACTGCAACGCGGATTCCCACCGTCGATATATCGGAAGACTTTCGCACCCGCGCTCACGAAGCCTTGGGCGATACGCAACTGCGAAACAACTTTCGCAGTGCGATGGACTCCCTGATGACCAAACGGGCAACCTCCTTCAGCGACGCCCACGAGCGTGAACACCTGCGTGCACTGGGCAACGCTGTCCGCGCCCGCGCCTTGTCCAAGCTGCCCGACCTGCTGGAGCAACTTGAACAGAACCTGACTCGCAATGGTGTGACCGTACACTGGGCGCAGACGGTGGACGAGGCCAATGACATCGTCCTCTCGATCATCCGTGCTCATGAGGCCCGACAAGTGATCAAGGGCAAGTCAATGGTCAGCGAAGAGATGGAAATGAACCATGTCCTCGCTGAACAGGGCATCGAATGCCTGGAGTCGGACATGGGTGAGTTCATCGTCCAACTCGACCACGAGAAACCTTCACACATCATTATGCCGGCGATCCACAAGAATGCCGGCCAGGTCGCATCCTTATTCCACGACAAACTCGGCGTGGAGTACACCAAGGACGTCGATCAACTGATCCAGATCGGCCGCAACGTCTTGCGGCAAAAATTCTTTGAAGCAGACATCGGGGTTTCCGGCGTCAACTTCGCCGTCGCTGAAACCGGCACCCTGCTGTTGGTGGAAAACGAAGGCAACGGCCGTATGTCGACCACAGTACCGCCGGTACACATCGCCGTGACCGGTATCGAAAAAGTCGTCGAAAACCTGAGGGACGTAGTGCCGCTGCTGTCCTTGCTGACCCGCTCGGCCCTTGGCCAGCCGATTACCACCTACGTCAACATGATCTCCGGTCCGCGCAAGGCCGATGAGTTGGACGGCCCCGAGGAAGTGCATCTGGTGCTGCTGGACAACGGCCGCAGCCAGGCCTTTGCCGACAGTGAATTGCGTCAGACCTTGAATTGCATCCGTTGTGGCGCGTGTATGAACCACTGCCCGGTGTACACCCGAATCGGCGGTCACGCCTACGGCGAGGTCTACCCCGGTCCTATAGGAAAAATCATCACCCCACACCTGGTTGGCCTGGCAAAGGTGCCCGATCATCCGAGCGCCTCATCGCTGTGTGGTGCCTGCGGTGAAGTATGCCCGGTCAAGATTCCAATCCCGGCATTGTTGCGACGCTTGCGTGAAGAGAACGTCAAGGCTCCCGACAGTATTAATCCCGTGATGCGTGGCCAGGGCAGCAAATATTCACGCAAGGAGCGTTTTATCTGGAATGCCTGGGCGCGCCTCAACAGCTCACCCATGCTGTACCGGTTGCTTGCCTTCGGCATCACTCGTTTACGCGCCCTGATGCCCAATAACGTTGGGCCATGGACACAAAACCATAGCGCGCCCAAACCCGCCCCTCGCTCGCTGCATGACCTTGCTCGCGACCATCTGGCCAAACAGGAAAATCGCTGATGAGCGCCAAGCACACTATCCTCGGCAAGTTGCGTAAAAGCCTGGCAGGTACCACGCCCGTACCCGACAACTTTGACGAAGCATTGGTGACCGAGATCTACACCTACCCTGCGGAGCAACGCATCCCACAACTGCGTAAGCTCATGGAGGCGGTACACACCGAAATTCATCTGACATCCGCAGCCGACTGGCCGGGGTTACTGGAAAAGCTGCTACAGGATCGTCAACTACCCGGCCTGTTGATCGCCCCAGACACACCCCATGGACGACGTATTACCGAACACTGGGCGAACAATCCACAGCTGCCAACGCTTAAAGCCTACGATCGGCCGGTAGAAGCATGGAAAGCCGAACTGTTCAACGACACGCCGGCCAGTCTTACCGCTACCTTGGGCGCCATCGCTGCCACCGGTAGCCTGATTATCTGGCCCACACCGCAAGAGCCGCGACTGATGAGCCTGGTGCCGCCGGTGCATTTCGCCCTGCTCAAGGCCAGCGAGATTTACGATAATTTCTATCAGGTCCAGCAGCAATTCGCCTGGGCCCAAGGCATGCCCACCAATGCCTTGCTGGTGTCCGGCCCGTCGAAGACTGCCGATATCGAACAAGTGCTGGCCTACGGCGCCCATGGCCCAAAAGACTTGGTGGTGCTGATTCTGGAGGACCAATGACACTGCCTGCTGCTTTTCTTGCTGATGTCGCACAGTTGATTCCGAAAGATCGACGCTTCGACGATCCGCTTTCCACCTTGGCCTTTGGCACCGACGCCAGTTTTTACCGATTGATCCCTCAGTTGGTGATCCGCGTCGAGTCAGAGGACGAGGTGGTCGCCTTGCTGCAACTGGCCCAGCGCGACCGCGTGCCGGTGACCTTTCGTGCAGCTGGCACCAGCCTCTCCGGGCAAGCCATCAGCGATTCGGTGTTGATTGTGCTGGGTGACAATTGGAACGCTCGCGAGATCCGCGGCCAAGGCGAGCAAATCCGCCTGCAACCCGGGGTTATCGGTGCCCAGGCCAATGCCTGGCTGGCGCCGTTCGGGCGCAAGATTGGCCCCGACCCAGCGTCGATCAATGCCTGCAAGATCGGCGGTATCGTCGCCAACAACGCCAGCGGGATGTGCTGCGGCACCGCGCAAAATACCTACCACACCCTTGCAGGGATTCGCCTGGTGCTGGCCAACGGCAGTTGCCTGGATACCGAAGACGCCGCCAGCGTCTCGGCCTTCCGCCAGCGCCATGGCGACCTGCTGGAACACCTGGCAACCCTGGGCCGCGAGACGCGGGCAAATGCTGAGTTGGCAACCAGAATCCGCCACAAATACCGCCTGAAAAACACCACCGGCCTGTCGCTTAACGCCCTGGTGGATTTCGACGAGCCACTGGATATCCTCAGCCATTTATTGGTGGGTTCCGAGGGTACTCTGGGTTTTATCAGCGCGGTGACGTACAACACGGTGATCGATCATCCCAACAAAGCGTCGGCGCTGATCGTGTTCCCCACTGTAGAAACCTGCTGCAACGCCGTGACAGTACTGAAAACCCAACCGGTCTCGGCCGTCGAACTGCTGGATCGACGCAGTCTGCGATCGGTGCAAAACAAACCGGGCATGCCGGCGTTCGTACAGCATCTTTCGGATAATGCCTGCGCACTGCTGATTGAATCCCGCGCCGCCTCGTCCGCCTTGCTCCACGAACAACTGGCGCTGATCATGGCCTCCCTGGCCGACTTCCCGGTGGAGAAGCAAGTCGACTTCACCGAAGACCCTGTGGAAAACGCCCGCCTGTGGGCGATCCGCAAGGACACCTTCCCCGCCGTCGGCGCGGTGCGCAAAACCGGCACCACGGTAATTATCGAAGACGTGACCTTTGCGGTCGAACAACTGGCCATCGGCGTAAATCGTTTGATCGAGCTTTTCGACAAACATCATTACGACGAAGCCATCCTTTTCGGACATGCACTGGAAGGCAATCTGCACTTTGTCTTCACCCAGGGCTTCAACAGTGCCGAAGAAGTCTCACGCTACCAGGCATTCATGGACGACGTCGCACAGTTGGTGGCGGTGGAGTTCGGCGGCTCGCTGAAAGCCGAGCATGGGACCGGTCGCAACATGGCGCCGTTCGTCGAGCTGGAGTGGGGCAGCGATGCCTACCAATTGATGTGGCAGCTCAAGCGCCTACTGGACCCCAACGGCATTCTCAACCCGGACGTTGTCCTCAGCCAGGACCCGCAGATCCATCTCAAGCACCTCAAGCCTCTGCCAGCAGCCGACGAGCTTGTGGATAAGTGCATCGAGTGCGGCTTTTGCGAGCCGGTTTGCCCCTCAAAAGGCCTGACCCTGAGCCCGCGCCAGCGCATCGTGATCTGGCGCGACATCCAGGCAAAAAAACGCGCGGGTATCAGCACCACAGCGCTGGAGGCTGCCTACCACTACCAGGGCATTGAGACCTGCGCCGCGACCGGGTTGTGCGCTCAACGCTGTCCTGTAGGCATCAATACTGGCGACCTGGTGAAAAAACTGCGCAGCCGCGACGCTACCCGTACGAAAACTGCCGATTGGCTGGCCACACATTTCACCATGGCACTGCAAGGTGCCCGCCTCACCTTGCACGTGGCCAATGGCGCACGGATGCTCTTGGGCGCGCCACGGCTGGCAAAGCTTTCTGCCTCCGTGAGCAAATTGTCCAAGGGGCAAATCCCCCAATGGACCAACGCCATGCCGCAACCGGAAAAAGCCATTCGCTTCAGCCCTGCCATCAGCGATGAACGGCCGCGAGTGGTGTACCTGGCCGCCTGCGTGTCACGGGTGATGGGGCCTTCGGCAAACGACAAAGAGCAGATGTCGCTGTACGACAAAACCCGTGGGTTGCTGGAAAAAGCCGGTTACCAGGTAATCTTTCCGGACAATCAGGACAACCTGTGCTGCGGCCAACCGTTTGCCTCCAAAGGCTACGCTGAACACGCCGAGCACAAGCGCCAGGAGCTGATCGGCGCCCTGCTCCACGCCAGCCGCGGTGGTCTCGACCCAATCTATTGCGACACCAGCCCCTGTACCCTGCGGCTGACGCAAGACCTGGACGAAACGCGCCTGGACCTCTACGACCCGGTGCGTTTTATCCGCACCCACCTGATAGACCGCCTCGACTTCACACCCCAGGAAGCACCGATCGCCGTGCACGTCACCTGCAGCACCCAGCACCTGGGAGAAGGCCAGGCCCTGATCGACTTGGCCCGGCGGTGCAGCAAGCATGTGGTGATCCCCGAAGGCATCCACTGCTGTGGTTTTGCCGGTGACAAAGGCTTCACCACGCCGCAGTTGAACGCCCACTCGCTACGCTCGCTGAAAGACGCCGTGCAGTATTGCAGCGAGGGCATCTCCACCAGCCGCACCTGTGAGATCGGCCTGAGCCAGCATGGAGGGATTGATTATCACGGACTGGTGTATCTGGTAGATCGCGTCACCCAGGCGCGCGCATTAATCGGGTAATAAAACAGAACCCCTGCGCATCGGTGCAGTCATCTGCATAAGCCTCGGCAAACGGGGCTCATCAGTGAACTCGTCGGCTGCCCGAAAAATCCGGCAGCACTGCGCTCTCTTTGCACTAGGAGATACCTATGAAGCGTTCCGCGCTTGCTGGTCTGTTTGTTACCGTCGCAATGCTGGCATCCCCAGTGTTCGCGGCGGACAAAACCGATGACCTGTGCCAAATCAACCTGGACAAAATCAACAACGGCAAAGCACTGCTCGCCACCGACACCAGCGGCAAAAGCGGCGAGATTGACACCGCCGTATCCCAAGCCAAGGCGGCCCATGCCGCCGGTGATGACAAGAAGTGTATCGAAATAACCTCCAAGGCTCTGCAAGACCTGCAGGACAGTGAGAAAGGCGGCAAACAGTAACCTGCCACCACAGAAGGCCAACCTTCGGGTTGGCCTTCTGTGGCCGTTTGGCGTACACTGCGCAGGCTTGTCGCTCACCTTGAAACACCGAGCAACAAGCACGGGGCCGTTTAGGATTCGACGCCGGTTGCGAAACTTTAGGTGCATGCCGAGTTGGTAACAGAACTCGTAAATCCACTGTTGCAACTTTCTATAGTTGCCAATGACGAAACCTACGGGGAATACGCTCTCGCTGCGTAAGCAGCCTTAGCCCTTCCCTTCTGGTACCTTCGGGTCCAGCAATCACTAGGGGATGTCTGTAAACCCAAAGTGATTGTCATATAGAACAGAATCGCCGTGCAGTACGTTGTGGACGAAGCGGCTAAAACTTACACAACTCGCCCAAAGCACCCTGCCCGTCGGGTCGCTGAGGGTTAACTTAATAGACACGGCTAAGCATGTAGTACCGACAGCGGAGTACTGGCGGACGGGGGTTCAAATCCCCCCGGCTCCACCAAATAAGCTATACAAATCAGGCACTTAGCGTTTATCGCAAGTGCCTTTTTTGTGCCTGAATGGGTGGTTTTGGCTCGGTTATGCCAGCTTAATGACAGCCCCGGTCGAACGCGTACGAAGATTCCTAGGCGGACGAGATTCCCAACGATAAGTCGCTCAAGCGCAAGGATGTCGAATGATGCTCGGTGTTGAAGTCTTTGAAGATGCCTACAGAAAACTAGTCAGTCGATATGCTGGCCTTACATCGGACGTATATCTTGTTCCCTCCAAGCAGATGAGCGAGCGCACCGACCTTTTGGACATCTGCAAGGTTAAATACGATGAAAAACTCTACTTCAACGATGACACGGCTGACTTAGAAAAATACGGCATAGAAGGGGCAGGAGGGATTACGATAAATTTCCTCTTGGCCGGCAGGGGTTGTAGCGCCGTATTCGTCAACGAAAACTGCATGCCTGAAGGGACGCGAGAAGACCTCGTTTGGCTCTGGAGATACAATTCTCTCCACCACGAGCTGATGCATGCGTTGGACTTCAGAAAACAGAAGAATTTCAACACATCTGATAGGACGATGGATCTTGTGGGCGCTGAGGTTTTTGCTGATCAAAAAACTTTGCTGCACCTTAAGGCTCTTAGCTCCAACGGTTTCATGAAAATCGCGCTGCAATCGTATGCATCGAACGTCAAGATAATGGGCGAGAAGGGCGGAATCAGGACTGATATCTACAACCGGCTGATCAAGAAGATTGATTGCAAGACAATCGACTACTGGTCAACGATGGAGATATAGGGGGTCAATCAAGGAGCGGTGCTATTGCCGCGCTCAACAGCTTTTCGTATCTGATCCTCTGCCGACACTCAGCGTACAATCTTAGCTCCATTCAACGTAAATCAGGGGTCAACAACTCTGACATACCCACACCCAAAGCACTACCTGGCCTTATATCAGGCGGAGTACAGACAGGTGCTGTCTAAAACCCAACTCTCATTTGGCGCCATTTACACCCAATGAGTGCGTGTAGGTCTCGGTAGGGTTAGACGGAAACTTTCATTTCGCAAAGGGTAAGTGATTCAGTCGCCGAGTGGCTTTTTCGCATGCCGAAGTAAGCCATCAAGGCTGAGTGACAGCATGTGAATGGCATACGCGCCCTATCGCCGATAGTTTGTTCTACTCTGCCGGTTTCGGTGGTGGCGACACCCATGACATCAGCGCCTCAATACTGTCAGCGCACGCAAGCAGGTTTTTCGCCTCGTGAACCTTTGCTAAAAGCTGCGCTCGACCTTCGCTATTCATATCGACTGACCTGGCAGTAATCTCGTCGAAGAATTCCTGAAGCTTCCTGTCATGGTTCCATGCTTCAATAATTTTCAGTAGATTTTGTAGAGAGTCTTCTCGGGCCTGAATAATTAGAGATCGCTCGTGTCGCGAGATCGCAATTGCGCGCTCAGCCTCCCATCGCTTTCGCTCTTCATCCGCTTGCCGATCAGCCCTTTCGACCTCGAGCGTTAAGGTCACCGCCCTGTCCACCAAATACGCAACGATGGCGTCACACTGTCTAACCAGGCTTCCTTTGTCCTCCGTCCAGGTATATTCCCAACTCAATCGCGAATATGGGCTATAAGCTCTTAAGCACAGACGTTTGGAGGCAACACGCTGAGTACTCCGACGGTAAAATGTCTTCGTTTTCCGATCCCAAAGCCCGGGCTTAATTTCTTTGGCCTCCTTGACCGGCACATACCGCCCATCGAGGTACACCATCTCTTTTTCTACTGTTTGTTCGTAGATACTCAGCCCGATCGCTACCTCACCAATGAAGGCCAATGTCGGTCGGCCCGGTGACCAAAGATCTGTTTCAAAACCCGATCTCTTCAACCGGCCCTCCTCATCCCCTAGTACCTTACGTGTATACCGACCGTCACTACAGGCAACTGAAATTCGACAGCTGGCATCACGAAAGCTGTTAGCAAGTTTCTGCAGAACTGACGCGGCCCTACGGAGAGAGGATTCTGTAACTACAAGGTCAGGGAGATTTCGTTTCGCCGGTTTGAGATAGCCGTCGCCAGCAATTCTCCCGCTGATGAATGAGTTCAGCGATCCCATCAATATTGCGCTGTGGGCACTGGCCTTCTTCGGGTTAGGCATAGCCGGTTCAGGTCCAGCCATGCGGGGTAGCTGGTCCCCCCTTCTCCACTCGGTAGGAATGCCGACCGTAGGCGCGGGCAAGGGAGGAGTCTCTGTCCTCTGCCCCGAATGCTTCCTTGCCCAATAACCTCGCGGTGGGCAAGGTATGTTCAAGCGGGCACAAACCCGCGATAGGAACACTGCAGAAACTCCGTATTTGGGAGCAAGGGAAGCCATAGGCCTAGCCCATACTTCGGAGTACAGAGTATCTCTATGGACACGATCTTGATCCATTGTCTTTGCCTCAAGATATCCTCAGAAGGTGGCTGAACAAGCTGACAGTTTTCCCCTGAATCGTCAAAACCGCCGCCAGTAAACAACCTAGACTCAGCCCTTCCATCGCCTCAGCCAGCACCGGATTGAATCTCAAGCTAGAGTTTCACGGTCGCGACCTAGTGTCCGGCCGGCCAGCCTGGTACCCATTAACCATGGCCGCTCGCTGCGCCGGGCTGACCGTTAACTATCCTCCAAATGTAACGCTGGTATGCGCCCCCTCGGCCGTCTTGCGCCCCCTCGGCCGTCTTGCGCCCCCTCGGCCGTCTTGCGCGCCCAAGGACCGTAGGCGTTTGCGCCTCTCGGCGATCGCCCCCCATCAACTAACTGGGACACCAAGAGATCGAGGCGGTACTTTGCGCGGCCATCGGCCAATTACCCGACGCCGATGAAGGCCCAAGTGAACATGATTGCTTCGTGATCATCACCGCCGACAGCACCGTAAGCATGGTTGACATTCACGATCGGCGACCCGTGGCGCTGACGCCGGACTTGGCCAGAGAATGACTGGATCCAGCAACACCCAAAGAACGCGCCGAGCAGATGGTGTTGCACCAGGGCGAGCCAGTCGAGGCTTTCGAGTGGTTCAGGGTCGACACAGCCGTTGGCAATGTGCGCAACAAGGGACCTGAACTGATCAGGCCACTACCATGACCTATCCCCCAAGGCCCTCATATGCCCGCTCGCAGGTCACTCCCCTGCTCCGGCCTTGATCAGCATCTGCCGCCAGGTCTCCCGCTCTCTGATCAGCGCGCTTGAGCACGTCGGCAAACACCATGACGGCGCGGGTAGCTGCCTGGCTTGCGGCGGTAGTGCAGGAATTGACGCCGGCTTGACCGGTTGAGAGCTGGTCGGTAAGCCTGTCGACGGTGAGCTGCAGGCTGCCAGCAGAAGCGCGAGCAGTGGAAGCATCAGCAGTCGCCTGGTCAATGATCTGTTGTCCATCCTGAATCACCTTGTTGATTGTCTGTTGGCGGGCCTGCTCTTTTGCCCGTTCGGTGGATTCGTTGGCGGCTTTGGCTGTGGCGTCCATGGTATCCCTAGCGCTCCACTTGACCTGCCACTCAGCATCCGTGACCGACTGGCCATGACCGTATGCCATGAACAGGCCGACCAGGACTATGGCCACCGCTGCTATATAAGGAAGGATTCGCAGCCAGAGCGGGTTCATGGCACATCCTTGAAGAAGACGTGATGACCAAGGCGCAGCGTCTCCTTGGTCTTCGCCGCCCAGGTCGGAGCTTTTGGCATGGTGGTCGCGTAGTAATGCGTAGCCCCGCCGGTTGGATCCGGTACCGCGCCCGACATCACTAAGTCAGCAGCGCGCTGGGCCTGGGCGAACTGCGCCGCCGGGATCGGCTTGGCGCCACTCAGGTAGGCGTAATTCGGGTCGTTCTTGTTCCAGCAGCTGAACTGCCAGGGCTTCAGGCACACGCCGGCGTAGCCCTCTCCCCACCAGGACTTGGCTTTGCCATCGAACACGCGGTTGCGAATGGTCCAGGCGACGGCGATCTGGCCTTCAAAACCCTCGCCGCGGGCCTCTCCATAAAGCGTGCGTGCCAGGATATCCCGGTCTTTTTCGGTAACGGTCATACTTTTCTCCAGGCAAAAAAATACCGGCCTCGAGGCCGGTGTTTGAGGGGCCGCCCGGCATCTGCCGGTCAGTGATGGTAATATGCCACTCCGTTTCAGGTAGAATCTCGGCCGCCATAGCGGAGAGACTCGCGAGAGACAGGCCGGACGAATAATAAAAATTGCTGGAAGACAAGAACTGGATGCTTGCGATAGTCGCGGGTGAAATAACGCATCAGGAAGATACAAATGATATTTAGCTCATCAATATTCATACTGGTTTATCTGCCAGTTGTGTTTTTCGTATATTTTGCGCTGAACAAGCTCCGTCTAGTACCAGCAGGAAAGCTATGGCTTGTAGCTGCAAGTGTTTTCTTCTATGGATATTGGAGCGTCACATACATACCGTTGCTTCTTGGCTCTATATTCTTCAACTTCGTAATAGGGTGCGCAATCTCCCCTCATGCCACGGGGTTGAGAATCAAGGCATCAAGAAAGCTGGTCCTTGGATTGAGCATTGCTATAAACCTTGCATTGCTTGGGTACTTTAAATACGCAAACTTCTTTATCGACAATTTGAACGCTGTCGCAGGATCGTCCTTTCATCTTAGCGAGATAATTCTGCCTCTAGGTATCAGCTTTTACACCTTTACCCAGATTGCTTTTTTGGTAGATAGCTACAAGGGAGAGGCAAAAGAATACGATTTCGTAAACTACGCTCTATTTGTGACATTCTTCCCGCACCTGATCGCCGGCCCCATTCTGCACCACAAGGAAATGATGGGCCAGTTTCAGTCGAAGTGGACTCTGGCTGTCAGGTATCGAAACATTTTCATGGGTATCTTCATCTTCAGTATCGGGCTTTTCAAAAAGGTCATGATTGCTGACACGTTTGCGGTCTGGGCTGATGCCGGATTTGCCAGCGGAGCCAGTCATGACTTTTTCAGCTCGTGGGCGGCAAGCCTGTCGTATACCTTCCAGCTTTATTTCGACTTCAGTGGCTACTGCGACATGGCTATTGGCGCCGCACTACTTTTCAACATATGGCTACCAATCAACTTTAATTCACCATACAAGTCCCTCGATATACAGGACTTCTGGCGGCGCTGGCACATGACGCTTAGCCGGTACCTTCGCGACTACCTGTACATCCCGCTTGGCGGCAACCGCTGCTCATCTGCACGAATCTATTTCAATCTCATGGCAACATTCATCCTTGGCGGCCTGTGGCACGGCGCAAGCTGGATGTTCGTAATTTGGGGCGCACTGCATGGTGGAGCCCTGGTGATACACCGCCTGTGGAAAAACCTCGGGATGTCCATGCCAAACCCTCTGGCGTGGCTGGTCACGTTCCTTTTCATCAACGTAACCTGGATTTTCTTCCGCGCCACATCTATCGATGACGCCATGCGCATCCTGTCTGGAATGGTGAATTTCAGGTCGATTGCAGAATCCAATATCGCAGACATCTCAACTGACAAGCTGGCCTGGGCTGGCGTCGGATCTGACCACCTGCTTAATATTCTCCCAATAGGCATGGCCGCCAACGCCATATGCTTTGGCATGATTGCGATTGCATTCGTTGTCATAGCACACAAAAACTCCTACGAGATGACAACGCAAGGCAGCCTGGGCTGGAGAAAAATGATCTGGATGTCGATCCTGTTCAGTGTTGCGATGTACTCAACAGTACAGTCCGTAAGCACCGTATTCCTGTATTTCAACTTCTGAGTGCAATCACATGAAGATTAAAATATTCGCGTTTATTGCTCTCTCTTTGTCGGCTTTGTCTATAGCTCCTATAGCAAACTACAAACGAATCCATGAATCCACGAAACCACTTCCAGTGGACTGGCTAGGATGGAAGTCTGAGCTATACAACATGGACTTTACGCTTCCATACCTTGGAAATGTTTACTACCACCTCGGGATATCCATTAGCCCTAAGCAGGTAGTAATTGGTCGTGATGGCTGGATGTATCTTGGTGATGACTTCGCTAAAAACATTACCTCCAAGAGACTTGGCGCGACCAAAAGCATCGAGCCTTTAGTTAAGAAGATCGATATTTCGGCAGACGCCTGGAATAAGTGGTACTCCCAAAACGGAGTAACTGTTTACAAGGTCCTAATCGGCCCTGACAAAGAAACTATCTATCCTGAATTCATGCCTGACTGGGCTGCCAGCAGCCCCACAGGCGTGACTGATGCGATTGTCGATAACGGCCACCAAGGCATCTTCGTATTCCCGAAGTCGGAACTCGTAGAAGCGAAAGCCAAGACTGAACTTCCTCTATATTACAAGACCGATACCCACTGGAATGCATTGGGCGCTTGGATTGCCTTCAATGAGTTGACCGCCAGTCTTCATGGTAGCGCTCCAGATCTTAGCTTTCCTGAGGCGCCGAGATTCGATGACTACACTGCAACGCCTCGTATCGGCGGGGATTTGGCAAACTTTCAGCGTATACGAGTAAATCTCAAGGACACAGAGCTTTCACTGACCGACAAGACAATACGGCAAATGGAGATCAGTCAGTTTGAGTTTTCCAGCATGAAACTGATCTCCACGGGGGAGAACATCCCTGTCGGCGCTCCTGTAACCCCGACCCTGGTTAGGTCAGAAGGCGCCCTGAACAACAAGCGCGTGCTGTGGCTGCGCGACTCGTTTGGCTCCGCCATGTCTCCATTTATGTCGGCGACCTTCTCTGAGATCCTTCAGGCTCATCACAAAAGAGTGAAGCCTGCGAGCGTTGCTGAGCTTGTGAAAAAGTTCAAGCCTGACTATGTGATCGTGACCAATGTTGAGCGAGATTCGCATGACGGCTACCTAACCTCGCTCCCGCCGGCCGGGCAATAACTCCGCTGTCACGCCTGAACAGAATAAAGCAATACCCGCTATGTAAATGCCCAGGTCCCACGCACCGCAGTGACCATCCACAGCGCTGATCCTAGCGCCTCGAACTCAAGGCATGACCCGAGCTCGGCAGTTGTTGCGACTGCCGATGTACGGCTTCCTGTTGCGCCTGTAAGCATAGAGGTCCCGCCAGCGGCGGCGATAGTTAATGCAGTAGCGCCTTGCTTTTGCACTCTGAATTTGGCCCCAGGCATCGGAACTGGAAGGCTCATGGCCGACCTGGGCAATGAAAGCAGCCATGCGCAGCTTTGTGTTGATCTGGTACCGCTCCATGGCCAGGCTCAGCGCAGATGCAAAAACGCCAGCTTGGCGGCCGGCGTTCGGAAGGATGCGCAGCAACTGCTGCTCGGTGATGGTCATACTTTTCTCCAGACGAAAATAAACCCGCTCAGGGCGGGCTGTTATTCTTCGATTAGGGAGGGAGGCGGTGGCGGCTCGATGGCTGGCATCTCAAGCCGGACATCGATCCAGCTGTTGAGCGGCACATCCATCGGGGCACCTCGGCCCGGAACCATTTCGCCGTCTTCTGAGAGCGTCCAGCGCTGTTTGAACAGGCTGATGGTTACCGTTCCATCGGAATCCTGGCGACTGTCCGAAATGCCCAGCGTGCGGCCACCGTCAGGTGAGCAAGGGTCTTGGGTGCGCCAACCCTCAAGGGCCAGGCCCAAACTACCGGTCACCCTGTATTCACCTTCGGCGAGGCGTTCAACGCTGACGCCACGGGCTTCATTGTTGGTTACGCCCCACTCCCCGGCAGGCTCAAAAGTCTGCTCCTGCAGGTCGCCACGCTCACTGGTCGCAACGCAGGCAATACGCAGGATCGGCGATGCAGCCGACAACACTCCGCCTGATCCTCGAGTGGTGTTTCCGGTGTGGTACAGCTCGATCCATGGCGTTAAGGAGCCGTCATAGATCGACTGAAACTTCACTGTGCCAGAGCCTGAGCTGGTAGTCCCATAAGGCCAGGCGATTGTCAGTCTGTTGGTGGTAGCAGAATGTCGGAAAACCTGCTTATACCAAAACCCTGTGCCACCAGTGGGCATGCTCGGAGAGCCGGGTGGGTAAAGGTTAGGGTCGAGTCCATGCCCCGTGTTTGTCAGCCAGCTTTGAACAACGCTTGCTCTCGTTCTGCCCGTCGCATAGGAATCAGCCACATCCCCATTTTCATAACCGATGGCCGCCACTGCGGCAGCGCCCAGACCAAGATTGGTCCGTGCTCCCCCCTGGGTTGCCGATCCGGTTCCGCCCTTTGTCACTGGCAGCACGTCATAGTTGCCGGTAGTCCCGAGGGCTGCCAACTGGGCACCGTAGGTATTGACGATGGCTCTCAGCGCATCCGCCGAATCCTTCACGTACCCCTGCATCGGAGCCAGTGCATAGCTACCTGCCGCTGTCGTGGCCCCCTTGTAGGTCGGCGAAATAGAAAGTGCCGTGTTACTCGCAACGTTGGTGACTTCGTACCATGCGCCGTCTGGCCCACGGAACGCATCGCCGACTCGGCAGTTCACGATGAGCGCCGTGCCAGTACCGATAACGGCATTGGAATTCAGGGTGACGGAAACCGTCCCAGATTTGTACCAGGGCATGGCTTTTCCTTTATTCAGGTAATAAAAAACCCGCACATCGGCGGGCCTGTTATCGCTAAGTTGGCTTACAGTTTATTAATTTTAATTATGTGCCAGGCAGTCGCGCAAAGATGGCTGCTGGCTGCCCCGCATCAATCCACAGACCGAATGCCTGGAATGCGTACCACAGCAGATAATTGTTTGTGGAGTTGAATTGTACGCCTGATTCGGCCCATCCTCCGTTGCTGCACAGCGCCCCTCTTGAAAAAGGGTTTATCATAAAATACTCATCACTCAGGAGGGGTCCTCCTCCTGCGTTACTACTTCTATAGTTACCTGTCCCCTGGCTTCCGTTGTAGGAGCCTTGGTATGTCCAGGAGTGGCTTGCACGGGTAACTAATACAGGAGTCGTACCGGAATCATAGATGATGGAGCCATCAGCCGCCCACATCCGTAGACCATAATCAGCCTCGGCCTTTGCCGAGAATACGGCAGCAAACCACTTCCCCTTTATCCCAAAGTTAGTGTTGTTAGTGCTTAGGGTAAACCCGGTCCAATTTCCTACTACCCCGATTATTGTGCATCCGTTGTACAGAGTGTCCGGCAGGCTCTGATCATTACGTATAAACATACAAGGTGGCTCACTTGTAGTTATAGGCGAAGAGAACGTGATAGTAGCTGTCGTTCCATCTTCTGAATACGTACCGCTATATATTGCACAGAGTCTGGGGGTATCGGAGTCTATCTGGATGTAGTTGGAGTCATTTTGTACGGTTAGCCCATATGTCAATTTTTATACCTCACTACGAGCAGCCTAAATTCGATTGTTGAGGCGTATTCTGCTGTACCCTCGCTTGGATGCCTTGATCGAATAGTCACTGACCCGTTAGCTACGGACTGGTAAGGCATGGCGTCCCTGATGCTGGTACCAGGGTCAGCCGGTTTAGTTGGAAGTATCGCAGCAGCACACTTCAGTGGGTCAAACCCTGCAATAGGGACTGTAATAACAGCCCCTTGTGTCAGTTTGTATAGTGCGCTGTGGATGACCTGATAAGTAAAACTATCAGTGTCCATCTGTAGGGTGCCGTTAGCGCTCCATGTTCTCACTCCATGACTCATGCGGTCAGATCTCCCAGTTGCACGCGCTTGACGTTGTTTTCGTCATAGACCTTGATGGCTCTGTTGGTCATCGTCAGACGACCACCACCAGGTGCAGGCCCGTTAAACTCGAGATTCCCGGCCTTATCCAGACGCCAGCCTTGAACCCCTGCGGCATAGTTGTCGGATTGAAGAGCTGATCCTATCTTCAGCATCGTGATGCTACCGTTCTGGATAAATGCGGAGTTCATGAAGACCTGGCCGCCCTGCACTGCGAACGGTACCGAGACTGTCCCCCCGGCCATGGTGTTGACGATGGCAAACCTGTCGGCACTGACCAGGAACTGGCTTTGCAGCGTCCCGCCAACGTTCTCAATGCCAAGGCCAATCCCTGCGGTGATGTACTGCCCGGTGCTGCTGTTGTATTGCATCTTCACGGACCAGCTTGCAGCGAGATCCCCTTTCACGTTGTTGATGATCGAGGCGTTGGTCTCGATCAAGGTCTGCTGCTGACCGATTTGGCTGCCCTGGCCGCCCACGGTAGTGCTGAGTTGGCTGAGCTGCTGCGCAGTGACAGAGTTGTTGTTGGAAACCACCCTTTCGAGAATGGTCAGGTTCGCCGCGTTATTGCCGACCTGCGTTTCAAGAGTGGTCTGGCGCTGTGCGGCCGCTTCGATTTCGGAAGCCCGAACACTGCTTTCCTGAGCAATTGCCGCCGTGCTGGTCCAGCCCTTGATGGCGTCTGCCAGGTCCCCCTCCCCGTTGTCGTCGCGATAGGAAGCCCGCAACGCCTCGAAGGCCGTGGCCTGGGCCGTGACAACGCCGTCGATCTCGGTGATGTCTGCAGTGTTGGTCGCCACCTGTTGCGCCAGGCCGTTGGCAGTCTCGACCGACTGACCCACATCTACCCAGTAGGTGAGGTTCGGTGGAGGTGTGTTAACCGGCACCGGTCCCTTGGCTTGGTACAGCCGCTGGCCCTGACGAACGATGTCGTTCTTGACGTAGGGCTTCGCCGGGTCATAAAGCAGGATGTCATCGAGGGCGTCGATCTGATCCTGAAGGCCAGGAATCTTGTTGATCTCGCCCAGCAGGTCCTGACCAAGCTGTGTCTTGGTGATCTTGCCAGCCAGCGCGGCCAAATAGGCGGACACGTCATTGGATGTGGCTGCAGGCACGTAAAGGAACGCACTCTTCCCGTAAGCATTTGCGGAGCGGATGAAGTAGTAATAGTTCGTGTAGAACCCCAGGCCCGTATGCGTGAACGTCAGGCCCTGCCCCAGATAGGTAGCCTCAGCGGCGGTAGCTTGAGGGGAGGTACTGAAAAAATACTCGTAGGTCCCACCATTCAGGCCTTGAAGTACATTCCCTGGTATCAGCGTGATCGAGTCGATGGAAGACTGCACAACACAGGACTCTGGAATCGGGGGCCCTTGAATGCTGACGCTGATTGTCGCCTCGCCAGAGCGAGCCATTGGCCCTAGAGCCGCCACGCTCATCGTGTAACTGCCCGAGGGTAGCCCGTTGATTGGGCATCGGTTGCTGGCCGCCTGGATGGTGTGAGATTGAGCAACGCCTGCTCCCTGCCTGACGATGACCGCGTACTCGGACACAATTCCATCAGGTGGAGACCAAGACAGCACTCCCTGCACAACCTCTGCACCCGAATCCTGTGACCAGGCCAGGCCAGTTGGCGACCCAAGACCGCCGGACGGCAGATTGATGAAGCCCAGGGGGTTGTATGGCTGACCCACGGCATCATCGAAGATAGCCGCTTCATACTGTTGGACCTGGACGTTGCAACCTTCGTTATCGCCCATGGACCAGTTGGTGACGATGAACTCACCCAGAATATTCAGAGATGGCAGGTTTACCCTTACCACCCGCCCGGGCCTGCAGTTGTAGCCTGAGAAGTTCATAGGGATGGTAATCACCCCGCCTGCCCGCCGCCGGCGCAACTCCATATTGGCCAGGCGCTGGGCCAGGTACGGATCGGTTACATAGGAGAAGGTCAGGGTCTCCGCAGCCTCTCCACCGTCCTCGGTGATCCATTCCGCAATGCTGACCTCCGGGTAATCCGTCTCGGTCCAGGACTGTGTAGGATCGATGAAGGTGCCGCGCACGGTGTTGATGGCCGAATCATTGGACGGCTCGGTGCTGCCCCCAATGGTGCCGATCACCATGTCTTCGGTTATTTCGAAGTCGTAAGGCCCGTAGTAGGCGCCAGCCTGAAGCATCCAGCGACCACCGACGCGGATCAGCTTGCCAGCGCATGCGGCCTCAAGTTTTTGCAGCACGCCCGACTTTTGCTCATCGGCGCCGATCACGCACGAAGTCCGGTAGCGCTGACTCACGGACCCGTCAGCGTTGGTGATGGCCTCGTCTGAAACGTTGGCGGCGCTGGCAAATGTTGAAAACACAATCTCATCGTCTGGAACATTGCAGCGGTTACGCAGGTACCACAGCAGGTGAAGAGCCGTGTTTGCGCTATAGCCGCTATTGCCTGTGCGAGGATCGTAGATATCGTTTCGACCGCGCACAATGAAGCGAGCGTCAGGAATGCCTGAGGGGAATTTCTCGGCGCTGTATTTGAGAGAAAGCCTTACGTATGAAAGGCCGCGGCCTATCTGGCTGTCCTTCCAGTCCGGGCAATTCGCCTTAAGGAAGGCGTTAACCTGGGTAGGGTTGACGACCAGCTCATAGCTGGCCAGCTCGCCGAATGTGGAAATGGATTCCTCCCCCAGAAGAATATCTTCCAGGGCGTCCACGGATCCTTCGCACAAGACGTACACCAGGTGCAGCCACTCGCCATCAGTCTGGTCCCCGGACTGCTCCTGAGCCCAAACCAGAACGCCGCCAGTGGCGACACGCCCGAGGATGAAGCGCACGGGGGCCTTGGAAGATCTGACCGTCTGAGCGGAGGGCTCGTTATCACGCAGCGGAGACTTGGTGTTCAGCTTCTCCTGCTGCTCGGCCGCGTAGAACGCCAGGCCCGCGCCAATTGCGGCGCCTACAGGCCCGCCCTGCACAAAACCGATTACCGCTCCAACGACAACTTGCGCGAGTTTCTTTACGCCACTACTCATGACTCAACTCTCCACGCAGCCTTAGGCTCGCATTCGACGCGGGCAACGCCGTCGTCGGTCGTTGACCAGTAATCTCCAGCCCAGAAGACAGCCATGCTCCGTCCGGCCGGGGCGTCATACAGCACTACGTCGCCGCGCTGAATGAATGACAGGGATATCCGGGCAAAGCAGGCGTCCCAAGCAGCCTCAAGACTTCCGTGCTGTCGCTTCAGTTGCCGCTTGGCGCCGGCCTCAGTCTTGTATTTGCCCCGGTACTGCTCTGCCGGATCAACATCACAAACAGCAGCGGCGCAGTCTGCGACGAACAGGCAGCAGTCAAATTCGCCCCACGAAAAAGGCCGCCCTTGGGCAGCCTTGATCACGTCGTTCAGACGCGTAGTCCAGTCTCTATGTCGCATCGCTAGGTTCCGTAGGTGAATGCCGGCGCGTCCTTGCTGGAGCCCCAATAAATTGGCCATTCGGACATTTGCGCGATGGCGTAGAAGAACCGGTCGCCCTCGTGGCGGGCGCGGTGGTTTTCGTCAGTGAACCGCTCGGTACCGGTCCGGCTCCACTCAGCCATGCGATCAACTACAGGAACGGTGATGCTGTTGCCGTCCTGGCCATTGCCGGCAAAAGAGAACTTTGCGGCGTCCATGCGTCCCGAGAACAGAATGTCCGAGGCGTAGTTCCCGGCCTCGTCGAATACGATGAACAGAACCTTGGCCATCCGGCCCCGACACCCGCGAATATTGGTTTCGGAAATGATGTAGGCATCCAGGCCGCTCAAGGTAAGGTCTACCGACATTGGCGAGTTTGAGTTGTCGCTTTCCTGCGACTGGCTCACCTGACCGAAGTTGCCCACGCCATCGTAGGTCACACCATCTACAACCAACTGCCCGGTGCCGGTGTGGGCAAAGACCATGCCGTCGACAAAGTCCAGCTGCACGGCGTACACCGGCATAAAATTGCCAGTAGCGATAATGTCCACCACGCTCTGGCTGAATGGGAATGCTGATGGCATTAGAAGGCCTCCCGGAATTGCAGCGTGCAGTTGGATACAACAGGCTGGATCGCGACCTGGTGCACGTCATCAACGCGGCGCATTTCTGAATATGGGTTTCGGTACTCAATGGCAATGCCGGCCGCAAGGGTGCGACGGATGCGCTTGTTGAGCGAGACAGTGACCTGGCCCTGGGCGCTCGAGACAGCATCCTGCACTACCTCGAACATCTCCCCTTTAACCGTGATGTAGTCGCCAAGGGAGAACACCTTTGCGCTCGGGCTTACACCGCCAATGATCATGGCGGTAGCCTGGGCTATCCCCGAGACCACTACAGCTTGGCCAACGTCATCTTCGCGGATACGGGTAAGCGCGGGGATGTTCACAGTGCCGAACATGCCCTGCAATCGCCCCAAAAGCGCTGTCAGTTGTCGCTCGTCCTCGGCAAACAGCACGCCAAAGGTCTGAGAGCACGTCCAGTAGGAGCCCGGATACCCCACTATTTGCTGAGCATTTGACAGCGTCGACGTGAAGGCACGGTTGTTGTAGGTCATGCCCCACGCAGTCTCTGTCGGTTCCAACGATTCAGGCCACTCAAGCGCCATGGTTTCTCCTACAGCCGGCTACCGGCGAGCGATCATTTGTCGGGCGGGCCCGTTTTGTTTGAGGTCATTTAGCACTAGTTGGTAGCCAGCTTGAGCACCATCCTGAGCTGCTCGCTTAAGCTCATCCCTGGACACAGCATTCGCATCACCACTGAAGTGAAAGTGCTGCGTCACCCCGGCAAGCGTGGTGGTACTTGCAGGCGAGTTTTCTTCAGCGCCGCCACCCACCATCCGAACGCCGAGAGAACCATCGGCAGCGCGAGTCAGCGGCATGATTGCCTCAGGGCCCGCTTCGGCAAAAATGCCAGCCCCCTTGGCAAAAGCGAATGTCTGCGGCGTGCTGTAAACCCCGCCGGAGTACGACGAAAGACTGGCTGAGTTATAGACTCCACCCTTTGCGTTGGCCACCATCGCTCCGCTACTGGAACCGGTCATCGTCCCCGGCCCGAGCGCCTGGCTGCCTCCAGAAAGAAAGCCGAACGCATTGCTCAAGAATCCAACCGCGGCTTGACGGATTTGAATCCGGATCAAGTCCTCAATGATGGAGTCGGCCATGTCCTTGAACGACAACTTGCCCGTCTTCACGAAGTTGATAATGCCGTCCTCCATCCCAGTGAAGGCGCTGGTGAACATTTGCTTGGTTTGTCCTGCAACGTCAGCGGCCTGGGCCGCGTAGTCGTGGAAGGCATCCGATGCGCCGTTAACCCAATTGGACTGGGCAGCATCTACTTGACTGAAATAGCTCTGCTGGGAGACCAGCCGCTTGGCCAGCTCATCCTGCAGAACCTTCGTCTCGCTGGCATATAGCTCTGGCGAGATCTGTCCGGTGTTGACCTGCTCGTTGAGAGTGGCAACATCAGCCGCGTACTTTTGGCGAAGGGCAAGGTCCGCGCGCATACGGTCGCGGGCCTTATCGCCCATACCGATGCCGGCCAGCTCCTGGTCGAACCCATCCTGGGCGGTCTGGGTTCCGGTGGCCTGTGAGGCCTTGAAAGCGGTTAGCTTCAAGTCATCCTCGTTGGCCTTTTTGATTTTGTTGAGCGCGTCCAGTTCGGCAGCCATGCCCATGAGCTTTTTCTTTTGCGCCTCACTCAGCTTGCCTAGCTTGCCTTCCTGAAGTTCGAAAGACAGCTTCATCACTTCGGTGGCGTCTTTCTGCTTGTCGCCCGTGGTGTTGATCAGCTCGATCTGGCGCTTGTAGCCTTCCTCGACGGTGTCGAAGGACTTGAGCTGCTGCTTGGCCGCGGAGTCTGTAGCGCTGGTGTTCTTCCGCTTGGCTTTTGTAGCCGCATCATCGGCTGTCTTCTGCGCATCCTTGGCTGCAGCAGCCGAGCGGATCGCAACAATCATCTCTTTCGTGAGTAGCGTATTCTCGGAGATGAACCGGTTAGCTGCTTGGAGTGCCGTCTTGTCTTGGGCAGCTCCCAATTGTTTCTGCAGTTGCTCTAGATATTTTTGGCCAACACCGGCCGCTGTAGCTTTTGCGGCAGCATTCTCAAGCTCGGCACGAGTATTATCATCGGTCTGCCCGGTAAGCTCTGCCATTGCAGTTTTGAGTCGTGCAATGACTTCAGCCTTCTCTGCCGCCGCGCCGCCACTCTTCTCAAGTGCGTTGACCATTTCGGCGGTTACGCCAGGAACCTCGCGCACCTGGTCCGCTACTGCTTTCCAGTCAACAACCATTCCGGAAGACTGGTCGGCAGATGCCTTCTTGATGACATCCATCGCTGACTGAAACTCAGCCGGCAACGGAGCAATTCCCCCCATAAACCCTGAAGCGCCAGCCAGGCCTGCGTTTGTTAGGCTGCTCTGGAACTCGAACGCAATCGAGCCGGCCGCTGTAGTCAAATCGTTTTCAGCATCTTCGATAGAGGCTTTCAGTTCCCGAAGAGTGACAGACTGCGTTGCTCGGTTTAGCTTGTTGAAGCGCTCAACCAACTTGTCGATGGGGTCGGCCAGGTCGCCCAACTTTTTTTCCAGAACACTGGTGTTGTCACGCAGAGTAATGAACGCGGTAGCCGCTCCGATGGCCAGTGCAGCAACGCCAAGTGGACCACCAAGAAGCCCAACCAGCCCGCCACTAACTCGACTTAGGCCGGCCTGCGCAGCTGACACCGCACTGGTCGCCCTTGCCTCCACCATCCGGGCCTCTGCCAGTTGAAGGGACATTTGAGTTTGTACGGCTGTGCCGCGCGCAGCGACTGCCTCTTTCTGCGCAAGGAACACAGATGTTTGAGCTTTTTGCTGCTCAGCTTGAGCGGAAAGAAGAATGGCAGTTGCCTGGGCTTTCCGCGCAGTCGCGTCCTTGTATGCCGAATAGGCTGCAACGGCCGCAGAGTTTGCCGAGGTCACGCCGTACCTTGTCAGCGCGGTAATCGCGGCAAAAATTGCAATATCAGCCAGTGTTGAAAAGTTATCTCCAAGCACGGCTATGCCGCTTCCGAGTTTCCCAGTGAAACCAATTGTCTCGTCCAGCTGACCGACGTACACGGTGAATGCGTTGGATAAATTCTGCACCGCATCACGGACCGCGACACTCATGCTGTCCGCTAACTCGCCGTTGGCCTGGGCAGACCTCTGCAATCCCTCAGTTAAAACATCGAGACTCAACTTTCCTTGCGCGCCAAGACTACGAATCTCTTCGGAGGTTTTTCCTGTCGACTTGGCAATCGTGTCGACAACACTCGGCATCGCCGCCAGGATCGACTGCCATCCGTCAGCATCTACCTTGCCGGTCTGGAGTGCTTTGGAGTAGGAGTTAATCGCTGAGCTGGCTTTGTCCGCCGATGCAGAGTTGGTCACCAGCAAGAAGCTGAAGCTGTCCATCACATCCAGCGCCTGGCTGGTGTTGTAACCCATGGACTTCAAACTGTCCGAGGTGCGGATGTAAAGCTCCTGCGCCTCGGCCAGCGGGCGGTAAGTGCGCTTCGCTGTGTCCAGCAGGCGCTGCTGTACTAGGTCGTATTCGCCTACGCTGCTGGTCGCCATGCCAATACGGTCAGACATCTGACCGTAGGAGTCGGCAGCCTCAATAATCTTTCCAATAGATGCCGCACCAATGGCAGCCGCAAGTGCGCTCTTTATCAGGCCTGATGCGTTTACGGCGCGCTCACCAGCACGATCAAAAGCGGCGTCCACTCTCCCCAGGCTTTTGTCTATTTTTCCAGACGCCTGGCCGACGCTCGAGTCCGCTCGCGCCATCTCCTGACGCAACTGGGCTGTGGTCGCCTCGATGCGGACGAGCATCCCCTGAACGTCAGTGTCTGCCATGTTTTTCTCCGGACAAAATAAAGCCCGGCATAAGCCAGGCATTAATTTACTTCAATGATTAGCCGGTCATCCGGCAGAAGGATTCGTTATTTGACGCCAGCTTTATACGGGTATGGCGCTCGACCAGAAATCGCTAGTCCTGGGTCACCCATCATTCCCCTAAAGCCCCTTACTTGATAGGAATAACCCGGCTTCAAGTCCAAAGCTAACTCTTGGAACCCACCCCCGCCGCACATACTATTGCTCTTTATTCCTAGCATCACTGGGCCAGGGTGGTGATAGAAAGTGGCAGTTTCTGACGTTCCGACCGACGCAACCTTTTGCCCGTCAATATGAAGGTGCAGGTCATAAAGCGCGCATGTCACACCGCTGTCCCTGGTGAAAACAATCCTCGCATCATCGGGGCTGGTTGGTCGCTGCATCCCATAGAGAGAATCGGCAGGCACCTGATCAGCCTCGCTCGGAGGCACAGGGTTGCTGGCACAGCCAGCGGTAAAGACCAACGCTATCGCTACTGCAAACACTCTCGACACAGTCAATTCCTCCTTGGTGGACTGCGACTTTATCAACTATTTCGAAACTCGTCCGGTCAACGCTTGCCGCAACTTATCAGCCACGGTCGCCGGTGACGGCTTACCGGCCGCCAGTGCTTTCTTGCCGGCGCCGAATGGGTTGGTCATCTGCGCCCACTCGATCCGGGCGTCCATGGCCAGGAACAATTCAGGGAGTGGTATGCGCCAAGCAAGCTCGGGCGACCATCCAAGCCACCCAGTGGCCACAGCGTAAAGCCGGTCAACATAGCTGCCGTCCTCGACAGCGCTTACTCCGTCGCCGCTTGAGGCTTTCCCGCATCTTGGCCTCTCGGGTTGTACAGCGCCACCAAATAGGCATTGAGCTTAATCGACACATCGAGGACGCCAGCCTGCCATACCTTCTCAGCCATTTCTTCGGCATCTTTCCCGGTTAGACCGGCACCGCCAACGACAATGGCAGCACAGCCATCGACGCTCATAGAGTTGATAGCCTGAGCAGCGCCGCGCAACCCGCCAAAGTGCGACTCAATGGCCCGCACAGCGCCCAACGTCGGTTTGAGGGTGTAGGTCTCGCCATCAAGCACAATGTCGACGGTACCGAAAAGGGTCTTGCTCATGTGTCGAATCCTTGGGTGTCGGGGCCTAAGCCCCGCAGGTTAAGCAGCGGCGACCGGGAGAATTTCCAGGATGTCGGAGTTGATGGCGAGCGTGACGTTGCGTCTTACCACGTTGTCAGCGGCTCCAGCAGCGACGGTATTGTTCATCACCTTCGCGCGCTGGTAGAACGTGGTAGGCAGCAGCGCCGGGACTGCATCAGGATCGCCGTCATTGAGGGTGATCTTGATGTTGTAGTCGCCCTTACTGCGATCCTTGTGAGCAATCTTCAGCTTCGCCTGCCCCAGGTCGCCGTTGTCGAGGCCGATAGCCAGGGTAAGGTCGCCGGCATCAGCAGTACCCTTGTACTTGCGCACACGTCCATCGCGCAGCGAGGTGAAGGTCACAGAGCTGAACGTATCACCGAACTCGCCCAGGTCTTCCACCTCGCCGATTTCGACGTAAGTGTCAGCTTTATAGAGCGCTTCGGTATCTGCGCCGTTCTTGCTGCCGATAGAGATTCGGCAGCCAGCGGCTGTATTGAGATTGTCATCGGCCATGGGGGTTCCTCCAAGGGCACATTGGATAAAGCCGCGGGGCGGCCGGGGTGTTGGGTTTAGTGGGTGGTGATAACGCGGACCGTGACCGATCCTTGATACGTGACGCCGTCGGCATCGCGCTGGGCGTCTGCCTGCTCGACCCTGACCGATACGGCCCGGCCCACAGTCAACGGCATGCGGCGCTCATCCAGAGCCGCCACAACCTCGCCAAGAATGCGCTTCACCTCGGCCTGACCGTGGGCATCGGACCATACCGACAGATAGATCAGACGCCGCTGGCGTTTCCTGCCGGCGATAGGTGAGATGTTGGTGCTGATCTCCCGGTCAAACGACACATAAGGCATGTCGGTGTCCATGGGTGCGCCATCGAAAACAGGGCACGACACCTCGGCATCAAGGCGAGCAAACATCGCTTCCTGCAATGCAACCGACGGATCAGCCATTGGATAGCCCCTTGCTTGCCTTACTGAGTGTCCGACTTATTGCGGCCTGGATGTTGGCGATCACATACTCCCGGTTCACATCCTTCGCGGGCCGAAGCCATGGATGCGCTGGGCGCGCCGGGATATCCGGGTATTTGCCAAAGAAGTCGGCGCCATCGCTTTTGTTGGTCGGCCGGCGGTTTCGTCCACCAGACCGCTTAGGGCCTGAATATCCCTTGGTGCCGTATTCAACAAACTTGAGGTAGAAGAACCGGTTGTTATCCTTTTTGCCACGGATACCGATCTGCGCATCAAGCCCGCTTTTGGACACAAAAACCTTCAGAGCGGCAGCTGCCGCGCCCGTGTCTTTCGGGATCAGGTTCTTCATGGTGGAAAGAATACGTTCAGCACTGTCGCGCATCACCGGCGCCAGCTCGTTATCCATGGTCGCGTGGATGCTGCGTAGCGTCCGGCGCAATTTGAAGTCGCCAGACATGCGCGAGCGGCGGGCAGCCATGGCCTACTCCTTGGCCTTGGCGGCCTTTTCAGCAGCCGGGGCGGGAATAGAAACTTCCTCTACCAGGCCACGCGCCACCAGGTCAGCGCCAAGCTTGGCGTCGACCACAAAGTCTTCACCCTTCTCCCGATCGCCAGTGGCGCCGGACAAGGTTCCCAGGGCAATAACTTTCATGACTCACCTCTATGGGTTGGGTACGTTGGAACACGGCAGCCGGAGCATGGTGTTCTCGTTGTCAATCAGCGCAGCGCCGATCAGGTAGGTGGTGGTGATTCCTTTTTCCGTATGCACCAGGCGGTTGCCGGCCACCGCGTCAGCCCTGGGGCGGATGCGGATCTCGGCGATGATTACCGCCGTAAGCCTTTCAGCAATAGGCGCAATGCGGCCTGTCGGCATAGTGATCTCAGCCCACAGCTTGCCGACTTCGACCCAGGTGACATCGGAGCCGCCTGACTTGTTCTTGGTCAGCACCGGCCTGAACATGGTGCAGCGGTGACGCATTGGACCTGCTCTCATCAGAAACGCTTCCTGGGCCAGAGAAGACGGTCAACGGCCATAGGAACTGCCGATGAAATGGTGCCGATCACAACTGCCTCCCGGTTGGCGTACCAGTGACCGACCAGTAGCAACACCGCCTGTTCAACATCTGGGGTGAAGCCCATCTGCTCCGGCCCGGTCGGCACGGTATCCACCAGTTCCCGGTCACAGTGCATTGCTACATGGGACTTGGCCGCCTCGATGTATCCGGAAATGAGCGTGTCTTCCTCGTCACCGTCCACCCTCAGGTGGAGCTTCGCGCGTGCCATGTCGATCATCTACTTGTTCTCGTTTGGCTTGGACTGTTTGTTGGATTTTGGAGCGGCGCCGTCTTCGAGGGCTGCCAACCCCTTGCCGATCAGTTGGTGCCCGTATTCCTCGTCTTCAAGGTCCAGAACCTGGCCCGCAGACACTCGCCCGTTTTGAGTCTTGACCTTCTCGGGGTCGCCTTCGAAGCCCCACAAAACTTTAATATTCATGATGTTCACCTGAATAGTTGGGGCCCGAAGGCCCCTGCGAGAGCGGAGGTTTAGGCTGCGTAGTTGAAGCGACCTTTCACGAAGGCGTACTTCTTGCGCACCGCCAGGCCAAGACGCTCTTCCACCAGGATGGCGCGCTGGTTCTTGATGAAGTCATCGTTGATCATGCCGACCTTGATGGTGAAGCCCATGCGGTCGTAGATGCGTGCACCCTGCTGGAACGAGCCGGTCAGGAACTCGCCGCCAGTGGTTGCACCGTCGCCTTCGTCCATGCTGTCGGATGCAACGATTGGGCGCCCCCACAGCACCGGAGTCACCAGGCCTTGCAGGTTGGCGAACAGGTAACGGTTCTCGCCGTCCTTCTGCAGCTCGATGTTCATCCAATCCAGATCGGACATGACCACAGCATCGGCTGGCAGCTTGGACTGCTTGCGCGCCTGGTAGATCGCGCGGCGCACGGTGTCGATTGCGGTGTCGGTTGTCTTGCTGAGGGCCGGGTCGAACACAGTCGCCTGGGTCATGATGCCGTTCAGGTTGTTGCCGGTCCCGTCGCCTTTCAGCAACTGGCCTTCGCGCTTCAGTTCCAGGTCGAAGCGCAGCAGCTCCTGGATGTAGCTGTAGAGCTGCGGCACATCGTCGAGCGCCTCATCAGTCACCGGCATCCATACGGCGATTTTCTTGATGGTGTCGGTGACCTGCTCGAAGGTCACGTTACTGGTTGGCTTGGCCGTACCCTCAGCAACCATGCCAGCACCCAGGGTGTGCAGCAGCTCACGGAAATACGTGAACGCTTGCCCAGTGACTGGCGTGGTAGGAATCAGATCACGGATCAGCAGGTTCTGCCGCGGAGCCCCCTGAATTACCGGGTCGTACTGAGGGGCCACCAGACCTGCGCTGGTCACTTTCGTCTCGGACATGCTAGCCATGTCGGACTTGGTGATTTCAATTTCGGCAGAAGACTGGTTTTTCTGGGTCAGCGCCTGATACTTGTCGTTACCCTTAACGAAGTCGATGAAGCTCTTCTTCTCTGGGTTCTGGTTGCGCAGCTTAACGCCCTTCTCTTCAAGCTTTTGCACCTGTTCGATGACGCGCTCGATCTCACCCTTTTGGGTTTCGATCTGGGCCTTCATGGCGCCGGTGATGGTATTGCCCTTCTGAAGCTCATCGGCGACAGCGTCATACTTCACTTGCAGGCCGGTGAAGCCTTCTTTCAGCTTGGCTTCGAGCGAATCTTTTACTTCCTTAACTGGATCGGTCATGGCGACACTCCAAAGAATTGGTCAAATGTGATTGAGAGTTTCTTCAGCTCTTCCACGGTCGCCGTGGCCTCAGCGTCACCATCGCGGTGCACTGCGGGATAGCCGAGCGAGGCGACTGCCGCCGCCTCCTTTTGGGAAAGCCCCATGCGGTCGCGCAGGGCTTTCTCAAAAATTCTGATGTCCGACTTCACGTCGGTTACCTGTGCCTCTGGATTCATGCCGAACGGCACCAGGGATGCTTCCCAGAGCTCCGCCTGCTTGATAATCCGAACGCTTCGGCCTTCCCGCTCTTCGTAGGCCGCCAGGATCGTGTTGAAACCAATGGACATGCTGTCGAGCGTGCCTTCCTTCATCAACTCGTAGGCGTCACGGGCGTAGCTCACCGCCAGGTTGACCTTGCCCTTGATGTAGAGCCCGTGGTCGTCCTGTGAGAATTCAGCCGAACCCACAAGGCGAGTCAGATCATGGAACAGCGCCAACTTCAAACGACCCGCGCGCGTGGTCTTTACCTTGGTAAATGCACCAGGGAGGATCACGTCATCACCCAAGTCGATGTTGTTGAAAACTGCGGCGTAACCTTCAAAGTTTCCAAGCTCATCGCTGGCTTTCACCTCGAAGGGGACTTCAATCTTGCTTAGCATTGGTCTGCATCTCCCACCGGGTGACCCGGTCGTATTCTTCGCCAGCCAGCGGAGGAAGGTTTTCTTTGCGGCGAACCTCGTTGATGGTCATCCAGCCAGAGCCGCCGGAGCCGCCGAGGGCGCCCTTGTAGTAAGTGGCACGCCCCGCGCTATCAGCGCGCAGCAAGCCTTCGACGACAAACTCGACAAACAGCGCCGTTCCTGCGAACAGCTTGTCGTTGATCTCGTCCTCGATTGCTTTGATGTAAGGGCTCAGGCCGAACGTGATGAAGCCGCTGGTTTGCTGCTCCAGGTTCGACCCCATAATTGAGGTCTTCCCGGCACGGTTGGCCAGATACAGTGGGACGCCCCAGATTCCTGCGAGAGCCTCCTCCTGAAACTGCTGGGACTCGATGAACTGACTGTCCTTCTGGGTCATGCCCGCGGGCACGATGGTCGGTCCACCCTCGAGCAGGCCCATTTTCCCGATGTCTTCTACGTCTCCGTCGCGGATCTTCGGGAACTTGTTCAGTACCTGGTCGCGCTGCTCTGACGTGAGAAAATTCTCGTAGATGACGTAACCACCTGTGAAGCCGCCCTTGCGCATGAATCGCGCCGACCAGTCCTGCGCTGCCTTGGCCAGGCCCATCGCTTCCTTGTGAAACTCCACAGGGGAAAGCCCGGCGATTCCGTCCGCGCTGAACAGCTTGAAATGCAGCATGTTCTCGGGGGAAACCGGGAAGCGCTTACCCTTAAGCGTCACCCAGTAGAGAAGGTCGTCTGCTGTGTCGGTATCGATCTCGACTACATCCGCGCCAACCGGTACCAGACCAATGAAGTCGCCATTGTCTGCACGCTCAATCAACGCGTAGCCATTGCCGCGCAAGGCCATGTTCACCACAGCGGCCTTGATGAAGTTCAACATTGTCATGTAAGGGTTTGGCTTTGCCAGGATGCGAAGCGCACGCTTGTTGTCCTTCACAACAACCCGGCCGGTCGGCTGATCCTCGTAAAGCTTTAAGGGCAGCCCTGATACCGTCTCGCTCAGGATCTTGATGCACGACCAAACAATTGGAATTGCCAGGGCCTTCTTGGGAGTGATGACCGCGCCTGAACGCGTCTGTCCGCCGATGTCTGTTTGGACTTCAACGTATTCACCCGTCTTGGGATCGTTGAAGCCAAAGAAACTCCAGCTCATTGGGTTGTACCAGCGAGACGCCATATTGAGCCTATAGAAGTCCGGAGTATCCGTTTTTGAGGTAGTCGTCGATGTCGCCCTTGGCCTCTTCTGGAGATCCCAAGGTCGCGCCGAACGCCATTGCCAGTGCCGACATTCCGTCGATGCGGCCAGTGGCTTTGTCCTTAGCGAACTTGCGGTTGCCCGCCGGGTCTTTCTGGATCACCGCGTTGGATGCGCACATCGTGAGCACTGGGTGCATACCGTGGCTTAGCCTCCCGTTGAGAAGTTCCGATTCCAGCGCGTCGATGGCCGGGGTCATGTCCTTGTACCCTTGGCCATACTCGACCAGGGGCAGGGTCACGCCCTGGGCCTCCGCGTCACGCTTGAAGAGATCGATCCGGTATCGGTCGAAGGCAATGGCCTGGATATCGCCGCCGAGCTCGGCAAGAATCCGAGCGATGTCCGCGGCAACATACGCATAGTCCACAGTTGCCCCGGGCGTAGTCAGCAGCAGACCTTCCCGCGCCCACACCTCGTAGGCCTCCCTGTCACGCTTGGCGCGCTCAGCCAGCCCCTGCTCGGGTGTCCAGAAGAATGGCCAGACGCTCCAGTTGTTGCCTCGCTTTCCGATAACCACGAAGGCCGTTAGATCGGTCCTGAACGAAAGGTCGAGCCCGCCGTAAAGATCCATGCCGTCGGGACTATCTGGATCCTCGCCGCAGCCCACCCAGACCCCCTTGGAGACGAACACCGACACCGTCGACACTCGCTGATTCAGGCAAAGGTTCCGGAACGTGTTCTCCGAAGCAGGCATTCGGTTGGCTCGCTCGGCCTGTTTCTCAAGGTCAGCCAGCGAGCGGAACGAGCCGAGCGCGGGGTTTGCCGCCTTCCAGCCTGCTGGGTCAGTGACCTTGCAGTCTTTGGGCGCCTGGAAAACGTGACTGACGATGTGCGGGTCTTGCGACTTCTCGGCATCGTCGAGCCAAATACTGAACAGGTCGCTGTCTTGGGCGGCCTGGGTGCTGATCGCAATCAACAGCGGAGCAGCGTGGGCGCCCTGGGCTGTCGTGATTGCGTCAATGAAATCGCTTTGCGGTCCACGCACCTGGCCGATTTCGTCGAGGATCGCCAGGATCGGCGATAGCCCATGAGCCGTTTTCCCTTCGGCGGAAAGCGCCCGGTACTCGACGTTAAGCGGCGTGCCGATCAACGTCTTGCTGCTGGGTACGATGTGAATCAAAGACTGCAGCTCGGGGTTGAGCTGGATCATCTTCACGGCCAGCTTGAACACCAGGCCGGCCTGCTCACGACTCATTGCACCCGATACGATCTGTGAATTCTGTACAGCTTCTGGGCCCACGATGTGAGCCAGCAGGATGCCGGCTATCAAGCCAGTCTTACCGTTCTTGCGAGCAATGCTAAGGAAGGCAGTGCTGGTGCCATGCTGGTTGTCGTAGACATCCAGAATGAAGTCTTTCTGGAACTGGTCGAGTACTAGGGCCTTCCCAATGTGCTGCCCTTCTGGAACCCGGCAGTACTTCTCAATGAAGGCGATGACCTTTTCGCCCCGCGTCCTGCGCTTGACTGCCATCAGTGCATAGCCCTCGGAATGAGATCCTCGTCGTCCTGCTCAGCAAGTACCTTCTCCGCGGCTCGCTGCTTGGTGGCTTTCTTGCCCTGGTCGCGGGATTCACCCTGTGTCGCCTGGGCATGCACTTGCAGGGTCCGGCTCAACGCCACAGCTCGGCGACTCAATGTCTCAAGCAGGTTATGTTTGGGGTTGATCACCTGGGTGCCGCGATCATTTGTCAGCACGTCACCCTCAACATCGATCTCCTTCTGGAGCCGTTCAATGTCGGAAAGGCATCGGGCCAGGTTTCCGGCCAGCACCAGGTCGGAGTCGGTCCAGCTCTCTCGCGTGCGTGCGCGCACAATGGAATTCCAAAACGGTTTGTCGGCCGTGCGGATGTTGACGAAACTTGGAGGCTTGATCGGACCAGCGGCAGCGGCCTGCATAGCAGTAACCGCCGATGTCGCGCTATCGGAGCGGCTACGCTTGGCTGTCATAGATTTTCTCAATGCTGCCGCGATGTGTTTTGGCGGCGTTTTCCGGGTTAGGAATGAAGGAAGGAGTCGAGGGCGGTCCTATGAGGCGGAAAACCTCATAATTCACCCTCCCCCCTGGGCCACAGGCGTGCTACAAGTCGAATCGACCATAGATTCGATCAATCGCGGTTCCAGTGATGATTCGGGTCGACCGGGATGCCTGACACGTCATGCCCTGGCAATATCCCTGTCCTCTCCTGCCTCTGCTTGGCTCCGTCATGGCATGGCTTGCAAAGGCTTTGCAGGTTCAAGGCATCAAAGAACAGTTCCTCGTCGCCCTTGTGTGGCCTGATGTGGTCGACGGTATCGGCAGCCTCGACCGTTCCCAGCGCACGACACAGACGGCAGGTAGGCTCAGCCTGTAGCTGATGCCATCGCAGTCGGTACCAGCGCTTGGTCTTGTAGAGGTGATGCCAGGGCGAGGTGCTGGCCATCAGTCAGCATTCCGGCCAGGCAACTTGAAGCCAGTGACCCTATCAGCAAAGGCGCGGACCTTATCCACGCCCAGCAATCCCACCATGCCGCCGATAAGGCTAGCCGCTGACTGCGGGATGCCGAGCAGCTCAAGGCCGGACAGCATCGACAACGTGATGCAGCCACACAGCAGACTTTCAAAGAACGCTGCCTTGCGTGTGCCGCCACCGTAGATGATCCGCAGTGCAGAGATCGATATCGCAAAGCCTGCGGCGTAAAAGGCCGGGGCGTGCTGACTCAGCCACGCGAGTAAAAAAACCCAGGTGTCTGGCTTATCGGGCATGTTGGACATCTCGGTTCCTCCCCGTCAGGGAGTTATGAATAAAACCCGCTCAGTGGCGGATAGTGGCTCCGTGCTATCGTTCTGTTTCCACACCGAACGAACCATGGAGCATCAGTGATGAAGGTAAGCGTTAAGTGCAAGAAGTGCGGCAGTGACCAGTTCGAGATTCCGGCCAGGCCGACAAACTCCTCGAAGATCACCTGCGGCAAGTGCGGCGCCGTCGAAACTTACGGAAACGTCATGAAGGCTGTTGGCAACAAGGTCACGGAAGACCTGAAGCGGCAACTCGGGAAAATGTTCAAGTGACTGCATAGCTTCAATCAGTGGGAGGAGCAGGTCTTCTGCGCCTTCTACGCTCACTTCAATCTCGAGCTTTGCCATACAGCCTCCAGAAACGAAAAAGCCCAGCACGATGGCTGGGCTCTGAATCTTGGTCATAAAAAACCCGGCTCAGACATGGCCGGGTTTTTTAAGTTCTAGTAGATCAGCGAGAGCGAGCTACCAGCTTAGGGGTGTCAATTCCAAGACGTACGCATGCGGCCTGCAGGCTGTCATCAGCCTCCTTAAAACGGCGCAGTTGTTCCAGCGAAAGATCAAGATTCGGCTTGACATCGTGGTTACTGTTGAACGCTTTGTTACTCAGCGCGAACGTCTTCATCTGTAGCTCCTTGGTCGGGGAAAACGGGAAAAATACAATCTTTATTCCCGTAATATGCCTCTTTCAAATGCTGTAGGTGATGCTGGTAGGAGACATCTTCAAGCACTAGCGACGCATCGCTGAGGCTAGACCATCCCAGCCTCTGAAGCAGAGCATCGAACAACTCATCAAAAATCTTGATCTTATCCTGCAGTGACTGCTTTACAGGATCGCCATCCTTCAAGCTCTCGGCAAAGCAATAGTAATCACCATTACCACCACAAGTCTGACGTGGTCGGTGGTACATCAGGACCGCAGGCTTCAGAGGCATAAGCGCCTTAACGTGCGGTACCGGCCACAACCAGAACCAAAGCCATAATGTCGCAGCAGCACTCATTACATATCGGCCGATAGTGATCTCTACTTGAGCCTTCGTACTCACGATAGCTCGGAGAAGGGCAATTAGCGAATCAACCTCACCTCCACCGTTATGGCGAATGTGAATCTCTATCAGAGCCTCAGTACCAGCATTGTTTAGCGCCTCAATCAGAGGGCTAACAGTTTCGACACTCACTACGCTTTTGAGTTCGATTACCGTGCGCTCAAGCAACTCTTCATTAGCAGCCTTGACCGCCGTAACCACTCCGCCATCCATACTGAGTATCGCCTTAATCTTGGGGTGGCGATATTACCCATGGATCCAGGCAACCGCAATGGCGTTACGCCATCTTTACATTCGCAAAAAACCCGGCTTTCATGGCCGGGTTTCCTCTTCAATCCCTTTAACGCGCAGGGATCAGATGATGGACGGCAATTTCGCCCATTTGCTCACCACTGTCAAGTGACTTAATCAATGAGCTGCTCCTTATCCAGAATTTCAGTCACATGAACTACTGCGCCCTCCTCCATCGCATCCAAGCGCTTGTGGATTCCAAGCCTCCAGCGCCCGCGGGTGGAGTCAGGGCGAGCCTCAACGTCCCAGGTGTTGATGTCGTAGAACTCGTCTGGAAGGATCGCCACGTCGGTCGATCGCTTGCCTTGCTTGCCCTTCATCTTCGGGATAAACCACACCGTGGTTGCCTTGTAAATGAACAGGGCGGGCGCCGGCGAGATGATGCGGGGGATCGTCCGGGAGATGGCTCCGACACGGTTACCTTTGCTGGTCGAGTACCGCCCAACCAAGATATCCCAGTGGCCGGCGCTCAACTCGCGGTGCAAGAGCGCATGCAGGCAGCAGTCGTAATCGAACTGATCACGGGCAGAGAGCAGCGCCCTGAACCCGCCAGTCCGCGGACCCGAATCGATCAGCTTTTGCCAGCTCTGCTTGGTGGAGTTGTCGATGTTGTCGGCGGCCAGCACACGAACGATTGCCGACATCACGTTTCGGTAGATCGCCGGGCTGAAGTCCGCCAGCATCTTGCGCGGCAATGCCGCCGTTACGTTACTCATAGCGTGGCACTCCGAACTTTCAGATATTCATTAGGGTTCATGTCGTTGCGGGCCTGAGCCGATACGGCGTGACGCCAAGTCCGATACGACTCCGCCGGCGAACTACCCACGCCGACCCAAGGAAGCCCCTTAGCAAAGCACCAGAAGGTTCCACCGCGACTGATGATGGTCGCTTTCTGGGGTTTTCCAGTGAAGGAAGTCTTCCGGTGTCCAAGCCAGTTCTTCACCGAGGGCCAGATGATCGCCTGTTCTGGCTTCGCGAAGTTCGTCTTCCCGTTATTCGGGTGGACCTCGGCCAGCCCATAATCCTCATTGGCTACCCACAGCCTGAACCCGCTGGGTACGTGAATAAGGTCGAAGCCTTTCCTCGCCCAACCCCAGTCATCTGGGCAATCCCGGATCGACCCGGCGATGCGCTCAGCTTCGGGATATTTGGGAGCCTCAACGACAATTGACCCCAATGGCAGAACAGTGGGCTTGCCGGCTTCTATCGCAGCTTGCAAAGCGCCCAGTGATTCACCTGCGACAAAGGGGGCGGGAGTGATGCTGCGCCCAAGCAAGCGATCGAGCAGCTTAAAATTTCTCATCGGTCTTCCTCCCTTTGCCGTACTTGCTGGCATAGCTCGACCGACCCATCTCGACCTCTTCATTGCTGGGCGGCTTGCCCTCGAAGTCGACGAAACGGACGTACTTGCCTTGCTGCTGGACCATGCACGAGCCCACGCGGGCGTGACGGACCTTGCCCACGATCAGCTCGGTGACGCCGTTCTGGCCCTCTTCGCTATCCATGTCCTTGTGCACCAGGATCACCACGTCGGCGTCCTGCTCGATCTGACCGGAGTCGCGGATATCGCTTGGGCGCGGGCGTTTGTCTGGGCGGTTGGTCGAGCCACGATTGAGTTGGGCCAGCACGATTACCGGGATCTTAAGTTCCTTGGCCAGGTTCTTCAGTGCCGTGGATATCTTCCCGACCTCCAGGGACCGGTTCGAGCTGCTCTCGGCGCTGATCAGCTGAACGTAATCGACCAGCAACACGTTGAGACCTTCACGGCGCTGGCATTGGCGGGAAATTGAGCGAATGCGGGGCATCGTCATGCCTGCCTGATCGTTGACGAACAGGTTTGCTTGGTTGAGGACGTTCACCGCACCAGTCAGCTTGGGCCAGTCGTCATCCTCCAACTCGCCACTGTCCAACTTGCTCAGGTTGACGCTACCAAGCGATGCCAGGCCGCGCGTTATGAGCTCCTCCTTGGTCATCTCCATGCTGAACGCCAAACCCGCGCCGCCGAGCTTGCAGGTGACGTGCTGGGCGATTTGCAGGCCGAGGATTGTCTTGCCGGAACCAGTGAGCCCGCCGACGACGATCATGTTGCCGGGACGTAGCCCACGCACCAGCTCATCAAGATCTTTCAGCCCAGTGGAAAGCCCGGTAGGCATCGTCTTGTTGAACTTCGAGTCGATGGTGTCAACTACGGTGGTCAGAATGTCGCTGGCCTTGTAGTAATCCTGCTGGCCGTCGTCGTCCAGATCGCGCAGATCCGCGGTCGCCTGCTGGGCCATGGCGATAATCTCGGAGAGCGGGCGCTCTTCGTTGGCAGTGTCATTGATCACATAGGCAGCGCTCACAATCTGGCGCAGAACTGCCCGCTCCCGAACAATGCGAGCGTAAGCCCTCCAGTTGGCGGCGCTCGGCACCTTCATTGCTACCTCGCCGGCGTGCACCATCGTCAGCTTGCCGCTGGGTAAGCTCTGGCGGCGATCACTCAAGGTAACAATGTCGATGGGCGTTCCGGCCGCATGACAATCAATCATGACCTGATACAGCGCAGCGCTCTCCAAGTCGTGGAAGTCGGCCACGCTGACTTTGCTGATAATTTCATCAGTCAGGTCTGGCTTGAGCATGATTGCCCCGAGGATGCCGAACTCAGCCTCTTCGCTGAACAGTTCGCGGCTCATACAGCACCCCGCGCAGAAGCCCAACGGAACACAACGACGATGCCGCTCTTGTCCCGCAGCCGGTCAACAGCACGATCGCCCAGGCACTGCCGCAGTTCGGTCACGCCGAGGTTGCTCACTACGATGGTCGGCTTGAACAGCTTCTCGTACCGGCCGTTGATCACTTCGAACAGCACCTGGCGCTCGAAGTCAGTCCCGTGCTGAACGCCAACCTCATCGATGACCAGCAGATCGGGGCGGATCAGGTCGGCGTAGATGTCAGCCTCGGTACGCCCGCGGTTGCCGAAGGTGGCCTTTACGTCGCGGATGATTGAGCCGGCGGTGGCGTAGAGCCCGCGAAGGCCAGCGTGGGCGTGCTGTCGAATCACCGCCTGCAGCATTGCGGTGCCCAGGTGCGTTTTGCCGGTGCCCACCGTGCCCAGCAGCATTGCGGATCGTCCTGCACCAAAGTTTTCCTCGAACGCCTCCACGAATCCACTGCACGCGGCAAGCGCCTGGACCTGTGCAGGCGCTTCAGCGCTCCAATTGGACAATGTGCAGCCCGTGAACCGCTCCGGTATGCCAGCGTCGAGCAGGCACTCGTTCAGCAGCCTGTCCCGCTGGATACCCGCCGCCTTCGAGCGCTGATCAAGGTCTTGCGAGTGGCGAGCGTCGAAGTGGCAACGCGGGCAACCGAGCCAGACTGGGTCGGCGCCGAACTGCTGTACCAAGTTGTCAGGAAAGCGGCCATGCTCACGGCAATCGCCCGCCCGAGTTTCCAGGGTGTACTTGGGTTTTGTGGTCATGGGGTCACGCTCGCAATTCGATAGGTGCCGTCGGCCTGCCGTTCAAGGCCGTCTTCATGGTTGATCTGGTCGAGGTTGTTGTGTCGAGACTTCTTGCCGCCGGAGCTTGTCAGTTCATCAGTCCAGCGCTCGCCGTTAATCCAGGTAGCGCCATTCGGAATGTAACGACCACCGTCCTTGGCCCAATCATCGGAACTGCAGTGGTTACCCAGTGACTCGATCATGGTCTGGCGCAGGGTTTCGTTTGGCTTCAACTTTGCCCAGGCCTTGAGAGCTTCCTTGCGGCTTTTTTTCTTCGGATAGAGTTTCCAGAACTGATTAAACCCTTCTTCCAAAATCGCTTTTTCACCACCCGATGCTGAAGAGGGTTTAATGCTCTTTGTATTGTTGCTGTGTGTATTGCTCCCCTGCGTGTTTTCCGAAGGGGGTTCGCCGTCTTTTCCGAAGGGGTTCGCAGCGTTTCCCGAAGGGGTATTCGGAAAACCGAAGGGGTCAATAAGCCGCAGACGGCGCTCTACAACTCGCTTGCCCTCGCGGATCAATTCCACCCGCAGATGCCCCTTATCAACCAGCCCGCTGATGATCTCCGAAACCCTGGAGATAGACAGATCGAAGAATTCGGCGAAGTGTGCATTCGTTGCGTAGCATCCGCGCGGACCAGTCTCCAGGCTGGATATCTCGCCCAGCATGACCTTCTCGTTTGGCGACAGCGTCCGATCAAGCCAGCGCTCGGCGGGGATCCAGACCCCCTGGAATTTGCGTGGAGAGTCAGTAGTCATATGTTCAGCTCCCGCGTAACCCGGCGTACGAAGTCGTCATAGGCCTCAGACATGACGAAGCCCGCCTGCTCCAGCATCTCGCGGTGAGCCTTGGCGCCGCTGTACATCAGCCAGCGCTTCTGTTCCGGCAGTTCGGCGAACGCGGCATAGCTCGGCCATGGCCCGACGATTACCGACGCTGTACGAGCCTCCTGGAGGGGGGCATGAGGGCTTAGGATGGTCATTGCAGCGTCTCCCCAGCCGGACGCACGCCAGCGCGCGCAGCTTCCTCAGGGCCGGCGCCCAGCCTCAATACCAGAACACGAAGAGCCATATTCGCGTTGGCGATGGACGCAGACAGATTCCAGGCAGTTTCCGCGTCAAGGCGCAGATCCTGCGCGTGAGACAGCTCATCGTATGCGTCATCTGTAAGGTTGAAGCCCATCGCGACCAACGTGAAGTTGTCGAACTGCTCGAAGTAAGCCTGATCGTGGTGAGCTTGACGCTCGGCTTTAAGTTGAGATTTCATGCTTCACCCCCATCGTTCGGAATGCCGTACTTCTCGCGCAAGCGGCGGGTTTGCTCAGTCTGGATTTCACGCGGCTCTACACCGATGATTCGGCGAGCCAATACCCGAGCGCATATCTGCGCCTCAAGCGCGCTCCCGAACGCTTCCTGCTGATTGAAGTGCCAGTTGTCGCGAGACTCTTGATCGTCCGGGCAACCGATCATCTCGACCGCGCTGTCGAGCTGCTCCCAAATGCGATAGGCGAGCTGTTCGTTCGTGAGAAGGCTCATGGTTTCGTCGTTGATGTGCACGGTCGCTTGAGGCTGCGGGAAGTTGAGCACGTTGTTCATTGAGGCACCTTCTGGACCAGGCGGAACCGGCCCTCAAAATATGGGTGGGTCGCCTGGGTGGCGGTGACCATCGTGGATTCGAATACGAAGCGGTGGAATGCGGCCGTGACATGGCTCTTTGACCAGACCAGGTACTGGGAGCCCAGCGCTTCCTCGTGGCCATTGCGGACCATGCCGGCGGGGTTTGGCTGGTTTGGCCAGACCTTCAGCACGTAGTCGACGACAGCGCCAGACAGGCCGTGGCGCGCCAGCATGGTTTCCTTGATACGGGTCAGTGACTGGCAGTTCTGCGGGCAGTGGCCCCACACGGTTGTCTGGCTCAAGTCCTCGACGCGGCGCTCGATCCGCTCCAGCGCCACCTGCTGCTCACGCTGCTGTCGCTCGACGGCCACTAGGTGGTTCGCGTTGGCGGCGGTGATCTCGGCCTGGGTCATTGGGCGGGCAGCCTGCGCCTCCAGCTCGAGCCAACGCTTGATTACCGCCATCCGCATAGCGGCGCTGTAGCCCGTCAACAAGCAGTCGGTATGTTCGTGATCGAGCAGGTACTCGACTTGCTGCCGATTCATGCTGTCGAGATAGATCCCCTGAAAAGTCAGGACATCTATTTTCAGCTCAGAAAGCATGCTGCGGATATCAGCCATGACGTTGTCGTGGCGCTTCCCCGTAAGCTCGGCGATTTCGCGGGAGGACATAGTGACGGCATCGCTGCCTTGGAATTTGGCGATGGTCATGGGCGAGCCTCCGCAGAGTTCATGATTTCGCAGAAGTCGTCGTGTGCCTGACCGCTGATCAGCAAAACCGCCCGCATGACCGCATCAACGTCCAGATGGTCAAGCTGAGGCGCCGGTTCACTGTCACGCAGCGCCTCGTTGCTGATGAGGATCTTGCTCAGTTGGTTTATCGTGAGCAGCGCGTTTTCCAAGCGATCTGGAAGGATGGTTTTACGACTCATGTCCAGCCACCCCGCTTTCGCGCGCCACGTTTTCGGATTGCGAGATTTGTGGCGCGGGTACAAGGGATGCGATCTTCTTGAACTGCTCAAACGCATCGTCCAGGGTGGCGCGGCCGGAATCGTCGAAATACTTCACCAGATCAGTAAGTGCCGGTACATCGCGACCGCCGCCGCTTTCAGCGTCGCGGGCGATGGCGCGGGCGACGGCTGCAACCCAACTGCAAATGTCAGCGTGTGCCAGCATCTGAAATTCGGCCTCTTCAACCAGTTCTTTGATTTGCTCTGTAAGAGTGTTCATGCTTGCTCCCTCTCTGCAATTTCAGAGGGAAGGCCGCGCTGAACGGACCAGAGAATGGCGCTCACGCTTTCGGCCACAAACTGCAATGTCGCCATGCCGTCGGTGTAGGTCATCTCACCGTAGTTCAGGCTGTCATGCATGTGCTGACAAATCTGGCCGAGCCCGGAAGCGAGAGTGCGCGCCTGCTGAATTGCGTCACGGGAGTCAATTCCCGCAACAACCTGGAGCATCTGGGTGCCCGTGTTGCTTATGGGCGTATTGCAGAAATCCACTTGAGTTGTGATCGAGTCTTGCGCTATATTCTGATTGTTGCTATTTTTTGGGTGCATGAAATCGTCTCCTAAGGACGAAGATTCAAAAAGTCCATTGGCGTGGACTGGTTAAGAAGGCTCGCGAATGCGGGCCTTTTTGTTGCCTGCGATTTAGCCAGACAACAAAAACTGTGAAGGTGGGTGCTGGCTCATGCCGTGTTCCTTTTCATTGGGCAGGCAAAAGCCAACCATTGGAAGTCGCTGACCAGGCCCTGGAGAGGGCCTATTGCTGAAGGTTGCGTAATTGTGGAATTGGAATCCACTGAACTCATTGCACTTACTCGTCACCGCATGGGATGCCTCTTCAGCGACATACACAGGATCGTCTTGGCCGAGCGTTCGAGTAAGTCCGTTGATTAGGCTGTTCATCCGCACAGTACCTGCCTAGCAGGCACTGGATGCGCATACAGATCCATCAGGCCCAGGTGCGGAACATGAAAATATGGGGGATGATTCACCTACCTTGTGGCGTGCTTCGACTTGAGCGATCAGGTCACATAGCGAGGAAGCCTTGATAGCTCCATGTGTGATTGACTCGGCAAGAAGCGCCTTTTCAGGGCTGACTTTCTGAGAGCCGGACAACCAATAGGAAACCGTGGCCTGAGAGACGCCAAGGGCCTTTGCTGTCAAGGACTGGCTTCCAAAGTGACTAATTAGCGAACTGATATTTTTAGCCATGAAGTAGGCCTCTGATAAGTCTTTTTATAGACTGCACATAAGCAAACTTCTTTGCAACCCCATAAGTATCTTTATAGGATCAACGGATGAATCTATCCGACCGAATTAAAATGGCTCGCAAGAAAGCAGGGCTCACACAGTCCCAGCTTGCAGAGTCCGTGGGCATCGCGCAGACAGCCATCAGCCAACTCGAATCCGGGAAGACACTCCGCTCCTCGTATCTGGTGCAGATAAGCCGAGCGTGCGGGGTGAACAGCACCTGGCTAGTGTCCGGGGAAGGCGAAATGCTGGCTCCTGAGGACGTTACGACCTACTTCAGCAGTGAGCTTGAAGAGATACTGCGAGGAGAGCATGAGGATGACGCGGCACTTAACGCCGCCCTGAGGGACAGAATCGAAGAATTGAGGAGTGCAAGTAGGTATGCCCCCTCAAACTCCCTTCTGACCGAGGAAATACCCTACTTAATCGAGCTGGACGACTCTCAAGATCCGTCAAAGACGGTCGTTGAAATCAGCGTAAAAGTACACCTAGACCTCAACACCGAGATACTTTCAAAGCAAGGCGTGCTACCCGAGTACGTTGTCGCGGTGGCAATATCTGGCAACTCAATGGCCCCCGTCCTGCAAGATGGCGGCACCGTGGTTGCTCACCTCCGGGAAACCCAAGTGGTCGACGGCCGCATGTACGTGATAGATCACGGAGGGCAGATTAGAGTAAAGGCGCTCTATCGACTGCCTGGCGGCGGCATCCGCATGAAGAGCTACAACACTTATGAGCATCCCGACGAGACATATTCTGTGCGCGAGATGGAAGAATCCAGAATCCGCATCATGGGCCGAGTATTCTGGGGCGCGTCTTTTTACTAGCTGAAGTACAAGCTCTCAAGGCCCGGTTCGCCGGGTTTTTTTTCGCCTGGCGATTAGATAAAACCAGTAAAGCGATAAAATAATAAAAATACTGCTTGATAGCTTCTATAAATTTACTTATATTTTTATCCATCAGCAGCGCATATGACGGGTAAAAGAGATGGGCACGGTTATCAATTTCGGCAAGATCCAAGGCACAACCGGCGTACTTGCTGAACAAGAGCTGCGTGCCGCCCTCGCCATCTGCGCCGGCCTGGCTAATAAGGAAATCGCCCGCGCTGTTGGCTGCGCTCCAGGCACCGTTAAAAAATCCATCGAACGCGTTTTCTACAAGCTCGGCGTTACAAGTCGGTCAGCGATCCCTGCCGAGCTGTTCTGCCGCGGCATCGCACGTCATATGGTGATTCTGATTTGTGCAGTTCTGACACTTCACGCGGCCATCACCGACGATCACATGAACCGAATCCGCCGCCCAGGCGAACGCCGCGTTGAAACCCGCGTGGCCGTCCGCCGCATCGAGGCTGCTCACACCGTTTAACCAACCCTGATTTTTGCGAAAGCCAACAACGCGGCGGACCTTTGCTCGCCCTGGAGAAAGTGAAATGTCACCAAAGACGCTATTCAAAATCCTGATGTTCGCACTGTGTTACCTGGCCGGCTTGTTGGCCTGGGTGCTCATTGCCATCCCCGAACTTATCGGCAGCTCTTCCGACGCTCTGGTAGTTGCTGGGTTTGCTGGTACAGCTGTTTGGATGATCTGTACGACCTGCATTGTTTTGTACGTCCTCAACACCCGCAAGCCAGCGGGCAACTCGGAGCATGAGAAATGAAATCACCACTGATCCAAATCAAGAACCTGCACGTCAGCATCAGCAGCTTTCTTCCTGAGCACCTGGCGTCCAGCTCCAGCTACCTAGAGCCCAGCAACATTACACCTGCAGCGCCTGTCGGTGACGAGCTCACCCCGCCAGCCATCGGCGAAATCTGGCCTGGCCAGGGCGGCATCTACGCCGGCATCCAGCAAGACGAAGACGGTCAGCAGTACCACAAGATTTTCGCCGACACCGATGTGGGCACCTTCGCCTGGGGCGAGCACGGCACCGAGACTGCCGCCACCAGCAAGATCAATGGGGTACTGAACACCTGCACTCTGCGCGATACCGAGGGATCGTTCCCCGCTGCTGAGTCTGCTGGAAATTACACGGCTGACGGACATCACGACTTCGTGCTTCCGAGCATTGCCGAGCTGAACCATGCCTGGACTTTCGTTCCGGACAGCTTCGCCAAAGAGGCGTACTGGAGCAGCTCGCAGCGCTCCGCCCTCAGCGCTTTCACCATGTACTTCGGTGATGGCTATCAGGACGTCAGCGTCAAGTACTACGAGCTCCGTGTCCGCCCCGTCCGCAGCCTGCTTATTCGTTAATTCATTAATTGCTTCTGCGGCTTCGGCCGCACTGGAGATGTGCATGAGCACCACCAATTACGATTCGCGCACCGCCGACAAGTTTGTGGTGCGTCTGCCGGACGGCCTTCGCGCCGATATCGAAGCAGCAGCAAACAATGCTGATCGAAGCATGAACAGCGTGTTCGTCCAGGCTGTGCGCCAGTATCTGGATGGTCAGAACCGCCAACAGATCCTGCTGGATGCCCTGGCCATAGCCGCCAGTGAAACTACCGGAATTTCGGTGGTTTCAGAGCAGATGCACATTGATGACCGTGTGCGCATGTACGGTCAGCGTGCCTTGGACGCCGAAGCAGAGACCCCGGAGTCGCTGCCGTGAGCCGCCGTAACGGTCCCTTGGGCCTGCGCTTGATTGAGCTATTCAACGCACTGCAGCACCGGGAAACCACCTTCGGCCAGATCTACGCCATGTCGGCATCGTGCGGGGTCGACGCTCGCCGGCTGTTGGCTGATCACTTCCGGCGAGGCTAACCCCATGCTTCTGAAAATGGCGACGACACATTCTGCAGTTAACGAAAACGTGTCGCGACACGAAGAGCGGTGAAGCTATGCGCTATGTGACCGTCAGGAAATTTGCCAGCGAGTCTGGCTACACAGAGGACGCGATCCGCTCAAAGATTCGTGACGGCATCTGGCGGCTCGGTGAGATATGGATCAAGGCGCCGGATGGCCGGACGCTTCTCGATGTAGAGGGATATGAATCATGGGTAGAGGCGGGAGGGGAGTTCGGGCAGTCTCCGATACGAGTATCGAAATCACGTTCATGTATCGGGGCGTCAGGTGCCGTGAGCGGATCACGCTCAAGCCCACCGCCACTAATCTGAAGAAGGCCGAGCAGCATAAAGCCGCGATCGAGCACGCGATTTCGATCGGAACCTTTGACTACGCGGTAACCTTTCCGGGATCTGCCCGGGCGGCGAAGTTTGCGCCTGAGGCATCCCGCGAAACGGTCAATGGATTCTTGACCAGGTGGCTAGCCGCCAAGGAAAAGCACGTCGCCAGCAGTACCTTCGATGGATACCGGAAGCTGGTCACCCTGCGCCTGATCCCCGCTCTGGGCGACACAATGATGGTCGACCTGAAGCGAAAAGCGGTGCGGGACTGGCTCGACACCTTGGAGGTGAGCAACAAGACGCTAAGCAACATTCAAAGCTGCCTGCGATCTGCACTCAATGACGCGACTGAGGAAGAGTTGATCGAACTGAACCCTTTAGCCGGCTGGACCTACTCGCGGAAGGCGGCACCGCCGAAAGAGGATGACGTCGACCCGTTCAGTCCAGAGGAGCAACAGGCAGTGCTGGCCGCCCTCTCCGGCCAGGCTCGCAACATGATGCAGTTCGCCCTATGGACCGGTCTGCGTACCAGCGAACTGGTAGCGCTGGACTGGGGCGATATCGATTGGCTGCGCGAAGAGGCCATGGTTAGTCGAGCGATGACCCAGGCCGGCAAGGGTAAAGCGGAGACTACGAAGACGGCCGCAGGTCGCCGAAGCGTGAAACTGCTCAGGCCTGCATTGGAGGCATTGAAAGCTCAAAAAGCCCTCACCTTCTTGGCAGATGCAGAAGTTTTCCAGAACCCGCGCACGCTTGAGCGCTGGACGGGCGATGGGCCGATCCGAAAAACGATGTGGGTGCCGGCGATGAAGAAGGCTGGCGTCAGGTACAGGCGCCCCTATCAGACTCGCCACACCTACGCGTCAATGATGCTGTCTGCGGGTGAGCATCCAATGTGGGTGGCCAAGCAAATGGGACACAGCGATTGGACCATGATTGCCCGAGTGTATGGCAAATGGATACCACAAGCAGATAAGCTGGCAGGGACCAAGGCGGAGGCCATCTTCGCCGCCGGCCTCGCAGACGAGATTTCGTCCCAAAGGGCTTCCCAATGAGCATTTCATGGATAGAAACCATGTCAACTGTACAAGAAATTAGCATTCACCTCGACGGCACTAGTAACGCACTTAAAACCAAACGGTTCCGGGTTCCGGCGTACCAGCGCTCTTACGCTTGGGAAGTTGAACATGTTGAAGCCTTGGTAATGGACGTCAGTGACGCAATCAAGTCCAAAGAACGTGAGTATTTCCTCGGATCGATCGTTGCCACAGGACCGATCGACAGAAGATTTGAAGTAGTGGATGGACAGCAGCGGCTGACAACAGTGAGCCTGCTAATTTCTGCAATCCGAGATCGGTTCCGATCAGAAGGTGATACGGAGGCCGAAACGTCAATCCGCAACGATTTTTTGGCAAGCGTTGATAGGAAGACAAAGGAGCGCGAACCACGATTAATACTCAACGAGGTCGACGATGAACTTTACCAAGAACTAATTGATGATCGCGGCGCTATTGACCTGAAGAAATATCAGCGCCAGTCTCATAAAAGGCTCCTGAAAGCATCAAGTTACTTGACAGATTTCGTGGACAAATTATGCCAAGAAGCGCATGACTCCGAGGAAACTCTGCATGAGTGGCTGGATTATCTAGAAACCAATCTAAAAATAATCGTAGTTCAGGCCCCAGACGACACTAACGCGTTCATAATTTTTGAGACCCTCAACGACCGGGGTCTTGAACTTGCGATTTCCGACTTGCTTAAAAATTATCTATTTCACCGGTCGGGCGATAAGATCGCCGATACCAAAGATCGCTGGCTAACAATGGTGGCGACGTTGGAAAGCGCATCTGATGACCCGCTAGTTGTAACTTACCTTCGTCATTTTGCCATGTCAAAATATGGCTTGATTCGAGAAAAAGAACTGTTCGGAGTGATAAAAAGAAAGATAACAAGCAAAAAGCTTGCTCTCGGCTTTTCGACAGAACTGTGTAACGCAGCTCGAAATTACGCTGCGCTTTTGAATACTGATCATGAATTGTGGCGAGGACAGCAAGGCACCAAGGAATCTGTAGCAGCATTCAACGTACTAGGCATGACACAGGTCCGGCCGTTGCTTTTAGCTGTGATGGAAAAATTCTCACAGCAGAAAATAGGCGAGACATTTAAGCGGCTGGTTGCCGTTGCGGTTCGTTATCAAATCGTAGGCGGCACGGGCAGCGGCACTCTTGAGCGAGTTTATGGCGAAGCCGCCAAAGGGGTCACTGAAGGAAAGCTCACATCTATTAAAGAAATCATAGCTGCATTTTCCAACCTTCCATCAGACGCAACATTCGAGCAGGCTTTCTCTATCGCCTCTATCTCGAAACCTGCTCTCGCACGGTATTACCTCAGAACACTGGAGTTAGGGCTACCAGGATCGACGGGCGAACTGGTACCGAACGAGGACGTCCAAAAGGTTAATCTGGAGCACATATTGCCCCAGACGCCTTCATCTGAATGGCTCACAGATTGGGATTCTGAAGACGCACGTGCATATCAAAAACGCCTGGGGAATCTAGCGATTATGTCCTCTAAGTCAAACAGCACATTTGGCAACGAGGCCTTTGAAGAAAAACGAGAAGTTTTCCGGGACTCACCATTCAAGCTGACCAGCCAAATCGCGGAGTTGGATCAGTGGGATATGGATGCCATTGAGCAACGACAGCGCGAGATGGCCAAAATTGCTGTCAAGGTCTGGACACTCAAATGACAGCTTTATGCCAGCTACTAGGCTGCAAGCCACGGACTACGTAGGTTGGATGCGGGTTCAAATCCCCCCGGCTCCACCACTTCATCATCTAAAGACGTCCAAGGACGTCTTTTTTTGTGCCTGAAACCCAATGATTACGGGGGTTTTAGGGCTTTTGGGGGCTTTGGAGCCTCTCTGAGTTCCAGGCGTTTTGGTATCCCGGGTGGTATCCCATACTACCTGGTGCTATTTTCAGGATACCAAAACGGTGCTGGAGGTAGTCCCATGCCTACTAACGCAACCCGCCTTTCCGATCGCCAGCTCAAGGCAGTCAAGGCAACTGGTAAAGACTTCGTCCTTAGCGACGGCGATGGCTTGCAGCTTCGAGTGCGCGCCAGCGGCTCGATGATGTGGAATTTCAATTATCGCGAGCCGTTGACCAGAAGCCGTATCAACATGGCCCTCGGTCCGTACCCCGACCTCTCGCTGGCCAATGCCCGAAAGAAAGCCGTCGAGGCGCGTGAGCTGCTCGCCCTGGGTATTGATCCCAAAGCCCAACGTGATGAGGTACGGCAAGCCAAGCTCGCTGAAACTGAGCACACCTTCGAGAAGGTGGCCATGGCCTGGTTCGAGTTGAAGAAAGACTCGGTTACCAAGGCCTACGGCGAAGACATCTGGCGATCACTGACGCTTCATGTTCTCCCAAGCATGAAAACAACACCGCTCTCGCAGATCACTGCTCCAATGGTCATCAAGATCCTTCGCCCAATCGAGGCCAAGGGCAGCCTCGAAACTGTGAAAAGGTTGAGCCAGCGGCTCAACGAGATCATGACCTACGGCGTCAATTCTGGACTGATATTCTCGAATCCCCTCAATGGAATTCGGGCGGTGTTCAAGAAACCCAAGAAAGAGAACATGGCTGCGCTTCCACCTGAGGAGCTTCCCGAGCTCATGATGGAAATCGCGAACGCCAGCATCAAGCGCACGACCCGCTGCCTGATCGAATGGCAGTTGCACACGATGACCCGCCCTGCCGAAGCAGCCACCACACGATGGGCAGATATCGACTTCGACAAGCGCATTTGGACCATTCCGCCAGAGCGTATGAAAAAGCGTCGGCCGCACACAATCCCCCTTACCGATCAGGCACTTTCGTTACTGGAGACGCTCAAGCAACTCAGTGGTAACAGAGAGTACGTGTTCCCCTCAGATAGAAATCCCCGCACCCATGCCAATAGCCAGACCGCCAACATGGCATTGAAGCGCATGGGCTTTCAGGACCGTCTGGTCAGCCACGGCTTGCGCTCGATGGCGAGTACCATCCTGAATGAGCATGGCTGGGATCCGGAACTGATCGAGGTCGCACTGGCGCATGTCGACAAGGACGAAGTTCGTAGCGCCTACAACAGGGCGGATTACATCGAACGCCGGCGTCCGATGATGGCCTGGTGGAGTGAGCATATTCAGAAGGCAGCCACTGGAAGCCTGTCGGCATCTGCCATCAATCAAACCAGGGACCGTAACGTGGTGCCGATACGCTGAGCATCACCGGCGACAATCCATGCGATCCCTGTCGTGGAGCATGGCAACAGAAATGACGACTGTCGCTAATTCTCCTACATGCCTGCGCCCCCTCGGCCAAGCCCCTGAGTATGGGAAGGCTCCGCATTCCCATACTCAGGGGGTCACGCTTAAAAGTTCTATCAGACAACCACGAGTTGCGCAGACAATAACCACGTCGAAAATCAGATACGACCATGGACGCTAGGGCGCAAGAATGGGTTGTTCGTTGGGTCATTACGCAGCGGAAAACGGGAAGAAGCACCAATGAGTTTGATCCAGTCGGCCAAGTTCAACGGGCATGATGCATAAGCTTATTTTAAGGACCTCCTCACTCGCCTGCCGACGCAGCGGGCGAGTGAAATCGGGGAGTTTTGTGCCGCATCATTGGCAACCGGCTTAGCTACGCAAAACGGGATGCGCGGACGCTTACGGCGTGTTTCAGCCACAGCACCGTTGAGAGGGCGCTAAAGCTAGGCGTGACGGGTACGACTATCTGGCATAACCGGCGATTGGTAGTGAGTTTTGACAAGAGGTCTCGTTCCATTAGAATTGCGCACCTCGCAAAGCCAGAACGACCAAATGTCATTTGATCCCCAAGGAAGGAATCTTCGCTAATGACCGGTGAAGTGGAACAGCAAACCACCGCGCAAAACCCACTACCCGAAACGCCAACGGAGATATCGAGAGCTACCAGCTACCGGCAAGCGCTGTCTGGACTACTTGCCGACATCAAATGGTGGCTTCCCTTGGCAGCGACATTAATTTCAACTTCACTTCTAACCAAGTATTTGTGGCTTATCCATCACCCAGAATTGATTCTGAGCTCTTTGGGAAACCCATCGAACCTCGTAGCTTGGTTGTTTTTTACTTTACTCGTTCTAGCTTCGCTTCTGGTTATCGTATCAGTGCCGTCGTTAGCCTTCATGATGTGTATTACACAATGCTCGCCTGGAAGGGAGTTGGAAAAAACGCTCGCATTTCGATTTAGCCTTATTGTCGGTGGAGGATACGGACTACTCTCGCTTAATCTACTGGGTTCAACCTTTGGTATAGCCGTTGCTCCTGGCTACTTTTTCGTATTTGTCGCATTTGCTGCTGCTTGGGCAGCGTGGCATGTCCTCTGCAAAGAAGCATCACTCAAGGAAAAAGTACTGGAGCTCTCGCCTGGGCCTCGTAAACCTTGGCGTAGAAAAGGCTATCGCACCGTTCGGCTTGGCTGGCTAGGTCTATTGCTCGCTTTTACTTCAATGAGCGGAGTGTTTCCGGCTCAACTAGGTATCATGGCTTGGCGCGGCGGAGAGAACGGCTGGGAAGCACTTGGGGCGATCGGCGTCTGCTTGTTGATCATGTGTCTTTACCTAGCGCCTGTTATGTCTTTCTATTTATCAGAAGGCAACGTGCTGCAGCGCACCGGTCGAGCCGCTCTTGCTCTGCTGGTATGCATTTTTGCCAATGCCGTTTTACTTCCTGCAATTTTGGATTTGTGGGTCTATTCCGCAGGCAATCTGATCAAGATCAGGGACAATACCGAGCTGAGCTATGTCCTGGACGAAAAGGATTACCCAAAGGAGGTTTTTAATAAAAATCTCTGGCAGCTGGAGGCCTACGGAGGGCCCAATGGTTTGTACAGCGTGAGGGCGTTCCGTCAGTTTCGCTTTGGGGACATATTGTTGATCTGCCCTGGCCGGCACAGAAATGTCGCTTTGAAGAAGATAGGTAGCTACGCGCATCTATGTATTACGTTGTCTGACGCCAAGGTGAAAGTGGCGGCGCCTGTGGTAAGCAAGGACATCGCAGTGCTTCCCAAGCTGGACTGTATTTTGGCGGCTCAAACGCCTACGCCCACTCCGCTATTGATTAAAAACACGGGGACATGCCTGTACCGAAGTCTTTATAAGTGAACGTATTCCGCCATGCGAATCAGGCGCAAGCCTGTACTCTGACGTTTGCTTTACTCAGGTATCTTTCGCCTGATCTCAAGCTGTTCTATCGCGACTGCTGAAGGTGCTGCCTCGTCTAGCTCTGGAGCAACAAACGACTAGATAGGACGCAAGATAGACGCACTGTCCGCTTACTGAGTTGCGCCTTTCTGCAGCGGATTAACCTCGCTGTTAATCCGTAGTAGTAAACGGTCCCTGGTGCTGAACAACGCAGATAGTGCTCCAGAAACCATCTCACGTGTTTGTCCCTCCAGGACCAAGGAGTTGCGCAACTCCAGCGCTCACGAATTACCTCTCGCATCTTTTCTGCCTGCCTGATGTGCCGCTGCCGCGTAGCGTGCGCACCTTTGAGCACAGGACTCAGAAACAACGTCATATCGAACTCGGCCTTCATCGCCGACCTCCGATGTAGGCACTCACCACATCGATGCGGTTATGCCCCAACTCATGGCTGATCTGCTGTCGTGCACGCTGATCGAGTGCTCGATCCTCTCGATAACCACGGCCGCCATTAATGGGTGCAGAGAAGCCGGTCAGTTGCTCATAGCGCTCACAGGCGTAAGCCGCTCGCAGCTCATGAAAGCCTTTCAATCCATGCTCATGCAGAATGTCCCGAGCAGGTCGAACAACTGCCTGTGAGAAGTCTTTGTAGCTTTCATCAGGTGCTAACAGATTCCGACTGCCCTTGGGTGACGCTTCCGTGGCCCTATCGAGGGCATCGCGAACTTGATCCGTGACTGCGATCCAACGCGGCGCTGATGCACCTGCCCGCCCCCCCTTGGTGCCATCCTGGATATTGATCTTGCCCAGTCGCTGAGCCTCTCGTTGCAGCCGTGGCAGGTCCGCCAAGATCGCTTCACGCAGCCGCATGCCGGTCTCCCGAGCTAAGAACACAATGGCACTCACTCTCGATTGCTGTCGCTCTGACAGAGTTTGCGCAATCAGTCTGACCTGCACACGGTCTTGGCCTTGCGGTGCCTCACTACGAACGCTTGAACGCTGTAGGCCTAGCGCCTTACTCGGACTGGGGATTTTGACGTACTGATCACTGCGCAGCGCGGCCATCGTTCGGTTCACGCTGGACAGTCGGTTCTGTGCGGTGGCAATGCCGACGCTGCCCTGATCAACCTGCTTACGAACATAAGCGGCGTACCCCATGAGGATGTCACGGTCGATCAGTCGCGCGTCATTCAGCCTCGGCCCTTCCTCGGAACGACACCAATTCACGAAAGCCTGCCACCGATCGCTATGAGCTTTGACGGTAGCAAAATGGCCGTCGCCAAATAGATCCTTCAGTGCTTGCGGTCCGGCATAGCTGAGCTGGCGACCAAAGCCAAAATTACGCACCGCTCGCTTACCGAACCGAGCCATTTTCCTGCTCCTGATCGACTGCCGCGAGATCATGCAAAAGGGCTCTCCAGTGCACACTCACGATAGCGAACTGGGCCCAATCAGTCGGGCGAAAACACAGCGTGTTGTCGGTAACGTAGAGATGCGCACCCTCCTCTTCTAACCACTGGATAATGGCTGTCGTCGAGGTGATAGTTTTACGGAGGATGGCGACATCGGCGACAGCGGCGACATCCCTTGTCCTGCCTGGCTTTGAGCGTGGCGACAAAGTGGCGACACTCGCGGCGACAAACCGCGCTTTCGGCTCCTTTTGGCGTTGAGCTAGGTGGTTGCGCAGTGCTTCATCAAGATTGAACATGGCGCACCTCGAAGGTGTGGCCGTCGGTGATCAGCCACTGATGGTCAAGCAACTCGACTAACAGCTTGGTGGCATGGCGACTGCTCTTACGGGCAAAGCGGGGACCATTGCGATTCAGTTCACGAATACTGAAGCGCTTCCAATCTTTGACCTGGAGCCAGCGCAGCAGCCGGTCCGCCTCCTCCTTAATTCGACACACTGGCTCCTGCTCAGTCAGACGCTGGATCTCGGTGAGGTAGTAGCCAACTAAGGCCGAGGCCCGTTGGATATGGTCGACCTCCACGACGCTGCTCTCCTCCACAACTGCCAGAATGCAGGCGACGCGCAGCAGGTTATCGGCGGCCTTCGATCCGCTGGGCCGTACGCTGGCCAGCTCACCAAACTCACCTAGCTGAGCTTCGATGGCATCATGCAAATCAATCCAGCGACGGCGGGCTAACGGACAGAGGGTTAGCGGTGATAACTGCAAAGCACCATCAGGAGACAGTGACCAAGGCTGATGAAAAAGGGCAGAGAGGCGATGGTGATAGCGCTTTAGGGCGCCATCTTTCGACAAGTCGACAGCCTGATAACTGCGCTGTCCTGCCAGGCTGGAGGGCCAGGTCATCAGGCAGCGGCCGAGAATGCCTTGCCCTTGCAGCAACGGGTCACTGAGTAACTGCATGGCTAAATATGGTTGCAGCATCAGATGCAGGCTCAAGCGCCGGTCGTAGGCTCGCAAGCTTTCACCAACCATGGAGCGAGCGCGATCTATCGGGCTACCGTCCCAGAGTGACGACAAGGTTGTGACCGCCTTCAAACGGTTATCCCGACTCATGGTGCTGCTGCCGAGGAATTGTCCACCCTCATCACAGAACAAACCCATGCTAGGCAGGTCATGACAGAGCCCCTTGATCAGGGCCTCGATAGTCGGGTCCGTGGTGATCAGCCTAGGGGCTGAGGGCTCCGCTTCGAGCGACATTCCGTTCGCGGACTCAGGATCGCCAGGCTTGATACGCTGCGCCTGCCGCTGTGCGGCACGGTGCCGTACAAGCTGTTCGCGGTAACGCTGCCACTGCTCACGCTCCCATTGCCGTGCTGGCAGCAAGGCAAATCGATCTGTCGCCGTCTTGCGATCCCCTGACGCGGCCACGGTGATCAGGTACAGCGACAGCGGATAACTGCGCCCGTCGAGATGTAAGCCCGCATGGCCTTGTGTGGCCAGCGCCGAGGCCGCCAACACCGATTGCGCGGCCAGCGCCTGGGGCACGCCGATGACCTCCGCCATGCGCTCCACCGCAGGCCCAAGAATCCCACCAGTGCCTGCACCGGATAAGGCTGGGCCACGGGATTCGACTCAATCAGCGGTCGAGGTGGTCGTGGTAGTTCAAACTTCGGATCTAACTGCGGCATGAGCCCTCTCCTCGTTCATTGCTGGTTGTCCTCACGTAGTCCCGCCACAGCTGTTGAGTGTTATCAGGGATCAAGGCCCCTGCGACCTGTGAGGTGTTCACTGACGCGGAACGCACGGCTCCTTACGACCGGGAGCAAGGGCATGAACCCATGAATCTGGCCTCCTTAGACGCATCCGAAGATGCGGGCGGGTGGAGGCTGTGCCGACTGACGAGTTCGACACCTGGAGATCCTGAGTGGGAGAAGGCAACAACATCGACACCTGGGGCATGCCTGACTGTCAGTCAGGTGCAGCCTTTCCATTGGCTGCGGCACCCGTGCCTGTGTCATTGCGGATGGCTACGAATCGGATTTGTCAGGCCGATTGTCACGAGGAGAGTTGCGGCAATGCCCTGTACGACGTGGCTTACAGCAGTGGTACGAGCGCCCGTCTCTTTCCAGCAGAAAGAGACGGGCGCAGTTTGGCGCAACGAAATGTGCCGAGAGGTGAGGTTGCTGCAGCGCAGCGAGGGAGGTCCATCGTCTGCCGCAGTGGACAGACAAGTCGAGTAGGCATCCATCACTCTTGGGGAGTGACCGTGCGAGCCGCCGGATGCTAATCGCACTTTGGGATAACCACCACGCAAGTGGCGTAGCCTTGAAGGTTCTGGCTACCTGGGCTGGTGCTGTCAACGACAGCGATCCGTGCGCCAATTTTTATACCCGCTCGAAAATACGGTCAAGCGTCACGGCCAAAGTGCAACAAAATTGGCGACTGTCGCCACTTTTGTCGCCACGCTCCAGGCCACGTTCCGCATGGGTTGTCGCCGCTGTCGCCGCTGTCGCCACACCTACATTTATACCCCCACGAAAAGATCCGCTCTGACACTGAAACGGCGCGGCGCTCGATAGAGATCGCGGGCAATTGCTAAGGGGCAAAGGCACGGCGCTAATCAAATCTGAAAGGAGAAAGTGGAACGCGGTAGCTTCGAGAAAAAGCAAGTGAACCCTCCGATCGGCGCGATCAAAGATCGCTGGATCGGAGGGTTTAGCGGGAAAGGCAAAGTTTCAAACGTCAATTACAGCCTCAAGCATCGAAACTTGTTGGTCGGGATGCGGCGGCTTCACGAATCCCAGCAAGGCTATCTCGCCCAACTTGTATGTTAGATCAACCTGACGAACCAGCATACGCTAGACGAAAATATGGCAATTTGATATCGTTCCGGTCTGCGGTGCTGAAATTTCGATGCCTAATCTTTACGCTAAGGAACCTATGGACAGGTTACGATTTGATCTTAACTTTATATTCAGGATATTGCTGACCTTCAATGCTACGCCGCTTCTGGTCATCATTTATCTCGTTCAAAAAGGTCTTACGCTGGCACATTTCTTTTCTGGCCTTCCCTGGTTAGACAAAACACCTAATGCCGTGTCCTATGCCTTATACCTTTTGGTTCCGATCCTTCTCACTGGAGTGAGTCTTCGCCTCAGTTCTTTGTTAGGAAAGGACGAGTTCAAGCAAGGGCAGGTGGATAGTATCGAGCACGCGAACAATAGCTTTTTACCCAGCTACCTGGGGTATTTCTTCGTGGCGCTCAGCGTGAGCAACTGGGAAACACTATTCTTTGTATATGGGGTCCTGTTCATTTTTACGTTCAGGTCACAGGCATTATATTTCAACCCCTTATTTTTGCTGTATGGATATGAGTTCTACAATATAACCACGACATCCAAGGCCTCCATATTCCTCATCAGTCGCGAGAGATACAAGGTTCCCAGTGATATCGCCATTGCCAAAGCCTTCAGAATAAATAATTACACATTTATTGAGCGAGAGTGAACATATGGACCATGTACTAGTAAAAGTAAAAAAACTGCGCAAAAAGCCAATCTTCAAGTTAATTTCCGATTACACACTATTCCCAAAATTGGAGATTGATCCCGCAGCGTGCATTCCTTACAACCCCGATCATAATTTGGACGAGGAGTGCTGGTTTAAGGTCGAAGAGTTTTCAGAGCAAGCCTACTGCTCTGAAATTCTCACATCGGACTTCGATGCAAAAGACTACGACGACCTACCTAAGGATAAATTTCCGGATATCTCTCACATCTGTGCGCTTCAGGGCGATGATTTCTACTTTCAGAAAGTCACGCCTTCTCTGTTTCTACGCCGAAAGACCTTTGTCTTCGGTGAGGTGGCAGAGGTTGAAGATGATCGACTGAGGTTGGTGATCAATGCTCAACCGGATGCGGTATATTTCTCCGCACTTGACGTGTTGATTTTCAAAAATCTGGCGACAATTTCCAGTATTTTTCCGGGCATCGATGAGCTTTATAAAGAGGCAACCCAAGAAGAGGTTAAGCAATTCCTCGACGAGCCATTTATTACGCTCCGCAATGAATTTGATGCCGACAAAGTATCAAAGCCAAACCGAAAACGAATTGCACTGGCTATGGCTACGTTGGCAGCGTTACCCGAGCAAGACAAAGAAGGTATGCTTTCCTACATTGATGGCTATTGCGGCGAGAGCTTGAAATTTAACAAAGACTCGGGAATGTTTGACATTTCTACGGACAACGACCTAAAGATGCTCATCTATGGAATAGAGCAGCGGTTCTACACCACCCAATTTGGACAAGAAAAACGTTTGGCAAACTCTGTCCAAGCATTGGGATAGTACCTTACCGGAACCTTAATCTCGAATGGTGGGTGCAGTATGACATACCAATGCGAACTCTGGCTGCTTGAGTAAGTTGATCGCGTTAGTTTCAGAGTCTAGACCTACGCACGGTATTGGTGATTCACTGCCTTTCTGCTTCTCGCGTAGTGCCTCGCTGACTCCCTCGGGAGTCAGCGAGGCACTCAAAATATAGGCCAGCAGTGGTAAAAAATCTTCCACGGCAAGTTAATTATGAGTCTGCTACTGGCCTCGACATGGGCAGTTTTTGGGTTTTCAGAAAACTTAGCGCAAAAATTACTACAGAGTTCTCACATGGCGCCGCATGGAATTACTCCTACAACAACTTTTTACCTACACAACAAACCATATCTAAGGAACTTCTTTTGAAAAATCCTTTGATCAGCGAGGCAACTAAGTTTTCACTCGGTGATATCTCAACCCCCTACAAAGCTTCCGGTTTTTGGGGTTGGGCCTTTTCGAACATGTCTGTGCCTATGCTGCGCGGAGTATTGATCGAGTACATCTTAGTTCAACACCTCATTGAAAACATTGATCAAATCGTTGGCGAAACGGTGCGAACCTTAACCACCTGGCATCCTCGCAAAGGTGATCTCGAAAAAAGCATTCGCGAGCACTACGAGAGCCAACCTCACGGTGATGTGTTTGACCTTCAGCTAACTTGGGGCACAACGTGTGAATTTAAAACCACTAGAGCCCCCAAAACATGGAGCTTAAGCAAAACAACTTATTGGAACCCTCTGAAAGATGCAAACTGCTGGACTTATGGCTTTCCGGCACAGATTTATATTTTGGCAGTGCTTGAGAGTGAAGCAGAACTGAGAGGTGATGTGCTCGATTTGGGAGCACTAAACTTCTATATCCGGACTGGCCGCGAGCTGGACAAGAGTGTGGGGGACCGGCCTAGCGCACGATTCTCCGATTTTTCAGAGGGCGAGCCTCTTATCTGCACATTTGATGAACTCATCGAGAAAATTGCCGAAGTTCAGAAAAATCGGCTGACCGAAATTTTGGAACAGATAGAATCCGGATGGAAGCTTGATCATAGCGCCTACAAAAATACCTATCCGCTAGCTGTAGAACTTCCTGAAGGCGTTCAGGCAGGGTTTTACGAACAAGATACAAAAAAGCTAGTTGAAATTATCAATGTTCCCTGGCTCCCTAACACGACGCCAGACTGGCGCGATTGGGAGCAAGCGGGTTTCCAATACGTGCATACGCTAAGCGCAAAGAATTCGAGGTAGTCCCTCTTTTCCTTAGCAATAGCCCTGTTGAAGATGTTCGCTTCTGGCTGAAACACCAGCTCCCAGCACATTCGTTTCATACCCCATGTTTAGTGATGGGTGGCATACCGGTGCTAGCTCATAAGACAGTCAGCATTTCTATGGGGCCACACGCTGAGCCAGGCTTGTGGCCGACTCCTGCGTGCCTGCATTCACCGCCTGTTAGATAGACGCCGGTATGGGCCGGATAGCGACGACCTGACCTCAACCGTCGCTTATCCAAGCCAGATATCGGTCTGCTCTGCCATCTCAAGGGCATCGTCTACGTCAATTCCCAGATACCTGACAGGCACCGTTTCTACGCGCGGCAATTACGCGGATGGAGCAAACCGACGCACGTAAGGATTAGAAGCGTACGCTTTCCGGGCTTACCACGCTGCGTTTCAGCCTAGCGTGCCAATACTGGCAGCATGCCTCCAGCCCGATCTGGTAAAGTCCACGGCACGCCATAGGGACATAGCCAGCCATGGACAAGAAATCACTTTCCGAGCGGGACATCTGCAGCAAGTACATCGCCCCTGCCATTCAACAAGCTGGGTGGGACATGCACAAGCAGGTGCGCGAGGAAGTCAGCTTTACCAAAGGCCGCATTATCGTCCGGGGCAAACTTCACAGCCGTGGAGAAGCACGCCGCGCAGACTTCATCCTCTACCACCAAGCCAACCTGCCTATCGCGGTGATCGAGGCAAAGGACAACAAGCACTCCGTTGGATCGGGCATGCAGCAAGCCCTGGGCTATGCAGAGGCGCTGGACGTACCGTTCGTGTTCTCCAGCAATGGCGATGGTTTCCTGTTTCACGACCGCAGTGGCACAGGCAGCCAGGTAGAAACCGAACTCACCCTTGATCAATTCCCCAGCCCTGCCGAACTTTGGCAGCGCTACTGCCAGTGGAAGGGGCTGGATAATACCGCCCAGCACAAGATCGAAGCGCCCTACTACGACGACGGTTCCGGGCGCATGCCGCGCTATTACCAGATGAATGCCATCAACCGCACCGTCGAAGCTGTAGCGCGTGGCCAAGACCGTATCTTACTAGTGATGGCCACGGGCACCGGTAAGACCTACACCGCCTTCCAAATCATCTGGCGGCTGTGGAAATCGAAACAGAAGAAACGGATCCTGTTCCTGGCTGACCGCAACATCCTGGTCGACCAGACCAAGAACAACGACTTCAAGCCTTTCGGCCAGGCGATGACCAAAATCGCCAAACGTCAGATCGATACCTCCTACGAGATCTACCTGTCGCTCTATCAGGCCGTCACCGGCACTGATGAAGAGATGAACATCTACAAGCAGTTCTCCCGCGACTTCTTCGACCTGATCGTGATCGACGAATGCCACCGTGGCAGCGCCTCCGAGGATTCCGCCTGGCGTGAAATCCTCGAATACTTCTCCAGCGCCACCCATGTCGGCCTTACCGCCACACCAAAGGAAACCAAAGAAGTATCCAGCATCACTTACTTCGGTGAGCCGATTTACAGCTACACCTTGAAGCAAGGCATCGAAGACGGCTTTCTCGCCCCCTACAAAGTAGTGCGTATCGACTTCGATAAAGACCTGCAAGGCTGGCGGCCACCCAAAGGCATGCTCGATAAGAATGGCGAGCTGATCGAAGACCGCATCTACAACCTCAAGGACATGGACCGCACCCTGGTTATCGAGGCGCGGACCCAACTGGTGGCGCAGAAAGTTACCGAACTCCTCAAGGCCACCGATCAGTTTCAGAAAACCATCGTCTTCTGCGACGACATCAACCACGCTGAGCGCATGCGCCAGGCACTGGTCAACCTCAACCCCGAGCGTGTGGCTGAGAATCGCAAATACGTTATGCGTATCACCGGCGATGACCAGGAAGGCAAGGCCGAGCTGGACAACTTCATCAACCCGGAAGAGCGCTACCCGGTGATTGCCACCACCAGCAAGCTGATGACCACGGGCGTCGACGCTCAGACCTGCAAGCTGATCGTGCTCGACCAGCACATCAAATCGATGACCGAGTTCAAGCAAATCATCGGTCGCGGCACTCGCATCAACGAAGACTACGGCAAGTACTGGTTCACCATCATGGACTTCAAAAAGGCCACCGAGCTGTTTGCCGACCCGGCCTTCGACGGCGACCCGGTGGTGATCTACGCCCCAGAAGGTGATGACTCTCCCGTACCACCGGATGACCCGCTTGCCGACGAAGATGGCATCAGCGCAGGCAACGATAACGAGGGCGATGATCTGGATTTTACCGGCGAAGATGAGGGCAAAAAACGCATCAAGTACGTCATCGACAACGTCCCGATTTATGTCATCGCCGAGCGTGTGCAGTATTACGGCCCGGATGGCCGACTGATCACGGAATCGCTCCACGACTACACCCGCGCCTGTGTGCAAAAGCAGTTTGCCTCCCTGGATGACTTCCTTCGGCGCTGGAGTGACTCCGAGCAAAAGAAAGTCATCATCGAGGAGATGGCCGTCCAAGGCGTGATGTGGGAGGCCTTGGCAGAAGAGGTGGAAAAGAAACAGGGCAAGCCGCTCGACCCGTTCGATCTGATCTGTCACGTCGCCTTCGATCAACCTGCCCTATCACGCCGCGAGCGGGCGGAGCAGGTGAAGAAGCGCAACTATTTTGCGAAGTATTCCGGAGCGGCTCGCCAGGTTCTGGAAGCGTTGCTGGATAAATACGCCGATACCGGCGTCGAGCATATCGAGGACATCAAAATCCTGCAGCTCGACCCTTTCAGTCAGTTCGGTGCGCCCCTCGAACTGGTCAAAGCCTTTGGCGGTAAAGCTGGTTACAACAAGGCTATCCATGAGCTGGAAGACGAACTTTACGCAAGCTAGCGGCTAAACACCGACGACATGCCAAAGCAGTCGCCCCCACTATCCGGTAGAATTTCGCCCCCCTTGCGGTACGCGTTGAGAGAACTTCATGTCCATTAGCTCCACCATCAAGTCCATCCAGGACATCATGCGCAAAGACGTTGGCGTAGACGGCGACGCCCAGCGCATCGGCCAGTTGGTCTGGCTACTGTTCCTGAAAATCTTCGATGACCGCGAGCTTGAATGGGAACTGATGGATGACAACTATCGCTCGCCCATTCCCGACAGTTGCCGCTGGCGTACCTGGGCCGCCAACCCGGAAGGCATGACCGGCGATGCGCTGAAGGACTTTATCGACAATAATCTGTTCCCCCAATTGCAGAACCTGCACGAGTACAGCAACACGCCCTCGGCCTTTGTGGTGCGCAGCGTGTTTGAAGACGCCTACAACTACATGAAGTCCGGGCAGTTGCTGCGCCAGGTGATCAACAAGATTCAAGAAGGCGTGGACTTCAACAAAGCCCAAGAGCGCCACGAGTTCGGCAACCTCTATGAGCAACTGCTGCGCGACCTGCAGAACGCGGGCAACGCTGGCGAGTTCTATACCCCGCGCCCGGTCACAGAGTTTATGGTGCGCATGGTCGATCCCAAGCTGGATGAAAAGGTCATGGACCCGGCCTGCGGCACCGGCGGCTTTCTCACCTGCGCCATCGAGCACAAACGCAGCCGCTATGTAAAAACCGCCGAGGACGAGCGCACCCTGCAGGCCAGCATCTTCGGCGTGGAAAAAAAGCCGCTGCCGCACCTGCTTGCCACCACCAACATGATCCTGCACGGCATCGAGGTGCCAAGCCAGATCCGTCACGACAATACCCTGAGCAAACCGCTGATCAGCTGGGGCCCGAGCGAACGCGTGCACTGCATAGTGGCTAACCCGCCGTTCGGTGGCATGGAAGAAGACGGCATTGAAACCAACTTCCCTGCCGCCTTCCGCACCCGCGAAACCGCCGATTTGTTTCTGGTGCTGATCATGCAGCTACTGAAAGACGGTGGCCGCGCCGCCGTGGTGCTGCCCGATGGATTTCTGTTTGGCGAAGGCATCAAAAGCCGTATCAAGGAAAAACTGCTGACGGAGTGCAACCTGCACACCATCGTTCGCTTACCCAACGGCGTGTTCAACCCCTACACCGGTATCAAGACCAACCTGCTCTTCTTCACTAAAGGCACACCGACCAAACAGGTGTGGTTCTACGAACACCAGTATCCGGTCGGCGTGAAGAACTACTCCAAGACTCGCCCCATGCGTATCGAGGAGTTCGCCGTGGAAGAGGCATGGTGGGGCAGCGAAGCCGATGGCTTTGCCGCACGAGTAGAACACGAATTCGCCTGGAAGGTCAGCGTTGAGGAGTTGCAGGCCCGCAACTGGAACCTAGACTGCAAGAACCCTCATATCGGCGAACAGATCAGCCATGACCCGGACGAGCTGCTGCGTAACTACGCCACGCTGCAAAGCGAGATCAGTGACCTGCGCGACCAGCTCAAGGCCGTGCTGGCCGAAGCCCTGGAGCGCAAGGTATGACAGCGTTGCTCACCAACAATCTGCCGCTGCTGGCCGGTGCGCCGAATGGCATCAAGAAGCTGCGTGAGCTGATTCTGGAGTTGGCGGTGCGCGGTCAGCTTGTAACGCAACAATCCGAGGATTTATCCGCAAAATCAGGGTTGGATGCGTCTCGTACTGCACGTGTTAAAGCAATGGCCGACGGGAAAATTAAAAAAGAAAAGCCTGCCGTGGAAGTTACGAATAATGAGCAGCCATTTAGGTTGCCATGTGGTTGGGTGTGGTGCCGTATTGTTGATACCGGTGACTACATCAATGGGCTGGCATTCAAGCCTAGTGACTGGTCTAGCATAGGAAGACCGATTATTCGGATTCAGAATCTTTCTGGTCGAAATTCCGAGTTCAATCGTACCGAACGAGAAGTTGATAGTTCGGTAGTGGTCAGCCCCGGCGATATTCTGGTTTCTTGGTCTGCGACCCTTGATGCGTTTATTTGGCAGGGTGAGCAAGCCGTTCTTAACCAGCACATATTTCGCGTAATTCCTAGCGCAGTGATGCACGATCAGTATCTTTATTGGTTGTTGAAGTGGGCGATCAAGGTTCTTGCCGATAGTGACCATGCTCATGGCCTAGTTATGGCACACATTAATCGTGGGCCTTTCCTTGCTCAGCCAGTAGGGCTTCCTCCACTCGCCGAACAACACCGCATCGTTGCCAAAGTCGACGAGCTGATGGCCCTGTGCGACCGCCTGGAAGCTCAGCAGGCCGACACCGAAAACGCCCACACCAAACTGGTGCAAACGCTACTCGACAGCCTGCCCCAAGCCAGCGACGCCACCGACTTCGCCGCCAACTGGCAACGCCTGGCCGAACACTTCCAAACCCTGTTCACCACCGAATCCAGCATCGACGCCCTTAAACAAACTCTGCTGCAATTGGCCGTGATGGGAAAGTTGGTACCGCAAGATCCAAACGATGAACCAGCCGACGAGTTACTGGGAAAAATAACTAAAGAGATAGCGCTGCTACACTCAGAAGGAAAAATCAGAAAGCCAAAGCTGACGGCCCCTATTCCTTCAGAAGATAGAGTATTTCAAACGCCCCGGGGGTGGAAGTGGGTTAGGCTTTCACAGATAACGCGACAACTAGGTGATGGCCTGCACGGCACGCCGATTTATAGCCCAGATGGTGATTACTACTTCGTGAACGGAAACAACTTGAAGCAAGGCAAGATAGTCATCAAGCCAGAAACCAAGACCGTTAGTGAAAGTGAGTATTCCAAACATAAGAAGTCACTGGATGAGCAAAGCATCCTAGTTTCAATCAACGGCACTATCGGAAATGTTGCTTTTTACAAACATGAAAAAATTATTTTAGGGAAAAGTGCCTGCTACTTCAACCTTGCCAGCGGAGTATCCAAACACTTTGTCAGATTGTTGATTGAGGCCCCTGGATTTATGAAATACGCCTTAAAAAGCGCGACTGGGACCACAATCAAGAATCTTGGCCTCAAAGCAATGAATGACTATCCAATTGCTCTTCCACCGCTCGCAGAACAACACAAAATCGTCGGCAAAGTCGATCAACTAATGACACTTTGCGAGCAACTCCAAACCCGACTAACCCAAGCCCGTCAGCTGAGCGAGCAATTAGCCAGCACCTTGGTCGAACGAGCTCTAGACGAAGATAGCCGGCAGGCTCCTAGTATTACGGACCGGCGAGTAGCTCGCACCCTGCTCGCAGCAGAAATCACTCATCGGCTACATAGCCAACGCACCTTCGGCCAACGCAAGCTGCAGAAGGTGATTTACTTAGCCGAACACGTCGCCAGGCTCGCCGCCATTCAGGGTGACTACCTCCGCGACGCCGCCGGCCCACATGATCGCCATTTGATGAATCAGATCGAAGGTGAGTTGCAAAACCGTAAGTGGTACGAGCGTATTGAGCGCGAGACTGTTGGCCATGCCTACCGCCCGCTCTCACACGCTGGGCAACATCAGCAGGCGTATAAGAACGCCTGGATGGCCACGGAGCGCGCTTCTATTGAGCAAGTTATCGAGCTGATGCGAGAGTGGAATACAGATCATTGCGAAATGACCGTCACACTTTACGCAGCCTGGAACGATTTCATCCTGGAGGGCCGCCCGGTAACCGATGAAGCCATCGTGGCCGAAGTCATGCATAGCTGGAACGATACCAAACTGCGCTTCAGCAAAACCGAGTGGTTGGCGGTATTGGCTGAGATGAAAGAGCAAAAAACCCTCATACCCACGGGCTTTGGCAAGCGCACCACGGGTGGGATGCGCAACTTACTCGGCATAGAGTAAACAGATGGCCCTCTGAACGACTAGAAAATCAAGCCGTTAAAGCTGACCGCTAAGCGACCACCGAAATTGGCCCAAGCTAAATTTGTCGCGCCCAGATCTATCAGCAAGGACCAAAGTGTTGAGTACGACATCTGATCAGTTCAATTTCTCATGGTATTCCAGTTGGTATTCCAAAGAGATGTGACATCTAATGTTACCCAGCAGAATCAAAAGCTTAACAACCCATTTCAGATTACCCCGGCCCACCACTTCATCATCTAAAGACGTCCACGGACGTCTTTTTTTGTGCCTGAAATCCAGTGAATACGGGGGCTTCAGGGCTGCGGGAGGCTTTCCAGGTTTTTTGAGTTCCCGGCGATTTGGTATTCCCAATGGCATTCCCGGCTACCCGGCGCTAATCTTGGGAATACCAAAAGGTGTCATGGAGAACTTCTCATGTGCACTCAAACCACCCGCCTCTCCGACCGCCAGCTCAAGGCGGTCAAACCGAAAGACAAGGATTACGTCCTCACCGATGGCGACGGGCTCCAGTGCGAGTCAGGGTCAATTGCTCGATGCAGTGGAATTTCAACTGCCGGCATCCAGTAGGCACTGCAACAGGTCGCGATCCTCAAATACCGTTGATCACGCCAGAATCCGACTGTCTCCCCCTCCTTCTCTATGATCACTAACTTTTTGCCTGCCCAGCTTTTTTGCTACGACAAATCCTGAGATACTTATTAATAATGATTCTTATAATTATTAGTATTTGCGGAGGCCGTTCATGTCGTCGTGTGCCAACTCGCTGCGTTATTTCCACCCGTCCAGAGATCTTTTGACCATGGCCATTTGCATGGCCTCCCTGGCGCCGGCATTGGCCGATGACAGCCGCGTTACGCAGGAGAAGTCCGAGCCGACCACCCTGGAACTAGGCGCCACCGAAATCACCAGTAGCCAACTGGGCAGTATTACCGAAGACTCCAACTCCTACACCACTGGCGCAATGTCGACTGCGACCAAGCTGCCGCTGACAATGCGTGAAACACCACAAGCCGTCACCGTCATTACCCGTCAGCGCATGGATGACCAGGCCATGACCAGCATCAACGACGTGGTGAAGGCCACTCCTGGGTTGTTCCTCGACTTTTCCAGTGGCCCCGGTCGGCAGACATACTCAGCGCGCGGTTTCGACATCGACAACCTCATGTATGACGGCATTCCAAGTGGCTATCAAGGCTGGACTGTCGGCGCTCAGCCAAACCTGGCGATGTTCGATCGGGTCGAGATTGTGCGCGGTGCCACCGGCCTGGTGACCGGAGCTGGCAACCCTTCGGCGGCCATCAACCTTGTACGCAAACGGCCACTCGCCGAACAGAGAGTCACCCTGACCGGCGCCGCCGGCCGTTGGGACGACTACCGTGGCGAGATCGACGCCTCCAGCCCGCTCAACGACAGTGGCACCCTGCGCGGCCGAGTAGTCGCGTCTTATCGCGATACCAACAGCTTCGTAGATAATGCCGAGGAAGATCACGGCCTGTTCTACGCGGTCACCGAAGCAGACCTGAGCGAAGACACCACCCTCACCCTCGGTTTCTCGCACCAGAAAGACAAGACCAATTACTTCTGGGGATCTTCGATGATCGGTCTTGACGGCCATCATCTGGACCTGCCGCGTTCGTACAACCCCGGCACTGATTGGGAGAACAAAGATCAGGAGATCAACACCCTTTTCGCCGAAGTCCGTCAGCGCCTGGCCAATGACTGGCAGCTTCAGTTCAACGCCAACTACTCCGAGCAGAACGCGATGTTCACCGGGTCTTACCAGTCGCGCTGGGCGAACAACACACTGGCCCGGACTGTCTACCAGTCTGCCCACGATGAAAACCAGGCCGGCGTGGACGCCTTTGTCAGTGGCCCCTTCGACGCGTTCGGGCGTACACATGAACTGGTGGTGGGTGCCAGCAAGCGCATCTACGACATGACCACCCACGACTACGCCCCGTATGACACCAATTGGCCGATCAATGCCGGCAAACCGGACTTTGTCCACACTGGCAACAGCCGCGAAGTCACCACTCAGGATGGTATCTACATCACCACCCGCCTGAGCCTGGCCGACCCGCTTAAACTGATCCTCGGCACACGCCTGGACTGGTACGACTATGACAACCGTGATGGCGACGGGGACTACAAGGTCACCCGTAACCTCACCCGTTACGCAGGCCTGATCTACGACCTGGACGACCAGCACTCGGTCTATGTCAGCTACAGCGACATCTTCACTCCGCAGAGCGCCAAGGACACCTCCGGCACCCCGCTTAAGCCGATCGTTGGCAAGAACTACGAGGTCGGTATCAAGGGCGAATACCTTGATGGTGCGCTGAATGCGAGCCTGGCCCTGTTCCGCGTCGACCAGGAAAACCGCGCAGTACAGGTGCTCGTGGCGAACTGCCCGCAGGCAACCTGCAATGAGGCCTCCGGAGAGATTCGCAGCCAGGGCATCGACTTCGAACTGCAGGGCGCATTGACCGAAAACTGGCAGGTAGGCGGCGGCTATACCTACGCTCGTTTGCACACCATCAAGGATAATGCCAATCCACAGAACGTGAACCAGCGCTTCGACACCGACACGCCGGAGCACATGTTCAAGCTGTCCACCAACTACCGTTTCCAGGGCCCGCTGGAAAAACTGCGCGTCGGCGGCAACGTCTCCTGGCAGAGCCGCCTGTACAACGACATCAAACTGCTCGATGGCAGTAACTACCGGCTCAAGCAGGGCGCCTACGCCATTACAGACCTGATGGCCGGCTACAAGGTCAACCAGCACCTGGACCTACAACTCAACGCCAACAACATCTTCGATCGCAAGTACTACTCGTCCATCTCCAATTCCGTGAGCTATGGTGGCGACACCTACGGCACCCCCCGCAACCTGATGCTGACCGCCAAGTACAGCTTCTAAGTTGCCCTGGCCCAATTACCCACAAGGCACCAGGATGGCGCTCAGATTAAGACAAGCACGGGTCACGGATCTTCCATCGATATACAGGGGAGAACAGTCCTATATTCGGCGCTGGGAACCCGATCATGAACAGGCTTGGCGCTCCCAGATGGAGCGACACCTGACTCGGTGGGTAGAGAACTTTGAGCGGATGACAGTCGCGGTCATTGGCGAGCAGTTCGCCGGATACTCGTTGTGGGCACCCGAGAAAGGCTGCGCCGAGCTTTGCACAATCAACGTCCACGAGTCGTACAGGCGAGCCGGTATTGGCCGGGCGTTACTTGATGCGTATACGCTGGATGCAACGAGACAGGGCTTCACTCACCTGGCGTTGAGTGTTCACCCTGATAACCCTGCGAAGTCAATGTATGAGCGAGCCGGTTTCGTCTGCACCGGTACTGGTGCACACAACTACCTGAGGTACGAGCGTCAAGGTGCAACCTTTCCAACGTCGGGTGACAGATAACCGGGCAACCCCCAACCCTGCAAATCGAAAGCCTCCAGGCTGAGCAGGCGGAGGTCCGCGTGGTGGAATTTCTCGTCGGGCATCGCCGGGTCCGGGATCGCCACGGCATACATGCCGGCAGCTTTGGCAGCGCTGATGCCAAACGGTGAGTCTTCGAACACGATGCAGTCAGCGGGCTTGACACCCAGGCGCTCGGCGGCCACCAGGAAGATATCCGGCGCTGGCTTGGCAGCGCCGACCTGGGGATCATCGGCCGTGACGATGGCGTCGAACAAGGCGAACCAGTCACGGTGCAAGGTGGTTTTCAGCTCGAAGTAATGCCGCGAAGAACTGGTACCCACGGCAATCGGAATACCCTGCGCCGACAGGTGCCGCACCAGTGCCTGGGCCCCAGCCATCGCCGTCGCGCGCGGGAAGCGCTCATTCATCAACGGCGTGCGCACCTGCAAAAATTCCTCGGGGCTCATCGGCAAGCCCAGGGCCTGGACGATGTAACTGGCCAGCTCGTAGGCCCCCAGGCCAATGGTGTTCTGCTTGATGCTCCAGTCGAACGTGCGACCGTAGCGGTCGGCAATCAACTGCGTCACTTCGGTGTAGATGCCTTCGGTGTCGAGCAGCAGGCCATCCATGTCGAAGATCACGGCCTTGACCGGGCCGGGCGCGCGCGTGGGTGCATTCATCGCAGGGTTCCGTGTTTAAAAGGTTCAGGTACGGCCAGCGTAATGGTCGATCAACCGATTGAGCAGGATCGCCAGGACAATGATCACCCCAGTGATAGCCATCTGGTAGAACGAGCCAAGCCCCAGCAGGTTGAAGATATTGCGCAACACCTGCAGCAGCATCACCGCCACCGCCGTGCCGACCACGCTGCCGCGCCCGCCGAACAGGCTGGTGCCACCCAGGACCACGGCCGCGATGGCATCCAGTTCCAGCCCTTGGGCCGCGGTCGGCTGGCCGACGTGCAGGCGCGAGGTCATCAATAAACCAGCAAATGCCGCCAGGCCGCCGCAAATGGCGAATACCGCCACCGTCACCGCACGCACCGGCACCCCGGACAGCCGCGCGGCTTCCAGGTTGCCGCCGGTGGCCAGCACATATTCGCCAAACACGGTGTAGCGCAGCACCAGCCAAGCGAACACGGTGATCAGGATGAAGATCAGCCCCAGCACCGGAAACGCGATACCCGCACTGGGCAAGATATCGATCATCGACGAACCGAACGCCGTGAAGCTGGCCGGCAGCCCACCAATCGGCGCGCCGTCGGAAGCCAGGAACGTCGCGCCACGCAGCGACACCAGCCCGGCCAGCGTAATGATGAAGCTCGGCACTTTGCCAAACACCGTCAGGCTGCCCATCAAGGCGCCAACGGCCAGGCCCACCAGCAAGGTCGCCGGCACCGCCAGCCAGCCGCTGACCTGCTGTTGCAGCAGCACCGCCACCAGGATTCCGCCGAAGGCACATAAGCTGCCCACCGACAGGTCGATGTTGGCCGTAAGGATGACGAAGGTCATGCCGATGGCGATGATCCCGACAATCGCTCCCTGCTGGAACAGGTTGGCGATGTTGCCGAAGGTCAGGAAGTCGTCGGACAGGAAGGTCGCCACCACCACTGCAAACAGGAAAATGAACACGAAGTTGTAACGCATAACCCATTCCAGCAGCGCACGGCGGCGGCTGCTCGACAGGGCTACGGGCTTGTCAAAAACAGGGGTTGGATTACTGGCAATAGTCATGGTTCTACACTCTTTTACCGATAAGGATGGCCTGGTCGATCTGGTCGCGGCTGGCATTCAAGGGGTCGAAACACACCGCATTGCGCCCCTCATGCATGACCCAGATCCGGTCGCAATTGACATACAACTCATCCAGCTCACTGCTGGCGACCAACACTGCAGCGCCCTCTTGCGCCAGGCTGCGCGCCAGGGCGTAGAGGTCGGCCTTGGCGCCGACATCCAGGCCGCGACTCGGCTCGTCGAGCAGCAACAGCCGTGCTCCATCGATCACCCACTTGGCCATGACCACTTTCTGTTGGTTGCCTCCAGACAACTGGCGCACCGGTTGTTCAAGGTTGTCGAGCTTGGTCTGCAAGCGTTGCAGCACCGGTCCGGCGCGGTCCTTGGCCTGGCGATGGGAAAACCAGTTCAAGTGCCGGGTATGCACCAGGCAGGCGTTGCGGTAGATCGGCGCATCCAGCAACAGGCCCTCGGTCTTGCGGTTCTCCGGCACCAACCCGACACCCTGGCGGATGGCCTGGCGCGAGGTCTGCGGGCGATAGGGCTGGCCGAACAACTCGACATCGCTGGCATTGCGGCCCACCCCAAACAAGGCCTTGAGCAAGGTGCTGCGGCCCGCACCGTTGAGCCCGGCGAGGCCAACGATTTCACCTTGGCGCACTTCCAACCCCTGCACGTCCAGGCCGTGCTCACCTTGCAGTCGACGAATATTCAGCGCCAGATTTTCAAGAGGCGCCTGACGTGGGCTGCGCTCCAGCAAATCGCGGTGCTCACCCACAACGGCGGCGATCAATGCCTGGTCGTCGATCTGCGTCAACTCATGGGTTTGCAAGGTGCGGCCGGCACGCAGCACCGTGACCCGATCACCGATCTCGCGAATTTCGTTCAAGCGATGGCTGACGTACAGCACCGCGACCCCAGCGGCGGTCATTTCACGAATCACCTGGAACACCCGCTTGAGCTCGGTTTCATTGAGCGCGGCGGATGGTTCATCCATCACCACCAGCTTCGCCTCGCAGGTCAGCGCCCGGGCAATGGCCGCCAGTTGCTGATTGGCAATCGACAGGCTGCCGACCCGGTCGGTACTGGAGAAGTTCGCCCCCACTCGCAACAAGGCAGCCTTGGCCAACGCACTGCGCCGGCCCCGTGAAATAATACCGAAGCGCTGGGGCGCATAACCGAGCATGAGGTTTTCCTCGACGGTCATTTGCGGGATCAGGTCCAGTTCCTGATAGATCATCGCGATCCCGGCCTGGCGTGCCTGTTGCGGGGTTTTCAGATCGACGCGCCGGCCGGCGATCGACATTTCGCCAGCGTCCGGCCGGTGGGCGCCGGCGACGATCTTCAACAGGGTACTTTTGCCCGCGCCATTGGCCCCCAGCAGGCAATGCACCTCTCCCGGGCGAACGTCGAGGGAAGCGTCCGTCAGCGCCACCACGTTAGGCGGAAAACGCTTGCTGACATGGCGAATATCCAGGGCCAACTCATTCATGATCCTGCTCCAGCAGATAACGGGCGGTGCCGACGTCGGTGGCGAGCACATTGACGTAACCGGCCTTGACGCTGGCGTGAACGATCCGGTGCTTGTGGGCACCGACGCAGACGGCGATCGACCAGGGCTTGTCGCGCAACGCCGCCAGTGGCAGGCCCAGGGTGCGGGCGTCCAGCTCGGGCATCACCGGCTCACCATCCATGCCGATAAACCGGCCCATGATGTCGCCCACGGCCCCCAGCTTTTCCAGCGCGGCCAGCAACGGCCGGTCGATATAACCCGACTCCATCAACACCGAATGGTCGGACAACTCTCCCAGGCTGAAACACGCCACAGGCGCGGCCTCGCCCAGGCGCAGCACCTGGGCGATCACCGGGTCCTGCTCAAGGGCTTGGCGGGTATGGGCGTGCCCGAGAATCGCCGGCACCGGCAGCAATGTTGCCTGGCCGCGGGCCGCCTGGGCGAAGCGCTCGGCGACGTTATGGCTGGGCTCGCCCATCGACCGGGTATTGATCGCGCCGTTAAGCAGCACCACATTGACGCCCTCGTTCCAGCGCGGCACCAGCCACTGGGCCATTTTCGTCAAGGTTCGGCCCCAGGACACGCCGATCAGCGCCGGCATCGGCTGTAGATTGCACAGATAACAAGCGGCGGCCTGAGTCACGACATTCAACGCAGTGTCATTGTCGTCGACGTCCAGCACCAAGGCTTCACGCAAGCCAAAGCGCCGTTGCAACGCGACTTCAAGCTGCGGCAAGCGCGCTGAGCGGGCGACGATATCGATGCGCACCACTCCGCAATCGCGCGCCTCGCGCAGCAGTCGACTGACCTGCCAACGGGTCAGGCCGGTCTCCCGGGAGATTTCGCTTTGGGTCTTCTCCAGGTCGTAATAGAGCTTTGCCACCTGGACCATCAGGTCGTCGCGTGGGGAATCCGCCGACAGCCTGGGGGGAAATGACTCGTCAGGACGGGCGCTCATGCTGCCGGCCTTACACCGAGCGTGCGGTTTGCCGGTGGTTTGCAACTGATGGGCGCGACGCTGTCAGTCGCGGCACGGTAACGGCCCAGCAACTCGATGTACTGCTCGTGGGCGTATGGATCGGGCTCGATCAACCGGCCAACGGTGGTGAAGTCGGTCGCGGCTTCCTGCAAGGTGCCGAACGCGCCCAGGGCACAGGCTGCGGCTGCAGCCGTGCCGATCAGGGTGAGGTTGTCGTGGGGCACCATTTCGAACGGTACGCCCGTCGCATCTACGGTGGCCTGCAACCACAGTGGGTTCTTCTGGAAACCACCGGCGGCCACCACACGGGTAATGTCGATGCCTTCGGCGCGCCAGGTGTGAAAGATGTTCGCCGAGCCCAAGGCAATGGCTTCCACTGACGCGCGATACAGGTCATGCCGATCGTGGTTCAGCGACAGGCCCATGATCGCCCCGCGCATGTCCGGCGAGCGATACGGCGTGCGGTTGCCCATCCAGTAATCGAGCACCAGCAGGCCGGTGGATCCTGGCTGCAGTTCTGCCGCCTGACGGATCAGCTGTTGATGGCCCGCGTCGTCGAGGCCGAACATCTTTTGCGCCAGCCAGTTGAGGATCGAACCGGCCGAGACTTGTCCGCCTTCCATCAACCATTGGTTATCGAGCAAGGCGCCGGGGTATGGCCCCCAAATGCCCGGCACATCGATGCGTTGCGGAGTGTGCATCAACTGCACCACCGAGGTGCCGCCGATAAACAGCAGCTCACCGGCGCCAGTGGTGCCAGCGCTGAGCATCGCCATGTGGGCGTCGATACCGCCCTGGGCGACCAGCGTGTCGCGGCTCAGGCCCAGATGGTTGGCCGCATCCAGGGTCAACGGACCAATACGTCCGCCAACCTTGATCACTTCCTGGGGGAGTTTTTCCGCCAGTTCCGGCACGCCCAGTTCAGCATACAACTCCACCGGGAAACGCTGCTGCAGGGTGTCGTAGTTCCACTTGCAACTGGCATTGAGCTGGGAGGCAACCCAACGCCCGGTCAGTTGAAAGTTGATCCAGTCCACCGCCTCGCAGATGCGCTCGGCACGCTGATACACCTGGGGTTCGTGCTCGGCCAGCCACATGGCCTTGGGTACCAGCCACTCCACTGCGTCGCCGCCCTGATTCATCATCGGATGCGTCACGTGGGCCGAGCGCGCCGACTCGGCAGCGGCGCGGCAATCCATCCATAACAACGCCGGGGCCAACGGCTGGCCATCGGCCTGGGCAACCACCACCGTGGAGGCCGTGGTTGCCACGCACACGGCGGCCACCTGAGGGTGCCCGGCCTGGGCCATCAGTTGGCGGCAGGCCTTGCCCAAGGCCGACCACCAGTCGGCCGGTGTCTGTTCTGCCCAGCCCAATTGCGGGTACTGCGTGGCATAGGACGCTTCGGCGACCTGCACCAGTTTGTGGCTGTGCAAGTCATACAAACCGGCCCGCACCCCACCTGTTCCAAAATCCAGTCCCAGCAACAAGGTCATCGGTAGTCCTCCTGCGTCTTGTGATGACGACGCTTTTTGTTTTAAGCCTCACAGCACCGCTCACCAGAAGCATCGCGGTGCTTGGCGACACACAACATAGGCGCGCGGATCAGGGACGGAAAATCACCTTGGCGGCCACTTCGCTGCGATCGGCATAACGCTTGAACATGGCGGGTAATTCATCCAGCGGCAAGTCGTGGGTAATCATGAACTGCCAATGCAATTCGCCCGAGGCCAGCTTGTCGATGGAAGCGGTCCACTCGTCACCGGGGAACGGTGCGGAGAACGAGTTCCAGGCGCCGTGCAAGGAGATTTCCTGGCGCAGGAAGTGCGAGAACGTCGCGGTGCTGATCGGCACATCACTGGTTGGAATCCCGATAAACACCACGTGCCCGCCGGCCTTGGTCAATTGCACGGCCTGGTTGATCGAGCTCGGATGGCCGGCCGCTTCAATCACCAATTGGCAGCGTGGCAGTTCGGCATCCGGCGCGCCGCTGAGCAGCGTATGGGTGGCACCCGCTTCACGGGCCATGGCGAGTTTTTCTTCGGCGATGTCGATGGCGACAATGTCCTTGGCGCCCATGATGCGCAGCCATTGAATCGCAAACAGGCCGATCGGCCCGCAGCCCACCACCGCCCCGCTCTGCCCGGCCTTGAAGTCAGCCTTCCAGATCGCGTGCAGGGCAATCGCCGCCGGGTCCACCAGGGAGGCGGCAATCGGATCCATGCCTTCAGGCACCTTGATCAGGTTGCTCAATGGCACGTTGACGTACTCGGCGTAGGCGCCGTCGCGGCGGCTGCCGAAGTAATCGTAATTTTCCGAGCGCGATGGGAAACCACGGGCATATTGGTCGCTGCTGACGTCCGGGATCATCGGCGGCACTGTCACCAGTTCGCCAATGGCGTAGCCTTCGACGCCGCCGCCAATCTCCTCGATGAAACCGGCGAACTCATGACCGCAAATCAACGGCATCACATGGGCACCCTTGCTGAGCATCCGTGGAATGTCCGAACCGCAGACGCCACAGGCTGCAACCCGAACCAGGGCGTGGCCAGCCTTGACTTGCGGTTTTGGAACATCTTCGACCCGGATATCGCCCGGTTGGTGCATGACGGCCGCTTTCACAGTGAAATCCTCTATTGATTGATAAGTGCGTTCGAACAGGCACCTCCCGTAAAGGGGTGCCAGCAAAATGGTCAAAGGGTCGGCGCAGAAACGTTAGAGCGCGCCGGGGCGGTATTCGCCGAAGGTCGAGTCGTGCTTGACCTCGGCCACGTTGGCCTTGGTCACCACCTGGGTGCCGGCATCGACAAAGCTGGGCACCGATTTGCCGGCGGCCAGCGCCCGTGCCGCCTCAATCGCGACCTCGCCCAAATAGCGTGGGTCGTTGAGCGCGGTGGAGACATATTGATCGCCACCCTGAATGGCGTTCAGCGCTTCCGACAAACCGTCGATCCCGGCCACCAGTACGTCTTTCTTGCCACTTTCGGTGAGTACTTGCAGCGCGCCCATGGCCATGTCGTCGTTATGCGCGATCACGGCCTTGAGGTCGGAGTGCGCCTGGAGCAGGTCCTGCATCGCCGTCACGGCATTGGCGCGCATGTACTCGCTGTAGGGGCCGTCGATGATCTTGAAGTCGGTGCCGGCCAGGGCGGTGTGGAAGCCCTTGCGGCGCTCCTTCATGACCGTGCCGCCGGCATCGCCCTGGATCTCGATGATCTTGCCCTTGGTCACGCCGCGCTGCTTGAGCGCGGCGACCAGGGCTTTGCCGGACAGCTCGCCCATCTCGGCATTGTTGCGACCGATGGTGGTAGCCACCGCAGCGTTGATCGCCCGGTCTACGGCAATTACCGGGACCTTGGCGCGCTGCGCAGCGTCGAGTGCGGCGCCTACCGCGTCGGGGTTCACGGCATTGATGATGAGGATGTCGACCTTGCGTGTCAGCAGGTCCTGGATGTCGTTGTTCTGTTTGCTGATATCGCCGTTGGCATCGAGGAAAATCAGCTCGTCGCCGCCCTTGGCCGCTGCAGCCTTGGCGCCATCGCGCAGTTGTACATAGAAGGGAGATTGCAGGGTGACCTGGCTGAAACCGATCTTCAGATCCTTGGCCTGAACGTTCAGCGCCAGCGCCGAAGCTGCCACAGCCAATGCAAGGGACAACACACGAACAGGTTTACGGGCTATCTGTAACATGGTGATTCCTATTTTTATTGTTGTCTGGATTCGGGCGCGGCCTTCAGGGAGGCCGCGCTCACAAATGTGAACAGCGATCACATTTGAAAAACTATGCTTTTGCACCCGGGAGTGTCAAGGCAAATTTGTTAAAATCCAAACAAATGAAATAAAAATAACAACCAACACAATCAAATCAACAACATCGCCCCGCTGTCCTTGACGACCTGCTGCTGTGCCGCCTCAAGGCCGCCATCGCTGATCACCCGCTGGAAGTCCGCCAACTCGGCAAAGTGTGCGGCGCGCACCTGGTCGAACTTGCTATGGTCGGCCACCAGCACGCAGGTTTGTGCCCGCGCCATCACCCGCCGCTTGACCTCTACTTCGTTGAGGTTGTAACAGGTCACGCCGTGGGCAGCACTGACACCGGCCGCCGAAATAAACGCCCAGGCCACGCGGATACCCTCCAGGATGCCCGCCTCGGCGCGGCTCTCGAAGACCATGTTGCGCCGATGAAAGGTGCCACCACAGAGGATGATGGTGCAGTTGGGCTTTTGCTGGAGCTTGAGCATCACGTTGAGGGAGTTGCACAGCGCGGTGAACTCCAGGTCATCGGGCAAGGCTTCGACGATAAATGGCGTGGTGGTGCCGCAATCGATAAACACAGTGTCGCCCGGTCGCACCAGGCTCGCGGCGCGCACACCGATCTGGCGCTTCTCGGCGATGTGCCGCTGATCCTGTTCAGCCACCTGATAATCCGGCTCCAACGACCCGCTGCGGGTCACGTGCCCGCCCAGCAGGCGCAAGCCTTGCGGGTCATTCACCAGGTCACGACGCAAGGTCATTTCCGATACGCCGAGCAGCACAGCCATGTCCCGCAGATGAATCGCCGACTTTCCCTGCAATGCATTGTGCATGGCCCGAAATCTTTCGTTTTTCTTTGAGTCCACTGCGTTCCAACCCCCGATGATTGCGATCCCTTGACAAGGGCAGTCACAAATCCCATTTACAATGTTATTTTTTTCACATTTAATGCATCCAACTTAACACGAACAGGCTTTTCTCATCACCTCATCCTTACAGGACACCTGCCATGTCACCTAACGTCTCGCCGCTTGCCACCTACATCGACCACACCCTGCTGGCCGCTGATGCTTCACAGGCGAGTATTCGCCAACTGTGCCTGGAGGCCCGTGAACATAGCTTCAAATCCGTGTGCGTCAACAGTGCCAATGTGCCGTTCGCCGTCGAATGCCTGCGCGGCGCCGCACCCTTGGTCTGCGCGGTGGTCGGCTTCCCCCTGGGTGCAGGCATGGGCGCGGCCAAGGCGTATGAGGCACAGTTGGCGATCGAGGCCGGTGCCGGTGAGATCGACATGGTACTGAACATCGGCTGGTTGAAAGACGGCCTGCTGGATCAAGTGCGTGACGACATCGCCCAGGTCTTGGCGGCATGCGGGGCGGTGCCGTTGAAAGTCATCCTGGAAACCGGATTGCTCACCGACGCACAAAAAATCAGCGCCTGCACCTTGTGCCGCGAACTGAACGTCGCCTTCGTCAAGACCTCTACCGGCTTTGGCCATGGCGGCGCAACCCTGGCGGACGTACGCCTGATGCGCAAAGTGGTGGGCGCGAACATCGGGGTAAAGGCTTCGGGCGGAGTGCGTGACCTGGCAACCGCCCAAGGGATGGTCGAAGCGGGTGCCACTCGGTTGGGCAGCAGTTCCGGCATCGCTATCGTCAGCGGTGCAAAGGCGGTTGAGGGGTCTTATTGAGTCGAGCAGCAGATTCTGGCGGTCACGAGCGACCGCCAGTGCCACGATGAAACCTGGCAGTCAGCGGCTGGCGAAGTACATGGTGACTTCAAAGCCGATGCGCAGGTCGGTGAAGGTCGGTTTGGTCCACATAAGCGATGCTCCTGGAGAAGGCCGGAACGCTCCGGCAGCTCTGTTATACGCCGATGCAGAGGTACCGCAAGACCGACAGCCACGTGCCGGAACCGCGAGTTCAACGCCTCGGCGCAACACTTTCACTACACCTGCTGCACCCTTGGCACAGACGACGCGCAACACCCTTGTCCACCTCACTGCCTACCCCCCATCACAGAGCCCCTGTCGACATCACCGCTGACCCGGCATGAGCTTTGCTGGTGCGTCTTTGTGCGCGGAGAGTTTTTTGTAACAGACTATTTTTTCGGCAACGGCTAGTCTGAAGCTCCACGCCCGTCGCCGGGGCAACTCGCGCAGCCTTGAGCTTTTGCGAAACCAGAACAATAAATATGCGCTGCCTCCTCCGCAAAGCAGCCGCATCAGGAGAGTCATCATGTCCTTACAGACCTTGGGAACCGGCCCCACCGACCTCAATACGTTCGTCGGTGACTACTTTCCCGACCGCAGCCTGCCATCCGATGGACTGATTGTGCAGTCGTGGTATCGCAGTGTCATGGAGCACGGCCTGGAACCTGCCGGGCGCGGCAACAAGGTGGTTCTCAGCGCCGCCGAGATCCATCGCCACCAGGAACTTCACCACGATTACATGTCCATTGCCGGCCAAGGCGTCAGCGGCCTGGCCAAGCGGGTGGGCCAGGCCGGTTTTGCGGTGCTGCTCAGCGACGAGCGCGGCATCGCGCTGGACTCTCAAGTACCGACAACCGGCAGCGCGTATGCCGACTCCGGGCTCATCATCGGGTCTCGCTGGGACGAGTCGCTGGTAGGTACCAACGGTATCGGCACCGGGCTGGCTTCAGGTAGCGCGCTGATCATCCACCGCGACGAGCACTTCCTGCGCGAGAACGACCGGCTGAGTTGCTCTGTGTCACCGATCTTCGATTCACTGGGTAATGTACGCGGCTGTCTCAATGCTTCTTGCCTGAACAGCAACGGCCCGAAAGCCGCGCAGTACCTGACGCTGCAACTGGTGATCATGTACGCACGGATGATCGAAAACGCGTATTTGCGCCACAGCCATCGCAATACCCTGACGTTGATGATCAAGCCCTGCGAGGAGATCAGTGATCTGGCCAACGAGCAACTACTGGTACTGGACGATCAGGGCCGGGTCATCGGCGCCAACCGTTCAGCCTTCGTCGAACATGAAACCCATGGTCACGGCGTCTTGCTAGGGCGCAGGCTCAGCGAGCTGCTCCCGGTAGATGTCGACGAATTGCTGCGCCTGTGCAACGGCGGCGCCAACACCACGC
>NZ_WLYI01000099.1 GCF_009707515.1 Pseudomonas karstica | reverse complement strand
AACCACTCCCAAGACACCCAGGAACGCTTCGCCCACGACCCGGCGGGCAACCTGCTGATGCAAGACCGCATCGGCCCCGCCGTCATCGTCGGCAACCGCCTGTTGCTGCAAGGCGACCGGCATTACGACTACGACGCCTTCGGAAATCTCATACGCGAACGTCGGGGCCGGGCCCAGCAGTTGGTCACGGAATACCGCTACGACTGCCAACATCGCCTCATCAGCGTCACACCCCCCGACGGCCAAACGGCCAGCTACCGCTACGACCCGTTTGGCCGACGCACCAGCAAAACCGTCGATAAAAAAACCACCGAGTTTTTCTGGCAAGGCGACACCCTGATCGCGGAACACAGCGCTGATCAGCATCGC
>NZ_WLYI01000098.1 GCF_009707515.1 Pseudomonas karstica | reverse complement strand
TCACCGTCGCCGCTCCTGGCGATGACGTGTTCATCGACAAAAGCACCCAAACGGTCAAAATCACCGACACCACCGGCGGCAATTTCGAGAAGTTGGAAGTGGCTGGCAATGGCGCAACCACCACCATCAACGACACCATCGACAAAGTGGATGTAGTCCTGACCGCCACCAACACTGTCGGCGAAGGCGGACAGATTGTTTATACCGCCAGCCTTGTGGATAAAAACGGTGCACCGGTGACTAACATCACCAATCCGCTGAAGGTGACTCTGGACAATGGCCAGACCATCACCATCGGCGTAAATCAGTCGAGCGGTACCGTCTCGATTGTGGCACCGGACGATGTGTACCAAGGCGACCAAACTGTCACC
>NZ_WLYI01000097.1 GCF_009707515.1 Pseudomonas karstica | reverse complement strand
TGCAACCACCACCATCAACGACACCATCGACAAAGTGGATGTGGTGCTGACGGCGACTACCACCGTGGGTGAAGGCGGCAATATCGTCTACACCGCGTCGCTGGTCGACAAGGCAGGTAACGCTGTTACCAACATCACCAAGCCGTTGACCGTCACGTTGGATAACGGCCAGACCATCACCATCGGCGTAAATCAATCGAGCGGCACCGTTTCGGTGGTGGCACCGGATGATGTGTATCAAGGCGACCAAACCGTCACTACCGCCATCACGGGAGTGACCGGTGGCGAACACTTTGAAAGCCTGGTACCAGGGACTGACAAAGTTACTACCACCGTGACGGATACTCCCGGCACCGATAACACCACCACTGTCACACTGACCGCGCCTAACGCCGTCAACGAAGGCGGCCAAATT
>NZ_WLYI01000096.1 GCF_009707515.1 Pseudomonas karstica | reverse complement strand
CTCTTTTACCGCTTCGTGTCGAGCGAGTTTGGCTTCGATCTCGCCCAGCTCGATGCGGAAACCGCGGATCTTCACCTGGTCGTCGTTGCGGCCCAGGTATTCGATGTTGCCGTCGGGCAGGTAGCGGCCCAGGTCGCCGGTGCGGTACATGCGTGCATTTGCAGCGCTGCTGAACGGATCTTTGAGGAAGCGTTCAGCGGTCAGGTCGTCACGGTTCAGGTAACCCCGCGCCACGCCGGCGCCACCGATGTAGATTTCACCGGCAACACCCAATGGCACCGGTTGCCCGTGCTCATCCAGCAGGTAGAACTGGGTGTTGGCCACAGGTTTGCCGATGTGTGCGGCAAAACCGTCTTCACGAGCCATCGACACCCAGCTTGAGTAGGTGGTGGTTTCCGAAGGGCCGTAAAGGTTGCACAGGCGT
>NZ_WLYI01000095.1 GCF_009707515.1 Pseudomonas karstica | reverse complement strand
CTCCAATCCAGAGATTGCTGAGCTGACCTCGTCGCACCTGGCCTACGTGATCTACACCTCGGGCTCCACCGGTTTGCCCAAAGGCGTGATGATCGAACACCGCAATACGGTGAACTTCCTGACCTGGGCACAGCGTTCGTTTGACGCTGAAACCTTGGCCAAAACCTTGTTCTCCACCTCGTTGAACTTCGACTTGGCGGTCTACGAGTGCTTTGCACCACTGACGTCCGGCGGCAGCATCGATGTCGTGACTAATGTGCTGGAACTGCAACAGGGCGAGCACGACATCACGCTGATCAACACCGTGCCTTCGGCGCTCAAGGCGTTGCTGGAATCCGGCGGGCTGAACGACGGTATCGACACGGTCAACGTCGCTGGCGAAGCGCTCAAGCGCAGCCTGGTGGAAAACCTGTTCGAGCAGACCCAGGTCAA
>NZ_WLYI01000094.1 GCF_009707515.1 Pseudomonas karstica | reverse complement strand
GCTCGCTTTCGCCTACAGCGTTCGTCGCCTCGATCAACCGCCATTGTTCGTCATAGCGGTAGGCAACGACGTTCTGCTCGGTCACCCAAACGAACTCGCGATCCTCTTCGGCGCGAAACACCTGGTAGTCGACCGCGACGATATGGCCTCGGTCATAACGCAGCAGCAACGCCCGACCCGCACCGTTATCCAGGCGCTGGATGCGTCCTAGAACATCGCGGAAAATGCGCAGGCGGTTGTCGTACGCATCGCTGATCGAAACCAGCACGCCGTCGCGAAAGTGATAAAACCGCGATGCCTGTGCCAGCACCAGCTCATCCGGCGAAGCGCCCAGATAAATCGCGGCTTCAGCCAAACTGTTGCTGATCGCCGGTCGCGAAGCGGTGGGCAACGGAAACGCGGTGCTGCGATTCTCATGATCGGTCCACACCACCGAGTCGCCGTTCACC
>NZ_WLYI01000093.1 GCF_009707515.1 Pseudomonas karstica | reverse complement strand
CACGTATTCAACCCCAACGGATCCACCCACCCCGTCGGGTTGGGCACGTACTGGTATCCGTTCAGCCCACCCGCCAGTTTCACCGGGTCGGGGGTCAGGTAGCGGCCGTTGTCGGGATTGTAGTAGCGATGGCGGTTGTAGTGCAGGCCACTTTCTTGATCGAAGTATTGGCCCTGGAAGCGCAGCGGGTTGGTGACGGTGTTGACGTCGAGCCGGGTGATTTGGCCGTAGGCGCGGTAATGCGCGGACCAGCCGTGCGCGCGAGTCATGGACATAGACTTCCCGGCTGCCATCGGCGTTGTGCACGGTGACGCTGCCGTTGTCGCCCCAGACGTACCGCGTGTCCATTTGCGCAAAACTGGCCCAGTGCCGGACACAGCGCGCAGCCTTGCCAGAGCGTTCCCACTCCCAAAAGAAACTCGCCCCACCGGCCAGTTCCCGTTCCAGGATCACTTGCTGATCGCCGTAGCGATACC
>NZ_WLYI01000092.1 GCF_009707515.1 Pseudomonas karstica | reverse complement strand
AGGCGAAATCGAGACGTCGCTGGCGCAAATTTGGCAAGACCTGCTCAAGGTCGAGCGTGTCGGTCGTCACGACCACTTCTTCGAACTCGGTGGGCATTCGCTGTTGGCCGTCAGCCTGATTGGGCGGATGCGCCAGGTCGGTCTAAGCGCCGACGTTCGCGTCTTGTTCGGCCAGCCAACCCTGGCCGCACTGGCGGCGGCGGTGGGTGGCAGCACTGAAGTGAGTGTCCCGGCCAACCTGATCCCGGCCGATTGCGAACACATCACCCCTGGCATGCTGCCGCTGATCAATCTGGATCAGCCGACCATCGACCGCATCGTGGCCACGGTGCCGGGCGGTACGCGCAACGTGCAGGACATCTACCCGCTGGCGCCGCTGCAAGAAGGTATCCTTTACCATCACCTTGCCGCCGAGCAGGGCGATCCTTATGTCTTGCAAGCGCAGTTTGGCTTTGAGAACCGCGGGCTTTTGGAGAG
>NZ_WLYI01000091.1 GCF_009707515.1 Pseudomonas karstica | reverse complement strand
TGGACGGCAGTTATCAAGGTGAACGACTAGGTAACACCGACAGCAAGGATTTGATCGCATGAAAGGTATTGTATTGGCAGGTGGCTCCGGTACCCGTCTGCACCCTATTACCCTGGGTGTTTCCAAGCAACTGTTGCCGGTGTATGACAAGCCGATGATCTACTACCCGATCTCGGTGCTGATGCTGGCAGGTATCAAGGACATCCTGGTGATTTCCACCCCGGTGGACTTGCCGCAATACCGCAACCTGCTGGGTGATGGCAGCCAGTTCGGCGTGCGCTTCAGCTACGCCGAACAACCGTCGCCTGACGGCCTGGCCCAAGCCTTCCTGATTGGTGAAGCGTTCATCGGCAAGGACCCGGTCTGCCTGATCCTGGGCGACAACATCTTCCACGGCCAACACTTCAGCGATCAGTTACACAGTGCCGCCAAACGCCCGTCCGGTGCGACGGTGTTCGGCTACTGGGTCAAGGATCCGGAGCGCTTCGGTGTGATTGACTTCGAT
>NZ_WLYI01000090.1 GCF_009707515.1 Pseudomonas karstica | reverse complement strand
GTCGAAGTCGATCACACCGAAGCGCTCCGGGTCCTTGACCCAGTAGCCAAACACCGTCGCACCGGACGGGCGTTTGGCGGCTCTACGCAGTTGGTCGCTGAAGTGTGGGCCGTGGAAGATGTTGTCGCCCAGGATCAGGCAGACCGGGTCCTTGCCGATGAACGCTTCACCAATCAGGAAGGCTTGGGCCAGGCCGTCAGGCGACGGTTGTTCGGCGTAGCTGACGCGCACGCCGAACTGGCTGCCATCACCCAGCAGGTTGCGGTATTGCGGCAAGTCCACCGGGGTGGAAATCACCAGGATGTCCTTGATACCCGCCAGCATCAGCACCGAGATCGGGTAGTAGATCATCGGCTTGTCATACACCGGCAACAGTTGCTTGGAAACACCCAGGGTAATAGGGTGCAGACGGGTACCGGAGCCTCCGGCCAATACGATTCCCTTCATCATGCGATCAAATCCTTGCTGTCGGTGTTACCTAGTCGTTCACCTTGATAGCTGCCGTCCT
>NZ_WLYI01000008.1 GCF_009707515.1 Pseudomonas karstica | reverse complement strand
GGCATCAGGTGCCCCGCGGTGTTCCAAGGTTCTTTGCGAGCAAGCTCGCTCCTACAGAGTCGGGCTCACTTCACGCAACGGCTTGCCACGTACTGGCGCATCGCCTGCTACGTAGTAATCCGCCGTGCTGCGCGGCAGCGGTTGGCGGCCACGGATCTTGTCGGCGATTTTCTCGGCGATCATGATCGTCGGCGCGTTCAGGTTGCCGGTGGTGATGATCGGCATAATCGAGGCATCGACCACACGCAGGCCTTGCATGCCATGCACGCGACCTTCGCCATCGACCACGGCCATTTCGTCGGTGCCCATCTTGCACGAGCAGGAGGGGTGGAACGCGGTTTCGGCGTGCTCACGGATGAACTTATCCAGTTGCTCATCGGTTTGCACCGCGATGCCCGGGCTGATTTCGCGGCCACGGAACGGGTCCAATGCCGGCTGTTGCATGATTTCACGGGTCAGGCGGATGCCATCGCGAAATTCCTGCCAGTCCTGCTCGCTCGCCATGTAGTTGAAGAGGATGCTCGGGTAGTCCCGTGGGTTCTTCGACTTCAGCTGGATGCGGCCACGGCTTGGCGAACGCATGGAACCCATGTGCGCCTGGAAGCCGTGCTCTTTCACACCGTTGCTGCCGTTGTAGTTAATCGCCACCGGCAGGAAGTGGTACTGGATGTTCGGCCATTCGAAGTCTTCACGGGTACGGATAAAGCCGCCCGCTTCGAACTGGTTGCTGGCGCCGATACCGGTGCCGTTGAACAGCCATTCGGCACCGATGGCCGGCTGGTTGTACCAGAGCAGCGACGGGTACAGCGAGACCGGTTGGGTGCACGCGTATTGCAGGTACAACTCAAGGTGGTCCTGCAGGTTTTCACCGACACCTGGCAGGTCATGGACCACCGGGATGTCGAGGCTTTCCAGCAGTTTGGCCGGCCCCACGCCGGAGCGTTGCAGCAGTTGTGGCGAAGCGACGGCGCCGCTGCACACCAGCACTTCCTTACGGGCACGGGCTTCAATGCGTTCTTCGGCACTACCTATCAGGTAGCTCACGCCGACGGCGCGCTTGCCTTCGAACAGTACTTTGTCGGTCAGCGCGTGGGTGACGATGGTCAGGGTCGAACGTTTCTTGGCGGTGTCCAGGTAACCGCGAGCGGTGCTGGCGCGACGGCCGTTCGGCGTCACGGTACGGTCCATCGGGCCGAAGCCTTCTTGCTGGTAGCCGTTCAAGTCGTCGGTACGCGGGTAACCGGCCTGTACGCCTGCTTCCACCATGGCGTGGAACAGTGGGTTATTACCGGCTTTCGGCGTGGTCACGCTGACCGGGCCTTCGCCACCGTGGTAGTCGTTGGGGCCGATGTCACGGGATTCTGCCTTGCGAAAGTACGGCAGGCAGTCCAGGTACGCCCAGTCTTCCAGGCCTGGCAGTTTCGACCAGTTGTCGTAGTCCATGGCGTTGCCACGGATGTAGCACATGCCGTTGATCAGGGAGGAACCGCCCAGGCCTTTGCCGCGACCGCATTCCATCCGGCGGCCGTCCATGTGTGGCTCTGGATCGGTCTCGTAGGCCCAGTTGTAGCGGCGGCCTTGCAGCGGGAAGGCCAAGGCGGCTGGCATCTGGGTACGGAAGTCCAGTCGATAGTCCGGGCCGCCGGCTTCCAGCAACAGGACGGTGACGCCTTCGTCTTCGGTCAGGCGGGTTGCCAAGGTGTTGCCGGCGGAACCGGCACCAACAATGATGTAGTCGTATTCTTGGGACATTAGATGCACCCTCTCTAGATTTGGTCTGCAGCCGCTGCCGAGGCAACGGGGCTGCGATGGGCTGCGAAGCAGCCCCGAGCGGCGGTCCTGCGGACCGCAGCGCAACCTCGTGCCTCGGCAGCGGCTACGGGAGTGGGTTAGAACACCGAGGCGTAGTCGCCCAACTCGACTTGCACGGACTTGATGCGCGTGAAGTTATTGAGCGAGCTGATCCCGTTCTCACGTCCAACACCCGACTGCTTGTAGCCACCAACCGGCATCTTCGCGTCGGACTCGCCCCAGGCGTTGATCCAGCAAATACCGGCTTCCAGTTGATGAATCACGCGGTGAGCGCGGTTCAAGTCCTTGGTGATCAGGCCGGCGGCCAGGCCAAAGTCGGTGTCGTTGGCACGACGGATGACTTCTTCTTCGGTTTCATAGGTGAGGATACTCATCACCGGGCCGAAGATTTCTTCACGGACGATGGTCATCTCGTCGGTGCAGTCAGTGAACACGGTCGGGGCCACGAAGGCGCCCTTGGCGAAATCGCCTTCGGTCAGGCGATCGCCGCCGCACAGCAGGCGGGCGCCTTCTTCTTTACCTTTGGCGATGTAGCCGAGCACGCTTTCCATGTGGGCGAAGCTGACCAGCGGGCCGAAGTTGGTGTTCTCGTCTTCCGGGTTGCCAATGCGAATACGTGCAACGCGTTCAGCGATCTTGGCTTCGAACGCCGCTTGCAGGTGCTTGGGTACGAACACGCGAGTGCCGTTGGTGCAGACCTGGCCGGAGCTGTAGAAGTTGGCCATCATTGCGGTGTCGGCGGCGCGATCCAGATCGGCGTCGTCGAAAATGATCAGCGGCGATTTACCACCCAGCTCCATGGTCACTTCTTTGAGCGAAGAGCTCGAAGCGCTGGCCATGACCTTCTTGCCGGTGTCGGTGCCGCCGGTGAAGGAAATTTTCTCGATGCGCGGGTGCTCGGTCAGCCAGGTGCCAACTTCACGGCCGCTGCCGGTCAGGACGTTGAACACGCCTGCTGGAACGCCGGCTTCGGTGTAGATCTCAGCCAGTTTCAGGGTGGTCAGCGAGGTGACTTCGCTCGGTTTGAAGATCATCGCGTTGCCGGCCGCCAGGGCTGGAGCGGATTTCCACAGGGCGATCTGGATCGGGTAGTTCCATGCGCCGATACCGGCGACAACGCCCAGTGGCTCGCGACGGGTGTAGACAAACGAAGTGTCGCGCAGGGGGATCTGCTCGCCTTCAATCGCCGGCACCAAGCCTGCATAGTATTCCAGCACGTCGGCACCGGTAACGATGTCGACATACTTGGTTTCGGAGAACGCCTTGCCGGTGTCCAGGGTTTCCAGGGCGGCCAGTTCGTCGTTGCGTGCGCGCAGGATGTCCACGGCACGACGCAGAATGCGCGAACGCTCCATGGCAGTCATCGCGGCCCAGATTTTCTGGCCCTTTTCGGCGCTGACCACGGCGCGTTCAACGTCTTCTTTCGTTGCGCGCTGCACTTGGGCGAGAACTTCACCGTTAGCCGGGTTGATGGCTTCGAAGGTGGCATCGCTGCCAGCGTCGCTGTAGCAGCCGTCAATGTAGAGTTTTTGCAGTTCGAAACGGGCCATAAAGTCCTCGCAAGTGCATAAGTGGTTGGCGTTAGCCGCTCAAAGGTGAGGCCATAAGGTTGTGGCAACACCGATCAACAGCAGTTCAGGTGTGAGCGTTTATGTGTGCTCTAACTCACCTGCTTGGCCAATTGAAAATCCATGTATTCGTAAGCGATCCGTTGCGCCTGCTCCGTGTCGAAAGCGTCTCCCGACAATGCGCCGCGCAACCACAAACCGTCGATCAGGGCCGCCAGGCCTCGGGCTGCGCTACGTGCTTCGGACAGCGGCAGCACACGGCGGAACTGGCAGCACAGGTTGGAATACAGGCGGTGATCGTTTATCCGCTGCAACCTGTGCAAAGACGGGTGGTGCATGCTGGTGGCCCAGAAGGCCAGCCAGGTTTTCATCGCCGGGCCGTTGACCTGGCTGGCGTCGAAGTTGCCTGCGATAATCACCTGAAGGTGCGCCCGTGGGCTGTCGTCCTTCAAGGCGAGCCGACGTTCGTGGACGTTCTCGATCAGCGCACTCATCAAGTACCGCATCGTGGCGGCGATCAGGCCATTCTTGTCCTGAAAGTAGTGACTGATGATGCCGTTCGAGACACCGGCCAGACGGGCGATCAGCGCAATGCTGGCATCTCCCATCCCGACCTGATCGATGGCCGTCAATGTGGCTTCGATCAACTGCTGGCGGCGTATGGGTTGCATACCGACCTTGGGCATGTAGCACCTCTCCTCAGGCCTACCGATGGGCGATATACGCCCGTCGGTTTGATGGCCAGTCTATTTTGTTTTGATTGAACGTTCAATCAACAAAGAATAAGATCTGCGACAAATGGTCGCTACCTACAGGTATTTCCTGCGTGTTAGCGGCGACACCTGACACCTGAAAAAACCCTTGAAACCGCTCAAGCCAGCGCTTTGGTGGGGTTCAAGGATTTTCGGGGTGTCTTTATATCACCCGTCCGTCGACTGCCGAAAAAACGATGGCATGGGTCAAGCGCTGCCTTGCGCTCCTCTCTCGCACTGCCTGGAGCATCTGTGCCATGAGTTCTGCCTCTCTGATAAAGACCCCGCCGGAAAAGGTACGGGTCAACGGTTGGGTGTTCTACACCTCCACCGCGTTGATTCTGTTGTTGACCGCTATTTTGATTATCGCCCCGCAAGAGGCCGGTAGAGTGCTCGCGGTGGCACAGGCCTGGCTCTCCAAAAGCTTCGGCTGGTACTACATGGTGGTCATCGCCGCCTACCTGGTATTTGTGGTGGGCCTGGCGTTTTCGTCCTACGGCAAATTGAAGCTGGGCAGCAAGGACGACACCCCTGACTTCAGCTACGGCGCCTGGGCCGGCATGTTGTTCTCGTCGGGGATCGGCATTTCGCTGCTGTACTTCGGTGCGTCCGAGCCGCTGGACCACTACTTCAACCCGCCTGAAGGCGCAGCCGCCAGCAACGGCGCTGCACGTCAAGCATTGCAGTTGACCTTCCTGCATTGGGGGCTGCACGGCTGGGCGATCTACGCATTGGTCGGCCTGGCCGTGGCGTACTTTGCCTACCGTCATAACCAGCCACTGGCTTTGCGCTCGGCGCTGTACCCGTTGGTAGGCGAGCGCTGGGTCAAGGGCGCGGCCGGTCATGCGGTGGACGGCTTCGGTATGTTCGTGACGTTGCTGGGCCTGGTAACCAACCTGGGGATTGGTTCGATGCAAGTGTCGTCCGGGTTGGAAAACCTGTTCGGCATGGAGCACAGCAACACCAACCTGCTGATCGTGATCATCGTGATGAGCACCGTGGCGACCATCGCTGCCGTGTCGGGTGTGGAAAACGGCATTCGCCGCCTGTCCAACCTGAACATTGTGTTGTTCAGCGGCTTGCTGATTTTTGTGCTGTTGTTCGGCCCGACCCTGCACTTGCTTAACGGTCTGGTGCAAAACACCGGCGATTACCTGAACGGCATCGTGCTGAAAACCTTCGACCTCTATGTGTACGAAGGCGACGCCGACAAGACCGAACGCTGGATGGGCCTGTGGACTCTGTTCTACTGGGCCTGGTGGATTTCCTGGGCACCGTTCGTAGGTATGTTCATCGCGCGTATTTCTCGTGGCCGTACCGTACGTGAACTGGTGGCTGGCGTGTTGCTGATCCCATTGGGCTTCACCCTGGCATGGCTGTCGATCTTCGGCAACTCGGCCCTGGACCTGGTGCTTAACCATGGTGCGGTGGAGTTGGGGAAAACTGCCCTGGAGCAGCCGTCCATGGCGATCTACCAATTGCTTGAGTATTACCCGGCGTCGAAAGTCGTCATCGGTGTGTCGATTTTTGTCGGCTTCGTCCTGTTTCTGACCCCGGCGGACTCCGGCGCGGTGATGATGGCGAACCTGTCCTGCAAGGGCGGCAATGTTGACGAAGATGCGCCGCACTGGTTGCGGATTTTCTGGTCGGCGGTGATCACCCTGGTGACCATCGGCCTGCTGTTTGCCGGTAACTTCGAAGCCATGCAAACCATGGTGGTGCTGGCTGGCCTGCCGTTCTCGGTGGTGCTGATTCTCTTCATGTTCGGTCTGCACAAGGCCATGCGCCAGGATGTGGCGATCGAGCTGGAGCAGGCGCAGTTGGCTGAGCGGGGGCGTCGTGGTTTCAGCGAGCGCTTGACCGCCCAGGACCTGCAACCGAGCCAGGCCGTGGTGCAGCGCTTCATGGATAAAAAGGTGACGCCGGCGTTGGAGGAAGCAGCGGTGGCCATGCGCGGCCAAGGGCTGGACGTGCAGACCTTGCTCGGTAAATCCAAACGCTGCATGGGTGTGCGGATCGAGATGGAAGAGGGCAATCCGTTTGTCTACGAGGTGAGCCTGGACGGCTACCTGGCGGGGCCGAGCGAGTCGGCCGACGCGGCGCAAGAGCGCACGCGCTACTACCGCGCCGAGGTTTACCTGCACAACGGGAGTCAGGACTACGACCTGATGGGCTTCACCCCGGAGCAGATCACCCGGGACGTGCTCGATCAGTTTGAAAGCCATCGGCAGCTCCTTGGCCGTGTCTATAGCTGAGTGAACGTTCCCACGCAGAGTGGGAACGTTCAAGCTACTAGCCGAGATTCTTACCCAGCAACGCGTGATACAACTCGCTATCCCCGAGTATTCCCACCACCGTGTTGTTATCGTGCAACACCAGCTTATTCCCGGTGTGGTAGCGGATCTGCAACGCATCGCGCATGCCGATATTGGAGTCCACCAGCGTCGGCACCCGGGCCAGTTCCTCGACCGCCTGCCCAGGCGCCCAGTTCTGCAGGTTCAGTGCGGCGCCATTTTGCCGCGCGCCCTTGATGATGTTGCCTTCGGCCAGGTCGATCCACGAGTCGTCACCTGGGTCCAGGCACACCGAACCGTTGATGCGTTTGCAGTCATCCAGGGTGCGCATCAGGCTGCGGCCGCATAACACGTTCAGCGGGTTGGTATGGGCGACGAAGGTGCGCACATAGTCGTCCGCCGGGTTCAGCACGATCTCTTCCGGCACGCTGTACTGGACGATCTTGCCGTCTTTCATGATTGCGATACGGCTGCCCAGTTTGAGTGCTTCGTCCAGGTCATGGCTGACGAACACAATGGTCTTGTTCAGCTTGCGTTGCAGCTCCAGCAGTTCGTCCTGCAGGCCCTGGCGGATCAGTGGGTCGAGAGCGGAGAAGGGTTCGTCCATCAGCAGAATATCGGCGTCCATCGCCAGGGCGCGAGCCAGGCCAACACGTTGTTGCATGCCACCGGAAAGCTCGTCGGGCTTCTTGTTGCGCCACTGGGTCAGGCCCACCAGCTCAAGTTTTTCATCCACCAGCTTGCGCCGTTCTTTCTCCGGCCGGCCCTGCATTTCCAGGCCAAAGCTGATGTTTTCGCGCACTGTCAGCCAGGGCATCAGGGCGAATTTCTGAAAGACCATGGCGATGCGCTTGGTGCGCATCATTTTCAGCTCGGCCGGGGTGCAGGACGCAATGTCGATTTGCCGGCCTTCATGCTCGACAAACAGCTGGCCACGACTGACGGTGTTCAGGCCGTTGATGCACCGCAGCAGGCTCGACTTGCCAGAGCCGGAAAGACCCATCAGTACGCAGATCTCGCCTTTCTCGATGTCCAGGCTGGCCTTTTCGACACCGACAATCTGCCCGGTCTTTTTCAGGATTTCGTTGCGGCTCATGCCCTGGTCCAGCAGCTTGAGGGCTTCGCGCGGATCCTTGGAGAAAATCACATCGACCTGATCGAAGCGAATGATGCTCATGCGTCACCTCCTACTTTGGCTTCAGGTTGTTTGCAGATACGGTCAAGCATGATCGCCAGCAATACGATCGCCAGGCCTGCCTCGAAGCCCAGGGCGATGTCGGCCGTGTTCAGTGCGTTGACCACCGGCTTGCCGAGGCCGTCGGCGCCCACCAGGGCGGCAATCACCACCATCGACAACGACAGCATGATGCATTGGGTTATGCCGGCGGCAATGCTCGGCATGGCGTGGGGCAGTTCAATGCGCGAGAGCAACTGACGGCGCGAGCAGCCAAAGGCTTTACCGGCGTCCATCAACTCTTGCGGTACATCGCGGATACCCAGGTAGGTCAGGCGGATCGGCGCGGCAATCGCGAACACCACCGTGGAAATCAGGCCTGGCACCACACCCAGCCCGAAGAGGGTCAGGGTAGGGATGAGGTAGACGAAGGTCGGTACGGTCTGCATCAGATCGAGTACCGGCCGCATCAGGGTGTAGAACAACGGTTTGTGCGCGGCAACAATGCCCAGCGGCACACCGATGACCACGCAGACCAGGGTGGCGAACAGCACCTGCGCCAGGGTCTCCATGGTTTCCTGCCAGTAACCCAGGTTGAGGATCAGCAGGAAGGAGGCGATGACGAAAACAGTCAGCCCCCATTTACGTTGAATAAAGTGAGCCAGCAGCGCAATCAGACCGATCAATGCCAGTGGGTTGAACCAGGTCAGCGCAAAAGTCACGCCGTGGATCATCGTTTCCAGTGTCGATGCGATTGCGTCGAAGTAGTTGGCGCCGTGTTGCGTCAACCAATCAACGAAGGCAGCGGTGTACTGGCCTAATGGGATTTTTTGTTCAATCAGCATGGTAGTGAGTGTCCACATGCGAAGGGGAAAACATCCTTGGCCGGCGTACCGACCCAGGATCAGCGGTTGTTTTTTTCAGCGGTACTCGCCTACTGGGCGAGATAGGCTGTTACGGCCTCAAGTCCTGGTTTGCCATCAACGGTGGTGACACCGGCCAGCCAGGTGGCGAGCACTTGCGGGTTGTTCTTCAGCCAAGCCTTGGCCGCGACATCGGGTTTTATCTTGTCGTCCAGGACATTCCCCATCAGGGTGCTTTCCATGTCCAGGGTGAACACCAGGTTTTTCAGCAGTTGGCCGACGTTGCTGCATTCCTGGGTGTAGCCCTTGCGGGTGTTGGTATAGATAGTGGCCTGGCCGTAGTTGGGGCCGAAGGAGTCATCACCCCCGGTCAGGTACTTCATCTTGAAGCGGGTGTTCATCGGGTGCGGTTCCCAGCCCAGGAACACTACGGCGGTGTCGCGGCGCTGAGCGCGTTCAACCTGGGACAGCATGCCGGCTTCGCTGGACTCCACGATCTTGAAACCAGCCTCTTTCAAGCCGAAGGCGTTCTTGTCGATCAGGCTCTGGATGGTGCGGTTGCCGTCGTTACCGGGTTCGATGCCGTAAATCTTGCCGCCCAGTTCCTTCTTGAATTTGGTGATGTCGGCGAAGTCTTTCAAGCCTTTGTTGTACAGCGCCTCGGGAACCGCCAGGGTGTATTTGGCGTTCTCCAGGTTGGCCCGTACGGTTTCCACGGTGCCGGCATCACGGTACTGCTTGATGTCGTTTTCCATGGTCGGCATCCAGTTGCCAAGGAAAACGTCCATGTTCTTGCCGTCGGCCAGGGACTTGTAGGTCACCGGAACGGAAATCATCGTGGTGCGGGTCTTATAGCCGAGGCCCTTGAGAACTTCGCTGGTGGTCGCTGTAGTGACGGTGATGTCGGTCCAACCGACATCGGAGAAGTTGACGGTTTTGCATTGTTCCGGCTCTGCGGCTTGAACCCCTAGGGGGAGACTCAACATGGCGGCCAACAACAACGGGTGGGAACCTTTCATGGGTTTGGACTCCTGATGTTTTTCTGGCGGCGTTTCACCGCGCTTTATAGGTGTTGCGGTTGGGGCATGCGACACACCCAAGCCCTGGTGCCTTGCAAGCGAGTCGAGACTGATCATGTACCAGCGAAAATCTGACGCCTACAGGGGGCGTCGTATCCAGTACAGGGATGGTCGTATCCAGTGTCGCTGACGTCGCTTACAGCTTTTTTCAAAGCAAAAACTGCACCTTCTGCCGATCTGCACTGCAAAAAACGGCCCTGAGGGTGATAGCACACGTGCGGCGCTGGTGAGCATGGGTACGTCGGTGTGAGACGTCGTGCTCGGCAACAAAAGCTTGATGATGCCGCCATCTGAGCGGGTTGCGACTTGAGCGTAGCAGCTACGTTACCAAACGTTTATTACGCCTGGCATGTGCTCATCGAGGAGTTTCACGGTAATGGCTATCAGCGTTTTCGACTTGTTCAAGATCGGCATTGGCCCATCCAGTTCTCACACCGTCGGCCCCATGCGCGCCGCGGCGTTGTTCGTTCAAGGACTGCGTGAACGAGGTTTGTTGGAACAGGTACGGCGCGTGGAAGTTCAACTTTTCGGTTCGTTATCTGCCACCGGCATCGGTCATGGCAGTGACAATGCGACGATCATGGGCCTGATGGGTGAATGGCCGGATGCAATTGACCCGTCGCAAATCGGCCTGCGCATTGAGCGTCTGCGCGAGACCAATACCTTACTTCTGGATGGGCGGTTGCCTGTGTCGTTCGTCTGGGCGCGGGACATGCTGTTGGTCGATGAAAACCTGCCATTCCACCCCAACGCCATGACCCTGATGGTGTTCGGTGATAACGGTGAATTGCATCGTGACACCTACTATTCAGTGGGCGGTGGTTTTGTAGTGGATCAAGCCCAGGCCAGCAGCGGTGTGGCGGATATGGATCGCACCGAACTGCCTTACGAGTTCTCCAGCGCAGCCGAACTGCTGGGCTTGTGCCGCACCCATAACCTGCGGGTGGCCGAACTGATGCTTGCCAATGAAAAAGCCTGGCGCTCGGAAGAAGAAATCCGCAGCGCCCTGATGACGCTCTGGCGTGCCATGCAGGACTGTGTCGAGCAGGGCCTCAAGCACGAAGGCATTCTTCCGGGTGGCCTCAATGTACGGCGCCGGGCGGCCAGATTGCACCGCAGCTTGCAGGAGCTGAACAAACCCAATGTGATCGGCTCGACCTTGAGCGCGATGGAATGGGTCAACCTGTTCGCCCTGGCGGTGAACGAAGAAAACGCCGCTGGCGGGCGGATGGTGACGGCGCCGACCAATGGGGCGGCGGGGATCATTCCGGCGGTGCTGCACTACTTTATGAAGTTCAGCGAGATAGTGACTGAAGCCAACGTTATCGACTATTTCCTTGGCGCGGCGGCAGTAGGAATCCTGTGTAAAAAGAACGCTTCGATTTCCGGCGCCGAAGTGGGTTGCCAGGGTGAGGTGGGCTCGGCCTGCGCCATGGCAGCAGCGGGGCTGGCGGAGATTCTCGGTGCTACGCCGGAACAGCTGTGCAATGCGGCGGAGATTGGTTTGGAGCATAACCTTGGCCTGACGTGCGACCCTGTGGGTGGACTGGTACAGGTGCCGTGCATCGAGCGCAATGCGATCGCCGCGGTGAAAGCGATCAATGCGGCGCAGATGGCGTTGCGTGGCGATGGCCAGCATTTTATCTCGCTGGACCGGGTGATCCGGACCATGCGCGATACCGGTGCGGACATGCATGACAAATACAAGGAGACGTCGCGGGGTGGGTTGGCGGTGAGTGCGGTTGAGTGTTGACCGGCCGCGATGATCGTTCCCATCCGTGGGAACGATCAAATGTTGCGCATTAAGTGAGCATCCGGATCCCATCGCGCCACCTTTTGGCGCGTCGTAATTAGATAAGTAGCTTGCGAACGATCAGCCCTCATAACCGCCTGTCATCGTGCTTGTGGTGACAGACTCTTCCCATCTCGTTTCTCCTTCTTCCCACAAGTGCTACCGAACTGCTCACACGCTTTGAGGCTGCTTCTCCACCTGCCTTTTTGGGGCATATCCCGCACTCCGGGCGCGGGCTTATGTAGACGTGTCATGAGGTCGTTTTCAGGAGTTATTGAATGCGCATTCAACTTTAGGCATGGCATTTGCTCTATCAATTCCAAGCCTCCCTCTTCAAGAGAGGAGCGCAATAACAAGAGCCTCGTCTGAGGCCATCACCTGCTTTGTGTGAGGAGATACCACGATGACGTCGTTCAACGCCGGGACTCAACCCCAGAACCGTGCACCTCAATCCATTGGCTTTTTGCTGCTGGACAATTTCACGCTGATTTCCCTGGCTTCCGCAGTCGAGCCACTGCGCATGGCCAACCAGCTGTCCGGTCGCGAGCTGTATCGCTGGACGACGTTGAGTGTTGACGGAAACCAGGTGTGGGCCAGCGACGGCCTGCAAATCACTCCCGATGCTTGCATGCACAAAGCCCCGGCCCTGGACGTTGTGATTGTCTGCGGCGGCGTGGGTATCCAGCGCACCGTCACCCGTGAGCATGTGTCATGGCTGCAAGGCCAGGCGCGCCAGTCCCGCCGTCTCGGCGCGGTATGTACCGGCAGTTGGGCATTGGCTTGTGCGGGTCTGCTGGACGGTTTTGATTGCAGCGTGCACTGGGAATGCCTGGCGTCGATGCAGGAAGCCTTTCCTCGAGTGGTCATGAGCACACGCCTGTTCACCCTCGATCGCAACCGCTTCACCAGCTCCGGCGGCACGGCGCCGTTGGACATGATGTTGCACCTGATCAGCCGCGAGCACGGCCGTGAATTGTCGGCGGCAATTTCCGAAATGTTTGTCTACGAACGCATCCGCAATGAGCAGGATCATCAGCGCGTGCCGCTCAAGCACATGCTTGGCACCAACCAGCCGAAGTTGCAGGAAATCGTTGCGTTGATGGAGGCCAACCTGGAAGAACCCATCGACCTTGATGAGTTGGCGGTGTATGTCGCGGTTTCCCGGCGTCAATTGGAGCGTTTGTTCCAGAAATACCTGCATTGTTCGCCGTCGCGCTATTACCTCAAGCTGCGCCTGATCCGGGCGCGGCAGTTGCTCAAGCAAACGCCGATGTCGATCATCGAAGTGGCGTCGGTGTGTGGTTTTGTCTCCACACCGCACTTCTCCAAGTGCTACCGCGAATATTTCGGCATTCCGCCACGGGACGAGCGCGTAGGCTCCAACACCACCCAGCAAGTGATGCTGATGGCGACTCCTCCGGCGCTGGTGCTGTCGCCGTTGTCGGCGTTGAGCCAGGCACGCAACGAGTCGACTTTCGCCAGCGTACGGCTCTAAACCGAGTCGCCTGGATTGATTGTTCCCACTGCGGGTGGGAACAATCCGCGGTCGATTATCAGGCCCCGGAGTTCTGTTTGAACTGCGCCAGTGCCGGCAACAATTGCTTGTCGATCGCCTGCCGCACCGTTGGCAAAATTGTTGCACTGCTGGAGTACATCTGCTCAACCATACCCTTAAGCGCTTTGGCCCGCGCTTCACTCAAGCCACGCACCGCACATTCGCAAGCCTGCTCGGCGGTGGCGCCGCTGGACACTTCGAAACCCAACGACCGCAGTTGGCCAAGCAGGTCATCCTGATCAATCAAATCCGCGTGCATCATGACATTTATCCTTGTTAGGGAGGCGGGGGCTGGACTCGATTCTGGTAGGCCATCGCTCTGTCGGCAAGGACTGAATGCGTGAATGGTCGTGACACCTATGAGCAGGTCGTTTTCGGCTAACTCGCCAGGGTCGGGAGTGGGCACACTGTGTTCAAGCAAGCAGCTTGAAGGTTTGGTCACCCTCGGGATGCGCAGCTCACACAAAGCACTCTGCCCCGATCCTGTCACGGCTTGATCGGGGCTTTTTTTGCCTGCCTGCCAGGTGCGAAGGGGTTATCGCTGTAACACCAGAATGCGCGACAACAACTCATCCCGGTCGATGTAGCAGCCCTGGAAGTGCCGCGCTCCAGAGGCAGGGTCGAAAGCATGGCGCGCATGCAACGTGCGGCGGTTGTCAAAGCACCACAGTTCGCCGGGGTTCAGTCGCTTGACCAAGCGAAACCGGTCTTCCCGTGTCATTGCAATAAAGCGCCGGTAAGCGTGGTACAGCAATGGCATTTGTTCCACCGATGCCTCAAACGGACCACGCAGAAAGTTGGCCATGCGAATCTCCGCCACCTCACCCAAGGCGTCCAAGGCAATGATCGGCGCCAGGCGGCGATAGTCGCTGTGGCGGTCCTTGTTGCGAAACTCAACGGGGATCTCGCACAGCACACGAAACGCTTCGGGATTCTCGTCGCGCAGAGCGTGGGCAATGGCAAAACCGTCGACAAAGATACTCTCACCGCCGTCGGCGTCGTTGACCAGGCAGTGCAAGAATTGCAAGCCCGGTTGCAACTCGCGGGTCGGCAGGTCGCTGTGCAGGGGCAGGTTGAACGCGGTGTAGGCGTTACTGTCGGCATCGGCCTTGGATTGCACGTTGAACAGCACACCGAAATTGCTTTCGCGGATGAACGAAATGCGCTTGGCGATCAGTGCCAGGGAGCCGGGTTCGGTGGGCACGCCACTTACCTGCGTCAGGCCGCTGTCGCGCAGGGCCAATAACCATTGCAACAATGTGTTGGGGTCTTCCATCAAGGCGGCGTAGTCAAATACCGGCAGCTCAAAACGGCTGTCCCACAGCTTGGGTTTTGCCTTGGCGTCCCGGCGCTCGGCGCGGGATTCATCGTCGTAGGCATGGGCCCGCAACCAGCCGGGATCGAACCGGCTACTGTGGCCGCCATGCCACTCCACGCACAGGCAGCCCTGATCGATATGCACACTGAGGGCGGTGAGGTCTTCGTCGACATCGACGATTTCCAGCACCTGCTCACGGGTCACGTTATAAACGCAGAGCGGGCACGGGCAATTGTCCCGCAACCACTGATGATGAAACGGACTGGCCCGGCCATCAGCCCATTGCACCCGCAACTGGTCGGGTAATAACTCGACGCTGGCCAGCGCGCTGATCAATGGGTAAGTACGGAAGTCGGCAACGGCGGCGGTGTTCATGACGATTCCTTATTTTGAGGGTGGCAGTCCAATCACTCGGCCGAGGAGCGCAGGTTTCGGCAGGTCGGCTTGTTCGGCGCTGATGGCTGCCAGCCTGCCCAGCACGGCTTCACTGAATGGCGCCGAATGCGGTCCGGCGAGATCCACATGCAGCAGCATTTGCTCATTGCCGGCCAGCTCTCGCGCTTCGCCTACCAGGTGCAGGCTGTGATAGAGGTGCAGGCGTTTGCGGTCGTGAGCGATGAGTTGGGTGTGGACTTCAACCTCGGCACCCAGCTTCACCTCATGCAGATAGTTCAGGTGCAGTTCCAGGGTGAACAACGAGTGGCCGCTGGCTTCGCGGTTGTCGCTGGTAAGACCCAGGGTGTCCATCAGCGCATCGGTGGCATAGCTGAAGACCAGCAGGTAGAACGCGTCGCGCAGATGGCCGTTGTAGTCGACCCATTCGGGGATGATCTTGGTGGTGTAAGTGGTGAGAGCGGGCATGGTTGGGGTTCCGCAGGTTGATGATCGTTTAATGAACGCTCCCACGCTCTGCGCGGGCACGATCAATCACTCGGCAAAGGTCATCCCGTGCTTTTCCTTGATGGTCTTCACCGCCTCCAGCACTGCCAGCAAACAATCATCACGATAGCGCTCCAGGGCCGAAATGCTGTGGCTACCCAACTGTGCACTGGTCCCGTCCACCACATCATCGATCAGCTTGTCGGTCAGTTCCGGCGCCGGCAGGTAGGTCCATGGCAACTGCAGCGCCGGCCCGAACTGCGCCATGAAATGCCGCATCCCGGCATCGCCGCCCGCCAGGGTGTAGGTCAGGAATGTGCCCATGAACGACCAGCGCAAACCAGCGCCAAAGCGGATCGCATCGTCGATCTCGCCGGTGGTTGCCACGCCATCGTTGACCAAGTGCAGCGCTTCACGCCACAGCGCTTCCAGCAGACGGTCGGCAATAAAGCCGGGAACTTCCTTGCGCACATGCAGGGGGCGCATGCCCAGTGATTCATAGACCTTGATCGCTGCCTGGATCGCCTCGGGCGCCGTGTTCTTGCCGCCGACCACCTCTACGAGTGGCAGCAGGTAAACCGGGTTGAACGGGTGACCGACTACACAGCGTTCCGGGTGGGACGCGCTTTCATAGAATTCGCTGGGCAATAGCCCCGACGTGCTGGAGCCGATCAACGCATTGGGCTTGGCTGCGGCGCTGATCTTACTGTGCAGTTCCAGTTTCAGTTCCAGGCGTTCCGGGGCGCTCTCCTGGATGAAGTCGGCATCTTTTACGCATTCTTCGATGGTGGCGACAAAACGTAGGCGGTCCTGGGACGCACCCGGTGCCAGGCCTTGTTTTTCCAGGGCGCCCCAGGCGTTGGCGACACGCTTGCGCAAAGCCGCTTCAGCCCCGGGCGCCGGGTCCCAGGCCACTACATCGAGGCCGTGGGCGAGGGCGCGGGACACCCAGCCGCTGCCGATGACACCACTGCCCAGGGCGGCGAAGGTTTTGATTTCGGTGATAAATTTCATGGTGATGGTCTCGAAAAATGTGATGAGCCTCTGTAGGCGCGAGCTTGCTCGCGAAGGTATTCCAGGCGCAGTGCGGTGCCGGATGTACCTTTTTCGCGAGCAAGCTCGCTCCTACAGAGGGGTGTGATAGATCAGCCGCGCTTGGTCAGGCCCATTTTCACGCGGCCTTCGGCCGGGGTCATGACCCGCGCGCCCAGGCGGCTGAGGATCTCGCTGGCGCGTTCCACCAGTTGCCCATTGGTCGCCAGCACGCCCTTGTCCAGCCACAGGTTGTCTTCCAGGCCAACCCGTACGTTGCCGCCCAGCAGTACGGCTTGGGCCGCCATCGGCATCTGCATGCGGCCAATGCCGAAGCCGGCCCACACGGCGTCCGCCGGCAGGTTGTCGACCATGGCTTTCATGGTGGTGGTGTCGGCCGGCGCGCCCCACGGGATGCCCAGGCACAGCTGGAACAGCGGGTTGTCGAGCAAGCCTTCCTTGATCATCTGCTTGGCGAACCACAGGTGTCCGGTGTCGAAAATTTCCAGCTCGGCTTTAACCCCCAGCTCTTGAATACGTTTGGCGCCAGCGCGCAGTTGGGCCGGGGTGGAGACGTAAATGGTGTCGCCATCGCCGAAGTTCAGGGTGCCGCAGTCCAGGGTGCAGATTTCCGGCAGCAGTTCTTCAACGTGGGCCAGGCGGGTCAGCGGGCCGACCAGGTCGGTGTTGGGACCGAACTCCATGGGGTTCTCGCCGCCGCCGATCTCCAGGTCGCCACCCATGCCGGCGGTAAGGTTGACGATGATGTCGATGTCGGCCTCGCGGATGCGCTCCATCACCTCGCGATACAGCGCCACGTCACGGCTGAACTTGCCGGTTTGGGGGTCACGCACATGGCAGTGAACCACGGTGGCGCCAGCCTTGGCGGCTTCCACCGCAGCGGCGGCGATTTGTTTCGGGGTGACCGGCACGTGGGGGCTTCTGGCGCTCGTGTCGCCAGCACCGGTGAGTGCGCAGGTGATGATGACGTCGTGGTTCATGGGGCAGGTTCCTTACAGGCGTGGTGGTGCCGTTCGCAGCCAAAGACGACTGCGAAGCGGTGCTTGAAAAAATGTTATTTGCTGGTCAATTGCAGATTGGCCGCTGCGGGTTTGCCGTCAAAGGTGGTCACGCCTTCCAGCCAGCGCTGCTGGTCTTGCGGGTGGTCCTTGAGCCATTGCCTGGCGGATTCAAAAGCGTCCTTGTGATCCAGCAACGGCTGCATCATCCGGCTCTCGTCGGCGGCGGTGAACGTCAGGTTGGTCAGCAATTTATGAATGTTCGGGCATTGTTTTGCATAGGTTGGCGCGGTGACGGTCCAGACCGTGGCCATGCCTTCATTCGGGCCCAGGGCCTCTTCACTGCCGGTGAGGTAGGTCATCGCGACGTTGACGTTCATCGGGTGCGGTGCCCAACCGAAGAACACCACGGCTTCCTTGCGCCGTACGGCACGATCCACCGCCGCGAGCATGCCGGCCTCGCTGGATTCGACCAATTGGAATTTTCCGAGGCCAAACTGGTTCTTGGTGATCATTGCCTTGATCTGGGTATTGGCGCCGGAGCCGGGTTCTATGCCGTAGATCTTGCCGCCCAGCTCTTTTTCGAACTTGGCGATGTCCGCGAAGGTCTTCAGGCCCTTGTCCGCCAGGTAAGTCGGTACCGCCAGGGTAGCGCGCGCGTCCTTGAGGCTGGGCGTGTCGAGAACCTTGACCTGCCCGGCGTCGACAAAGGGCGTGATGGTCTGGGTCATCAGCGGGTTCCAATAACCGAGGAACAGGTCCAGGCGCTGGTCGCGGATCCCGGCGAAGATGATTTGCTGGGAGGCGCTGGTTTGTTTGGTCTTGTAGCCGAGGCCGTCGAGCAACACTTGAGTCATGGCGCTGGTGGCGATCACGTCGGTCCAGTTCACCACGCCCATGCGCACCTTCTGGCACGAAGCTGCGTCGGCTGCCATTACGCTGGTGCTAAAGATGGCGCTGGCGCTGAGCGCAAGCACGCAACGGTTGATCAGTCGGTTCATGGTGAATTCCTCGGCAGGTGGTTATTGTGGGTTCCGGCGTCTTTGTGCGCCGTGCAGCCAAGTTACGCAGCTTGTGGTTGTACAAAGCGCACGGCGGCGACCCGCTTTTGCACTGCAGCGACCTGTGCTCTTGAATGACCGATTGAACTGGCGTATCACAGTGGCCACGCTACCCGTCCCACGAGTGCGCACCATGTCCCAGGATTTCTACTTTCTGCTGATGCCGGGTTTTTCCGCTATCGGCTTTATCTCCGCCATCGAGCCACTGCGCGTGGCCAATCGTTTTCGCGGTGAGCTGTACCGCTGGCATGTATTGAGTGCCGATGGCGGCGCCGTACTGGCAAGCAATGGCATGTCGGTCAATGCCGACGCGGCGCTGGAACCGCTGAAAAAAGGCGCGACCTTGCTGGTGGTGGCCGGTTTCGAGCCGCTGAAATGCGTCACGCCGGCACTGGAGCATTGGCTGCGTCGTCTCGACCTCGACGGCGTGACTCTCGGCGCCATCGACACCGGCAGCTTCGTCCTTGCCGAAGCGGGCCTGCTCGATGATCACCGCCTGACCCTGCACTGGGAAGCCCTCGATGCCTTCAAGGAGTCCTATCCACAGCTGACAGTGACCCAGGAGCTATTCGAAATTGACCGTCGGCGCATCACTTGCGCCGGCGGCACTGCTTCCATCGACTTGATGCTCGACCTGATCAGCCAGGCCCATGGTCCTACGCTCGCAATCCAGGTCTCCGAACAGTTCGTGCTCGGTCGTATTCGCCCGCACAAGGATCACCAGCGCATGCAGATCGCCACGCGCTACGGCATCAACAACAAGAAGCTGGTGCAAGTGATTGGTGAAATGGAGCTGCACACCGAACCACCCCTGAGTACGTTGGTGCTGGCGGCGGCAATCAAGGTGACGCGGCGGCAGTTGGAGAGGCTGTTTCGTCTGCACCTGAACGACACACCGAGCAATTTCTACCTCGGCCTGCGCCTGGAAAAGGCCCGACAGTTGCTGCGCCAGACCGATATGAGCGTATTGGAAGTGAGCATTGCCTGCGGTTTTGAGTCACCGTCGTATTTCACCCGCAGTTATCGGGCACGGTTTGCCAAGAGTCCGCGGGAGGATCGGCGACGGGAGGTTGTTTGACTGGCAATTATAGTTAATTATACTAATGACTATAATTTATAGTTCTCTCCATAATTCGGTATAAAGCCATGTCAAAACCCAACGGTTTTGTGTTTCGTCGGCCCGCTCTGGCCCGCAGCATTGCCGATGGCCTGGTGGGTGCAGGGATCCAGGACTTTACCTCCGGCCTGTTCCTGGCGGCGCCACGGCGCACGGGGAAAAGTACCTTTTTGCGCGAAGACTTGATCCCTGAATGCCAAGCCAGGGGTTGGCTGACGGTGTATGTCGACCTGTGGGCCGACAAGGAAAAAGACCCAGCAGACTTGATCTCCGGGGCCATCGCAGCTGCTTTGGTGCCCTTCGAGACGGGTATTCGTAAACTGGCCAAGACCATCGGCATCGAAAAACTCAGCTTCCTGCGCACCTTGTCCTGGGATTTCACCAAGCCTCAGTTGCCCGCCGGGGCGACCCTGACCCAAGCACTGGAATTGCTGCACAGCGCCGCCGGCAAAACAGTTGTGCTGGTGATTGACGAAGCACAGCACGCCTTGACCACCGAGTCAGGCATCAACGCAATGTTCGCCCTCAAGGCCGCCCGGGATCAGCTCAACCAGGGCCGTGAAGGCGAGGGCAGCGGTTTGCGCCTGGTATTTACCGGCTCCAATCGCGACAAGCTGGCGCACCTGGTGCTCGGTAAAAGCCAGCCGTTTTTCGGCTCCAGCATTACCCCGTTTCCACTCTTGGGCAAAGAATTCACCCAGGCCTACACCGCACACCTCAATGCCCAACTGGCCGAGACCAATCAGTTCAACGCCGTAGACATTGATGAAGCTTTTGAGCTGGTCGGCCGTCGCCCGGAGATGCTGCGCACCATCATTGGCGAAGTGGCGTTGGACCTGGGAGAGGCGAGCAACCTGAGCCAACTGCTGCACAACCGCGCCGAATTCCTGCGGGCGGGTGTGTGGACCGAATTCGAAAGCGCCTGGAATGCCCTGACGGTGCCCCAGCGCGCGGTATTGGCAGTGATGGTTGAGCGCTCGCAAAACAACGAGCCTTTTGCACCGTTTACCGACAGCACGATCACAGCGGTCGGCAAGGCACTGGAGGCCATGGGCAGCGACGTGGTGCCAGGCACCCAGACCATCCAGGCCTGCATCGATGCCCTGCGCGACAAGGAACTGGTATGGAAGTCGAGCCGGGGAGCTTATGCCTTGGAAGACAAGTCTTTCGGGGACTGGCTCAACGCTCGTAAAACGGGCTAGTTACTTCTTCATCAGCGCCGAACACGCCGCCTTGAAGGCTTCATGCTGATACTTGTTCAGCGTCGCCGGCAGGGCGAAGTCGTGTTTTTTGTTCTGCGCATTGATGGTCTGCGGCGACAGCAATGTCACCTCGCAACCTTCCAGTAACTGAAACATGCCTTCGATCTTGAACGTGGTCGGGCCACCGGCGAATTCACCTTTCTTGCTGCGTTTCTTGATGGCGATGTGGGTGATGGTGTTGTCCCGCACAAATGCATTCACCAACGCGGCGAAGGCTTTGACGTTGGCCGCTTCATCATCGTCTTCGAGGGCGATTTTCTTGGTGGCCAGGGCAACATGGCTCAGTGCCTGACCCTTGAGTGAGGCGACGGCGATGATGGCTTCGCTGCCTTTGATTTCGATGCCGCAGATATTCATGGGGTCGCCTTGGAAAGGTAGAGAGGTGGCGAATGGTATCAGGCTCAAGGCTTGCGACGCGCCCCGGCCATCAAGCTCAGGCACGCCGCCGCCAGGGCCAATGCAGTCACCAGTGCGCCCACCAGCGGGGTGATTTCCAGGCTGCCCTTGGCTATGACCATGCCACCGAGCGCGGCGCCCAAGGCTACCCCCAGGTGCATTGCCGAAGTATTGATCCCGACGTTGGCCTCACCGGATTCGGGTGCGGTGTGCAACAAGTAATTCTGCACCACGGGGGAGATGGTCCAGCTCAAGGCCATCCACAATGCATACAGGGCCAGGAAACTCACCAATGAGCCCGTTGCCCAGGGCAGCAGCGCCATGACCAGGCTGAACAGCGCCGGAATCAACACCAACGCTTGCTTGAACCCCAATCGATCCGACAGCCAGCCGCCGCAGTAGCCACCGCTGATCGCGGCAATGCCGAAGAATACGTAGAGATAGCTCAGCGAGATACCGTGGATGCCCATGGTCTGTTGCACGTAAGGCGCCAGGTAGGCGAACAGCACGAAATGCCCGGTCAGCAGCAGCACCGACACCAGTTGCGCCAACAACAGCTTGGGAATCACCAACTGGCGACAGTAATCTCGCAGCGACGTACTCGGGCGGCTGGCGAAGGTCGGCAGGTTCAGGCGCAACAGCCCGGCAATGACCAATGCCAACAGGGCTAGCAACATAAACGGCGCCCGCCAGCTCAGCGATTCACTCACGGCGATGCCCAGCGGAATCCCCAGCACCAACGAACCACTGATGCCCATGAACACAATGCCGATCGCCCGCCCGCGTAGCGGCGCCTCCACCAGCGATGCCGACAAGGTTGACGCCAGCACGACGACCAATGCACAGCTGCCAGCACTGATGATCCGGCAGACCAGCAGCATCCAGTAATTCACCGCCAACCCGGACCCCAGGTTGCCCAGCGCAAAAGTCAGCAAGGCCGCAATCAGCAACGTGCGCCGTTCAAGGCGCGACGTCATCGACAGCAGCGGCGCCGCGCACAGGGCAAAGGTCAGGGAAAACACAGTCGTCAACTGCCCGGCGGCGCTCAGGGTAACGCCCAGTTCCCTGGACAATAACGGCAAGATCCCACCCACCAGGTTTTCATCGATGCCAGCCACGAAGGCGGCGAGGGCGAGCAGGTAGATGCGTGGGTTCATGGGGCGCCGCACATGAGAAATGGACGGTGATCATGGCGAAGGAACGGGTTGACTGGCAAGTCAACAAACAGCGGTGTCAGTAAATAAGACGTACGTTGTCGTGCACATCCTCAGTCATCACTCTGCCCAATCGACTCCAGAAACTCCGACCGCTCATCACTCATCCGAGCCAGGCAATCATTCTGCGCAATCGCATATGCCTTGGTGCCGTTCACCGCCGGGAAGGTATCCACGGCGCAATCAGCATCGCGCAACTTCTCCCACTTCTGCTGGGCATCCTTCAGACGAGCGGTAATGTCCGCCAGTTGTGCGCTGGCATAGGTGTTATCCATGCGCTCGAGCAGGCTCTGGTAGTTGTCCTTGAGCAGTTGCTCGGCGGTGGCTTTGTTATAGGTGGCGCATTCCAGGGTTTGCTGGTCGTTTTCGATGCCATCGCACGGTGTGTGGTCGGGGTCTTCTGCCGCGTGTACGCCGGTTGTGATGAGTGCCAAAGCCAGGAAAATCGATTTCATTGCGCCGTCTCATATCAGGTTTTGGGTCAAATTCTGGCTCAAGCGTAGGACAAAGAACAGATACCGGTCAGAGATGTCATGTTGGCCTTTGTCGCGGGTTGACGCTTTCGGCAATTCCCCTGTCGTTTTTGCACCCGGCTCTGTCAGCCCCTGGGCATATGCTGGCTCCAAAGCGCCGGCAGACGATTCGGCGCATGAATCGCCAAATAAGGGGACGCCTGATGAGCCCAGCGCAATTACACGCCGACAGCATCGTTATCGACGGGCTGATCATTGCCAAGTGGAACCGCGAGCTGTTTGAAGACATGCGCAAGGGTGGGCTGACCGCTGCCAACTGCACGGTGTCGGTCTGGGAAGGTTTCCAGGCAACCATCAACAACATCGTCGCCAGCCAGACCCTGATCCGCGAGAACAGCGACCTGGTCATCCCGGTGAAAACCACTGCCGACATCCGCCTCGCCAAAGAACAGGGCAAGACCGGGATCATCTTTGGCTTCCAGAATGCCCATGCTTTTGAGGACCAACTCGGCTACGTCGAGATCTTCAAGCAGCTCGGCGTCGGTGTGGTGCAGATGTGCTACAACACCCAGAACCTGGTGGGCACCGGTTGCTACGAGCGCGACGGCGGGCTGTCGGGCTTTGGCCGGGAGATTGTCGGTGAAATGAACCGTGTCGGCATCATGTGCGACCTGTCCCATGTCGGCTCCAAGACCAGCGAAGAAGTCATCCTCGAGTCGAAAAAGCCGGTGTGTTACTCCCACTGCCTGCCGTCGGGCCTCAAGGAACACCCACGCAACAAGTCCGATGAAGAACTCAAGTTCATTGCCGACCATGGTGGTTTTGTCGGTGTGACCATGTTTGCGCCGTTCCTGGCCAAGGGCATCGATTCCACCGTCGACGACTACGCCGAAGCCATCGAGTACACCATGAATATCGTTGGCGAAGACGCCATCGGCATTGGTACCGACTTCACACAGGGTCACGGCCAGGATTTCTTCGAAATGCTGACCCATGACAAGGGCTACGCCCGTCGCCTCACCAGCTTCGGCAAGATCATCAACCCGCTGGGCATCCGTACCGTGGGCGAGTTTCCCAACCTCACCGAGACCCTGCTCAAGCGCGGCCATTCCGAGCAGGTGGTGCGCAAGATCATGGGCGAGAACTGGGTCAACGTCCTCAAGGACGTCTGGGGCGAATAACACCAATAACTAACCGTGTAGCCGCTGCCGAGGCTGCAGTCCTGCGAACACGCATCGCAGCCGCGTACCTCGGCTACACCACATACTGAATTCTGGAGCTTTACCCCATGGCCAAGATCGCCCCGCAATTGCCTATCGAAGTCGACAGCGAAACCGGTGTCTGGACCTCCGATGCCCTGCCTATGCTGTACGTGCCGCGGCATTTTTTCGTCAACAACCACATGGGTATCGAAGAAGTCCTGGGTGCTGACGCGTACGCCGAAATCCTCTACAAGGCCGGCTACAAATCCGCCTGGCACTGGTGTGAAAAAGAAGCCGAGTGCCATGGCCTGGAAGGCGTCGCGGTGTTTGAGCACTATATGAAGCGCTTGTCGCAGCGTGGCTGGGGCCTGTTCAAGATCCAGGACATCGACCTGGATAAAGGCACCGCCAGCGTCAAGCTGGAACACTCGGCATTCGTCTACGTGTACGGCAAGGTCGGGCGCAAGGTCGACTACATGTTCACTGGCTGGTTTGCCGGTGCGATGGACCAGATTTTGCAATCGCGCGCCAGCCGGATTCGCACCGTGGCCGAGCAGGTGTATGGCGGTTCCGAAGAAGGCCACGACGACGGTCTGTTCATCGTCAAGCCGTTGTAAGTCGAGGACCGCGCCATGGCTTTTGAAGCAATGTTCCAGCCGATCCAGATCGGCAAACTGACCATCCGCAACCGCGTGCTCAGTACCGCCCACGCCGAGGTGTATGCCACCGACGGCGGCATGACTACCGACCGCTATGTGAAATATTACGAAGAGAAAGCCAAGGGCGGCATCGGCCTGGCGATCTGTGGCGGCTCCTCAGTGGTGGCCATCGACAGCCCGCAGGAATGGTGGAGCTCGGTGAACCTGTCCACCGACCGCATCATCCCGCACTTCCAGAACCTGGCCGACGCCATGCACAAGCATGGCGCCAAGATCATGATCCAGATTACCCACATGGGCCGCCGCTCACGCTGGGACGGCTTTAACTGGCCAACCCTGATGTCGCCGTCCGGCGTGCGTGAGCCGGTGCACCGCGCCACGTGCAAGACCATCGAACCGGAAGAAATCTGGCGGGTGATCGGCAATTACGCCAGCGCCGCCAAGCGTGCCAAGGCTGGTGGCCTGGACGGTGTCGAACTGTCCGCCGTGCACCAGCACATGATCGACCAATTCTGGAGCCCTCGGGTCAACAAACGCACCGACGAATGGGGCGGCAGCTTCGAAGGCCGCATGAAATTCGGCCTCGAAGTGCTCAAAGCCGTGCGCGCCGAGGTGGGTGAAGACTTCTGTGTGGGCATGCGCCTGTGCGGCGACGAGTTCCACCCGGACGGCCTGTCCCACGAGGACATGAAACAGATCGCCAAGTACTACGACGACACCGGCATGCTGGATTTCATCGGCGTGGTGGGTTCGGGTTGCGATACCCACAACACCCTGGCCAACGTCATCCCGAACATGAGTTACCCACCGGAGCCGTTCCTGCACCTGGCCGCCGGTATCAAGGAAGTGGTCAAGGTCCCGGTGCTGCACGCACAGAACATCAAGGACCCGAACCAGGCCACGCGTATCCTGGAAGGTGGCTATGTGGACATGGTCGGCATGACCCGCGCCCACATCGCCGACCCGCACCTGATCGCCAAGATCAAGATGGGGCAAATCGACCAGATCAAACAATGCGTGGGCGCCAACTACTGCATCGACCGCCAGTACCAGGGCCTGGATGTGTTGTGCATCCAGAACGCCGCCACCTCCCGTGAATACATGGGCGTGCCGCACATCATCGAAAAGTCTACCGGGCCCAAGCGCAAGGTGGTGGTGGTCGGTGCCGGCCCGGCGGGAATGGAAGCCGCGCGTGTTGCCGCTGAGCGCGGGCACGAGGTGATCCTGTTCGAGAAAAAAGAATTTATCGGCGGGCAGATCACCACGGCTTCCAAGGCCCCGCAGCGCGACCAGATCGCCGGCATCACTCGCTGGTACCAACTGGAGCTGGCGCGCTTGAAAGTCGACGTGCGCCTGGGCGTGGCGGCTGACGCCGCGGTCATCCTGGACGTGCGCCCGGACGTGGTGGTGCTGGCTGTCGGCGGGCATCCGTTCATCGAGCAAAACGAACACTGGGGCGCTGCCGAAGGCCTGGTGGTGAGCAGTTGGGATGTGCTCGACGGCAAAGTGGCACCGGGCAAGAACGTGCTGGTCTACGACACCATTTGTGAGTTCACCGGTATGTCGGTGGCCGACTTCCTCGCGGACAAAGGCTGCCAGGTCGAAATCGTCACCGACGACATCAAGCCGGGCGTGGCGGTTGGCGGTACATCGTTCCCAACCTACTACCGCAGCATGTACCCCAAGGAAGTGATCATGACCGGCGACATGATGCTGGAAAAGGTTTACCGCGAGGGCGACAAGCTGGTGGCGGTGCTGGAGAACGAATACACCGGGGCCCAGGAGGAGCGGGTGGTGGACCAAGTGGTCGTGGAAAACGGCGTGCGCCCGGACGAAGAGATCTACTACGCACTCAAGCCGGGCTCGCGCAACAAGGGCCAGATCGACGTCGAAGCCTTGTTTGCGATCAAGCCGCAACCGTGCTTGAGCGAGGTTGGCGAGGGGTACTTGCTGTTCCGCATTGGTGACTGTGTGGCCCAGCGTAATACCCACGCCGCGATCTATGACGCCCTGCGCCTGTGCAAGGATTTTTAAGCTACCTGATCGTTCCCACGCTCTGCGTGGGAACGCCGCCCTGGGCGCTCTGCGTCCGTTCTTAAGGTCGTGACGCAGAGCGTCACAGGATGCATTCCCACGCAGAGCGTGGGAACGATCATTGACCCCGAGGTCTTTGGGAGCTTCACCATGCTGAACACCCTTCTTCCCATCCTGTTGTTCGCCGCCCTGGGCCTTGCCGTCCTCGGCGCGCTGCGGCGGATGAACATGTGGCGCCGTGGCCGGGCTTCCAAGGTCGACTTGCTTGGCGGCCTGCTGGCCATGCCCAAGCGCTACATGGTTGACCTGCACCATGTGGTGGCCCGCGACAAATACATTGCCAACACCCACGTCGCTACCGCCCTGGGCTTTGTGCTGTCGGCGCTGCTGGCGGTGCTGGTGCATGGCTTCGGCCTGCACAATCGCCTCCTCGGCTATGCCTTGCTGCTGGCTTCGGTGCTGATGTTTGTCGGCGCTACTTTCGTTTATTTGCGCCGCCGCAATCCCCCTTCACGCCTGTCGAAAGGCCCATGGATGCGCCTGCCGAAAAGCCTGATGGCGTTTTCGGTGAGCTTTTTCCTGGTGACGTTGCCTGTGGCCGGAATTTTGCCAGCGGACTTCGGCGGCTGGTTGCTGGCCGCTGCCTTGGCACTGGGCGTGTTGTGGGGCGTGTCGGAGATGTTCTTCGGCATGACCTGGGGCGGCCCGATGAAACACGCCTTCGCCGGCGCCCTTCACTTGGCTTGGCACCGCCGTGCCGAACGTTTTGGCGGTGGCCGCTCCACGGGTTTGAAACCCCTCGACCTGGCTGATAAAACCTCACCCTTGGGCGTGGGGAAACCCAAGGACTTCACCTGGAACCAACTGCTGGGCTTTGACGCCTGCGTGCAGTGCGGTAAATGCGAAGCTGCGTGCCCGGCGTTCGCCGCCGGCCAACCGTTGAACCCGAAAAAACTCATCCAGGACATGGTGGTCGGCCTGGCCGGTGGCACCGATGCCAAGTTCGCCGGCAGCCCGTATCCAGGAAAACCGGTGGGTGAACACAGCGGCAACCCTCATCAACCGATCGTCAATGGCCTGGTGGACGCCGACACCCTGTGGTCCTGCACCACCTGTCGCGCCTGCGTGGAAGAGTGCCCGATGATGATTGAGCACGTGGACGCCATCGTCGACATGCGCCGCCACCTCACTCTGGAAAAAGGCGCGACGCCGAACAAGGGCGCCGAAGTCCTGGAAAACCTGATCGCCACCGACAACCCCGGCGGCTTTGCACCGGGCGGGCGGATGAACTGGGCAGCGGATTTGAACCTGCCACTGCTCAGCGACACAAAAACCACCGACGTGCTGTTCTGGGTCGGCGACGGTGCCTTCGACATGCGCAACCAGCGCACCCTGCGCGCCTTCGTCAAAGTGCTGAAGGCAGCCAACGTCGACTTCGCGGTGCTCGGCCTTGAAGAGCGCGACAGCGGCGACGTGGCACGACGCCTGGGTGATGAAGCGACCTTCCAGTTGTTGGCCGCACGCAATATCCAGACCCTGGCCAAGTACAGCTTCAAGCGCATCGTTACTTGCGACCCCCACAGCTTCCATGTGTTGAAAAACGAATACGGCGCCTTCAGCGGCCACTACCAGGTCCAGCACCACAGCACCTACATGGCCGAGCTGATTGGCGAAGGGGCGCTGAACCTGGGCCAGCACAAAGGCAGCAGCGTGACCTATCACGACCCGTGTTATCTGGGCCGCTATAACGGCGAATATGAAGCGCCGCGCCAAGTACTGCGGGCGCTGGGGATCGAGGTCAAGGAAATGCAGCGCTCGGGGTTCCGTTCCCGCTGTTGCGGTGGTGGTGGCGGCGCGCCGATTACCGATATTCCCGGCAAGCAGCGGATTCCCGATATGCGCATGGAGGACATCCGCGAAACCGGCGCCGAACTGGTGGCCGTGGGTTGTCCACAGTGCACGGCGATGCTTGAAGGGGTAGTGGAGCCTCGTCCATTGATCAAGGACATCGCTGAACTGGTGGCCGATGCGTTGCTGGAAGACGCGGCACCCGCCAAGACACCGACCCTGCGTGAACCTGCGGAGGTGCACTGATGAGCGATATTATCCGTCGTGACCCACGTGCCGAATGGATCGCGCGTAACCGCCTGCACCCGTTGCATGCGGCCATGCAGCCGGTACAACACAGCTGGATGGGGCCCAATGGCGTCATCCGCAAGAACGTCCACGGTGTGGGGTTCATTGGCCCCAACGGCATCAAGCGTATTGATCGCAGCGGCGCCCAGCAGGGCGGTGCGGCCAAGCGTTCAGCCGCCGTGGAAGTGCAATTGCCGTTGCATCAGGTTGCGGCGCCGGCGTTCTACATCAACGTGGTGCCGGACATGGTCGGTGGTCGCTTGAGCAGTCACGACCGCGACTTGCTGGGCCTGGCCCGGCAGTTGGCGGGTGCCGACGGCGCGGTGTTGGCGGTGGTGTTCGGTGAGCACAAGGAAAACGCCTTTGCCACAGCCGGTGTGGATCGGCTGTTGGTGCTGGAAGGCCACGAATTCGACGGTTATTCACCGGAACAACGTGTCCAGGGCCTGCGGGCTGTGGATAACCAGTTCAACCCGCGCCACTGGCTGCTGCCGGACAGCCGCAATGGTGGTGGCGAGTTGGGCCGGCGTTTTGCTGCCAGTCTCAAGGAGCGGCCGGCGACGCGGGTCTGGCAGATCAAGGACCAGCAATGCATCGGCCGTGCCGGTGCGGGTCAGCAAGACCTGGCCAGGTCATTGCCGCGAATGGTTCTGGCGGCGGCGGAATGTGCCGATCCGGTCAGCGACACCCGGCATGAAGTCTTGCCCGTGGAGTTATCCACAGCCCTGGCCCGCAGCCTGCCGCGTATCGAAGACCTTGGCGCCGTGGCGGTGGACCCCGCGGCGATTCCCATGGCCGAGGCCGAGTTTATTGTCTCTGGCGGCAACGGGGTCAAGGATTGGACGCTGTTCCATCATGCCGCTGTCGCTCTGGGCGCCACCGAAGGCGCGTCGCGGGTGGCGGTGGACGATGGCTTCATGGCCCGGGATCGCCAGGTTGGCGCCAGCGGCATCTGGGTCACCGCCCGGGTGTATGTGGCGGTGGGGATCTCCGGGGCGATCCAGCACCTGCAAGGCATTGGTGCCTGTGACAAGGTGGTGGCGATCAATCTGGACCCGGGTTGCGACATGATCAAGCGTGCCGACTTGTCGGTAATCGGTGACAGCGCCGCTATTCTGCAAGCCTTGATCGATGCGGTGGAGGCTTACCGCAACGGCGCCAGGCGCGATGTGGCGTAAGCAAAGGAAATGACAATGACGACCAATGTAATCAGCCTGGTGTCCATCGGCGCCCATCCGACTTCTGGCCGGCCACGGCGTGCCGAACAGGATGCCCGTGCCCTTGAGCTGGGTTTGCAACTGGCTGGGGATAACCTGCAAGTGTTGCACGCCGGTGACATTGCCGAACCGACCCTGCGTGCCTACCTGGGCATGGGTTTGGAGCAACTGCATGTTCTGGAGCAACCGGCTGGCGCCGATGCCTTGCCGGTGCTCAGCGACTACCTGCGAGGCTCCGGCGCTGAGGTGGTGCTCACCGGCAGCCAGGCCGAAACCGGTGAAGGCTCGGGGATGCTGCCGTTCCTGTTGGCCGAACAACTGGGCTGGCCGCTGATTGTTGGCCTGGCCCAGGTGGAGTCCATCGAGCGCGGCGTGGCTCATGTGCTGCAAGCCTTGCCCCGTGGGCAGCGGCGGCGCCTGAAGGTACGCCTGCCGTTTCTCGCCACGGTGGATAACGCCGCACCCAAGCCTCGACAAAGTGCCTACGGGCCGGCCCAGCGTGGGTTATTGGAAGCTCATGACGTAGAGGTGTTGGAGGATGAGTTATTCACAGGCGCTGTGTTGCAACCGGCCAAACCCCGGCCCAAGCGCCTCAAGGTGATCAAGGCCAAGAGCGGCGCCGACCGGATGAAAGCAGCTACGGCCAAGGCCAGTGGCGGTGGCGGGCAAGTGCTCAAGGGTGTCAGCCCGCAAGACGGTGCCCAAGCCATTCTCAAACTGTTGATTGAGGAAGGCGTGGTTCGCTAAGTCCTGTAGGAGCGGCGAGGTAGGCTTTACCCACAGTCTCGGTTGGCCTGCCTGTGGATAACCTGTTCGCTGCTGCCCACATCCCATACAAATCAAGCTCTGCAGCCTTTTGTACGAAAAACAACCAATCTAACCAACGGTTTTCCTTGGGTTTTTTTGTGGATTAAGAAAGTTCCGGGCCTGGACTTGCCCCCAAAGTCTGTTGGTGTTTCTGTGGATAAGTTGTTTGCTATCCGCTACAGGCCATGTAAACAGAGGGATTCATGGGTTTGATCAAAATATGATCAATGTCGCTATTTCAGCCCGTAAATCCCTTCAAAGCCTCGATTCTGCTTGGCTTTAGCGGGTTTTCCACAGATAACCCGAAGTTGCCCCCAAAGTCTGTTGGTGCTTCTGTGGATAAGGTGTTTGCGCTCCTCTGTAGGCCATGCAGATCGTGGCTTGCAGGCTTTAGGTTAAAAAATGATCAGTGAGGGTCTAAATCCGTGGATTTGAATAAGTCACGGATTTTCTTGGTTTTGTTTCGATAGGAAAGGGCAGTTGCCCACAATTGCTGTGGGTGGCTTTGTGGATAAGTTGGGCAGGAAGAATTTTGTACAACGCGTCCCCCTGTAGGAGCGAGGGGGACGCCCAGTTCTTGCCCGCTCCTGCAGGCAGTGGTTATTCGTGTGCCGCCACGCCTTTGAGATACGCCGCAGGCTCAGCCCCGAGGTTGTTCAGCATCCGCTCGCTGTACCAATCCACAAAATTCACCACGCCAAATTCATAGGTCTTGGAATATGGCCCAGGCTGGTACGCGGTGGAGTTGATCCCGCGCTGATTCTCTTCAGCCAGGCGGCGGTCCTGGTTGTTGGTGGCGTCCCATACCTGGCGCATGCGCTCGACGTCGTAATCCTCGCCTTCCACGGCGTCCTTGTGGACGACCCATTTGGTGGTGACCATGGTTTCCTGGGCACTGATCGGCCACACGGTGAAAACGATGATGTGATCGCCCATGCAGTGATTCCATGAGTGAGGCAAGTGCAGGATACGCATGGAACCCAGTTCCGGGTTCTTGATCCGGCCCATCAGCTTTTTGCAGCCTTGCTTGCCGTCCAGGGTCATGGACACGGTGCCCTTGAGCAGAGGCATGCGCACGATACGGTTACGCAGGCCGAAGCTGGCGTGGGCATAAGGGATCTTTTCGGCGTCCCAGGCAGCGGCGGACGCGGCCACATGGTCCTTGAAGGCCTGGTCGGCCCGTGGGTCGGTGACGTCGTCCCATTCCAGCAAGGTTTTCAACAACTCAGGGTGCGATGCGTTGCAGTGATAGCATTCGCGGTTGTTTTCCAGCACCAGCTTCCAGTTGGCTTTTTCGAACAAGGTGGTTTGAATCGCCACCTTGGTGTTCTCCATGTCGTAGGGTTCCATGTAGTGGTTCAGCGTCGACAGGAAGTCGTCGATGGCCGGTGGGGACTCAGCCAGGCTGATAAAAATGTAGCCGCCGGCGGTCTTCACGTTCACCGGTTTGAGACCATACTGCTGCATGTCGAAGTCGGCCCCCATCTCGGTGCCGGCGAACAGCAGGCGGCCGTCTAGCTCGTAGGTCCACTGATGGTAGTGGCAGACCAGCTTGGCCACCTTGCCCTTGTCGCTGGTGCACAAGCGTGAACCACGATGGCGGCAGACGTTGTGAAAGGCATGCACCACGCCATCGGCGCCGCGAATGACGATGATCGGGTTCTTGCCCACTTGCAGGGTCAGGTAGTTGCCCTTGCTGGGGATTTCGCAGGTCATGCCGGCGATCAGCCACTCTTTCTGGAAAATTTCCTGCATGTCGATATCAAACAGCCGTTCATCAGAGTAAAACGGCTGCGGCAACGAAAAGGTGCGCTCGCGTTCTTGCAGCATTTGCGCGGTGGCCTTGCGTGCGGGGTCCAGCGGATCGCCCAAGCTTAAAGTTGCGGTGACGTCCATCGTGTGTGTCCTCATGGCCATTCTGTGTGGCCGAGATAAGTGGCTACGGTTAGTGCTATGCAAGGCGTACAGAAAGCGTCTTTGTGTGGAGCGAGTGTGGGGCCGGCGTTGCCTCGAACCTTATCCATGAGCGACATGGCCCACTCTGTTCCCGACGCGCAACTCCCATGGTACGGGGGCTGGTTGCGATAAGTATGTGAATGTCGCAGATAGACAAATGGGTGATTCTCGCGTTACGCAGAATCGCCACCATAAGGCCGACCATCGGCGGTGGAGAACAGCATGTCCAACAGCTTCCTGAACCCGGTAACCACCCAGACCTGGGCCAACGGCCGGCACACCGTCCGTTGCGTCAAAGTCATCCAGGAAACCTGGGACGTGCGCACCTTCTGTTTCATGGCCGACCAGCCAATCCTGTTCTTTTTCAAGCCGGGGCAATTTGTCACCCTGGAGCTGGAAATCGACGGCCAACCGATCATGCGCTCCTACACCATTTCCAGTTCGCCATCGGTGCCCTACAGCTTCTCGGTGACCATCAAACGCGTGCCGGGCGGCCGTGTCTCCAACTGGCTGCACGACACTCTTCATGAAGGGCAAGAATTGGCGGTGCACGGCCCGGTCGGGCTGTTCAACGCCATCGACTACACCAACCCGAAAGTGCTGTACCTCAGTGGTGGCGTCGGTATCACGCCGGTGATGTCCATGGCGCGCTGGTATTACGACACCAACGCCAATGTCGACATGGTATTTGTCCACAGCGCCCGCTCGCCGAAAGACATCATCTACCACCGTGAGTTGGAGCACATGGCGTCGCGGATCGACAACTTCAGCCTGCACCTGATCTGTGAGAAACACGGGCTCGGTGAGCCGTGGGCCGGTTACCGCGGTTACCTCAACCAGAAAATGCTCGAACTGATGGTGCCGGATTTCCTTGAGCGTGAAGTCTTCTGCTGCGGCCCCACGCCGTACATGAACGCGGTCAAGCGCTTGCTGGAAGCCAATGGCTTCGACATGAGCCGCTACCACGAGGAATCTTTTGGCCAGACGCCACCAGAAGCCCGTGCCGATGCAGTGGAGCAAGCCGAACAAGCCGCGGATGCCCCGGAAGTCGACCTGGCGGATTTGCATCAGGTGGAGTTCATTTCGTCAGGCAAAAGCATTCGTGTGGCGCCCGGCGAAACCGTCCATGCTGCTGCGGCCAAGCTTGGCCTGCTGATCCCCAAAGCCTGCGGCATGGGGATTTGCGGGACCTGCAAGGTGATGAAACTGGGCGGCGAAGTCGAAATGGAGCACAACGGCGGGATCACCGAGGAAGACGAAGCCGAAGGCTACATCCTGTCATGCTGCAGCGTGCCGAAGGGCGACGTGCGCATCGAGTTCTAACCTCTTGGCGACGCAGAGCGTCACGGGCTGCATTCCCACGCCGAGCGTGGGAACGATCCACGATCCATATCTTGCGGTCTCCGCTCGTTCCCATGCTCCGCGTGGGAATGCTTCTTGGGACGCTCCGCGTCCCGCCATGCGCGCACGGCTCAAGTTTTGTGCAAGGTGTGACGCAGAGCGTCACGGGCTGCATTCCCACGCAGAGCGTGGGAACGATCCACGATCCATATCTTGCGGTCTTCGCTCGTTCCCATGCTCCGCGTGGGAATGCTTCTTGGGACGCTCCGCGTCCCGCCATGCGCGCACGGCTCAAGCTTTGTGCAAGGTGTGACGCAGAGCGTCACGGGCTGCATTCCCACGCCGAGCGTGGGAACGATCCACGATCCATATCTTGCGGCCTCCGCTCGTTCCCATGCTCCGCGTGGGAATGCTTCTTGGGACGCTCCGCGTCCCGCCATGCGCGCACGACTCAAGCTTTGTGCAAGGTGTGACGCAGAGCGGGGGAGCGATCATTGCGATCTTTAGAGCCAGCGCTGTATCTCGATCAGCCCTTCCATTCCCGCATAGTTACGGGCGCTGGAATACCGCCAGTGTTCGGCCAGATCCACATATCCCCGCTTCACTGGGTTGTGGTGGATGTAATCAAGCTTCTGGCGCATCACTGCTTCGCTATACACCAACTCGGCGTGTGAGCCTTCCTGCCAAAGTTGATAAGCCCGATCCGCCTTGTGAGCGCGCTTGCTGAAACGCAGGCGACTCAAGACTCGCTCTGCACCTTTGTCTTGCAGGTCGTTGATGATGGTGCGGGCGGTAAAGGATTTGAATTGGCTGACGCATTTGCCCAGGTCTGGCGCCTGGGCGACAAAGTGCAGATGGTTTTCGAGGACGACATAGCCGTAAAGGTTTAGAGCCTCATGGCGTTGTTGATATCGCCAACAATCCAGGAGACGGCCCACGATGTAGTCGCGGGTAAACAGCGGTAGCCACTCCATGACGGTACACGTCAGGAAGTGCGGCTTTTCGGGTTCGGTGATGACGTAGCGGCTTCTACCCATGGATTCATCCTTGAATTGGGGTGTGGCCTGGACGCGAAGCGTCCGGGGATGCATGCCCACGCGTGGAAACGATCAATGCGCGGACCAGTCCGCGCCGGAGCTCATGAGCTTGCGGCGCGGGCTTTGGGCGTTAAGGTTACTGGGCGTAGATATGGACTACGAAGTGCTGGCCTGATGCTGTCAATTCATAGACTTTTTCGTAAATCTTCAGCGTCCTTGATGGCTCTTGGATAGTGTCACCGACTTTTGCGTATTTCCTGAACTCATCCCAGTCAATGACCGTGGTGCTGACAGTGCCATCGCTTTGCAGGCCGTCGCTGTTGCTTTGATATTCCATGGGTATAGCCCTCTGCTGGATTTCCGTTTCCGGCCGATTGTTCGGCAGGCAGTTTTCCCGAAAGGTGGCCTCCGCAGCGGCTTTTTCCTTTCGGGTTCCAAGAGGCTAGTCAATCAAAACGGAACACGATGCTGTCAGAAATATCAAATAACAGACTCGGCATTGCGCCAGTATTCGCTACTTTCAGGCCCCCATCACTTTCCGAATATCTGCTGCCAATTCTCTTACACGCTCTTCCTCGGTATCCCACGCACACATGAACCGTGCGCCGCCTTTGCCGATGAAGGTATAAAAACGCCAGCCCTTGGCAGTGAGTGCCTCGATAGCGGGTTCCGAGAGTTGCAGGAATACGCCATTGGCCTGCACCGGGAACATCAGTTCCACGCCGGGAATGTCCGCCACCAGGCTGCTGAGCAATTGCGCGCAATGATTGGCGTGACGGGCGTGCTTGAGCCAGGCGTCATTCTCCAGCAGGCCTACCCATGGCGCCGAGAGGAAGCGCATTTTTGAAGCCAGTTGCCCGGCCTGCTTGCAACGGTAGTCGAAGTCTTCAGCCAGCTTGTGGTTGAAGAACAAAATCGCTTCCCCCACTGCCATGCCGTTCTTGGTCCCGCCAAAGCACAGTACGTCGACGCCGGCCTTCCAGGTCAGGTCCGCAGGCGAGCAGCCGAGGAACGCGCAGGCATTGGAGAAGCGCGCGCCGTCCATGTGCAGGTTCAGCCCCAGCTCCTTGCAGGTGACGCTGATGGCGCGGATTTCTTCCGGCGTGTAGACGCTGCCCACTTCGGTGGCCTGGGTGAGGGTGACCACACGGGGTTTTGGATAGTGGATGTCCTGGCGCTTGAGGGCGATCTCGCGGATCGATTCCGGCGTCAGTTTGCCGTTTTCAGTACGGGCGGTGAGCAACTTGGAGCCATTGGAGAAAAACTCCGGTGCGCCGCATTCGTCGGTTTCGACGTGGGCAGTTTCCGAGCAAATCACGCTATGGTAGCTCTGGCACAGTGATGAAAGCGCCAGGGAGTTGGCGGCCGTGCCGTTGAAGGCGAAAAATACTTCGCAGTCGGTTTCGAACAGGCTGCGGAAACCGTCGGCGGCGCGGTGGGTCCACTCATCATCACCGTAGGCGCGCTGATGGCCCTGGTTGGCCAGTTCCATGGCAGCCCAGGCTTCAGGGCAGATGCCGGAATAGTTGTCACTGGCGAATTGTTGGCTCTTGTCGGTCATGGCCTATTCCTGTGGTCGATGTTGGTGCGCACTTTACCCAAGATTGTCGGGCGTACGCACGCACTGTTAATGCAAAGTCTCTGGGGAATTATGCACGGTATTGAAACGATTCCTGTCAGCCGCGTCCGCGATGGCGCCCTCGATTTGCTCAAGTGGCTGGCGCTATTGAGCATGGTGCTGGACCACCTGCGTTATGTCGGTTTGAGCCTGGATGGGCTGTATGTGCCGGGGCGCCTGGCGTTCCCGTGGTTTTGCCTGGTGATTGCGGCGAATGTGCAGCGGGTCAAGGATGTGCCCGCGACCTTTCAATGGCGTTACCTGGGCTGGCTGCTGTTGTTCAGCGTGATCAGCGAGGTGCCGTATCGAATGTTTATCGCCGATGCCCACAGCCTCAATGTGCTGCCTACCTTGGCTCTGGGTATGCTGATTGCCAGAGGATGGCAGCAAAAGACGGCTGTTGATCGAGGTTTGGCGCTGATCGCTGTGCTATTGGCGGCGATATTCTCGACGCACCTGATGTTCGGCTTTTTTGGGGTGCTGTTGCCGCTGGCGATGCTGCTGGTGTTTCGTCGGCCCTGGTATTTCAGCGTGGTGCCGGGGCTGGTGTGCGTCGCCGCCAATCAATGGCAGGTTCTGCTCAGTAGTGCCAGTGTCGTCGCGCTGTCGGGATTGGCGATGTGCCTGATTGCGCCATTGGCCGGATGGGTCTTGTTGCGACATGCCAAACACGTCTCACCACCGGCCATGCGGCGCTGGGCATATGCTCTTTATCCCCTGCATTTTCTGTTGCTCCTATTTGTCCGTCAGATTGTTGCCGGTCCCATGTAGGCGCGAGCTCCTACAAATGCCGGCCGCCCAATGTCATTTGCCCAAGCCATGTCGTAAACGCACCTTTGCGTGGCGTCCGTAGGCATTTGACCTCTTGAAGCCAGCCCTACCATCGCATCAAAGGGCCCTGCACAGGCCTCAACAATACGAAAGGCTGGGAGAGACGCGATGTTCAGCAAGCAAGACCAGATCCAGGGTTATGACGATGCACTGCTGGCGGCCATGAATGCCGAGGAGCAGCGTCAGGAAGATCATATCGAGCTGATCGCGTCAGAGAACTACACCAGCAAGCGGGTCATGGAAGCCCAAGGCAGCGGCCTGACCAACAAATACGCCGAAGGCTACCCAGGCAAGCGCTACTACGGTGGCTGCGAGCACGTGGACAAGGTTGAGGTCCTGGCCATCGAGCGCGCCAAGCAGCTGTTTGGCGCCGATTATGCCAACGTGCAGCCGCACTCCGGTTCGTCGGCCAACAGCGCCGTGTACCTGGCCCTGCTGCAAGCCGGTGACACTATCCTGGGTATGAGCCTGGCCCACGGCGGTCACCTGACCCACGGCGCCAAAGTGTCGTCTTCGGGCAAGCTCTACAACGCGGTGCAGTACGGCATCAACACCGACACGGGCCTGATCGACTACGACGAAGTCGAGCGCCTGGCCGTGGAGCACAAGCCGAAGATGGTGGTGGCCGGTTTCTCCGCCTACTCCAAGACCCTGGATTTTCCGCGTTTTCGCGCGATCGCCGACAAGGTTGGTGCGTTGCTGTTCGTCGACATGGCCCACGTGGCTGGCCTGGTTGCCGCTGGCCTGTATCCGAACCCGCTGCCTTACGCCGATGTGGTCACCACCACCACCCATAAGACCCTGCGCGGTCCGCGTGGCGGGTTGATCCTGGCCAAGTCCAACGAAGCCATTGAAAAGAAACTCAACGCTGCCGTGTTCCCCGGTGCCCAGGGCGGCCCGCTGATGCACGTGATTGCCGGCAAGGCCGTGTGCTTCAAGGAAGCCCAGGAGTCAGGCTTCAAAGTCTACCAGCAGCAAGTGATCGAAAACGCCCAAGCCATGGCCAGCGTGTTTATCAAACGCGGCTACGATGTAGTGTCCGGTGGCACCGATAACCACCTGTTCCTGGTCAGCCTGATCCGTCAGGGCCTCACCGGCAAAGAGGCAGACGCTGCCCTCGGTCGCGCTCACATCACCGTCAACAAGAACGCCGTGCCAAATGATCCACAGTCGCCGTTCGTGACCTCGGGCCTGCGCATCGGAACGCCGGCGGTAACCACCCGCGGCTTCAAAGTAGCGCAGTGCATCGAACTGGCCGGCTGGATCTGCGACATCCTCGACAACCTTGGCGATGCCGACGTCGAGGCCAATGTGGCCAAGCATGTGTCCGCCCTGTGCGCTGATTTCCCGGTTTATCGCTGAGCGCGGTTTTGGAGTAATGACTATGCAACGCTACTCGGGCTTCGGCCTCTTCAAGCACTCACTCAGCCACCACGAAAACTGGCAGAAGATGTGGCGCACGCCGACCCCTAAAAAGGTGTATGACGTGGTCATCGTCGGCGGCGGCGGGCATGGTCTGGCGACCGCCTACTACCTGGCCAAGGAGCACGGCATCACCAACGTGGCCGTGGTCGAGAAGGGCTGGCTGGGGGGCGGCAACACCGCGCGCAACACCACCATTGTGCGTTCCAACTACCTGTGGGATGAATCCGCGCACCTCTACGAACACGCGATGAAGCTGTGGGAAGGCCTGTCACAGGATCTCAACTACAACGTGATGTTCTCCCAGCGTGGCGTCTACAACCTGTGCCATACCTTGCAGGACATCCGTGATTCCGAGCGCCGGGTCAGTGCCAACCGCCTCAACGGGGTGGACGGCGAACTGCTCAATGCCCAGCAAGTGGCCGATGAGATTCCGTACCTCGACTGCTCAAAAAACACCCGCTACCCGGTACTGGGCGCCACCGTGCAGCGTCGCGGCGGCGTGGCCCGTCACGATGCCGTGGCCTGGGGCTTTGCCCGGGCTGCTGACGCATTGGGCGTGGACCTGATCCAGCAGACCGAAGTGATCGGTTTTCGCAAGGAAAACGGCGTGTGCATCGGCGTCGAAACCAACAAGGGTTTTATCGGCGCCAAGCGCGTCGGTGTAGTAACCGCCGGTAACTCCGGGCATATGGCTGGCCTTGCGGGCTTTCGCCTGCCGATCGAATCCCACCCGCTGCAAGCGTTGGTGTCGGAGCCGATCAAGCCGATTATCGACAGCGTGATCATGTCCAACGCTGTGCACGGTTACATCAGCCAGTCCGACAAGGGCGACCTGGTGATCGGCGCCGGTATCGACGGCTACAACGGCTACGGCCAGCGCGGTTCGTACCCGGTGATCGAACACACCATCCAGGCCATCGTCGAGATGTTCCCGGTGTTGTCCCGTGTGCGCATGAACCGCCAGTGGGGCGGCATCGTCGACACCACGCCGGACGCCTGCCCGATCATCTCCAAGACGCCGGTACCGAACATGTTCTTCAACTGCGGTTGGGGCACCGGTGGTTTCAAGGCCACCCCAGGCTCCGGCAACGTGTTTGCCGCCAGCCTCGCCAAGGGTGAAATGCACCCGTTGGCCGCGCCTTTCTCCATCGACCGTTTCCACAACGGTGCGTTGATCGATGAACATGGCGCTGCAGCCGTCGCCCACTAACAAAGCGCCATGAAAACTACTGCGCTCGGCAATACTGCGTTAAAAACAGGCTCGAAATGCTCACTTAGTAAACTAAGCTCCGCTTTCTCCCCTGTTTTTGCCTTGTCTTGCCTTAGCTCGCTACGTTTTCACGGCGCTTGAGAGGAGAAACTCCCTATGTTGCATATCTTCTGTCCTCACTGTGGCGAACTGCGCTCCGAAGAGGAATTCCATGCGTCCGGCCAAGCGCATATCCCGCGCCCGCTGGACCCGAATACCTGCACCGACGAGCAGTGGGGCGACTACATGTTCTTTCGCGATAACCCGCGCGGCTTGCACCACGAACTGTGGATTCACGCCGCCGGTTGCCGTCAGTACTTCAACGCCACCCGCGACACTGTCACCTACGAAATTCTTGAAACCTACAAGATTGGCAGCCAGCCGCAATTCACCGCCAAGGCTTCTGGAGAGAAGGTATGAGCCAGATCAATCGCCTGTCCAACGGTGGCCGGATCGACCGCAACAAAGTCTTGAGCTTCACCTTCAACGGCCAGAGCTACAAAGGCTTTGAAGGTGACACCCTGGCCGCCGCCTTACTGGCCAATGGCGTCGATGTCATCGGTCGCAGCTTCAAGTACTCGCGCCCGCGGGGCATCTTTGCTGCCGGCGCCGAAGAGCCGAACGCGGTGCTGCAGATCGGTGCCACCGAAGCCACCCAGATTCCCAACGTGCGCGCCACGCAACAGGCGTTGTATCAGGGGCTCGTCGCCACCAGCACCAACGGCTGGCCGAGCGTCAACAACGACATGATGGGCATTCTCGGCAAGGTTGGCGGCAAGCTGATGCCGCCGGGTTTCTACTACAAAACCTTCATGTACCCGCAATCGTTCTGGATGACTTACGAGAAGTACATTCGCAAGGCTGCCGGGCTTGGCCGTTCGCCGACCGAGAATGACCCGGATACCTACGACTACATGAACCGTCATTGCGACGTGCTGATTGTCGGCGCCGGCCCTGCGGGTTTGTCTGCTGCACTGGCAGCTGCCCGCAGCGGCGCCCGGGTGATTCTTGCCGATGAGCAGGAAGAGTTTGGCGGTACGCTGCTGGACTCTCGCGAAAGCCTCGACGGCAAGCCGGCTACCGAATGGGTTGCCAGCGTTATTGCCGAACTCAACTCCCTGCCGGATGTGCTGCTGCTGCCTCGCGCTACCGTCAATGGCTACCACGACCACAACTTCCTGACCATTCACGAGCGCCTTACCGATCACCTCGGTGACCGTGCACCGATTGGCCAAGTGCGCCAACGCATCCACCGTGTCCGCGCCAAGCGCGTGGTGCTGGCCACCGGCGCGTGTGAGCGTCCGCTGGTATATGGCAACAACGACGTGCCGGGCAACATGTTGGCCGGTGCGGTCTCCACTTATGTGCGCCGTTACGGCGTGGCACCGGGCAAGAAGCTGCTGCTGTCGACCAACAACGACCACGCCTACCGTGTGGCGCTGGACTGGTTTGACGCAGGCCTTTCAGTCGTGGCCGTGGCCGATGCGCGCCACAACCCACGCGGCGCATTGGTTGAAGAAGCGCGCGCCAAAGGTATTCGCATCCTCACCGGCAGCGCCGTGATCGAGGTCCGCGGGAGCAAGCACGTGACCGGTGCCCGCGTGGCGGCGATTGACGTCAAAGCGCATAAAGTCACCAGCCCCGGTGAATGGCTGGATTGCGACCTGGTGGCCAGCTCCGGCGGCTACAGCCCTGTGGTTCACCTGGCTTCGCACCTGGGTGGCAAACCGACCTGGCGTGAAGACATCCTCGGTTTTGTTCCGGGCGAAGCACCGCAAAAACGCGTGTGTGTCGGTGGTATCAACGGCGTGTACGGCCTCGGTGATTCCCTGGCGGACGGTTTTGAAGGCGGCGTGCGCGCAGCCAGCGAAGCCGGTTTCCAACCAGTGGAAGGCGTATTGCCCAAAGCCCTGAGCCGCCTGGAAGAGCCAACCCTGGCGCTGTTCCAGGTGCCTCACGAAAAAGCCACGGCACGGGCGCCGAAGCAATTTGTCGACCTGCAAAACGACGTGACCGCCGCCGCTATCGAATTGGCGACCCGTGAAGGTTTCGAGTCGGTGGAACACGTCAAGCGCTACACCGCGCTGGGTTTCGGCACTGACCAGGGTAAGCTGGGTAACGTCAACGGCCTGGCCATTGCCGCCCGCTCCCTGAACGTGACCATCCCGCAAATGGGCACCACCATGTTCCGCCCCAACTACACGCCAGTGACTTTCGGCGCGATAGCGGGCCGGCACTGTGGGCATATCTTCGAGCCGGTGCGTTACACCGCGCTGCACGCTTGGCACGTGAAGAACGGCGCCGAGTTTGAAGACGTCGGCCAGTGGAAACGCCCCTGGTACTTCCCGCGCAACGGTGAAGACCTGCACGCCGCCGTGAAGCGCGAATGCCTGGCGGTACGCGACAGCGTTGGCCTGCTGGACGCGTCCACCCTCGGCAAGATCGACATTCAGGGTCCGGATGCCCGTGAGTTCCTCAACCGCATCTACAGCAACGCCTGGACCAAGCTCGACGTGGGCAAGGCCCGCTACGGCTTGATGTGCAAGGAAGACGGCATGGTCTTCGACGACGGCGTCACCGCCTGTCTGGCCGACAATCACTTCCTGATGACCACCACCACCGGCGGTGCGGCCCGTGTGTTGCAGTGGCTGGAAATCTACCAGCAGACCGAATGGCCGGATCTCAAGGTGTACTTCACCTCGGTCACCGACCATTGGGCGACCATGACCCTGTCGGGCCCCAACAGCCGCAAGCTGCTGGCAGAAGTCACCGACATCGACCTGGACAAGGACGGCTTCCCGTTCATGACCTGGAAAGAAGGTTTGGTAGGTGGTGTGCCGGCCCGGGTGTTCCGGATCTCGTTTACCGGCGAGTTGTCCTATGAAGTCAACGTGCAGGCCGACTACGCCATGGGCGTGCTGGAACAAATCGTCGAGGCCGGCAAGCAGTACAACCTGACGCCGTATGGCACTGAAACCATGCACGTGCTGCGGGCCGAGAAGGGCTTCATCATTGTCGGCCAGGACACTGACGGCTCGATGACCCCGGACGACCTGAACATGGGCTGGTGTGTCGGCCGTACCAAGCCGTTCTCATGGATTGGCTGGCGCGGGATGAACCGTGAAGATTGCGTGCGCGAAGAGCGCAAACAGCTGGTGGGCCTCAAGCCGATTGATCCGAACGTGTGGCTGCCGGAAGGCGCGCAGTTGGTGTTCGACACCAAGCAGGCGATCCCGATGAAGATGGTCGGCCACGTCACCTCAAGTTATGCCCATAACTCCCTCGGTTATTCGTTTGCCATGGGCGTGGTCAAGGGCGGCTTGAAGCGCATCGGCGAGCGGGTATTTGCACCGCTGGCGGATGGCAGCGTGATCGAGGCCGAGATTGTTTCCTCGGTGTTCTTCGACCCGAAAGGCGAGCAGCAGAACATCTGACACCTGATCGGGCGCAGAGCGTCCATGGCGGCATTCCCACGCAGAGCGCGGGAACGATCAATTTAAGACAAAGGTGCTCCATATGACCGCAGTCAATGTATATGAACAACGCCCTACCACCGGGGCCAGGGCCGAGTCGTCGCTGCACCATGCCGACCTCGCCAGCCTGGTGGGCAAGGGCCGCAAAAACGCCGGTGTGACCGTGCGCGAAAAGAAACTCCTCGGCCACCTGACCATTCGTGGCGATGGCCATGACGCGGCCTTTGCCGCCGGCGTACACAAGGCCTTGGGCATTGAGTTGCCGGGCGCCTTGGCTGTCATCGTCAAGGGCGAAACCAGCCTGCAATGGCTGGGCCCGGACGAGTGGCTGCTGGTGGTACCGAGCGGTGAGGAACTTGGCGCCGAGAAAAGTCTGCGTGAGGCGCTGGGCGACCTGCATATCCAGATCGTCAACGTCAGCGGCGGCCAACAGATCCTGGAACTGAGCGGCCCGAATGTGCGCGACGTGCTAATGAAGTCCACCAGCTACGACGTGCACCCCAACAACTTCCCGGTGGGCAAGGCAGTGGGGACGGTATTTGCCAAGTCGCAATTGGTGATTCGCCACACGGCTGAAGACACCTGGGAACTGGTGATTCGTCGCAGTTTCTCGGATTACTGGTGGCTGTGGTTGCAGGATGCATCGGCCGAATTTGGCCTGAGCGTCCAAGCGTAATGATCGTTCCCACGCTCTGCGTGGGAATGCATCCCGGGACGCTCCGCGTCCCAAGAGCGGACGCAGAGCGTCCATGGCGGCGTTCCCACGCAGAGCGTGGGAACGATCAAGGAGTCACCAACAATGAGCCGCGCACCCGATACATGGATTTTGACTGCCGACTGCCCCAGCGTGCTCGGCACGGTGGATGCGGTCACCCGCTATCTGTTCGAGCAGGGCTGCTACGTCACCGAACACCACTCGTTCGATGATCGGCTCTCGGGCCGCTTTTTCATCCGTGTGGAGTTTCGCCAGCCCGACGGCTTCGACGAACAGGCTTTCCGTGATGGCCTGGCCGCGCGTGGCGAGGCCTTCGGCATGATCTTCGAACTGACGGCGCCGAACTACCGGCCAAAAGTGGTGATCATGGTCTCCAAGGCCGATCACTGCCTGAATGACCTGCTGTACCGCCAGCGCATCGGTCAATTGTCGATGGACGTGGTCGCGGTGGTGTCCAACCACCCCGACCTCAAACCGTTGGCCGACTGGCACCAGATTCCCTACTACCATTTCCCCCTCGACCCCAACGACAAACCGTCCCAGGAGCGTCAGGTGTGGCAAGTGGTGGAAGACACTGGCGCCGAACTGGTGATCCTTGCCCGCTATATGCAAGTGCTGTCACCGGAGCTGTGTCGCAAGCTCGATGGCAAGGCCATCAATATCCACCACTCCCTGCTGCCGGGGTTCAAGGGTGCCAAGCCTTACCACCAGGCCTACAACAAGGGCGTGAAACTGGTGGGTGCCACCGCGCACTACATCAACAACGACCTGGACGAAGGCCCGATCATCGCCCAGGGCGTGGAGGTGGTGGATCACAGTCACTATCCCGAGGATCTGATTGCCAAGGGGCGGGATATCGAGGGGCTGACACTGGCCCGAGCCGTGGGTTATCACATCGAAAGACGGGTGTTTTTGAACGCTAACAGGACGGTCGTTCTTTAGAGGCAAGTTGCAAGCTTCAAGCCGCAAGAAAAGGCGGTATGCACACTTCTTGCGGCTTATAGCTTGCCGCTTGAAGCTCACTCCATTCTCCACAACAACAAAGATAGAGGTGACTCACATGTCTGGTAATCGTGGCGTCGTATATCTCGGCAACGGCAAGGTCGAAGTACAGAAAATCGACTATCCCAAAATGCAGGACCCCCGTGGCAGGAAGATTGAGCACGGCGTCATCCTGCGCGTGGTCTCCACCAATATCTGCGGCTCCGACCAACACATGGTGCGCGGCCGTACCACTGCCCAGACCGGCCTGGTGCTGGGGCACGAGATCACGGGTGAAGTCATCGAGAAAGGCAGCGACGTCGAAAACCTGAAAATCGGCGACCTGGTTTCCGTACCGTTCAACGTCGCCTGCGGTCGTTGCCGCTCTTGCAAGGAAATGCACACCGGCGTGTGCCTGAGCGTAAACCCGGCTCGTCCGGGCGGCGCCTATGGCTATGTCGACATGGGCGACTGGACCGGTGGCCAAGCCGAATACGCGCTGGTGCCTTACGCCGACTTCAACCTGCTGAAACTGCCGGACCGCGACCGGGCCATGGAAAAGATCCGTGACCTGACTTGCCTTTCCGACATTCTGCCAACCGGTTATCACGGTGCCGTAACCGCCGGTGTTGGCCCAGGTAGCACTGTCTATGTGGCCGGTGCCGGTCCTGTTGGCCTGGCCGCTGCTGCTTCTGCGCGCCTGTTGGGCGCCGCGGTGGTGATCATCGGCGACGTCAACCCGATCCGCCTGGCTCACGCCAAGGCTCAGGGTTTTGAAATTGCCGACCTGTCCAAGGACACGCCGCTGCACGAACAAATCGCTGCGTTGCTGGGCGAACCGGAAGTCGATTGTGCGGTGGATGCGGTGGGCTTTGAAGCCCGTGGCCACGGCCATGACGGCGTCAAGCACGAAGCGCCTGCCACGGTGCTCAACTCGTTGATGGGTGTGGTGCGCGTGGCCGGCAAAATTGGTATTCCCGGCCTGTACGTCACCGAAGATCCAGGTGCCGTGGATGCCGCCGCGAAAATGGGCAGCCTGAGCATCCGCTTCGGGCTGGGTTGGGCCAAGTCCCACAGCTTCCACACCGGCCAGACCCCGGTAATGAAATACAACCGCCAACTGATGCAGGCAATCATGTGGGACCGGATCAAGATCGCCGACATTGTGGGCGTAGAAGTGATCAGCCTGGATGACGCGCCGCGTGGGTATGGCGAGTTCGATGCGGGTGTACCGAAGAAGTTTGTGATTGATCCGCACAAGTTGTTCAGTGCGGCGTAAACGCCAGGCAAAGAAAAGGGCGACCCTGGGGTCGCCCTTTTTGCGTCTGGGGCTTAGCGCCGTGCCAGCGCACCTTGATACACCGTCGGCCCAGTGGGTTGCTTGCTCAGCGAGCCGCCCTTGGTTTCCGAGCTGACCAGCAGCTCTACCGGCTGGCTGATGGTTTCTTGCTGGCGTGGGTTGAGGCCAATGATGCCTTTGCCATCTTCGGGCAGCAGTCCCAGGGAGACGGGAGCGCTACCTGCGGGCATCGCCCATAGCTCCAGGCTGCGGTCAGGCTCAGGGGCGGTAGAGGCAATTGGCTCCACTTCCAGATAATCCTTGTGCGCCCTGATCTGGGTTGCCGGTTGTTGGTTGGTGGTGACCAGGGTCGCGGCGGACTTGACGTCATCTTGGGTATAAATCGCGCCACCGAGGCCTGCGACCACAACGACGCACGTTGCGATGAACAGACGAGGACGGCTCCAGAATGAAGGCTTGTGCTCAATCACGTGAGGTTGGGGCGAATTCATTAGGTTGTTCCTGACAGTGGTTGAGTGCGGTGCGTGGCGGTCAAGGGACTCGCGGCAGGCCAGCTCTGCCATTGGTGGCTATTTGCCGGCAGGCTGTTCGGGTTTTCCAATACAGGCATTGACCTTAAAAGAGGTGATGGGTTCCTGAGATAACCGTTCAGTCCGTCGCCTTATTGCTCGGGCAACGGCTGGATACAGGGTTTCTGAACTAATCTGCAGGGCGGAACAATTCTCCAGGCGCCTTGGTCCAACAGCTGCTTTGTCCCAGCCCAGCCGGTGTAGGCCGGCGGGTTCATGAATCAAGAGGTTGTCTCGATGAAAATTTCACGCGGTTTTGCCCTGTCCTGCCTGCTGACCGTGGCAGCCAGCCCGGTGTTCGCGGCGGGTTTCAGCCTGGGTGACGTGGCTAATGCGGTTTCCGGTTCGCAAGGCGCAAATAAGGCGGCCGCCGCCGCGCCGAGCTCTCAAACCGCCGGTTTGCTGAGCGCCCTGACTTCGCAATTGAACGTGACGCCGGAACAGGCCGTTGGTGGTACTGGCGCTATGCTGGGGTTGGCCAAGAACCAACTGGGTGGTGGTGACTACTCGCAGTTGAGCCAAAGCGTGCCGGGCCTGGATAAACTCTCCGGCAGCAATTCGCTGGGCAGCCTGGGTGCGTTGAGCGGCATGCTGGGCCAGAACGGTGGCAGCAAGACTTCGGGCCTGGACAGTGTGCTGGGTAACGTGAAAAACACCAGTGACCTGAATACCGCGTTCAGCGCGTTGGGCATGGATGACAGCATGGTCGGCAAGTTTGCCCCGGTGATTCTCAAGTATCTGGGTGACCAGGGCGTTGGCGGTTCGCTGCTCCAGAACCTGGGAGGTATTTGGGGCGCTTGATGCTGTGAGGCTGGTGCATCACTGGATGTGTTGAACCTGGCTTCGGTTATTCGCTTGGGCTGATTGGGCTAGGTAAATGCGGTAACACTTTTTAAGGAACGGCTGGGTTGCCTTTGCCACTGATCAGAGGGCTCCCGGCCAGAGTGCCAGGGAGAAACTCTCTACCTTACTAGCGGATGCATTTATATGAGCACAATCGGTAATGGCCACTTTCCTTCGTATGGGAACCAACTCCCTGGGTTATCTCCTGAGGGAGGAGATCAACTGAAGTCGGGTGCTGACGATCCTCGGATCCCGATGCGAGAGCGGATCGACTTCAACGCCCTGTCGGGAGAGCGGTATTCCGGCTAAGTTGTCTGGGCACGCCGGCTCTTGCCGACCTTATGCCGGATCGTTACGGTTAAGCAGTTGCCGAATCTGCGCATCCTTTTCCATCCAGAGCCGGTTGACCCAGTTCTGGACGGTCTGGCGAAATGCCGGATCGTTCTCGTAATCCCCCTGCCACAAGGCTGGATCCAGCTCGTGGGTGCGGATATCTATGATCACTTTCGGCACCGAGCCGCTGATCAAATCCCAAAAACCCGGAATTTTCTCCTGCGGATAGACCACGGTCACGTCAAGGACCGCGTCGAGCTGTTCACCCATGGCGGCCAGCACGAACGCCACACCACCGGCCTTGGGCTTGAGCAGGCGCTTGAAGGGTGAGGCCTGCTGTTGGTGCTTGGCCTGGCTGAAGCGCGTGCCTTCCAGGTAATTGACCACCGTCACCGGCTGGCGCTTGAACAGCTCGCACGCCTGCTGGGTGATCTTCAGGTCCTGGCCCGCCAGTTCCGGATGCTTGGCCAGGAATGCCTTGGTGTAGCGCTTCATGAACGGGTAATCCAGCGCCCACCAGGCCAGGCCCAGGAGCGGCACCCAGATCAGCTCCTTTTTCAGGAAGAACTTGAAGAATGGCGTACGGCGATTGAGGGCCTGGATCAGCGCCGGAATGTCGACCCACGATTGATGGTTGCTGATCACCAGGTAGGAGGTGTCACCACGCAGCTCATCACCGCCGCGAATATCCCATTGGGTGGGGATGCACAGGGCGAAAATCAATTTGTCGATCTCGGCCCAGGTTTCGGCAATCCACATCACTGCCGTTGATGCATAGTCGCGGAAGCGGCCGGGGGCCACCAGTTTGAGCAGGGCAAACACCATCAGCGGTCCGAACAGGACAAGGGTGTTGAGCAATAGCAGTGAGGTGACGAAACAGCCGGTGAGCAGGCGGCGCATAAGCAACTCTTGGTAATCTTTGGGCAGCTCATGATAAGCAGACTTCAGTCTAGAGGCCAAATCGCAAGTCCCCCACGACAAATGTTTCACTTTGCGTTGGGTATGCTCGTTGATTCAACTAAGGCCTGTTTATGCGGTCTAGAATTTGTCCACCTATTTCAAGGAAACCACCTACGTGAAATCGATCCTTGCCTTGCTAGCCCTCGTGACGCTTCCGGTCATGGCCGCCGAACCGACCCTGTACGGGCGCTACGAGTACATCCAACTGCCGGAAATCGGTGAAACGTTCAAAGCCAAGATGGACACCGGTGCATTGACCGCCTCGTTGTCGGCCAAGGATATCGAGACCTTTACCCGTGACGGCGACGATTGGGTGCGTTTTCGTCTGAACGGCAAGGACACCAGTAACAAGGTCTACGAGCATAAAGTCGCGCGGATCAGCAAGATCAAGAGCCGTGCCGACGAGGACGAAGACAAGGATGACGCCAGCGTCGCCAAACGCCCGGTGATTGACCTGGAAATGTGCCTGGGCAACGTCAAGCGTACGGTGGAGGTCAACCTCACCGACCGCAGCAGCTTCAACTATCCGCTGTTGATTGGCGCCAAGGCGCTGCGTGAGTTCGGCGCTGCCGTGAACCCGGCCCGTCGCTACACGGCTGACAAGCCCGACTGCTGATTGACGCGGCATGAGGCATGGGGCACCGTTCACCTTTGCCTCCCTGTGCTCGGATGCCATGCCTCATATCCTGATTGTCGAAGACGAAGCGGCGATAGCCGACACGCTGGTTTTTGCCCTGCAAGGCGAAGGTTTCACCACCACCTGGCTGAGTCTTGGCCAGGCCGCGCTTGAGCATCAGCGCCAGAGCCCGGCAGACCTGATCATTCTCGACATCGGCCTGCCAGACATCAGCGGTTTTGAAACCTGCAAGCAATTGCGCCGCTTCAGCGAAGTGCCGGTGATGTTCCTCAGTGCCCGGGACGGCGAGATTGATCGGGTGGTGGGCCTGGAGATTGGCGCCGACGATTATGTGGTCAAGCCCTTCAGCCCTCGGGAAGTCGCGGCGCGGGTGCGGGCGATTCTCAAGCGAGTGGTACCGGGTGTTGCGCTGAGCGTATTCCAGGTGGACCTGCAACGCATGCAGATCAACTATCGCGGGCAATCGTTGAGCCTGACCCGTCACGAGTTCCGGCTGCTGAACTGTCTGTTGGAGCAGCCCGAACGGGTGTTCAGCCGCGAGCAGCTGTTGGATGCCGTGGGTGTCGCCGTCGATGTCGGCTACGAACGCAATATCGACAGCCATATCAAAAGCCTGCGCAGCAAGTTACGCACTGTGGCGCCCGATGCCGAGCCGATCCAGACCCACCGCGGCCTTGGCTACAGCTACAGCCCGGGCCACAGCTGATGCGCCTGGGGGTTCGATTTTTCCTGGTCTATGCGCTGTTTATCGGCCTGACGGGTTACTTCGTGCTCAACACGGTCATGAAGGAAATCCGCCCAGGGGTGCGCCAATCCACCGAAGAAACCCTGGTGGACACCGCCAACCTGTTGGCAGAAGTCCTGCGCGAAGACGTCAAGCACGGCACCCTCGGCCAGAGCCACTGGCCGCAGTTGCTCAAGGCTTACGGCAGCCGTCGGCCGGGCGCCACCATCTGGGGCTTGCCGAAGAATCAGGTCAACCACCGTATCTATGTCACCGACGCCAAGGGCATTGTGTTGCTGGACTCCACGGGCGAAGCAGTGGGGCAGGATTATTCGAAATGGAACGATGTCTACCTGACCCTGCGGGGCGAATACGGCGCCCGTTCGACCCGCAGCGAGATCGATAACCCGGCGTCATCGGTGATGCACGTTGGTGCGCCGATCCGCGATAACGGGCAGGTCATTGGCGTGGTCACCGTGGCCAAGCCCAACAGTTCGCTGCAACCTTATGTCGACCGCACCGAGAACCGCCTGCTGTGGTACGGCGCCGGACTGGTGGGCCTGGGCCTGCTGTTCGGGGCGTTGCTGTCGTGGTGGCTGAGTGTCGCGTTGCGCCGGCTGACGGTTTACGCCCAGGCGGTGAGCGAGGGGCGTCGCGCCGAGTTGCCGCATTACCGGGGTGGCGAACTGGAGCAGTTGTCGAGCGCGGTCGAGCACATGCGCACTCAACTGGAAGGCAAAGCCTATGTCGAGCGTTATGTGCACACCCTGACTCATGAACTGAAAAGTCCGCTGGCGGCGATTCGTGGTGCGGCAGAGCTGTTGCAGGGCGATATGTCTCATGCTCAGCAGCAGCGTTTCGTCAGCAATATCGACAGTGAAAGTGCGCGCTTGCAGCAGTTGATCGAACGGCTGTTGAACCTGGCCCAGGTTGAGCAGCGCCAAGGCCTGGAAGATCAGGCCAGCGTGTCGTTGGCCGCGCTGGTGGACGAAGTGCTCCAGGCCCAGTGCGCGCGAATCGAAGGGGCAGGTTTGCAGGTTGAACAGTCGATTGCAGCGGATGTGCGGGTGTTCGGTGAGCCGTTCCTGTTGCGCCAAGCCTTGGGTAACTTGCTGGAAAACACCCTGGATTTCACTCCGCCGGGTGGTGCACTGCGCTTCACTGCCCAAGTGCGTAACGCTGATGTGCTCTTGTATCTGTTCAACCAGGCCGAGCCCATCCCGGAGTACGCCTTGCCGCGCTTGAGCGAGCGTTTCTATTCCCTGCCGCGCCCGGCCAGCGGTCGCAAAAGCACTGGCCTGGGCCTCAACTTTGTCGAGGAGGTGATGAAGCTGCACGGCGGCACGTTGCAGATCGGTAACGTGCCGGGCGGCGTGCAGGTGGTGCTGCATCTCCACACAGTCTCCACACTCCCCACATAAATCCCCCACACAGCGCTTGCAGACTCTCCCTCATTCAAACAGGGAGAGATCCATGAACCGCAGCCTGCTATTCAAACTCGGTGCCATCGCACTACTGATCCTGCTGTTGCTGATTCCGTTGCTGATGATCGACGGCATCATCAATGACCGCCAGCAGTTGCGCGACGGCGTGTTGATGGATATTGCCCGCAGTTCCAGCTACAGCCAGCGCTTGAGTGGGCCAGTGATGGTGGTGCCTTATCGCAAGACCCTTCGTGAGTGGAAGCTCAATGAAAAACTCAACAAGCGCTACGAGCAAACCCGGGAAGTGCGCGGTCGTCTGTATTTCCTGCCGGAGCACTTTGAACTCGACGGCCAGGTGCAAACCGAACTGCGGGCCCGGGGCATCTACCAGGCGCGGCTGTTCCATGCCGATAACCGCATCAGCGGGCGTTTTGTTTTGCCGGCGCAGTTGGGCATCCGTGAAAATTTTGCCGATTACCAGTTTGACCAGGCGTTTCTGGCGGTGGGCATCAGCGATATTCGCGGCATCGAGAATGCGCTGAAACTGGAGCTGGGCAGCCAGCGCCTGGAGTTCTCGCCGGGAACCCAAGTGGATTGGCTGGGGGAGGGCGTGCACGTGATGCTGCCCGAGCAAAACCGTCAAAAACCTGCGCCGCTGGACTTTGCTTTTGACCTGCGCCTGCAAGGCACCGAGCAACTGCAAGTGGTGCCGGTGGGCAAGACCAGCCAGGTGAAACTTGCGTCCAACTGGCCGCATCCCAGTTTTATCGGCAACTTCCTGCCAGCCCAGCGAGAGATCACCGACAAAGGCTTCACCGCCAATTGGCAGGCCTCGTTTTTTTCCACCAACCTTGAAGAGGTCCTGCGCGGCTGCCTGTCGGAACGCGGCTGTGAAGATTTCAACGGCCGCAGCTTCGGCGTGAGCTTTATCGACCCGGTGGATCAGTACCTCAAGAGCGACCGGGCGATCAAATATGCGTTGCTGTTTATCGCCCTGACCTTTGCCGGTTTCTTTCTGTTCGAGGTACTCAAGAGCCTGGCGGTGCACCCGATTCAGTACGCATTGGTGGGGGTGGCCCTGGCGTTTTTCTACCTGCTGTTATTGTCACTGTCCGAGCATATCGGCTTTGCCCTGGCGTACCTGTTGTCGGCCAGTGCCTGCGTGGTGCTGATCGGTTTTTATGTCTGCCACGTGCTGCGCAGCCTGGCCCATGGCCTGGGGTTTTCGGCGGGATTGGCGGCATTGTATGGCTTGCTGTACGGGCTGTTGAGTGCCGAGGATTACGCGCTGTTGATGGGCTCGCTGTTGCTGTTCGGCCTGCTGGGAACCGTGATGGTACTGACGCGCAAACTGGACTGGTATGGCGTGGGCAAGCGCAAGGGCGCCGAGCCCATGGTGTTTGACCTGGAGGCGGCGCATGAGTAGGTCGTTGGGGTTGCGCGAGGATCAGCGCGTAAGGGAGCAGTTGGTGGCGAGGATTACCGCGTTGTTCCCTGCGCCGCACAAGCCGGTGATCAAACCGGCGGTTGGGTCGCCATCATCGACGGCCGCAGGCTGACTTCGGTGTACCAGGCGGCCAACTGCGGATGGCTGGACCGCCATTGCATATCCGGGTGGCGGTAGTCCAGGTAGCCCAAGGCACAGGCCACGCTGATGGCGGCAACGTCAAAATGGCTGGTCAGTTCGGCGATGGCGTCCTGTTCCAGCATGCCGAGGGCGCGACGGATCTTGTTGCGCTGTTCCTCCAGCCATTGTTCCCAGTGTTTTTCCGCCGGGCGCAGGGCGGTTTCATAACGCACCACCACTGCCGCATCCATGATTCCGTCGGCGGTCGAGGCCAGGGTCAGGCGCCGCCAGCGGGCCGAGCCGTCACGGGGAATCAACGGGTTGCCGACGTGCTGGTGATCGAAGTAATCGAAGATCACCCGACTGTCGTGCAGCATGTTGCCGTCAGCCAGGCGCAGCGCCGGGATCTTGCCCAGCGGGTTACCGTCGTTCAACTGCTCGATCGGGTTGATCGGCGTGACCAGGACGGTCTGCAGGGCAACCCGGTCCTGCTGGCCGGTCTCATGGAGCAGCACCAGGACTTTGCGCACGAAGGGCGAAGCGGGATTGTGGAACAACGTCATGCTGGGAGCTGACATGAAGAATCCTCGGAAAAGGCCTAGCCTAGCTCAACGCTTGAGCAACGCCCAACTGCCAATCACCGACGGTATGCCCAGCCCGACCCAGCTCCATGAATCCCACACGCCATCCCCCAGCAGCGCGGCAAACAACCCGGCCGCGCTGAGCAGGCCAATCCCCAGGGGAATACTGAACACCTTCCAGAAGTTCGACTGCCTTGGCCTCATGACTTGCCCGCCTTGCGCCGTACCAGCCACAGATACACGCCACTGCCCAGCACGATGATGGTCAGCACATCCAGCACCGCCCAGAGGATCTTCATCGGCATGCCGCCGTAGTCGCCAAAGTGCAGCGGCTGGGACATGCCCATGGCGTCCATGTACCACGGCCGTTCGGCGATGGCGGTGACAGACAGGTTGCTGGCGTCGATCAGCACCGGCGTGAGCAGGTGCGAGGTCAGGTGGGTGCTGCCTTTCATAAACACGGCGTAATGGTGCTCGCTGGAAAACCGCGTGCCGGGGAAGGCGATAAAGTCGGGCTCCATGCCGGGGGCGGCTTTTTCGGCGATCTTCAGCAAGTCCGTGGCCGGCGCGCGCAGCGTCAGGGGTGGCGCACCTTTGTAGGGTTCGATCATTGCGCTCAGGCTGTCTGTGCGCCAGGCGGCGATGATCAAGTCGGCACAGGCGCTGATAACACCGGTCACACCCACCACCAGGGCCCAGGTCAGAGTGACCACGCCGAGCAGATTGTGCAGGTCGAGCCAGCGCAGCCGAGTGGATTTGTCCTGACGCACGGTGGCGAACTTCAAGCGGCGCATGAATGGCAGGTACAGCACCGTGCCGGAAACAATCGCCAGCACAAACAGAATGCCCATGAACGCCAGCAGCAGCTTGCCGGGCAAACCGGCGAACATATCCACATGCAGGCGCAGCAGGAACAGGGTCAGCCCGCCATTGGCTGAAGGTGTTTCCACCGCCTCGCCGGTGCGTGCGTCGAGCATGAAGGTGTGGGACGAATTGGGCTCGGTGCCGGCCGTGGCGGCCATGATCGCGATCACACCGTTTTTGTCATCCTCGTCCCAGGCCAGGTATTGCATGGCCTCGCCCGGGCGATGGGCCTGGGCCTTGGCCACAAGCTGCTCCAGGTTCAGTTGCGGGGTACCGGCCGGCATCTGCTTGAGCTCGGGTTCGTTGCCCAGCAGGTGATCGATCTCATGGTGAAAGATCAGCGGCAGGCCGGTCAGTGCGAGCATCAGCAGGAATACGGTGCAGACGAGGCTGGTCCAGGTGTGGATGAAGGACCAGCGGCGGATGGTTTTGCTTTTCATTTCATAGCCTTCAGACAAACCAAAAGCCGTCCTCTTGGGACGGCTTGGTTGTTAACTCAGCCGATTACCATTGGTAGGTGGCGCTGGCTACTACGCTGCGTTGGTCGCCGTAGTAGCAATAGGAAGCATCACAAGTGGAAATGTAGTCCTTGTCGAACAAATTGGTGGCGTTCAACTTCAAGGATGCACCTTTGAGACTGTTGTCCAGGCGGCCGAGGTCGTAATGCACAGCGGCATCGAACACCGTGTAGGCGTTGGCCTTACCCAGCCAGGTATTGCCTTGGTCGCCATAAGTATTACCGGTGTAGCGCGCACCCGCGCCAATGCCGAAACCGTCGAGCACGCCAGTGTGCCAAGTGTAGTCAGTCCACAGGGAGGCTTGCTGGTTTGGCATCAGTTGCAGGCGGTTGCCTTTGTATTGGCCTTTTTGCACCTCGGACTTAGCGAGGGTGTAAGCGGCGATGACCTTGAGGTTCTCGGTCACGTCAGATACCGCTTCCAGTTCCAGGCCTTTTACCTTCACTTCACCGGTTTGGTTGGTGACCGACTGGCCACCGGCCCCGAAGCTGGTGACCAGCACGTTCTTCTGGGTCAGGTCGTAGACCGCAGCACTGAGCAGGGTGTTTGAGCCGGGCGGCTGGTACTTGATCCCCAGTTCCCATTGCTTGCCTTCGGTGGGTTTGTACGACTCGGTCGGCGAGACGCTAGCGTTACTCGCTGGCTGGAACGATTCGGCGTAGGAGATGTACGGTACAAAGCCCGAGTCGAATACGTAGCTCAGCGCTGCGTTGCCACTGAAGTTCTTGCTGCGGTCAGTGTTGGTCGCGTCGTTTTTGTTGAAGTAAGTGGTGCCTTGATGCACCCAGTCTTCACGACCGCCCAGCGTTAGGCGCCACTTGTCCAGGGCCATCTGATCTTGCACGTAGAGACCAGTTTGCACGGTTTTCTGGTTGTAGTCGTAGTACGCAGTTGAGCGTGCCGGGCGCACCACCGGTTGGGTGTTGACCGGGTTGAAGATGTTGACGGTCCCTGCGGTACCGTAAATCGACAGGTACGAGGTGTCGGTGCGTTGATGATCCAGGCCGAGCAGTAGGGTGTGGGTGATGTCACCTGTGGCGAAGTCGGCCTGGAAGTTATTGTCGACCGCGAATTGACCAATGTTTTCGTCGACGTTGGTAGACGAGCGGCTGATATTGCCCGCAGCGTCAACCGGTGAGTAAGCATAGGAGCCCACGGTCAGTTGCTGGAAGGACAGCTCCGACTTGGTGTAACGCAGGTTCTGCTTGAACTGCCAGGTATCGTTGAAGCGATGTTCGAAGGCATAGCCCAGTGCGTAGTAGGTGCGGTCGTAGAACTCGTAGTCCGGGTCGCCCAGGTTCTTGTGATGCGACACCTCACCCAATGGCGATTTGATCTTGGTGCCTACTATCGGCAGGAACTGACTAGTGGCCCCAGTATCGTCGCGAGTGAACTGCGAGAGCAGGGTCAGCTTGGTGTCGGTGTCGATATTCCAGGTCAGGCTGGGGGCGATGTTGTAGCGCTTGTTGTCGATGTGATCGACCTGGGTGCCGGCATCACGCACTACGCCGCTGACACCGTAGAGAAACTGACCTTCATCATCGATCTTGCCAGTGCTGGCGAAATTGATTTGACGGTAATTGTCACTGCCATATTGCACCTGAATGGCACTGCTCGACTCAGCGCTGGGACGCCGGCTGACGATATCCAGGAGGCCGCCTGGTGGGGTTTGACCATAGACCGAGGAGGCCGGGCCACGCAGTAGAGCAATGCGGTCGAGGTTCCAGGTCTCTGCTTTCGGGTTGGCGTACACGCCTCTTGGCAATGGCAGGCCATCGAGGAACTGCGTGGGTTCGAAGCCGCGCACGCGCATCCAGTCGTAGCGAGTATCACTGCCGTAGCTGGCGGAAACGATGCCGGGCATGTACTTGACGGCGTCATCGAGATTCTGGACGTTGCGGTCCTGCATTTGCTTGCGGGTGGCGACGGAAATTGATCGCGGGGCTTCGACCAGTGCGGTATCTGTCTTCGTACCCGCCGCCGTACGCGTAGCAACATACCCCTCCACCGGTCCCCAAGCGCTTTCATAGTTGCCCTGGCCAATAATGCTGGTTTGCGGCAACGCCACGACTCCATCGGGAATCTCAACCAGGCTGAACGTACCCGCACTGCTCTGTTCCAACTGCAACCCGGTGCCACGCAACGCTTCGCGCAATGCACCCGGCGCATCGAACTGGCCTTGGACGGGAGCCGAGGTCTTGCCCGATGCCAGCGCCGGATTCAGCGTCAGCGCCAGGCCCGCCTGGCTGGCAATCTGGTTCAGGGTGCTGGACAACGGTGCGGCGGGCAGGTTGTAGGCCCGCACGCTGGACGCTTGTTCGGCGGCGATCAGTGGTGTGCTGGCCAGTGGGGCGCCGAGGGCAATGGCCACGGCCAACAGGCTGGGGCGCAACAAAGTGTCGAGCGAGCGGGACATGGAGCGGCTCCTGAATGAAAATATTTCTCAATTGCCTATGTGCCGAGCGAGATTCAAAAAGTGATAGGGGGGGATGAAAATAATTTCGATTTAGTAAGCGTGAACAAGTGATCGGCGATCCCTGTAGCCGCTGTCGAGGCACGAGGCTGCGATAAGGGCCGCAGGACCTTCAGCGGTTTCAAGGCAGCCCAAACGACTGCTGCGCAGCCGATCGCAGGCTGCGCCAGCGGCTACAGGAGTCACTTATCTCAAGGCCTGCTCGTCACTGTCACCCACCACGGTGTGTGCTGCTGGATCTGCACCGGCAACGTCGGTAGCAGCGCATTGAGTGCCAGGTCGGTATCGTGCAGTGGGAAGCTGCCGGTAATCCTCAGGTCGGCTACATGCTTGTCGACCCCCAGATGCCCGGTGCGATAGCGGCCCAGTTCCTCCACCACATCGCCCAGCCGTGCGTTGTCCACCACCAACATGCCGCGGGTCCAGGCATCGGTGCCTGGGGTGACGGCCAGCAGCGGGCCGAGGCCGTCGCTGCGCATCAGCACTTGTTGGCCTTCCTTGAAAACCTGTTCCTGATGCAACGCCAGGGGTTGGGCGGCGACGGCGGATTGCAACACGCTGAGCCGCGTGCCGGCGTCTTCGCGCTTGACGATAAACCGCGTGCCCAAAGGCCGCAGGCGGCCTTCGCGGGTTTCGACAATGAAGGGTCGGGCATCGTTGTGGCCGGTCTCGACAAGCATCTCGCCTGCCTGCAACACGATCAGCCGGCGCTTTTCGTCAAAGCGCACGTCGATGGCGCTGTGGGTGTTGAGGCTGATCACCGTGCCGTCTGCCAGTTTCAGCGTGCGCTGTTCGCCGGTGGCGGTGCGTTGGTCGGCCAGCCAATAGTTGATCGGCACATACCGCTGGCCCGCAAACAACCCCAGGCCGACGACTAGAACCACACTGGCCAGGCCGTTGCCGAGCTTGCGCACTCGTCGGCGGATGCCTGCGCGCGACTGCAACAAGGCGGCGCGCGCCGGGCCCGAGGCCACACCCACGCGCTGATCTAGCATGCCCAACTGGCGCCAGGCGCGGGCGTGCTCCTTGTCACTGGCCAGCCATTTGGCGAATTCCTCACGCTCCACGGCGCTGTCGTCACCCGAGCCCAGGGACAGTTGCCAGGCGATCGCGGCGTCCAGCACCCGGGCCGAGACTGGTTTGGAACTGACCTGGCTCATAGCGGCTCGCCATACAGCGCGACATAGCACTGGCGAATACCCTGGGCCAGGTACTGCCGCACCCGGGGTACCGACACGCCGAGGCGTTGGGCGATTTCGGCATGGCCCATACCGTCGAGGCGGTTATAAAGGAAGGCGGCGCGGGCCTTGCTGGAGAGTTTGCCCAGCAGGCGATCGATGGCCTTGAGGTCTTCGAGGATCAGTTGCTGCTCTTCCGGAGACGGATGTTCGCTTTCCGGGATCAGCATCAGTTCGGTGAGGTAGGCTTGTTCCAGGGCGGCGCGACGAAAATAATCGAACAGCAGGCCCTTGGCGATGGCCACCAGGAATGCCCGGGGTTCGCGGGGTTCGCGTAGTTCTTCACGGCCCAGCAGGCGCATGAAGGTGTCCTGGCTCAGGTCTTCGGCACGGCTGGGGCAGGCCACATTGCGTCGCAGCCACGCCAGCAGCCAGCCGCGATGGTCACGGTACAACGTGCCAACAAGCTCACTGTGGGGACTTTGGGCTGACGACAAGGCATCACCGATCGAAAATTTAAACTAACGAGAATTATTCGCGATTGTGTCAGAGGCGGAAGGTGGTGGCAATTGGCGTTGGTCGGGTGATGGCACTTGTCGCCACCTGTAGCCGCTGGCGCAGCCTGCGATCGGGCGCGCAGCGGCCGTAATCCCGGCACCGTCGCCCTTCTGATTCAGAAGGAGGGTGATTGCTGTCGGCGCTTCCACTGGCTCAACCGCTGCTGTAACGCCAATGGACTGTCCATTTGCTGCTGCCGTGCCCGGCTGAACAAAATCAACATCAGCTCTGCCGTGGCCAAAGCATCGGCGCTGGCGTGGTGGCGCTCGCCCACCTGCAGGTTGAAATGCCCGATCCAGTTATCCAGCCCGGCTTCGCGAATCGTGGCCTCGGGACACAGCAGAGGGGCGATGTCGGCTACGTCCAAAAACGGATGGCCCAGGCGGTAGTTCAAACTGTCCTTGAGCGCCCGCCCCAGCATGTGTTGATCGAACGGCGCATGAAAGGCCAGCAACGGGCTGTCGCCGACGAACTCCATGAAGTCCAGCAACGCCTTGGCGGGGTCGCAACCGGCGGCGATGGCGCTGGGCCCCAGGCCGTGGATCAGCACGCTGGGGTTGAGCTTGTTGTCGGCTCGATGGAGGGTGCGTTCGAACAGTTGGGAAAAGTCGACGGCGCCGTCCTCGATCACCACCGCGCCGATGGACAGCACCTGATCCCGGTTGAGGTTCAGGCCGCTGGTTTCCAGGTCCACTACCACCCAGCGCTGGTCCCGCAGTGAGCATGTTCCCAGCTCCCCTGGCGTGGGCAATTGCTCGACACGCCGCTGTAGCGTCGGGTCCAGGCCAGGCTTGGGTTTGCGCAGCCAACTGAACAGGCTCACAACTGATACCGAAAACTCAGGCTGCTTTGCAGGCGTTGGGCCTGGCGCAGGGACTCACGCAGGATGCGTCGGTCCAGGTGGTTGAGGCTGTCGGGGTCGACACGGTTGGAATAGGGCTGGTTTTCCCGGGTTTGCAGTTGGTGCTGTTGCATGCGGGTTTGCTGGATAAAGTGATAGGCCTCTTCATAGGCCGCGCCGTCCAAGGGTTCGATGACCTCCTTGGCCACCAACTGGCGCAGGCGCTCCAGGGTGTTGTTGGCGCTGATGCCGTTGGCCAGGGCCAGCAGGCGGGCACCGTCGACGAAGGGGGTCAGGCCTTGGACCTTGAGGTCGAGTGTGGCCTTTTCCGGACCCTTGCGCGTCAGCACAAAGTCACGGAAACGCCCCACCGGTGGCCGCTGGCGTAAGGCGTTCTCGGCCATCATGCGCTGGAACAAACGATTATCTGCCACTTGATCGAGAATCCCTGCGCGCAATTGCTCGCACCCTTGCTCATCGCCCCAGACCACCCGCAAATCGAAGTAGATACTTGAACCCAACACATTTTCCGGAGTTGCTTCGCGAATGAACCCGGCAAAACGCCGTGCCCATTCGGCGCGGGACAGGCATAGCTGCGGGTTACCGGCCATGATGTTGCCCTTGCACAGGGTAAAGCCACACAGCGCCAGGCTTTGGTTGATCTGCTGCGCCAACGGCAGCAAGCGGCTGCGAATCTCGGCGGCTTGCGCGGCGTCCTTGGCGTCGAACAGGATGCCGTTATCCTGATCGGTGTACAGCGTTTGTTCGCGACGGCCTTCGCTGCCAAAACACAACCAACTGAAAGGCACGCCGGGGTTGCCCTTGTCTGCCAGGGTCAGCTCGATAACTCGGCATACCGTGTGGTCGTTGAGCAGGGTGATGATGTGGGTGATCTGGGTCGACGACGCACCATGGGCCAGCATGCGTTCCACCAGTTGGCCGATTTCGCCACGGATCGCCACCAGGTTTTCCACCCGGGGCGCGTTGCGGATGGTCCGGGACAGGTGCACCAGGTCCACCCGCTGCAGGGAAAACAGGTCACGCTCGGAGACCACGCCGCACAGGCGCTGGTCCTTGACCAGGCAGACGTGGGCGATATGCCGCTCGGTCATGGCGATGGCCGCATCGAACGCACTGTGGTCCGGGCTGAGGAAGAACGGCGCCTGGGTCATATGGCGCTCAATGTCTTGGTTGAAATCACTGGTGCCGTCGGCCACCACCTGGCGCAGGTCGCGCAGGGTGAAAATCCCCAGGGGCGTTTTATGCTCGTCCACCACCACAATGCTGCCCACTTGCTGTTCATGCATCAGCGTCACGGCTTCGCGCAAGGGGGTCTGCGGACTGCAGGCCACCGGATGGCGCATGGCCAGGTCACCCAGGCGAGTGTTCAAGGAATATTGAGTGCCGAGGGTTTCCACGGCTTTTTGCTGGACTTGCTGGTTGACCTGATCCAACAAGCTGCTCACTCCGCGCAAAGCGAAGTCGCGGAACGGGCTGGAGAGGGCGAACAACTTGATAAACGCCGGCTTGTTCAACTGCAGGCAGAAGGTGTCTTCGGCGGCCTTGTGTTCGGTGCGGGTTGCCCGCTCCCCCAACAGTGCCGCCAGGGGGAAACATTCACCCGCGGTGATTTCAAAGGTGGTTTCGGTCCCGCCCTTGGCCGTGTGTGGGCGCTCGCCCACCACGCGCCCCTGTTTGACGATGTAGAAGTGTTCTACCGGCCCACCCGAGGGTTTGAGAATGCTCTCGCCTGGCCCGTAGAAGCGTAATTGGCACTGTTCCACCAGAAACGCCAAGTGGGCATTTTCCATTTGGTTGAACGGCGGGAAGCGTTGCAGGAGTTGCAGGGTACCTTGGATGTTCTGCAGCACAGCGGTTTTCCCCGCTTGTGCGAAAGCATCAGCTTTACTCATAACCATGACCGCAGTTTTTGTCGTTGTCGTTCTGCATGGTCGACTCCTGCGCGATGGGTGCCCATTGGACGTAAGTCTAGGTGGTGATGCAATCGCCAAAAACCAGGGAAAAACCTTACGTGAATATCGTCTAAGTCCTGCAAAACCGCCCTAGGAAAATTTTCCGACGAAGTGCACATTGAGCGCCCTTCTGGCGATGTCTTATTTCTGAAGCTGGGAGATTGTTGAGAGTTATTAGAGAACCGTATGCCTGACCACGATATTTTGAGTGATGCCGAGCGCGAAGCGCTAAGCGCTGTGATGCTCGAGCCTGATTTACCGCCGCAACGGGTTTTGATCGTGGATGACGACCAGGACGCGCGCGAACTGTTGGCGGAAATCCTGAGCCAGGACGGTATTCGCTGCATGACCGCCGCCAGCGGCGAGGCCGCGTGGGCGTTGTTGAAGTCCAGCAGTAGCTCCATCGGTTTGTTGATCACCGACCTGCGCATGGAGCCCAGCAATGGTTTGGAATTAATTCGTCAGGTGCGCAGTTCCCCCCGAGCGGCCTTGCCGATCATCGTTATGTCCGGCGATGCCGAGGCGCCAGACGTGATCGACGCCATGCATATGGACGTGGTGGATTTTTTGCTCAAGCCGCTTGATAGCGAGAAGCTGGCGAGGATGGTGAAGCGCGAGTTGGGGATGGTCCCGTAGGTAGGAGCGAGCTTGCCCACGAAAATCGTCAACGATAACGCGGGCATTATGGATAACCGCTGTGACCTCTGGTTTTTCGCGAGCAAGCTGGCGCCTGCAACAAACGCCAAAGCCCCCTGGATTTTCATCCAGGGGGCTTTTTGGTTTTCAGCGTTTACTCACAGGCCATTCTTGGCCTTGAACTCCCGACGCCGACGATGCAGCACCGGCTCGGTATAGCCGTTAGGCTGTTTGGTCCCTTCAATCACCAACTCCACTGCCGCCTGGAAGGCGATGTTGCTGTCGAAGTCCGGGGCCAGCGGACGGTACAGCGCGTCACCCGCGTTCTGACGGTCCACCACCGGCGCCATGCGCTTGAGGCTTTCCATCACCTGGGCTTCGTTGACGATGCCATGGCGCAACCAGTTGGCGATCATCTGGCTGGAGATGCGCAGGGTGGCGCGGTCTTCCATCAGGCCAATGTCATTGATGTCCGGCACTTTCGAACAGCCAACACCCTGGTCGATCCAGCGCACCACGTAACCGAGGATGCCCTGGGCGTTGTTGTCCAGTTCGTTGCGGACTTCGGCGTCGGACCAATCCGTGTTGCTGGCCAGGGGAATGGTCAGGATGTCGTCCACCGACGCGCGTTCGCGCTTGGCCAGTTCGGCCTGGCGGGCGAACACGTCGACCTTGTGATAGTGCAGTGCGTGCAGCGCAGCGGCGGTCGGCGACGGCACCCAGGCGGTGTTGGCGCCGGCCAGCGGGTGAGCGATTTTCTGCTCGAGCATGGCGGCCATCAGGTCGGGCATGGCCCACATGCCTTTACCAATCTGCGCACGACCTTGCAGGCCGGTGCTCAAACCGATATCGACGTTCCAGTTTTCATAGGCGCCGATCCATTTTTCAGTCTTCATTGCCGCCTTGCGCACCATCGCGCCGGCTTCCATGGAGGTGTGGATTTCGTCGCCGGTGCGGTCGAGGAAGCCGGTGTTGATAAACACCACCCGCTCGCTGGCGGCCTTGATGCAAGCCTTGAGGTTGACCGTGGTACGGCGCTCCTCGTCCATGATCCCGACCTTGAGGGTGTTACGCGCCAGGTTCAGCACTTCTTCAATACGGCCGAACAGCTCGTTGGTAAATGCCGCTTCTTCAGGGCCGTGCATTTTCGGTTTAACGATATAGACCGAACCGGTGCGGCTGTTCTTGCGGCTGTTGTTGCCATTGAGGCTGTGGACTGCCGCCAGGCTGGTGAGCAGACCATCGAGGATGCCTTCCGGCACTTCGTTGGCGTCTTTGTCGAGGATCGCGTCGATGGTCATCAGGTGCCCGACGTTGCGCACGAACAGCAGCGAACGGCCATGCAACGTCACGGGCAGCCCATCGACACCGGTGTAGCTGCGGTCGGCGTTCATGGTACGGGTGAAGGTCTTGCCACCCTTGGCCACCTCTTCGGCCAGGTTGCCTTTCATCAGGCCGAGCCAGTTGCGGTAGATCACCACTTTGTCATCGGCATCGACGGCGGCGACGGAGTCTTCGCAGTCCATGATGGTGGTCAGCGCGGCTTCCATCAGGATGTCTTTGACACCGGCGGCATCGGTCTGGCCGACCGGGGTGCTGGCGTCGATCTGGATCTCGAAATGCAGGCCGTGGTTTTTCAGCAGGATCGCGATGGGTTTGGCGGCATCGCCCTGGTAGCCGATCAGTTGGGCATCGTTACGCAGGCCGCTGTTGCTGCCACCCTTGAGGCTGACCACCAACTTGGCGTCGACGATTTTGTAGCCGGTGGAGTCAATGTGGCTGCCGGCGGTAAGGGGGGCGGCTTCATCGAGGAAGGCGCGGGCGAAGGCGATGACCTTGTCGCCACGCACCTTGTTGTAGCCCTGGCCTTTCTCGGCGCCGTCGGCGTCGCTGATGGCGTCGGTGCCATACAGCGCGTCGTACAGCGAACCCCAGCGCGCATTGGAGGCATTGAGGGCGAAACGGGCGTTCATCACCGGTACCACCAGTTGCGGGCCGGCCATGCGTGCGATTTCATCATCGACATTTTCGGTCGAGGCCTGGAAATCCGCAGCTTCTGGCAGCAGGTATCCGATGTCGTGCAAGAAGGCCTTGTAGGCCACCGGATCATGAGCCTGGCCTGCGTGGGCCTGATGCCAGGTGTCGATTCGCGCTTGGAAATCGTCGCGTTTGGCGAGTAGGGCTTTGTTCTTCGGCGCCAGGTCGTGGATGACCTTGTCGGCACCGGCCCAGAACTGGTCGGCGGTGAGGCCGGTACCGGGAATGGCTTCGTTGTTCACGAAGTCGAACAGGACTTTGGCGACCTGCAGGCCACCGACTTGAACGTGTTCAGTCATTGCTTGCCTCACTCTGCGGAGCTTAATTCGCTTTTCAGCTTTTTCAATTTACCAATGAAGCCTCTGGCCATTTAAACCACAAACCCTGGGCACCAGTACATGCCATAGATGGCGGCTGGGTGGTTCCAATCAACGGCAAAGCCTTGCTGACGGGGTGTTCGAGGTTACTACGGCGTCTTGGCGGACATCGACTTAACGTTATGTAGTGCGCGGTTTGGCATACTACATGATGAGTTGCGGTTGTGAAAATTAGACTAAATACGTCGTTTAACGACCCGCTGTGGTCGTATGGTCACGGCGGGGTATAGGATGTTCTCAAAAAACTATTGGATTGTTCCATATAAAAATAAAAATGGTACACGATTTGTTTTCATGGGCGCCTGCGTCCACCTTGTGTAGGAGCGAGTTTGCTTGCGAAAAACCCAAGGCATAGTGTTTCGTCAGGATGCCCGCGTTATCGTTGACGTTTATCGCGAGCAAGCTCGCTCCTACAAAAATCACCAGAGGGCTGCGTCATGGATCATCTCGTACTGACTATCATCGCCGCGGACAAGCCGGGCCTGGTTGAACGTATCGCGCAATGCATCGCCGTCCACGGTGGCAACTGGCTGGAAAGCCGCATGGCGCACATGGCCGGGCAGTTTGCCGGGATCCTGCGGGTGAGTGTGCCGGCTGAAAGCCGTGAGGAGTTGGTGGATGCGCTGGAGGATCTCTCAACCCACGGCATTCGGGTATTGGTCGGCGAGAGCAGTGCTGGGCAAACCTCGCAGAGCAAGCCGATCTCGATGACGTTGGTCGGCAATGACCGCCCGGGAATTGTGCGCGAGATTACCGCGTTACTGAGCAAGCAGGGTGTCAACCTGGAACGCCTGGCCACCGATGTGCGCCCGGCGCCTATGAGCGGTGACCCACTGTTTCATGCCGAAGCTTCATTGGCGGTGCCATCGACGTTGTCACTGGACACGCTGCAAGCTGCGCTGGAAACCTTGGCCGACGACTTGATGGTGGAACTGGAGTTGCGCAGCGAGGAATAACTGCCCACAACGTTGTTCATGGAAATCTTGCATGGGCCTGTGGATAACCTGTAGAGATCCGGCGCCAGGCCACACCCGCCGGGGCTCTTCTTCGGTTGGGCAAAAAACGAGCAGTTTCAAGGGGTTGTGCACAAACGCCGGGGACCCGCATGTGGATAACCTTGGGGTAGATGCCTGCAAGCCACGATAGCTGTGGCTTGCAGAGGTTTGTATGTTATTTGATCAGCGTTTACGCAGGCTCAGCCAGGCATCGACGCTGTAGACCGCCAGGCCGGCCCAGATAAACAGGAAGGCAATCAGGCTGCTGGAGGTCAGGTGCTCATCGAACAACAGCACCGCTTGCAACAGCACCAAGGTGGGCGCCAGGTATTGCAGGAAGCCCAGGGTGGTGTAGGGCAAGTGCCGTGCTGCAGCGTTGAAGCACACCAGCGGGACCAGTGTTATGGGGCCGGCGGCGATCAGCCACCAGGCTTCGGACGTGCCCCAGAATTCCATTTGCGCACTGTGGGCTGTGGGGTTGAACAGCAACCAGGCCACCGCAATCGGCACCAACATCCAGGTTTCCACCACCAGCCCCGGCAGTGCCTTGACCGGCGCCTGTTTACGGATCAAACCATAGAAACCGAATGACAGCGCCAGCACCAGGGAGACCCACGGCAAACTGCCGACCTGCCACACCTGTTGCGCTACACCCAAGGCGGCGAGCCCGACGGCCACCCATTGCAGACGGCGCAGGCGTTCGCCCAGGATCAGCATGCCCAGCAACACATTGACCAGTGGGTTGATGTAGTAGCCGAGGCTGGCTTCCAGCATGCGGCCGCTGTTGACCGACCAGACATAGGTCAGCCAGTTGCCTGCGATCAAAGAGCCGCTTAGCGCCAGGACTGCCAAGCGCTTGGGATTGTCTCGCAGTTCGCGCCACCAGCCAGGGTGTTTCCAGACCATCAACAGCAGGCTGCCAAACAGCGCCGACCAAAGCACGCGGTGGACGATGATTTCCACGGCGGGAACGCTGGCGATGGCTTTGAAATAGAGCGGGAACAAGCCCCAAATGATGTAGGCACTCAGGCCCAATATGTATCCGCGACGGGGATTGGCGGCTTGCATGCAGAATCCTTGCTTAGGCAGCTAACAAAGCGCGATTGTAAATGGATTTAGTGATTGTTCCCACGCTCTGCGTGGGAATGCAGCCCGTGACGCTCTGCGTCGCACCTTGCACAAGGCTTGAGTCGTGCGCGCATGGCGGGACGCGGAGCGTCCCAAGAGGCATTCCCACGCGGAGCATGGGAACGAGCGGGGTCAGAACAATTTCAGCGGTTCTTCGTTGAGCGCCGACAACTGTTCGCGCAACGCCAGCACCTGATCACCCCAATACCGCTCGGAGCCAAACCACGGGAAGCTATGGGGGAACGCCGGGTCGTCCCAGCGGCGTGCGAGCCAGGCGCTGTAATGCATCAGGCGAAGGGCGCGCAGGGGTTCGATCAGCGCCAGCTCGCGTGGGTCGAAATCGTGGAACTCCTGATAGCCGTCCATCAATTCCGACAACTGCCCCAGGCATTCCTGGCGATCACCGGCGAGCATCATCCACAGGTCTTGCACCGCTGGCCCCATGCGGCAGTCGTCGAGGTCGACGATGTGAAACATCTCGTCGCGGCACATCATGTTGCCGGGATGGCAGTCGCCGTGCATGCGGATGTTCTTGTGGGGAGTGGCCTGATACACCTCTTCCACGCGCTTGAGCAGGTCGCGGGCCACGGACTCGTAGGCCGGCAGCAGGCTCTTGGGAATGAAGTTGCCTTCCAGCAGGGTGCTCAGGGAATCGTGTCCGAAGTTCTTCACCCCCAGGGCTTCGCGGTGTTCAAACGGACGAGTGGAACCGACCGCGTGCAAGCGGCCCAGCAGTTGCCCGAGGCGATACAGTTGATCGAGATTGCCCGGTTCCGGCGCACGGCCTCCGCGACGGGGAAACAGGGTGAAGCGAAAACCTTGGTGTTCGAACAGGCTTTCGCCGTTGTGAATCAGTGGTGCTACCACCGGCACGTCGCACTCGGCCAGCTCGAAGGTGAAACGATGTTCTTCCAGGATCGCTTCGTTGGTCCAGCGCTGGGGCCGGTAGAACTTGGCGATCAAGGGTTGGCTGTCTTCGATGCCGACCTGATAGACACGGTTTTCGTAGCTGTTGAGCGCGAGGATGCGGGCGTCACTGAGAAAACCGATGCTCTCGACAGCGTCGAGCACCAGGTCAGGGGTAAGTGTTTCAAACGGGTGGGCCATGCGAACTCCTGCGCGCAGCAGGGCGCCGCGTCCGACCGGGTATGGTAGCGCACACCGGGCCAGATAGGTGGGGGGCCGGATCAAGCACCGACGATCCCGCCATCCTCACGCCGAATCGCCATCACCGACGACCGCGGCTTGCCATTGGGCAAATGCTCCGGCCAGGTCGAACCACCCGTTTCCCCCGGATGCTGAATCCCCACAAACAGGGTTTTCTGGTCCGGCGAAAAACTGATCCCCGTCACTTCACACGACACCGGCCCAACCATGAATCGTCGAATCTCACCGGTACTCGGATCGGCGCAGAGCATCTGGTTATTGCCCATGCCGGCAAAGTCGCCACTGTTGCTGTAGTCGCCATCGGTGAGAATCCACAGCCGCCCGCCCTTGTCGAAGCCCAGGCCATCGGGGCTGTTGAACATGTTTTGTGGATTGATGTTGGACGAACCAGCCTTGGGCGACCCGGCATGTACGCCCGGGTTACCGGCCACTACAAACAGGTCCCAGGAAAAATCCAGAGCACCGTGATCATCGGCGTTGGCCTTCCAGCGCAGGATCTGGCCGTAGAGGTTTTTCTCCCGCGGGTTTGGCCCGCCCACCGGTTGGCCTTCTTCGCCGCGTTTGGCGTTGTTGGTCAGGGTGCAATACACCTGGCCGTCGGTAGGGCTGACCACGATCCATTCCGGGCGATCCATGCGCGTGGCTTTCACGACGCTGGCGGCCAGGCGGGCGTGGATCAGCACTTCGGCCTGGTTGGCAAAACCGCTGCTGGCATCAATGCCGTGCTTGCCGAAGGTCAACTCGACCCACTGGCCCTGGCCTTTAGGGTGCTCGGCATTGCCATCGCCGGCGTCGAAAAGCGCCACGTATAGAGTGCCGTGGTCCAGCAGGTCTTTATTGGCCTTGGGGTTCTGGTGATTGATCTTGTCGCGGCTGATGAACTTGTAGATGAACTCACCGCGTTCGTCGTCGCCCATGTACACCACGGCGCGGCCATCGCGGGTTTCGGCCAGGGCTGCGTTTTCGTGCTTGAAGCGGCCCAGGGCGGTGCGCTTGACCGGGGTGGACTGGGGGTCGAACGGGTCGATTTCCACCACCCAGCCATGACGGTTGAGTTCGTTGGGGTTCTTCGCCATGTCAAAGCGCGGGTCGTGCAGGTGCCAGTTGATTTCTTTGCTGGCGGCCACCACACCATAGCGTTTTTGCCCGGCGTCGAAGGCTTGTTGTGGGTTGCTGCTGCCGAAGCAGTCAGTGAAGTTTTCTTCGCAGGTCAGGTAAGTGCCCCACGGGGTCTTGCCGTTGGCGCAGTTCTGGAATGTACCCAGGACCTTTTCCCCGCTCTTGTCGGCATTGGTTTTCAGCCAGTCGTGACCGGCCGCCGGTCCGCCCAGGCGCAGGGGCGAGTTGCCGTGGATACGCCGGTTGTAGGGCGAGTCCTGGACGAACTGCCAGTTGTCCCCCTGGCGTTTGATTTCGATCACCGATACGCCTTCGCTGGCCAGGGCCTTGCGCACGTCTTCGGCCGATTGCGGCGCGCCGCCGTGGGCGAACAGGTAGTGGTAATTGGTGTATTCGTTGTTGATTGCCATCAGCGCCCGGTTGTTGTCGCCAGGGAATGGAAACAGGCTCATACCGTCGTTGTTGTCACCGAACTGCTGTTCCTGGGCCTTGGCCGTGCCGTTGCCGCTGGGATCGAAGGCCGGGGCGTTCTTGTGCAGGGGCTGGCCCCAACTGATCAGTACCGATGAGGTGTAGCCCGGTGGCAAGGTAAGGGTGTCGCTAGTGGCGGCGGCAATACTGGCAAAGCCCAGCAATGGGCTATTGGAGGCGCTGCTGACGCCGGTGGCCAGGGCGCTACGAGTCAGCAGGTTGCCACCGAGGAACATTGCGGCACCGCACAGGGCACCGGCACCGATAAAGCGGCGGCGGCTGAGGCCGGCCATCTGTTCCAGGTCGGTGGCTTGGTTTTCTTCTAATAGGCTCATAGTCAGGTTCCCTGCGGGTTTTGCAGACACCTTAAGGACTGGCCATGACGAAATTGTTGCAGTTTTAATTTATGCCGGTATGCCCAGTAATACGTTGCTGGGCGCGAACTGCACCTGGATGGCTTTTCCGGCACCAGCGCCCAGGGCCGTGAGCTCGTCGGGCTGCGCCAGGGCACATAGAACCTGACCATTGGGCAGGACGATCCGGACCTCGCTGGGGCCGTCGTCCCCATCGAGAATGGCCTCGATGTTGCCGCTCATGCAATTGTGCCCAGGTAGTGCGGCGTGTTCGGCCGCGATGATTTCCAGCCAGCCCGCCTTGATCAACGCCACCACCTCTGTGCCAACCTCCAACTCCAGGCGCAGGGTGCTGTCATGGGTGATCTGTGCATCAAGGGTCAGGCCGGCGGCCAGTTCCAGGCGGATCAGGTCATTGCGGCCATGGTTGTCCAGGGCGATGACTTTGCCATGCAACTGGTTGCGGGCGCTGGTGCGCAGCATCAGGCGGCCGAGCAGGTCAAGGTCGCTGGCGTCTTCGGCGGTGTCCAGTACCTGGGCTTGCAGCACTTGCAGGCGTTGGTAAAGACGCAACACCCGTTCGCCTTCAGCGGATAATCGCGCGCCCCCACCTCCCTTGCCGCCGACACTGCGTTCCACCAGCGGTTTTTGCGCCAGGTTGTTCAACTCATCAATGGCATCCCAGGCGGCTTTGTAGCTCAGCCCGGCGCTTTTTGCCGCCCGTGTGATGGAGCCCTGCTCGGCGATGTGTTGCAACAAGGCAATGCGCTGGGGGCGACGGACGATGTGCTGGCTCAGCAGGGTCGGTAAAGGCATGGCGAACGGTTACACGCTTCGATGGAATGGCAGGACGTTGCGGGTAGGGCGCGCCGGAGTCAAGTCACGTGCCCGGTTTAGGTGTACGGGCCAGGCAGTACACGTCGACCTGCCGTGCGCCGGCATTGATTAACAGGCGGGCCAGGCTGTCGACGGTGGCGCCGGTGGTCAGCACGTCGTCCACCAGGGCCAGGTGGCGGCCCTGGACCTGATCGCTGTCGTTCAGGGCAAAGGCCTTGAGCAGGTTGAGTTTGCGGGTCTTGGCGTCCAGATCCTGCTGGGCCAGGGTTTCGTGAGGGCGCAGGAGCAGATGCTCCTCAACGGGAATACCCAGGTCTTTGCTCAGCCAGTGCGCAAGCATCGAGGCCTGGTTGTAGCCTCTTTCTTGCAGGCGTTTACGGGCCATGGGCACCGGCAGCAGGTAATCGGGCCGGTCAAGTTCGGCGTTCTCGAAGAGATCTTGCAGGAACTGCCCCAACAGATGAGCCAGCAAATGCCCCAGCGGCCATTTGGCTTGATGCTTGAAACGGCTGATCAGACTGTCGATGGGAAAGCTGTAGGTCCAGGGCGCTGTCACTTGTTTAAATGCCGGGGGCCGTTGCTGGCATTGGCCGCAGATCAAGCCCTCCATAGGCAAGGGGAGGGCGCAGACTGCGCATTGATCCATCAACCATGGCAGCTCGGTTTCGCAGGCGTTGCAGATCGATTGGGTTGTTTCGGTGGGTTCATCACAGATTAAACAGTGTTGATTGTTTTTTGACCAGATGTAGACTTCGTGTTTGTTACCAGGTTGACAGCGCATAAATCTTCCTTAAATATGCCGAGCATCCGTGTCGTGCCTGTGGGTATTACCTTTCCCGCAGCGCTTGCCCAAGCATAAACAAGGAATCGCCCATGAGCGCCAGTACCACTGCCAACCTGCGTCACGATTGGTCTCTCGCCGAAGTCAAAGCGTTGTTTGTCCAGCCCTTCAATGACCTGTTGTTCCAGGCGCAGACCGTGCACCGCGCGCATTTCGATGCCAATCGGGTCCAGGTTTCCACCTTGCTGTCGATCAAGACCGGCGCCTGCCCGGAAGATTGCAAATATTGTCCGCAATCGGGCCACTACAACACTGGCCTGGAAAAAGAGAAGCTGATGGAGGTGCAGAAGGTCCTTGAAGAGGCCGCTCGCGCCAAGGCCATCGGTTCGACCCGCTTTTGCATGGGCGCTGCGTGGAAACATCCTTCGGCCAAAGACATGCCCTACGTCTTGCAGATGGTCCAAGGCGTCAAGGCCATGGGCCTGGAAACCTGCATGACCCTTGGCCGCCTGGATCAAGACCAGACCGAAGCCCTGGCCCAGGCCGGCCTGGACTACTACAACCACAACCTCGACACCTCGCCGGAGTTCTACGGCTCCATCATCACGACCCGTACCTACGGCGAGCGCCTGCAAACCCTGGCCTATGTGCGTGATTCGGGGATGAAGATCTGCTCTGGCGGTATCCTCGGCATGGGCGAGTCCCTCGACGACCGCGCCAATTTGCTGATCCAACTGGCCAACCTGCCGGAGCATCCGGAGTCGGTGCCGATCAACATGCTGGTGAAGGTCGCCGGCACGCCGCTGGAAAATGCCGAGGACATCGACCCGTTCGACTTCATCCGCATGCTGGCCGTGGCGCGCATCCTGATGCCGCAATCGCACGTTCGCCTGTCTGCCGGTCGCGAAGCGATGAACGAGCAAATGCAGGCCCTGGCGTTCTTCGCGGGTGCCAACTCGATTTTCTACGGCGACAAATTGCTGACCACTGCCAACCCGCAGGCTGACAAGGACATGCAACTGTTCTCACGCCTGGGGATTCTGCCGGAGGCGCGCGAAGAGCACGCCGATGAAGTGCACCAGGCGGCGATTGAGCAGGCGTTGGTGGAGCAATCGGTCAGCGGGCAGTTTTATAACGCGGCGGTTTAGGACTACAGGTTTTGATTCATTTCTGATTTACCGAGGCCTGCATGTCTTTTGATCTCGCCGCGCGTCTCGCTGCCCGCAGTAAAGAAAACCTTTATCGCCAGCGCCCGCTGTTGCAAAGCCCCCAAGGCCCGGAAGTGGTTGTGGATGGCCAGCCGTTGCTGGCGTTCTGCAACAACGACTACCTGGGCCTGGCCAATCACCCACACGTCATTGAAGCCTGGCGCGCCGGCGCGTCCCGTTGGGGCGTGGGCGGTGGCGCTTCGCACCTGGTGATTGGCCACAGCACGCCGCACCATGAGCTGGAAGAAGCGTTGGCCGACCTGACAGGCCGTCCGCGCGCCTTGCTGTTTACCACGGGTTACATGGCTAACCTGGGCGCGGTCACGGCGTTGGTGGGGCAAGGCGATACAGTGCTGGAAGATCGCCTCAACCACGCCTCCTTGCTGGACGCCGGATTGTTGTCCGGCGCGCGCTTCAATCGTTATCTGCACAACGACGCCACGAGCCTGGCCAAGCGCCTGGAGAAAGCCACCGGCAATACGCTGGTGGTCACCGACGGCGTGTTCAGCATGGATGGCAACCTCGCCGACTTGCCGGCCCTGGCCCGTGAAGTCCGGGCCAGGGGCGCCTGGCTGATGGTCGATGATGCTCACGGCTTTGGCCCGTTGGGCGCCAACGGTGGCGGGATTGTCGAGCATTTTGGCTTGAGCCAGGAAGACGTACCGGTGCTGGTGGGTACCCTGGGCAAGGCGTTCGGTACCGCCGGGGCTTTTGTCGCAGGCAGCGAAGAATTGGTTGAAAGCCTGATCCAGTTCGCCCGGCCTTATATCTACACCACCAGCCAGCCGCCGGCGCTGGCCTGCGCGACGCTCAAAAGCCTGGAATTGCTGCGCACCGAGCACTGGCGTCGTGAGCATCTCAATGGCTTGATCCGTCAATTTCGCCAGGGCGCGGAGCAAATTGGGCTGGAGTTGATGGACAGCTTTACGCCGATCCAGCCGATCATGATTGGCGACAGCGCCCGGGCGATTCGTTTGTCACAGATGCTGCGCGAGCACGGGCTGATGGTGACGGCGATCCGCCCGCCTACCGTGCCCGCCGGAAGCGCCCGTCTGCGGGTGACCTTGTCGGCGGCCCACAGTGAGGCCCAGGTGCAGCTATTGTTAAATGCATTGGAAGCGTGTTTGCGCCTTTTAGGCCAGGAGCCCGGCCATGCGTGATCGACTGATATTACTGCCCGGCTGGGGCCTGGGTGTATCGCCAATGGAACCGTTGGCGGCGGCGCTACAAGGGTTGGACGAGCACTTGCGGGTGCAGGTCGAACCATTGCCGACGCTGGCTTCCAGCGACCTTGATGAATGGCTCGACGAACTCGATGCCACTCTGGCGGATAACGCCTGGCTCGGCGGCTGGTCCCTGGGGGGCATGCTTGCGTCCGAACTGGCGGCACGCCGGGGTGATCGTTGCTGCGGCTTATTGACCCTGGCCAGCAATCCCTGTTTTGTCGCCAGCGACGATTGGCCAAGCGCGATGCCTGGCGAAACCTTCGACACATTCCTTGCCGGCTGCCATGCCGATTCCCAAATGACCCTCAAGCGCTTTGGCCTGCTGTGTGCCAAGGGTGCGCAAGATCCACGAGGCTTGGCACGCTTGCTGGTCAGCGGTGCGCCGAATACACCGTCTTCAATGCTGATGGCCGGCCTTGAACTACTCGCCCAACTGGATACGCGTGAAGCCTTGCAGGCTTTTCGTGGTCCGCAATTGCATCTGTTTGCCGGGATGGACGGCCTGGTGCCCGCCGAGGCTGCCAGCGACCTGCTGAGGCTACTGCCGGATGTTGAAATCGGCCTGATTGAACAGGCCGGCCACGCTTTTCTTCTGGAAGACCCCCACGGTGTGGCGGGGGCGATCCAGGCTTTTTTGCATGAGAGCCATGATGACTGACTTGTCCCATCCCCCGCTGCCAGGCGCCTTGCCGGACAAGCGCCAGGTGGCGGCGTCCTTTTCCCGTGCCGCAGCCAGTTATGACAGCGTCGCCGAGCTGCAGCGCGCGGTGGGTGGTGAGTTGTTGCGACGCTTGCCACAAAAGATTGCGCCACGCCGCTGGCTGGACCTGGGCTGCGGCACCGGGTATTTCTGCCGCGCGCTGGATCAGGCGTTCCCAGCCAGCCAAGGTTTAGCGCTGGATATCGCCGAGGGTATGCTCAAACATGCCCGGCCTTTGGGCGGCGCCGAGCATTTTATCGTCGGTGATGCCGAGCGGTTGCCGTTGCGCGATGGCAATTGCGAGCTGATCTTCTCCAGCCTGGCGGTGCAGTGGTGCTCCGATTTCGCCGCGGTGCTCAGCGAGGCGAGTCGGGTGTTGCAGCCAGGTGGCGTGCTGGCGTTTGCCAGCCTGTGCGTCGGGACACTGGATGAACTGCGAGAAAGCTGGCGGGCGGCGGATGGCATGGTTCACGTTAATCGCTTCCGGCCGTTCAGTACTTATCAGCAGTTATGTGATGCCAGTGGGTTGCGGGTCCTGAACCTGGAGCAAGTCCCACATGTGCTGCACTACCCGGATGTGCGCAGCCTGACTCACGAACTGAAAGCTTTGGGGGCGCACAACCTGAACCCCGGGCGCCCGGGAGGCCTTACCGGTCGGGCACGAATTGTTGCACTGGTTGAAGCTTATGAGCAGCTCCGTCAGGCCCAAGGCCTGCCGGCCACCTATCAAGTGGTGTATGCCGTACTGGAGAAACCGCTATGAACGCTGCTTATTTCATTACGGGTACCGATACCGATGTTGGCAAGACCACCATTGCTACCGGTTTACTCTATGCCGCCCGGCAATTGGGCAAGACCACGGCGGCCGGCAAACCGGTGGCCTCGGGTTGCGAGGTGACACCCAAGGGCCTGCGTAACGCTGATGCCGTGGCGTTGCTGGCCGAGTGTTCGTTGCCCCTGAGTTATACCCAGGTCAATCCGGTGGCGTTCGAGCCAGCTATTGCGCCGCATCTGGCGGCCCGTGAAGCCGGCGTTGAGTTGACTGTTCAATCCTTGCTCGCGCCCATGCAACAGCTTCTTGCCAACCAGGCAGACTTCACCTTGATTGAAGGCGCGGGTGGCTGGCGCGTGCCATTGGCCGACCAGGCCAACCTGTCGGACCTGGCCAAGGCATTGAAGCTGCCGGTGATTCTGGTGGTGGGCGTGCGCCTGGGTTGCATCAGCCACGCCTTGCTGACCGCCGAGGCCATCGCCCGGGACGGCTTGTCTCTGGCAGGATGGGTGGCCAATATCATCGACCCCAAGACCTCTCGCCTGGAGGAGAACCTCGCCACGTTGGCTGAGCGACTGCCTGCGCCCTGCCTGGGAAGGGTGCCAAAACTCAAGCAGCCGAGTGCTGAAGCCGTCGCTGAATACTTGCAGTTGGACTTGCTTGACTAGTTTTTTCTATGGATAAGGCATTGTGCCATTAGCGTTTTTGACGGGTCTTTTACCAGGATGTTTGCTTCAATGCCCGTTCACGGTTCTCTGAAGGCAGGTTAAAGCCATGGAAATCTCTGGAAGCAGCGCGTTTTATTCGGGGCTGAGCAGCATTCAGTCCGGGCAGGACCGCGTCGACCAGGCCGCCGGCAAGGTTGCCAGCGCCGCCATCAGCCAGCCTTCGGACGCGCAAAATGACCGTTTGCGGTCGGCAGATTCTTCGAATTCGGCCAGCAATATGCTCGAAATCGCCGCCGGTAAGTTTCAAGTGGAGCTGGGTGTGAAAATCGCCAAGGCCTCCGATGAAATGCTTGGGACGCTGATCGACACCTACGCCTGAACTCCCCTGTGCTCTTGTAGTCGCAAGCTCGTTCCTACATAAAGAATCTACCCATTGGAATTTTATCCGGCATTTCGCTGTAGGCCTTGCTGTGCCTGGCGTTTACCGGCGTCATGACAAACGGCAGTGGTCGCGCGCTTGACAAGGTAGGGTCGTAAACGTATGTTTCAAACAACTGTTTGACCGCTACTGCAACTCCACGCGGTTGTTCATCCCAGATTCATCAGCAGAGGTTTATCGCTATGCCTGACTACAAGGCCCCCTTGCGTGATATTCGCTTCGTTCGTGACGAACTGCTCGGCTACGAAGCGCACTATCAGAGCCTGCCGGCATGCCAGGACGCTACCCCGGATATGGTTGACGCCATTCTCGAGGAAGGCGCCAAGTTTTGTGAGCAGGTGCTGGCACCGCTGAACCGCGTGGGTGACATCGAAGGTTGCACCTGGAGTGAGTCAGGCGTTAAGACCCCTACGGGTTTCAAAGAAGCCTACAAACAGTTCGTCGAAGGCGGCTGGCCAAGCCTGGCCCATGACGTGGCACACGGCGGCCAAGGCCTGCCGGAGTCCCTCGGCCTGGCTGTGAGCGAGATGGTCGGCGAAGCCAACTGGTCGTGGGGCATGTACCCAGGCCTGTCCCATGGCGCGATGAATACTATTTCCGAACACGGTACCCCAGAGCAGCAAGACGCTTACCTGACCAAACTGGTGTCGGGCGAGTGGACCGGTACCATGTGCCTGACCGAGTCCCACTGCGGTACCGACCTGGGCATGTTGCGCACCAAGGCCGAACCTCAAGCGGATGGTTCCTACAAAATCACGGGTACCAAGATCTTCATCTCGGCCGGTGAACACGACATGGCCGACAACATCGTTCATATCGTGCTGGCTCGCCTGCCGGACGCACCGGCTGGCACCAAAGGCATTTCGTTGTTTATCGTGCCCAAGTTCCTGCCGAACGCCGACGGCTCGATTGGCGGGCGCAACGCCGTGTCCTGTGGCTCCCTGGAACACAAGATGGGCATCCACGGTAACGCCACCTGCGTGATGAACTTCGACGCGGCCACCGGTTTCCTGATCGGCCCGGCGAACAAAGGCTTGAACTGCATGTTCACCTTTATGAACACCGCTCGCCTGGGTACTGCGCTGCAAGGCCTGTCCCATGCCGAAATCGGTTTCCAGGGCGGCCTGAAATATGCGCGTGATCGCCTGCAAATGCGCTCCCTGACTGGTCCGAAAGCGCCAGACAAGGCCGCTGACCCGATCATCGTGCACCCCGACGTGCGCCGCATGCTGTTGACCATGAAGGCATTTGCCGAAGGCAACCGCGCGATGGTGTATTTCACGGCCAAGCAGGTCGATATCGTCAAGTACGGTACCGACGACGAAGCCAAGAAACAGGCTGACGCGCTGCTGGCATTCATGACTCCGATCGCCAAGGCGTTCATGACCGAAGTCGGCTTTGAGTCTGCCAACCACGGTGTGCAAATCTACGGCGGCCACGGTTTTATCGCCGAGTGGGGCATGGAGCAGAACGTTCGCGACAGCCGTATCTCAATGTTGTACGAAGGCACCACCGGCATCCAGGCCCTGGACTTGCTGGGCCGTAAAGTCTTGATGACACAGGGCGAAGCGCTCAAGGGCTTCACCAAGATTGTCCACAAGTTCTGCCAGGCCAACGAAGGCAACGAAGCGGTCAACGAGTTCGTCGTACCACTGGCCGCGCTGAATAAGGAATGGGGCGAGTTGACCATGAAGGTCGGCATGGCGGCCATGAAAGACCGTGAAGAAGTCGGTGCCGCTTCGGTGGACTACCTGATGTACTCCGGTTACGCCTGCCTGGCTTATTTCTGGGCTGACATGGCCCGCCTGGCTGCCGAGAAACTGGCTGCCGGCACCAGCGAAGAGGCGTTCTACACAGCCAAACTGCAGACTGCGCGCTTCTACTTCCAGCGCATCTTGCCGCGTACCCGTACGCACGTTGCAACCATGCTGTCGGGCGCCAACAACCTGATGGACATGAAAGAAGAGCACTTCGACCTGGGCTACTAAGCCTTACCGGCTCCACTTCAAAGCCGCCGCTCTTTCGGGAGCGGCGGCTTTTTCATGGGTGATAAAAAACCCTGGCGCAACGCTCAGGGATTGGCTCAGGCTGCCGTTAAAGTGATATCAATATGACATCTATTGCGTCGGGTGTGCTTAACTGGGCTTGATAAAGGCACAGTGCCATCTGTCTGTCGGCCCGGAGCTTTTTCCTTGTCACGCGTGTCAGCTGTACGTTTCAGTCACTTTCTCCCCTCGCTGCTGTTGTTACTGGCCGGGCTATCGGCTGCATATGTCAAGGACCTCAACGTTTTCTTCATCTCGTTGTTCAACGTCCTGCCCACGTTGGTGCTGTTGTTGGGAGGCTCGTATTGCGCGGTGTACCGTCGCCAGCGTGAGTTGTTTCTGATGATCACGGTGTACGTCGCTTATTTCCTGCTGGACACTCAGACCGATTACTACCGCGACCACGGCCGCGTCCGAGACGATGCGGCGGTAGTGTTTCATCTGTGTTGCCTGTTATTACCGTTGCTGTTCAGCATTTATGCGCTTTGGCAGGAAAAAACCCATCTGTTCCGCGATTTTGTCGCCCGCTGTGCGGTGCTGTTGGCCCTAGGCAGCGTGGCCCTGGCTCTGGAACAACGTTATTCCCAGGCTTTATTGAGCGGGTTGGCGCAGATTCGCTGGCCAGCGTTGCATGGCGCCTGGATGAGTTTGATCCAACTGTCCTACCCGATGTTTCTCATTGGCTTTATCGCGCTGGCGGTGCAGTACTGGCGCCAGCCCCGACCCTTGCATGCCGCGCAATTGGTGGGGGTGCTGGGGATGTTCTGGATGTTGCCCCAGACCTTTATCCTGCCGTTTACCCTGAACATCATGTGCAGCCAGGTCATGTTGATGATCGCCGCTGGTGTTGCCCACGAAGCCTATCAAATGGCTTTTCGCGATGAACTGACGGGGTTGCCGGGGCGTCGTGCCCTCAATGAGCGCCTGCAACGATTGGGGCGTAATTATGTGTTGGCCATGAGCGATGTGGACCATTTCAAACGGTTCAATGACACCCACGGCCACGATGTCGGGGACCAAGTGTTGCGCCTGGTCGCCAGCAAGTTGTCGAAGATCGGCGGTGGCGGCCGGGCCTATCGCTATGGCGGCGAAGAGTTTGCCGTGGTGTTTGCCGGCAAGAGCCTCGAGGAGTGCCTGCCGCACCTGGAAGAGATCCGCGAGATCATTGCCACTTACGATATTAAGTTGCGCAACCCGGATAACCGTCCCCAGGATGATCAGCAGGGGCGCCAGCGCCGGGCGGGCAATGGCGCCTCCAATGTCTCGGTGACCGTGAGCATCGGCGTTGCCGAGCGCCTGGCCGAGCAGCGCAGCCCGGAAGAGGTGCTCAAAGCCGCCGACCAGGCGCTGTACAACGCCAAGGGCGCCGGGCGTAACTGCGTGGTGGCATCGGGGCAGAACCGTCGAGGTGCCGTGCGCCTCAATGGCGCTGCCGGATGAGTGATGGCGGTGTATTCAGCGGCCCTACAGTGATTGTCCGAGGCTCAGCGCGGCAGTAGCTTGAAGCCATCTGCCGCCGGAGAAATCATCATGCCTGACTACAAAGCTCCCCTGCGCGACATGCGCTTTCTGATCGATCACGTCTTTGACTTTCATGGCCACTACGCAGCCCTGGGGGCGACTGATGCCAGCCCGGACATGGTCAGCGCGATCCTCGAAGAAGGCGCGAAATTCTGCGAGAACGTCCTGGCGCCGCTGAATCGCCCGGGGGATGAAGAAGGCTGCCATTTCGACAACGGCGTGGTGACGACCCCGAAAGGTTTCAAGGAGGCCTTCGCCCAATACGTCGAAGGTGGCTGGCACGGCGTGGCGGCGGACCCCGCTTATGGCGGGCAAGGCTTGCCGCTGTCTCTGGGGCTGATGCTGAGCGAGATGATTGGCTCCAGCAACACCTCATGGGGCATGTACCCGGGCCTGACCCACGGTGCCATGTCGGCGATCCATGCCCACGGCACCGAGGAGCAGAAAAATACCTACTTGAGCAAACTCACCGCTGGCCAATGGACCGGCACCATGTGCCTGACTGAAGCCCATTGCGGCACGGACCTGGGCATCATCAAGACGCGCGCCGTGCCTCTGGCCGATGGCAGCCATGCAATCACCGGCAGCAAGATTTTCATCTCGGCCGGCGAGCACGACATGAGTGAAAACATCATCCACCTGGTGCTGGCCAAGCTGCCGGATGCGCCCGCCGGCACCAAAGGTATTTCGCTGTTTATCGTGCCCAAGTTCCTGGCCGGTTCCGGCGAGCGCAACGCTGTCAGTTGCGGCTCCATTGAACACAAAATGGGCATCAAGGCTTCGGCCACCTGCGTGCTGAACTTCGACGGTGCCCGTGGCTTTCTGATTGGCGAGGCCAACAAGGGTCTCGCCTGCATGTTCACCATGATGAACCATGCGCGATTGGGCACCGGGATGCAGGGGCTGTGCCTGGGCGAGGCGAGCTTCCAGGGGGCGATCAAGTATGCCAATGAGCGCTTGCAGATGCGCTCCCTGACCGGCGCCAAGGCCCCGGAAAAGGTCGCCGACCCCATCATCGTCCACCCCGATGTACGACGGATGCTGTTGACCATGAAAGCGTTCAATGAAGGCAACCGGGCGCTGACGTATTTCACCGCGCAACTGCTGGATACCGCGCACTTGGGCCGTGATGAGAACCAGCGCCAGGAGGCCGAATACTTGTTGGCGTTCCTCACGCCGATCTGCAAGGCCTTTATGACCGAAACCGGGCTGGAGGTGACCAACCACGGCATGCAGGTGTTTGGTGGTCACGGTTTTATTCGCGAATGGGGCATGGAACAGTTGGTACGGGATTGCCGGATTGCACCGATTTACGAAGGCACCAATGGCATCCAGGCGCTGGACTTGCTGGGGCGCAAGGTCCTCGGGAGCCAGGGCAAGCTGCTGCGAGGGGTTACCAAAATCGTCCACAGGTTCTGTGTCGCCAATGTTGACCACCCGCAACTCAAGGCTTATGTGGCGCAGCTCAACGAGTTGAACCAGCAGTGGGGCGAACTGACCGTCAAGGTCGGCATGGCTGCCATGAAGAACCCTGATGAAGTGGGCGCGGCGGCCTTGGATTACTTGATGTACAGCGGTTACATCATCCTTGCCTACCTGTGGTTGCGCATGGCGTTGGTGGCTCAGGCCCAACTGGAGACCGGCAGTAGCGAGGGCGACTATGCCCGGGGCAAGTTGGCAACCTGTGAGTTCTACTTCAAGCGTTTGCTGCCGCGTACAGCTGCGCATCGAGCGGCGGTGGAGGCGGGCAGCGAGTGCCTGATGAGTTTGCCGGCGCAGATGTTTGCCTTGTAGCCGCTGGCGAAGCCTGCGATCGCCCCGCAGAGGCGCGAGGTTTAAGACTTTGGGGCTTATCGCAGGCATCGACTGCGGCGACAGAAGCTTATTGTGACCAGTAAAAACCTTATGGTCACAAGTGGACCCTATGTGTCTCAAAAGTTGTTCGGGTACACTCGGGGTCTGTAAAACCGACCCCACCGAATCACTTTAAAGTTTCACGAGGTTTGCCATGGCTGACTACAAAGCGCCGCTGCGCGATATGCGCTTCGTCCTCAACGAGGTTTTCGAGGTTGCCAAACTTTGGGCCCAACTGCCGGCACTGGCGGACACCGTCGATGCCGAGACCGTCGAGGCGATTCTCGAGGAGGCCGGTAAAGTCACCGCCAAAAGCATTGCCCCGCTCAGTCGTGGTGGCGATGAAGAGGGTTGCCGCTGGGAGAATGGCGCGGTCAGTACCCCGGCCGGTTTCCAGCAAGCTTACAAAACCTACGCTGAAGGCGGTTGGGTTGGTGTTGGCGGTGATCCCGTCTATGGTGGCATGGGCATGCCCAAGGCGGTTTCGGCCCAGGTTGAGGAGATGATCAATTCCTCCGGCCTGGCCTTCGGCCTGTACCCGATGCTGACTTCCGGGGCCTGCGTGTCGATCAACACCCACGCCAGCGAAGAACTCAAAGCGACTTACCTGCCGAACATGTACTCCGGTGTGTGGGCCGGTTCCATGTGCCTGACCGAGTCCCATGCCGGGACCGATCTGGGAATTATTCGGACCAAGGCCGAGCCGCAAGCGGACGGCTCCTACAAGGTCAGCGGCACCAAGATCTTCATCACCGGGGGGGAGCACGACCTTACCGAAAACATCATTCACCTGGTGCTGGCCAAGTTGCCGGACGCACCGGCGGGTCCCAAGGGCATCTCGCTGTTCCTGGTGCCCAAGTTCATGGTCAATGCCGATGGCAGCCTGGGCGCACGTAACCCGGTAACCTGTGGTTCCATCGAACACAAGATGGGCATCCAGGCTTCCGCCACCTGCGTGATGAATTTCGACGAAGCCGTGGGCTATCTGGTGGGCGAACCGAACCGTGGTTTGGCCGCGATGTTCACCATGATGAACTACGAGCGCCTCGGGGTTGGTATCCAAGGCCTGGCCTCCGGCGAGCGCTCTTATCAGAACGCTATCGAATACGCCCGTGATCGCCTGCAAAGCCGTTCGCCCACCGGCCCCAAGGCCAAGGATAAGGTCGCTGACCCGATCATCGTCCACCCGGACGTACGGCGCATGCTGCTCACCATGAAAGCCTCGAACGAAGGAGGTCGTGCGTTCTCCACCTACGTGGCGATGCAGTTGGATACCGCCAAGTTCAGCGAGGACGCCGCGACTCGCAAACGCGCCGATGACCTGGTGGCGTTGCTGACCCCAGTGGCCAAGGCGTTCCTGACCGATTTGGGCCTGGAAACCACCGTCCACGGCCAGCAGGTTTTCGGCGGCCACGGCTACATCCGTGAGTGGGGCCAGGAGCAATTGGTGCGTGACGTGCGCATCACCCAGATCTACGAAGGTACTAACGGCATCCAGGCCTTGGACCTGGTGGGTCGCAAAATCGTTGGCAGTGGCGGGGCGTTCTATACCGTGTTCGCCGATGAGATTCGCCATTTCACCGCGACCGCTGGCGCCGAGTTGGCCGAGTTGGCCGAGTTCACCCAGGCGCTGGATGCGGCGGTGGATGACCTTGATGAACTGACCGCCTGGGTGCTGGACCGCGCCAAATCCAATCCCAATGAAATCGGCGCGGCATCGGTGGAGTACCTGCACGCGTTCGGTTACATGGCGTATGCCTATATGTGGGCCTTGATGGCCAAGGCTGCATTGGGCAAAGAGCAGCAGGAAGATTTCTACGCCAGCAAACTGGGGACGGCGCGCTTCTATTTCGCCCGCTTGTTACCGCGGATTAAGTCCCTCAGTGCGTCGGTCAAGGCCGGCAGTGAGTCGCTGTATCTGCTGGATGAAGCGCAGTTCTGACGAGGGTATCGGTATGTAAGCTTTCTCTTACATGACGTACTGCTAATCGTCCTCTATCGCTGGATTGGATCCATGGATAATCTACTTCACATGGACGTCGCGCAGGAAGCGCAAAGCAACAACACGGACACGTAGGATTCTGCCAGGATGGCGGAGTGAAATGGATGTCAGGGAAACAGTCTGCAAAGCCCCGCTTCGGCGGGGTTTTCTTTTGGCCGCGAAAAAGTTCAGGCCATTCCGTCCGGGGCGTTCATCACGTCTTCGAGCAGTGCACGCAGCAACTCAAGCGTGGCTTGCTGACGCTGTACATCCCGACACACCAACCCCACTTTCAAGGGTACCCGGGGTTCGCTCAGGGGCTTCCACAGCAGCGCTTTACTGTTGTGTTCATCCTGGGAGCGCCCAGGCAGCACCGTGGCCAGTTTGGTATGGGGCAAGCTGTCGAGGATCCCCACCATGGTATTCAGCTCCGCCTGCACCTGAGGTCGTCGACCGAGGTTGGCCAACTGCCCTTGCCAGATCTGGCGCACCTGAAACTCTTCCCCCAGCAGCAACATCGGCAATTCGGCGGCCTGCTTCAGAGAGACTTTCTTGAATTCACGCAGCGGGTGGTCAGAGGGAATCACTACCTTCAATTCATCTTCGTAGAGCAGCACTCCGTGCAAACCGGGTTGGCGAGGCGGCAGGTAGCTGATGCCAATGTCCAGCGAGCCATTGAGCAGGCGCCGCTCGATCTCCAGGCCAGTCAATTCGTAGATTTGCACGACAAGATGCGGCTGGGCCTTGCGCACTCGTTCCAGCATCTGCGGTACCAGGCTGGTGTGCACGGTTTGCAACACACCGATGGCCAGGGTGCGTAACGCCTGGCCCTTGAAGTTGCGCAGGGCCTCCACCGCCTGCTGCATACCGTCGAGCAAGGGCAGGGCATGGTTGTATAAGGTGTGGGCGGCCAGTGTTGGCAGCAGGCGCTTGCTGCTGCGTTCAAACAGGCTCACATCGAGGTTCTGCTCAAGCTGGCGGATCTGCTGCGACAAGGCCGGCTGCGAGATCGACAGACGTTCCGCAGCACGCCCTACGTGGCCTTCTTCGTACACCGCGACGAAATAACGCAGTTGCTTGAAATCCATAAGTAATTCTTATCGAAAAAGCTGGAAAATCGAAATGGCTGCATGCCCTCAAGGCGCCTATTCTAGCGCCTATTCACGAGGCTTACAGGGCCGGAACGCATAATGAACACTGTTTATGTTGATGCTGTTTACATAGGCAATACAAAAAACCTCATGCCAAGATTGAGAGGCGATACGGACGAACGTCTGGTTGCCAAAAGGTTACGCCCATGAACCTGTTCAATCTGCGTCGGCCTGCACCCAGCCTCGATGACCTGATACTGGTGCCTGAAACGCCAATGTTGCGTGACGAACTTTCCAGTGAATGCCTGATGCCCAGCATCGTCCGACCGCCTCAAGTGTTTGTGCGCGGCCAGGGTTCCTGGTTGTGGGACAGCGACGACCGTGCTTACCTGGATTTCACCCAGGGTGGTGCTGCCAATAGCCTTGGCCACAGCCCTCAGGTCTTGGCCAAAGCGCTGGCCGAACAGGCGCAGGCGCTGATCAACCCTGGCGGCGGCCTGCACAATCGAAGTCAACTGAGCTTGGCCAATCGCCTGTGCCAGAGCACCGGCAGCGATCAGGCCTACCTGCTCAATAGCGGTGCCGAAGCCTGTGAAGCGGCGATCAAGCTGGCGCGCAAATGGGGCCAGTTATATCGCGGCGGTGCCTATCGAATCATCACCGCCAGCAACGGTTGCCACGGTCGCAGTTTTGCCGCGATGTCAGCGTCGGCCGATGCCCGCGAAAACCGTTTCGAACCCCGGTTACCAGGTTTCAGCCACGTCCCGTTCAACGATCTGCCGGCGCTGCACGCGGCGGTGGATGCGCAAACGGTGGCCATCATGTTGGAACCGATCCAGGGTGAGGCCGGGGTTATCCCGGCAACCGGGCATTACCTCAAGGGCGTCGAGCGCCTGTGCCGTGAGCTGGGGATCCTGCTGATTCTCGATGAAGTGCAAACCGGTATTGGCCGCTGCGGCACCTTGCTTGCTGAACAACACTATGGCGTACGCGCCGACATCATTACCCTTGGAAAAGGCCTGGGCGGTGGCGTACCCCTGGCGGCTTTGCTGGCCCGAGGCAAGGCTTGTTGTTTTGAACCTGGCGAGCTGGAAGGCACTCATCACGGCAACGCGCTGATGGCGACGGCCGGTGTGGCGGTGCTCGACAGTGTGCTGGGCAGTGGCTTTCTTGAACACGTACGCGAGACAGGTCACTACCTGAAGGAGGGGCTTGCCCGCCTGGCTTATCGCTACGACCAGGGTGAACTGCGTGGCCAAGGCCTGCTATGGGGCCTGACCTTGTCGGATGATTCTGCCGATGCCGTGATAAAAGCGGCGCTTTACGAAGGCTTGATCCTCAACGCCCCGCAGCCCAACTGCCTGCGCTTCACCCCGGCCCTGACGTTAAGCAAAAGCAACATCGATGAAATGCTCCTGCGCCTGGCCCGGGCCTTCGCCCGAGTGCACACCGCACAGCTGCAATGCCGCAAGGGTATCGCCGTTTAGCTCCCTATTTCCTGAACCGTCTCGCGGTATACGCGGCGCCTCCAGCCTGATTCCTTTGGCTGGGGGCGTTTTTTTGTCTCGGCGATTTGCACGTCGCAAAGTGTGCTTGAGCGCCGACGAAAACAATGGCTTTTTAGCGGGTATCGGCAAGGACTGCCGGCCGTGAGCAAGATGATTTTGCGTCATGTCAGCCAGCCTGTGTTTGCCCGTTACTTGAACACCAGCGCCTCCACCGTGAAGCAGTGGGAGTCGGGCGAAAAGCAGCCCAGCGGCATGGCGCTCAAGTTGTTGAGTATCGTGAACAAGCATGGATTGGAAATTTTGGCCTGAGAAAGATGGCCACAAGCCAGTTCCCACTGAACCCTGCCGAACGCCCATGGTCGATTAGCTGTACGGCTCACACGAGCCGATTTTTGGAGCTGAACCCATGGACATCATTCGTATCATCATCGCTATTCTGCTGCCACCCTTGGGTGTGTTCCTGCAAGTGGGGTTCGGCGGCGCGTTCTGGCTGAATATCCTGCTGACCTTGTGCGGTTATATCCCGGGCATCGTGCATGCGGTGTACATCATCGCCAAACGCTGAAGCGCTCAGCCTTTGGCGATCAGTCGTGAGTTGCGCTCATTGCGAAAGGCCAGTTGTTCGATGGTTTGGGTGGCATGCTCTGCCTCTTCGCGTGCCTTGAGGATCATCCCATGGTGCTCGGATTTGCTGCACACCGGGTCGGCGTTACTCGCGTCTCCGGTAAGCATGAACGCCTGGCAGCGGCAGCCACCGAAGTCCTTTTCCTTCTCGTCGCAGGAGCGACACGGTTCGGGCATCCAGTCATAACCGCGAAAGCGGTTGAAGCCGAATGAGTCGTACCAGATGTGCTGCATGCTGTGGTCGCGCACGTTGGGAAACTGCACCGGCATCTGCCTCGCGCCGTGGCATGGCAACGCGGTTCCGTCTGGCGTCACGGTCAGGAAGATACTGCCCCAGCCATTCATGCAGGCTTTCGGGCGCTCCTCGTAGTAATCCGGGGTGACGAAGATCAGTTTGCACGGGTGGCCTTCGGCTTCCAGTTTGGCGCGGTACTCGTTGGTGATGCGTTCGGCGCGAGTGAGCTGTTCCTGGGTCGGCAACAGGCCGACACGGTTGAGCTGGGCCCAGCCGTAGAATTGGCAGGTGGCGAGTTCGACAAAGTCTGCTTCAAGGGCAATGCACAGCTCGATGATGCGGTCGATCTTGTCGATATTGTGCCGATGGGTGACGAAGTTCAGCACCATCGGATAGCCGTGGGCTTTCACCGCACGAGCCATTTCCAGTTTCTGCGCGAAGGCTTTTTTCGAGCCCGCCAACAGGTTATTCACTTGCTCGTCGCTGGCCTGGAAGCTGATCTGGATATGGTCCAGGCCAGCTTTCTTGAAGTCGCTGATCTTCTGCTCGGTCAGGCCAATGCCGGAGGTGATCAGGTTCGTGTAGAACCCCAGCTTGCGTGCCTCGCCGATCAGTTCGGCGAGGTCCTGGCGCACCAACGGTTCACCACCGGAAAAACCCAGTTGCGCGGCGCCCATTTCCCGGGCTTCGCGAAACACCTTGATCCACTGCTCGGTGCTCAGCTCTTTGCCCTGCTCGGCGAAATCCAGCGGGTTGGAGCAATATGGGCATTGCAGCGGGCAGCGATAGGTCAACTCGGCCAGCAGCCATAGTGGCAGGCCGGTTTCAGGCTTTGGTGGCAAGTTCAATCCAGTGTTCTGCACGGGCGACCTCCATGAATTGCTCGATGTCTTCACCAAGCTCGGGCACGCCGGGGAACTGTTTTTCCAGCTCGCCAATGATGGCAGTGATATCGCGCTCGCCATCAATCAAGCCACCAATCAGCGCGGCGCTGTCGTTGAGTTTGATCATGCCTTCCGGGTACAGCAGCACATGGCCTTTTTGTGCCGGCTCGTACTGGAACCGGTAGCCGGGGCGCCAGGTGGGGATCTTGCTGCGATCAATACTCATAGGGTGATTCCCTTATGCCAGACTCGCTGCCCGGTCACGCTGTGATAAGGCGGGCGGTTCAGTTCATAGGCCATGCTCATGGCATCGAGCATGCTCCAAAGGATGTCCAGTTTGAACTGGAGAATTTCCAGCATGCGTTCCTGGCCCTCGCGGGAGGTGTAGTGCTGCAGCGTGATCGCCAGGCCGTGCTCGACATCTCTGCGAGCCTGACCCAGGCGCGTGCGGAAATATTCATAGCCGGCCGGGTCGATCCACGGATAGTGCTGTGGCCAGCTGTCCAGGCGCGATTGATGGATCTGCGGGGCAAACAACTCGGTCAAGGAACTGCTGGCGGCTTCCTGCCAACTGGCGCGGCGGGCAAAATTGACATAGGCGTCGACGGCAAAGCGCACGCCGGGCAGTACCAGTTCCTGGGAGCGTAGTTGGTCCGGGTCGAGGCCGACCGCCTGGCCCAGGCGCAACCAGGCCTCGATGCCGCCGTCTTCGCCGGGGGCGCCGTCATGGTCGAGCAGGCGCTGGATCCACTCGCGACGGATTTCCCGGTCCGGGCAGTTGGCCAGGATCGCGGCGTCCTTCAGGGGAATGTTCACCTGATAGTAGAAACGATTGGCAACCCAGCCCTGGATCTGCTCGCGGGTGGCTCGGCCTTCATACATCGCCACGTGATACGGATGGTGGATATGGTAGAAGGCGCCCTTGGCCCGCAGGGCCTGTTCGAACTCGGTGGTGGTCAGCGGTGTGTCAGTCATTGGGCTTGCTCCTACAATTCAATGCTCATGCCGTCGTACGCCACTTCCACATTGCGTCGCACCAACTCGGCTCGCTCGGGCGAGTCCTCGTCCAGAATCGGGTTGGTGTTGTTGATGTGGATAAGCACTTTGCGCTGCTCGGGCAGTTGCTCCAACACTTCGAGCATGCCGCCGGGGCCGTTCTGCGCCAGGTGGCCCATCTCACGACCAGTGCGGGTGCCCACGCCACGGCGCTGCATTTCGTCGTCATCCCACATCGTGCCGTCCACCAACAGGCAGTTGCTGCTGGCCATGATGTCCAGCAACGGTGCGTCCACTTTGCCCAGGCCTGGTGCATAGAATAGTTTGCCGCCGGTGCGCAGGTCTTCAACGATCAAGCCGATGTTGTCACCCGGATGCGGGTCGAAGCGATGAGGCGAGTAGGGCGGCGCGGCGCTGCGCAGGGGCAGTGGGGTGAAGCGCAGATTGGGGCAGGCGGGAATGGTGAAGCTGGCGTCCAGTTCGATGCGGTTCCAGTTCAGGCCGCCGTTCCAGTGGGTCAACATGGTGAACAGAGGGAAGCCGGTGCTCAGGTCTTCATGGACCATGTCAGTGCACCAGACCTGATGCGGGCAACCTTCGCGCAGGCTCAGCAGGCCGGTGGTGTGGTCGATCTGGCTGTCCATCAGGATGATCGCGCTGATGCCGGTATCGCGCAGTGCACGGCCCGGCTGCATCGGCGCGAAACCTTGCAACTGGGCGCGAATGTCCGGCGAGGCATTGCACAGCACCCAGTTTACGCCATCGTCGGAAATCGCGATGGATGACTGAGTGCGCGCCTTGGCCCGCAACGTACCGGCGCGAAAACCGGCGCAGTTCACGCAGTTGCAGTTCCACTGCGGGAAACCACCGCCGGCGGCGGAACCTAGAATCTGGACGAACATGCTCGCTCCATCACACAAAACTCAAAATAAAAACGCCCCGGCGAGCCGAGGCGTTGCGTTGCGATACAAAGCTAATCAGCGGCTGGCGAAGTACATGGTGACTTCAAAGCCGATACGCAGATCAGTGTAAGCAGGTTTGGACCAGGTCATGGGAATTATCCTGTGGGTGAGTGGGACGTTTATTACTAGCTATACATATAGTCCATCTCCAGCGGGAGATGTTCAGATGCTTAGGCAGCTATGTTACTCAATTTTTCACCGACCTTGCTTCGGCTTCTTGAAGAAAGCTCGTTGCAGGGTTGGTAATGATCATCCCACCGGCAGCCAAGGCTGGCCAGGGCAAGGTCCGCTGGCCAGGCAACGCCAGCCACCGTCGGCTTGATTCAGTTGTTTGATGGCGTGCAATAAGTCTTCTTGCGTGCGGCTCCGGATGAAACTCTGTAACTGACCCAGATAATCCGACGGATGGCCGGCCAGTTGAGCCTGCCACAGCAATTCGGTGGCCTGGGCGGTCGGCAACGACTCTGGAGAAAACTGGTTCGCCAGGGTGAGTGTTTCCTGTTCGTCATATCCATCGATCAGCGTCGGGAGGCGTTGAAGAAATGCCCGGAGATGACTGAGTATTTCCTCCAATGACGCGCTGGGGGACTGCACGCCAAACAGTAGGCCGGTTTGCCCGTTGATTTGTCGGACACCGCTGAATACGGCGTAACCCAATTGCAGTTCGACCCGCAGACGCTGATAGAACGGTGCTTGCCCGAGGTGCGCGAGCAGTCGCCAGGCGGCTTCGTCGGCCAGGGATTGCGTTGGAGCTGGGCAGAACAGCAGCAAGGCCGCTTCGCTGGAATTAGTTTCGACCGAATGCCAGCGATACTGAACCTTGGTCGATGCCGGTTTATCGAGGCTGTGTGTGGGCTGGCCCGGTAAGCGCCCCGCCAGGCTTTTGATCGCCATCTCGCAGGCAGCGGGCAGGCCGGCTGCAAGCCCGTCCCAGCGTGCGGTTGACCAGGTATCTTGCAGGTCCGCAAGACTTGCGGCGGGTAATGCGGTGGCAGGATGGCTGTCGGCACAAGAGGCCGGTAATAACGCGAGCAGTTGGCGGATCGCGATCAGCGGCTCGGCAGTTGGCAGCGTTGCTTGCCAGGCGTGTTGATCTGGATGGGTCAGGCTGCGCGATAGTTGTTCCAACACCGCAGGTATGGGGTCGTACAGGCCGCTCATTTTCAGCACCCAGTCATTTCCCGCCGTCTCAAAGAACAGGTTGACACCCGCTTGGCTAGCATCGTCGCGCAGTGTCTGCAGCCTGCTTTCCAGGCGTGGGAAAAGGTCAGTGCGTGGCGTTGAATCCATGCGCCAGCGCAGGTACAGGGCACCTTCACCGGTGTCGTCCGGCAAGGCCGGACTGAAGGTCAATGCCGACAGATCCTTTCGCCCGCGTGAGCGATCCTGGGCAAAGGTACGCAAACCGCGATGAGCGCTGGTCTGGCCACGAATCAGCCCGGCCCGTTCTTCCCTGGGGGCTGGGCGCAGGAATGGATTATTCGGCGGCAGTTGCCAAGTGTGCCCGGCGGGCTCCAGGTGCAGTGAGCCCAGCCAGGTTTTGAGGGCGGCGGCGTTGTGTTCGGACAGTTGCGGCTCCAGACCTTCGCTATCGTGTCTGGCCAACGCCAGGGCACCTTGAATCTGTTGTTGGCGAGCGATCAACAGGGCGAACTCTTCCTGCAGTGAGGTCCAGTCGCCGTGTGCGAAAAAGCTCAGCCAGTCGTGTAAAAGTACTTCGATTTGCGTCGTCGGTTCGCATTGCGTGCCGAGGGTAAAGTCGATATCCAGCACCGCCTGCCCATCAAAGTGGTAGAGCACGCTCGCCTGCAGTGCGGTGGCGAGTTGTCGCGTCTTCAATTCGGCGAGCAGCCCTCCGGGTGCCGAAGCGTTGAGCCAGGTGCAGAGAAAGTCCAGCGCCTCGCGGGGTGCGTCGCAGGTGATGACGTGGTGCAGGTGGCCTTTGTCGGTGTGTTGATAACGCCGTTCATGTCCGGTCATCAATGCCGGTGGAGCCTCTTGTGGGAACAGAGCTCCTGACGTCAGCTTCTCACTGAATCGCTGCGCCAGTGCTTCCAGCTCTTCCAGGGGCTGCGGGCCGGCAAGGTTCAAGGTCATTTGCCCGCTCTGATAGAAACGTTCGTAGTAATCCCGTAATGCTTGCTGAAAGGACTCACGCTCTACCGGCAGGCTGTCGCGGTTACCCGCGTGAAAAGCCCTTAATGGATGAGCGGCTGCCAGACCTTCCAGCAGCGCTACCTGTTGCTGCGCCGTGGCATCCTGGGACCAGGCGACAAACTCCGCGTGCAACACTTCGCGTTCACGCAACTGATCTTCCAGCGTCAGGCGCGGATGAGCCAACATGTCCGCAAGACGCTCCAGCGCATCACCAAAGGTCGAAGCAGGCAGTTCAAAGAAGAAGTCGGTGGTGCGCTCGCGGGTGCTGGCGTTGACCTGGCCTCCGTGACGCTGCACATAGGCCATCAGCCCTTCGCCTGTGGGAAAACGCTCGGTACCGAGAAACAACAGGTGCTCAAGGAAGTGCGCCAGCCCCGGCCAGGCCATCGGCACGTCATGGCTGCCGGCGGCCATCCGCAAGACAGCGGCGCAGCGCTTTAAACGCGGCGCATGGCGCAAGGAAACCCGCAGGCCGTTGGCCAGGGTCATTTGAAGGTGATGAGGGTGGGCCGGCGCAGGCATGGGCACTTCCGAAACGTAGGAAGTGCCTATGCTAGCGCAAAGCCGGCCTGTCAGGGCTTGTGCAGCGTGCTGTACAGCTCGGGGCGACGGTCTTGCAGGTAGTGATTGGTGGCGCGGGCGTCGATCATCGTTTGCCGATCCAGGGTGCCGACGATCAAGGCTTCGTCGAGGCCGGCCCGGGCGATCCGCTGGCCATCCGGTGCGGCGATGCTACTTTGCCCGCAGTACTGAATCTCACCCTCCTGCCCACAGTAATTGGCATAGGCGACGTAGCACTGGTTCTCGAACGCCCGGGCCCGAACGGTAACGTCGGCGACAAAGTCGAACGGCACCATATTGGCGGTGGGTACCAGGATCAGTTCGGCACCGGCCAGGGCCAGGCGCCGGGTGTTTTCCGGGAACTCCAGGTCGTAGCAGATCAAAAAACCCAACTTCCAGCCGTTCAACTCAACCAGCGGGAAATCATCCGTTCCGGCACTGAACATCGAATGATCAAGGTCGCCAAACAGGTGCGTCTTGCGGTAGTTGCACAGGCGCTGGCCATTGGCGTCGATTAGCTGCACGGCGTTGTAGATCTGCCCGTCCTCGGCCCGCTCCGGGTAGCCATACAGGATCGCCAGCTTCGCGCTGTGTGCCAGTTCGGCGATGGCTTGCGCCGACGGCCCATCCTGCGCTTCGGCCAGGGCGCCAACGGCTTCGGTACCGATGTTGTAACCGGTGAGGAACATCTCCGGCAGCACCAGCACATCAACGCCGGACGCCTCATGCGCCAGTTGGTGCAGGCGCTTGAGGTTACCGGCGACATCCAACGGCAGCGGCGGGCATTGGTACAGGGCGACACGCATGGTGTAACTCCTTATTCGGCCAGGGCAATCGGCCCGATCTCGTCGAACACGTCGCCCGGGCCTGGGTTCTGTGGATGAGTGCTGCCGCCGAAGTGGGTCATGATGCCCCATACCGCGTTCAACGAGGTTTGCACCGCGCCTTCCACCCACGCTGGGGTCCATGAAACGTCGTCTCCGGCGATAAAAATCCCGCGTTGCTCGGCGGGCATGTCCTTCTGCATGAAATGCGCGTACATCCGCTGGTTGTAGCGATAATGGCCCGGCAACGCGCCTTTGAACGCCCCGAGGAAATGCGGGTCGGCTTCCCAGGAGACGGTGATCGGGTCGCCGATGATCCGCGCGGCAATGTCGACTTTCGGGTAGATTTTCTTCAGGGCATCGAGGGCCAGCTTCACCCGTTTGTCGATAGGCTGGGGCAACATCTTCAAGGCATCGCTCATCCAGGAGTAGGACAGGCAAATCACGCCTGGCTGGTCATCGCCATTGTCAAAAAGATAAGTGCCACGGGTCAGCCGGTCGGTGAGAGTCATGCTCATCAGGTCGCGGCCGGTTTGCGGGTCCTTGTCTTTCCAGAATGGCCGGTCGACCATGACGAAGGTTTTCGACGACTGCATGTAGCGGGTACGGTCGAGGGCCATCCACATTTTTTGCGAGAACAGGGTTTCGTCGCACTCGATCTGGGTGGTCAGCAACCAGCTCTGGCAGGTGGTCAGCACCGCTGCGTATTCCCGGGTGTCGCCGTAGTTATCAGTCACGGCGAAGCGGCCATCCACCGCGTGGGCAATACGTTTGACCCCGGCGCGGGGCGCGCCGTTGTGCAGGGAACTGAGGCTGGTCCCTTGTGGCCAGTGCGCGCAGCGCTCCGGCACATGACGCCAGATGCCCATGGGCACTTGTGCGACGCCACCCACCACCAGGTGCTGGTGATCGTCGCAGTTGGTCATCACCACGCGGAAGATTTCCAGCATCGAATTGGGGAAGTCCGAATCCCAGCCGCCGGTGCCAAACCCCACCTGGCCGAACACTTCCCGATGATGGAACGACAACCTGGCGAAGGCTTCGGAGGTGGCCACGAAGTCGTAGAAGGTGCGGTCATCCCACAGCGGCACCAGAGTGTTCCATAGTTGTTTCAGGCGTGGCACATCGCGGTCGCGGATGGCTTGCTGGATATCGCTGAACTGCGAGCCCGCCTCCAGGGCATCGGCCCAGGCGTCGGCCACTTCCTGGAATAGCGCAGGCAGGTCGGAGAGTTTTTGTGCGTAATGGGTCTGGCCTTCCAGGTCAATGACCGTGCTGCCGGACGCTGGCGTCAATGGATTGGGGAAGGGCTTGGTCTCAAGGCCGAGCTTGTCCACATAGTGGTAGAAGGCCGTGGAGGACACCGGGAAGCGCATTCCGCCCAGCTCCGCGATGATGCCTTCGGCGCCTTCGAAGGCCTGGGAGCGCAGGCGGCCACCCATTTTCGAGGCTTCATACACCACTGGCTTCAGGCCCAGCTTCATCAGTTCGTAGGCGGCTACCAGCCCGGCGATCCCGGCACCGATGATCGCCACTTCAGCGCCATGGTTGGCGGTGGGGACGCTGCCCAGGCCGGCGGGGTGTTCGATCCAGTCATCAAAGGCGAACGGAAAGTCCGGGCCGAAGATGGTGATGGGTTTTTTACCGTCTGCAGGGTGTCGATTGTTTTTGTATGGCGTGTTCATGGCTGACCTTGCTGGCAACTCGGCGGGGCACGACCTGCTGAGTATAGGAAAAGATGGCAGCCATTCTAGGGAGCGTAGCGCTCGTTAATAAGACTCAATGTGTCGTCGTATTGGCTTGTTTTTAGTCAGAGTGACGAGAGTCATGCTCAAATTGGTTGCCCACGGTCCAATTTGTTACTGAGGATGATTGAAGTAGTGGTCTTTTCCACACCGTCGACACTGCCGATCTGGTCCAGCAGTTGATCAAGCTGTTCCGGTGAGTCGGTGCGCAACCAGGCCACATAATCAAATTCGCCGCTGACCGCACAAAGCTGCTGGACCTGCGCCATGGCACTCAGCCGTCGCAGCACTTCCTTGCCGGAGCGCGGTTGTACGGTGATCCCGACGTAGGCTTGCAAGCCGCCATCTACCACCCGTTGGCTCAGGCGCACGCCATAGCCGGTAATCACTTGGGTTTTTTCCAGGCGCGCCAAGCGCGAAGTGACTGTGGTGCGGGCGATACCCAATTGTCGAGCGAGCATGGCCACGCTCTCCCGGGCGTTGATCTGCAACGCGGCGATCAACTGGCGATCGATTTCATCGAGGATGGGAGGGCGGTGGCTGGGCAAGTTATTCTCCGGCGAGGACGGCAATGGGAAGCATGTTACAGGGGGGTGTCAGTTGGCGTCTGCCAGCAGGCAGCGGGCAAACAATTGCGGTACGGGCAGATGGCGTTGGCCATAGCGGCTCAGTAGGACGATTTCTCGGTAAAAGGTCAGGTTGCCCAAAGGGATTATTCGTACCTTGGGTGAGCGCTCCAGCCATAGGCCCGCCTGAGGAATCAGCGAAATGCCAAGGCCGCACTCGACCATCTTGACGATGGCTTCCAGTTCATCGAGCTCCAACGCCACCTGTACCTCCAGCCGGCGGTCGCGCAGAAAGCGACTGACCAGCCGCCCACCAAATGACGCACGGTCGTAGCGCACATGAGGGTGAGTCGAGAGCAGATGTAATGGCTCATCACCTTCAACGTCCTGGGGCACGATCAGCACAAACGGCTCTTTGCGCAGCACCTGAATATGCAGTTCCTTGGGCAGGTCAAAGGGCGGCCGAATGATGATCGCCGAATCGAGTTCGCCTGCGTCTACCTGGCTGAGCAGCTCCAGGGAAACCCCCGGCACCAACTTGCACTCCACTGTCGGCGCGGCCCGGCGCAAGCGCACCAGGGCTTGGGGCAGCAGGCCGGTCTGGGCGGTGCTGATGGCGCCGACTTTCAGTTCACCCCGGTATTCGTTGGCGTCCACCGGTACCGCCATGCGATTGAAGGTCTCCAGAATTTCCCGTGCCAGTGGCAGCGCCCGGATACCTGCCGTATTGAGGATGGCTTGGCGTCCGGTGCGGTCGAACAATTGGACGCCGAGCACCTGCTCCAACTGGCGAATCTGTGCGCTGACGGCAGATTGCGTCAGCCCGATGTGCATGCCCGCTGCGGCGAAGGTGCCATGACGGGTAACGGCGATGAAGGTTTTCAATTCCCGCAGCATCGGCTTCTCGATTAATCAAAATAATTTGAGCTCGGCGCAAAAACTATCGTCTTTTCATCGCCAAATGCAAGGCTAGACTCATGCAGACTTAATGCCCACAGAGGTTTGACCTGATGACCCTTGCACCTTTTCACTTGGCAATCCCGGTATACGACTTGGCCGCTGCGCGGTTGTTCTACGGTGAGGCTTTTGGCCTGGAGGAGGGGCGTTCCAGCGAGCATTGGGTCGACTTCAACTTCTTCGGCCATCAGTTGGTGATCCACGAGCACCCGAAAACTGCCTCCCAAGCAGCCGCCCACACCAATGCCGTAGACGGCCATGACGTGCCTGTGCCGCATTTTGGCGTGGTGCTTGGCTGGGAGGACTGGCATGCCTTGGCGGAGCGTTTGCACGCGCGTGGTACACGGTTTGTGTTGGAGCCGCATATTCGCTTCAAGGGCCAGGTGGGTGAGCAAGCGACATTGTTCTTGTTTGATCCCTGCGGCAATGCCTTGGAGTTCAAGGCGTTCAGGGATATTGGGCAATTGTTTGCCAAGTGAGGGGGCGATCATGAAGCACCTCGACGCCACCCATATTGCCGAGGCGGTACGCTCTGGGGTCACGACACCTGCGATGGTCGCTGAGCATTTTATTGCGCAGATCAAGCGCCACGAGCGAGACATCCAGGCATTTGTATCCTTTGATCCCCAGGCGGTACGCCAGCAAATCAGCCGCATTGATGGGGCGTTGGCAGGTGTCCCCGTGGGCATCAAGGACATCTTCGATACGGTCGACCATCCGACCGAATTCTATTCGCCGATTTACCAGGGTAATCGTCCGTCCCGCGATGCTCATGTGGTGGCGCTGCTGCGCCAGGCCGGGGCGGTAATCATGGGCAAGACCCACACCACCGAGTTTGCCTACATGCACACCGGGCCGACCCGCAACCCACACGACCTGTCCTGCACCCCCGGCAGCTCCAGCGCTGGCTCTGCGGCGGGCATGGCGTCTGGTTTCTTCCCGTTGGCGCTGGGTACCCAGACGGCGGGCTCACTGCTAAAACCTGCCGCCTATTGCGGCTTGTATGCCTTTAAACCGTCGCTGGGGCTGGTCTCCCTGGAAGGCGTTAAACCCCTGGCTCCGAGTTTCGACACTGTGGGTTGGTACGGACGCTCGATACGCGACCTTGGGCTATTGGCCAGGGTGCTGATCCCAGGCTTACCCGTGGTGGGGCCGTTGGGGCGCCCATTGAACCTCGGGTTTTGTCGAACATCCCGTTGGGATGATGTCGACCCCAGCGTGGCGCAAACCATTGAACAGGCCATCGCCCAACTGATCGCCAGGGGGCATCACCTCAGCGAAGTGACCCTGCCCGAGGCCTTCGCCGTTGTGTTTGACGATCACCAACTGATCAACGATTGCGAGGGCGCCCGTTCGTTGACCAAGGAGTTCCAGGCTCATCCCGAACGGCTCAGTGCGTCGACGTTAGCAATGATTGAGCGCGCTGGTGCCACCACTTGGGAACAGGAGTCAGCGGCCAAGGCTCGCCTGACAAAGCTGGCGCCACTGCTGACGCAGATAGTTCAGCCGTTTGATGGCATGTTGAGTGTCAGCTGCGGCATGGTTGCACCGACAGGTCTGGCATCGACCGGACCTTCGGACTTCATCAAATTCTGGGGCGCGTTTGGCTGGCCACAGATGAATATCCCGTTGCGGCGCGAAGAGGGAGAATTGCCGGTGGGGCTGCAGTTGGTTGGAGTATTCAGGGGGGATGCTGGGTTATTGAGCGTCGCCCAAGAGCTGGCTGACTCACTGGAGAACTGACGGGCGAAAAGCCTTAACGCATAAACCGTCCCTCGCTGTTTCGGTAGAATCGTCATGCAACATGCATGTTGCACAGAGAATTATTTTGTATCAAGTACGATGCAAACTCCCCCCTTCGACTTGTTCATAATTCGCCAATCCAAGGACGTGGCACAACGCCATATCCAGGAATCCTCCAAGGGAGTGGGTTGGTGTCAAAAAAGATCGTCGACGATAAAAGCAAAGTCAGATTCGATGTGGACGTTGTTTATTGCATATCGCTAAAGGAGCGCTCAGATAGGCGCGCATTGTTCCGAAATACCGTGCAATGCCTAATTGAAAACCCTGTAATTTTTCATATCGTAGAACGGCACACGGACCCGGTACGTGGGTGTTACGAATCTCATCAAGCGCTGGCCCGACGAGCATTGGAGAGTGGCGCTAACCGCGTCTTGATCTTTGAAGATGATGTAAAGCCCTATGAACTGAGAACTTCGCGGGTATGGTTCATCAATCGGTTTATCCGTACCCACAAGTTTGAGGTGTTGCACCTGGGATACAGCATGGGCCGGACCTGGCTTACATGGTTCCCTCATATTGCCCGAGGACGAGTTGTGGCACTGCATGCCTACATTCTTTCCCAGGAAGGTTGCCGGCGACTGATCGAAACCCCTTACGACAGCACGCCGGTGGATGTGGTGTTCAAAAAGAAGATACGCCAGCACTGTGTTTTCCCCATGATGTTCCGACAACACGCCGCCTCGGAAACCGGCAGCGATATCGAAACAGTGGTGAAGAATGAGGATGACTGGTGGCAGCGGAACTGGGATAAGCACCGTATTTCGCCGATCAAAAACTTCTGGCGGACGTTGTTCAGGCTGAATTTCTAACACTTTGTCAGGGAGTGATCAGCTTCATCTTCAGCCCTGAACACCTGGCCGAGGTATCAATTTGAACCCTCTGGTAATGCGGGCTGGACACTTCTGAGGTTTTGAAAGAGTCAGGGCCCTCAAAAACTTAACCGCCAGATACACGAAAGCCGCGCAGTGCGCGGCTTTGAGTATGGTGGGCCCAGTAGGACTCGAACCTACGACCAAGGGATTATGAGTCCCCTGCTCTAACCAACTGAGCTATAGGCCCTCAGTAGGTCGCGGATTATAGCGATGGTTGCTCCGCTGTGCTATCCGAAAAATCCGAAAGGGCCATGTGAAGAACGGTGGCGGCGCAGAGGTCAGGAGGGTAGAGGTATTTCGAGGGCGGTGAGGCGGGGCGGTTTTAATCTGCACAAAGCAAAACCCCCAGGCCTTGGCCTGGGGGTTTTGTGATTACTCGTCGAGGAAGGAGCGCAAATGCTCGCTTCTCGTCGGGTGGCGCAGCTTGCGTAGCGCCTTGGCTTCGATCTGGCGGATCCGCTCACGGGTCACGTCAAACTGTTTACCGACTTCCTCAAGGGTGTGGTCGGTATTCATGTCGATGCCGAAGCGCATGCGCAGTACCTTGGCTTCACGTGCAGTGAGGCCGGAGAGTACGTCGCGAGTCGCTTCTTTCAGGCTCTCAACGGTAGCGACATCGATTGGCGACTGCATGGTCGAGTCTTCGATGAAGTCACCCAAGTGGGAGTCTTCGTCATCACCGATCGGGGTTTCCATGGAGATCGGCTCTTTAGCGATCTTCAATACCTTGCGGATTTTATCCTCAGGCATTTCCATGCGTTCGCCCAGCTCTTCCGGGGTCGGTTCGCGACCCATTTCCTGCAACATCTGCCGGGAAATACGGTTGAGCTTGTTGATCGTCTCGATCATGTGCACCGGAATACGGATGGTGCGGGCCTGGTCGGCGATCGAGCGGGTAATCGCCTGACGAATCCACCAGGTGGCATAAGTCGAGAACTTGTAGCCGCGACGGTATTCGAACTTGTCCACCGCTTTCATCAAGCCGATGTTGCCTTCCTGGATCAGATCGAGGAATTGCAGGCCACGGTTGGTGTACTTCTTGGCGATGGAGATCACCAGACGCAAGTTCGCTTCAACCATCTCTTTCTTCGCGCGGCGGGCCTTGGCCTCACCGATCGACATGCGACGGTTGATGTCCTTGATTTCGGCAATCGTCAGACCGGTTTCGGCCTGCAGTGCAGTCAGCTTCTGCTGGCAACGAATGATATCCGGCTGCAGGCGACCAATGGCTTCAGCATATTTGCTTTTGCCTTTGGCCAGTGCATCGGTCCAGCTTTCATCAACTTCATTGCCTGGGAACTGGCGCAGGAAATCGGTACGCGGCATGCGCGCATCACGAACACAGAGCTGCATGATGGCACGCTCTTGTGCACGCAGACGCTCAAGAGCGCTACGAACCCGCTCAACCAGGCCTTCGAATTGCTTCGGCACCAGCTTGATCGGCATGAAGAGTTCAGCCAGGGCCAGCAGTTCGGCGATTGCCTGCTTGCTGCCGCGACCATGCTTCTTCAGGATCTTGCGAGCCACTTCCATCTGATCGGAAACAGCGCCAAAACGCTGTGCCGCGATGACTGGATCTGGACCGCTTTCGACTTCATCTTCGTCATCGCTGCTGGCTTCAGCATCGTCATCGTCGGTATCGTCGTCCGCTTTTGCGGCTTTCGGATCGACAGGTGGCGGAACTTCAGCGGCAGGCGGCGCAATACCGTCGTCCGGGTCGATATAACCGCTCAGGACGTCGGACAGGCGACCACCTTCGGTGGTGACGCGAGTGTACTCGGACAGAATATGGTCAACCGTGCCTGGGAAGTGCGCAATTGCGCCCATCACTTCACGGATGCCTTCTTCGATACGTTTGGCGATTTCGATTTCGCCTTCCCGTGTCAGCAGCTCTACCGTACCCATTTCGCGCATATACATGCGCACAGGGTCAGTTGTGCGGCCGATGTCGGTTTCCACCGCTGCCAACGCGGCAGCGGCTTCTTCAGCGGCTGCCTCGTCGGTATCGGCGTCGGCCAACATAAGGGCGTCCGCATCCGGAGCACTCTCGTGTACGGGGATCCCCATGTCATTAATCATGCGGATGATGTCTTCCACCTGCTCTGGATCTGAAATATCCTCAGGCAGGTGATCGTTGACCTCTGCGTAAGTCAGATACTTCTGCTCACGACCAAGGGTGATCAACTCTTTGATACGAGACTGCTGTTGCGCTTTTCCGGACATAACACCCTATCCACTGAAGGTCTTGGCGGGCAAAAAACAAGCCGAGGATTATACCCGAGCTATGACCTCACGCGCCAGCTGAGGTCGGGTTTGATGCGGAAACATTCTGTTTTAAGAGGTCGCGCATCTGTTTTGCTATCTGAATTTGCTCTTCAGCCGTCAATCCTGGCTGCTTTGCTTTCTTGATAAGTTCGTCGAGGGTCTGCGTATGTTGACCCGCAGATAACCTAGTAATGGTGTCTAAAAACTGTTGTTCAAGGTTATCACCGTCAATTAGCCACTCCTTTTCTGCCAGTGCTTTCAAAAGGCGTCCTTGCTCCGTTCCGTGCCAGCGGGCCATCAGCTGGATAGAGTTTAGCTTAGGATTTTTCTGTACGGCCCCAATCAGGGCGATTAGCACCTGTGCGTAGGTATTGCTTTCGTTGGCAAAATGATCCGCGCTCTCAACCTTGCCCGCCAATTGCGGGTGGTGGATGAGGGTGCGCAGGGCAATAAGCGTCGGAGCCTCTACTGCAACCGGTGTGCGTGGGGCGTAGGCTTCATCGCGATCACCGCGTTTGGCGTTTTTGCTCCACGGCTTCTTGTCCCATTTCTTGCCGCCAGCGCCCGGTTTCTTTGGCGTCCAATCCTGCTGGGGTGCGTACGCATCCTGGGGCTGGTGGTAGTCGGAGTAGTCCGGCATGGCGTCATAATCGATGCCTGGGTCGTAGGCCGGCGGCGCTTCCTGGGGAGAGCTGTGCACCAGCTGGCTGACCGCTTCACCACTCAATCCGGTGATTTCCAGTAGACGCTTGCGCATCAGGGTACGCAGGTTGGCCCCTGGAACCTTGTCGATCAGCGGTGCCGCCAGGGTGGCCATGTGGGCCTTGCCCTCCAGCGAGCGCGGATCGGCTTCCTCGGTCAATTGCTGGAAAAAATAATCAGCCAGCGGTTGTGCGTGCTGATGGATGCGCGCGCGAAATGCATCAGTACCTTCGGAGCGGACCAAGGTGTCCGGGTCCTCGCCTTCGGGCAGAAACAGGAAGCGTGCGCGACGACCATCCTGCAGGCTCGACAGCGTAGCCTCAAGGGCGCGCCAGGCGGCATTACGTCCAGCCTGGTCGCCGTCGAAACAGAACAAGACGCTGGGTACAACCCGAAACAGCCGCTTCAAATGCTCTTCGCTGGTAGCGGTGCCGAGGGTGGCTACTGCGTTGCGCAAACCTTGCTGGGCGAGGGCGATAACGTCCATATAGCCTTCAACCACGATTATTTCATCGAGATTGCGATTGTTTTTGCGCGCTTCAAATAAGCCGTAGAGTTCCTGGCCCTTATGAAACACCGGGGTTTCCGGTGAGTTCAGGTATTTGGGTTTGTCATCCCCCAGCACTCGACCGCCGAAGGCAATGATTCGGCCGCGACTGTCACGGATTGGGAACATTACCCGATCACGGAAGCGGTCATAGCGTTTGCCGGTCTCGGCATTTTCCACCAGCAGGCCGGCGTCGATCATGGCTTTTTGCTGCAGGGTGTCGCTGCTCAGGTGCTTGTAGAGGTTGTCCCAGCCCGGTGGCGCGAACCCAAGGCCGAAGTCGCGGGCGATTTCGCCGGTCAGGCCGCGCCCCTTGAGGTAATTGACGGCCGCCTTGCGCTGCGGATGGCTTTTCAGTGCCTGGCGATAGAAGTCGGCGGCAGCGGTAAGCAATGGGTACAGCGGCGAATCGGTGGGTTGCCGAGGTTTGTGCGGTCGGCCACTTTCTTCGCGAGGAATTTCCATGCCGGCGGCTTTCGCCAGTTCCTCGATGGCCTGGGGGAAGTCCAGGTTGTCGTGGTCCATGATGAAGCCGAGGGCATTGCCGCCAGCGCCGCAGCCGAAGCAGTAATAGAACTGCTTGTCGGGGCTGACACTGAACGACGGAGTCTTTTCTTTATGGAACGGGCAGCAGGCGGTGTAGTTCTTGCCGGCCTTTTTCATTTGCAGGCGCGAGCTGACGACATCGACGATGTCGGTGCGGTTCAGAAGGTCGTCAATAAAGCTCTGGGGAATTAGCCCGGCCATGGCGTTCTCGTCATCACTGCGCGTAAATTGGGCCCGGCGCGGCGGTCGAAGTGCGCAAGGCGCGCTTATCGGGCGGCTCGATCATCAATCGTCTGCTTGGGCTGTCGGGAAGTGTATCTGTCGAGCATTCACTGACGTTAGTTCCAATCAGTCTTCGACGTATTTGAAAGTATCGCCCTGGCGTCCGGTTTCGGCCAATACGGGCCTCGGACGCTCATTTGTGGGCACAGTCGACCTTGTGATCGCCTGTTCAAAGAATAAGTGTGCTCGTCAGTAGCCTTGTTAGGCTCGTCAGAAGAGACGTGCACCGCTGGCAAAAGAGCCAGGTCTGACGTGTGAAGCGGTTTGTCTGGGTCGCGTGTGCGGCTTTGACAGTTGAAGCATCAAGCGATATCCGCAAATGCCAACAGCCCGGCTGAGGGCCGGGCTTGGCAGAAGCTTGCTACGAACGTCTGTGTATTAGTACAGACGAACGGCGCGGCGCTGCTCGCGCTGAACTTTCTTGGCGTGACGCTTAACAGCGGCTGCTGCTTTACGCTTACGCTCAGAAGTTGGCTTCTCGTAAAATTCGCGGCTACGAACTTCAGCCAGAACACCGGCTTTTTCGCAGGAGCGCTTGAAACGACGCAGAGCTACGTCGAAGGGTTCGTTCTCTTTTACTTTGACGGCTGGCATCCAGAGCTACCTTCTTTCATTACCGGGATCAACGTTCTCGTCGCAAACAATTCACGGCTGAGGTCGTCGGTTTTTAAGGGTTGCGGATGTTAACCCCTCATCGTCCGGAATGCAAAGCCTCTGATCGAAAACCGCTGGTAGGGGGCGGGAGTGGCGACTATTATGCGCGCCTTCGAATTCAGCCTCTACAAGGCGCAAACCCATGCTAGTACTGGGATTAGAAACCTCTTGCGACGAAACCGGTGTCGCACTTTACGACAGTGAACGCGGGCTGTTGGCCGATGCACTGTTCAGCCAGATCGACCTGCACCGTGCCTATGGCGGCGTGGTGCCTGAGCTGGCCAGCCGTGATCACGTCAAACGGATGTTGCCATTGATTCGCCAGGTATTGGACGAGGCCGGCTGTGTGCCGACCGAGATTGACGCCATTGCCTACACCGCTGGCCCTGGGTTGGTCGGAGCCCTGCTGGTTGGGGCTTCCTGCGCCCAGGCGCTGGCTTTTGCCTGGGGCATTCCGGCCCTGGGTGTGCACCATATGGAGGGCCATTTACTGGCGCCGATGTTGGAAGAAAACCCGCCAGGGTTCCCGTTCGTCGCTTTGTTGGTGTCGGGGGGGCATACGCAGTTGGTTCAGGTCGACGGAATCGGTCAGTACACCCTTCTGGGTGAAACCCTGGACGATGCCGCAGGTGAAGCATTCGACAAGACCGCGAAGATGATGGGCCTCAATTATCCGGGAGGTCCGGAAATCGCGCGCCTGGCGGAGAAAGGGGTTGCAGGGCGTTTCGTGTTCCCGCGTCCTATGTGTGATCGGCCGGGCCTGATGTTCAGTTTCAGTGGCTTGAAAACCTTCGCCCTCAATACCTGGCAGCAGAGCGTCAATGCCGGGGACGACAGTGAGCAAGCCCGTTGCGACATCTCGCTGGCGTTCCAGCAGGCCGTGGTGGAGACTTTGACCATCAAATGCAAGCGAGCCCTGAAACAGGCGGGCATGAAGCGTCTGGTAATTGCCGGGGGGGTCAGCGCCAACAAGGCGTTGCGCACTTCGTTGGAGAAAATGCTGGGTGATATGCAGGGCGATGTATTTTATGCGCGCCCTGAGTTCTGCACCGATAACGGCGCGATGATCGCCTTTGCCGGTTGCCAGCGTTTGCAGGCCGGGCAGCAGGAAGGCCTGGCAATCAGTGTGCAGGCACGCTGGCCGATGGAGCAGTTGCCGCCATTGTAGTGGGGGTGAATATGCCCCGGTTTCAGCGGGCGCATTTAAAAATGTCGTTCGCGCCCGGCAAACAGGTCGCGTAAATTGCCGCGGTGTCGCCAGACGATCAGCAGTGTCAGCACGCTCATCGGCACCAGCGCCGCCGGTTCCTGCCAAGCCAGTAATGGCAGGGTCAGTGGCGTGGCGATCAAGGCGGCCAGGGAACTGGTGCGGGTCAGGGAGAACGTCAGCAGCCAGGCGATGATGGCCAGCAGTGCTGCGGGGGGGTAGATTCCCAACAGCATGCCAGCGGCCGTGGCGACGCCCTTGCCGCCGCGAAAACGAAAGTAAAGCGGAAACAGATGGCCGAGGACTGCGCAGACACCGATCCAGGCCTGTTGTTGCAGGGAAAGGCCCGCGAGACTGGCGATCAGTACCGGCAACAGGCCTTTGCAGGCATCGCCGAACAGCGTGAGTACGGCAAGCTTCTTGCCAGCCAGGCGCAACATGTTGGTGGCACCGGCATTGCCTGAGCCACTCATTCGCGGATCGGGGTTTCCCGTCAGGCGGCTGAGCAAAATGGCGAAGGACAGAGAGCCGAGCAGGTAGGCGAGAGTCGCCAGTAACCAAAACATGCTAACTATTCCGGGCGAGGACGCCCTGATTCTAACGGGGCATTGCGCCCTTGTCGTGCTGCGGAGAAGAGTGCTTGGACAGAGTGTTTATCGAAGGCCTGGAAGTCGACACCGTGATCGGGGCCTACGACTGGGAGCGCGGGATCCGGCAATGCCTGCGCCTGGACCTGAGCTTCGCCTGGGACAACCGTCCGGCCGCGGCCGGTGACGATCTGACCCTGGCGTTGGACTACGCCTGTGTTTGCGCGCGCATCCAGGCATTTGCCGAGCAGGCACAGTTCCAACTGGTGGAGACCTTTGCCGAGCGCCTGGCCGAAGTGCTGATGAGTGAATTCCAGGTTCCCTGGCTGCACCTCAAGCTGACCAAGCCTGGTGCGGTCCCGGCCGCCAAAGGCGTGGGCGTGGAGATTGAGCGCGGATGTCGCTGACTCAGGTTTATCTCGGTCTTGGCAGCAACATCGAGCGCGAGACCCATTTGTGCGCCGGCCTTGATGCGCTGGCGGGCTTTTTGACGGATGTGCGTTGTTCGGCGGTGTTCGAGAGCCAGCCGGTGGGGATCAAGAGCGGACCGTTCTTCAACCTGGTTGTGTCGGCGTATACCGATTTGCCGCTGATGGAGTTGGACCGCCGGCTTAAATTCATCGAGGCCGACAATGGCCGTTATGCACCGGATCGCAAGGGTTTGCCGCTGGATATCGACGTGCTGTTGTATGGCGAACTGGTGGGTAACTTCGATGGCCTGGTATTGCCTCGGGCCGAGATCCTGAAAAATGCCTTTGTGCTCTGGCCGTTGTCGTTGATGGCACCGGATCGGACACACCCTGAAGCGGGCAAGACGTTCGCCGCGTTGTGGCGGGACGCGCAAATCGACCAGGTATTGGCCCCAGTCGCGTTTGAATGGCGTGACCAACAATTGACACCGGATATGCTCTCGTAAGGGCGAGGCGGCCCTTGGCTCCTACAGGGCGTGTTGTTCCTTGTAGGCTTTCAGCGCCTTGAGCCGCTCGCGCTTGAGTGCCTCTCCCAGCTCGGGGCCCTTGAATCCCTGCTCCAGCAACGGCGCGACCGCCACGCCTCGTGCCGCCAGTGCCGCCCCGCGTAAATAATCTGCTTGTGGATAACTTCTTTGCTCAAGCCCTTTGCGGCCCCGGGCGTCCATTTCGCAGGCCACCACAAATTCTTCAAAACGTTGCGGGCGCCGGTAGATGTCAAAACTTTGCAGCAACTCCAGCAAAGTCGAGGGTTTCAGCTCCAGGGCCCGGTGGCCATGGGTATGATATTCACCCACCAGCAGTGCCAGTTCCTGGCAATCCCTTGGCACCTTGAAGCGCTCATTGACCGCCTTGATCAGCCGTAAACCTCTGTGTTCGTGGGCAATATGCTGCGGTAACTTATCCACAGGTGTCAGGCCTTTGCCCAGATCGTGCAGCAGGCAGGCCCAGCGTACCGTCAAGGGTTGGGCGTGCCGAGCGGCCTGCTCCAATACGCTCAAGGTGTGCACGCCGGTATCGATCTCGGGGTGATGGGCTGCGGGTTGCGGCACACCAAACAGGGCATCAACTTCTGGCATCAGGGTGTTCAGTGCGCCACAGTCTCGCAGCACCTGGATAAATACCTGAGGCTGATCTTCCATTAATGCTCGGGAAATTTCCTTCCAACTGCGTTCCGGCGTCAAAGCTTCCAGCTCGCCGGATTCACTGAGTTGGCGCATCAATTCCAGTGTCTCGGGCGCCACGCTAAAGCCAAGGCTCGCGTAACGGGCGGCGAAGCGGGCAACACGCAAAACTCGGAGGGGATCTTCGGCGAATGCGAGGGAAACATGACGCAGAAGGCGGGCTTCCAGGTCGCGCTGGCCGTGATAGGGGTCGGTCAAGTTGCCATCGTCATCCTCGGCCATGGCGTTGATGGTCAGGTCGCGGCGGATCAGGTCTTCTTCGAGCGTGACATCCGGGCTGGCATGAAAGACAAAGCCACCATAACCACGACCGCTTTTGCGCTCGGTACGGGCGAGGGCGTATTCCTCGCCTGTCTTGGGATGCAGGAATACCGGAAAGTCAGCACCTACCGGGCGAAAGCCCTGGGCGAGCATTTCTTCGGTGGTCGCGCCGACGACGACGCGATCGATATCGGTAACGGGAATACCCAGCAGGCGGTCACGCACCGCGCCGCCGACTTTATAGATTTGCATGAAAAAGCCTCCAATAGCGGCACAGGATAACGCCTGCGCCTCGCCAATGGAGGCTTTGCCGTTTCAGAGATGAACCACGGACAGGTCCAGGCGGCCGTAATCGTTGTCGTTGTGTTCGCCACGGGGCGGCACATGCTGGGTTTTCATGATCTGGTCGCCTTGCAGCGTTTCCAGGTGGATGTCGAAGCCCCACAGCCTGTGCAAGTGTTTGAGGACCTCGTCCGTGGAGTCTCCCAGGGGTTTGCGGTCGTGTTGCTGGTGGCGCAAGGTCAGCGAGCGATCCCCGCGTACATCAATGCTATAGATCTGCACGTTGGGCTCGCGATTACCCAGGTTGTACTGCGCGGCGAGGGTTTCGCGGATGGTGCGGTAGCCAGGTTCATCATGAATGGCCGGCACCAGCAGGTCGTCCTTGAGGTCGTCATCCATGATGCTGAACAGCTTGAGGTCGCGAATCACCTGGGGTGACAGGTACTGCAGGATGAAACTCTCGTCCTTGAAGCTGCTCATGGCGAACTTGATGGTCGACAGCCAGTCGCTGCCGGCGATGTCCGGAAACCAGCGGCGGTCCTCATCGGTGGGGTGTTCGCACATGCGGCGAATGTCCCTGTACATGGCAAATCCCAGGGCGTAGGGGTTGATGCCGTTGTAATAGGGGCTGTCGAAACCGGGTTGAAAGACCACGCTGGTATGGGAGGTGAGGAACTCCATCATGAAGCCGTCGGTGACCAGCCCTTCGTCGTAAAGGTCGTTCATCAGCGTGTAGTGCCAGAACGTCGCCCAACCTTCGTTCATCACCTGGGTCTGGCGTTGTGGATAAAAGTACTGGGCGATCTTGCGCACGATCCGCACGATTTCCCGCTGCCACGGCTCTAGCAACGGCGCGTGTTTTTCGATGAAGTACAGGATGTTTTCCTGGGGTTCGACGGGGAAGCGTGCATTGTCCTTGTCGCTGTTTTTATCGGCGCGTTTGGGGATCGTGCGCCACAGGTCGTTGATCTGCTTTTGCAGATGTTCTTCACGCTCTGTCTGGCGCAGCCGTTCTTCTTCAGCCGAAATCGGATAAGGACGCTTGTAACGGTCGACCCCGTAATTCATCAGGGCATGGCAGGAGTCCAGCAGGTCTTCCACTGCATCGATGCCATGGCGTTCCTCGCATTGCATGATGTACTGCTTGGCAAACACCAGGTAGTCGATGATTGAACTGGCGTCGGTCCAGGTGCGGAACAGGTAGTTGCCCTTGAAAAAACTGTTATGTCCGTAGCAGGCATGAGCCACCACCAGCGCCTGCATGCAGATGGTGTTTTCCTCCATCAGGTAGGCAATGCACGGGTCGGAATTGATGACGATTTCGTAGGCCAGGCCCATCTGGCCCCGGCTATAGGACTTTTCAGTGCTCAGGAAATGTTTGCCGTAGGACCAGTGGTGGTAACCCAGGGGCATACCTACCGAGGCGTAGGCGTCCATCATTTGTTCGGCGGTGATCACCTCGATCTGGTTGGGGTAGGTATCCAGGGCATATCCGGCCGCGATGCGGCTTATTTCCCGGTCATAGGCCTGGATCAATTCGAAGGTCCATTCGGACCCCGTGGAAATGGGTTGGCGCTTATGCTCTTTGGCGGTCATGTCACTAACCTGCGCTGGAAGAGTTCACGGAAGACCGGGTAAATATCGCCGGCCGAGACCAGTTGCTGCTGGGCGAAGGTGTCAGCGAAGGTTTCGCCGATCTGCTCGTATTCGAACCACAGGGCTTGGTGCTCGCGGGGGGTGATTTCCACATAAGTGTAGTACTGCACGAATGGCATGATCTGGTTGATCAGGATGTCGCGGCAGATCGGTGAGTCGTCGTTCCAGTTGTCACCGTCGGAGGCCTGGGCGGCGTAGATATTCCATTCGTTGGCTGGATAGCGTTCGGCCATGATCTCCTGCATCAGTTTCAAGGCGCTGGAAACAATGGTGCCGCCGGTCTCCCGTGAGTAGAAGAACTCTTCTTCGTCGACTTCCCGGGCGCTGGTGTGGTGGCGAATAAATACCACGTCAATCTTGTCGTAGTTACGCTTGAGAAACAGGTACAGCAGGATGAAGAAGCGCTTGGCGATGTCCTTGGTGGCCTGGGTCATTGAGCCGGACACATCCATCAGGCAGAACATCACCGCTTTGGAGCTGGGATTGGGTTGCTTGACCAGCAGGTTGTACTTCAAATCGAAGGTATCGAGGAACGGCACCCGATGAATCCTCGCACTGAGCTTGGTTATTTGCGCCTCGAGTTCTTGAATATCGCCGAAATTATCCGGTTCTTCACGCTTAAGGCGCTCCAGTTCAGCCTTGGCTTCCCTCAATTTGGCACGGCTGCTGCCGGACAAGGCGATGCGCCGGGCATGGGCCGAGCGCAAGGTGCGGATGATGTTGATCCGTGACGGATTGCCCTCGTTGCTGATCCCGGCGCGTACAGTCTTGAAGGTATCGGTGCCGGTCAGGTTGCGTTTGACCAGGTTGGGCAGTTCCAGGTCCTCGAACATGAACTCGAGGAATTCTTCCTGCGTGATCTGGAAGACGAACTCGTCCATGCCTTCGCCGGAGTTGCCGGCCTTGCCAGGCCCTTTGCCGCCAGCACCGCCCTGGGGGCGCTGGATATGTTCGCCGCTGGTGAATTCCTTGTTTCCTGGGTGAACGACAGTCTGTTTGCCGCCCTGGCCATGGTGCAGCACCGGCTCATCGATGTCCCGTCCGGGAATGCTGATCTGTTCGCCGTGTTCCATGTCAGTAATGGAACGGCGGCTGACAGCCTCTTCGACAGCCTTTTTGATGTGGTCACGGTAACGCCGCAGGAAACGCTGGCGGTTTACCGTGCTCTTGTTCTTGCCATTGAGACGTCGGTCGATCACATAGCTCATGGGGCCCCTCCGGGGAGCTTCAAGTCGTAAGCTGCAAGCAGCAAGTAAAAGCCCCTAACTCTGAAACGACCGGTTCAGCGGCTTTTCCCTTGCAGCTTGTAGCTAGAAGCTTGCAGCTGCTTCTCTCACTGCGATTTCCGGACCCGCAGGTACCATTCCGAAAGAAGTCGTACCTGTTTGTCGGTGTAGCCACGCTCGACCATTCGTGTGACGAAGTCGTTATGTTTTTGCTGATCCTCCTTGCTGGCCTTGGCGTTGAAGCTGATGACCGGCAGCAGATCCTCGGTGTTGGAGAACATTTTCTTCTCAATGACCACCCGCAGCTTCTCGTAGCTGAGCCAGGTAGGGTTTTTGCCGTTGTTGTTGGCCCGGGCGCGCAGTACGAAGTTGACGATTTCGTTGCGGAAATCCTTCGGATTGCTGATGCCAGCCGGTTTTTCGATTTTCTCCAGTTCCTCATTGAGGGCTACGCGGTTGAGTATTTCGCCGGTTTCCGGATCGCGGTATTCCTGGTCCTGGATCCAGAAGTCTGCGTACAGCACGTAGCGGTCGAAGATGTTCTGGCCGTATTCGCTGTAGGACTCCAGGTAGGCGGTCTGGATTTCCTTGCCGATGAACTCGATGTAGCGCGGCGCCAGGTATTCCTTGAGGAAGCGTAGGTAGCGCTCGCGGATTTCGGCCTGGAACTGTTCTTGTTCGATCTGCTGTTCCAATACGTAGAGCAAATGCACCGGGTTGGCGGCGATCTCGTGCGGGTCGAAGTTGAAGACTTTGGAAAGGATCTTGAACGCAAAGCGGGTCGACAGGCCATTCATGCCCTCATCGACACCCGCCGTGTCGCGATATTCCTGGATCGACTTGGCCTTGGGATCTGTGTCCTTGAGGTTCTCCCCGTCATACACACGCATTTTTGAATAGATGTTGGAGTTTTCCGGCTCCTTGAGCCGCGACAGCACGGTGAACTGCGCGAGCATCTTCAGGGTGTCGGGCGCGCAATGGGCCTTGGCCAGGGAGCTGTTGAACAGCAACTTGTCATAGATTTTGATTTCATCACTGACCCGCAGGCAGTACGGCACTTTGACGATGTAGATCCGATCGATGAAGGCTTCGTTGTTCTTGTTGTTACGGAAGGTGTGCCATTCCGATTCGTTGGAGTGAGCCAGCAGAATCCCAGTGTAGGGAATCGCACCAAGACCTTCGGTGCTGTTGTAGTTGCCTTCCTGGGTGGCTGTCAGCAACGGGTGCAGCACCTTGATCGGTGCCTTGAACATCTCCACGAACTCCATCAGGCCCTGGTTGGCCCGGCACAGCGCGCCCGAATAGCTGTAGGCGTCGGCGTCGTTCTGCGGGAACTCTTCCAGCTTGCGAATATCGACCTTGCCCACCAGCGCCGAGATGTCCTGGTTGTTCTCGTCGCCAGGCTCGGTCTTGGCCACCGCAATCTGATTGAGGATCGATGGGTAGAGCTTTACTACGCGGAACTGGCTGATGTCCCCGCCAAACTCGGCCAGGCGCTTGGTGGCCCAAGGCGACATGATGGTGTTGAGGTAACGCCTGGGGATGCCGAAATCCTCTTCGAGGATCGCGCCATCTTCGGTGGCGTTGAACAGTCCCAAAGGCGATTCGAAGACCGGTGAGCCCTTGATGGCGTAGAAGGGCACCTTTTCGATCAGTTGCTTGAGCTTTTCGGCCAGGGACGATTTACCGCCGCCGACGGGGCCGAGCAGGTAAAGGATCTGTTTCTTCTCTTCCAGGCCCTGCGCGGCGTGGCGGAAGTAAGAGACGATCTGATCGATGCATTCTTCCATGCCATGGAAGTCTTCAAAGGCCGGATAACGGCGGATCACTTTGTTGGAGAAGATTCGCGACAGCCTCGACGTGGTGGAGGTGTCCAAGAGCTCGGGTTCACCAATCGCCAATAGCAACCTTTCGGCGGCCGAGGCGTAGGCGCCACGATCCTCCTTGCAAAGGTCGAGGTACTCTTGAAGCGTGAGTTCTTCCTGGCGTGTGGACTCGAAACGTTGTTGGAAGTGGCTAAAAATACTCATGACGTCGTCACCTCGCTCGATACGTGGAGCCGACGCTGGGTCGATCAGTCGATGCTGGTGGTCATTGGTGATCACCAATGGCCGTTTTCCCCCCAGAACACCTTGAAATGCTACCGATGACCCGCACGCCGGTGTACCGGCTCTCCCCTGTTTTGGATGGCCTGCGCTTAAGGATAGTTCGGAATTTGGGAGGTCAAGGCGCGATACGCAATTAGTTTAGCTGCGCCGTTTGTCAGAAACGGCGCGAGCCCAAGCGTCACGCGGGGTCGCGGGGTTTGAAAAAAATTATTGCGAATCGCCTTGGGCAATTTCCCCAGGATAAGTCGCACGCCACAGCTCGAAGCCGCCATCCAGGCTATAGACGTCGCAGAAGCCCTGGCTGACCAGATAGGCTGCCGCACTCTGGCTGGAGTTGCCGTGGTAGCAGGCCACGATCACCGGCGCGTCGAGGTCTGCGGCGCGGATGAAATCGGCAATGTTGTGGTTGTCCAGGTGTTGGGCGCCCTTGATGTGGCTGGCGGCATAGGTGGGCTGGTCGCGGATGTCGACAACGACAGCGCCTTGCTCGCGCAGGGCTTGGGCTTGTTCGGGTGGGATGCGTTTGAATTCGCTCATGACGGGCTCCTTTGGCCTGGATGAAAGCGCCGTTTAGCGCTTTGCGGTGGCCTGCAGTTGTTCGGAATCGGGGGAGTCGCACTGGCAGCTCAGGCGCTCGCCGGTGTCGATGTTCATCAGGGTCATGGTGCCGCCCCAGACGCAGCCGGTGTCGAGGGCGAACACGCCGGGCTCCTCGCATTTGCCTTCAAGGGCTGCCCAGTGGCCGAAGATGATCTTCGTATCACGGGTCTTGCGTTCTTTATGCGCGAACCAGGGCTTGTAGCCGGGCAGCGCGGTGTCAGCGCCTTCCTTGCTCTTGAGGTCAAGCTTGCCTTCGGCGGTGCAAAAACGCATGCGGGTGAAGTAGTTGGTGATCACTCGCAGGCGGGCGATGCCGGTAAGGTCGTTGTCCCACTTCACCGGCTCATTGCCATACATGCCGTCGAGGTAGGTGGTGAACAGGTTGTCATCGGCCAAGGCGCTTTCAACTTCGGCGGCGCACTTGAGGGCTTTCTTCAGTGTCCATTGGGGCGCAATGCCGGCATGCACCAGCGCGGTGTTGCGGGCTTCGTCGTAATGCATGATTTTTTGCCGGCGCAGCCACTCCAGCAGCTCGGCGCGGTCCGGCGCCTCGAGGATTTCCCGCAGGGTATCGCCTTTTTTCAGACGCTCGATGTTATGACCGGCCGCCAGCAAGTGCAGGTCATGATTACCCAGCACGCATACCAGGGAATCGCGCAGGCTATAAAGGAAGCGCAGGGTTTCGAGGGATTGCGGGCCACGGTTGACCAGGTCTCCCACCAGCCACAGGCGATCCTTGGCCGGATCGAAGGCTGCCCGCTCAAGCACACGTTTGAGCGGCTCCAGGCAACCTTGCAGGTCGCCGACAGCATAAGTCGCCATCAGTGCAGGGCTCCGGGCACCGCGAGGCGGAACGGGGCGATGATGGCATCGAAGAGTTCGCCGTCGGTGGCTTTCATTTGATAAGAGCCTTGCATGATGCCGACCTTGGACGACATCACCGTGCCGCTGCTGTAGGTGTGGCTTGCGCCGCTATCGATCAGTGGCTGTTGGCCAACGACTCCTGCGCCGCGCACTTCTTCCACATGGCCATCACCGTCGGTGATGACCCAATGGCGTGATAGCAATTTGGCCGGCACCGAGCCGCTATTTTTCACGGTTACCGTGTAGGCAAAGGCAAAGCGATTTTGTTCGGGTTGCGATTGTTCCGCCAGGAAGCGAGTGACGACGCTGACGTCGATCTGGTAGCGAGGATCGGACATACAAGAGGCCTTAAAAGCAAAAGCGGAGATACCCAACGCGGGGATAACGGATGCCGGTCAGTCTAGGCCAAGTGGCGGGCACTAGGCCAGACATGCTGTCTGGCTGTGCCCGGCGCGGGTTCAGTCGGCGGCAGGCGCAGGCTGGATGGCGAGCTGATCGGCCAGGCGCACGAACGCTGCCAGGTCAAGTTGCTCGGGTCTCAGGCTGCCATCGACGCCAGCGGCTTCGATTTCAGCGTTGCTGAGCAAGGCCTTGAGGGTATTGCGCAAGGTTTTGCGGCGCTGGTTGAACGCTTCACGCACCACCCGCTCCAGCAGGCGGTGATCTTTGGCTGGGTGCGGCAGCACGGCGTGAGGTACCAGGCGCACGATGGCCGAGTCGACTTTCGGCGCTGGATTGAAGGCGCCAGGACCTACGTTGAACAGGTGCTCAACCCGGCAATGGTACTGAACCATGATCGACAGGCGCCCCCAGTCACCGCCGCCAGGACCAGCCGCCAGACGCTCGACCACTTCTTTTTGCAGCATGAAGTGCATGTCGCGGATCAGGCCCGAGTTGTTCAGCAGATGGAAAATCAGCGGCGTCGAGATGTTGTACGGCAGGTTGCCAACCACTCGCAGGCTGTTGGGCGCGGCATTCAGGCTGGTGAAGTCGAACTTCAGCGCATCGCCCTGGTGCAGGTTGAAATTGGGCTTGCCGGCGAACTGCTGGTTGAGGATCGGGATCAGGTCCTTGTCCAGCTCAACCACATCCAGTTGGCCGCCGCTGTTGAGCAGGCCTTGGGTCAGCGCACCCTGGCCCGGGCCGATTTCCAGCAGGCGGTCTTCAGGCTTGGCGTGGATGGAGCGCAGGATGCGGTCGATTACGCCGGCATCGTGCAGGAAGTTTTGCCCGAAGCGCTTACGCGCCCGGTGTTGGTAATGCTCGGTCATATACGGGTCTCGGCCATCTGATAGGCGGTTTCCAAGGCTACGTGCAGGCTGCCGGTATCGATTTTGCCGCTGCCTGCCAAGTCCAGGGCGGTGCCATGGTCGACGGAGGTGCGGATGATCGGCAGGCCCAGGGTCACGTTGACTGCGGCGCCGAAGCCTTTGTATTTCAGCACGGGCAGCCCTTGGTCATGGTACATCGCCAGCACTGCATCGCAGTGCTCCAGATATTTGGGGGTAAACAGAGTGTCGGCAGGCAGTGGGCCGCGTAGGTCCATGCCTTCTTGGCGCAGACGCTCCAGTGTCGGTTCGATGATGTCGATTTCTTCATGGCCCAGGTGGCCGCCTTCACCTGCGTGGGGGTTGAGGCCACAAACGAGGATGCGCGGGTGGGCGATGCCGAACTTCTGTTGCAGATCGGCGTGCAGGATGCGGGTGACGCGCTCCAGGCGCTCGGGGGTGATCGCGTCGGCAATCTCGCGCAGGGGCAGGTGAGTGGTCACCAGGGCCACACGCAGGCCGCGGGTTGCCAGCATCATGACCACTTGTGAGGTGCGGGTCAGTTCGGCGAGAAACTCAGTATGGCCGGAAAAGGCGATACCTGATTCGTTGATCACGCCTTTGTGCACCGGGGCGGTGATCATGCCGGCGAAGTCACCGTCGATACAGCCTTGCCCGGCGCGGGTCAGGGTTTCCAGGACAAAAGCCGCGTTGGCTTTATCCAGTGTTCCGGCCACGACCTTGGCGTGCAGCGGGGTGTCCCACACATACAGGCTGTTGGCCGGGGCGGGAAGGTCTGGCCAGCAGCCAGGCGCCACAGGCAGCAGGTTGACAGCCACGCCCAGTTGCGCGGCCCGCTCAAGGAGCAGGTCGCGGCTGGTAATGGCAATCAGGGGGTGTGGCTGAGGTTGCGAGGCGAGCAGCAGGCACAGGTCAGGACCAATGCCGGCCGGCTCGCCGGGTGTCAACGCGAAACGCTGGGGTTTCACTGCTCTGCCTGGTCGGTGCCTGTTTGATCGGCGCCAGGAAGTTTGTTTTCAACGTAGGCTTCATCACGAATCTGACGCAGCCAGGTTTGCAGCTCTTCGTCGTATTTGCGGTTACGCAGCACGGTCAGGGCTTGTTGCTCGCGAGCCTGGTTGGTGCTGTCGGTGGCGCGGCGGCCGAGGACTTCCAGGACGTGCCAGCCATATTGAGACTTGAATGGCTTGGACAGTACGCCTTGAGGCGTATCGGCCATCACTTGCTGGAACTCGGGCACCAGTGCCTTGGGGTCGATCCAGTTCAGGTCGCCACCGTTGAGGGCGGAGCCTGGGTCTTCCGAAAAGCTTTTGGCCAAGGTGGCGAAGTCTTCACCGGCTTCGATGCGGTCGTAGATCTTCTGTGCCAGTTCCTGGGTTTGCGCCTCGGTGCGGATTTCACTTGGCTTGATCAGGATGTGACGAACGTGAACTTCGTCGCGCATCTGGGTTTCGCCGCCGCGTTTTTCCAGCAACTTGAGGATGATGAAGCCGCCAGGGGTGCGGGCTGGCTGGGTGATGCCACCGACTTCCATGGCGCTCAGCTCGCGATCGAACGGTGGTGGCAGTTGAGCCGCTTTACGCCAGCCCATGTCACCGCCTTCGAGAGCGTTGTCGCTGCCGGACTGGGCAATCGCCATCTGGGCAAAGTCAGCACCTTGCTTGAGTCGGTCATACACAGCCTGGGTTTTCGCCGCGGCTGCATTGAGCTGTTCAGCGTTGGCGCTGTCTGGCGTCGGGATCAGGATGTTGGCCAGGTGCAGCTCTTCGGACAGCTGCATCTTGCCCAGGTCCGAGGCCAGGAAGTTTTTCACTTCCTGCTCGGACACCTGGACCCGCTCGGCGACACGACGCTGACGCACACGGCTGATGATCATTTCACGGCGGATCTGGTCACGGGCGTCTTCATACGAAAGACCGTCATGGGCCAGGGCGGCGCGGAACTGATCAATGCTCATGTTGTTGCGCTGAGCGATGGTGCCGACGGCCTGGTTCAGCTCTTCGTCGGAGATGCGGATGCCGGAACGGTCGCCGATCTGCAGTTGCAGGTTTTCGACGATCAGGCGTTCGAGGACCTGCTGGTCCAGGACGCTGGTAGGCGGTACACCGCCGCCACGCTTGGCGATGGTTTGCTGAACTTCCTTGACCCGTTGGTCCAGTTGGCTCTGCATGATCACGTCGTTATCGACGATGGCCACTACCTTGTCCAGCGGTTGAACCGCAGCGTGTGCCGTTGCGGCACCCAGGAACAGCGCGCCCAGCACTAGCGGGCGCAGACAATCAGAAAGCTTGGTCTTCACGTTCACGATAACCTTCAATGCCTTTGTCGAGGAAGCTCTCTACCTTGGCGCCGGTCAGGCCGCCGAGTCCTTTGAGGACTATCTGGAAGAAGAGCCCATGGTCACCCTTTTCGTTCAACGGGGCGATCTGGGTATATTCGTCGTTGGAAACCCAATAACGGTTGATCACGCGCAGTTTCCAGCAGCAGTTGTCGTACTCGAAACCACCGAAGGCTTCCAGGGTACGGTTGCGTGCGTAGTCATACTGCCAGCGGGTGATCAGGTTCCACTGTGGAATGATCGGCCACATCATCGAGAAGTCGTGCTGCTGGATTTTGTAGTAATCCTTCACGAAGTTCGGGTCGCCTTCCTGGCCGTAGTTACCACCAAACTGCCATTTGCCGGTCAACTGGTTGTAGACAACCTGGTCATTGCGATAGCGATAACCAACGTTGATAACCTTGTTTTTGTCGTCTTCCGGCTGGTAGTGGAACATCGCGCTGCCGGAGCGTGCGCTGTGGCTGTCGGTGTCCCAGTTGTAGTCGGCCGTGGCACGCCAGTCGCGGTTGAAGCGGAACTCGTAGTCCAGGGCGATGGGTGAAACATTCGATTGCGCGTCTGCGCGGTCGGCCGCCAGGATGCCTGGCAACTGGACTTCGCGGTCCTTGAAGTACAAGGCCTGGCCGATGCTGACGCGCTGGCGTTCGAAACCGTTTTCCTGGATCCAGCGGCTGGTTACGCCCAGGGACAGTTTGTTTTCGTCGCCGATACGGTCTTTACCGGTAAAGCGGTTATCGCGAAACAGCGACGCATAGTTGAAGGTGCTTTCGCTGGTGTCGAACACTGGGATGTCAGACTGGTCCTTCTCGGGCACATAGAGATAGAACAGGCGTGGTTCCAGGGTTTGACGGTAGTTGTCGCCGAACCATTGAGTGTCGCGGTCGAAGTAGAGGCCGCTGTCTACGCTGGCAATTGGAACCGCACGATCCTGGGAGCTTTTGAACTCGTCTCCTTCAGCGAGCGACGTCATGCCCTTGTTGTCCAGGTCTAGGTCGTACTTGGTGTAGACATACTTGAGCTTCGGAGTGATGAAGCCATAAGTCCAGTTCATCGGCAGGGAAACGCTAGGTGCGACGTTCAGGCGTGTGCCGTTGGCACGGGTCAGCCCTCGAACCCGTTCATCCAGGCGAAGTTCGCTTACACCATCCTCGTCAACGTAGTCGCCGGTCCTAAGATCACGCTCAAACCTTACTGCTTCCGTCTCATAGGCAAAGTCCAGTCCGCCCGGGTGATACGGCAGCGCACCGTTAAAGGTGATCTGCGGCAGGCGGTTGTACGGGGTGATCTGGGAGACCGTCGCCAATTTATAGGCTTGTACGTTCAACCGCGCGGTATAGCTGTCGCCACGATAGCTGACAACACCTTGCTGGTTGATGAAGTCCCGGGACTCAACACCGATCTGGTTGCTTTTCAGGTCCTGGAAGTAGTACGGGTCGCTGATGTCGGTGTAATCGACTTCGGTCAGTACCCGCGAATCCAGCCCACCTTTGTGCTGCCAGTTAAGCATGTAGCGGGTTTTGTCGTAATCGCTCTGCTTGCTGCGCTCGTCGTTGTCGTCGTTCAGGTATGCACCGCCGAACTGACCTTCGCTGGACTTGGTGAGGTAACGGAATTCGCCTTCCACCAACATGCCACGCTTGGTCATGTATTGCGGGTACAACGTGGCATCGTAGTTGGGTGCCAGGTTGAAGTAGTACGGGGTGGTCAGGGTAAAGCCGCTCTCGCCACCCGAGCTGAAGCTCGGTGGCAGGAAGCCGGACTGACGACGATCATCGATCGGGAAATAGATATACGGGGTGTAAAGGATCGGAATGTCCTTGACCCGCAACGTCACGTTGGTCGCCGTACCGAAACCGGTAGCCGGGTTGAGCGTGATGTTGTTGCCCTTGAGCTGCCAGGCGTTGCTGTTTGGCTCGCAGGTGGTGTACGTACCGTCCTTGAGACGGATGATCGCGTTCTCGGCACGCTTGGCGTACAGCGCGTTGCCGCGAATGCGCGACTTGTGCATCACATATTCGACGTTGTCGACTTTGGCCGCGCCGGTGTCCAGTTGGACATCCGCGTGATCGCCGACCAACAGTGCACCGTTGTCGCGCAGGCGAACGTTGCCGCTCAGCTCGCCACGGTTCTCGGCCTGGTACAGGTTGGCCTCGTCGGCCTCGACCTGCATGCTGCCCTGGCGCATGACCACGTCACCGGCCAGGGATGCAATCTGTTGTTCCTGCTCGTAACGAGAGGCCTTGGCGCCGATGAAGGTCGGTGCGTCGCTCTTGTTTGTCTTGTCGTTCATGCCCGGACGAATCGGCTCGACATAACCGCCGGAGCAATACGGACCGGTTTCGGCCAGTTGCGCGGCGGTGAGCTTGTCGCGAGGGACCCAGTCCAGGTGGCTGTAGTCGGCGCTGCGCGAACGCAGGCCGCGGCCCTTGGCTTCGGTGACCAGCTTGGTCTGAGGCACGGCCTCGGTGCCGGCAGCCTCGCCTTGCGGCGTGCCGTTGGCCGAGACGATGGCACTGCCATCATGCACCGGGCGCGGTGGTAATGGGGCCGCGGCGGTTTTCGGCGCGCAATCCCAGGCACCCGAAGCAGAGACTGAGCAGTCATACTGTTCCGCGGCGACCACGAATGAGGTGGCGAAGGGTTGCATGGCCAGCAGACTGCCGGTTACCAGCAACGGAAATTTTCTACGAAACGCGGGGGATTTCAATGCCATCTTATTAGTCCGGGCTTCCTGCGTGCCATCTGCCCGCGGTGTGGGCCGCACGCCTCTCGATGGTCTGAAAAAGATGCGTGATAATAAAGCATGACCCGCTTGACGGCTAGCGCCGTCGGAGACCCTTGTAATGCCCCACCAAGATCTACGCTTGCAACACCTGAAAGTCTGGCTCGATGAGCAGTTACCGATCCTTTTCAATGCCCAGGGCTGGGGTGCCGTGCCCCCGGCCACATTGACCGCAGCCAGCAGTGACGCGAGTTTCAGGCGTTACTTTCGCTGGGAAGGCGAGGGTCGCAGTTTTGTCGTCATGGACGCGCCTCCCCCCCAGGAAAACTGCAAACCTTTCGTCGATATCGCGCATTTATTGGCAAAATCAGGCATCAATGTTCCACAAATTTATGCCGAAGATCTTCCTCGGGGCTTTCTTTTGCTCAATGACCTGGGCCAAAAAACCTACCTGGACGTGATTGACGACGAAAATGCCGATCAATTGTTCGCCGATGCCATCGACGCGCTGCTGGCCTTCCAACAATTGCCGATGGATGCGGGTTTGCCCAGCTATGACGTGGCGTTGTTACGTCGTGAACTGGAGCTGTTTCCCGAGTGGTACGTGCGTCGGCACCTGGGGATTGAGTTCGATGCCCGACAGGCGGCCTTGTGGCAATGCGTCAGCGAACGCTTGATCGACAGTGCCCTGGCCCAGCCCAAAGTGCTGGTGCACCGCGACTACATGCCGCGCAACCTGATGATCAGCAAGCCGAACCCCGGTGTGCTGGACTTTCAGGACGCGGTCTACGGCCCAGTGACCTATGACATCACCTGCCTGTTCAAGGACGCCTTCCTCAGTTGGCCCCAGGCCCGGGTGCGGGAATGGCAGCGCGGCTATTGGGAGCGTGCTGGCCAGTTGGGCATACCGGTGCAGGCAGACTTTGACGACTTCCTGCGGGCCAGCGACCTGATGGGCGTGCAGCGTCACCTCAAGGTGATCGGCATCTTCGCCCGTATCTGCCACCGCGACGGCAAGCCACGCTACCTCGCCGATGTGCCGCGCTTCTTTGCCTATATAGAGGCGGTGCTCGCCGAACGTTCGGAGTTGGCCGAACTGGGTGAGTTGCTGGCCAGCCTGCGCCCAGCGGCTGGGGGCGTCGTATGAAGGCGATGATCCTGGCCGCCGGCAAAGGCGAGCGGATGCGCCCGCTGACCTTGCACACGCCCAAGCCGCTGATCCCGGCGGGAGGCAAGCGCTTGATCGAATATCACCTGGAGGCGCTTGCCAAGGCGGGCTTCACCGATATCGTCATCAACCACGCCTGGCTTGGCCAGCAGATCGAGGGCTATCTGGGGAACGGTTCGCAGTACGGCGTACGTATCCAATATTCGGCCGAAGGTGAGCCATTGGAAACCGGCGGCGGGATTTTCCAGGCTTTGCCGCTGCTGGGGGATGAGCCGTTCCTGGTGGTCAACGGTGATATCTGGACCGACTATGACTTCGCCAGTCTCAAGCAGCCGCTGAACGGCCTGGCCCATCTGGTGATGGTCGATAATCCGCCTCATCACCCTTCAGGTGGCGACTTCTATATTAAAGGCGGCGTGCTTCATGATGCCGCTCCCGATGCCGATAACCTGACCTTCAGTGGCATTTCAGTGCTGCACCCCATGTTGTTCGAGGGGTGCAGTGCCGGTGCCTTCAAGCTGGCGCCGCTGCTACGCACGGCGATGGCCAAAAGGTTGGTAACGGGGGAGCACATGCACGGGCGCTGGATTGATGTCGGTACGCTGGAGCGCTTGGCGCAGGTCGAAAACCTGCTGACAGCGGGGCAGTAAGATGTTGTGGCCAGGGACTCTGATTGGAGCCGGGGCGGGCTTTGCCATTGCCAGCATTCCGGGGGCCATGTTGGGCGCGCTGTTGGGCCAGGCGCTGGATCGGCACCTGCAATTGCACAGTTGGGCGCAGGTGCGTGAGCGCCTGGGTGGTCGGTCGGCACTGCGCAATGACGAGTTGCTGTTCGTCTTGCTCGGCCGCCTGGCTAAAAGTAATGGCCAGGTGGTGGATGGGCATATCCAGCAGGCGCGCCAGGAGATGCGTTCGCTGGACATGACCGAGTCGGCCCGGCGCCGGGCGATTACCGCCTTTAATCGGGGTAAATCGGGCTCGGACCGGGTGCGTAGCTACCTGCGGGTACTCAAGGCCCAGCCGCATGCGGCGGAAGGCGTGCTGCGTGCCTGCTGGCGGATGGTCTGGGCCGATGGCAAAGCCAGCATGGCCGAGCGGGAGCTGATTGAGTTGTGGGGCAAGTGGTTGGGGTGGACGCCGCAGCAAGTCCGCGCGCTGGCGGCGGACTACACGCAGGAACGCAAGCCGCTGGCCAACCGCAGCGGTGCCTATCAGGAGGCGCTACGAATCCTCGGGGTAACGGCCACCACTGACCCGACGGCGATCAAGCGAGCCTACCGACGGCTGCTCAGTCGCCATCACCCGGACAAGATTGCCGGCAGTGGTGCCGACCCCACCCAGGTGCGTGAGGCGACTGAAAGGACGCGAGAACTGCATAACGCATACGCATTGATTCGTGAGCGTCAGGATTTGCGCTAGGCCATCAGTTCCCGACGTTCTGCGGACTCAACCAGCCACGAATCCGTCGATACAGCTGCTCTTGTCCGGCTGGGCTACTGCCGGGCAAGGCTTTCAGTGAAATCTGTTGGTAGTTGTCATTCTTCAGGCGTTTGGCTGCCTGGGCACGCTCCAGGGCAGTTTTGCGTGCCTGAGGGGTATCCTGATAGACGATGTCGGCGGTCGCCAGTTTCAACGTGGGAGCCAGCTGTTGCAGGTCCGGTTGGCTGCCGGGCGGTGTTTGGCCCGCTACCAGGATGAGTTTTTGTACCTGGGACGGTTGTTTTTCATTCAGGTAGCGCGCTGCCCACCAGGCACCGGTGCCGTGGCCGAGCAACACGACGCTGCGGGCATTTTGGCTCTGGGCAAACGCGACGGCGGCATCAATGCGGGCAAAGATCCGTGCAGCGTCAGTCTGGTCTCGCTCATCGGCGGCGGGTGCCACGGCCGGGTCGGTGCCTTCGGCTTCGGCGCTGGCGGCCTGCTCGATCGGCGCGGGGGCGACAGTGCTCGCATCTTTACTGCTGGTGTCCACGACAGACGTGGGGGCTTCGATCAGGCGCGGAGGGGGGGTGTCGAGGGTCTGGTCCGGCAGCGTCAGGCTCAGGCTGGCCCATGCCGCGTCCGGCAATTTCTGGCGCAAAGGACCGATTGCTTGAGGCCAGTCAGCGGTTTCTCCTATGCCGGGGACGATAATCACCACACCTTCGGGCTCGGCGCTGTTGGCCTGTTTCCACAAGGCCAGGAATGTATCGCTACCGGCCTGCAGTTGTTGCTGTTCCTGTGGCGGGATTTGCCGCTCAAGGGCGCGGGATTCTTCCTGGCTGCGCTCGGGCAAGGGCTGACGCTCGAGCGGTTTTGCCTCGGCAGGTGGTTGGGCCGCAGGTGCGGTATCGGCGGCCTCGACGCAAAAGGTGCTGGTAAACAGCAGCGACAGGCACAATGCTGGCAGTGTTGAGCGGTGGGGAAGGGGCATCGTTTATTTCCGGCCAGAAGTGGTTCTGGCAGCGTAATGGGTTGATCAGTATTTGTCAGTGACGTGAGACGTGGATCATGGGTTTTCGCTATCTGCTGGTAATCGGCTGTTTGTGCATTCCCTTGGCGGCGGGTGCTGCGCCCGCGCCGGTTACGCCCCTGGCGCAGCTCAATGCAGAGCAGCGTGAGTGGTTGGCCAGGCACCCGGACTTGCGCGTCGGCCTGGTGTTGCAGGCGCCTTATGCGCAATACGACCGACGCTTGCAGCGCTTGTCCGGGGCCAATGTCGAGTTGATGCAATGGCTGGCCAAGGCGCTGGGCATTGAGCTGACCTGGCGCAACTTTCCCAATCAGGAGCAACTGGACGCCGCTGTGCGCGACGGTGAAGTCGACCTTGCACCTGGCTTGGTACAAACTCCGGCCGGATTGCGCCTGTGGCTGTACTCCGACCCTTATATGCGGGTGCCGCAGCTCATCGTTGGCATTCCCGATGGCAGCGGGACGGTGGACCTGGAAAAAATCGACGAGAAATCCCGGGTAGCCGTGCGCATGCCCGGCGTAGTGGCCGACTACCTGCACAGCAACTATCCCAACCTCAACCTGCAAGGTGTGCCTCTGGAGCGTCAGGCTTTGCAACTGCTGGTGAGCCAACAGGCCCGTTATGCGGTCATTGGCGAGGCGCAGTTGAGCCGTTTGTCGGGGGAAGCGGAATTCGCCGGGTTAGCGGTGGTGGGGGATATTGGGCTGCCGCAGCTGTTGCGAGTGGCCACCCGGCGTGACTGGCCGTTGTTGGCCGACATCATGGAAAGTGCTTTGCGGGCGATACCGGCTCGAGATCTGGACCAGTTGCATGCGCGCTGGCTGCAACCCAAATACCCACAGCGTGCAACATCCCTTGGCTTCTGGCAGAACCTGAGTGTGCTGCTGGGGGTTTTGCTGCTGGCCAGCCTCGCCATGGTGTTTTGGCAGCGGCGCCAGCATCGCGGGTTGGAGCAGGCGTTACTGGCCGACCGGGAAGAGAGCGCCGTCCGCGCCGCAGGTGCGCAAGCGTTGCGGCTGACGCAATTTTCCATCGACCAAAGTACCGTCGGCATCCTTTGGGTCAATTGGGACAGCCATGTGCGTTACGCCAATGTGGCGGCGCACACCCTGCTCGGTTACACCGAGGGCGCGCTGATCGAGCGACCGCTGATCACCTTCGATCCAACCTTGACCATGGACCGTTGGCTTAACCTGTGGAAACGCGCCCGGGCCAGCGAGGACGGGCCGCAAAGCTTCGCCACCGAGTGTGTGCGGGCGGACGGCAGCGTGTTGCCCGCGGATGTCTCCCTGAGTTTCTTGCGTTTTGCCGGCGGCGAATACCTGGTGGTCTATCTCAATGACGTCACCGAGCGACGTCGGGCCCTGGCCGCGTTGCAGGAAAGTGAAGCACGCCTGCAGGGCATTGCCGCCAACGTCCCGGGGCTGGTGTTTCGCCTGGAGCGCTTGCCGCTGAGCGACGAGCTCGATTTTGCCTATATCAGCGAAGGCAGCGAACGCCTGGTGGGGTATTCCCCGGCGGTGCTCAGTCATCGGGATGTGGGTATTCGCAGCCTGGTGTACCCGGACGACCGGGCCAGCTATCACCGCACCCAGGACCAGGCCATCGACACCGAAAGCAACTGGTCGTGGCAAGGTCGAATCCTTACGCGCCAGGGCGAGCAACGCTGGGCCGAGATCAAGGCGGTTACCCGGCGCCTGGAAGACGGCGTAGTGGTATGGGACGGGATTGTCTGGGACATCACCGAGAGCAAGCGAGTCGAGCTGGAGCTGGATGCTTCTCGCGCACAACTGCGCGAGTTGTCGGCTCACCTGGAAAACGTGCGCGAGGAAGAGAAAGCGCGAATCGCCCGGGAAGTGCACGATGAGCTGGGACAGATGCTCACGGTGCTCAAGCTGGAGACCTCCATGTGCGAGCTGGCCTATGCGCAGTTGGACCCAGGCTTGCATGACCGGTTGAATAGCATGAAGCGGTTGATCGCCCAATTGTTCCAACTGGTGCGCGACGTGGCCACTGCGCTACGCCCGCCGATTCTCGACGCGGGAATTGCCTCGGCCATCGAATGGCAGGCCCGGCGCTTCGAGGCGCGCACGCAGATTCCCTGCCTGGTACAGGTACCTGACAACCTGCCGGCAATCAGCGATGTCAAGGCGATCGGGTTGTTTCGGATACTGCAGGAGGCGCTGACCAATGTGATGCGCCATGCCCAGGCGCATACTGTCGAATTGACCTTGGCGGTGGAAGGCTCGAACCTGCGGCTGACCATCAGCGATGACGGCGCAGGGTTTGTGCCGGCGCAAGGACGTCCGGTGTCATTCGGCCTGGTGGGCATGCGCGAGCGGGTGCTGATCATGGGCGGGCAGTTGAGCCTGGACAGCACGCTGGGGGAGGGCACCACCTTGAGTGTGACGGTGCCGTTGGACTGATAACCACAAGAAGAGGAAACCCCCGTGATTCGCGTACTGGTAGCTGAAGACCACACCATCGTTCGTGAAGGCATCAAGCAGTTGATCGGCTTGGCCAAAGACCTGGTGGTTGTTGGGGAGGCGAGCAATGGTGAACAGTTGTTGGAAACACTGCGCCAGGTACCGTGCGAGGTGGTGCTGCTGGATATCTCCATGCCGGGTGTCAACGGCCTGGAGGCCATCCCGCGCATTCGCGCACTGAACAACCCTCCGGCGATCCTGGTGCTGTCGATGCACGACGAAGCACAAATGGCTGCCCGTGCCTTGAAAGTCGGCGCGGCCGGCTACGCCACCAAAGATAGCGACCCGGCACTGCTGTTGACGGCGATCCGCAAGGTGGCGGCGGGTGGGCGTTACATCGACCCGGACCTGGCCGACCGCATGGTCTTCGAAGTCGGCCTTACCGATAGCCGGCCGTTACACGCGCTGCTGTCGGAGCGGGAGTTTTCGGTGTTCGAGCGCCTGGCCCAGGGCGCCAACGTCAATGACATCGCCCAGCAACTGGCCCTGAGCAGCAAGACCATCAGCACCCACAAGGCGCGGTTGATGCAGAAGCTCAATATCACCTCTCTGGCGGAACTGGTGAAATACGCGATGGAGCACAAGCTCCTATAGCCTCATACCTGTTTGCGACTACCGCCTGAGCGCCGCGATGCCCGTTCTTGCCGCTTGTAGCGTGCTGCTTGCAACTGCACTGTCCAGTGCCCGCCATCCGTGTAGGGCAATCCCTACCCCGAACCTTCCATTACGCTGATGCCAATCTCTCCCCGGCCCCGATTTCCGGGGCCTTGTACCTGGACTACGCTTGCTCCACAGCAGTCCAAAAACAAAAAGGTGCGGGTATGAGCGAGGTGGATTCAAATGATGTGCTGGTCAGCTTTCGTGGCGTGCAGAAGAGCTACGACGGCGAGAACCTGATCGTCAAAGACCTCAACCTGGAGATCCGCAAAGGCGAGTTCCTCACCCTGCTCGGGCCATCCGGTTCCGGCAAGACCACCAGCCTGATGATGCTTGCAGGCTTCGAAAACCCGACTGCTGGCGAAATCCAACTGGCCGGTCGCTCCATCAACAACGTGCCGCCCCACAAGCGGGACATTGGCATGGTGTTCCAGAACTACGCTTTGTTCCCCCACATGACCGTGGCCGAGAACCTGGCATTTCCGCTGTCGGTACGCGGGTTGAGCAAGACCGATATCAGCGAACGGGTCAAGCGCGTGCTGAGCATGGTCCAGCTCGACGCCTTCGCCCAGCGCTATCCGGCGCAACTCTCTGGCGGCCAGCAACAGCGCGTAGCCCTGTCCCGGGCTTTGGTGTTCGAGCCGCAACTGGTGCTGATGGACGAGCCCCTTGGCGCCCTGGACAAACAGTTGCGCGAACACATGCAGATGGAGATCAAGCACCTGCACCAGCGCCTGGGCGTGACCGTGGTCTACGTGACCCATGACCAGGGTGAAGCGCTGACCATGTCCGACCGGGTGGCGGTATTTCACCAGGGTGAAATCCAGCAGATTGCCTCCCCGCGCACTTTGTATGAAGAGCCGAAAAACACCTTCGTCGCCAATTTCATCGGCGAGAACAATCGCCTCAACGGCCGACTGCACAGCCACACCGGCGAGCGTTGTGTGGTGGAGCTGGCGCGAGGCGAGAAGGTCGAGGCGCTGGCGGTGAATGTCGGCCAGGTCGGTGGCCCGGTGACCCTGTCGGTGCGCCCGGAGCGGGTCAGTCTCAATGGCTCCAGCGAACGCTGCGTCAACCGCTTCTCCGGACGGGTTGCGGAATTTATCTACCTGGGCGACCACGTTCGTGTGCGCTTGGAAGTCTGCGGCAAACCCGATTTTTTCGTGAAACAACCGATCGCCGAACTGGACCCGGCATTGACGGTCGGCGACGTGGTACCGATTGGCTGGCAAGTCGAGCACGTTCGCGCGCTCGACCCACTTCTAGAGGCGAATTGATCGCCCCCTGGCTTCACCAACCCTGCACGTGGAGAGAACAATAATGTTGAAATCCCTGAAGTATTCCGTCCTGGCCATTGGCTTGATGGGCGCCTCGCAGGCCATGGCAGGCCCGGACCTGACGGTCGTGTCCTTTGGCGGCGCGAACAAGGCGGCGCAGACCAAGGCCTTCTACGCTCCGTGGGAAAGCGCGGGCAACGGCAAGATCATCGCGGGTGAATACAACGGTGAGATGGCCAAGGTCAAAGCCATGGTCGACACCAAGAGCGTGTCCTGGGACTTGGTGGAAGTGGAGTCGCCGGAACTGTCCCGTGGTTGTGACGAAGGCATGTTCGAGCCCCTGGACCCGACACTGTTCGGCAAGACTGACGACTATGTGGAGGGCGCAATCCAGCCTTGCGGTGTAGGCTTTTTCGTCTGGTCGACCGTTCTGGCGTACAACGCCGACAAGCTGAAAACCGCACCCACCAGTTGGACGGATTTCTGGGACACCAAAAAATTCCCGGGCAAGCGCGGTTTGCGCAAAGGCGCGAAGTACACCCTGGAGTTCGCCTTGATGGCGGACGGTGTTGCGCCCAAGGATGTGTACAAGGTGCTGGCGAGCAAAGACGGCCAGGACCGCGCCTTCAAAAAACTCGATGAGCTCAAGCCATCGATTCAGTGGTGGGAAGCTGGAGCCCAACCGCCGCAATACCTGGCCTCTGGCGATGTGGTCATGAGCTCTGCCTATAACGGCCGGATTGCTGCGGTGCAGAAAGAGAGCAACCTGAAAGTAGTGTGGAACGGCGGCATCTACGATTTTGACGCCTGGGCGATTCCGAAAGGCCTGGCCAAGGGTCGTGCTGAAGCGGCGAAGAAGTTCATCGCCTTCTCGGTCGCACCGCAGCAGCAGAAGATCTATTCGGAAAACATCGCCTATGGCCCGGCCAATACCCACGCCGTGCCGTTACTGGCCAAGGATGTGCTCAAGGACATGCCCACCACGCCGGAAAATATCGCCAACCAGGTGCAGATCAATGTCAGCTTCTGGGCGGATAACGGCGAGCAACTGGAGCAGCGCTTCAATTCCTGGGCGGCCAAGTAAGCCGTCACGCCGCTTGCCCTTGTAGGAGCGAGCTTGCTCGCGAAGAGCGTTAACGAAAACGCAGCTTGTCTGGTTTGACGCGGCGCTCTCAGGTTTTTCGCGAGCAAGCTCGCTCCTACAGGGGAGGTGTTACCTTTTAACTGCGGAGTTAACCATGGCCATCGCCGTTCCCTCGAACGAGGTCACCAGCCTCACCTTGAAACAGCGCCTGGCCCGTGCCGAGCGGCTCAATCGCTGGAAGGCCCAGGCCTTGATCGCGCCGCTGGTGCTGTTCTTGGTGCTGGTGTTTGTGGTGCCCATCGTCGCGCTGCTTTACAAGAGCGTCGGTAATCCGGAAGTGGTGGGTGGCCTGCCGCGCACGGTAGTGGCGGTGACCGCCTGGGACGGGCGCGGGTTGCCCGGTGAGCCTGTCTATCAGGCACTCAGCGAGGACCTGGGTGAAGCGCGAAAAAACCAGACCCTGGGTGATTTGTCCAAACGCTTGAACATGGAACTGGCCGGCTATCGCAGCCTGCTGACCAAAACCGCGCGGGCGCTACCGTTCAATGAAACGCCCGCCTCTTATAAAGAAGCGCTGGAAAACCTCGACGAGCGTTGGGGCGACCCGGCGTACTGGCAGGTGATTCGCCGCAATACCAGCAGCCTGACGTCTTATTACTTGCTGGCGGCCGTCGACCACCGTATCGACGACCTCGGCGAACTGGCACCGACGACCCCAGACCAGGCGATCTACCTGGATATCTTTGCTCGCACATTCTGGATGGGCCTGGTGATCACCGTGTGTTGCTTGCTGCTGGCCTATCCCTTGGCCTACCTGCTGGCGAACTTGCCGGCCCGGCAAAGCAACCTGTTGATGATCTTGGTGTTATTGCCGTTCTGGACGTCGGTGCTGGTGCGCGTTGCGGCGTGGATTGTGTTGCTGCAGTCCGGAGGGCTGATCAACAGTGCGCTGATGGGCATGGGTTTGATCGATAAACCCGTGGAGTTGGTGTTCAACCGGCTTGGGGTCTACATCTCCATGGTGCATATCCTGCTGCCATTCATGATTCTGCCGATCTACAGCGTGATGAAAGGCATTTCACCGACCTACATGCGGGCGGCGATTTCCCTGGGGTGTCACCCGTTTGCCAGTTTCTGGCGAGTGTACTTCCCGCAAACCTATGCGGGCGTAGGCGCCGGCTGCCTGCTGGTGTTCATTCTGGCAATTGGTTACTACATCACGCCAGCGTTGCTGGGCAGCCCGAGCGATCAGATGGTCAGCTACTTCGTCGCGTTCTATACCAACACCAGCATCAACTGGGGAATGGCCACGGCATTGGGCGGCTTGCTGCTGCTGGCGACCGTGGTGCTGTACCTGATCTACAACTGGCTGGTGGGCGCCAGCCGCCTGCGTTTGAGCTGAGGAGCACTTTGCGATGCTGAGCCCTTACATGTCCCCCATTGAGCGGATCTGGTTCTACAGCCTGCGGATTTTCTGCGGCTTGGTCCTGTTGTTCCTGATCCTGCCGGTGCTGGTGATCATTCCGCTGTCGTTCAACTCCGGCAGCTTCCTGGTGTACCCCTTGCAAGGGTTCTCGTTGCACTGGTATCAGGACTTCTTCGCTTCGGCGGAGTGGATGCGAGCACTGCGTAACAGCATCATCGTCGCCCCGGCAGCAACCGTGCTCGCCATGATCTTCGGCACGCTGGCGGCGATCGGCCTGACCCGCGGGCATTTCCCCGGCAAGGCGCTGGTGATGGCCCTGGTGATTTCGCCGATGGTGGTACCGGTGGTGATTATCGGCGTGGCCAGCTACCTGTTTTTCGCACCGCTGGGCCTGGGCAACAGTTTCTTCTCGTTGATCGTGGTACACGCGGTGCTGGGCGTGCCCTTCGTAATCATTACCGTGTCGGCCACGCTACAGGGCTTCAACCATAACCTGGTGCGGGCGGCGGCCAGCCTCGGGGCATCGCCATTGACGGCGTTTCGGCGGGTGACCTTGCCGTTGATTGCGCCGGGAGTGATCTCTGGCGCGTTGTTTGCCTTCGCCACTTCGTTCGATGAGGTGGTGGTAACGCTGTTTCTTGCAGGTCCCGAACAGGCGACCTTGCCCCGGCAGATGTTCAGCGGCATCCGCGAGAACCTCAGCCCGACGATTGCGGCGGCGGCGACCTTGTTGATTGCATTCTCGGTGGTGCTGTTGTTGACCCTGGAGTGGTTACGCGGGCGCAGCGAGAAGTTGCGCACCGCTCAAGTCTAACGACGGTGACCCAGTCAACCATGGAGGTTAGCCATTTCAAGGCCCAGACGACTGCTGCGCAGCCGATCGCAGGCTGCGCCAGCGGCTACAGGAGATCGGCGTGGTCTTTGTAGCCGCTGTCGAGGCACGAGGCTGCGATAAGGGCCGAAGGACCTTCAGCCATTTCAAGGCCCAAACGACTGCTGCGCAGCCGATCGCAGGCTGCGCTAGCGGCTACAGGAGATCGGCGCGGTCTTTGTAGCCGCTGTCGAGGTACGAGGCTGCGATAAGGGCCGAAGGACCTTCAGCCATTTCAAGGCCCAGGCGACTGCTGCGCAGCCGATCGCAGGCTGCGCCAGCGGCTACAGGAGATCGGCGCGGTCTTTGTAGCCGCTGTCGAGGCACGAGGCTGCGATAAGGGCCGAAGGACCTTCAACAATTTCAAGGCCCAAACGACTGCTGCGCAGCCGATCGCAGGCTGCGCCAGCGGCTACAGGAGGTCGGCGCGGTCTTTGTAGCCGCTGTCGAGGCACGAGGCTGCGATAAGGGCCGAAGGACCTTCAGCCATTTCAAGGCCCAGGCGACTGCTGCGCAGCCGATCGCAGGCTGCGCCAGCGGTTATTGCACCGCCCTACCATTCAGTTCCTGAATGGCAGGCAACCCTCAATCTCCAGCTATTCTTGTGCCAGCCCACAACCCCCATAAGAGGCCGCGCACATGAGTACTTCCTCATTCAAGATCGCCCACAAACTGCTCACAGGCTTTGGTGCCATCGAGCAATTGGCTGCCGAGCTGACGCGGCTGGATGTCGACAACCCGCTGATTGTTACCGACGCGGCACTGGTCAAGTCCGGCACGGTGGCGCTGGCGCTGGCGCAGTTGGGCGAGCGGCCCTACGAGATCTTCGATCGCGTGCTGCCCGACCCGGAAATCTCGATCGTCGAAGATTGCATGCGGGTTTACCGCGAAGGTGGGCATGACGGCTTGATCGGCGTGGGCGGCGGCAGTGCCATCGACATCGCCAAAAGCGTTGCCGCCTACGCCGGCTACCATGGCGCCCTGGCGGACCTGTTCGGCGTCGACCAGGTGCCGCGCAAAGGGCCGCCGCTGATTGCCATCCCCACCACCGCCGGCACTGGTTCGGAGGTAACCAATGTGGCGATCCTTTCGGATAAGACCGCGCAATTGAAAAAAGGCATCGTCAGCGATTACCTGCTGCCGGACGTGGCATTGATCAGTCCACAGATGACCTTGACCTGCCCCCGCGGCGTCACTGCCGCCAGTGGCGTCGATGCCCTGGTGCACGCCATCGAATCCTACCTATCCCTCAATGCCTCACCGATCACCGACGCCCTGGCCATCGGCGCCATCAAGTTGATTGCCAAGGCGCTGCCCAAGGCCTATGCCAACCCGGCCAACTTGCAGGCCCGTGATGACATGGCCACCGCCAGCCTGATGGCCGGCATGGCTTTTGGGAATGCCGGCGTGGGGGCGGTGCATGCCCTGGCGTATCCGCTGGGCGGGCGGTTCGGGATTGCCCATGGGGTCAGCAATGCCTTGCTGCTGCCTTATGTGATGCACTGGAACAAGCTGGCCTGTGTCGAGCGTATGCAGGATATTGCCCAGGCCATGGGCGTCAATATCACGGGGCTGAGCGCCGTGGATGCTGCCGACCAGGCGGTCGAGGCCATGACGCGACTGTGTGCCGCGGTGGAGATCCCGTCAGGCCTGCGCAGTTTCGGGGTTCCCGAAGACGCCATTGCGGCCATGGCCATAGAAGCTGCGGGGATCGAGCGTCTGATGCGCAACAACCCGCGTGCGCTCAGTGCCATGGATATCGAGAAAATCTACCGAGCCGCCTACTAACCATTGAGCGAGGTCACGGTGCGCGCGACAAAGCATGAGGTATACAATGCGCGCCATCGTGATTTAGCTCAAAAAGGTGCGTCATGCAGCCCTTCGTCATTGCTCCATCGATTCTCTCCGCCGACTTCGCCCGCCTGGGCGAGGAAGTGGACAACGTGCTGGCCGCCGGTGCCGACTTTGTTCACTTCGATGTCATGGACAATCACTACGTGCCGAACCTGACCATTGGTCCGATGGTCTGTGCCGCGTTGCGCAAGTACGGCGTGACCGCACCCATCGACGCGCACCTGATGGTCAGCCCGGTGGACCGCATCGTTGGCGACTTTATCGAAGCCGGTGCGACCTACATCACCTTCCACCCGGAAGCCACGCTGCACGTCGATCGTTCCCTGCAACTGATCCGCGAAGGCGGCTGCAAGGCCGGCCTGGTGTTCAACCCGGCCACTCCGCTGGATGTGCTCAAGTACGTGATGGACAAGGTCGACATGATCCTGTTGATGAGCGTCAACCCGGGTTTTGGCGGGCAGAAGTTCATTCCAGGTACTCTCGACAAGCTGCGTGAGGCCCGTGCGCTGATTGATGCTTCGGGTCGTGATATTCGCCTGGAGATCGACGGCGGCGTCAACGTCAACAACATCCGTGAAATCGCTGCCGCCGGGGCTGACACATTCGTTGCCGGTTCGGCGATTTTCAATGCGCCGGACTACCGGGAAGTGATCGCCAGGATGCATGCAGAACTGGCGCTGGCGCGGCCATGAGCGGTTTTGAGCAGTTGTTCCCCGGCAAATTGCCACGGTTGGTGATGTTCGATCTGGACGGTACCTTGATCGATTCTGTCCCGGACCTGGCCGCTGCTGTGGACCAGATGCTGCTCAAGCTCGGGCGCCCGCCGGCGGGTATCGAGTCGGTGCGCGAGTGGGTCGGCAACGGTGTGCAAATGTTGGTGCGCCGGGCCTTGGCCAACCATATCGACGCTGAAGGCGTGGATGAGGTCGAGGCCGAGCATGGGCTGGCGTTGTTCAATGCCGCCTATGAGCATGGCCACGAGCTGACGGTGGTCTACCCCGGCGTGCGCGATACCCTGAAGTGGCTGCACAAGCAGGGCGTGGAAATGGCCTTGATCACTAACAAGCCGGAGCGTTTCGTCGCGCCACTGCTGGATCAAATGAAAATGGGTCGTTATTTTCGCTGGATCATTGGTGGCGATACTTTGCCGCAGAAGAAGCCCGACCCGGCCGCTCTGTTTTTTGTGATGAAAATGGCCAATATCCCGGCTTCCCAGTCGCTGTTTGTCGGCGACTCGCGCAGTGATGTACTGGCGGCTAAAGCGGCGGGGGTCAAGTGCGTGGCCCTGAGTTACGGCTACAACCATGGCCGGCCGATTGCCGAGGAGTCCCCGGAGCTGGTGATTGATGACCTGCGCCGGCTAATCCCCGGTTGCTTGGGAGCGGGCGCTGAGATAACGTTGGCCGACGCTGTTCCTCCCCCTTCTGGAAACTCCATCGTGGTAGTCACTCGCAAACTCTGGATGAAAGTCATCAAGGCCCTGGCCCGCTGGCGTTGGCGCGCCTGACTGATCCTGGCCGCGCTGCGGCACGTTTGCACACCTGACCGTTAGACCCTCACACCACGAGGCACCTCATGATCCGCGAAGAATTCCTGCGTTTGGCCGCTGCCGGCTACAACCGTATCCCCATGGCCTGCGAAACCCTGGCCGACTTCGACACGCCGCTGTCGATCTACCTGAAACTGGCCGACGAGCCCAACTCCTATCTGCTGGAGTCGGTGCAGGGCGGTGAGAAGTGGGGCCGCTACTCGATCATCGGCCTGCCGTGCCGTACGGTACTGCGTGTTCACGACCATCACATCAGTATCACCTGTGACGGCGTCGAGATCGAAAGCCACGATGTGGAAGACCCGCTGGCGTTCGTCGAGGCATTCAAGGCGCGCTACAACGTGCCAACCATCACTGGTTTGCCGCGCTTCAACGGCGGCCTGGTGGGTTACTTCGGTTACGACTGCGTGCGTTATGTGGAAAAACGCCTGGGTAAATGCCCGAACCCGGACCCACTGGGCGTGCCGGATATTCTGCTGATGGTTTCCGACGCGGTGGTGGTGTTCGACAACCTCGCGGGCAAGATGCACGCGATTGTCCTGGCCGATCCTTCCCAGGAAGGCGCGTTCGAGCAAGGCCAGGCCAGCCTGGAAGCCTTGCTGGAAAAACTGCGCCAGCCGATCACCCCGCGCCGTGGCCTGGATCTCAGCCGGCCGCCGGCCGCCGACCCGGTGTTCCGTTCCAGCTTTACCCAGGATGACTACGAGCGCGCCGTGGACAGCATCAAGGAATACATCCTCGCCGGTGACTGTATGCAGGTGGTGCCGTCGCAACGCATGTCCATCGACTTCAAGGCTGCACCCATCGACCTGTACCGGGCGCTGCGTTGCTTCAACCCGACGCCGTACATGTACTTCTTCAACTTTGGCGACTTCCACGTCGTGGGCAGTTCGCCGGAAGTGCTGGTGCGGGTCGAAGACAACCTGATCACCGTGCGCCCGATTGCCGGTACCCGGCCTCGTGGCGCGACCGAAGAGGCCGACCTGGCGCTGGAGCAAGACCTGCTGTCCGATGACAAGGAAATCGCCGAGCACTTGATGCTGATCGACCTGGGGCGTAATGACACCGGGCGTGTATCGGAAATCGGTTCGGTGAAACTCACCGAGAAGATGGTCATCGAGCGTTATTCCAACGTGATGCATATCGTCTCCAACGTCACCGGTGAACTGAAGGCTGGGCTGACATCAATGGATGCGTTGCGGGCCATCTTGCCGGCGGGCACGTTGTCGGGGGCGCCGAAGATTCGTGCGATGGAAATCATCGACGAACTGGAGCCGGTCAAGCGCGGTGTCTACGGCGGCGCCGTGGGTTATTTCGCCTGGAACGGCAATATGGACACGGCGATTGCGATCCGCACCGCAGTGATCAAGGACGGCGAGTTGCACGTGCAGGCGGGTGGCGGGATTGTGGCTGACTCGGTGCCGGTCCTGGAGTGGGAGGAAACCCTGAACAAGCGCCGCGCCATGTTCCGCGCTGTTGCACTGGCCGAGCAAACGCCCCAGGACTAAAAACCATTACCCACCTGTAGGAGCGAGTTTGCTCGCGAAAAACTCATGGACGATGCGCTCATCCTGAATGAGCGCGTTATCGTTGATGTTCTTCGCGAGCAAGCTCGCTCCTACAGGTTTGACTTAGAAGTCCAGGCTCACGCCTACACTGACCCCTTGTTGGGTCAAGCTGTCATCCTTCCTTATGTTGTAGGCGGCGTTCAGCGCCAACTCCTTCGTCAACTTGTGGCTGACCCCCAGGCTCAGGCGGTCTGAGTTACTGCGCGGGGTGTACCCATCCAGTTTGAAATCAATCCCGGGTACGCTGTTGAGGGCGATGTTCACCCGCTGCGTATCGTTTTCAAATTCATGTTCGTGGGCCACTTCGCCAAACACCTGGGTGTGTGGAGCCACGCGGTAGCTGCCTTGGAGGCCCAGGCCAAGACGCTTGGAGTCGCGCTGCTGGTCGTCAAACGTCAGCGAGGTGGAGCGGCTGTTTTTCTCTGAGTAACCATTGACCTCAATCCGCGAGTAATCGGCACTGATGAATGGCGACAAGTGCCACTCGCTGCCTGGCTGAGCAATGTCGTACCCCACGCGGCCGCTCAAGGCCCACAGCCAGCCATCGGTATCGCCTTTTTCCGAGCCTTCGCTGACGCCCAGGGCGAACTTGCGCTTGAGGTTGTCGAAGTCCAGCTTACCGCCGGTCAACGCTGCGTCGGCCCACCAGTGGTTTTGCTGATATTGGGTGAATGCGGTGCCCATATAGTTGTTGAGCTTGTAGTCCGAATCGCTGGCGCCTGCTTCAAGGGTTTGACGGTAGAAGCCCACCGCGACGCCGACGCGCCACGCTTCGTTCAGTCGATAGCTGCCACCGATGTTCAAGTTGTAGCCGTTGCCATCGCCCTTGGCTGAGCTGCTTTGATCGTCAAAATCCAGACGCTGACCGCCTCCGGCGACAATCGCCCGCCATTGACCCACGGCCTGCCAGTTACCCGCGTCGGCTTGCCATTGGTTGCGCAGTTCATCCTGATGGGCGCGCAAGGTGCCCTGGGCCATTTCTGGTAGCAGGGTCACTTCCCAGGGAGCGGCCAACAGCGAATAGGCATAGTCGGCAATCAACCGTTGCCCGGCTTCGGTGGGGTGGACTGAATCGTTGTAGATCAGCTTGGTGGGGTCGGGCTGGGTGCCGCCGATGCCGTAGATGGGGTTTGCGGTGCAGCCGTTGCCGCTGAAACACGTCCCGGTGAGGTTCTGTCCGGTGGCCAGGCCAAAGCGGCCAGGGTCGGCGAAGGTTTCGTTGAGCAGCAACGGTATGTTTAGCGGGATCACCTGAGCGTCGATCTGCGATAAGCGTTGCACCAGAGCTTGATTGAAGATGTTGCTCAGGGCGCTGCTCGCCGCTTGCGCCGGGGTGCCATTGATGGCCGGGGTCAGCCCCAGGTCGGGCAGCATCCAGACCATGATGTAGCGTGCGCCGGCTTGTTGCAGGACTTGGGCGCTATCGGCCAGGCGCCCGCCGGCAGCGACGGCTTGGGCCGGGCTTTGGACGACGCCCTGGAGGAAGTCATTGCCGCCACCGGAAAGGAAGTACAGCGCATTAGGATCGGCCCGTCCGGCGTTCGCGGGCAGATAACCCTGGCGACTGCGCAGCACGGTGCCACCGCCGGGGTTGCCGGGCGGGATAGCGGTGTTGGAGACCGAGGTGATGGAGTCGAGGATGTTATCGGTGCGGTAGCCACCCACTGCCCAGTTGTTGCCGTCCGGCAAGCCTTGGGCGGCACGGACAGGAGACGTGGAGGCGTTCAAGTCGTTGGCGGCAACACCCAGTTTTGACCCCAATAATGTGGATGAGACCAGGGCGAAATTTTCTGTCCCGTTGCCCAGGTAAGTTGGCCCGCTGCGGTTGGTAAAACGCAACGAGGCGCCGGCGGGACCACCGGGGTCAGGGAATTGGCCGGCATCGGCCAGGCTGTCGCCGAAAACCACCATGGTTGAATAGGGTGACGGCGCCGCAAAGGCCTGGCTGCACGCCAGTGACAATAGACAGCCGGCAAGCGGTGCAAGAAGCGGTGGTCTGGGCATAAGGTTGTCCATTTAATTATTTTTTGTATTGGCAGGAAAACCTTAGCAAAGTATTTCTGGTTTTCTTCAAAGGAAATAGCTTTTGACGGCAAATACCCTGTGGGGCGTTTTCCCGTATTTGCTGCTCCATATTGCACCGCTGGCGAGGCTACGTTACTGTGCCTAAACGTATAAATGAGACCCTCCCTGTGTTGATCATCAGCAAACTCTTGATGCGAGTAGTCAAGGCACACGCCCGTTGGCGTTGGCGCGCCTAACTTTTCTTTGCCGGCCTGGCCGGACTTGTACCGATTTGCCTTCTTCACCTTCTGTTTGACGCCCCTTGCCGGTTCACTCCGGCAACCGGAACGTGCGTCTGGCAGCGGGTAATCCCTTGGAAGGCCGTCATTTGAAGTCAGTGAATTCAAGAGGTTGTAATCCGCATGTTGCTGATGATCGATAACTATGACTCCTTTACCTACAACGTTGTGCAATACCTGGGCGAACTCGGTGCCGAGGTCAAGGTCGTGCGCAACGACGAATTGACCGTGGCGCAAATCGCCGCGTTGAACCCGGAACGCATCGTCGTCTCCCCGGGGCCCTGCACTCCGACCGAAGCGGGCGTGTCGCTGGAAGCCATCCAGTACTTTGCCGGCAAACTGCCGATTCTCGGCGTGTGCCTGGGCCATCAGTCCATCGGCCAAGCGTTTGGCGGCGACGTGGTTCGCGCCCGCCAGGTGATGCACGGCAAGACCAGCCCGGTGTTCCATAATGATCAAGGCGTGTTCCATGGCTTGAACCTGCCGGTGACGGTCACCCGTTATCACTCGCTGGTGGTCAAGCGTGAAACCCTGCCCGAATGCCTGGAGCTGACGGCCTGGACCCAGTTCGAAGACGGCTCCGTTGACGAAATCATGGGCTTGCGACACAAGACATTGAATGTCGAAGGGGTGCAGTTCCACCCTGAATCGATTCTGACCGAGCAGGGTTACGAGCTGTTCGCCAACTTTCTTAAACAGAGCGGCGGCACGCGCTAAGGACTCTCCATGGATATCAAGACTGCCCTGAGCCGTATCGTCGGCCATCTCGACCTGAGCACCGATGAGATGAGCGATGTGATGCGCGAAATCATGACCGGTCAATGCACGGATGCGCAGATTGGTGCGTTCATGATGGCCATGCGTATGAAAAGTGAGAGCATCGACGAAATCGTCGGCGCAGTCTCGGTGATGCGCGAGTTGGCGGACAAGGTTGAACTCAAGACCCTCGACGGTGTGGTCGATGTGGTCGGTACTGGCGGCGATGGGGCGAATATTTTCAACGTGTCGACGGCTTCATCGTTTGTTGTGGCCGCTGCTGGCTGCACGGTGGCCAAGCATGGCAACCGCGCGGTGTCTGGCAACAGCGGCAGTGCCGACTTGCTGGAGGCGGCGGGTATCTACCTGAACCTGACTCCAGTGCAGGTGGCCCGCTGTATCGATAACGTCGGCATCGGTTTCATGTTTGCCCAATCCCATCATGGTGCAATGAAGTACGCCGCGGGCCCGCGCAAGGACCTGGGCCTGCGTACCCTGTTCAACATGCTCGGCCCGCTTACGAATCCGGCCGGTGTGAAGCATCAGGTAGTGGGTGTGTTCAGCCAGGCTTTGTGCCGGCCATTGGTCGAAGTCCTACAGCGCATGGGCAGCAAGCATGTATTGGTGGTGCATTCCAAAGACGGCCTGGACGAGTTCAGCCTGGCGGCGCCGACCTTCGTGGCGGAGTTGAAGAATGATCAGGTCACCGAGTACTGGGTCGAGCCGGAAGACCTGGGAATGAAGAGCCAGAGCTTGCACGGCTTGGCGGTGGAAAGCCCGGCGGCTTCTCTTGAGTTGATTCGCGATGCCCTGGGGCGACGTAAAACCGAGAACGGCCAAAAGGCTGCAGAGATGATCGTTCTGAATGCTGGCGCGGCACTTTACGCTGCCGATCACGCCTCTAGCCTTAAGGAGGGTGTCGCCTTGGCCCACGATGCTTTGCACACGGGGCTGGCTCGCGAGAAGCTCGAAGAGCTGGGAGCATTCACCGCTGTATTCAAGATGGAGAATGAAGGATGAGTGTGCCTACCGTTCTGGAAAAAATCCTGGCCCGCAAAGCCGAGGAAGTGGCCGAGCGCCGTGGCCGTATCAGCCTGGGCGAGCTGGAAGGCCTGGCGAAAAACGCAGATGCACCACGCGGCTTTGCCAATGCCTTGATTGCCCAAGCCAAGCTCAAGCAACCCGCAGTCATCGCGGAAGTCAAAAAGGCTTCGCCGAGCAAAGGTGTGATCCGCGAGAACTTCGTGCCGGCAGAGATTGCCGTCAGCTATGAGAAGGGCGGAGCGACCTGCCTTTCGGTACTGACCGACATCGACTACTTCCAGGGCTCCGACCTTTACCTGCAACAGGCCCGCTCCGCGTGCCAACTGCCGGTGATCCGCAAGGACTTCATGGTCGATCCGTACCAGATCGTTGAAGCGCGTGCCTTGGGTGCCGATTGCGTGCTGCTGATCGTCTCCGCCCTGGATGACGTGAAAATGGCCGAGTTGGCCGCCGTCGCCAAAAGCGTCGGTCTTGATGTGTTGGTGGAAGTGCATGACGGTGATGAGCTGGAGCGCGCACTGAAAATCCTCGACACACCATTGGTGGGGGTTAACAACCGTAACCTGCATACCTTTGAAGTCAGCCTGGAAAACACCCTCGACCTGTTGCCGCGTATTCCCCGCGACCGTCTGGTGATCACTGAAAGTGGCATCGTTAACCGGGCTGATGTGGAACTGATGGAAATCAGCGGCGTGTATTCGTTCCTGGTGGGCGAAACGTTCATGCGTGCGGAGAACCCAGGGGCTGAACTGCAGCGTCTGTTCTTCCCGGAACGTGGTGTGCCGGTGACTGGATCGACACTGGATTGATGATGGCCCAGCCCGTTTCCTTGACGGTCGAAGCTGGCCTTTCGGCCGAGCAGGATTTGCTCGCCGCCGTTTGCGCGGGCGAGCAACCTTTCGGCCTGCTGTTCTGGCAACCCAGTGATCGAGCGCTGGTCATGCCTCGTCGTCTGAGCCGGCTCCCGGCTTTTGACGTGGCCAGCCAGGTTTCGGCTGATCAGGGTTGGCCGGTGCTACTGCGGGAAACCGGCGGTGAGCCAGTGCCGCAATCCGCGGCCACCGTCAATATTGCGCTGGTCTACGCACCGCCGCGCAGTGAAGGCGATCAGGGGCGGATTGAAACTGGCTATCGGCGTCTGTGCCAACCCATCTGTGACCTGCTCACGGAATTGGGCGGCGATGCGTCCGTGGGAGAGATCGACGGCGCGTTCTGCGACGGTCGCTACAACGTCAACCTCAATGGCCGAAAAATGGTCGGCACCGCCCAGCGTTGGCGCCAGAGTGGTGGGCGCCCGGTAGGGTTGGTGCATGGCGCATTGTTGCTGGATGACGAACGGGTCGAGTTGATCGCGGCGGTCAATCGCTTCAATGAGGCCTGTGGCCTTGAACAGCGGGTTCGCGCTGAAAGCCATATCGCCCTGCATGAAGCTTTCCCTGCGCCGGACGCGATAGGCCGGCTTGATGTGTTGTATCGCCAGATGCTTGCTGGCTTCCTTGCGGTTTAACGGGTACCGAAGACCACCATGGTCTTGCCTTTGACATGAACCAGGCTACGCTCTTCCAGGTCCTTGAGGACCCGACCGACCATCTCCCGTGAACAGCCAACGATGCGCCCGATTTCCTGGCGAGTGACCTTGATTTGCATACCGTCTGGATGGGTCATGGCGTCCGGTTGCTTGCACAGTTCCAGCAAGCAACGAGCCACCCGTCCGGTGACATCGAAGAACGCCAGGTCCCCCACCTTGCGAGTGGTGTCTCTCAGACGCTGGGCGATCTGGCCGCTCAAGGAGTACAGAATGTCAGGGTCTTCCTGGGCCAGTTCACGAAATTTCGTATAGCTGATCTCGGCGACTTCACACTCGATCTTGGCGCGTACCCAAGCGCTGCGTTCCTGTTCTTTCCCCGATTGCTCAAATAGCCCCAGCTCACCGAAGAAATCGCCAGTATTAAGGTAGGCGATGATCATTTCGCGGCCATCTTCATCCTCGATCAAGATGGTGACGGAGCCTTTGATAATGAAAAACAGGGTTTCGGAGCGCTCGCCGGCGCAAATGATGTTGTGTTTGACCGGGTAGCGCCGACGCTGACAATGCATCAATAGTTTGTCGAGGTTCTTGATCTTGGATGTGGGAGTAATAGCAACCATGGTTGTATCCCGAAAAGACTGCACGGTGTGGTTGAGCTTGTTTTGTGAGCAGCACTATCAACGGCTGCGCGACGTCATCAAATGGATGGAAAAAAAGCGCCAGTGATTTGGCGCCAGCTTAACAGACACATTCTGCCTCGATCAGAGAATTTATCTATCAAGCCCTAAGGTTGGGCGCTTTCACGCAGGGGCGCTGGGGCTCCAAGGCCATGTGCTAAGCTGGCGACCCTTTTTTAGCAGTGGAGTCTGGGCGATGAAGGCACGCATCCAATGGGCGGGCGAAGCCATGTTCCTCGGTGAGTCGGGCAGTGGCCATGTTGTGGTCATGGACGGACCGCCCGAAGCCGGTGGTCGCAACCTGGGTGTACGGCCTATGGAAATGCTTCTGCTTGGTGTAGGGGGTTGCAGCAATTTCGATGTGGTCAGCATCCTGAAAAAGTCCCGCCAGGCGGTGGAAAGCTGCGAAGCCTTCCTGGAAGCTGAGCGCGCCACCGAAGATCCCAAGGTTTTTACCAAGATCCATATGCATTTTGTGGTCAAGGGGCGTGGGCTGAAAGAGGCTCAGGTCAAGCGTGCCATCGAGTTGTCGGCAGAGAAGTACTGCTCGGCCTCGATCATGTTGGGGGCGGCGGGTGTAGCCATTACTCATGATTACGAGATCATTGAGTTGGGTTGATCGATAGATCAGGCAAAAAGAAAGGGCGCTTAGATAGCGCCCTTTTGGCTTTCTGTAGGCTCGATCAGATGCGGTAAGTGCTCTTGGTCATGACCTTGGCCAACAGGCTCATACCAAGCTTCACTGGCGCGGGGAAACGGAAGCCGCCCGCATCCAGCGCGCTTTGTGCATGAAGTTCTTCATCAATACGCATCTGCTCAAGAATTGCCCGGGATTTTTCGTCTTCGGCCGGCAATTGTTCCAAATGCTCATTCAGGTGTTTACATACTTGATGTTCGGTGGCCGCCACAAACCCAAGGCTGACTTTGTCGCTGACCAACCCGGCCACGGCGCCAATGCCAAACGACATACCATAAAATAACGGATTCAGTACGCTGGGGTGGCTGCCCAACTGGCGTATGCGTTGCTCACACCAGGCAAGGTGGTCGATTTCTTCCTCGGCGGCGTGCTCCATGGCGGCACGTACTTGCGGCAGCTTGGCCGTCAGGGCCTGGCCTTGGTACAGCGCCTGGGCACAGACTTCGCCGGTATGGTTGATGCGCATCAGGCCGGCGACGTGGCGGGTGTCGGTCTCGCTCATCTGTACGTCGGGTTGCGTGATAGCGGGCGATGGGCGATACGGCTGGCCGCTGAACGGCAACAACGTGCGTATGGCCGTATCGGCTTGCAGCAATAGACGGTCAATTGGCGAGTAGTGACGTTGGGTAGTCATGCTGACCTCCGGGAAGAATCTCAGCGGCCAGTTTACCGCAATCGGTGGAGGAAGGTTTGCGTTGGGGCATGCTCATAAGGTCGCAGCTTGTGGCTACGACCTCGTGCGGTGCTTCATTCAGCCCGGTGGCCAGTTCATCTGGCGCTGACCCAGTACATGCATATGAATGTGGTAAACGGTCTGGCCGCCATCTTCATTGCAGTTCATCACCACGCGAAAGCCCTTTTCACAGCCTTGTTCCACCGCCAGGCGCTGGGCGGTGAACAGTATATGTCCAGCCAGCGCCTTGTCTTCCTCGGTGAGGTCGTTGAGGGTGCGGATCGGCTTTTTCGGGATCACGAGAAAGTGCACGGGTGCCATTGGCGCGATATCGTGGAATGCCAGGACCTGGTCATCCTCGTAGATGATCTTCGCGGGTATTTCTCTGTTGATGATCTTGGTGAACAGAGTATCCACAGCTGTTTCTCCGTAGTGAAAGTGCAGGCTGAGTGTACTCAGGCGATCTGTGTGCGCCTAGCCCTTTGCGTATGTCTGTAGGGGTCAGCGCGAGGAGTAGGCCTTGTTGATGGCGCCAGCGATCTTGCGGGTCAACCAGCGTGGGCTCAATCGCGGACTGAACGCCAGCCAGCGATTACGGCGGCCTGGAATGATGATGGCTTTGTTCTTTTCCAGGGCGCGTACGGCGTAGAGGGCGACTTCTTGCGGGCTCATCAGCTGTTGGCTGCGGTCCAGCTTGGCGGTGTCCATTTGTGCGGTGCCGAAGAAAGCAGTGCGGGTCGGGCCAGGACAGAGTACCGAGACTTTTATTGCGCAGCTCTTCAGTTCTTCGCGCAACCCTTCGGAGAAATGCAACACATAGGCCTTGCTGGCGTAGTAGGTGCTCATCCATGGGCCGGGCTGGAAAGCGGCGACCGAGGCAACGTTGAGAATCTGCCCGCCGCCCTGCAGTGCCATTGAGTTGCCAACGGCATGGCACAGGCGGGTGAGTGCCAGGATGTTTACTTCCATCAGGTCCTGTTCGGTCATCCAGTCTTGTGCGAGAAAAGGGCCGCTGGTGCCGATGCCTGCGCAGTTGATCAGCAGGTCGATGTGCCGCTCTCCCTCTTCCAGCTCCAGCAGAAACCCGGAAAGCCGAAGAGGCTCGCCGAGATCACAGGCGCGAAACAGTACCTCGACGCCAAAGCGCTGGGTCAATTCGATGGCAATGCTTTCCAACTGATCACGCTGGCGAGCCACCAGAATCAAGCTGCGGCCGCGACGGGCCAATGCTTCAGCCAGGGCCAGGCCGATGCCGCTGGAGGCACCGGTGATCAGAGCGTAACGGGTCATGCGTTTCTCCATCGCAACACCACCGAGCCTGCGACAGAGGCATCACAGGCGTTCGGCGTTTCTTCATTCTTCCGGAGAGTCTACAGGTTCGGCCGCATCGCTAGCACTTTGAACCTCTTCTTCGCCAGCGATAACGCCCTGGCCGGCGTTCTCATCGTAGGTCATGGAGCTGCTTTCATAGCTGCTATCCACGTTGCTTTCAAGGTTATCCAGCATGCCGGTCAGGCCGGAGACCAAAAAAACGCTGAGTAGTAATGGAATCAGTGCCAGCCACAGCACGGATAGCACTTTGACTGATGTGCTGTTGGACGGCGGCGGCGGGCCGTACTGGTTAGCGCCGGTGTTGCCCGGCAGCACCATTAATAGAATCGGGAAAACGCTGCCCACGAACGGTACCAGGTTGAGGAACCACAGCCAGCCGGACCAACCCAGGTCATGCAGGCGCTGTACCGTGATCAGTATGCTGACCCAGATAAAAGCCACGAATACCGCGATACCGACCAGAGCTCCAATGATGGTTGCAATCGTTGGCGACACGGCAGCGATGCCCAGCCCGACGGTAAAAACCACGCTGGTGACGGCGAGCATTGCCATGGTCAGTACCAGCATCCAGGCCAGGAAACGCAGTCGGCCAATTCGCCCATTAACGGTGAAAACCTTCAGGGTGGAAAATTCGGGCAGGTTTTCACCGACGCCAGCACGGGGTGGCGCGTAAGGGGAGGCCGTCGGGCGGGTGTAGTCTGTGGCGCTGGCGGATGGGGCTTCGTGTGTCTCGGCCAGGCTGAAGGCTACTGGCTGTTCGGCTTCGATACGGGCATCTATGCCTGTCTTGGTCAGCGCTTCAAGGTAGGTTTGGGCGCTGGAGTGGGTCAGGTCACGCTTGAGGGCAACGGGGCGTCCGGTAAACAGCTTCTCGATCGCCTCGACGTCGCTTTTGAACAGGTCGGCGAGGTTTAGTTTCGCCGTGGAGGCTTCGACACCCGGCAGCAAGGCGCCTTCAAATACAATCTTGAAACGGTTGTCGCTCATGCGGGCATCCTTGTCACTTGAATTGGGTAGGTATTGCAGGGAGTGTAAGGCCTGCCTTGATTGGCAGGCCACACGTCACTGCTTATTCAGCGAGGCCAGTGTTTGGGCAATTGCGCTGCGTGCGCCAGCGCCTTGCGGTATTCGGCATCCAGGCGGGCAACAAGCTCCTCGACACTGGGTAAATCATTAATCTCACCGACGCCTTGGCCGGCCGACCATACGGTTTTCCAGGCTTTGGCTTCATCACTCAAGGGCTTGAGCTTGGAGCCGAAATTGACTTCACCTTTGCCTTGCAGGGTGGGGAGGTCGAAACCGGCATTTTCCAGGCTCTGGCGCATGAAGCTTGCGGGTACGCCCGAAACGGCGGGAGTGTGCACGATGTCGGCGGCGCGCGATGTGAGCAGCATCTCTTTATAGGCGTCGGGGGCGTGACTTTCCGTGGTGCCGATAAAACGGGTACCGAAATACGCCAAGTCTGCACCGAGCAGTTGCGCGGCGAGGATTTCGTGACCGTGGTTCAGGCAACCGGCCAGCAACAGGGTCTTGTCGAAAAACTGACGAATTTCGGCAATCAATGAAAACGGGCTCCAGGTGCCGGCATGGCCACCAGCGCCAGCGGCTACAGCGATCAATCCATCGACACCGGCCTCTGCGGCTTTCTCGGCATGGCGCCTCGTGGTGACGTCGTGAAAGACCAGGCCGCCGTAGCTGTGCACGGCATCGACCAGTTCTTTCACTGCCCCCAGGCTGGTGATGACAATCGGTACCTTATGCTCGACGCAAATCGCCAGATCCGCCTCCAGGCGTGGGTTGCTGTTGTGCACGATCAGGTTGACCGCGTAGGGCGCGGGGTTGTCCAGCAGCGCCAGGCCCGCTTCGATTTCTTCCAGCCAGGCTTTGAAACCGCTGCTTTCCCGCTGGTTGAGGGCGGGGAAACTGCCGACTATTCCATTGCCGCAGCACGCCAGGACCAGTTGCGGGTTGGAAATCAGAAACATCGGCGCAGCCACCACGGGCAGGCGCAGACGTTGTTCAAGCAGAGCGGGCAGCGACATTGGAAGTACCCCGAGTAATAGGTGTTAGAACGGTTTGACAACAACCAAAATTACGATTGCCAGCAATATCAGAACCGGTACTTCATTGAACCAGCGATAAAAGACATGGCTGCGGGTGTTTTCGCCACGGGCAAAACGTTTCACCTGAGCGCCGCACATATGGTGGTAGCCGATCAGAATGACCACGAGGGTCAGCTTCGCATGCATCCAGGCTCCCTGACTGAACACGCCGGGGTTGAGGCTGATCAGCCAGATCCCAAAGACCAGCGTGGCGATCATGGCCGGCCCCATGATGCCGCGATACAGCTTGCGCTCCATGATGCTGAAGCGTTCTTTGCTGACGGTGTCCTCGCTTTGTGCGTGGTAGACGAACAGGCGCGGCAGGTAGAACAAGCCGGCAAACCAGCAGACGATGCTGACGATATGAAAGACTTTGACCCATAGATAAAGCATTTTTAGTTATTCCCAGGTTCACGGTAGTTGAAGATAGTAGTGCCCAGGGTGCCCGCACGTCACCTTGATGGTTGTCGCAGGGCGGCGCGGCCCCTATTATCGACGGCTTTCCAGTGGGTTCGTTGAGGGCAGGTTTATGGTCAAGGTCGGTATCGTCGGCGGCACGGGTTACACCGGTGTCGAATTGTTGCGTCTGTTGGCTCAGCATCCGCAAACTGAGGTGGTGGTCATCACCTCTCGATCCGAGGCTGGCCTGGCTGTTGCCGATATGTACCCGAACCTGCGCGGCCACTACGATGGCCTGGCCTTCTCTGTTCCGGACATCAAGGCCTTGGGCGCTTGCGACGTGGTGTTCTTCGCCACGCCTCATGGTGTTGCCCATGCCTTGGCGGGTGAGTTGCTGGACGCCGGTACCAAGGTGATCGACCTGTCGGCAGACTTTCGTCTGCAGGACGCCGATGAGTGGGCCAAGTGGTACGGGCAACCTCACGGTGCTCCAGAGTTGCTGGAGGAAGCGGTTTATGGCTTGCCGGAAGTCAATCGTGAGCATATCAGGCAAGCGCGCCTGATCGCAGTACCTGGCTGCTATCCGACGGCGACGCAGTTGGGCTTCCTGCCGCTGCTGGAGGCAGGGCTGGCGGATACTTCGCGTCTGATCGCTGACTGCAAGTCGGGCGTCAGTGGTGCGGGTCGTGGTGCGGCGGTTGGTTCCTTGTACTCCGAGACATCGGAAAGCATGAAGGCCTATGCAGTCAAGGGGCATCGTCATTTGCCAGAAATTCGCCAAGGGCTGCGTCGCGCCGCTGGCAAGGACGTTGGGCTGACCTTCGTACCGCACCTCACGCCAATGATCCGCGGGATCCACTCCACGTTGTACGCCACCGTTGCAGATCGCTCGGTGGATCTGCAGGCGCTGTTCGAAAAGCGCTATGCCAACGAGCCCTTTGTCGATGTGATGCCAGCGGGCAGCCACCCGGAAACCCGTAGCGTGCGTGGTGCCAACGTGTGCCGGATTGCTGTGCATCGTCCGCAGGATGGTGATCTGGTGGTGGTACTGTCGGTGATCGATAACCTGGTCAAAGGTGCATCTGGCCAAGCGGTACAGAACCTGAACATCCTCTTTGGCCTGGATGAAAAACTGGGCTTGTCCCATGCGGGCATGCTGCCCTGAACGTAGCTATGAGCTTCAAGTTGTCAGCCGCAATCCTGGAGCTGACAGCTTGAAACTTGCCGCTGCGCCCTTAATAGTTGACCGCTTTTCTAGGAGAAGCGGATAATGCCGACCATTACGCAATATGGCGGCGCTACGCCGGGAGATTATCAGCATGAGCGTTGAATCCTTCACCCCCACGGCTTTGCAATTCACCCATGGTGCTGCGCACAAGGTGAAGAGCCTGGTCGATGAAGAGGGTAATGATCGCTTGAAGCTGCGCGTATTTGTTACGGGCGGCGGTTGTTCAGGGTTTCAGTACGGTTTCACCTTCGATGAAGATGTGGCCGATGACGACACTATCGTGGAGCGCGAGGGCGTAAGCTTGGTCGTGGATCCGATGAGTTTCCAGTACCTGGCAGGAGCCGAGGTGGATTACCAGGAAGGTCTGGAAGGTTCGCGCTTCGTGATCAAGAACCCGAATGCGACCACAACCTGTGGTTGCGGGTCTTCATTCTCGATCTGATTGTCGGCAGGTTTGCAAAGCGCCGCTTGACCTTGATAGGGCCAAGCGGCGTTTTGCTGTCTGAGGTTTACGCGGGGTAGATTGCTCCGAGTACTCGAAGCCCGCGGGCGCCTGTGACACTGGGGCGATTGGCAGCGATACCTTCAAGGCAGCAGTGGGCCAGCCAGGCGAAGGCCATGGCTTCGACCCAGTCCGGGTCTACTCCGTGGCGGGTGGTGGTACTGACTTGGGTAGTCGGCAATAGGGCGCTCAGACGACTCATCAAGGCGGCGTTGTGGGCGCCTCCACCGCAGACCAGCAGGGTTTCGGTCCGGGGCTGAGAGGCTTTCAGGGCTTCGACGATGGTGTGTACGGTCAGCTCCAGCAGCGTGGCTTGCACGTTCTGGGCGAGGAATCCTGGCAACCGGCTCAGGTGATGCTCCAGCCAACCCAGGTTGAAGACTTCGCGGCCGGTGCTTTTTGGACCTTGGGTCAGGAAGAACGGATCGCCGAGTAAGGCGTTGAGCAATGTTGGCTCAACCTGTCCGCTGGCGGCCCACTGGCCATTTCGATCAAAGCTCTCACCGCGCTGTTGGTGAATCCAGGCATCCAGCAGCACGTTACCCGGGCCGCAGTCGAATCCAGCAACAGGTTTATCGGACTCAATCAGACTGAGGTTGCTGAACCCTCCGACATTCAATACCGCGCGGTTACCAATGTGTTCGCCGAACAGGGCTTCATGAAAGGCCGGAACCAGCGGTGCGCCTTGGCCTCCCGCCGCTACATCACGGCTGCGAAAGTCGCTGACGACGCTTATTCCGGTCAGTTCCGTGAGCATCGCCGGATTGCCGATCTGTACCGTGAACCCCCGTGCGGGCTCATGGCGAATGGTTTGCCCATGGCTGCCAATCGCTCGGATATCTTGGGGCTTGAGCTTCTGCTGATCGAGTAATACGTGAATGCCTTGGGCCGCGAGCGTTACCCACTGCTGCTGGGCAATGGCTGAGCGGGCTATTTCGTCCGGCCCGCTGGCGCAAAGGCCCAAAAGCTCGATGCGCAGGGCGTCAGGCATGGGGATGTAATGGGTGGCGATCAGCTTGATCGCTGGATCCAGTTCGATCAGCGCAATGTCCAATCCATCCAGACTGGTCCCGGACATCACACCTATATAGAGCGACATACTTAGCGCTTCGCCGAAGCCAGCATGGTGGCTCGTTCCTGATCCATGCGTGCCATGAGTGGTTGGCTCTGTTGCAGGAAGCGTGTGCGCTCTGCCTTGGCGATGGGATCGGCCATTGGCAGCTTTCGCCCCAGCGGGTCGACGTGTACACCATTGACCTGGAACTCATAATGCAAATGTGGACCGGTAGACAGGCCGGTGGTACCGATATAACCGATTATCTGACCCTGCTTGACGTTGCCGCCGGTCCTGACGCCTTTGGCAAAGCCCTGCATGTGACCGTAAAGCGTGCGGTAGGTATTACCGTGCTGGATGATCACCGTATTGCCGTATCCTCCACGGCGACCGGCCAGCAATACCTTGCCGTCACCCGCTGCTTTGATCGGCGTACCACGCGGGGCTGCATAGTCCACGCCTTTGTGGGCGCGAATTTTGTTCAGAATTGGATGCTTGCGACCCATCGAAAAACGCGAGCTAATACGGGCGAAGTCAACGGGGGTGCGGATGAAGGCCTTGCGCATACTGTTGCCGTCGGCGGTGTAGTAGCTGCTGTTGCCTTGCTTGTTGGTGTAGCGCACGGCGGTGTAGGTTTTGCCGCGGTTGGTGAAGCGCGCCGAGAGAATGTTGCCAGTAGCTACGACTTTGCCGTTGGCGACTTTTTGTTCGTAGATCACATCGAACTCGTCACCCTGGCGAATATCCTGGGCGAAGTCGATGTCGTAGCCAAACACGCTGGCCATGTCCATGGTCATGCTGTGGGGCAGGCCGGCACGGGCGGCGGACTGCGACAACGAGCTATTGATGACGCCGTGAACATAGGCCGAGCGAATGACAGGCTTGGTGGTAATGCGCTTAAAGGTAAAGCCCTTGGCGCCTTTGGTCAGCGCAATGCTTTCCATGTCGCTGATGTTGCTGTGCAGTTTGTTTAGCTGGCCATCGGGCGTCAGTTCGAACTCAAGCTTCTGGTCGCGCTTGAGTTGAGTAAATTGTTTGGCTTGCTTGTCGCTGGACAGCACTTCATTAACAGTGGACGCCGGTAAGCCGACCTTCTCGAACAAAGTTGAAAGGGTGTCACCCTTGGCAACAACCACTTCCCGGTGCTGAGGGTCCTTGGCGGTTTCTGCTGAGGAGGCAGCCTGGGCGGCCTTCCTGGAGTCGTCGACACTGTTTTCTATTTGTGCGAACGGTGATTCGGTTACGTCATTTGTGGCTTGGGGTGTGTCGGAAGCGTCTTGATCTTGTGTCAGTTGTTCAGATGAGCTGTCCAGGTCAAGGCTTAGGGTTGTTCGTTTGGCTTCTACGTCGCTGGAAGGGAATACCAGCAGTGCCAGGCTGAGAAGGGCGGCGATACCACTTGCGGCGAGCAAGTGAGTCTTCGGGTAAAGCGGTGGCGCTTTAGGCGGTTCAGTAGTCATAAGTAATTTTGGCTTTGAAAAAATGAAATGGAAAAGATGAATGACATGATGAAGATGAAATAACTGTATAAAATATAACCAAATCATCTGTGGTGCAAGCTTGCGAATGCTAGGCGGGCTGAACGGTGTCCGTATGTAGGGCAAAACTTGTAATTAGTCCCTGATCTTGTATGGTTGGTTCCCTTTTGAATCTGAGCCTTACGGGTCTGTTATGAAGTCGGTTGAAGAGCAGCTAGCGCTGATCAAGCGTGGTGCGGAAGAATTGTTGGTCGAAGCTGAGCTGATCGAGAAGCTCAAGCGCGGCCAGCCCCTGCGTATTAAGGCCGGCTTCGATCCTACGGCGCCTGATCTACACCTGGGGCATACGGTGCTTATTAATAAGCTGCGCCAGTTCCAGGAGCTGGGGCATCAGGTGATCTTCCTTATAGGTGATTTCACCGGGATGATCGGTGATCCGAGCGGTAAGAGTGCTACTCGTCCACCGCTGACGCGGGAGCAGGTTCTCGACAACGCAGAGACCTACAAAAACCAAGTCTTCAAGATTCTTGATCCAGCCAGGACCGAGGTGGCTTTCAACTCTACCTGGATGGATCAGATGGGGCCGGCGGATTTCATTCGTCTGACGTCCCAGTACACCGTTGCTCGCATGCTCGAGCGCGATGACTTCGATAAGCGCTACTCCACTAATCAACCAATCGCTATTCACGAGTTCCTTTACCCATTGGTTCAAGGGTATGACTCCGTGGCTTTGCGTGCTGACGTTGAGCTGGGTGGTACTGACCAGAAGTTCAATCTGCTGATGGGGCGCGAACTGCAGCGCGCGTACGGGCAAGAGGCTCAGTGCATTCTGACGATGCCGTTGCTGGAAGGGTTGGATGGCGTCAAGAAAATGTCCAAGTCTCTGGGTAACTATGTGGGTATCCAGGAAGCGCCGGGCGTGATGTATGGCAAGCTGGTTTCCATTCCTGATGCATTGATGTGGCGCTACTTCGAGCTGTTGAGCTTTCGTTCGATGGATGAGATCAATGCGTTGCGCGCCGATGTGGCGGCGGGCGCTAATCCGCGGGACGTCAAGATCAAGTTGGCTGAAGAGATTGTTGCACGCTTCCATGGTGAGGAGGCCGCGGCCAATGCTCACCGTGCTGCCGGGAACCGGATGAAAGAAGGTGAGCTGCCAGATGATCTGCCAGAGATTGAATTAAGCGCTATAGAGGCAATGCCGATAGCCGCCGTCCTTAATAAGGCAGGCCTGGTGAAGAACTCGGCAGTGGCGCGCGACCTCCTGGGTTCCGGTGGTGTGCGTATAGATGGTGAGGTGGTAGATCGCACCTTTATATACCAACTGGGCGCTACCCACGTTTGTCAGGCAGGAAAGAAGGCTTTTGCGCGCATTACGCTTAAATCTGAATAAACCTGAAATTAA
>NZ_WLYI01000089.1 GCF_009707515.1 Pseudomonas karstica | reverse complement strand
CGGTGAACTTCCTGACCTGGGCACAGCGTTCGTTTGACGCTGAAACCTTGGCCAAAACCTTGTTCTCCACCTCGTTGAACTTCGACCTGGCGGTCTACGAGTGCTTTGCGCCACTGACGTCCGGCGGCAGCATCGATGTCGTGACTAATGTGCTGGAACTGCAGCAGGGCGAACACGACATCACCTTGATCAACACCGTGCCTTCGGCGCTCAAGGCGTTGCTGGAATCCGGCGGATTGAGCGACGGCGTGCACACGGTCAACGTCGCCGGTGAAGCGCTCAAACGCAGCCTGGTGGAAAACCTGTTTGAACAGACTCAGGTCAAGCGCCTGTGCAACCTTTACGGCCCTTCGGAAACCACCACCTACTCAAGCTGGGTCTCGATGGCCCGCGAAGACGGTTTTGCCGCACACATCGGCAAACCTGTGGCCAATACCCAGTTCTACCTGCTGGACGAGCACGGCCAACCGGTGCCATTGGGTGTCGCCGGCGAAATCTATATCGGCGGTGCCGGCGTGGCGCGGGGTTACCTGAACCGTGACGACCTGACCGCTGAACGCTTCCTCAAAGACCCGTTCAGTACCGCTGCGAATGCGCGCATGTACCGCACTGGTGACCTGGGTCGCTACCTGCCGGACGGCAACATCGAATACCTGGGCCGCAACGACGACCAGGTGAAGATCCGCGGTTTCCGCATCGAGCTGGGCGAGATCGAAGCCAAGCTCGCGCAGCATCAGGACATCAACGAA
>NZ_WLYI01000088.1 GCF_009707515.1 Pseudomonas karstica | reverse complement strand
CCCGCTGGGGGCGATTACCGCCTACCAGTACGACGAAGCCGGACGCTTGATTGCGCTGTTTCCCGGTGACGATGAACCGACGTCCTACGAGTATGACAACGGCTTCGTTCGGGTGGTGCGCCGGGGTGAAGCTGTTTGGAAATACCAGCGTAATGAGCAGGGCGACATCACCCGCAAGACCGATCCTGATGGATTTATTACTGACTATAGCTACAACAAACGCGGGCAACTGACCGAGGTTTGGTACCCGGACCACAGCTGTCAGCGCCTGAGCTGGAATGATTTCGGGCAACTGGTCGAGGAAAAGTTACCCAACGGTGGTGTACAGCGTTATCGCTATGACGCGCTTGGGCGGCAGGTGGCTCGCGAGGATGAACATGGCGCGCTGACCCAGTATCAGTGGGACGCCGCAGGCCGCTTGCTGAAAATAACCCAGCCGGGCGGCGTCACACGGGAGTTCAGCTACAACCCTTACGGCAAAATCACCGCCGAACGTGACGAGTTGGGGCGTGTTACTCGTTATGAGTACGCCGATGGGCTGCACCTGATCAGTCGTCGTATCAACCCGGATGGCACACAGCTCAAGTACCGCTACGACAACACCCGGTTGTTGCTGACCCAGATCGAAAACGAGGTGGGCGAAACTTATCATCTCGAGTATCACGCCAACGGCCTGATCCAGCAGGAAACTGGCTTTGACGGACGGCGCACCGCCTACAGCTATGACCTCAACGGTCATCTGCTGGAAAAGACTGAATATGGCGACGATGACCGTCAGCTCATTACGGGTTATCAGCGGGATGCGGCCGGTCGCCTGGTACGAAAAAA
>NZ_WLYI01000087.1 GCF_009707515.1 Pseudomonas karstica | reverse complement strand
TCCGCTGGGGGCGATTACCGCCTACCAGTACGACGAAGCCGGACGCTTGATTGCGCTGTTTCCGGGGGACGACGAGCCGACGTCCTACGAGCATGACAACGGCTTCGTTCGGGTTGTACGGCGCGGCGCGGCGGCCTGGAAATATCAGCGCAACGATCAGGGCGATATCACCCGCAAGACCGATCCTGATGGATTTGTTACTGACTATAGCTACAACAAACGCGGGCAACTGACCGAGGTTTGGTACCCGGACCATAGCTGTCAGCGCCTGAGCTGGAATGATTTCGGGCAACTGGTCGAGGAAAAGTTACCCAACGGTGGTGTACGGCGTTATCGCTATGACGATCTTGGCCGGCAGGTGGCTCGCGAGGATGAACATGGCGCGCTGACCCAGTATCAGTGGGACGCCGCAGGCCGTTTGCTGAAAATAACCCAACCGGGCGGCGCCACCCGGGAATTCAGCTACAACCCTTACGGAAAAATCACCGCCGAACGTGACGAGTTGGGGCGTGTTACTCGTTATGAGTACGCCGACGGCTTGCACCTGATCAGCCGTCGCATCAACCCGGATGGCAGCCAGCTCAAGTACCGCTACGACAACACCCGGTTATTGCTGACCGAGATCGAAAACGAGGTGGGCGAAACTTATCATCTCGAGTATCACGCCAACGGCCTGATCCAGCAGGAGATCGGCTTTGATGGACGGCGAACGGCCTATGCCTACGACCTCAACGGCCATCTGCTGGAAAAGACTGAATACGGCGATGATGACAGTCAGTTAGTCACCGGCTATGAGCGAGACAACGCCGGTCGCCTTGTCCGAAAAAC
>NZ_WLYI01000086.1 GCF_009707515.1 Pseudomonas karstica | reverse complement strand
ACTCAAGACCCTGCGCCTGCCGGACAACAACCGCCTCAATTTCCACCACGACAAAGGCGGCCACCTGGCCACCGTCGAACTCAATGGAAAAACCCTCACTTCACACCTGTTCAAATCCGGCCGCGAACACCAACGCCAGCAAGGCCAACTGCTCAGCCATTACCACTACGACGATCAAGGTCGCCTGCATGCCCATGCCCTGACCCAACAGGAACACCGCCACTCCCGCCGTCAATACGACTATGACCAACGCGGCAACCTGGCCCGCACCCTCGACACCCGCAAAGGCCAACACGACTACCACTACGATCCCCTGGACCGCCTGACCCGCGCCAACCACTCCCAAGACACCCAGGAACGCTTCGCCCACGACCCGGCGGGCAACCTGCTGATGCAAGACCGCATCGGCCCCGCCGTGATCGTCGGCAACCGCTTGTTGCTGCAAGGTGACCGGCATTACGACTACGACGCCTTCGGAAATCTCATACGCGAACGTCGGGGCCGGGCCCAGCAGTTGGTCACGGAATACCGCTACGACTGCCAGCATCGGCTGATCGGCATCACTCAACCGGATGGCCGAACCGCCAGCTACTGCTATGACCCGTTTGGTCGGCGTATCAGCAAAAACGTCGATGAAAAAACCACCGAGTTTTTCTGGCAAGGCGACACCCTGATCGCTGAACACTCAGAAGAGCAACACCGCAGCTACCTCTACGAACCCGACAGCTTCCGCCCGCTGGCTCTGCTCGAAGGCTTTGGCCCGGACAACACCCAAGCCTTCCACTACCAACTCGACCACCTTGGCACACCTCAGGAACTCACCGCCCCCAACGACGAAACCGTCTGGTCTGCCCAC
>NZ_WLYI01000085.1 GCF_009707515.1 Pseudomonas karstica | reverse complement strand
GTCTAATCCGCAGGTCGCGGACCTGACCTCGTCGCACCTGGCGTACGTGATCTACACCTCGGGCTCCACCGGTTTGCCCAAAGGCGTGATGATCGAACACCGCAACACCGTGAACTTCCTGACCTGGGCACATCGTTCGTTCGATCAGGCCACACTGGCCAAAACCTTGTTCTCCACCTCGTTGAACTTCGACTTGGCGGTCTACGAGTGCTTTGCACCACTGACGTCCGGCGGCAGCATCGATGTCGTGACTAATGTGCTGGAACTGCAACAGGGCGAACACGACATCACCTTGATCAACACCGTGCCTTCGGCGCTCAAGGCGTTGCTGGAATCTGGCGGGCTGAGCGAAGGCGTGCACACGGTCAACGTCGCCGGTGAAGCGCTCAAACGCAGCCTGGTGGAAAACCTGTTTGAACAGACCCAGATCAAACGCCTGTGCAACCTTTACGGCCCTTCGGAAACCACCACCTACTCAAGCTGGGTGTCGATGGCTCGTGAAGACGGTTTTGCCGCGCACATCGGCAAACCGGTGGCCAATACCCAGTTCTACCTGCTGGACGAGCACGGGCAACCGGTGCCATTGGGTGTGGCCGGTGAAATCTATATCGGCGGTGCCGGGGTGGCTCGGGGTTACCTCAACCGCGACGACCTGACTGCCGAACGCTTCCTCAAAGACCCGTTCAATACCGCTCTCAATGCACGCATGTACCGCACTGGTGACCTGGGACGTTATTTGCCTGACGGCAACATCGAATACCTGGGGCGCAACGACGACCAGGTGAAGATCCGCGGTTTCCGCATCGAGCTGGGCGAGATCGAAGCCAAGCTCGCGCAGCATCAGGACATCAACGAAACTGCAGTGCTGGCCCGCGAAGACGTACCCGGCGACAAACGCCTGGTCGCCTACTTTACCTCGCCACAAGCAGTCGACATCGACGCCCTGCGCCGTCATCTGCAAACCCAACTGCCGGACTACATGATTCCGGCCGCTTTCGTGCACCTTGATGCACTGCCGCTGACCCCCAACGGC
>NZ_WLYI01000084.1 GCF_009707515.1 Pseudomonas karstica | reverse complement strand
AAGGAAAAGGCCCCTCGACATGCGCATTCTTGTCACCGGTGGTGCAGGTTTTATCGGCTCCGCATTGATCCGCCATTTGATTCAAAACACCGAGCATGAAGTGCTCAACCTCGACAAACTGACCTACGCCGGCAATCTTGAGTCGTTGACCAGCATCGCGACTAACACCCGCTATGAGTTCGTCCAGGCCGATATCATCGACCAGGCGACAGTCAGTGCCGTGCTCGCGCGCTTCGAACCCCAGGCGATCATGCACTTGGCGGCCGAGTCCCATGTCGACCGTTCCATTGACGGCCCGTCGGATTTTATCCAGACCAATATCGTCGGTACCTACAGCCTGCTGGAGGCCACTCGCGCCTACTGGCAGAAGCTGGAGGAACCGGCGAAAAGTGCGTTCCGCTTCCACCACATCTCCACCGATGAGGTGTATGGCGACCTGCATGGCGTCGACGACCTGTTCACCGAAACCACGCCTTATGCGCCCAGCTCGCCGTACTCTGCCAGCAAGGCGGCGTCCGACCACCTGGTTCGCGCCTGGCAGCGTACTTACGGCCTGCCGGTGCTGCTGACCAACTGCTCGAACAATTACGGGCCGTTTCATTTCCCCGAGAAGCTGATTCCCCTGGTGATCCTCAACGCCCTGGCCGGCAAGCCGCTGCCGGTGTATGGCGATGGCCTGCAAGTGCGCGATTGGCTGTTCGTCGAAGACCACGCCCGAGCCCTGTTGAAAGTCGTGACTGAAGGTATAGTCGGCGAGACCTACAACATCGGCGGCCACAATGAGCAGAAAAACATCGACGTGGTCCGTGGCATCTGCGGCCTGCTGGAAGAGTTGGCACCGCAGCGCCCTGCCGGGGTTGAGCAATTCACCGACCTGATCACCTTCGTCAAGGATCGCCCCGGCCACGACCAGCGCTATGCGATCGACGCCAGCAAAATCGAACGCGAGTTGGGTTGGGTCCCTGAAGAAACCTTTGAAACCGGCCTGCGCAAAACCGTGCAGTGGTACCTCGATAACCTGCAATGGTGCCAAAGGGTCC
>NZ_WLYI01000083.1 GCF_009707515.1 Pseudomonas karstica | reverse complement strand
AGGGTGGGTGGATCCGTTGGGGTTGAATACGTGCCCGGGTGGGGATGGTTGTACGCCCGCATTCGGCGTTGAAAATCCTACATCGCAAATAAAAGCCGGTCACGACTCACCCGCCATACCGAATACTCACACTCACTTCCCGTCTGACCCGAATATTTTAACAAATATTTTAGGCGTGCAGCCCAAGCGTTCAGCAACAAAACACGGTACCCAACGAATGGAATGGCGACCTAATGCAAACACCCGTATCAGATTTGAAAGCCATCCAGGAGATCCTGGCCTTTTCAGCCCAAGACACCACGGTGTCCACTATCACATTGAGCTTAAACCGAACAATTTAAGCTGGAAGCAATCTGAAAAGCAGAAATCACTGTTGAAAGTAAAACCTGAAAATTATCAGCCCGGACACGGTACCGGGTTTCTGCCAGGCGAAAAGCATCCAGGATATTAAGATGAATAAATTCCCCGTTTCAGACGGAACGATAGAAAAAATAACGTGCAGTAGAAGTACGTTATTAATGATGTTTTCAGACTGGCAGGAGGCGTTATGGATAATCACTTTTCATGACTTGATTGCCTTCGAAGGGATAGGCGCCGTTGGATCTGAAATATCCGAAATGTACGAAACAACCGATACTCCACTCTCTATAAAGGCAACACGAATAGATCCCAGCGAGACAGGAACAAGCTATTGCTTCACTTCTAGCCATGGGGCAGACGTAATTTTTACAATAGTCGCAGGTGGGTATACTGCTGAAAAAATGACCGTATCCCCTGACGCTCACATCATCATGTGCAAAACCTGACACTGGCAACGGGGGCACGGAGCGTCCCAAAACGCAAACCGACCTAACTCGACCACCTTGGCACGCCACAAGAACTGACGAACCCAGACGGCGAAACCGTCTGGTCCGCGCATTACCGCGCCTACGGCCAAATCGCCCGCCTCGACATCAACACCGTCGACAACCCGCTGCGCTTCCAAGGCCAATACTTCGATCAAGAAAGCGGGCTGCACTACAACCGCCATCGCTACTACAATCCCGACA
>NZ_WLYI01000082.1 GCF_009707515.1 Pseudomonas karstica | reverse complement strand
TGATACTCAATCACCCGGGTCTCAAAGAAATTCTTCTCTTTCTTCAAGTCCATGATCTCGCTCATCCACGGGAACGGGTTGGTGGTGCCTGGGTACTCTTCCTTCAAGCCAATCTGCGACAGGCGACGGTTGGCGATGAACTTGAGGTAGTCCTCCATCATCGCGGCATTCATGCCGAGTACGCCGCGCGGCATGGTGTCGCGAGCGTATTCGATCTCCAGCTGCGTCCCTTGCAGGATCATCTGGGTCGCTTCTTCCTTCATTTCGGCATCCCACAAATGCGGGTTTTCGATTTTGATCTGGTTGATCACGTCGATACCGAAGTTCAGGTGCATCGATTCATCGCGCAGGATGTACTGGAACTGCTCGGCCACGCCGGTCATTTTGTTGCGCCGGCCCATGGACAAGATCTGGGTGAAGCCGCAGTAGAAGAAGATGCCTTCCAGCACGCAGTAGTACGCGACCAGGTTGCGCAGCAGCTCTTTGTCGGTGTCGACGGTGCCGGTTTCGAACTTCGGATCGGAGATGGAGCGGGTGTATTTCAGGCCCCAGGCGGCTTTTTTCGCAACCGATGGGATCTCGTGGTACATGTTGAAGATCTCGCCTTCATCCATGGCCAACGATTCGATGCAGTACTGGTAGGCGTGGGTGTGGATCGCCTCTTCGAAGGCCTGGCGCAGGATGTACTGGCGGCACTCCGGGTTGGTGATCAGGCGGTACACGGCCAGCACCAGGTTGTTGGCCACCAGCGAGTCGGCGGTGGAGAAGAAGCCCAGGTTGCGCATGACGATGCGACGTTCGTCGTCGGTCAGGCCTTCGGGGGTTTTCCACAGGGCGATGTCGGCGGTCATGTTGACCTCTTGCGGCATCCAGTGGTTGGCGCAGCCGTCGAGGTATTTCTGCCAGGCCCAGTCGTACTTGAAGGGCACGAGTTGGTTGAGGTCGGCGCGGCAGTTGATCATGCGCTTTTCGTCGACGGCGACACGGGCAGCGGAGCCTTCGAGTTCGGCGAGGCCTTCGGCGACGTCGAGTTTGTCCAGGGCGGCCTTGGCGCGCACGATGGCGGCGGAGTCACTGGCGGTGACGGCGCGGGCCTCGATGGCGGCGGCAGCACCGGCACCGTCGAGGCGGTCCATGTTGGCTTCGGTGGCGTGGCCGGCGTTGGCGCCTTTG
>NZ_WLYI01000081.1 GCF_009707515.1 Pseudomonas karstica | reverse complement strand
GGTAATCCCCCCATTTTTAGCATTCACCAAAAATAGAGGTCAGGCCACCAGGGCCAATTTCTGTTTGGGAGTGATTCCTCCGAGGGCCATATTCGGGCGCTCGTGATTGTATGTCCAGATCCAGTTTGTCCCGTAGTCCTGGACTTCAGCTATCGATTCAAACAAGTAATGGCCAAGCCAGTCGTAGCGTACCGTGCGGTTATAGCGTTCGACGTAAGCGTTTTGCTGCGGGTTGCCCGGTTGAATATATTCCAAACGAATACCCTGTTTCTCGGCCCAACCAGTGAGTTTGGCACTGATGAATTCGGGGCCGTTATCACTGCGAATTGCCTGCGGTTTTCCGCGCCATTCAATGACCTGATCCAGTGCCCGAACTACGCGTTCAGCTGGAAGCGACAAATCAATTTCCATACTCAGGGCTTCTCGATTGAAGTCATCAATTAGATTGAAAACCCGAAAGCTGCGCCCGTCTGCTAATTGATCGTGCATGAAGTCCATCGACCAGCACTGATTAGTCGCCTCGGGAACGGCCAGCGGCTCGGGTTTCTCGCGCACAATGCGTTTGCGCGGTTTGATACGCAGATTCAGTTCCAGCTCGCGGTAAATTCGATACACCCGCTTGTGGTTCCAGCGATACCCCTTCACGTTGCGCAGGTACAGAAAGCACAAGCCAAATCCCCAGTTACGCTGGTTGTACGTGAGTTGGATCAGTTTATCGGCAATCGCGGCATTTTCAGGGGCCAAACGCGGCTGATAGCGATAGCACGTGAGGCTAACTCTGAAAGCCAGGCACGCCAACTTGATGCTGCACCGACCTGAACGAACCACTTCCTGCGCCATCTCTCGTCGTCGCGATGGCTTCACCACTTTTTTGCCATGGCTTCCTGGATGATTTCGGCTTTGAGGCGCTCTTCGGCGTACATTTTTTTAAGTCGCCGGTTTTCGTCCTCCAACTCGCGCAGTCGAGTCAGCAACGATGCGTCCATACCGCCGAACTTGGTACGCCACTTGTAGAACGTAGCCGAACTGATGCCGTGCTCGCGGCACAGCTCTGGTGCAGGAGTTCCGGCCTCGGCTTGCTTGAGGATGGCCATGATTTGGCTGTCTGAAAAACGCGATGTCTTCACGCAAAATTTCCTTGATCCGGTCAGGAGAAAATTCTACTTCTGATGAGTACTTTTTTTAGGGGGGATTACC
>NZ_WLYI01000080.1 GCF_009707515.1 Pseudomonas karstica | reverse complement strand
CGCTGTTCGAAGCTCAGGTGCAGGCCAACCCCGAAGCCGTGGCACTGGTTTGCGAGTCGCAGCAACTGACCTACCGCCAGCTCAACCGTCGCGCCAACCACTTGGCCCAGCAGTTGTTGGCGCTGGGTGTACAACCCGACCAACGCGTAGCGATTTGTGCCGAGCGCAGTGTGGAGATGATCGTCGCGCTGTTGGCCGTGTTGAAGGCGGGTGCCGCTTATGTGCCGATTGACCCGGCGCACCCGGCAGAACGCATGACCTTCATGTTCCAGGACAGTCAGCCACGTGCGCTGTTGACGCAGTCGACGCTGTCCTTGCCGGTCGGCGAGTTGCCGCTGGTGCTACTCGACACCGAAGCTTCGCAGCAAGCGGCCCACGACACCGCTTTCGACGCCAACCCAGTGATTGCGGGCCTGAGCGCCGAACACCTGGCCTATGTGATCTACACCTCCGGCTCCACTGGACAGTCCAAAGGCGTGATGGTCGAGCACCGTTCGGTGTTCAACTTCTGGCAGGTACTGACCCGCACCACCCACCAGCATTGCCCGTCACCGGCCACCGTGGCCCTGAACGCCGGGTTCTTCTTCGACATGTCGATCAAGGGCATTTCGCAGTTATTCTCCGGCCATCGCCTGGTGATCATCCCATCGTTGATCCGCGCCAGTGGCAACGAGTTGCTGGACTTCCTTGAGCAGCATCAAGTCCACGCGTTCGACTCAACCCCATCACAGCTCGACACCTTGCTCAGCGCGGGTCTGCTGGAGCGCCGCAGTTACCACCCAACAAGCGTGCTGCTCGGCGGCGAAGCGATCAGTGCGCCAACCTGGGAAAAACTGCGTAGCTGCCAGCACATCCGGTTCTACAACATGTACGGCCCCACCGAATGCACAGTGGACGCCACCATCGACCTGATCCGCGACCTTGGCGAACGGCCAAGTATCGGCCGCCCGATTGCCAACGTTCAGGTGCATGTGCTCGATATGCGCGGGGAACCGGCGCCATTGGGTGTGGCCGGGGAGATTCATATCGGCGGTGCTGGCGTGGCGCGCGGCTACTTGAACCGTGAAGCGCTGACTGCCGAGCGTTTTATCGCCGACGGCTTCTCCAATGACCCGCAAGCGCGCTTGTACAAAACCGGTGACCTCGGTCGTTGGTTGGCCGATGGCACGTTGGAGTACCTGGGCCGCAATGACTTCCAGGTGAAGATCCGTGGCTTGCG
>NZ_WLYI01000007.1 GCF_009707515.1 Pseudomonas karstica | reverse complement strand
CTGGGTTTTGAAATTGCTGAAGGTCCTGCGGCCCTTATCGCAGCCTCGTGCCTCGACAGCGGCTACAAGAGCCGATCACCGACCACCTGTAGCCGCTGGCGCAGCCTGCGATCGGCTGCGCAGCAGTCGCCTGGGTTTTGAAATTGCTGAAGGTCCTGCGGCCCTTATCGCAGCCTCGTGCCTCGACAGCAGCTACATAGACCGCGCCGACCACCTGTAGCCGCTGGCGCAGCCTGCGATCGGCTGCGCAGCAGTCGTCTGGGGCCTTGAAATTGCTGAAGGTCCTGCGGCTCTTATCGCAGCCTCGTGCCTCGGCAGCGGCTACAAGAGCCGATCACCGACCACCTGTAGCCGCTGGCGCAGCCTGCGATCGGCTGCGCAGCAGTCGTTTGGGGCCTTGAAATTGCTGAAGGTCCTGCGGCCCCTATCGCAGCCTCGTGCCTCGGCAGCGGCTACAAAAGCCGATCACTGTTCAGTGCTGAATCTTGTGATCCAGTGCCGCATAGAAGTTGGCGCTCTGTTGCAGGTATTTTTGGGTGTAGGCGCTAGTGCTGGATTTTTTGCTACTGATTTCCACGCTGGCACTGGCAGGCAGAGCCACGGTGGCAGAAACAGCGGATGCGGCGATGATTGAGAAGAGATTGAAGTTCATGTCGGTAACCCTTGTGTTCAGTTGGCTTGGTGGCCTGTGGAGGCCTTGAAGCAAACTTACGCCCGCGGGACTTACCGTTAGAAATTCTTTGAAACAGTAGCTGTTATCACTGCCATTAATAGAAGTAGGCAGGCCCCGCACAGCGGGGCCTGTGGCTTATGGTCGCAGCACAAACTTGAGATCGCTGGGAGCATCGATCGCCAACGTCTGCACGGTTTTGCCCAACAGGCCGGTCTTGACGTCGCGTTCGACCACCACAATCTGGTTGCTCTTCTGGTTGGCAATCAGCAGGAACTTGCCGCTCGGGTCCAGGCTGAACTCGCGAGGGTGGTCGCCTTCCACCGAGCGACGCTGGACTTCCTGCAGTTGCCCGCTGGCCGGGTCGATGGCAAATACCAGGATCTGGTTGGCGGTGCCACGGTTGCTGACATAGAGGAACTTGCCATCGCTGGATGCATGCAACCCGGCGCCAGCCTTGTCCGAGGCAGGTTGCCCGGCCGCGAAGTCCACCAACTGACGCTGGGTCAGCTTGCCGTCCTGGTAATCGAACACGGTAATCTGCGCACTCATCTCCGTGGTGAGCCAGGCGTGTTTGCCGTCAGCGCTGAACAACAGGTGACGCGGGCCGCTGCCAGGCGGTAATTGCACGAAGGACGGATCGGCCGGGGTCAGTGGCCGTTCGTGGTTGGCCTTGGGGTCGTAGTGATAAACAAAGATCCTGTCCGCCCCCAGGTCGTTGGCAAACACGTACTTGCCATCCGGCGACGACACCACCGAATGCACATGGTTGGACGCCTGGCGCTCGGGGTTGACCCGGCTGGCCGGGTGCCCGCTCAGTTGCACCGGCGGCGATAACTTGCCCTCAGAGTCCACCGGCAGTATCGCCAGGCTGCCGCCCGGGTCGTCCAGTACCGAATAGTTGGCGACGAACAGGTGGCGCCCATCGACCGCCTGGCTGGAGTGGGTTGGTTCGTTGCCCAGGCTCTGGACCTGGTTGATCAAGGTCAACTGGTGAGTCATCGGATCAATGCTGTAGCTGCTGACGCGCCCCACCGGATCCTTCTGGCCTGGGCCGTTTTCATTGACCACATACAGGCGCTTCTGGTCCTTGGACAGGGTCAGCCAGGACGGGTTTTCGGTCTTGGCGGCCAGCACCGGTTTGCCGCTGAACTGGCCGCTGCGGCTATCGAATTGCAGCCGGTAGATACCCTCGCTAGTGCCTGCGGTGTAGGTGCCCACCAACAGTTCATAAGTGTCCACTGGCGCGGCCTGTACCGACATGGCACCGACGCTGCCCGCCATCAGCAAAGGCCAGAATCTACGCATCATCATGCTGTTCATCCTCCTCGTTATTGTTGCCGGTGAATGCACTCATGCAGACCAGGCGGTGCTCACCCGAATCACCATTGAGAGTCCAGCTTTGCAAGGCCTCATCAAAGGTCGCGGCCTGCACTTGCGCCAGGCTGAACGTCCAGCGTTTCTCAGCGCGCCCGTCCATGCAGGTGATCAACAGCTGCTGATCGTCAAACGTGAAATCGAAGGCATGCAGACCATCGATCTCAAGCATGTCGCTGGTTTCAAGGACGGTGGGCAAGGTTGCAGTCGCAGCAGTCATAACTATCAGTCATCTAGAGGAAAGCCCTCATGATAGGCCAGTTTACTGCCCTGGCCCACCCGGACCCGCTAAAGCGTCTACCCGGCCTGCGGTATCAGGCTACCCCCTGATTGCGCGTCGTATCCGCGATAAGTAGCGCATCACCTCGATGCCTCCTCAACTTATATCAGGACCTCAGATGCCTACCTCCACCCCGCTCCTGGCGACCGTGCACAGACCGTCAATGCGAAATTCGCCAGACTATGAACAACGCCAGAGCCAACACGGCCAGGATCGGGCTTACGCCTACAGCCTGGAAACCGGCTTGCGCAGTGCCGGGCAGGACAGTGCCTTGCTCAGCCCCGAGGTATTGCTGGTGCACAACGTCAATTCGCACACTGTGATTTTGTTGTGCGAACCTGGCGGCCCGATCACCTCGCTTGCCCCCATCGAGGCGTTCAACCAGCACTGGAGCACGCGTTTCACCGGCCAGTACGCGGTCGATACACTGACCTGCCAGCGCTACGAGATACAGGGCCAACTGTTCGACAATCAGGCCGCGCTGATCCTCAATCAACAACTGAAAAACCTCGAAGCACTGCGCCTGCCCACAACCCTGGGCCTCACGACGTTACAAGCGCTGTACGCTGAACTGTGCAATCGCGCCTATTATTTTACCGACGCTGCGCACGTCGACCCCGTGATGGCGAACGTCTTGCGCCAAGGCGTTATGCAGCTCAAAGATAAAGGCCATGAACTGCGTATCGCCCTCAGCCTGCATTTGCCCCCCACCGACGGCAATCTGCAATTTTTGTTTGATCAGGCACTGGTGCAAGTCGCCAGGCGATTATCGATGTGCACCGTGGCGTTCTCGGTAAAAACCTGGCCGAACTTAAGTTCCTGTCTTTGGCGCCATGACCGACATCGCCGACTAACCCACACCAAGCCTGCATGAAAACGCCCGACGGCTAAAAGTCGGGCGTGTATATCGTCAACCCAAGGCTCAGTGGGCAAACAACGAGTTGCCCTTCTGCCCCGCCAGCTTCTCAGGCTTGATCAGGAAGCGCGCCAGCGCCGGCAGCAGCCACAGGGCACCGAACATGTTCCACAGCAGCATGAACGTCAGCATCAAGCCCATGTCGGCCTGGAACTTGATGGCCGAGAAGATCCAGGTGCATACGCCGATGGCCAGGCACAAACCGGTGAACAGCACGGCCTTGCCGGTGGATTTCAGCGTCTGGTAATAGGCCTCCTGCAACGGCAGCCCGGCCCGCAGGAAACTTTCCAGGCGGCTGTAGATGTAGATGCCGTAGTCGACGCCAATCCCTACCCCCAACGCCACCACCGGCAAGGTCGCGACCTTGACCCCAATGCCCATGAACGCCATCAGCGCGTTACCCAGCACAGAGGTCAGCACCAGCGGCAGGACAATGCACAGGGTGGCCGCCCACGAGCGGAAGGTGATCATGCACATGGTGGCCACGCACAGGTAGACCAAAAGCAGGATGATCAACTCCGACTCCTTGATCACCTCGTTGGTGGCGGCCTCGATCCCGGCGTTACCGGAGGCCAGGATGAACTCCAGGCCGTCCTTGTTATTCTCCCTGGCGAACTCCTGCACCGCATGCACGGCGCGGTCGAGGGTTTCGGCCTTGTGGTCGTTGAGGAACACCAGCACCGGCGCCACGGAACAATTGTTGTTGTACAGGCCATCAGCGCGGGCAATGGAGTTGTTCAGCACGTCCGGGTTGCGCGACAAGGTTTCCCATTTCAGGTTGCCCTCGTTCATGCCCTTGATCATCTGCTTGGACACGGTCACCAAGGAAATCGCCGACTGCACGCCCTCGGTGTTCTGCATTTTCCACATCAACTGGTCGATGGGCGCCATGGCCTCATAACGCGAGCAACCTTCAGCCCGGGTCTTGACCATCACCACCAACACGTCGGAGCTGGTGGAATAGTTGCTGATGATGAAGTTGTTGTCCTTGTTGTAGCGCGAGTCCGGGCGCAGCTCCGGCGCGCCCTGGTCGAGGTCGCCGATTTTCAGGTTCTGGCTGTACCAGAGGCCACCACCGAAAGCGATCAGCGCAAGGAGCACCGACACCGGCGCCACTTTGGGACTGGCAAACTTCGACAGCAGGCGCCAGAAGGCATGCTCGCGGTTCGCGTCCTTTTTGCTGCGCTCAACGGCGCGCTTGCTGATGCCGACGTAGGAAATCGCAACCGGCAGCAGGATCAAGTTGGTGAATACAATCACCGCGACACCGATGGACGCGCCGATGGCCAGCTCACGGATCACCCCGATGTCGATGATCAGTAAGGTAATAAAACCCACTGCATCGGCGAGAATCGCGATCATCCCCGGCAGGAACAATTGACGGAACGTACGGCGCGCGGCGGTCAGGGCGTTATCAGCCTCGCTGGATTGCAGGGCGATACCGTTGATCTTCTGCACGCCGTGGGAAATACCGATGGCGAAAATCAGGAACGGCACCAGCATCGAATACGGGTCCAGGCCAAAACCGGCGGCATGCATCAGGCCCAGTTGCCAGACTACTGCCACCAGGGTGGTGATCAACACCGCGATGGTGCTGCGGATGCACCAGGTAAACCAGTACAGCAGTATCAGCGTAATGACGAAAGCGATGCCGAAGAACAGCACCACCATGCTCAGGCCATCGATCAGGTCGCCGACTTTCTTGGCAAAACCAACAATGTGGATTTGGACGTTGGGGTTCTGTTCCTGAAACTTGTTGCGGATTTTGTCTTCAAGTTCGTGGGAAAACTTCTGGTAGTCCAGGGCCAGCAACTTGCCCTGGTCTTGCGGGTCCGGGTAAGACTCCAGCAACGGGATATCGACGATGCTCGACTTGAAGTCATTGGCTACCAGTCGCCCAACCTGGCCTGACTTGAGCACGTTGTTACGCAATTGGTCGAGGCTTTGCGGGGAGCCGTCGTAGCTTTGCGGAATGACTTCGCCACCGGCAAATCCCTCTTCGGTCACCTCCGTCCAGCGAACGCTGGGGCTCCACAAGGATTTAAGGCCCGAGCGATCGACCCCGGAGATGTAGAACACCTCGTCGTTGATCTGACGCAGGGTCTCCATATAGTCCTTGCTGAAAATGTCGCCGTCCTTGGCCTCCACCGAGATCCGTACCGTGTTGCCCAGGTTCGCCAGGTCATTACGGTGCTCCATCATCTTCTCGATGAAGGGATGTTTGAGGGGGATCATTTTTTCAAAGCTGGTGGATGGGCGAATCAAGGTCGCCTGCCAGAACAGGAACACACTCACCAGCAGGCAGATAAAGATCACTGCCGGGCGGTTGTTGAAAATCAGGCGCTCGAGAAACGTCGCCTTGTCGTTGTGATGACTGCTCATTGTGTTCCCGCCTTCTTATTGTTTTACCGGCTTGGCGCCGGTTGGCGTGGCAACGCGAACGCCGCCCTGTCCCACCAGAATCAAGTTGCCATTGCCCGCTGCCGTGACCGCCGACAGCGAAATGCGGTCCGGGCGATTGAATACACTGAAGGTCTGGCCGTCGTCGTGGCTCACCACCACGCTGCCGCCGTGCCCCACCACCACCAACGAGCCATCGTCCAGCAAGGTGGCCCCTGACAGGCCGAACTCCAGGGCGCCACGGACGGCATTCAACGCTACCGGCGCCCACGTGTTGCCAAAGTCCGTGGAGCGGAACAGGTTGCCCCGCAAACCGTAGACCAGCAGAGTCCTGGGCTGCGCCGTCCCAATCACCCCGAACAACGAGCCCTCGTAGGGGCCTTCGAGTTTTTCCCAGGTTTGCCCGTCATCTCCGGAGCGGAACAGGCTGCCTTGCTCGCCGACGATAAACAGGCCGGCGTCCTTCACGTAGGCGATGGCGTTGAGGTGGTATTGGTCTTCGTTGTCCAGGCGGTCGCTGACGTCGTCCCATTGCTTACCGCCGTCGGTCGTCTCCATCAGCGCACCGTAGGCACCCACGGCAAAGCCGTTGCTGGCGTCCTTGAACCAGACGTCCAGCAGCGGCGCCTCGCGCGCGCGGTCTTGAAATTGTTCGGTCCAGGTGGCGCCAGCATCGGTGGTGGCGAGAATCTGTGCGTCATGGCCCACCGCCCAGCCTTGTTTGTCATCGACAAAAAATACTGCGGTGAGCAGTTGCCGGGTAGGCACTTTGGCCTGGGTCCAGGAAGCGCCCTGGTCATCGGAATAGAGGATGTGCCCGCGATCACCGACCGCCACCAGGCGCTTGCCGGCGTGAGACACGTCGATCATCAGGCTATTGGCGGCCTTGGGTGATGCAATAGCTGGCAGTGCGGCTGCACCGGTATCGCTCACCGCCAGGGCAGGCGTCGACAACGCGATACCAACGAGCAACGAGAGCGTGGCGAGCAATACGACCTTGCGCGCAGCCTTCCCACCCATGACAGGCTCACTCATAGACCTTTCTCCCCTTTATTATTGTTAGACGGCCTTGCCTTGCGGAGCCCTGAAACCTGCAATCTAGAGCATCCTGAAGAAGCAGCAGCCATCCTATCGGGCTTTCGAATCGTCTGACAATCGGCGCTACGTTATGTTTTGTTAACTAAAGGCGCTTGAGGGGCGGCTTGAATGTAGCTGCATTCGCCGGAGTGATCGCTCCGACAGGTAAATCGCCGCCATAATTAATGAATATTTATTCTATATATTGAATTTAAGGAATTTTTATTCCATAAATAACCTTCCTGACAACAATAATCCAAAGGACCACGTCTATGCGCGAACTCGGAATCGGCCTGATCGGCACAGGTTTTATGGGCCGTGCCCACGCCCTGGCGTTCAACAATGCCCGGGCGGTGTTTGAACTGCCAGTGACCCTCAAGCTCTCAGCGCTGGCCGATGCCGACACCGAACGCGCCCGACGCTGTGCCACGGCGTGGGGATTTGCCCAGGCCCATGGCGACTGGCAGCAGTTGATTGATGACCCCAAGGTCGACCTCGTTGCCATTACTACCCCCAATCACTTGCACTACCCCATGGCCATGGCGGCCCTGGCGGCGGGCAAAGCGGTGTACTGCGAAAAGCCCCTGGCGGTCAGCCTCGAGCAGGCCGACGCCATGCGCCGTGCCGCCAGCGCCGCCGGCGTGGTGACGCGGGTTGGGTATAACTATCAGCACAACCCGATGATCGGCCTCGCACGGCAGATAATCGAGCGAGGCGAGTTGGGGCAGATCATCAGCTTCCAGGGCGAGTTCAGCGAAGACTTCATGGCCGACCCGACATCGCCTTGGTCATGGCGCTGTGAAGTGGGGCATGCCGGTGGTGCCCTGGCGGACCTGGGCAGCCATTTACTGGCCATGGCGCGCTTTCTGCTGGGGCCGGTGCAGAGCGTCTGCGCCGATACCCACACCGTGCACACGCGCCGCCCCGCCACCACGGGCAGCAAAGAACAGCGGGAGATTGCCGTGGACGATCAGGTGCATGCGCTGTTGCGCTTTGCCAATGGTGCCCGCGGTACGGTCAGCAGCAGTTGGCTCAAGCATGGCTACAAGAATCACCTGAGTTTCGAGATCAGCGGGACCCAGGGCACGTTGGCGTTCGATCAGGAGCGCTTGAATGAATTACGCCTGTTTCGTGCGGGCCAGGATGGTTTCCAACGCGTGCTGGCCGGCCCCGCCCTGCCCGGCTATGCGGCGTTCAGCCCAGCGGCGGGGCATCAGTTGGGGTACAACGAGCTCAAGACGCTGGAGGTACATGAGTTGATCATGGCAGTGGCAGGTCAAGGCGCTGGCGGTACCGACTTTGAAGCAGCGTGGGAGGTTGAGCGGCTGGCCACGGCGATTCGCCTGGCGGCATTGGAGCAGCGCTGGGTAACGTTATGACTGTAGCCGCTGGCGCAGCCTGCGATCGGCTGCGTAGCAGTCGTTTGGGTTTTGAAATGGCTGAAGGTCCTGCGGCCCTTATCGCAGCCTCGTGCCTCGACAGCGGCTACAAAGGCCGATCACCGATCACTTGTAGCCGCTGGCGCAGCCTGCGATCGGCTGCGTAGCAGTCGCCTGGGCCTTGAGATTGCTGAAGGTCCTGCGGACCTTAGCGCAACGCCCTGCGCAACACCTTGCCCACCGTGGTCTTGGGCAACTCTGTGCTGCGAAATTCCACATACCGCGGCACCTTGTACCCGGTCAGGTATTCCCGGCAATGGGCGAGGATCTGCTCCTGGGTGAGGTTCGGGTCTTTGCGCACGACGATGATTTTCACGCGCTCACCCGTGATGCCATCTTCCACCCCGATCGCCGCCACTTCCCCCACCCCCGGATGCAGCGCTACCACGTCTTCGATTTCATTGGGGTACACGTTGAAACCCGAGACCAAGATCATGTCTTTCTTGCGGTCCACCAGCCGGATATAGCCCTGCTCATTCATCACCCCGATATCACCGGTGGACAACCAACCTTCGGCATCCAGCACCTCGGCGGTCTCTTTCGGCCGTTGCCAATAGCCCTGCATCACCTGCGGGCCACGCACTTGCAATTCGCCCTGTTCGCCGACGTGGGCCAATTCGCCGTCCTCGCGGATAAACCGCACCCAGGTCGACGGCAACGGCACACCGATGCTGCCGGTGAACTCCATGTCGCGCATCCGTGAGATATCGATGGGGCTGATGCTGACTACTGGCGAGCATTCCGTGAGGCCATAGCCTTCGATGATTGGCAGCCCGGTAACTTCCTTCCAGCGTTTGGCCACGGCCGTGTGAGTGGCCATGCCACCGGCAATCACCATCCGCAAGTCAGAGAAGTCCCGTGCGCAGAACGCCTTGTTTTCCAACAAGCCGTTGAACAGCGTGTTGACCCCGGCAATGCCGTTGAAGCGTTCCTTGCGCAGGATCATCTGCACCCGCTTCACGTCCCGGGGGTTGGCGATCAAGATGTTGCGCCCGCCCAGGCACATGAACATCAAGCAATTCACCGTCAGGGAAAAGATGTGGTAGAGCGGCAATAGAGTGACGTTGGTTTCCTGTTTATCCTGGTCCAGTTGATCACCCACCCAGGCCTTGGCCTGCAACAGGTTGGCGATGATATTGCGGTGGCTGAGCATCACGCCCTTGGCGTCGCCCGTGGTGCCGCCAGTGTATTGCAGGAAGGCCAGGTCCTCGCGGTCCAGCGTTACCGCAAGATAATCCAGGCCCCGGCCTTGCTTGAGCACCGTGTTGAAACGCACGGCTCCCGGAAGGTTGAAACGAGGTACCTGCTTGTGCACGCTGCGCAGGATGAAATTCATCGCCGCCCCCTTGAAGGTGCCGAGCAAGTCGCCAATGGCGGCCACCACAACGCGCTTGAGCGTACTGGCGGCCACAACCTTTTCCAGGGTGTGGGCGAAGTTCTCGAAGATCACCAGGGTCTCGGCCCCACTGTCCTTGAGCAAGTGCTGGAGTTCACGGGCGGTGTACAGCGGGTTGACGTTAACCACCACGGCGCCGGCCAGGACCGTGCCCAACAGACAGATCGGGTACTGCAAGCAATTGGGCATCATCAGTGCTACCCGGTCGCCTTTCTGCACGCCCTGCCCTTGCAGCCATGCGGCAAACGCAATGCCTTGGGTTTCCCAATCGGCATAGGTCATCTCGGTACCGATGCTGACGTAGGCCACGCGGTCGCGAAACTTGTGCAAGTGCTCCAGGAATACCTCGCGCAAGGACTCATAGTCCTCGATCCCGTCCTCGATATCCGCTGGCACGCCAGGCAGATAAGCGTCCAACCAGATGCGTTCTGTTTGTTCCAGGCTTACAGCGTTCATGGCAGTCCCCTTGTTGTTGTTTTGGGTAGCACTACTTTTCAACGATCGCCGTAATGCCCAACCCACCGGCCGCGCAGATCGAAATCAAGCCACGACCGCCGCCTCGCTGATGGATGGCCTTGGCCAGGGCCGCCAATTGCCGGCCACCGGTGGCGGCGAATGGGTGCCCACAACCCAGGGAGCCACCGTTGACGTTCATCTTGTCGCGATCGATGACGCCCAACGGCGCCGCCAGGCCCAGGCGCTCGCGGCAGTAGTCGGCGTCTTCCCAGGCCTTGAGCGTGCACAGCACCTGGGCGGCGAAGGCCTCGTGAATCTCGAAGAAATCAAAGTCGGCGAAGCTCAGCCCTTCGCGTTCAAGCATTCTTGGCACGGCGTAGGCCGGGGCCATCAGCAACCCTTCGCTGCCGTCGACAAAGTTGACCGCCGCTGTTTCGCCGGTACGCAGATAGGCCAGTACCGGCAAGCCGCGTTCGGCGGCCCACGCCTCGCTGGCCAACAACACCACCGAGGCACCGTCGGTCAGCGGTGTGGAGTTGCCCGCCGTGAGGGTGCCATTTTGACGATCGTAGGCCGGGGACAAGCCGGCGAGTTTCGCAAGGCTGGTATCGGCCCGCAGGTTGTTGTCCCGGGCCAAGCCGCGATAAGGGCTGATCAGGTCGTCGAAGAAGCCGCGTTTATAGGCAGCGTCCAGGCGATGGTGGCTGGTGAGGGTCAATTCGTCCTGGGCCAACCGCTTGATCTGCCAGCGCTTGGCCATTTCTTCGCAGTGCTCGCCCATGGACAGGCCGGTACGCGGTTCGCCATTGCGCGGCAACAGCGGCTTGAAAAACATCCAAGGCCGAACGCTCAACAAGCTGCGCAATTTAGCGACGGAGCCCTTGGCACGGTTGGCTGAAAGCAAGGTGCGTCGCAGGGACTCATTGATGCCGATGGGCGCGTCGGACGTGGTATCGGCGCCTCCGGCAATGCCCACTTCGATCTGGCCGAGGGCGATTTTATTGGCCACCAGCAAGGCCGCTTCCAGGCCGGTACCGCAGGCTTGCTGCAGGTCATAAGCCGGGGTTTCGGGGGACAGCGTGGTGGACAACAGGCTTTCTCGGGCCAGGTTGAAATCCCGCGAATGTTTGATCACCGCGCCAGCGGCGAACTCCCCGAGACGCTGGCCATGGAGGTTGTAGCGGTCTACCAGGCCTTGCAGGGCAGCGACCAGCAGGTCCTGGTTGCTGTCTTGGGCGTAGACGGTGTTGGAACGGGCAAACGGAATGCGGTTGCCGCCGATAATCGCAACGCGACGGGCCGGCGCGGGGTTGAAGCTGTAGTCACTCATGGACAATTCTCAACTTAAAATTAACCCGCTGCAGAGGTACGAGGCTGCGATGCGGTCATCTGGCAGTCCAGATAAACAGGCCGCGCATATGAGGTTTGTCACCCGCCAGGTTGCGCACCTCAAACTCGCGGCGCGGGCCGGTCACCGGGGCGTTCCAGAGGGCGACCTGGCCAGGCAGGAAGATCGGCAACTTGAAATCGCAATGGGCCTCGGCGCTGTCCAGCCCACCCGGTGGTTGCTGGGACGCCAGGGCGCGTCCAAAGGTCCACATGCCATGGGCAATGGCCCGATGAAAGCCAAATAATCGGGCGCCGATCACCGAGGTGTGAATCGGGTTGTAGTCACCGCAGACCTTGGCAAAGCGTCGGCCTAGATCAGCAGGCAACATCCAGCGTTGCGTGCGGGCCAAGCCTTGCGCCTCCAGAGGCAAGGCATCACCCCAGGGCTCTCCCACCGGTGAAGCGACATCACGGCGCAAATACAGGCTGTCGCTTTCCCACACCAACGCCCCTGCGCCATAGGCGCGGGTGGCAATACTCAGGGCCTGGCCCTTGGGATGGGCCACCCAGCGCGCGCAATACACTTCCAGGCGCAGGGCCTGGCCTTCCGTCAATCGTTGATGCTGACGAATACGATTGGCCAGGTGCACCATGCCGCTGGCCGGGTACGGAAAGCTCGGCCGGGTCAGCAACATCAAATGCAGCGGGAACGCCAGCACATGCGGATAGGACAACGGCACCCCTTGCTCACGACGAAAACCGCAGGCCCGGCCATAAGCCGTGATGTCGGCGGCGCGCAGCTCCACCGCCGGGCGCACCAGACGTTCGCCGGGCAATACCGGAGCGCCATCGAACGTGGGTTTGCGCAAGGCACGCACACCGTCCAACAGCAGTCGCGTACGGGATGGTGGCGGGTCGACGATCTGAGTCACATTATCCATGCTCAGGCTCCCAACAGGCTTTGGCCGCAGACCCGCACCACCTGGCCGTTAACGCCGCCGGACGCTGGATGGGCGAGCCAGGCGATGGTTTCGGCCACGTCGATGGGCTGGCCACCCTGGGACAGAGAATTCATCCGCCGCCCCGCCTCGCGAATCATCAGCGGGATCTTGGCGGTCATCTGGGTTTCGATAAACCCGGGGGCCACGGCATTGACCGTCACCTGCTGCGTTGCCGCCCGCGGTGCCAGGCCCTGGGCCAGGCCAATCACCCCTGCCTTGGAAGTGGCGTAGTTGCTTTGCCCCAGATTGCCGGCGATGCCGGAAATCGACGAGACGCAAACAATCCGCCCGCCCGGTCTCAATCCTTGCCCTTCCAGTAACGCCGTGCTGAGCTGCAACGGTGCTTCCAGGTTGACCGCCAGCACACTGCGCCACGCGACTTCAGTCATCTTGGCGATGGTCTTGTCCCGGGTGATTCCGGCGTTGTGCACCACCACATCAAAGGCGCCGTGTTCGCGGATATGGGCCTGCAACTTCTGTGCGGCATCGGCGGCGGTGATGTCCAGCGCCAGGGCCATGCCACCTACGCTATCGGCCGCCTGTTGCAGCAACGCCTGCGCTTGGGGCACATCCACACACACCACCTGTGCACCGTCACGGGCCAGCACCTGGGCAATGGCCAGGCCAATGCCCCGGGAGGCACCGGTGACCAGGACGCGGCGGCCGTTGAAGGGTTTTTCCCAGTCGATATCAACGGGTTGATCAACGGCTTTTTCCAGGCGTACCACTTGCCCCGACACATAGGCCGAACGCCGGGACAGAAAGAACCGCAGGCTGCTTTCCAGAGTACGTTCAGCGCCCGGTGCCACGTAGATCAGTTGCACGGTAATCGCCCGGCGCAGTTCCTTGGCCAGCGAACGCACCAAGCCTTCCAACGCGCGCTGGGCGATGGCTTGAGGCAAGTCCTTGCATAATTCGGGAGTGGTGCCCAGCACCACTACCCGAGCGTGTTGCCCCAGGCGCCGGGCGTTGGCGTGGAAGAACACGTAGAGTTCATCCAACTGCTTGAGGTCGGCGATCTCGCTGGCATCAAACACCGCGCCCTGGGCCTTGACCGTGGAGGGCGCCATGATCGTTGCGGGTTGGGCGGTCACGGTATCGGTGGCGCTGAAGATCCGTTGCACCTCGCTCCCCAGGCGCCCCGCTCCCGCCACAATCACCGGGTTGACCAAGCCTTGCTGGCCGCTGCGATGACGCTGCAAGAGCAGCGGTTGTGGTAGCCCGACGGTCTGGGCGAACCAGCGCCCCCAAGGGGAACTGACGAAAGAAAGGTAGCTGTCACTCATATATAGATCCACTCGCAACACTGTCTTGCCATGGAAACCCGACCAGTGTGGGCGCTGGCGTGTCGAATCCCACACTGATCGTGCCCCGCCTTAATTGACCTGCGCGTTCTCGCCCTGGCTGGCCCGATGTTTGGCGGCCGGCTTGGCCACCTGTTCCAGCGCCTGCTGACGTTGCTGCAAGGCCTCGAGCAAGCCGAAATCCTGCGGGAAATCGTCCACCTGGATGCCATGGTCGGCGTATTCCACATAGCGGCCCAGCAAGGTGTCTTCGTCATCGCTGATCAGGTCCAGCGCCCGCGCCTTGACACGCCAGGCGGTAAACGCGGTGCTGGAAATCGGCAGTGCTTCGATCAGGCCTTGCTTGATCGCTGCCTTGAGGCGCGCCTCGATGATTTCTACCTGCGGCAGCAGGCGCAAGGCCAGTTCACCATAGGCCAACTTGTCGATTTCCGGCCGCGGCACGTAGGAATCGGCCAGCAAGCGGTCGCGGGTTTCTCCAGGGATCTGCACCCGTTCCGCCACTTGGGCCAGCAGGCAATCCGACGGCTTGCGTTGCGGGATACCGAACGGAAAGCTCAAGCCACGCATCACCGCTGCCGCCGGTTTCGACGGGTAGTTATCGAGCACCTCTGCCAGGGCTTCATGGGCGCGCAACAGCGCGTCCTGGGCCGCCCAGTGCACCAACGGCAAGTCTGCCTGGGGCCGGCCATCGTCCTCGAAACGCTTGAGCACGCAGGACAGGATGTAAAGCTGGGACAGAATGTCGCCCAAACGCCCGGTGATACTTTCCTTGCGCTTGAGCGCCCCGCCCAGCACGCCCATGGAGATGTCGGAGATCAACGCCAACACCACCGACAACCGATTGGCTTGACGGTAGTAGGTCGCCAGGGCCGGGTCGGTTTTGCCCGGCACCGAAATCAGCCTGGCACCCGTCAGCGAATGCACCGCTGCCCGTACGGTGTTGGCCAACACAAAATTCAAATGGCCAAACATTGCGCTGTCGAAATCCACCAGGGCCTTGCGCGGGTCAGTGTTGCGCGCCGCTTCCATCTCGCGAAACACATAGGGATGGCAGCGAATCAGGCCCTGACCGTAGATGATCAGGCAGCGGGTCATGATGTTCGCGCCTTCCACGGTGATGGCAATGGGGCTTTGCTGGTACGCACGGGCCAGGAAGTTGTTCGGTCCCATGCAGATGCCTTTGCCGGCGACGATGTCCATGCCGTCGTTGACGATCATCCGCGCGCGCTCGGTAACGTGGTATTTGGCTATGGCAGAGATTACCGACGGTTTTTCCCCGGCATCCAGGGACGCCACCGACACTTTGCGCACCGCGTCACAGGCATACAAATGCCCAGCCATGCGCGCCAGCGGTGCCTGTACGCCTTCGAACTTGCCGATGGGCAGGCCGAACTGCTTGCGCATGGCCGCGTAGGCGGTGGTGCCCCGCACCGCCACCTTACCCAGGCCAACGTTCGCCGACGGTAAGGAGATCGCTCGACCGGCCGCCAGGCACTCCATCAGCATGCGCCAACCGTTGCCCACTTGCTCGCGACCGCCAATGACCCATTCCAGGGGGATGAAGACGTCTTTGCCTTGGGTCGGCCCGTTCTGGAACACGGCGTTGAGCGGCCAATGACGACGCCCGCTGTGCACGCCCGGGTGAGACGTCGGGATCAGCGCACAGGTGATGCCCAGGGAGCCGGGCTGGCCCAGCAAACCGTCCGGGTCTTCGGCGCGGAACGCCAGGCCGAGCACCGTAGCGATCGGGCCAAGGGTGATGTAGCGTTTGTCCCAGGTGACGCGAAAACCCAGCACTTCCTGGCCTTCGTGCAGGCCCTTGCAAACAATCCCGAGGTCGGGGATCGCCCCCGCGTCGGAGCCGGCATACGGGCTGGTCAGGGCGAAGCACGGAATGTCCTCACCTCGGGCCAGGCGCGGCAGGTAGTAATTGCGCTGGGCGTCGGTGCCGTAGTGCAGCAGCAGTTCGGCCGGGCCAAGGGAGTTGGGCACCATCACCGAAATCGCTGCCGCCGAGCAGCGGGTCGACAGCTTCATCACCACTTGGGAATGGGCATAGTGGGAGAACCCCTTGCCGCCGTATTGCTTGGGAATGATCATCCCCAAAAAGCCGGCGTCCTTGGTGTACTGCCAGCCTTCGGGGGACATGTCTTGCCAGATCTGGGTGGTCTCCCAGTCGTTGGCGATGTCGCAGAGGGTTTCCACCTCGTTGTCGAGAAAGGCTTGTTCCTCCGCTGTCAGGCTCGCAGGCGCGGCCTGCAGCAGGCGTTCCCAGCGGGGTTTACCGCTGAACAGCTCAGCGTCCCACCACACGGTGCCTGATTCGATGGCGGCACGTTCGGTGTCGGACATGGCTGGCATGATCGTGCGAAATAAGCCCAGGGCCTTGCTTGTCAGCAGGCTGCGACGCAAGGGTTTGATCGAGAGCAACAGTGCTGGCAACAGCACCAGCAGCACGGCCACGCTAACGCCAATGCTCGCCACCACGTTGGATAGATAACCCGCCGCCAACCACACCACGCCAACGCCTAGCCACAGGGTTGCAGCAACTTGTCGATACGCCAGGGCAAGCGCCGCAGCGAGTCCCGCCAATAACCAGATAACCATGCAAATACCTCACTTGATTCAGGGCATAGCCAACACGCAGGCAAATCGAAAAGACCTGAGATGTAAGCCACAGTACAAACCTGTAAAAACAATTTCAAATATTATTTTCAAATTTATATTTAATGTTTTGGCGAAAAAAATCGGCTGAACGAAACAGCCTTCATTGCTCAACAGGAAGGAAGTTGCAGCAGTAACTGGGACAGCGTGAAGCAAGCATCAGGTGCGCTTATGCCTTCTCCACGACTGCCCTGAACGACCTCAAAACTTATAGGTGGCCGACAGGCTGACCACATCGCCCGAAGACTCGGCCTTGCCGTCCAACTGCCCAGCGCCTAAACGGTCGACGTTCTTGGTCTTGAGGTTGACCTTCTGTACGAACTGGTGCGAGTACGCGGCGTCCAGTGTCAAACCAGGCACAGCTTTGATGTCATAACCGGCACCAAATGCCAGGAAGTAGCGATCACCATCCGGAATCCGTGGATCACGGGTGGAGTTGCGAGTGGGTGTCTGGTCGTACGCTACGCCGGCACGCAAGGTGAGTTCGTCAGTCGCTTTATAGTCGCCACCAATCGAGGTCATCCAGGCATTCTTGTAGTTGTAGGGAATGGCGACGATGGTCGACCCCTCAGACTTGAGTGTCAGGCTCTTGAACGACGACCATTGGGTCCACATCGCACTCACGCCCAAGGTCCAGCGATCATTGAACTGGTGTACCCAGTCGATGGCAGCGGTGGCTGGAATGTCCAGTTGTGTACTGGCGTGGGCACCGTCCGGGAATAGCTTGAGGCCCGGATAGGCCGACTCTACCAGGGTTTTCCCGTCACCAAACGGGCCCGGCTGTGTCATCGTGGCGTAAGAGAACGAATCCGAGTGAAAGTTGTATTTGCCCGTCAGCTTGTTTTTGATCTTGGCGTGATAATTCAGGCCAATCGAGTCCTGGAGCGTGGGCTTCCAGACCACACCACCAAACCATCCTACCGAGATGTTATCGACCTTGACCCGAATCAAGGCACTGCCTACGCCAGGCGGAAACGGCGTGTTGCCCAACTCGGGAGACTGAGCCGCTGCGGCCAGTAGATCGACGTTTTGGCTGACAAAGCCTTGGCTGCGCTGAACAATCGCGCCGGCCCCGACTGAAAACTGATCGTTGACCTTGAACGACAGGGAGCCCGTCAGGCCGACCGTTTCAATCTTGGTATCGACTGCAAAATCACGAAGTTTCGAATTTTCATCCCAGGTGGTACGCATACCCTGCGGAACCACCTGACTGAGGCCGAAGGCGAAGCGGTCACCAATGGGAATGACCAGGAAACCGGTTGGCAGCCATGCGGTGAACCCACCCTGCCCACCATCGTTGGTATTGAGCGTGCCACTCCCAGGATCAAAACTGCCATCCGGGGCTACTGGCGTGTGGGTCATGGGATTGCCCGCGTAATCGTAGGCCTGGCCGCTGTACTTGATCTTGATGCGAGCATAGTCGACGGTCTGTTGAGCAATGGTCTGATCAATAAACGCCATGGCTGCCGGGTTGTTATAAGCAGCGCTGGGGTCATTCTTGAACAACGAGCCCCCACCAAAGGCCCGACCCCAACCTGGAGCACCATATGTCGGCGTGGAGAACCCCCCGGCCTGAACCTGCCCGCTGCCCATCATCCCTCCCAGCAGTGCCAATCCCAGTAATGTACGCGCGTGTGGTTTCTTATTATTCATGTGGCACTCCTTATTATTATCAGCTCCCGCAACAGGCGCCCTGCTCGAGGCGCCTGTTGTTAGCGGGTGATCAACACCGTTCTGACAGGCCAGTTATCAGGGGGTGATAGTCAGCGCAGGCGACGGTTTCACCGACAAGCTTGAAACGGTGCAGTTACCGCTGAGAGCTTGGTTGCTGGCGCTGAGGGTTGTGCCATTCCAGGCAACCTGAATGGTGCTCGGCCCGCAGTCGGTATTAACCAGAGAGCTGATGGTGTAGCCCACATTAGTGACCGTGCCTGCAGTCGTGCTGCTGGCAGTCAGCACCCAGCCCGGGGTTGGGAAGTTTTTCATTTTCGGCAGGCTGCACAGCGCGTTGGAGCCACCCACTGTTGCCCCTTTGATGGTGGCGGTACCGTTGGCGTTTACAACGCCCGTGAAGTTAATGCTGCACGTCACCGGCGCTTGAAACGATGACGGAGACTTCACTGTAATGGTCCCTCCAGGGGTGCTGAACGTTTGACCTACCGGACCAATAGTCGCGGCACTCGCCATGGAAGCCACACCAAAGCACATTGCAAAAGACGTTGCACAAACGAGGGTTTTCAAGCTTTTCATTGTTTTTCCTCACATGTATGGCGAATCATTTCGCCGGGGTAATGGCCATGAACGAGAGGTCACGGTGAAACTGCAGAACTTCCCTTTCCAGCCAAATTTCAATTCAATTACCGCTGCACTATTCGAATGCGTTTATTCGACGACCTTGAAGTTCGGCGGCATTTTGATCGACACCGTTTTGATCTTGCAGTCTTCACCAATAGAAACATCAGTGGCCTCCAACTTTCCGGTGGCGTTATCCCAGGTTCCGTCGGCCGTGGAGGGGCCGCACTTGCCACCCAGACCGAAGGCATGTACATCGACGCTGATTTTTGACATCGCGCCGCTCTTGGTATCTTTGGCAACCAATATCCAAGGCAAGTTTGTGGCCTCGACTCGGCTGCACTTGAGGCCGCCGTCGAACTCGACCTTGTCGACACTGGCAGACGAACCATCGGCAGCGACCTTGCCGGCGACCTTGATGGTGCAATCGGCGCTGATAAGGGCCCCCTTGGAAAAGCTGATCGGGCCTTGGGCAGTAAATGCACTGCCAGCAGGTTCGATGCGCGCAGCCTGGGCCTGGTGATAAGCAATAAGACCCAGCACAGCCAACACAATATGGGTGGTGAACTTGACGGTGGTTTGCATGGTTGATGCCCTTCCCTTGATGTTGTTTTTGTTCGGGTCAAACAACTTTCTTGCAACTAGGCAGTACTCGAAACCGGCAAACCGGAGGCGAAAAGAGGCTGCGAGAGACAGATCCCGAGTACGTCAACAACGTGTTAATTCACATTAGAAACTACGGGCGCTGGCGTACTTTTCCAGCATCTTCAAGCGTTTTGGTGGGTGGATATTGGCCAACGTCACGTCCCCCGAATAATGGTTGAGAACCCGGTGATCCATCCTTCTACGCCATAAGTACGGTACATAGGCCCAAACAATCATGCTCGCGTAGCCATATGGCAGTTGCGGTGATTCATCAAAGTGGCGCAACGATTGATAACTGCGGGTCGGGTTGGCGTGGTGATCGGAATGACGTTGCAGTTGAAACAGAAAGATATTGGTAACAATCCGGTTACTGTTCCAGGAGTGCCGAGGCGAGCAGCGTTCATAACGACCGCTGGGCAACTTCTGGCGCATCAACCCGTAGTGCTCGACATAGTTCACCACTTCCAGCAGCGAAAAGCCGTAGATACCCTGGATCAACAGAAAAGGAATCACCCCAATCCCCAGCCATCCAATCATCGCGCCCCACAGCACCACGCTGTACATCCAGGCACTGAGCACACCGTTCTTCCAGTGCCAGGCCGGCAGCCCCAGTTTGCGCAGACGCTCACGCTCCAGATTCCAGGCCGAGCGGGCGCTGAACCACACCGAACGTGGCAGGAAAACCCAGAAGCTTTCCCCCAGCCGCGAACTGGCCGGGTCTTCCGGCGTCGCCACCCGTACGTGATGGCCGCGGTTATGTTCGGTGTAGAAATGGCCATAGAAGGTGGGCGCCAGGGTGATCTTCGCCAGGATGATCTCCAGCAGACGGGGCTTGTGGCCCAGTTCATGGGCAGTATTGATGGCAATCCCGGTGGCTGCGCCGGTGGACATAGCCATGCCCAGGTAAGTGAACACACTGACTTCACCATGCAATTGCGTGCGAGAGGTGAGGTAGCTGGCGGTTTGTGCCATCCAGTTCGACGGATCCAGAGATGCCGTAGCGTGCAGCAGGCCACCGCCGATGATCCAGTCGATTCCGCTGACCGCGAGCCAACCGGTGATGACCACCGAACAGATAACCAGCAGAACGCCGGTGTAGACGATCCAGCGATAGTAGCGTTGGGATTCGAGACCACTGACGGCGGACTCCGGTGGGTTACTGACGTCCTCGCCCAACAGGCCATCGATCAGCGGGATCAGGCCGAAAATCACCAGTACGCCGACCCACCACAATTGTTGTACACCGGTAGTTATGGCGAGGGAGCCGGAAAGCAACGGGGTTGCCAAGGGCATGATGCCGAGCCACCACAAGTGGCGCTTGCCATCGGTCCAGACGTGTGGGGCTGCCAGGGCCTGATTCATGGCAGCCTCCGAACGAGGCAGAACAGGGCAGTAAACAGCGTCAAAGAGGGCTGATCACTCCCGTAAACCAACCATGCGATAAAAGGCGTTTTTTTCATTATTTTATTCGCTCTTAAGCACTTCAAAAATCATTTCAAAATAAATATTGAAATATTTTTTTAAATAAATAACGCGTAATCGATAGGTCGTCAACTACTTTCTTGAGCCCTTTCGAACGTGACCATACAGTCGCTTTTCGTCTATCCGGGCAGGTGTCCAGGGCAAGCATTGAGGGCTATCGGCTACGTCGTAAAAGCCGCAATTATTTGCTCGTCACTGCAAATGGCCGGTGCAGGGCCGTGGCGCTTTGCGCTGGGCTGGCACGCTTGGCCACCTGCTCGACCAAGGCTGCAATGCGCTCCGGTGCGGTGATCGGCAACATATGCCCCTTGCCTTCGAGCAGTTGCAGCTTTAGCCCTGGCACCTTGTCCGCCAGCGCCTGGCCGTGCTTGCGAAAGTCCAGCACCTTGTCCCGCGAGCCATAGATCAGGCCAATGGGCAGGCTCAGTTGTGGGTAGCGCTTGACCATCTGCGGTAGATGATCATTGACCAGGACGATCTCGCTTGAAGCGGCATAAAAATTATCGGGACGCATGCCCAGCAAGCCACCGCCACGGGTAGCGAAGTCATCCGGGGCGACCTCGGGCGCGAATACCCCCTTGACCACCGAGCCCTTGGTCAACATCCCTAGGGGCGCAGCCAGGGTTTTCGACACCCAACGCCGCAGCCACGCCGGCCGTACGGCCAATGACCAGAACACCAGTGGCAACATGGGTTGGGGGTGGGTCAACGGCGCTACCAAAACTACACCTGAAACGGCGTGGGGATGATCGAGGGCCAGGGCCAGGGAAACCGCCCCGCCAAAGGAATGCCCCAGTACCAGGGGTTGCCCCAGACCCAGGGCTTTAATGAAGGTGGCAACTTGTCGGGCCTGAGCCGGGAGGTCGGCAGCCGTGCCTTTATGGCGCGTGGAATACCCCGAGCCCGGCCGGTCGAGAGTGATGACCCGGAAGTCCTCACGCAACCGGGCCGACAAGGCATACGTCAGGTTACGGCTGCTGCCCATCAATCCATGGATCATCACCAGCGGCGGGCCCTTGCCCTCGTCAAAATAATGAAAGCGCTCGCCATCGACCTCCACGCAGCGTCCATTGATCGGAATAGCTGCCTCGATACGCCGAGTCATCAAGGCACTGATACCCCATAACACCGCACTGACCCCCACGAACACACCCGCGGCAATAACCCATTCAACAGCCATAGCTCGGTCCTCTGCTTCCCTGAGCCTGGGAGCCGACCGGAATTGATCAACCGTCCCAGAGCTATCGTCCACACCCTGGACCCTACATGCGTGAAGCACTCATCCGTCGGACAGTTCGCACCAGAGGAACAGGTTTGTAGCGTAGGCGATATTTTTCAGGCACATTATTTAAAATGTTTTTTAAAATAATTAATTCAATTTTTCTTTGCAATGGTGTTCTATCTATTTGAGGCGAATCCGTTAGCCAAGCAGCTATAACAAAACCAGGAGTCAATCCGATGTCTCAACCCGTAAGGCGTGTCGCCCCATCGAGGGACACTCTATGAATGCCTACACCCAACAGGACGACACGAGGGACCACGTCGACATCGCCATCATCGGTTCAGGCTTCGCCGGCCTGTGCATGGCCATCAAGCTCAAGGAAGCGGGCCTGCGGGACTTCTTCATTGCCGAGCAGGCGGATGCCCTCGGCGGTACCTGGCGCGACAATCACTACCCCGGTTGCGCCTGCGACGTGCAATCGCATGTCTATTCGTTTTCCTTCGCGCCCAACCCGGACTGGACACGGCAATTCGCGCCCCAGGCCGAGATCCGTGCCTATCTGGAACACTGCGCCCAACGGTATGAGTTGGCGCCTTATCTACGCTTCGGCATGGGTCTGGAGCGGGCCGTGTTCGACGATGAGCAACAACGCTGGCACCTGAGCTTCACCCATGGCCGCCAAGTCAGCGCCCGGGTGCTGGTGTCGGGAATGGGTGGCCTGTCGCGCCCGGCGCTTGCAGACATTCCTGGCCTGGACAGCTTCAAGGGCAAACACTTCCACTCCCAGCAGTGGGACCACAGCTATTCACTCAAAGGCAAGCGCGTGGCGGTGATCGGAACCGGTGCCAGTGCCATTCAATTCGTGCCGCAGATCGCGCCGCACGTGGCGCACCTGGATCTTTTCCAACGCACAGCGCCATGGATCATGCCCAAGCCCGACCGGCCGATTTCACGGTTTGAACGCTGGGCCTTCAAGCACATGCCTTTTACCCAGCGCCTGGTGCGCGGCGCGTTTTACTGGGCCCTGGAAGGTCGCGTGGTGGGTTTTGCCCTGCACCCGAAACTGATGAAGATGGTGCAGAAAATCGCCCTGCGCCACCTGCATAAACAAGTGCCCCGCCCTTCCCTGCGCAAGGTCCTGACCCCCGACTACACCATCGGCTGCAAGCGCGTGCTGATATCCAACGACTACTACCCGGCACTCTCACGCAGCAATGTGCAGGTGGTCACCGACAGCGTATTGCGCATCGAAGCCGATGGCATGGTGACTGCCGACGGTATCAAGCACCCGGCCGATTGCCTGATCTTCGGCACCGGCTTCCAGGCCACCGATCCCCTGCCCCGTGGTTGCATCATCGGTCGCGACGGGCTCGATATCATGGACGCCTGGCGCGACGGCGCTCATGCCTACCTGGGCACCACGGTGCCGGGTTATCCCAATCTGTTCCTGATCGTTGGTCCTAACACCGGGCTGGGGCATAACTCAATGATTCTGATGATTGAGGCCCAGGTCACCTACATCCTCGATGCCCTGCAACAGATGCAGCGCCTGCACATCGACACCGTGGATGTAAAACCCACCGTGGAAAATGCCTACAACCTCAACTTGCAAAAGAAACTCAAGCGCACCATCTGGTCCACCGGTGGTTGCCAGAGCTGGTACCTGGATCCGCGCACCGGTAAGAACACCACCTTGTGGCCTGGCTCGACCTGGCGCTTCAAACAGGTCACCCGGCATTTTTCCCTCAAGGATTATGTTGTCAGCCCGGTCCCCGTTACTGCCGATTCGCACCCCGTTGCGCAACCCCACACCACGACGGAGGGCAGCCTGTCATGAAATCATTCACCAACCGCGTAGCCGCTATCACGGGCGCGGCATCAGGCATGGGCCGCGCATTGGCGCTGGCATTGGCCAGAGAAGGCTGCCACCTGGCCCTGGCCGATAAAAACAGCCAAGGCCTGGCCCAGACAGTAGAGCTGGTGAAGACCTCGATCCTGTCGCCCGTCACCGTCACCTCTGAGGTACTGGATGTTTCCGATCGCCAGGCCATGTTCGATTGGGCCGCCCGCTGTTTTGCAGAGCACGGCCAGGTCAACCTGATTTTCAACAATGCCGGGGTTGCCCTGTCGAGTACCGTGGAAGGTGTGGACTACGCCGACCTGGAATGGATCGTTGGCATCAACTTCTGGGGCGTGGTCCACGGTACCAAAGCGTTTTTGCCCTACCTCAAGGCGTCCGGCGACGGGCATGTGATCAACACCTCCAGCGTGTTCGGCCTGTTCGCCCAACCCGGCATGAGCGGCTACAACGCCACCAAGTTCGCCGTACGCGGCTTTACCGAATCCCTGCGTCAGGAACTGGACATGCAACACAGCGGCGTCTCGGCCACCTGCGTACACCCGGGCGGGATTCGCACCGACATCTGCCGCAGCAGCCGGATCGATCCCAACATGACCGGCTTTTTGATCCACGGCGAACAACAGGCCCGGGCCGACTTTGAAAAACTGTTCATCACCGACGCCGCTCAGGCTGCCAAGGTCATTCTGCACGGCGTGCGCAAAAACAAGCGCCGTGTGCTGATCGGCCGCGACGCCTATGCCCTGGACCTGCTGGCCCGCTGCTTGCCGGCCGCTTATCAGGCGCTGGTGGTGTTTGCCAGCAAGCGCATGGCGCCAAAAAATTCCAAGCCGCCGATCTTTGAAACCCAGGACGAACACCGTCTCTGATTCTTCATTACGCCATGGAGTCCCCACATGCTACCCATCCGTCGCGACCTGCGTTTTGCCCTACCTGCCAAGCGCATCAAGAACTGGCACGAACAAGGCCCTTTCATCACGCATTTCTTCAATGCCCTGTCGTTGCTGTTTCCTCAAGGCGAGTTGTTCTTCATGGACAGCGTACGCCACTACCGCAAACGCATCGAAGACCCGGACCTGAAGAAGGAAATCCAGGGTTTCATCGGCCAGGAAGCCATGCACAGCCGGGAACATGTAGCCTACAACGACCTGCTGCAAGCGGCCGGCCTGCCGGCGCATACCCTGGACCATCGACTGAAGGTCATCCTGGACTTGCAGAAGAAACACCTGCCAGTCTCTTTCAACCTGGCGGTGACCATCGCCCTGGAACATTACACCGCGATGCTCGCCGAAATCCTCCTCAGTGATCCGTCGCGCTTTGGTGAGTCGGTCAAGGGCTACCAACAGATGTGGTACTGGCATGCGTTGGAGGAGACCGAGCACAAAGCGGTGGCGTTTGATGTCTGGAACACAGTGATCAAACCCGGGCCCAAGCGCTACCTGTTGCGCACCGCAACGATGCTGTTCACCACGGTATTCTTCTGGCTGGTGGTATTTGATTTTCACCTGCGCCTGCTGATTGCCGACCGTCGTGCGGGGGGGCATCTGAAGGGGTTCTGGCGGATGCTCAAGTTTCTCTATGGACCCAAGGGCGTGTTTCCACGGATGGCGTTGCCCTGGTTGCATTATTTCAAGCCAGGGTTTCATCCTTGGGATCATGACAATCGGGCACGGTTGGCGGGGATTGATCAACTGGTTGAAGAAATAGAGCGAACCCAAGGGGAATATGGCGCGGCCTAGACCCGTGCCTTGAGCGCCCGCCAGTCATTTTTCTGACACATACTTGCCCATAAATCCCTCGACAGTTGCTACTATCCAAGTCTTTCTTGGTCGAACGATCAGTTTTCGGCCGTTAAATGCCAATTCGGATAGCAGGACTGACATGGATATCAAACGCTCGATGTACATCGCCCCTCGATCCATCACCCGCCTACCAATCCTGCCGCTGTTTACTGGCCTCAGGATTAAGTCGTCACTGCCATTGATCGACCGCGCAGTTTCCGAAAACAGGTTTGCTTCGCAACGCTACAGCGTTGGCTCCAGGAATTTGAGGAAGCCTGTTTGCGCTTGAACCAAACACCGTCCAATCCGGTTATGAAACTTATCTGTAACCAGATCGCTCATAAATCAGCCGGCCTCGGTTCAAAACAATTCGATTCACTGGGTAAACAGCCCCGGCATCCTCAAGGAGATGTACCCACATGCAAGGCAGGTTTTCAAATCGCGCTCGCCCTCTGCTTCTCACCATGGTGTTATGGCTCTGTGGTGTAGCATTGTTGTTTCTGATCAAGGCAGGCATCGAGTTGTTTGAAGGGCCGATAGCGCAAACCTGGAGCGACCTGGCCCTGGTGCTGACGGCCTACTTGCTATTCTTCCTGCTTGAGCCGCTGCAAACCTGGGTGACCAACCGCTTACGCAAGCGCGCCAGACGCAACAGTCACCTCCAACAGGCCTCATGATACGTTCAACCACCTGCTTACCCTGGAGTTATGCCTTGTCCCAACCCGGTGAAAATCACCAGCTCGCCCTGGACAGATTCCTGAATAAGTACCCTGACCTGCGCGCCGAACTGGACACATTAAATCCCCTGGCAGCCCAGGCCAAGGGAGAAACGCTGGCGCAATACCGTGCCGAACGCTTGCATGAGGCCTTCGAAGCCGAAGCTGAACGCCTGGGACTGTTCGCCTGGGAGCTGACCCTGCAACTGACGGCACACTCACCCCAAGAGTTCGAGGCCCAACGTCTTGAAGTCCATAAGGAAGTCGCCCAGATGGCGGGCCTTGGCTGGGCTGAGTACTGTCAGTTGCATGGTTTGGCCGACTGAGTGCATCCATGGGGCTTGAACCAACGGCGAACGCCCGTACGGACTCCGCCTATTACCGCTCGTAACTCATCAACCGTCACCATTCGACGGCGTGGATCACCAGCCATGGCCATACATAACGCCGACCAACACTGGCGAGGCAATTGTCCCGGCGGACCGCACTGTGCCGCAGATCGATGCTGCAATGAACCGTCAAAGGGCCGCCGTCCCTGTGCCAGCGCGTAAAGTACACAAGCTGCCGCATAGAGGTCGGCACTGGCAGACAACGGTGCACCATCCAATAATTCCGGTGCGACGTAGGACGGTGTCCATGCATTGAAACGGCCGCGACTCAAGGCCGGCAGCCCTGCCAAAGCGGGTGTGGTCGCCTGGCCCAGGCCGAAATCAAACAGACGCAATCCTTGTTCTCCAACCATCACATTGGCTGGTTTTACATCGCCGTGCAGCACGCCTTGTTGATGGGTATACCCCAGTGCGTCGAGCAAGCCTACGGCGATAGGCTGCAACTCACTCCACGGCAATCCGCCTGGGCACTCGCGCAATAAACTATCCAGGGTCATGCCGGGCAGCAGCTCCATGGTGTAGAACGCCATTTGCCAGGTCGTGTCCACTTCGAACGAGTACACCCGAATCACCCGCTCGTGCCGCAAGCACCGCGTCAGTGCAAACTCGCTGTACAGCAGCACGTGAGCGTCCGTCGCCCGGGAAAGCGTTTGCGACAGCACCTTCAACGCAACCTTGGAATCCGGCTCGCCAAATTGCTCATGCAGCAAATCCCGGGCGCGATACACCACCCCCATGCCACCTGCGCCCAGCATTCTTTCTATGCGGTAACGTCCAGCCAGCAAGGAAGGCATTGCTGGGGGCGTCGGGGGCAGACTTGAAACGGAGCAGGCTGGCCCTTCCCTGGTTGTTGGCGTGCTGGGCATATCACTCATCGCTGAATGACCACAGCGGTCAGATTGTCCCTGGCGGCACCGCGTAAGACCTCCTCGAACAATCGATCCAGGACCCTTTGTGGCGCGCCGAGGCTCAGGGCACCTTCCAGCTCTCCAGGACTGAGCCCCTGATACAAGCCATCACTGCACAACAAAAACACATCCCCAGGGGACGTCTTGAGCTCCAGTACTTCCGGGGCCAGCGTTGCGCGCGCGCCCACGGCCCGGGTCAAGGCCCTGGCATCCGGATGCGCCCTGGCCTGCTCCGGGCTCAGCCGCTGTTCGTCGATCAGTTGCTCCAGCAGGGAATGATCCCGGGACAACTGGTACAGAGCCCGCCCTCGCCACAGGTAACAACGACTGTCGCCGGCCCAGATGCAAGCCGCGCGATCCCCCTCAAGCAGCAAGGCCACCACCGTGCTACCCATGATGTAATCAGCCCCGCGAGCAGCCACCGGCAACACCTGGCCCATCTGCCGGTCAAGCCACTGCAGGCAGCGCCGAACGCCCAGCAAGCGCTCATCAAGACTACCTTGTCCCGGCAATGCGGCCAGGCTCTTGACCACCAGTTGGCTGGCGACATCGCCCGCCTGGTGGCCACCCATCCCGTCCGCCACCACCCAGCAGCCCTGCTGCGGACAATCAAGAAACGCATCCTCATTGCGCCCCCGAACCTTGCCACGGGCGGTTCGCCCTGCGCTGCGCCAGCGGCCTGGTAGCCTGATCACAACTGCTCCGGGATGCGGAAAGTGCGCCATGTGCCCAAGTCAAACGGACTGGGCGTGCTCTGGCTGGTCAGTAAGTAATTGACCCGCGAACCACCGAGATCGGCCTTGAGCACCAGCACATCACGCCCGCTCAAGGACTCGCTTTGCATAAGGTCGAACAACCGGAACAGGGACCAGGGGCCGGTGTTTTTCTCGATACCCTGCGCACGCTCGGCGTCTCGCTCCAGCACCAGACTGCTGCGGCCATCCTCTGCCTCGGTTGGCCATTGGAACGCCATAGGCACAATCGGCCCATGGCGATACTCCATTTGCTGGCTGCCGAACCGAAAGATCGCACGACTCACCGTCGAGTCAAGGCTATAAGGCGCCAGTGTAAAGCGAACCTGAGCCAGGCCCTGGTCATCTGCAAAAAAGCCGCGACGAATCACTTTCGCCTTACCCAACTGATCAAGCAGTGCACGAGACATGGGCAAAGTGCGACCGTCCAGACTGCGCAACCGGTAGCGGCCGGCGTCGCCGCTGACGAAAGGACGCAAATAGCTATCGAAAAACCGTGCCATTACCCCCTGGGGCTTGAAGAACTCGTGGAAATCGGTCAAGGCAACATCGCTGCTGGCGTGGGCATTGAACGGATAGCGTTGCTTGATCGCCTTGGCGTAAAAACCGTACACCTCACTCTGGTAGCGCTGGTTCAAATGGCGGTAGGCATCATCGAGTACTCGGCGCCAATGGCTATCGGCCAAACCATCAACCCAGGAGGCAAGCGGCAACGGCAAGCGCATGGCGACATTACGCAAATCGCTCAGGGCATCCTGCTGGCCATGCATTCGCTGCTTGACCATATCGAATGCCGCTTGCTCTGGCTGCCCCACCCGACTCAGCGCCGCCAACTGCAGATGCAATTGGTTGAGCGCCTGCAGTGCCTGGGTCAGTTCTGTTCCGGGATTCTGCTGGTCATCCAACAGTTGATGCAGAGACTCGAAGCGACGTTGCAGCGCCCTCCGGGCGGTGTCCGAAGACTCACCGGCAATCACGCCCAAAGCATTGCCCAACGCTGCCTGGGGCAAAGGAGTGAGCGGCCCTGGCATACTGCCTGCAAGGCCACCAACCTGCTCTGGCGCAGACGAAAAACGTGTGTTTTCCCTGACCTGTTGCAGCAGCTGCAACAAGGGTGAGTGCGCCGATGTCAGGCTGGCCAACTGCTCGGCACCTTGCCTGGCGGTGTCGGTGTCTTGCAAACGAACCTGGCCAAGGGCCTCGCTCCAGGTCTCGGCGTACTCGCTGAAATAACGTTGCTCCAGTTCCACCATCAATCGACGCAAGTCCATCGGACTCAGGTCTGCGCCTTCACCCAGCACCCAGTTGTCTTGCACGATGGTATTCACCAATCGAGATCCCTGGGCCGCGAAATAATGCACATAACGCTGAGTGTAAAACCCCGGGATGGGTTGATCGATCCCAGCGAACACACGTCCTCGGGGATCCAGGTGCTGGCTGAAGCGATAAGGTTCAAGATTGCGGGCCTGCTCACGCAGCACGCGGTACACCACGCTGGCCAGAGATTCTCCTCGCAATACCTGTCGCGCCTGGGCCACTAACTCGTTATTGATTGGGTATGCGAAAGGTTGTTCAAGCAACCGCTCAAAGTGCTCGTTCAGCCGACGTTGTACCCTGGTGTCACCGGCATGCAGCAACGACCATTGGCCCGCGACTCGCTCCTTGAGCCAATCCGGATCACGCCGCTCCCGCAGGTTGAGCATCAGGTACGCCCGCAGGCTGTCCGATAACAACTCGCGATCCTCCAGGCTGGCGCGCACTTGCCGCTCAAGCATCACGTTGACGTGGGACAACAACAGGCGTTGCAGCGCCTGCTCGTAGGCCTGGTCCAGGACGGGCCGGCTACTGTCGCCTTGGTACAACCCAACTTGTTCGGACACGCTTGCCTGACCTCTAGGAGGAAAAACCCGGGTAGCCGCCAGATGTGTGTCCAATGAGGGCAGGATTGCCAGGGCATTCTCCACCGAAGACGGCGGTAAAAAATGCCGGGCCAGCTCGCGCACCTGCTCAAGATGCTGATGATTGACAGAATAACTGCGCATCCACAGCAGGCCTGCCGCCCCAACGACCAGCAACGCGGCCAGGGCCAGCATACGCTGGCGAGGCCGAAGCCTGTGCTGCTCAAGACTATCGAGCCCCGCCAGGTCAGCGCCGGAAAAGACTACCCGGCTCAACAATCCCTGAATAAAGCGTGGGCGCGTATCTCCTGCACCGGAACCTTGACCCTGCCCTCCCGACAATAGAGCCCCTCCATCCGACAGAGTATTGCCGCCGGCACTGGTCAAGTAAAAACCGCGCAAGGCATTGACGCTCTGGTAACTGTGGGCGGAAAACGCCAACTCGACAAACAGGCACAGGCGCTCACCAAGCTGGGCCACCTGATGGGGAAAATCGAGCATTCGCCCACGACGTTCGGTATTTCGTTCTTGATGCAGGCGCTGGATCAACTCGCTGCTCAGACGCTGGAGCAATGCCTCGAATGCCCGGCGCACCTCGGCAATATCAGCACTGCCCCTGCCAACGACAAGTCGCTCACCGAGCACCGCATCATGGCCTTCGGCCTCCAGCCGGTCAAAGAACTCCACAAATCCCGGTAAGCGATCCGCCTGAGTCAAGATCAGGTAGACCGGTATTTGAACATGCAAGGACTGCTGAATACCCTGCAGGCGGCTATGGACCTGGCGTGCCAGAATCTCCAGTTCCTGCTCGCTGCCGTTAAGCAATGTGTCCACCGAAAGCGCCACCAGCACACCATCAAGCGGACGGAAACGACGGCGTCCTTTAAGCAGGCCAAGCAACGTCGACCAACCGGCGGCATCCACTGCACCATCTGCGAGGCTCAGGTATCGCCCTGCGGTATCGACCAACACCCCATCGTCGGCAAAATACCATTCGCAGTCGCGGGTACCGCTCCCGCTACGGGTCGACGAGGGATCAATCCTGTCGAGTGCCAATTGCAACCCGCCGGCCTCTAGCAAACAGGTCTTGCCACTGCCTGTGTTTCCGATCAGCAGGAACCAGGGCAAGTCGTTGCGCCAACGCCCACTGCGTTCGCCATAACGCGTTGAGACTCTCAGGGCGTGCAGCGCTACCTTGAATCGGGCGCGCAATGTTCTTTGCTCCCGAATGATGAGGTGCTGGTGCGGCCGGAGTTCGTAATCTCTCTGCAGTGTCGGGCCGCGGCGGTTGACAAAGACCATTGCCAGGCCCCACAGCAGAAACAGAGTACTGATGGTCAGCAGGCGCGCTACCGAACCTTGCCAGAACCGGTAATCGTCGACCGCCAACAAGGGCCCGAAAAACCATACGGCCAAGGTTGTCGAGAGCACCAATAACAGACTCCACAGCCAGGTCATGCCCAGGAAGTCAGCCGCTCTCTTGAAGAATGCTTTCATGCTTGCTACCTGCATTACCTGTGCATTGAAGTGATGAGTGGCGCTCGCTCTTGATAAGGCTGCAGTACCCTCTCGCGCTGCTCGCCAAGTACCCAGGCAAACCCCGAATACATCATCAACAGGCAGGCCGTGACAAAGATCGTCACCCAGGACACGGAAACAATGCGTATCAGCCTGCGGTGTTGCTGCCCTTGCTGCGGCATCGTCGCGGGGTCCCGAGGGGGATCGCCGCGCACGTGCCTGATCTGTCGATACAGGGCGTCCCGAATGCCCTCTAGTTGCAGAACACCACGTTCCATGACCCGGTACTTGCCCTCGAACCCCAGGGACAAGCACAAGTACATCAGCTCCAGCATTGCCACATGCTTGACGGGGTTCCTCGACATTCGCTCCAGCAGCAGGAAAAACTTCTCGCCACCGAAAGTTTCATTATGAAAACGGCTCAGCAGGCTTATTTGCGACCAATCGCTCTGACTGCCCCAGGCAGTGGTCACGACAGCCTCGTCAATCACACTGCACAGCACATAACGCGCCGCCACCACCTCACTGGTCTCGGCGCCCTCATGCAGGGCCCGCGTTTCGAAAAGCGTGATGCCGCACGACAGCCGATCATTGAGCGCATGAAGACTTTCCTGAGCAACGCTACCCTTGAGTCGGACCACCTCGGACAATAACTCCCAGGCCGTCGCCACCAGGATGTTGAGCCCGACATTGAAGCTTTGCGCGCCCTGCAAACGGGCCGCGTAGACCATTCGGTCTTCCAGTTGCTCGAAGCGCGGAGGCGATGCGAAGTCGGTAATTGGGCCCTGTTCGGGGGCACGACCCAGGCGGTCGAGCAGTACCGTTTTTTCATCCGGCAAAGGTTCTCTTTCCATCAACATAGGTTCAGTTCCTGATGGCCCAGAATTTCAGTTCAAGTTCGGCAAATTCACCGGCGACATGGAAGGCGAACCCTCCGGAATGCTCCAGTTGCGTGACGTCGCGGGCACTGAGTTCGAGCATGAAATAGGTATTGCCGGCATGAAACGGAATCTGCCTGGGAGCTACCGGCAATGGCTTGACCTTGATCCCCATCAGATGCAGGTTCACCAGCTCACGAATCCGCTCCACGGGCCCAATTTTCAGATGTGTGGGCAGGCGATGACGAAGCTCCTCGCTATCGCAGTGGGCACTGGCCGACAGCACGAAGGTTGCCGAGCCCAGCAGTTTGAGATCACTTACCGGACACACCAGTACGCCATACTGGCGTTGTTGCAGCGCCAACTCGATGGCATGTTGTTCAAGCACCATCGACAACACACTGCGTATCGCCTCCATCAACCCACGAAAACTGGCACCCTGGTCGCTGTGCCGGTAGCGCCCTTCAAGGCGCGGGCGCTTGGTATCACTGGCGAACGTCGACAGTTCGCCCAGAATCGATAATAGAGCTCGATACAATGTCTCGGGACTGACCTGGGAAAGGTCCAGGTAGTGGCGCAAGACCAACTCGGTACGGTTGATCAGTTGCAACATCAGGAAATCGCCAACTTGCGCCCCCACGGCCTTGCCATTGGAGCGCAGGCGCTCGGCAATGGCATCGCCACGGCTGGCCAGCAGGCTGATCACCTCCTTGAGGCAGGACAACAGATACCTGGAGCCTTGCAGGTGGATAAAGGTCGGGACAAAGTCAGGGTCCAGGCTGACCACACCGTCCGAGGCGCATCCCAGCACCTGGGCTACCTTGAGCTTCACGTACCGCTGGTCACTCTGCTGCTCGCCCGATAGCAGGCGAAAATCTGGACGCCCGCAGTTGATCTGGCAACGAGCGTCTTCCCCCGCGTTTGAATCAACCACGTCGGTCTGGCACATGACGTAGCGTGCCAATACCTCGGACTGTTGCACCTGACGCGCTTCAATGTGGTTACCGGTAACCAGCGGCAATGCCAGGTAAATCGGTTGCCCTGGCACGTTTTCCGGAACATCCAGGGCCAGAGGCTCCGGCGTGCAGCTCAAGTCGAACAGGCTGCCGTCAGGAAATATGCCGCTGGCCTGGCTGACGACGATCTTGCCCATATTGAGATACTGCTGGTCGATTTCCAGGGTCAGAAATCCCCATGCATGATCGCCCAGCAATCGGGTTCGATCCTTGAGTTGCTGCTCGTAATAACGATCATTGTGTTGCAAATGTTGGGGCCGCAGCAGCATGCCCTCCTGCCAGATGACTTTATGGGTTTTCATATCAGTCGTCCGCCTTATCTTGGAGCGCAAGGGCAGGTCGAACCCCTGCCTGGTCAAGTACCAGTTCAGCGCGGTTCACCTTTTGACCGATAATGGGCAGGACATGGCGCCACTGCGTATTGGGCAGGTCCCGATACGCCGCCAGTACGCCAACATAACGGCTACCACGCTCGACGCTGAGTTTGAGTACCACCTGCTCACCGGGACGCAGCTCCAGCTCCTCGATGGTTACCAGGTCTTTGGGCAGGGTGTGTTCGGCACGCCCATAGAGACTGAAGAAGTCAGCGTTCTCAAAGGCTACGGGATGTCGAAGCTCTATCAGGCGCAATACGATGGGCGACGGCCGGCCATGGAGGTCCGGATTGACCTGTTCACTGGCCGTCAGCGTCAGATCCAGCTTGGTCAGTTTCGAAAAGGGTGAGAGATTGCTACAACCGACCAACAGGCCCAGCACAACGAACAACAAAGCAATGGCAGCACGAGACATGGGCATCATCCTGGATAGGCACGGTCAAGGGTGGAGATCAGGCGAACCTGTTCCTCATAAGCTTTTGCAAAGTCACCGCCCAATAGGCCTGCACTCCAGTTGTCATCCTCGATCAGTCGTTGGTAATGACGCTGATAGGCACGCCAGTGGGCGCCAGATGTGATGAGCCTCGCGGATTTTTCCTGGTGTTTGAAGCAGCGAATCAAGTGCGCTGGCGCAAAGGTCATCAATGCACCGCGCACAACAGCACGGCAGGCTGCCAGTAGTGCTACTTGATGGGCCTGAATATCCCGATAGGCCTGGGCGATCGCCCATTCGGCCGGCAACAGGCCGAGCTGTCCGGTGCCCAGGAGTATCTTCAATGCCTCACTGCAATCGACACTGTCGTTCAGGGGAGCCTGGCCCTTTGGCCGGACGTCCGTCATAGGCAGGTTAAGTTCACTCTTGAGTTCATTGCGGGTGTGCAAGCTCTGTTGCAACCCATCAATGCTATGCCTGAGTAAACTTGCCGCCTTGATCGCCAGCGCCTCTCGCCCGGGTTCATCGAGTCGTTCCAGACACATACCGAGCGCGTCGGCAAAAGCTGTCCAAAACGCCTCATTGACCGTGGCAGGAACAATTTCCACGAGCCTCGGTGTCGCCTCTGGCACGGGCGCCACCCACTCGGGCATCGTCAGATGCTCCGTCTCCACCGAGCACTCATCGACCCACGACACAGATTTTCCGGCTATCGTTTTCAGGGAATCCAGTTCATCCGAGGTGTTCCGACTCAGTAGCTCGCGCTCAAGTGCCTGCATAGGGTCCTGCTCAAGAAAGGCGTCGTCAGGAATCGCGTTGGCCGTGGCGATTGTCCCATCGCCCAACTCAGCCCCCTTTGCCTGCCCAATCAGGCAGGCACGAATCTCGAACCCTCCCAATCGAACGACCATGCCATCCACAACAGACCTGGCCTTTCCCTTGGGCAAGCGCTTACTACTACCTCCCAGAAAAACACCGTTGCTGCTGATATCGGTCAGGAAATATCGACCATTGCGATAGGTGATCAGCGCATGATGGTTGGAAAGAAGGCGACTTGGATCGGGGATGATCCAGTCACAACCGGCACCACGACCGATTACCCCACCAATACCATCAAAAATTTTGCTCAGGGACTGTCCTGCTCCCCTGCGCCCGGGATCACAAACTTCAAGCACTAATTGCATATTTGGGCTCCCTGACTTACTCACCGCGCCTGCTTGACTTTGGGTCACCCAGTGGGCGGTAGTCGCCGTCGTCGAAGACGTAATTTGCGTGACAGCCACCAAGAACAAACAACACAAGCACAACGGCTTGCCACCGACGAACAGGCATCAGGCATCTCTCTTTGAGGTAAATCCGGCAGGCCTGGATAACCAGTGCCGACAAGTAATGGCTAGAGCAGCACGACATCAGCGCTCCTCCTTGACATCGCCATAGGGGATTTTCAGCCGTGCCAGGCGGTACAGCAGCGTGCGACGGGCCAGGCCCAGCTCTCGAGCCGTCCGGGTCCGATTGCCACGATTTTTGCGCAGGCAATCGATCAGAAACACACGTTCGACACGCTCCAGGCGCTGGCGCAACGTCACATCGATACAAACAGCCATGGGACCCGGTGCCAGTGACAGGTGCACAGGCAGAATCACCCCCTCGTCACACAGCAATACCGCACGTTCCACCAGGCATTTGAGTTCCCGTACATTGCCGGGAAAGGCATGGCTGGACAGTTGATCAAGGGCCGCACTCGACCAGGCTATCGGCTCACGCTCGTGAGAGGAGCACGCTTTGTCAGCAAAATGACGGGCCAGCACCAGCACGTCGCCGTCTCGATGGCGCAGCGCGGGCAGCTCGATAGGAAATTGTGCCAACCGGTAAAAAAGGTCTTCGCGAAAACTGCCTTGGGCAACCATGCCCTCGAGGTCGCGATGGGTCGCGGCGATGATCCGCACATCAACCTTATGGGCAACGCTGGCGCCCAACGGACGAACTTCCCCTTCCTGCAAGACCCGCAGCAATTTGGCCTGCAACGACAGCGGCATATCACCAATCTCATCCAGCAACAGTGTGCCGCCATGTGCCGCATCGAACAGGCCGGCATAGTCGCGCTCTGCACCGGTGAAAGCGCCCTTGCGGTAGCCAAACAACTCGCTTTCCAGCAAGCCCTCAGGAAAGGCGGCGCAGTTTTGCACCACAAACGCCTTGGTGCGACGAGGTCCCGCTTCATGGATAGCCCGGGCAACCACCTCCTTCCCGGTCCCGGTCTCTCCTCGCAAGAGCACCGTGTAACGGCTGTGCAGGACTTTGCCAATCAAACGACAGGTCTCATCCATCGCGGCACTATTGCCGATCAACCCATAGCCATTGGCATGGGCTGTACTTCGGGTCGCTTGCAAGACTGCTGGCGCTGGACGCGTGCGCCGCAGAACAGTCAGCTGGTGCAAGGCAAAGCTGCCCAATTGCCCCAAGGATGCCGCGTACCCCTGCAAGTCAGCCCCGCGTTGACTGGCACACAACAACAAACCTGAAATTTTCTTGCGTCGGCTAGTCAATGGCACACACAGCAATGAACGCCAAGGCATAGCAACTACGGGCAGAATACCCGTGTCATACACATCGCTGTCCAAGTCAGTGATGCACAAAACCTGGTTCTGTTGCATGACAAACTGCAATAACTGCTCGTTGTTGAAATCCACTCCTGGGTTCGCAAGGTCTACGGGTGGCAAGATACCTGACAGGCATTGGGCAGCCATCTCCAACCGCCCCGTCAGCTCGTCGAACAGGTACAACTGGCTGAGTTCGCACTGACTCAATTGCGCTGCCGCCGTGACACAGTCATCGGGCAAGGTCGACTCGTCGCTGTCGATACCTAATCGGACGAACCATGCCAACAAAGCGTCGGCGTAAACCAGAGGGTGCGGCAACTGGGTAAACAGGTTATCCGTCATCAGTTGAACTCACAGGTCAGGTGGCCGTGACGATCCAGCCCGGCGTGAGCAGACTGCAGGGGCTCGTCACCCGCCATTGCTTCCAATAGGCGATCCACTACCAAAGGAAGCAGATTGGCCTCCAGCCAGTGATCGATAAACCGTGCACCGCTGTCACTCTGCAGGCAGCGATCTTTCATATGAACAAGCAACTCTGGCGAGTGACTGAACTTCAGATTGCGCCTGAGCAGCCTTTGCCCCAGGTATTGCAGCTTGCTTTCAATCAGTTCCTGTAACACTCCATCGTTGACCGGGTAGTACGGGACGACGCGGATTCGGGCCAACAACGCCGGTTTGAAATGGGCACTGAGAATGGGCTGAATCGCCTTCTGCAACACGTCGATGTTTGGGTGCTGGGTGTCTGAACATAATGTGACGATCTGTTCGCTGCCCAGATTGGAAGTCATCAGGATCAAGGTGTTGCGAAAGTCTATTTCACGGCCTTCGCCATCATTTGCCACGCCTTTGTCAAAGACCTGGTAGAACAGGTTCATGACATCCGGGTCAGCCTTCTCAACTTCATCGAGCAGCACCACCGAATAGGGCTTTTGCCGTACCGCCTCGGTCAGCACTCCGCCCTCCCCATAACCGACATATCCCGGCGGAGACCCAATCAATCGAGACAGGGAGTGCTTCTCCTGATATTCCGACATGTTGATCGTGGTCATAAAGCGCTCGCCGCCATACAACAGGTCGGCCAAGGTACGCGCCGTTTCGGTCTTGCCGACCCCACTGGGGCCCACCAGCAGAAACACCCCAACCGGTGCGTTGTCGCTGTTCAGTCCTGCGGCGACAGCGCGCATGCAACGATCCAGCACCCGCACCGCATAATCCTGGCCCAGGATTCGGGTGCGCAAGTCACCGGAAAACCCAAGCACGTTCGAGCTGTGCTCACGGGCCAGTTGCGTCACCGGGATACCCGTCCAGGCGCTGATCACCTGCGCGATCAACCGAGGACACACTTCAAAACTGACCAACCGCTGCTCACGCTGTGCCATCAGCAACGTGCGATGGCTTTCGGCCAATACCTGGCCTAGCCTATCAATGACCTGTGCGTCAGCCTGATCTCGATGGGCCTCGGCCAGTTGCTGACGAAGCACAAGCATTTGTTCGGCCAGTCCACGCTGAAGCCCCCAGCGCTGCTCCAGCACCTCATGCTCACGCGCGACCTCTTCCAGCCGCAGGGCCAAGGCCTGCAAAGCCGGCTCATCGACCGACAACCCTGCCTGCACATCCCGACGTAGCGCCATACACTGGCGTGATCCCTCGGCCAGTTCATCGCGCAGGCGCTGCAACTCGGCCGGTGCCGTTACCAGGCTGATACGCACCCGGGCACACGCGGTGTCCAACACATCCACAGCCTTGTCGGGCAACTGGCGCCCGCTCAGATAACGGGCTGACAATTGCGCAGCAGCGACAACGGCGTCATCACGCACATAGATGCCATGGCTGGCTTCATATACGGGTACCAGACCACGCAGAATCGTTACCGCATCGCCAACCGTCGGTTCGTGGACATGGACCGGTTGGAAGCGCCGGGACAACGCAGGATCTTTCTCGAAGTATTTCTTGTATTCCGACCAGGTGGTGGCAGCGATGGTACGTAGCTCGCCACGGGCCAACGCCGGTTTGAGCAGGTTGGCAGCGTCCAACCCCCCTGGCTGGCCGCCCGCGCCGACCAAGGTGTGGGCTTCGTCAATAAATAGGATGACTGTTTCCGGGGAAGTATCGACCTCATCAATCACACCCTTGAGGCGTCGTTCAAACTCACCTTTGATACTTGCCCCGGCTTGCAGCAGGCCCATGTCCAGGGTCAGGAGACGGACGTTCTGGAGTACTGCGGGTACCTGCGCGGCGACGATTCGCAGTGCCAGCCCCTCGACGATGGCCGTTTTTCCAACCCCCGCCTCCCCTATGACGATAGGGTTGTTCTTGCGCCTTCGAGCCAGGATATCGATCAGCTGTCGAATCTCGCCATCTCTGCACAACACCGGATCGAGCAGGCCGTCGCGGGCCTGGCGAGTCAGGTCATGGGTAAAGCGTTGCAGCAGTGACGGCCCTGGTACAGGCGTCATGCAATCGGAGTGTTCGGGCCTTTCGCTCAAGAGAAATGATCGCAGGCGTTCGGCATCGATCTGGCCCAGGATAAAGGGGTAACGACTTCCCGCTTGCGGTATTGGGTTGCGCAATAACGCGAGCAGCAAGGCACCGTCGTCGACCTCGTCCTGTTCCAACTCCAGATGGGCTGTGCGTAATGCGTGCTGCAACCACTGCACCAACGGCTCAGCAAAGACCGGATTACTCGAGGAGACTTGCTCGCTCCTGGGCTGCAACGCAGACTCCAGTTCAGCCGGAGCAACGCCGGCGTCCTGTAGCGCTCGTACCAGCACACCGTCCGGGTGCTCCAATAGTGCCAGCAGCAAGTCCTCCACCAGCACCTCCGCGCCGCCGCGCATGACACAACGCTCGGCCGCCCGCTCGAGGGTGCGACGACTAGGCGCCGCCAATGCCTGAATCAGTTGTTGCAGGTCCACATTCATCATAATCATCAATCCTTAATGAATTTTGCTGGCCAAGGTCACAGCGCCATCAGCTCGGTCATGACCAAGCCAACTGGTCCATCCCAAACCACAAATGTTGTGTTCGCCAATGTGCAGCGGCCTGGCCTCACCCTTCGCCAACACCAATCGAATGTCGTACTCCAGTGGGTCCCGAACGGAGAATCTGATCAGCGCGCATAGCGGCTGATAGCCTGTACCGGTGGGTAGAAATTCGTGAAAGTGTTGCCAGTCCAGTGCTTGGACGTGCACCCTGAATTTGCCGCTGCGGTCTGCAACCCGACACCCCAGCACCAGGTCATTACCCAACAGGCTGTTGAGGCCGCCAAGGCAGTTACGCTGCTCGTGAGCAATCAGCACGACGCGTTCAACCCACTGTTCAACGTACAGTTGGCGGTGCTTGAAGTAGTAGCGCAACACGGTCTCGACCAGCGCGGCAGAATGAGTACGCAGACTCAATAGTCCCAGGTAGGGCAACAGCCGCTTGCAGTTCAACGGTATAGCGTCGCGAATGACGCTCCCTCCCAGGCCGACCAACGCAAACATCTGCTCGGAAAAAGGGTCTCGGGCACCCGGTCGAAAGCACGCCTGGTAACGGTATTTGCGCCAGATCGGCAGCATCAGTCGCTGCAAGCGATGGTGGAACACATCAAGAAAATCACGAGTCGGGTTCCCCCTTGTCGTCTGTGCCAGTGCCTGCTCACCATAAAATGCCGGCAACGGCGACCCCGCCCCTACCAACCCAAGCACATTGAGTTGAAGCCGCGCCCGCCACTGTCCTTGATCCTGAAAAAATTCAACGCTCTCGATATCGTTGCCAGGAAACCCCAGGCCAGGATTGGCCTGGAACTCCAACTGATCGTAAAGTGCGTCCTCGTCCAGAGAGGGGTGAGCCACACGCAAACGCTCGACCACCTGCAATATCGCTTGAAACAGCGAGTACTCACGAACTGACCGGGACAGTTCGGTTAAAGCAAGGGCTGCTGGCCCATGCGAGGTGACCATAGGTACACGTCTCCTTGTGTGCTGGTGACTCGCAGCTCGTGATACGAGTTGAGGCTGGTGTAAAGTGCAAAAAACTCGTTGAGCACCGAGGCGAACACAAACACATCGCCTGCTCCCGTGAACCCTTGGTGATCGAGGGTCAGATCGACACGCAGGCCACGAAGCGGCATCCCCCGATGCAACCTGTCCACCGGTTGATGACTGATCGAATGCAGCGCGCCGAGCCTTCTGCGGCTGACCCTCTCTGCCTGGCGGTCGTGATAACGCGGAAAATCATAGGTTTCGAGAATTACTTTCAAAGCATCGACATGGGTCAACGACAAATAGTTGAGCGACATATTGCTGATCAATTTCCAGAGAAAATCGTTGTCCAGTGGTGGCGAAAAACTGGGAGTCGCTGCCGTAATGTTACGAAAAGACAGAAATTCAGGTGTCTGCTCACACGCCCGGTTGATATCGCCGACTTGCAATTGCCGAGGCAGGTTGTGGTTGGTGCAGGTCAGCTCAATCGACAAGGTTTCCGGGTCTTTGGCCTGGTGAAGACCAAAGCTGAGGTACACATCAAGCCCGGCATGCTGCAACGATGGTCGTTGGCGAATGCTGTAGCTGGGTGGCCGTGCAGATTCCTCGCAGGCGAAGTCATGTTCAAAGGACTCGAATGCGGCATAGTCCTGATACCCCAGCCCTCCTGGGCGCCAGCCCGTGACCTTGTCTACGGAGAACACGCCACAGTTGCCCTGCTGGTATTCGGCGGGCAGCAACAAGTATTCGTCCTGCTTGCCATCCAGGCGAATCGGTACGCTATCGTGGGTGAATAAATTGACGATCGGCGTGCAGTACAGCTTCACGTTATCCAAGATCGGGGGCTGCCGCTCCAGGCTGTTTTTACGAACAGCAAAGCGCAGTTCAAGCCCATGGACCTGCTTGAGCTCTGCGCCTGACAGATGTGCGTGGAGGTCAAGACCATCGACATCCACAAACAGGTATTTGTCAGGAAACGCAAAATACTCCTGCAGGTGGCGATAGCCCCGAAAGGTATTCGGTGGATAGGGAATCAACGCCTGATCCTGCGCAAACCCCACCGGCTGCACATGACTGCCGGGCAATCGCCATGACCGTGCCTGGCCCTCAGCCCCGGCGACCGGCAGGCCATCAGCATCCAGGGGCATGACTTCGATCCCCTCCAAATCGCGTAACAGGTTCAGGTAGAGCATCTGGCTGATATGGCGCTCCCCTGCCAGATGCAGCCGTAGCTGATGAAGTTCGAACTCGCTGAAATTGCCTTCTGCGCTCACCTCCAGGCGCAGGCTCAACAAAGCACCCTCGCCTCGCGTCGAATAGGTCAACGCCGATAATTGCAACGGCAAAATATCGGTCGCATAACACGTACGAAAGCGACAGTACTCGCCATTGATCGCAGCGCTTTCTACCGGCGTATCTCGTTCCACCCGAATAGCAGGGCCTACACGCTTGAGGGCATCAAATTGCAACATGCTGAAGGCAGGTGATGGCCGCATGTAGTTGGGCCATAGCAAATGCATCAGTGAATGGCTAAGCTCAGGCAGTTCGTCATCAAGCTTCTGTCGCAAACGACCGGTCAGGAACGCAAAGCCTTCGAGCAATCGCTCCACATCTGGATCCTGGCCAGCATCTGCGAGAAATGGCGCCAGTGCCGGATTGCGCTCGGAGAAGCGTCGCCCCACCTGTCGCAATGCGCTGAGCTCGCTCTGGTAGTAACGGTTAAAGGACACCTGGCGCGACCTCGACTCGGCCGTTGCCACAAAGGCTCCCGGCAAAAGCAACCGGATGCATGACACTGTTGATGTGCAGTACGCCCTCAATGGTAAACGCCAGGGCAAGGGGGTCACGGTCCCGTGGCAACGCCGTGACCCGAACATTGCTCAGACGCGGTTCGTAGGCCTCGATAAAACGCTCGATCAAATACCGCGCCTGACTCAACGACTCATGCAAGCTCAAGCGCATGTCGTTGAGATCGGGCAGGCCATAGTCGGCAAGCGTCTGTACGCTACCCGCTCGGGTATTGAGCATTTTCCCCAAGTGAGCGGCCACCGATGCCTGGGTGCCCATCACAGGACTATCGTCAACGACGGGCGCTTCTGCCTCCAGGCGTTCGAAAAGGCTGGCATATCGACTCATTTCCAGGTCCCTGCTCATTCTTTATCGAGCTTGCCGACCAGCGAAAGAGTGAAGTCCGCGCCCATGTACTTGAAATGCGGGCGCACACTCAGATTGACGCGATACCAGCCGGGCTCGCCCTCGACATCACTGACCACAATCCGCGCCGCCCGTAATGGCCGACGCCCCCGTACCTCGGCGCTGGGGTTGTCCTGGTCGGCAACGTACTGGCGAATCCATTTGTTGAGTTCCTGTTCCAGGTCAGTGCGTTCCTTCCATGAACCCAGCTGTTCACGCTGCAGAACCTTCAGGTAGTGGGCCAGACGGTTGACGATCATCATGTAGGGCAGTTGAGTGCCGATCCGGTAGTTCAACTCGGCAGTCTTGCCCTCATCGCTGATCCCGAAAAACTTGGGCTTCTGCACCGAACTGGCGGAGAAAAACGCCGCGTTATCGCTGCCCTTGCGCATGGTCAAGGCTATGAACCCTTCTTGCGCCAACTCGTATTCACGACGATCGGAAACCAGTACTTCGGTGGGTATCTTGGTCTCGATTTCACCCATGCTCTGGAAATGGTGCAGGGGCAAGTCTTCCACCGCGCCACCACTTTGCGGCCCGATGATATTCGGGCACCAACGGAACTTGGCAAAACTGTCCGTCAACCGTGTGGCGAAGGCATACGCGGTGTTGCCCCACAGGTAGTGTTCATGGCTGTTGACTACGTTTTCCGTGTAGGAAAAGGATTTAACCGGGCAATCCTGTGGGTCATAAGGCGCTCGCAGCAAAAACCGCGGCACGGTCAAGCCGATATAGCGGGCATCCTCGCTCTGTCGGAAAGACTGCCATTTGGAAAACTGTGGGCCCTCGAAATGATCTTTCAGGTCCTTCAAGTCAGGTAGGCCGGTAAAGCTCTCCAGACCGAAGAAACCAGGCCCGGCAGCGGCAATGAACGGCGCATGGGCCATACAGGCCACACTGGAAACGTACTGCATCAACTTGACGTCCGGCGCGCTGGGCGACAGGAAGTAGTTGGCGATGACCGCGCCCACCGGTTGACCACCGAACTGACCATACTCGGCACTATAGATATGTTTGTAGAGCCCGGCCTGAGTGACTTCCGCGGAGTCTTCGAAATCATCCAGCAGGTCCTGGCGGGAAACGTTCAGCAGTTCGATCTTGATGTTTTCTCGAAAGTTGGTGCGCTCAACCAACAGTTGCAAGCCCCGCCAGGAGGACTCGAGAGCCTGGAAATCAGGGTGATGTAGGATTTCATCCATTTGCTGGCTGAGTTTTGCATCAATTTCGGCAATCATCCGGTCAACCATGTGCTTCTTGACGGGCTCCCCACTGTTCTGGGGCTTGAGTAACTCCTCGATAAAGGCCGAGACACCGCGCTTGGCAATGTTGTAAGCCTCATCGTCAGCGTTCAGGTGGGTCTGGGCGATGATGCTGTCGAGAATGCTGTACTCGTCAGAGGGGGCAATGTGTTGCGGGCTGTGACAGGTAGTCATGGCATCAGTGTCCTTTTACTGAGGAGGTCATACGGCAGGGCTGCTCAGCCCCAATTCAGCCAACACCCGGGCGCGAGACTGTTGGTCGGCCAAGACGTGTTCAATCGCTTTTCGAAAGCTCGGCGTATTGCCAAGCGGCCCCTTGAGCGCCACCAATGCATCTCGCAGCTCCATCAGTTTTTTCAGTTCGGGAACCTGCTCGACCAGGCTGGCCGGGTTGAAGTCCTTCATCGAATTGACGCTGACCTGAATGGCCAGTTCTTCGCCCGAGGTGGACTCCTGAAGGCGATTGGGAACACTCAAGAGCAATCTCAGCCCTTGCTTGGCCAACACATCGTCGAGGGTATTGCTGTCGATACCGACGGGCTTGCGGTCTTCGACCTTGCGTGTATCTTCACGCTGGGTAAAGTCGCCTAGCACCAGTAGCTTCAACGGCAATTCGAGCTCTTCCTGCGCACCGCCGACGGCAGGCTTGAAGGTGATATTGATACGTTCCTTCGGGGCTACCGAACCTTCTTTAGCCATGATGCATCTCCTTTGATGGTGGCTCGAAAGCCTATTCAAGTACCGCTTCAAGATCGAAGTGGCACAATCTGCGATGGATATTTTCCTTGTGCTCGCGTACGGCATGGCTTTGTGGCAACACATCACAACAGCCGTACAACAGTTGCAGCACTTCAAGGCTCAAATCCGGTTCCCAACGCTGCAAACCTGCCTGCTGTAACTCCTGATCAAGTTGCTCAAGCTGGATTTTGGCGAGGTCATACTTGCCCGCCAGGCCACACAACCTCGCCAGGCCCAGGCGCCAATGGAAACGAGCGCGCTCTCCCCGAGCAGCTTGCAGACCTGGCTTGAACATCCGGATGGCAGCCTTGAGCCCATCCTTGCGAAGCACCGGCGTGACGTCCTGCAAGGCCTTCTCCCAGGGTGCAATCGAAGCATCAGGCGCGGCCTTGGGGACCGATGTGTAGAGGTGCCGGGTGACCTGGGTATTGATCCAATTGCGAGTGACTGGGTCGGCAAACGGTGTGCCATCGTGAAAGCGCAACGGGGTCAATCCCGGCAGTCGTTGCAATAACAGGGCGAGGTGCACTTCCGTCTCGGTCATGGCCATGTCGGCCTGCAATGCCTGCAGGCACTCCCAGACCATCCGTACGCCATCAAACCAGAAAGGCGCATGGCTCAGGCTGGCCTCAAGCTCCAGCAAGAGGTCGGCGTAATGCCCCTGCTGAAAACGCTCCTGATACCGCTTGAGCTTGTCCGGTATGGGTCCCCGCAAGGGCGTGATTTGTTCGTTGTCGCAATTCGGGAGGCTGCTGATCGCCAGCCAGGTCAACGTTCGGCTCAGGCGTAGGGCGCGTAGATCAGTAGCATTCTGACGCAACCACCAGGCGCACAAGGGGCGAGCACTGTCCTGCAAGGTGCGCAAAAGCTTATGGGCGTCTTTTTCGTTATCTACGACGTGATCGGGTGCCAGCAACCGGATCGTGGACTGTTTGACCTGGGTAATCACCCCTTTCACCCCTTCCGGAGAAGGATCGCTCTGCACCGATTGCCTCAGCCTGTCCGATAGCTGCCTGCGAACCGGCAGCAACAAGGGAGCCTCATCACCCAGGGATTCAGTCCACAACTCATCAAGACGAGACAGATGCTCGAGCATGCACTCGAACAAAGGTCGTTGCCCCTTGAGCGACAGGCTTTGGGCAAAGACCTGTTCGATACGTGGAACCAGCCAGGCAAACGCTGCACTTCGGGTTCGCGGTTTTCGCGGATAAACCACTGCCCAATGATGTTCACAGAGGTGGCGCAACAACCCCAACCCGGCAAGCAGGCCCGAGAAGGATTCACGCTGATACAGCGCCCAGGTCAACCAGACGGCGACTCGTAGATCCTTTGACTCATGCCGCAACAAGGCATCGCTTTTTTCCACGACCTTGTGCCAGTCAGGCTGACTGTGGTTGTGCATCGAGTGCGCCTTGCCAAGTTCGCTTTCCAGAGCCTCATACTCGCCGGAAAAACGTACATCCTCACCTGAGAAACTCGTATCCGAGCTCGGTGACCGGGCAAGTTCCAGATAATAAGAATAAAGTTTTTCTGAATAAATCATATTATGGTCGTGCGTCACTATCCAAGGTGATCTAATAGTTTCGACCAGGACTTACACCCGTATCAAAACAACTTAACTTCCGTTTCCCACACAACGAATAGCCCGCACCTTATCCACGACCAGGATATTGATCAAGTGGCAAAAACACTCTTAAGAAACATCCTACAAGAACAAAGAAACTTCAAAAAATTCGAAACCCACGGGTGTCGACCGAACAACCATGAACGCCTTAAACATTGAAGCCTGCGCAATAACGTGCGCAAACACGCCCGACCAAACAGGTTCTTCCGAATCCCTCTTCCATGCCCACAACGCCAAAACATGAGCAACTAACTGCGCACCACTGCGCAAACAAAATCAACTTAATCAAATAATCTCGCCAACAAACACACCCAACTTAAACCGTCACTCACCCCGAAGACCACTAGTTACCTAGCCTCTGTAGACCTTGGCACGCTTCTTGTTATCAAGTACTGCCCGTCGGGCATATCGCCAGTTGAGGCGACTCTTATTTATCAGGCAAGGAAACCGATCATGCCAACACCTGCGTACTTATCCATTACCGGTACCAAACAAGGTTTGATTACCGCAGGAACGTTCACTCAAGACTCGGTAGGCAACATTTACCAGGAAGGCCACGAAGACCAAATTCTGGTCGAGGCTTTTGCGCATCAGGTCATCATTCCTCGTGATCCGCAATCCGGCCAGCCGACAGGCCAGCGCGTTCATAAACCCTTGATGATCAGCAAGGTATTCGATAAGTCTTCGCCACTGCTGTTCAGTGCGCTCACCTCGGGAGAAATGGTCAAGTGTCGCCTGGAGTGGTACCGCACCTCCATCGCAGGTACCCAGGAGCATTACTTCACCATTGAGTTGGAAGACGCGATCATCGTCGACATCCAGTCACGAATGCCCAATTGCCAAGACCCGAACAATGCCCACTTCACCCATCTGGAAGATGTGTATTTCACCTACCGTAAAATCGTCTGGACCCACGAAGTTGCCGGCACTTCCGGCTCCGATGACTGGCGCAGCCCGGTAGCTGGCTAAGGCTAACCCTAGTTGAAAGTAGGTCGGCATCACCAATGGCGATGCCGATCCACCGACAGCGGCGTATCAGACCATCGCCAACGGATGCTTGCGTTTCGGCGCGCCGAACACACGGTCAATTGCGTCCAGGTCATGCTCCTCAAGGACGACGTTGGCTGCTGCGGCGTTGAGCCGAACATGCTCGGGCTGTACAGCCTTGGGAATGGCAATCACGCCCTCCTGGCGCAGCACCCAGGCCAACGAAACCTGGGCCGGTGTCACCTCGTGACGATGGGCAATTTGTTCGAGGGTGGGGCTGGACAACAAACCACCGCCCTGGGCGATCGGACAATAAGCCATCAACGGCAAATGCCGCTGCTGCCAAGGCAGCAGGTCAAATTCGATACCGCGCTCTTCGATGTTGTAGAGCACCTGATTGGTAGCGCATTCCGGGGATGCCAGTTCCTGAAGGTCCGCGACGTCGAAATTGGAAACGCCCCAGCGACCAATCTTGCCCGCTTCGCGCAGCCGCTCAAAGGCTTCAACGGTTTCCTCAAGCGGGTACTGCCCGCGCCAATGCAACAGATACAGGTCAATGTAGTCTGTACCCAGGCGGGTGAGACTGGCATCACAGGCCCGGGGAATACCCTTGCGACTGGCGTTGTGAGGGTAGACTTTACTGACAACGATAACCTGGTCGCGCCTGCCACGAATCGCCTCGCCTACGACTTCCTCCGCACCACCCTCTGCGTACATTTCAGCCGTATCAATCAGTGTCATGCCTTCATCGATACCTAACTGCAAAGCACCGACCTCGGCTCGCCGCTGCAGGGGATCTTCTCCCATGCGCCAGGTTCCTTGGCCAATCACAGGGACAGAAACGCCAGCCAGTTCAATGGTTCGCATAGACACCTCCAGATGAGTTCACGGTTTAATACTGTGCACAGATCGACCGACCGGGAGTGCTGAGCTACAAAGGATAGAGCGCCTGCTTAAATTGCGCTAACGCGGAGCAACATCCGCCATCCCTTCCAGACCTGATAGTCAACCTTAGAACACCAGCAGACGCTCAAGGCTGGCTCGAAGTTGCGGGTGTTCGGGCAGGCGAATGCCGAAATTATCTTGTAGCAGAGCCATCAATTCGTCCACGTCCTGGATCGCACGTTTTTCGCTGTCGCGGTCCAGGTAGTGGACGGCGTAGTAGCCATTGTTCAAGGTCTGGCGCAGGCCCGGAGCGAGCAGTGCCACTTTCAGCTGGCCAAGAAACAGCGACTCTGGATGAGTGGAGACGTACCAATTGCCGACTTCATAATCGATGCGTGACTGCGGCTGCAAATCGAATACATACAACCCGCGCCACTCCCCGGCGACCTGGGCCCATAACGTGTATTTGTCCTCTTTCAAGCTCAGGCGATAGGGTTCATGGGCAGTGGCCTGGGGTGCTTCGGTGTCCAGTTGCAACGGGCTGCTGGGCACCATGCCACCAAAGCCTACGTCGCTGATATAACGCACGCCGTCGACGGTCACCAGGCTCAGGCGATGAGTACGCGACGTCAGCGCATCGGGCGGCCCGCCCATCACCACCCGGCCTGTAATACCCCGCGCATCGAAGCCCAGCTCTTGCAGCAAGGCCAGGAACAGTTGGTTCAGTTCATAGCAATAACCGCCCCGCCCGTCGAACAAGACTTTTTGCTCCACGCTGGACACGTCGATCGGCACCGGCGCGTGCAACAGCGACGACAGGGTTTCAAAGGCAAAGGTGCTGACATGGCGCAGTTGCAAGCTCCTGAGGGTTTGCAGGGTCGGCGCAGGTGGCGTGTCATACCCAAGGCGCTGCAGGTACAAGCGGCTGTGGGCCAGGCGGGGCAATTCCTCAGACATGACGCAGTCCTTGAGCATTGAGATGAAGACACTACTAATACCCTGAAGGACTCAGCTTGCCAATCGTGATTTACCTCAAAGCCCGTACCGGCGGGCACAATATTTCTGAACCTTTCTGAACTGTTTTGCATCCATTTCAGTACAAGACAGGGAGGCTATATGAGTACCGCTACGATCTATACCATCCACTATTTTCTACATGGTCAGCCGAAGGCTTTTGTCGTGCGGGCCGAGACCATGAATAACGCCGAGGCCTGGCATTGGGCCGCCTGCGATGCAGGTGTCGCTCACGTTGCCCGCATCGGCCGCCCGGGACATGAGCAGGTAAAAAAGACTACTCGGCCCTGGGCAGAAAAATATGGGATTACCGACGTTACCTGGACTGCACCGAAGAGGTTTGGCGAATGAACACGAGGAGTGAGTTCTGAGGCGTTGAGGAGATCATCACGGGCAAAAGGCCCCGCTCAATGCGGGGCCCTGCTCATGGCTTCAGGTCTGCCAAGGGATCGTAAGCCGGTTTCTTGCCCGGTTTTTCCTTCTCATCCAATGGTGCAATAGCAGGACCGACAGGGTCGACCTGCGGATCGGCCAGGTCCGGCGAATCCGGGTCAAAACCCAATTCGTCCTTGCCGCTGGAATGCTCCGATGAATGCGGACCGTCTTTACGGTTACTCATCACTACCTCCTGCGCTCGCCGAGTCATAACGGGCGCGCCTTGTCATGCAGGTTTTCCAGGTCTTCTTCGACCCGCGTCACATCGTCTTCACGCTCAGCCGGGTCATTGGGGCGCAAGGCGTCATTGTCGCGCTCTTCCTCTCCAGGCGTGCGCTCATCGGGATGAGTCGTGCCGGGTTGCTGGTACTGAATCATGGTTCACCTCCCTTGGAAGTTCATGGCCTACCTCCGTTAGAGAAACCGTGGACAACCATCGTTCAACCTGATTACAACCCCCGGCACCACGAAGCATGAGAAGATGCCAAATGGCCTTATGCCCCTACTCGCCCCATGGAGACTGCCCCCCGGATGTTCGAGATCAAACCCTGCGACCCACACACCTATCGTCAACAGACCCGGCGTAGCACGCTGATCGTTGCCCTGGTGTTCGTGGCCCTGGCGATGCTGCTGTCCAGCCTGGCCGTGATGCTGTTTGGCGAACCTGGCGGGGACAACTTTCGTTTCAATGTCGGCGGGGTATTGGCCGCAGTGTTGCTGACCGTGGCCCTGGTACGTGGCCCGCTCTGGTCACAACCCTGGCTGGCCCCGGCCATCTATGGTTGGCAGCTCAAGCGCAGCCTGATGCGCGTGACCAATGTGATGCACACCGTCACCGAGCAGGTACAGGCCAACAACCCGGCGGCGCTCAAACTGCTGCGTTTCTACCACTTGGGGTTGACTCAGATGCATGAGCTGGATGCCAACTCCAGCGCCCAGGCGCAACTCGTGCATGAGATCGAGGAACACAAGGCGAAGATGCAGGCACTGGGGATGGAGATCGAACAAACGCGTCTCGACCCCGCGTGGTTGGACGTGTTGAAAAAACCTTAAGCCAGCACGCCGATCCGCTGCTCGTCCGGCCAGAACAACGCCGCCTGGCCGCAGGACTTGTGGGCCTCGTCGAGCAAGGTCCAGACCACCCCGGCATAAATCATGAACGGCTGCTGCTCGGCGTCGACGCGCCAGCCGCTATAGCCTTGGGCGATCCCCTGGGCCGTGACTTGCTCCAGCAAGACCTGGCGGGCGACGCGGTCCAATTCCGAGGCGCTGAATCGGGACGGCATGCCGATAAAGGCCTCCCGTGGGTACTTGAAGCAGGCCAGCGCGCATGCATTGGCGTAAGTGAAACGTGGGTCCGCCGCACCGTCATGGGCCAGCAGGCTGTAGGGCGCCTGCTCATGCAGCCAGGTGAGACGCTGCGGTTCGTCCAGGTTAGAGGGCGCCAGCAGTCCATGACCGGTCCAATGCCGGTATGACTCGTCGAGCAAACGTATGAAGTTTTTTTCAAGGAACACGAAACGCCTCAAATCTCAGGTTGAAATTTTTGTCCGCCAACAAAATACCGCACTGACCACAATCGCCGCACCCGATACGCCAAACACCCAAGGTGCCGATGCCACCGGCAGCAGTAAACCTGCCAGCAATGGGCCAAGACCCGCGCCGATATCGCGCCAAACCGCATTGGAGGCCAGGGCTGACACCCGCATGGACCCCGGATTGCGCTCGGCCACCAGGGTCGTCACCAAGGGTAATTGCAACGCCCGCAGTATCAGCACCGCCGCGGCGCCGATGATCACCCAGTCACTGCCGAACGCCGTTAAAGCCAGGGCACTGAGGAAGGAAAACAGTAGCAGCATGGAAGTCGCGCCAAAACGCTGGGACATCCTCCCGCCCAGGGGGCTCAGGAGCAGTTCCGAGACGTAGCGCAAGGCCATCAGCCCGCCGGCGATCAGCACAGCATCGCCGCCGAGGATTTTTTGCGCCTGGATCGACAGACCGAAAATAAACAGTCCATCCAGGGCTACGCCTTCGATAAACGACCACACCGCCACACTGTCCGGCAAGCGAAAGCGACGGCCTGGCGTACCGTGCAAATCATGCCCGCCCGTAGGTAATCCCCGCGCCACCCAAAGGCCCGCCAGGCAACACCCTGCCAGAATCAAAAAGATGGGCCGGGGCCCGGCCCATAGTGTCAGCAAGCCGCCCAGGGGCAAGGCCAGCATCGGGCCGAGGGCAATCAGCGCCCGGGAACGTCCTGCTCGACGCGCAGCACCCACAGGTTCGGAAGTGGCCAGTACTTGGGTCGAGAGGTTCAACGCGGCAAAACACAGGCCCCAGATCAGCCGCAGCACCAGCAGCGCGGCAAACCCGGAAAAGAACGAATTGCCCAGGGCACAGACCGCCGCCGCACCAGCGGCCAGCATGCAGGTCAGGCGATCACCCCGGCGGGCATAGAAATTCAGCACATGTCGGTAACCGAAAATCCGCACCAGCCGATTAGCCGCCAGCAATACCCCGGCCTGGGCCAGGGTAATACCGAATGCCTGGGATTCCATGGGCAACAACAGATAGAGCAACACGTCACTGGGCAGGCACAAACCCAGGGTCAGCGCGGCGCGGCGCGAGGTGGAATCAGCAATGCGTTGAGCCGGATCGGGCATAAGACTGAAACATTCAGAAATAACAGGACCGCAACGTTAGCGTTCTCGTCCTGGGTTTTACAAGGCCCCATTGGGTACACAGCCTGATAAAAGACCTCGCGGGGGTTTAAAGCCGCTAAGGGAATACGGCACTCACGTCCAGATGCCCATCCTTTAGTGGCGGACACCAGTAATACCCACCGGTCAACGGCCGGCTGATGCGGTATAAACCATCGACAATCCCGTCTTCCAGCCCACTCATACGGCGCAATTGGGCTTCAAAGGCATCGAAGGAGTGACCGAAGGCGAGGAACATCAGCCCGGCCTGGCCGTTCTCGGCCCACGGCATGGAGCGGCGCACTACAAATGCTTCAGGAGTAAAGCTTTCCTGGGCGGTGCGCTTGGTATGAGCCGACGCCGGTGCGTCGTCCAGTTCTTCGTTGTCGCCATGGCGACGACCAATGATGTGATCCCGCTCTTGAGCGGGCAACGCGGCGAAACCGTCCAAGTCGTGCTGCCATTGTTGGATCGCGGCGAAGCTGGCGCCGCCAGTGGCCACGGCCGCCTCGACCGCAGCGTCGTCATGGGGGTTTTCGGTGCCGTCTTCATAGTCGGTCAGGTCAAAACCTGTCTTGTAGCGAAAACCTTCGGTCATCTGTACCAGACGAAACGCCGGAGCCAGGGCTTTTTCAAAAGCCCGACTGCGCATCAACAACTCGCCGCGATCCACACCGTGCAGCCACACCCAAAGAGCCTGCTGGGTGGATGGATTATCGGCTCCCGGCCCGCGGATGTGAGGGAATGGCCGCAACCCCTCGATCCGGGCACCAAGGGCACTGACCAGTGGCTCACCCATGCCCACCACTGCCTGGGCGTCCGTCAATTTCATCAGCGCATCGAAAGCAGCCGGCACGGCATGGACCGAATCCAGGGCAAAAAACAAATGACGTGCCTGTAGCGGCACCGGTGCGGCAAGAATGCCCGGCTGGTACTGACTCATGTGAACTCCTTCAGTAAAGCCGTGCAGTTTACCCGGCGCGACAAGCCAATGCGTAGTGGAAAGCGCTCGGGCCTTGCAACAGAGCCCTCGGATGGGGGAATCTCTATTCATATTTTGCAATCAGCCTTGGGGTAGCAACATGACCACCGATCACCTGCTGGCCAATCTATTTCCCTCTGCCGCCGACATTCCCGAGCAATACCGGCTGGCGGCGCCCATTGAACAGCGCGACTACCTGGTGGATGGCCAGTTGCGGGAATGGGCCGGCCCCTTAGCTCAAGTGCGCAGCCCGGTGCAACTTCACGGGGCCGATGGCGACACCCCAGTGATCATTGGCAGTACTCCACTGCTGGATGCCGAGACCGCCTTGACCGCACTTGATGCCGCCGTGCGCGCCTATGACCGGGGCCAGGGCAGTTGGCCAACGATGCGGGTAGTCGAGCGCATCCAGCATGTCGAGGCCTTTTTACAGCGCATGCGCGAACAGCGGGACGCCGTGGTCAAGCTGTTGATGTGGGAGATCGGCAAGAACCTCAAGGACTCACAAAAAGAATTCGACCGCACCTGCGACTACATCACCGACACCATCAACGCCCTCAAGGAACTCGACCGCCGCTCCAGTCGCTTCGAGCTGGAGCAGGACACCCTGGGGCAAATCCGCCGTGTCCCCATGGGTGTGGCGCTGTGCATGGGACCTTACAACTACCCGTTGAACGAAACCTTCACCACCCTGATCCCGGCGTTGATCATGGGCAACACTGTGGTGTTCAAGCCCGCTAAGCTCGGGGTATTGCTGATCCGTCCGTTGTTGGAAGCGTTCCGCGACAGCTTTCCGGCCGGGGTGATCAACGTGATCTACGGCAGTGGTCGGGAGACCGTCAGTGCGCTGATGGCCAGCGGCAAGATCGATATCTTTGCGTTTATCGGCACCAACAAGGCCGCCAGCGACTTGAAGAAACTGCACCCGCGCCCTCATCGACTGCGCGCGGCACTGGGCTTGGATGCGAAAAACCCCGGCATTGTGTTGCCCCAGGTGGACCTGGACAATGCGGTTAATGAAGCAGTGACCGGCTCCCTGTCCTTCAACGGGCAACGCTGCACCGCGTTGAAAATCCTGTTTGTGCATGAAGACGTGGTGGACAGTTTCATCGAAAAATTCAACCAGAAACTGCTGACCCTCAAACCCGGCATGCCGTGGGAAGATGGCGTGTCCCTGACGCCGTTGCCAGAGCCGGGCAAGGTCGACTACCTGCATGGGCTGGTGGCCGACGCTGAAGAGAAAGGGGCCAAGGTGGTCAATGCCCATGGCGGTGCCAGCCGTGGTTCGTTTTTCTACCCGGCGGTGCTGTACCCGGTGAACACGGCAATGCGGGTCTATCACGAAGAACAGTTCGGCCCGGTAGTACCCATCGTGCCTTACCGCGACCTGGGTACGGTGATCGACTATGTCCTGGAATCGGACTTCGGCCAACAACTGAGTATTTTCGGCACCGACCCGGTGCAAGTGGGACGCCTGGTGGACACCTTCGCCAATCAGGTCGGCCGGATCAATATCAATGCCCAGTGCCAGCGTGGGCCGGACACCTTCCCGTTCAATGGCCGCAAGAACTCGGCCGAGGGTACGCTGTCGGTGCATGATGCGTTGCGGGTGTTTTCTATCCGCACGTTGGTGGCCACCAAGTTCCAGGACAGCAACAAGGCGCTGATCAGCGACATCATTCATGATCGGGCGTCGAGCTTTTTGACCACGGACTATATTTTCTAAAACCATACCCCCACGGTAGGAGCGGGCTTGCTCGCTCCTACTCGTGAATTCGAGGTGCCTATAAAACCAATGAAGCTTTTTTCCTCCGTCCGCCTGCCCTCCTTCGCCCGCCGCCTGCTGCGCCCCCTGCTGGATCCTTATCGTCGTTACCGCCACGCCAAGCTGATCCACGCCATACGCGTGTCCATCGGCCTGCTGGCGACGATCCTGCTGACCACCGGCCTCAACCTGCCCCACGGTGAATGGGCCTCGGTGACCATGCTGGTGGTAATCGGCGGTTTACAGCACCACGGCAACATCGGCAAAAAAGCCGTGGAACGTGCCTACGGCACCCTGATAGGCGCCAGCGTCGGGTTGCTATTGGTGGCGCAGCAGGCGTACCTGGGCCAGCAGTTGCTGACGTACCTGCTGATGTCGGTGGTCTGCGGTTTCTTTTCCTACCACGCCATCGGCAAGGGTGGATATACGGCGCTGTTGTCAGGCATCACGGTGTTTATCGTCGCCGGGCATGGCGAAAACCATTTCTCTGATGGCCTATGGCGCACCGTCGATATCCTGATTGGTATTGCCCTGGCCCTGGCGTTTTCCTTCGCCCTGCCGCTATATGCCGTGTACTCCTGGCGCTATAACCTGGCCAGTGCCCTGCGCGATTGCGCGGCGATTTACAGCCGGATCATCAACGGCCAGTCGGTCACCGACGACGAACACCTCAAGCTGCTCAACCGCTTGAATACGGCGATGGTGCAATTGCGTTCGCTGATGCCGTCGGTGTCCAAGGAAGTGCGGATATCGATGACCGAACTGGACGCGATCCAGCGGCATTTGCGCATGGCCATCAGCACCCTGGAGATTCTCGGCAATTCCCGCCCCGACCCTCGGGATGGGCAAGCTATGGCGCGCATGCAGGTAGTGCTCAAGACCGAACATCGGCAGATTCGGGTGCAGTTGATGGGTATGGCGCGCGCCCTGAAGTCGGGAGCCACGGAGCGACTGGAACGACCTGGTGGCATGCCTACCCAGGAAGCGTCACTGGACGCTCCGGTCCACAACGCCTTGGACGGTTATCGCCTGTTGACCCTGCAATTGGCGGCAAATATTGATGCCATGCGCCAGTGTCTGGCCAAGAGCGCCAGCCACTGGAAGATTTGATCAAGCCTTTTGCAGTGCCTGCACCAGCAGGTCGTGCAAGGCCAGCAGCCTGGGCTCGGGGTTATCGCTGCCAAAGCGCAGTACATTCGCCACCTCGGGCAGCGGCAAACGCTGTTCGAAAGGTCGATAGACTTCCACTCTTTTGTCCAGGTGAGCGCTGCTGAGCACACCGATCCCCAGCCCGACGGTAATCGCCGACACCACGCCGTCCACCGAAGCGCAGTCCACGGCCACCTGCCAACGAATGCCCTGCGCACTCAGGCATTCCTGGGCCCGTTGTCGATAGAAACATTCAGGACCAAAGGTAATCAGCCGCAGGCAATCACCAGGCTCATGCTGCCAGCCCGGACGGGCGCACCAGTGCACATGCTCGGTCCATAGCAACTGGTCCCGGGCCTCGATACGGTGGGTGAAATCCTGGTGCAGTGCCATGTCCAGTTCACCGTCCGACAACGCCTGACGCAGCACATGGCTCTGCTCAACCACTATCCGTACATCGAGCTGGCGGTGTTGTCGGGAAAATTGCGCCAACAGGCTCGATAGCTTGGCCATGGGCACCTGTTCCGTGACGCCGAGGCGAATACAACCTTGCAGTTGCACGGGGTTGAAATGGGCCAGTGCCGCATCGTGAGCCTCCAGGATGCGCCGGGCATGAATCAGTAGTTGCACTCCGTCATCACTGGCCACCAGCCGCTGGCCATCACGCTGAATCAACGAGCGACCCAACTGTTTCTCCAGGCGTTTGATTTTCCAGCTCACCGCTGACTGGCTAAGGTGTAAGCGCTCGGACGCCCGGGTGACGCTGCCGGTCTCGACCACGCTTTGCAGGGCGCGTAATACATCAATGGGCAAACGCTGGTTCATGATCAAACCCATGACAAAAATAGGATTACAGGAGAGTAAGTTGTCACTGGTGTCATGACTAGCCTCATCATAGGCTAAAGCCTCATTCATCGAGGATAGGTCAATGACCACTCTGCTCAACGAAGTTGCTCTGATTAACGGCCGCCGTATCGCCACGGGCCGGCACGGCGAAGGGGTGCCCGTGTTGTTGCTGCATGGCACCCCTGCTCATTCCATCATCTGGCGCAACGTGGTGCCGCGCCTGACAGCCGCCGGGCTGCATGTCCACGTGTTCGACCTGCTGGGTTTCGGTGCTTCGGAATTTCCCCGTGAGGCCGATACTTCAGTGGTGGCGCAAAGCCAGTTGATCGCTGAGTTGCTGGACCATTGGGGCCTGCCGCAGATTCACCTGGTGGGGCATGACATTGGCGGCGTCAGTGCATTGCTGTTTGCCCTGGAGCACCCACAACGGCTGCACTCGTTGACCATTGCCGACGCCCCCAGCTATGACTCCTGGCCGTCTCCTGCCTGGCGCGGTATCCACGAACAGTTTGCAGACCATGCGCGCATGGCCGCTGACGAGCATCGAGCATTGATGGCCCGACAGATGGCGATGGCTGTATTCGATAAAAACCTGATGCAAGGTGCGTTGCTGGAGGCTTACCTGGCACCGATCAGCGGTGTGATCGGCCAGCCGGCGTTCTATCAGCATCAGGTGGCACATTACGATTCGCGCTATACCCGTGATTTTGAACAACGCCTGGTGACCCTCAACCTACCGGTGCAAATCCTCTGGGGCGCCGAAGATGAATGGCAGCCGCTGGACTACGCACACCGTCTGCATCGAGACATACCGGGAGCGGTGCTGCATGTGGTAGAAAAAGCCGGGCATTTCCTCATGGAGGACGCGCCAGAACAAGTGAGCGATTACCTGCTGGGCTTTATTCGGCAGGCGCGCCCAACCTGAACTGTCACCAGAATGGCGCAAGCCAAAAACCTCACACTTTCTCTGACATATTTTTCACGCTTTATTCACATCCATCACCGTAGTGTGAAGCCTCATCCGTTACAAACGTTGCACATCAAGCCCGCCGCCCCAGCGGGCTTTTTTTATGCCCGTTAGAACGCGCCCATGTAGTCACGCTTGCCCACTTCCACACCGTTGTGACGCAACAAGGCATACGCAGTGGTGACATGGAAGAAGAACTGCGGCAGGCCGTAGGTCAACAGGTAGGACTGGCCGCTGAAGCGCTTCTCTTTCGGGGTGCCTGGACGGGTGACGATCTCGATGCCTTCCTTGCCGTCGATCTGCGCCGGGGTGATGCTGTCAATGAATGCCAGGACCTTGGCGATCAGCGCTTGCAGGTCGGCGAAGGTGACTTCGGCATCATCATATTTCGGTACTTCGATTTCAGCCAGGCGGGCAGAAACGCCCTTGGCAAAGTCGACGGCGATCTGCACCTGGCGCACCAACGGGAACATGTCCGGGGACAGGCGCGCTTGCAGGAAGGCGTTCGGGTCAATGTTTTTGGCGGTGGCATGGGCCTCGGCCTTGTTCAGCACATCGCTCAGGGCGTTGAGCATTTGCTTGAAGACCGGGAGGGAAGCGGCGTACAGGGAAATAGTCATGACAGTCTCGACAGTGGTTACAGGGTTTGAACAGCGGCGATTATAGACCCGCTCGCCGCCGGCACCGCTTGTCTTTTATTTTTTCAGGATTAGGCTAGTGGGTTCACTGCATAGGGAAAGCGCGATGACCACCGAGCACGACACCACGTCCGACGAGCCACGCCTGAACAGCGCGGAAATCCGCATCCTGGGCAGCCTGATCGAAAAGCAGGCCACCAGCCCGGAAACCTACCCGCTGACCCTCAATGCGCTGGTGATCGCCTGCAACCAGAAAACCAGCCGGGAACCGGTGATGAACCTCAGCCAAGGCCAGGTCGGCCAAAGCCTGCGAGCCCTCGAGGGGCGCGGCTTTACCCGACTGGTGATGGGCAGTCGTGCTGACCGCTGGGAACATCGGGTGGACAAGGCGCTGGAGTTGGTGCCGGCCCAAGTGATCCTCATCGGCTTGTTATGCCTGCGCGGCCCGCAAACCGTCAATGAGTTGCTGACCCGTAGCGGCCGCATGCATGACTTTGAAGATGCCGAGCAGGTAGTGCATCAACTGGAGCGCCTGATCGCCCGCGGGCTGGCGTTGTTGTTGCCGCGCCAGTCGGGCCAGCGGGAAGATCGCTATATGCATGCCCTGGGCGATCCGGCGGATATCGAGGCGATCCTCGCGGCGCGCGGCAATCCGGTTGAGCGCGGCGCCAGCAGCGGCGTCTCGCTGGAGCGCATCGAAGAACTGGAAGCACGGATCGCGGCGCTGGAAGAGCGACTGGCGCGGCTGGAGTAACGCCGAATGCAGCCCATCACTTATCCCGCGCGAACGCTACCGCCGCCTGAAACTGTTCATTCGTGGGCCTTACACCGGTGTACAGCACAAACTGCTCCAAGGCCTGGATCGCGATCACTTCCAACCCGGTGATCACCTGCTTGCCTTGGGCCCGACCGCGTACAATCAGTGGCGTTTCGGCGGGAATCGCCACCACATCGAACACCGTCTCGGCAGCATCAATGGCCTCGGCGTCGAAGGCCAGGTGATCAGCTTGCGGGCCACCGGTCATGCCGATGGGTGTCACGTTGATCAGCATTTGCGGACGCAGGTCGCCCAGTTCCGCTTGCCATTCATAGCCCAGGTTTTGCGCCAATGCCCTGCCCGCGCCCTCATTGCGCGCAACGATCACCCCCTTGGCATATCCGCCGTCGCGCAAGGCGCTGGCCACCGCCTTGGCCATCCCGCCGCTGCCGCGCAGGGCAAAAGACGATTCCTTGGGCACGGCATGGGTGTTGAGCAATTGCTCGATGGCAATGTAGTCGGTGTTGTAGGCCTTGAGGTGCCCGGCAGTGTTGACGATGGTATTGATCGAGGCGATGGCCCGGGCCGAATCATCCAATTCATCCACCAGGGCAATGCATGCCTCCTTGAATGGCATGGAAACGCCACAACCGCGAATACCCAGGGCACGAATGCCACCCACCGCACCGGGCAGGTCCTGACTGCTAAACGCCTTGTAATAGAAGTTCAGACCTAATTGTTCATACAGGTGATTGTGAAAACGCAGGCCAAAATTCCCGGGGCGCGCCGACAGTGACATGCACAGTTGGGTGTCCTTGTTGGGGTTCATCAGCATGTGTAACTCCTTGAAGCCATTTTCAGGACGTTTTGGATAGACGGGAACACGCGCACATTGGCATGGTGTCGCACAGACCATGTAAGCCAATCAGTACAGACCTTACACAACATTTACCTAAAGGCCGTGCTGTTTTTCAGAAAGACACTGTCTTAAAAGTATCCCCGCGACAATCCTTGAATCTATTGATTGCAGACCACAAGCGCAGGGGACTAACCGAGGAATGACCATGATTCGTAAAATCCCCAGGATCGCCTTGCTTATCGGTGCACTCGCTGTAGCAGGTCAAGCCAGCGCCCACGGTGGTGGTTGGGGTGGCCCGGCCGTCATTGGTGCGGTTGTCGGTGCCGCTGTCGTGGGTACGGTAATTGCCAGCCAGTCGCGACCGGTTTACGTGCAGCAACCGGTGTATGTCCAACCGCAGCCGGTATATGCCGCGCCACCACCGGTCTACTACGCTCCTCCGCCACCGGTGTATGTGCAGCAGCAGGTTTATTACCGCCCGGCGCCGGTCTATTACGGCCCACCGCGTGGTTACTATGGCCCTCACCAAGGCTACTACCGTCGTGGCTGGTAACAAAAGCTGAAACACCTGAACAAGCCTCGCAGCACATGCGGGGCTTTTTTGGCCGCCTGGTCTGAATAAATCTTGCCAAGGTCGTTATCAGGACAGCGGTTGTGACTGAATCCAACATCATAGAGCGTAATATCCACTTGCCCTATCCAGGCAGGCGCTGTCATGTTTGTGTCATGACAGGCTCCCACTATCAAAAGTGTCCACCCAATAACAACAAGGACGGCCGCCCATGCCTACACAAAACCCGCACCGTACTGCCGGCCTCTGCACATCCAGCAAGGTCTACAGTGCCTTGACCGAACTCAAGCACCTGGAAGGCCACCGCTGTGCCAAGTTCCTGTCGTTGCTGGCGCAAAACCTGGTGCACAAGGGGCTGCTCAACGAACAGGAAGTGGTGCACATGCTCGATCAAGTGGTCGAGTGATCGCAACCACGCACCAATGCCCCGGTAACGGTGATGTCGACTATCGAGCAGGGTGATTTTTCCTTAAGGCCGGTGAACCGTAAGGTGACCTCCATAGAGTAATGGAGGCCAATATGCCCACTGTCCAAATCATGTCCGTCATCGGCAGCGCGGTTCCCGCGCCCCTCAGAGAACAGGGCCTGCTCGCCTGCTGGTACCTGGTACGCAATGGCGAGCCCATCAGCGGCCCGCTCACCTCACTGCCAGATGCCCAGAAGCAGCTGCAAGCTACAAGCCACTAGCTCAAAGCTTGAAGCTCAAGGCAATATCACCCTCGGCTTGGCTTCGACAAACAGCGCCCAACTGGATATGAACAGTGCGGCAATCAGCGGCCCGATGACAAATCCGTTGAGGCCAAAGATCGCGAGCCCGCCCAGGGTCGAGATCAGGATCAGGTAGTCAGGCATTTTGGTGTCCTTACCCACCAGGATCGGTCTTAGCAGGTTGTCCACCAGGCCGATGACAAACACCCCGAACAGCACCAGCACTACGCCTTGCCAGATCGAACCACTGAGCAAAAAGTAGACTGCCACCGGTACCCAGACAATACCGGCACCCACCGCCGGCAATAGTGATAGAAACGCCATTAGCACCGCCCAGAGCAACGCGCTGGGAATGTCCAGGAACCAGAAGATCAAGCCGCCCAAGACCCCTTGAGTGACGGCCACTAAAACGTTGCCCTTGACCGTGGCACGCACCACCCGGTTGAACTTGAGCTGCAACCGTCGCTTTTGCGGCTCGGCCAACGGCACCGCCGTGCGCACCTTACGCACCAGTTGGGGGCCATCGCGCAGCAGGAAGAACAGCAAATACAACATGACAAAAAAGCTCACCAGGAAGTCAAAAGTCCCCTGCCCGAAGCTGAACGCCTGGGTAGCGAAAAATTGGCTGCCTTGCATGGCTCCCTTGACGATCTTTTCCCGCAACCCCTCCAGGTTTCCCATGCCAAAGCGGTCCAGCAGGTGCTGGAAGTATGACGGCAACACGTTCTTGAATTGCTCAAGGTAGCCAGCGATGTCCAGCTTGCCGCTCTCGATGTTCTTGTAAAGTATCGCCCCTTCCTGCACCAGCAAGGTGCTGGTGATGATCACCGGTAAAATGGCGACCACCAGGCAAGCACTCAAGGTGCACAGCGACGTCAGATTGCGGTTCCAGCCGAACCGCACCTGCAAGCGCCGCTGCATCGGCGCGAAGATAATCCCCAGAATGATTGCCCAGAACACCGCGCCATAGAACGGCAGCAGAATCCAGAAGAAAGCGATAGTCACCAGGACCAGTAGTAGCACCAGGGTTTTGAATTGCAGGTTGGTTTGGTTCATGTTCGATCCGTGGCAGAAAAACACAGGAAGCCCAGCGCCCCTTGGTATTTAGTCCACTGCAAATCCCGCGAGTGCCCTTTTCTTTAGATACCCAGATCAATAACGCCTGCCCTGCGCCCAGGACAAGCGTTTCTACGGGGTGGTCAATGTCGCGCCTCACAACGCCAGACCGATGAGTTTTCTCAAAGACCGAGAACCGAGGGGTCAGATCCTGAACTGCCCCACCAACTTGCCCAGCCGCTGGCCCAGGTCCGCCAGGCTGCGAGAGGTCTGTGCGCCCAACTGGGTTTCATCGGCCACGCTGTCTACCGCCACGGCAATCTGATGCACGCTGCGGTTGATCTCTTCAGCTACGGCAGTCTGCTCTTCGGCAGCGCTGGCAATCTGTGCGTTCATCGAGTTGATGGTGCCAATCAACTGAGCCATGGTGTCCAGGGACGCCCCGGCTTCATTGGCCTGGGCCGAGGTGCCATCGCCGGCGTCGCTGGAGCGGCGCATGGATTCCACGGCGGCCTCGGTGCCTTTTTGCAGGCGGTCGATCATGCCCTGGATTTCCTGGGTGCTTTGCTGGGTCCGACTGGCAAGGGCCCGCACTTCATCGGCTACTACCGCAAAACCACGCCCGGCCTCGCCTGCCCGCGCCGCTTCAATCGCTGCGTTGAGGGCCAGCAGGTTGGTCTGCTCGGCAATCGAACGGATCACTCCGAGGACGCTGACAATCGAGGATACATCCTGCTGCAAACTGTCCAGGGATACGCCGCTGCTGCGAATGTCGCTGACCAGCGCATGAATCTGCGCAATGCTGCCATCCACCACACGCTTGGCGGCCTGGCCTTCGGCGTCGGTCTGCTGCGCCGCAACGGCCGCGCCCTGGGCACTGCGGGCCACTTCATGGGCGGCCGAAGACATCTCATTGATGGCGGTAGCCACTTGATCAGTCTCCTGGCGCTGGCGTTCCATTGCCTGTTCCGAGCGATGGGCCTGGTCGGCCACCTGGCTGACCAGGCCCGTGAGCTGCGAGGTCATCTCGGTAATCTGGCGCACCAGGCCGTGGATCTTGTCGACAAACCGGTTGAACGAGCCCGCCAGCTCTCCCAGCTCATCCTGACTGGTAATTGCCAGGCGCCGGGTCAAGTCGCCCTCACCCGCGGCAATGTCATCGAGGTTGACCTTCATCAGGTGCAGCGGCCGCAAGATGGTATTGGCCACCAGCATGCCCACGGAGGCAATCACCAGCACCACCACCACGGCGATCCCGATAATGCTCAGTAGCACACCGTCCAGGCGATCGTTCACCTTGGCCTCGACTTCGGCGACCTGGGCGTCAATACCGTCCAGGTTCACCGAGGAACCAATGACCATGTCCCACTTGGGCAGGTACTCGGTATAACCCAGCTTGGGTACCAGCTCGGTTTGACCCGGCAGGGTCGAGCTGTATTGCAAATAATGGGTGCCGTCCTTGCCCACTTTCACCAAGTCCCGGTTGACATAAACACCGTTGGGATCCTGGTTACCCTTGAAGCTCTTGCCCACGCCGTCGGGGCTATTGCCCTTGAACAAGCGAATGGTTTCGGAGTCGTAGCCGAAGAAATAGCCATCCTTTCCGTAACCGGTGTTGGACAGCAACTTGACCACCTGCGTCCGCGCCGCCGTATCACCCGGCGCCGCGGCATCATAGATTGGCTTGATGGTGGTCAGGGCTACCTGCACATAACTTTGCAAGGTGGCCTTGGCGTCATTGAGCAAGTCTTGACGGGTCTCTTCGACCTCTTTATGGGCTTGCTCCTGGAGAATCCATACCATGGTCAAGCTGATGACCACGGCGAACAGCAAGACAGGCAATACCGCAAGGGACAACACTTTGGCCTTCAGGCTAAGGCGCATGGCTTTTCTCTCTTATAGGGGCAACTTGAGAGGTTAACGGCCAGGCGCACAAAAACTGTAGGACCGAAGGAGCATCACAGGGTCAATGCGGCAAACCAGCCAAAGGCCAGCAATGGCAGGTTGTAGTGCAGGAACGTTGGCACCACGGTGTCCCAGATATGGTGATGCTGACCATCGACGTTCAAACCCGAGGTCGGCCCCAGTGTGGAATCGGATGCCGGCGAGCCTGCATCACCCAAGGCCCCGGCAGTCCCGACGATACACACGATGGCCAGCGGGCTGAACCCCAGTTGCACACACAACGGCACGAAGATCGCCGCCAGAATCGGTACGGTGGAGAACGACGAGCCAATGCCCATGGTCACCAACAACCCCACCAGCAACATCAACAAGGCGCCCATTGGGCGGCTATGACCGATAAGCGCGGCGGACGCTTCTACCAGGGCCTGTACCTCACCGGTGGCCTTGAGTACTTCGGCAAAACCCGAGGCGGCGATCATGATAAAACCGATCATCGCCATCATCTTCATGCCTTCGGTAAACAGGTCATCGGTTTCGCGCCAACGCACAATGCCCGACACCGAGAAAATCAGGAACCCGGCCAGGGCGCCGATGATCATCGAGTCCAGCCACAACTGAATAATGAACGCCGAGGCAATCGCCAGGCCAGCCACCAGAAGGGTCAAGGGGTTGTATTGCACCACGACCTGTTCGACCCGTTCGATTTTTTCCAGGTCGTACACGCGTTTCTTGCGGTAGCTGATAAAGACTGCCACCAGCAGGCCGAACACCATGCCCAGCGCCGGGAGGCCCATGGCATGGGTGACGTTGACCTGACTGATATCCACGCCGCTCTTGGCGACGTTAGCCAGTAGGATCTGATTGAGAAAGATATTACCGAAGCCCACGGGCAGGAACATGTAGGGAGTGATCAAGCCGAAGGTCATGACGCAGGCGATCAAGCGGCGGTCCAGCTGCAGCTTGGTCAGCACATATAACAGCGGTGGCACCAACAGTGGGATAAAGGCGATGTGGATCGGCAGAATGTTCTGCGAGGCAATGGCAACTACCCCGAGCAGGCCGATCAACAGCCACTTTACGTGGCTACCACCGTTGGTCTCCTGGCGGCCCACCAGCAGCAAGGCCTTGTCCGCCAGGGCATGGGCCAGGCCTGACTTGGCAATCGCAACCGCGAAAGCACCGAGCAACGCGTAGGACAACGCCACGGTAGCGCCGCCTCCAAGGCCACTGTTGAACGCCTTGAGCGTCGCATCGATGCCCAGGCCACCGGTCAGGCCACCCACGAGGGCACCGACAATAATAGCGATGACCACATGCACGCGGGACAGGCTGAGCACCAGCATGGTGCCGACCGCGGCGATTACTGCATTAATCATGGTTACCTCAAGACAGAAAGCTATGAAACAGCAAAACACGGGCATGCCTGCGCCAGGGCAGCGTCGCGAGCGACTGCCGGAATGCAGGCTTAAAAAGCGTTTTATTAGAGGGCGCGCACTTTGCAGCAGGCGGGGCGTCATGTCAAAGACGAAGACCTGTCCAACCAGCAGTTGGGGTTGATGGATCAGTTCAAGGTTTGATTGGCCGACATAAAACGTCTTTATGGCGAAAACCCTATAGGGGAGCCGGGACCCACAATACAACCAGGGAAACTCAGCCCTGGCGCCTCGGCAACTCAATCACCACCTTCAATCCACCCCACTCGCTTTCCTGCAAGTGCAACCGCCCGCCCCACACCTCGACGATATCCCGCACGATACCCAGCCCCAGGCCATGGCCAGCGGTCTGTTCATCCAGGCGTGTGCCACGACTGAACACCTGGTCGCGCTGGGACTCGGGAATGCCCGGACCATCGTCCTCGACACTCAGGCGAAAACCATCCTCAACTTCATCGATGCGAAGTACCACCTCGGCATCCGCCCATTTGCAGGCGTTATCCAACAAATTGCCCAGCAGTTCCAGCAAGTCTTCGCGGTCCCAGGGTAAGCACAGGCCAGGCCGTGCGCGATAACTCAACTCCAGATGCTCGCCGTGGATCATGTTCAAGGTCGCCAGCAAACCCGGCAATTCCCCATCGCAGTCAAACAAGGCGCCGGGCAAGGTCTCGCCAGCCAGGCGTGCGCGATTGAGTTCACGGTTGAGTCGTTGTTTGATTTGCTCAAGCTGCTCGCGCAAGAGTTTGCTCACGTGTGGATGATCCTTGAGCTGCTCACTGGATGCCACGCTCAGCAACACCGCCAATGGGGTTTTCAAGGCATGACCGAGATTGCCCAGGGCATTGCGCGAACGCTTCAGACTGTCTTCGGTATGGGCCAGCAAATGGTTGATCTGAGCCACCAGGGGCTCAAGCTCCAAAGGCACCTGGGTGCCCAGTTGCGAACGCTGTCCTTGCTGTAGTTGGGCAATCTGTTCGCGGGCGGTTTCCAGGGGGCGCAGAGCCCGGCGCACAGTGACACGTTGCAGGATCAGGATCAGCAACAGCGCCGCCAACCCGAGGACCAGGCCAATCTGACGCATCAGGCGAAAGCTCTCCCTGACCGGCGTGTAATCCTGGGCCACGCTGATGGAAATCGCTCGTCCGAAGCGCTTGTAATCCGAGCGCAACACCAGCAGTTGCTGGCCTTCCGGTCCTAGTTGCAGGTTGCCCTTGAGCCCGGCCTGAGGCAATTGCGGCAGTTCCTGGTCCCACAACGAGCGAGATCGCCAATGGGCGTCGGGAAAGTCAATCCGGAAATAGTGCCCGGAAAACGGGCGCTGATAAGCCGGTGACAGTCGCTGCTCATCCAGTTGCACACCCGTAGGCCCCCGCACCAGCGCGACCAGCAGGTTTTCGCTGTCGTTGCGCAAACCCGCTTCCAGGTAGCGCTGCAAGCCCATTTCAAACAGCCACAGGCTGGTTTGTGCCAGCACCAGGCCAATGATCACCATGACGCTGACCAACCCCAGGCTCAACCGCCGCTGAATGGACTTCACGCCTTACTGGCGCCAAACAGGTAGCCCTGGCCGCGGCGGGTTTCGATCACGCTACGGCCCAGCTTGCGTCGCAGGTGGTTGACGTGGACCTCCAGCACGTTGGAGTCGCGTTCGGTTTCACCGTCGTATAAATGTTCGGCCAAGTGGCTTTTAGACAGAATCTGCTCGGGGTGCAGCATGAAATAACGCAACAAGCGAAACTCGGCGGCGGTCAGCTGGATTTCCGTACCCTCGCGAATGACGCACTGGCGCCCCTCGTCGAGATGCAAGCCGGCGGCCTGCAGGGTCGGCTGGTTAGCTTGGCCGTGGGAGCGACGCAGCAAGGCCTGGATACGCAGGTGCAGCTCTTCGGGATGAAAGGGTTTGCTCAGGTAATCGTCGGCACCGGCCTTGAGCCCTTCGATGCGTTCGGCCCAGGAGTCGCGCGCGGTCAGGATCAAGACCGGCGTGGCCAACCCGGCTGCGCGCCATTGGGCCAGGACTTCCAACCCAGGTAACCCGGGCAGGCCAAGGTCGAGAATGATCAAGTCATAAGGCTCGCTGCGCCCCTGATAAGCCGCATCGCGCCCATCCGCCAGCCAGTCGACGGCATACCCCTGGCGCTGGAGACCGGCCAACACTTCATCGGCCAAGGGTACGTTGTCTTCCACCAGAAGCAGGCGCATCAATCATCTTCCTTATCTTTGAGCAGGGCGCCAGAGGTCGCGTCCAACTTGATTTCCCGAACCACGCCCTCGGTGGTGACAAGCTCCACTTCATAGGCGTACTGCCCGTGTTTTTTCTCAAGCTCGGCCTCCAATAGCCTGGACCCGGGATGACGTGCCATGGCCTGCTGCAGCAGTTGCTCCAGCGGCAGAATCACACCTTGCTGGCGCAGCGCCAAGGCTTCGTCCTGATTGAGGTCCCTGGCTGCCAGGCTTGAGCAAAAAACCAGGAGCACCAACGCCGCCCGACTGCCGGCGCGTAGATTTACCTTCATTACGTATCCTGATGGTTCTTGAGAACTTGCCCGGTGAGCACATCTAACTCCACGTCCCACTCGACACCATTGGCGTCGCGCAATTCGACCTGATAAAGGTACCTGCCGTACTCCTCGTCCAGATCGGTTTCCTGCAACATGGAGCCGGGATGCAGGGCCAACGCCGTGGCCTCAAGCTGATCGAACGCAACAATAGTAACAGCGCCGGGCAGTTTCAGCGCTTCGTCGGGCCCCACATCCCGGGCCTGTGCCAGACCGGCGGCCGAAGCAATGATACTGGCGGCGGCCAGTGCTGTGAGGAATTTCATGATAAGTCTCCGTTTCAGGATGTTGTTCCTACGCAGAGCACGGTAACCATCGCAACTTAACTGAAACTGAATTGCCACCATGGCAATTCCCGAAAACCCCCTTGCCTTCCACTGGCCAAGTCTTTCTATACTGCCCTGCTCGCTCCCACAGAGACCGGTATGACGGCTATTCACATCAAGTACCCAGCCCTGACGCTCAAAGCCGGCAAACGCGCCTTTTCGCGTATTCGCGAACATGGCTTGAAGCCGGCGGACGTCGGTATTCTGCCTGGCGCTGCCGGAGGGCCAAAAGCCTTGGGAATCCAAGGCATGGACCTCGCACTGTTTGGCGACTGGCTGCCTCGGGCACCTCGTCAGCGCTCGCTGATCGGCGCGTCCATCGGCTCTTGGCGCTTTGCCAGCGCCTGCCTGCCCAACCCGGTACAAGGCCTGCTTGATCTGGGTCGCTTATATAACGAGCAAAGCTTTGCCAAGGGCGTGACCATGGCCGAGGTCAGCCAGAGCTGCAAGCGCATGCTCGACGACTTGCTGGCCGGGCGCGACGCCACGCTACTGGATAACCCCGACTATCGACTGAATATCGTCGTGGTCAAAAGCCACGGCCTGCTCGCCGACGACCATCGGGGCCGCCTGGGTCTTGGATTGTCATCGGTGATCCTCGACAACTTGCGAGGCCGCGCGCGGTTGGCCCGACATTTCGAACGGCTGATCATCCACGATCCACGCCAGGCCCCACCGCTGCATCCGCTCAAGGATTTCCCGTCACGCTTGCTTCACCTGGAATTGACCAATCTGCGCCAGGCGTTGCTGGCGTCCGGTTCGATTCCGATGGTGATGCAAGGGGTGCGCGACCTGCCGGGCGCAGGCACAGGCACCTACCGCGACGGCGGTTTGCTGGACTATCACCTCGACTTGCCCTACCACGGCGATGACATCGTGCTCTACCCGCACTTCACCGACCGCGTGATCCCCGGCTGGTTCGACAAAGGCCTGCCCTGGCGGCGCGCCAATCAGCAAGGTTTGCAGGACGTGCTGCTAGTGGCCCCTTCTCGGGAATACCTGGCCCGCCTACCCTACGGCAAACTACCGGATCGCAGTGACTTCAAGCGTTTCATGGGGGATGACCCGAGCCGCCACACCTATTGGCAAACGGCAATGAGCGAAAGCCGGCGGCTGGGGGATGAGTTTCTGCGCTTGGCGGATAACGGCGGCCTGGGCGAACGACTGCTGGCTCTCTGACCCCGGCACAAGGCGCAAGCTGTCGAGTGCCGGCACCGTTCGGTAATCCTTCAGTGAGCCTTCAGGGGCTCAGTCGTCTCTACGATCACGACCGCGATCATGCCGCCGATCATTGTCACCACGATCGTATCCATGGTCATTCCCGCGATCATCATGCCCTCGGTCGTATCCACGACCCTGGTGGTCCCGATCGTGCCTTTCTCCACCGTCACGGTGATGCCCGCAGCCGACAAGCAGGATAGAACCTGATACAGCTAAGAAAATCATTACTGCGCGCTTCATTTGTCATCCTTAAAGTAGGGTCAGAGCTCATACAAAGGTAAGAGTATGAATTGGCTCAATAATTCATTTGCGAAATACAGCAGGCAAAAAATCCGGATCCAAAGCGCTGAATGACAGCGCTCTCCCTTCACATCATCAAGACTGCGGGGCCTACAGCGGGCGAATCGTTTCCTGCACCTCTATGAGGGGCTTCATACCAACGGCCTTGGGAAGATCACTGTTTATCGCAGGATCAGGGAAGGAAGATTCCCGAAACAGGTTAGAATAGGTCCCAATTCGGTCGCCTGGCGCCAGTCGGCAATCTCACAATGGATAGCCACTGCACCCCTGGCAACGACCAATCAGTACATTGATCAGTACACCAAACACTGACAATCGCCTACAACCCAAGCAACTCAAGCCATACAGGTCACACCGTGGAAATTTTCAAAGAGTTTACCTTCGAGTCCGCCCACCGCCTGCCCCACGTGCCCGAAGGTCACAAATGCGGGCGCCTGCACGGCCACTCGTTCAAGGTGGCCATCCACCTGAGCGGCGACCTCGACCCGCACACCGGCTGGATCCGTGACTTCTCGGAGATCAAGGCGATTTTCAAGCCGCTCTACGAGCGCCTCGACCACAACTACCTCAATGACATTCCTGGCCTGGAAAACCCTACCAGCGAAGTACTGGCCAAGTGGATCTGGAATGAATTGAAACCACTGCTGCCCGAGCTCAGCGCGATTCGCATCCATGAGACGTGCACCAGTGGCTGCATTTATCGCGGCGAGTAAGTCGGCGCTGTGGAACGGGGCGCAAGGTTCAGCTTGAAGCGCTCGCCATCGCCTTCAGGCACTCAAGGAACCCATCATGGAAAACACCTGGCTGGCCCACGCCAAACGCTTGCAGGCCATCGCCTCCACCGGTCTGCATTTCTGCAAGGACGATTTCGACCGCGAACGCCTCGAAGAGATCGCGCACATTGCCAATAGCATGCTGGCACAGCTGGGCAACGTGCCTGTGGAACGCATCACCGGGCTGGTTTCGGATTTCGCCAAGCGTTATTCGACACCCATGCTCGATGTGCGTGGTGCAGTGATTGAGGGCGACCGCATCCTGTTGGTGCGGGAATTGACCGACGGCTGCTGGGCGCTGCCTGGCGGTTATGCCGATATCGGCTTGTCAGCAGCTGAAAACATCGTCAAGGAAATCCGCGAAGAGGCCGGATTAACCGTGACGGCGCGGGCGCTGTACAGTGTCACCCACAAAGCCAAGGGTTTGTACAAACCGGATACCCGGGACTTCTACAAGCTGTACTTCCTGTGTGAGCGTATTGATCAAGCCCAACCCGTGGCGGGCTTCGAGACCACGGATGTCGGTTTCTTCAGTCTGGACGACCTGCCACCGCTGTCCCGAGGCCGGACCATCGAGAGTGATCTTGAGGCAGCGTTTGCTTTTCATCGCGGTGAGACAACCCACACCTTGTTTGATTGACCCCTTCCCCCTGAAGTTGGCACGAGCGGTGCAACGCAGCTGCGCCAGTCACTCAGGGAGAAGACACATGACGCAGCACGAAGCGGGCAACGATTACCCCCTCAGCGAGGTCCCCATGCATGCGCGCAAAGGCCTTGCGTCCACGGCCATGGTGCTGCTGGGTTTCACCTTTTTTACCGCCACCATGTTTGCCGGCGGCAAGCTGGGGGTGGCCTTCAGTTTTACTCAAATGCTCGGTGTCGTGGCCCTGGGTAACCTGTTGTTGGGTATCTATGCCGCAGGCCTGGGTTACATCGCCTTCAAAAGTGGTTTGAACTCGGTGCTGATGGGGCGCTTCTGCTTCGGCGAAGTCGGCAGCAAACTGAGCGACCTGATCCTTGGTTTTACCCAGATTGGTTGGTACGCCTGGGGCACCGCCACCGCCGCCGTGGTTCTGGGCAAATATTTCGAATTGAGCCAGGGTAGCGTGCTGGCACTGATGGTGCTGTTCGGCTTGCTGTTCTGCGCCACGGCCTACGTGGGCTATCGCGGGCTGGAGATTCTGTCTTATATCGCCGTGCCAGCCATGGGTCTTCTGCTATTGCTGTCGATATGGGTTGCCACTGTGAAAGTCGGTGGGCTGGATGGCTTGCTGGCGGTGGTACCGAGCGGCGAACTGGATATATCGACTGCCATTACCCTCGTGTTCGGCACCTTTGTCAGCGGCGCCACCCAGGCCACCAACTGGACGCGGTTTTCCCGTTCGGCCCGGGTGGCCGTGCTGGCCAGCCTGATTGGCTTCTTCATCGGCAATGGCTTGATGGTACTGATCGGTGCCTATGGCGCCATCGTCTATCAACAGCCGGATGTGGTGGAAGTATTGCTGCTGCAAGGCTTTGCCATGGCAGCGATGGCCATGCTGCTGCTCAACATCTGGAGCACCCAGGACAACACCATCTACAACTTCGCTGTCGCCGGCTGCAACCTGCTGCGCACCCGTCGCCGTAAAACCGTGACGCTCGTCGGCGCAGTGATCGGTACGCTGTTGGCGCTGCTGGGCATGTACGACATGCTGGTGCCCTACCTGATCCTGCTGGGCACGGTGATTCCGCCGATTGGCGGGGTCATCATGGCGGACTTCTTCTATCGGTATCGAGGCCACTATCCACGATTGGCCGATACACGCTTGCCGGCATTCAACTGGCCTGGGTTGCTGGCCTATGCCGTCGGCACGGTCCTGGCGTTCAACTCGCCGTGGGTGGCACCGTTGGTGGGAATTGTCGCCGCGTCGTTGACCTACATCGTACTCACCGCTGTACTACGGGTGCGGACGCCACTGGCTGATGTCCAGGCATAATGAAACACCTGATTGCTTTTTGCCCAAGAGGAACTTGCCCATGCATATCATCAACGCACGCCTGCGCAACCGTGAAGGCCTGCATGATCTGCACCTGGAACACGGCCGGATCGCCAGCATCACCCCACAAGGCGCTACGCCGGCAGCGGGTCCGGGTGACCTGGACGCCGCCGGTAATCTGGTCGTCCCGCCCTTCGTCGAGCCACACATCCACCTCGACGCCACCCTCACCGCCGGCGAGCCTCGCTGGAACATGAGCGGGACGCTGTTCGAGGGCATAGAGTGCTGGGGCGAACGCAAGACCACCATTACCCTTGAAGACACCAAGAGCCGCGCCAAGAAAACCATCCAGGCCCTGGCCGCCCACGGCATCCAGCACGTACGCACCCACGTCGACGTCACCGACCCAAACCTCACTGCCCTCAAGGCGATGCTGGAAGTACGCGAGGAAAGTACCCATCTGATCGACCTGCAAATCGTCGCGTTTCCCCAGGAAGGCATCGAGTCCTACCGCAATGGCCGCGAACTGATGGAAGAAGCCATTCGCCTGGGGGCAGATGTGATTGGCGGCATCCCGCATTTTGAATACACCCGTGACCAGGGCGTCAGTTCGGTGAAGTACCTGATGGACCTGGCCGAGCGCACCGGTTGCCTGGTGGACGTGCATTGTGATGAAACCGACGACCCTCACTCGCGCTTTCTGGAAGTACTGGCCGAAGAAGCCCGCAGCCGTGACATGGGCGCGCGGGTCACCGCCAGCCACACCACGGCCATGGGCTCTTACGACAATGCCTACTGCGCCAAGCTGTTCCGCCTGTTGGGGCACTCGGGTATCAGTTTCGTCTCCTGCCCCACCGAAAGCATCCACCTGCAGGGCCGCTTCGACAGCTTCCCGAAACGCCGTGGCGTGACACGGGTCAACGAACTGCTGGAGGCCGGTATGAACGTCTGTTTTGGCCAGGACTCCATCGTCGATCCGTGGTACCCCCTGGGTAACGGCAACATCCTGCGGGTGTTGGAGGCCGGTTTGCATATCTGTCATATGCTCGGCTACCGCAACCTGCAAAATGCCCTGGACCTGGTCACCGACAACAGCGCCAAAGCCATGGCCCTGGGTGATCGTTATGGCCTGGAGCCTGGACGCCCGGCGAACATGCTGATCCTTTCCGCCGACAGCGACTATGAAGTGATTCGCAGCCAAGGCCTGGCGTTGTATTCGATTCGCGGGGGCCAGGTGCTGATGAAGCGGCAGCCAGCCCAGGTGGAGTTCTTGTAGGTTTACACGATCGAATCGATATCCAGGGTTTGCGCCCTTCCCGCCCCCCAGTCGTCGTCCCGTTGCGGGGGAATACTTGCCACTTGGGATAGCTCGCGGTTTTCCTGATGGGAAAACCAGCGGTTCAGGCACGGTTGCAAGGTTGGGGATTGGGCGTGGCTGCCGTAGACCTCCCAGGCTTGCAATCGACGCCAGCGCAGGCTCGCCAAGCGCTGGCGACTGGTGTCCAGGCGGTCGACTTCAGCGCTCAAGCCATCATTGCCTTCGTAGCCTCGCTGGTTGGCGGGACGCTGGCAATTCAACTCACACTTCTTGTGCCGCAATTGTTCCTGCATGGTGGTCAAGGCGTGATCGATCAGCTCAAACTCCCGCGCAGTCACCAGAGTGCTATTCGTGTCCAGGGTTTGTTGCCAACGCCGCAAAGTGGCCCACGCAGCCGGTATGTAGCTGACAACCATCATGTGCTGTTTGAACTGGGCCAGTTGTTTGATCAGGTTGGCCCGCTCAGGCATGTCGCCGTTAATTTGCAAGGCACGATTACCCCCCACCTCCTCAATCGATTCACAGCCGGGAGCCCACAACACCGAGGACTGGGTGCCGTCGGGCAAGACGATAGGCATGAAATGCTGTTGTGCGCCGTGATGCTGATAAGGGTTGCCGCTCAGGCGCACCAAGCCCAGGACGAATAGCAGGCCACCGGGTGCCGGATTGCTGAACAGCACCACGGCCCCCGGGATCCAGATTTTGGCGGTGGTGTTCATCCAGGGTGCCGGAAGGCTGGGAACCGGGTCGTTGTGGTTGACGATGCGGTGGTGTACCAGGGCAGAGGCGCCTTCAGTGAACTCGGAGTCGGCGGCCCGCGGAGCGCCGTAGGTGTAGAGGAGGATGTTGAAGCGGACTTCTTCGGTTCGACGCAACCCTTCGGCTAGCAACAGGGCGATCGCACCGCCCAGGCTGTGACCGCAAATCACTATGCGTTGCCCTGTATAAAATCGGTCGAAGTAACGCAGTACAAAATCGCGCATGGCTTGGTAAGCCTGATAAAAGCCCTCATGAACCTTGCCAACACCTCCGACAAAAGCGACCTGGTGGGCGTTTGCATCTCGCAGTCCATCGCAGAGGCTGGCTGTGCCACGCACAGCGATCAGAATTACCTCATCGTGATGACTGATAAATGCCTGGGTGTCCGTGCCTCGCTCCTTATCGTCAAAAAAATGCAGTCGGGCGGGATGTTCCTGCTCCGGACCCAACTCCGGGCGGTTCTGCTGATACAACTCAGGATCGAAGGGCAGAATCTCAAACCGTTGAGAGTAAGGTACATCTTCATATATTGGATAAAAGCGTTCTATTTGGCCCGGATCGACTTTCCACGCTTCCTGATAACCCGAGAGCTTTTCGGCAAACAGATTACCTACGCTTGGATCCAGCGGAAAGCTGACTTTATCAACAGGTTTTATCGGCGGTTCCTGACCAAACTTGCAGTAACTCAAGGTAGCTATCAATGCCAATTGATAGAGGTTCAAGGCGCAGAACTGGTCTTCGGTGGACAATATTGGCCGTAGCGCCCGCAATGGCCGGACCTCCAGCACGGTGTGCTGGTTGGGAAATAAAACCAGCCCTGCCAAGGTAAGCTGAGGTGGTCCAAACCCAAGGTCAGCCATCATTTTCAGCGCATGTCGCTTGGGGCGATGAGCCCCTGGCACCTCAGGCGGCAAGTGAGCGACATGCCGGACCAAGTCCCGCACTTCAACCTGATAAAACTTGTCCGCCTGTTGCTGCGCCGGATTGCGCTCGACCGGCCGGCCGTCATCCCGGGAAAATCGAGTTTTTTCGGCGCGAACCTGGAGCTCGGTGATGGGCAGCGTGTAAGTCATACGCGTCATCAGATCGGTATAGGGCTTTTCTATCCCGCAATAGCGCTCGTCCAGCATGAGGACCAGCGGGCCACAGTAAAAATCATCGAGTTTGGCAAAACCCTCACCATTCAGCCGGCCGTAATACTGGTGCCCTGCGCTGTCATGAAGTGTATAAGGCAGACCACCGTATGCCTTCCCATCCCCCAACTCATCAACTAAACAGAAACTCGCCCAATGCCCTCGTAAATGGCAGGCAGGCATCTTGCCGCTGAAAAACGGTTGCTTCCATGCATTCTGTTTCATGAGTTCGTACCCTATTCCTTACATGTGGGGTAGATATTGCAGATGCGTCCATCTGGCATTTTGAAAGGCTTGAAATCAGTCGTATTTCCACGGCAAAACGCGTACACATCATCCAGGCTGTCACCCATGCAACGCTTCCACCCACCTGAAACTGCTACCCAACGATCATCAAAAGCAGGCAGTTCCTCATCGGTCAAACCCAATACCATTCTCAACGTTTTCCCTTGTAAAGCCCCCCTCTGCACTACGCCTCCTGCACGCGCTGTACGCGGCTGCCCTTCAGCATCCAATGAATTGCATTTCAAAAGTTTCCTAATTGCATGCAGCGGCCCCATGGTGCGAAAAAACCACTGACACCCTCCCGGCAACACCTGAACACCAGACTCAGGCATACCCGACATCCCCGACTCCAACCGATCGCGCATCCCAATAAAGGCATAATCTCCTCCAACATCTGACCAGCGCTCCCCCCATTTCGCATACATATCAAACGTGATACTGCGCAATACCAGCGGGCAGTTATTCACCCGCTCCGTCAATGGCACTGTGAAACTGACTCGGTTGGCCTCGGGTTTCCCCGGAGTATCGAGAACCTTAAAATCCGGCCGTTTGCCTCGTCGCTCGGGTAACGTACAAACCTCCCCCCTTGCAGGTTCGTAAATCGCATCGCCCCTAAAGCGAAAATTCGCCGGCAAATCCACCTCCAGTGTGAAACTGTCAACCGCCTTCACCGCGCACCCACTACTGGCCAACGTGCCACCCACGAACAACGCACTACCCATCAACACCTTCCACTTAGCCATGACTGCCATCCCCCTCCAACCGCTTCCGCTGCTCAACCACCCTCTGAAAATGCTCCATCGCATCCTCCCCAGGCATCGGCTGCCAATGAATAACCGCCGCCCCGCTCGCCTCTACCAACCGCTGAACCACTAAAAACTCCAACTGCTCCGGCCCCTCCCATTGCCAGGCGCGAGCTTGCTCCAGCACCTGTGCCAGCCATAGCCTCGGATCCTGGTGTTCGACCAATCGGCAAAGGTCTTCACTATGCTCAGCCAGCAGGTATCGCAGGATATTGGCTTGTAGAATCGCCTCGGCTTGAGGGTTGGGGACTTCAAGCCATGGAACAGGATCGGGAACCGGATACTCACCGGGCGCCGGGTTGTTGCCACAACTCCAGTGCTCGCCTTGCCAGTAGCACACGCTGATCAGCGGCCCCAGGAAGGCGGGCCACTCCTGAGCCGGCAGATGGGCCAAGGTGCGTGCCAAGGTACGGTTGTCGTGGAAACGGTACAGCGCCCGGTTTCCCTCTGGCCCCACCAGCAGCCGCTCGCGCCAATGCCGAGTGATCCCTGACAGGTCGTCATCGGGCAGACTACCCAACCAGCCCCAGTTCAACTCAGGCTGCTGCAACAGCTTGGCAAGCGCGGGCTCGTCGAGGTGATCCAGCAACAGGACCAACGGACCATTCGCCGCCAACTCCGCCACGGCAGTTGCACTGTAGAGGCTGTAATACTGCGACACTGCACGTGCTGCCTGCAGTGACTGGCAGGCTTCGTTGTCACGATCAAGCATCAGGCACAACCAGCGCCCCGCCTGCTGCTGTTGCGCCAGCCAGTGGCCGGGAGTGATCGTCATCAGGCCGCCCTCCCCATGACATCGCACGTGCCTTCGCGACAGCGCTCACACACCGGACAAAAGTCCGCACCCAGTTGCCTCGCCAGGTCCATGACCATGCCCTGTACGGTAGACACCTTGAGACCAGTCGTAACAGATGATGGCAGCACGCTCTCACCCGGACCCACGGGGTGCGCTGGACGAATTGCAGCAGGTACGCCTCCCAAGGTAATCGTCCGACTGCTGAAAATTCCGCCCGCCTGTATCAGCAGATGCTCGCCACCTGCCTTGAAGCTCAACTGCGCTCCGGCCTCGATTACCAAACTGGCACCGGCCTTGAGATGAATCTGTTGGCCTGCCTCGATCACCAACGCCTGGCCCACATGCATCTGGCTGCTGCCCGCCACCCGGAGGTGATCATCCGCTTCAAGCCTGACCTTGCGATCACCGGCGATACGCCGGTGCTCCTCATCTTCCAGGTTGGCGGTGCTCAAGCCACGGATGGTTTCCTGGCGCTCGCCTGCAATTTCCAGCCGACTGTCATGGCCCACGTGTTGTTCCAGGTCGCGCTGGGCCCGCAAATAGATGAGTTCCTCACCACGGCGGTCTTCCAGGTGCAGTTCATTGGCTCCCGTACCACCCGCAGAGCTGCGGCTGCGCAAGACACTGCGGGTCTTGTGTTGCGGCAAGGGATAGGGCGGCATCTGCAGGGTGTTGGGCAGGCAGCCATTGATCAGTGGCTGGTCAGGATCACCTTCCAGGAAGATCACCAACACCTCCATGCCCACTCGCGGGATCAACACAGCACCAAAACCATCGCCAGCCCAACCGGAGGCGACTCGCACCCAGCAACTGCTCTTGTCATCCTTGGGGCCTAATCGATCCCAGTGAAACCGGACCTTGACCCGACCATATTGATCACAATGCACCTCTTCACCCACAGGCCCGGTGACGGTAGCGGTCTGGCTTGCGCTGATTCGCGGCTTAGGGTGTTTGAGCGGTGGGCGGTAATGCGCGCGCCAAGGCGTCGCGGTGAACCGGTTGCGATAACCATGGAAAGCCTCAATCTGCGAGGTCGCCTCCTCCAGCACCTGGGGTTGATAACCTTCGTGTCGTACGCGTGTGATCAGCCACAAATCATTGCATGAGTGGTCCGGATGATCCCGCAGCGCCAGGAAATGCCCACTGCGAAGAGCCGGCTGATCACTTTTGCCCAACGCCCGATAACGATGGCGCTGATGACGCTCCAGGCCACGCCGAGCCAATTGTGCGCCACGCCGATGGCCGGTGAAGCCTGCAGGGTATTGGTAGTCTTCAAGGACTTCGGCAGAGGAAATCCCAGCCTGATCCTGCAAGTGCAGCGAGGGATGTTCGAAGTCATAATCACCCCGTACCACGCGCCCGCTACGGGTCGACAGCCGTACATCAAAACGCTGGATCACACACTGATCCGTGGCTGACGGGATAGCACAATAGCGCTGCGCCGGCAGCCGCCGGAATACCGTCTGATCATCGCCAAATACCAGGAGATGACCGTCCGGGCTGTGGCGCAGGTGATAATGAATACCCTCTTCCTCGCACAATCGCTGGATAAAATGCAGGTCGGTTTCCGCGTACTGCACGCAGATTGTTCGTGGCGGGTAAACAACGGGACCGAGTTCGAAGGCATAGGCATCCGCAAGAATGCCGTGGTGCTCCAGCACCGCCACGATGATTTGCGGCACGCTGCGCTGCTGGAAAATCCGCTGGTCACGACGATAGGCAAGGTAGGCCAGGCGCGGCGCCAGGGTCAGGTGATAATGGGTCAGCCGGCGGCCCGGATCATCCCTGCCGACGGCGTAGATCTGCCCGTGAAGCCCTTGACCCGGCTCGCCGAAATCCAGATAGGCGGGCTGATGGAGAAACACCTCCAGATCCAGGGAGGGATTCTCACTGACCAACTGCACATGAATGAAAAAAGGTTGGCTGATAGTTTCATTGCCTTTAAAACAAAGTACCTGGAAGTCGTGGACAACTCCCGGAATGATCAATTTAAAACCGGAAGAAACATGTGCATTAAACATCCGTTGTTGTCCGCCATTAATTGCCGTACTGAAATGACTTCCCTGCGCACCGAGGCTGTAGTTGTTTGAGTCGGAGCCGACAAGAATCCCTGAGCAGCCCTAAGGTTAGCGACTCCAGGCGGAATTCGGCCATTTGAAAATAAAAAAGAAGTTTCGTACAACTGTGAAAGAATAGTCTTTTATGAAGTTGAGACTTACAACCAAAGAGCCAGTATCTAACAACAGGAAAAACCCTACGTTATTCCCATACCAATAACTTACTTATAGAGAACATGCTGATTCGATTAATAGGCCAGCCACTGTCTTGTTCAAGTCTCTTGCCGTCGCGCCGCGCCGAACAGACTGACACTGCTCAACACTCCATCTTGTTCTTCCAGCCGTACGGGTGCCGTTCCCCCTGGCATCACCACCGCGACTTCACCCGCGCCAACCCATCCCACATACCAGGCCGCGCAGGCCACCGCACTGGCGCTGGTTCCAGAGGACGCCGTAGGGCCCTCTCCACGCTCGAACACCCGCGCAACGAGGCAATTATCGGATTCCCGAGCCACCCATTGCAGGTTGACCCCGGCAACGCAAGGCTGGCCAACACCGACAGGGGGGGCAAAAGCGATCGCCTTCAAGGCCTCAAACAGTTCCAACTGCTGCATTTGCCGGTTGCTTGGCAGCCACGAAGCATAAGGCACCAGCGTCACGCAATGAGGGTTGCCTACACGCACAAACTGACTGTGACCCCATCGGGCATTGATCGAAGACAAACCCAAAACATGGCTCAGCTCACGACCGTTGAACGATACCCGAGCAACACTCGCTGCCCCTACTGCTGTCGGCCCGAATTCAGGGCGCCCTAACGCCAGCCAGAACCCCGGGACCTGTTCATGCACCGCAGGTTCTACCCGAGTCGCCACCGGCGACAGCGCATCTGTTTTGTCGTGATGAACCCGCAGCTCACACGTTGCTGCCATCAACCCTTGATCGGTCAATGCCTGGGCAAAGATCGTCAGGCCATTGCCGCTGCGCTCGGCCAGGCTACCATCGGTGTTGACGATCAGCAGGTCGAATGGCGGCTCGCTCTGGAACGGTCCGACCAACAATCCGTCACAGCGGTGAGCCTTGCTCTCTGGCGGATGCGGCAACGCCCCCCAGCTACACTCGGACGCCACCGCCGCCAGCGTCCAGGCATCCCGGGTTCTCGCGGCCAGAACGGCGCTGTTCGGCACGTCAATGCCCTGGCCGCGCAATACGCCTGGGCTGACAACACCGTAGATATTGCCCCGCGCGTCATAGAAACGGGTCATTGCGCAGTCCGCATAAAAAAGTGGAGTGAGCATAGCAAACCCTCGGTTTCGCGATGAGGCATATCGGCATGCATGAAAGGATGAGCCTGGAAGGTGGTAATCCGCTGCAAAAGTCCCGGGGTTCACCAGTTCTCGCAGCGGATTACACACCTTCCAGATCACCTCGTACAGGAAGCCGGCCAACACCCTGCAGGTCAGCACTGGTTATGTGGCGAAGAAGGTGAATAGCGTTCCATGATTGTAAAAATACATATCGGTTGCTCCGGTTGGCAACGCGCAAGGCCGCTCCGAGGGCTCCCCAAGGAAACCCTGCTCGCTCGACACGGCCCGATGTGCAAGGATGTTGCGCTGTGCACCATCGTTGAATGCAAAACCAAGGATTTTTCATGACTGCCATCAGTCCCCAAGCACCCGTGGTTCCTGGCCGACTGGAACAAATGTCGACCCGTATCGCGTTTTTCATCGCAGGTTTTGGCATTGCTGCCTGGGCGCCACTGGTGCCGTATGCCAAGGCGCGCGCCCTGCTTGACGAGGGCACCCTTGGCCTATTGCTGCTGTGCCTTGGTGCAGGCTCGATCATCGCTATGCCGGCAGCGGGAGCCCTGGCTTCGCGCTACGGTATCCGCCGCGTAGCGACCGCAGGCACCGTTCTGATCTGCCTGGCCCTGCCGCTGCTGGCCACCGTCAGCTCAATCCCGTTGTTGATGGTCGCCCTGTTTCTGTTTGGCGCCGGCCTGGGCGCAGTGGACTCCACGATCAACCTGCAAGCGGTGATCGTCGAACGGGCCAGCGGCAAGACCATGATGTCGGGCTTCCACGGGCTGTTCAGCCTGGGAGGCATCGTCGGTGCGGCGGGTGTCAGTGCATTGCTGGGATTGGGCCTGTCACCGCTTGCGGCCACTCTGGTGGCGGTTGTCATCGTGGTCCTGGCGCTGCTCAAGGCCGCGCCACACCTGTTGCCCTACGGCAGTGAAAGCTCGGGACCGGCCTTTGCCATTCCCCATGGCGTCGTGCTGTTTATTGGCTGCCTGTGCTTTGTCGTGTTTCTTGCCGAAGGCGCCGTGCTGGATTGGAGTGCGGTGTTCCTCAGTGCCGAGCGCGGCCTGGATGAAGCCTACGCGGGCCTTGGCTATGCCGCATTTGCCTTGACCATGACAGTCGGGCGCCTGACCGGCGATGCCATCGTTCGCCGCTTGGGCGCCACCCGGGTCATCGTGATCGGCGGTACATTGGCGGCGGCAGGCATACTGCTGACCACCTTGCTCTCTGGGTGGGAAACGGCCCTGCTGGGGTACGCCCTGGTAGGTGCCGGCTGCTCAAATATCGTGCCGGTGCTGTACACCGCCGTCGGCAAGCAAAAAGTCATGCCGGAGCATATTGCCGTGCCTGCCATCACCACCTTGGGGTATGCCGGCATCCTGGCCGGCCCGGCGATGATCGGCTTTATCGCCCATGGCAGCAGCCTGAGCATGGCTTTTGTGCTGATTGCCCTGCTGCTGGCGGGCGTAGCGATCAGCGGGAAAATACTGAAGGTGTAACGGGGCAAATCGGGTAACAGTTCGTACCTTGAGGCGTTATCCGGTTTTCTGGACCCTGTCATTCTCAAGCCATCGCTCAAGGCTTTTTTGGCTTAACCAACCTTTCTGATCAGAGTTGCCGAAAATACCGCTGCCACGGTTTATAGCGCTGTCCAACGTGTCCAACAACTTTGGACGCTCCACGATATTCTTCGCCAAATACACCTGGTGTTCGGTGTACCGCTTGCGGGGCAGCCCCGTGACCGGATCACGAATCGTTTCGCCATAGCCGCCGATTTCGTCCGGATCCTTGCTCATCTCCTCCAATTGCTCAATTTTGACGCTGCTCTTTTTATCGAAAAAAAATGACCGGCCTTGGAGAGCGCTTCCAAAATCCTCCATTGTCTCGACCAATACCTGAACAATCTCGGCATCGCTTTTTGCGTGAAAAGGATCAACTGAGAAGCGGCCCTTCGCTGCTGTCGTCGATGGACTGTCCGGCACGTTTGCGCTGTGGCGCACGTTACTGGACGAACCCGCCGGGAGGTTCTGAAGCTCACGGTGATGCAGGACGGTTTCATCGGCCCTGGCCAATAGCAGTGACCGCCCGGACATTACAGCCCGAGCTCTCCCATAATCCTGCGGGGGAACCTTGCTGGCATCACTGTTGCCCGTACTCGTTACAGGTGGCCCTTGGACCGGCTGGGTATCAACCTCGCCCATAGCGCCGTGCCGACCACGAGTTGCACTACTATCAATTACCATACTCAACCCCTGACTTTTTAATCCGTGCTTGTTTAGTCGCCACCACCGTAACGTCCGGGATCACCCAATGACGCCAGTAAAATAAGCAAAGGGTATGTGGCGTCATCGCCGTACTGGTTCCGAATCAGCAAATGAAATCCGAAGACAACATGTAAAAATCTCACATCCATCAGGCTTGCGAAGTTCTGGCAAAACAGGTGTTCAAGATTTGTCTAGCCTCAATAAGTTTTTCATCGTGCCGGCCATTCGGGCCAGTGCCCCGTCTATCAGTCTCGGCGGGTCAGGGACAGTATCAACCGTGTATCCATGGGGCAGCAGGCCCTTGGCGAAGTCATCTGCGGCAGGCACCTGAAACTTGCGTTGGTCGGTAAAATCTTTTACGCGTTGGGCCTCGAAACCTTTGCCGGCGAGCTCACTCTGCAGGCGAGACAATTGAGTGCTGTGGGACGCCGCCGTAAAGGCAGCATCTTGTTGAGCGCCCTGCAGGAGCACCCCATCACTGATCTGCTTAGAACTGGCTTGGCCAGGCGGTGTACGGATGGTTTGCTGGGGTCCGGGATTACGAGATCCAAACGAAGTTGAAGTCATATCTAAGCCCTGGCGGAGAATGGAAAGTTCACTGGCTTGGTCGAAGCCATCTGATACACCTTGTGTGGCGAACCGGTAAAAGTAGTTCCTGTCTCACTCAAGGATCAACGACAAGCGTGGCAGCACCACGAAGATTCGCGGCGCTTCTCCTGCGTCTTGATCAGGCCACCGATACCTGCGATTAGTGGGACAACAGCCTTAGCGCCTGTTTACGGATCCAACCGTCACTGTCCTGACTGGCCAGGTTGTCCATTTTCCTTAGCAGGTCAGACCGCTTGCTGACTTCCCTCGCGACATGGATGAGTCCATCCCAGGCCGGGTTGCCGGTCAGAGGCCATCCGGCCAGTGTCTTGAGTCTCTCGATTTTGATATGGCCGGGAGCGTGAGCGTCCTGCAATCCATCAAACTTTTTCAACATTTCCCCAGCCAATTGTTGGTCGTCCAGATACTTGTATGGGTTGTCAGACTGGATAATCATGCCAATTTTCTGCCGGTCAATCAGGCCATCCAAACCACCGGTTATGCTGTTTCGGTCCATGGCCTTGACGAGCTCTGGACGGCGCGCCAGCTCTCGGGCCAGGCGTATGTTCTGATCACTTGCGGCATTGCCGGTCAGCGGCCTGCCGGCCATCGCCTTCAGGCTTTTTGTAGTGATGTATTGCGGGGCATTCGGGTCCTTGAACGCATTGAAGTTGCCCAGGAGCTGCTGGCCCAACTGTTCATTACTGCGTTTTGAATACCAAGGATCAGGCTTGCCCGACGTCGGCGGCTTCGAATAACAAGGGTCCGGCTTGCAAGGCTCCGGCGGCTTGGAAGAACAAGGGTCTGGCTTGCACGGCGTCGGCGGCTTCGAATAGCAAGGATCCGGCCTGCACGGAATAGGTTTGGGTGGGCGATGACCGCCAAACCAATGTCTAAGCTGATTCAGGGCCCCCTGTGGCGCCGCATTCTGGCCGGCGAAGTATTTGTTCGCTCCTTCCTGTGAGAGCAATGACTTCCTGGTGTCCTCAGCATGAGCGTGAGTACCGGGTTGCTTGTGTTCAAGGACCCGGCCAGGATTGTTTTCTCGCGGGTCGAAGCGGATACCACCGTTTGCTTGCCCCTTGCCTGCAAATGCAGAAGTCTTCGCCTTGACGTCAGCCTCGGGCGGTTCGTTCAGGGATGAATGGGGTATGGGTTTATCGAGAACAGATACCGACATGTAAATCTCCAGTCCGGCTTGAATACACAGTTCAGCCGCCAGTACGAAACCTTTCGACGAAGGATTGTTCGTCCGGTTTTCAACGGCAGGCAGGCCATGTATGTGTGGCAAACCTGTCAGGATCAGTTCCTGCAACACATCAAATATCAGCAAAAAACCGTAAGAAAGCACCGTCGCGGCACTTCGACAAGAAAGGTGGTTTATGTAGGGATTCTGCGTGGATAGCGTAGAAGCAAGGCGTCGGCAAGTGTCAGGATAAAGCTTCGATAAGGGCAGCAAAGGATCGCAGCCTGATACGGCGATCCTTCGCGTACACCGTGGATCAGAACCCGACGCTGGCCTGCACGAAGTAAGTCCGTGGCTCTCCCAGATAAAGCCCGGCGTTGTTGTCGCTCGAACGGGTGTAATGCTGTTGGTCGAACAGGTTTTTCACCCCGACCCCCAGTTTAAGGTTCGATAGCGACGCACCGAAGTCATAGCCACTGCGCACGTTGACCGAGACATAGCCAGGGATATCCCCGTACTGACCGTCTGCGGTCGGCTGGGTGATGTAGGTGCTGCCGGTACCCGGAGCGCGCTGGCCGGACTGGGCGTAGACATCAAGGTTGTGGGTCCAGTGATTGACGGCATAACGCAGGCCCAGGGTCGCCACTTGACGGGAATACAGCGGCAAGTCACGGCCTTTGAACGCGACATCCCCTTCGGAGGTGGCCTTGGTGTAGGTGAAGCCGGCGTTGGCGGTCAGACCGTCCAGGCGCGGGTCCAGGTTCGACAGGTCATAATGGCCCGACGCTTCAATGCCCTGATGTTTGGTGGCGCCGAGGTTGGTCCAGCCCACATCGTTACTGACATATTGCAGCTCATCGGAGAAGTCGATGTAGAACAGCGTCACTTCGCCGCCCCAAACGCTGTCGTTATAACGGGTACCAATCTCGTAGGTCTTGGCCTTTTCCGGGTTCAGGCCGTTGGCCGTCTGGTCACCGTTGCCGCCTTGGCCGAGCTGGAAGTATTGCAAGCTGCCGAACGAGGTTTCGTAGTTGGCGAACAATTTCCAGGCATCCGACATGTGATACATCACGCTCAAGGCCGGTAACGGCTCGTTGCTGCTGATCTCCCGGCGCTTCTCCTGGACCGGCTTGCCGTTCAGGCCCACCACTGGGCGGTCATGCCATTCGGTGCGAATGCTTTCGAAGCGAATGCCCGGCGTAATGGTCCATTTACCGACATCAATCTTGTCATCGATATAAAACGAGTTGGCCTCGGTGCCACCGGTGCGGTCCTGATAAACGTGGCCGTCATTCTCGCCGACCGGCGTCGGTTGGTTGTTGACCAGGGCCAAACTGGTGGCCTGCTCGTGCATGCCTTCTTTCAGATAGCGGTAGCCAATGCTGGCTTCCTGGGTGGTCGGCCCCAGGTCGAACACATGGGACACCCGTGGCTCAATTCCGAAGGTGTAGTACGTACGCGGGTAGGCGTTGAGGGCGCCCAGGTTACGGTTGGCGATAGTGCTGCCACGGAAGCTGTCGGAGTAGTAGGTCAGCACTTCAGCCTGGGTGCGATCGTCGATCTGCCGGATGTACTTGAAAGACACATCCTTGCGCCGGCCGCTGAAATTGTCCCAGTCACGCATCGATTGATATGGGTTGGCATCAAACTGTTTCTGGGTCAGGCCGCCAGGCATGTCGGCACTGGCGTCGTAGTAGTGGAAATTCAGCGAGAAATCGTCTTGATCCGTCGGCGCCCAGTGAGTCTTGAGAAGCACATCGTCGATATCGTTGGAGTGGTTACTGTTGCGGTAGCCGTTGCCATTGACCCCGGAGTAGAGCAATGCAACGCCAATGCCATTGTCGGCGGTACCGCCGATAAAAGCGTTTTCGATGTGTTTCCAACCGCCGTGAGCGGAGGTTTCCAGGGTGGTGCCGACCTCGCCGGAGAATTTCTCGGGGATCGCCCGAGTCACGAAGTTGATCACGCCACCCACGTTCTGCGGCCCATAACGCACGGAACCGGCACCGCGTACCACGTCGATGCTGTCCAGGTTGCCGGAGGAAATCGGCGCCATGGACAGTTGTGGCTGACCATAAGGCGCGAAGGCCGCCGGTACGCCGTCGATCAGCACCGTGGAACGCGGTGACAGGCGTGACGTCAGGCCACGAACACCGACGTTGAGGGAAATATCGCTGCCGCCAGTACCGTTGGCGTCCTGCACCTGTACACCAGGAATGCGCCGCAACACATCACCCACGTTCATCGCACCCTGCTCCACCATGGTTTCACGGCGTACTACGGTCCGCGCGCCCGGATGGTTCTGCACCACTTCGGCATTGGCATCGCCGAGCCAGTCACCGACCACCCGGATGTCGGTTGCCCCCAGTTCCAAGGGCGAGCCAGCCTCACCGCTGCCGCTGGACAGCGCATGCAAGGTCACCGAACCAGCCTCCATCTGGTAGTCCAGGCCGCTGCCTTGCAACAGTTGACGCAGGGCTTGCTCCGGCGACAGGTTGCCGTTTACCGCCGGGGCTTGCTTGCCAACCACCAGGCCAGGATTGAAGAACACTTGCAGGGAGGTTTGCTGGCCCAGCTGACTCAAGGCCGAGCCCAAGGGTTGCGCCTGTATATGGATGGAAGGTGACGCCTGGTCGGCATAGACCGACGGGATCGCGGCGCTCACCGCCAAGGCCAGCGCAAGAGGTGCCCAACGAGAGGATTTATTGTTTTTCACGGCGAGTTTTTTCACGTCGAACCTAGTCCTGTGATCGCAAGAGAGTGCGTCTGTTAATGCAAACCAGTTGCATTTGGACAAGAAGACGAAGAACTAGGGAAAAACCTGAATCTAGCGTGAAATTATTTCCTGGCTGCCATCGGGCAAGGTGCGCAAAGCCACCGGCAGAATGTGCGGCAAGGCCTTGAGCAAGGCGTCGGTGTCGGTGGACTTGAACACGCTGGTCAATCGCAGGTTACTGACCGCTGCAGTACTGACTCGCAAGGGATGCTCGCGGTAGCGGGACACTTCCCGGGCCACTTCACCGAGGGACGTGTTGTTGAATACCAACTTGCCGGTGCGCCAGGCAGTCAGCTCCTGCGGATTAACCGCATAAGCTGCCGCCACCTGGCCCTGCCCATCGACCTGCGTACCACGCCCCGCCGTAAGTGTGACGGACGCCTCTGGAGACCGGCCCTGCACCTTGACCGTCCCGGCCTCGACCACCACGCGAGTCTGGTCGTCATCGCGGCGCACGTCAAAGCGCGTCCCGGTCACCGTTACTTGTCCCGCCCCGGCTTCGACCACAAAGGGTCGGCTGGCGTCATGCTCCACGCTGAACATCGCCTCGCCCTGCTCAAGCTTGATGCCGCGCCGGCCTTTTTCATAGCGCACCGTGACCACGCTGCGAGTGTTCAGGTCCATCAGCGAACCATCAGGCAATGCCACCTGACGACGCTCACCCGGCAGGGTGCTGAATTCGCCCGTGTAAACCCCGGGGTGGTCCAGGCCGCTGAACAATCCAAGCCCGAGCGCCACGGCCAAGACGCTGGCCGCTACCGCATAACGCAGCAAGGGCCGACGCTGCGTACGTACCACGGGCGCGTCGCACAATGCTTGCAAACGAACCTTGGGTACCAGCTCGGTAGCACTCCACACCCCTTGCAACACATCGAATTCATACTGATGGTCAGGATGCGCTTCGCGCCAGGCATCGAAACGGCTGCGCTCCTCGCCACTCAATGGGCTGTCCTGCAGGCGCACAAACCATTGCGCAGCCTCGTCACGGGCTGTCTCGCTACCGCCGGCACACTCACGGCTATCGATCATGGAGGGTCCTGTTTCAAAGCGGGCGTTAGTCATGGGGCCATCGCGTCCAGGCGGTCACGCAGATGCCGCAGGGTGCGGATCATATACTTTTCCACCATGTTTTTTGACAGCCCCAGGTGCTCGGCGATTTCCTGCTGGGTCAGGCCTTCGATCTTTTGCCAGATAAAAATCTTGCGGCAGTTGAGGGGTAATTCGGCCAACGCCCGCTCGATGGAGTCCGCCAGTTGAATCGCGTGCATGAAATGCTCAGGGTCGCCACTGTGGGGTGAACGCTGATCAAAGGTCTCCAACGCCATCGCCCCCCGGCGGTCCTCGCGACGATAAGCATCCACCGCGATATTGCGCGCGGTTTGATGCAAGTAGGCGCGAGGTTGCGAGACTTCAGTGGAGCTGGACTCAAGCACCCGCACAAAAGTGTCGTGGGCCAAGTCCTCGGCCTGTTGACGGTTTCTCAGACGGCGCGTCCAGGTCCCGATCAACTCCTCGTAGTGCTCGAAAAAGCCTGGTTTGGTGGGCGGCTGAGGCATCATGAAGGAGCACTGGGAAGGCGGGACGTGAATAGTAATGCTTCCTATTAAACGGAGCAATTGCTTGACCCTTTCAGCCTCTTCACTATCACCCTCGCCTACACTCCCGGCCGTCACACCAGGCGCTTGATCTGCTTATGCCGCCAAACCAACCGGTAATACGCCACCTGCAACCCCAGCATCGCCAGGTAAGTCACCGGAAACGCCATCCACACCCCTTCCAACCCAAACCGCGCATTGAGCAGATACGCTACCGGCAGTTCCACCGCCAGCACACAAAAGATCGAAATCGCCACCGGCACCAGCACCACGCCACTGGCGCGCATGATCCCGCCTACCACGGCCTGGAAGCCAAACACCAGGATGCTCCAGAGCATGATATGCAGCAGGTGTTCGGCGTTGACCCGCGCCTGGGTGTCGGTAATGAACAACCCCAACAGCCAGTGGGATAGCACGTATCCCAGCACAATCAAGCCACCGGTCAGGCAGGTATTGATCAACAGCCCGGTACGCAGGATAGGCCCGATGCGCTCCAAGCGTCCGGCACCAATGGCCTGTGCCCCCAGGATCGAGGCGGTGATGGCAATCGATAATGCCGGGAATTGCACGTAGTTGACGATTTGCGTCACCGCGCCATACGCCGCGGTGGCTTGAGAACCGTGGCTGTTGACGAGGGCCAGGATCACCAGTTCCGACAGCGACAGCACCACCATCTGCAAGCCCGTGGGTAAGCCGATGCGCAAGACCTTGCCGAGGATCGCGCGGTCCAGCCGCAGCGCCGCCAACAGTTGCCGATCAGGTGCCATCACATGACGTTTATGACGCAGGCGCAAAATCAAAAACAACATTGCCAGGGTGTTGCCCATCAAGCCGGCCCATACAGCACTCTGGATACCCATGGGTGGCAAGCCCAGCCAACCGAGAATCAGCGCCGGGGTCAACAGCAGGCCTGTCGCGGTCGACACCATCAACGCCAGCAACGGCGACACGGTATCACTCACTCCCCGCAGCAATTGGGTAAACAGGATAAACACCAGCAGCAGCGGCATGATCAGCATCATCGCCTGGGCATAGCCGACGGCGTCGTCCAGCACATCCACCGGCGTGCCCAACGCCTGCATTGCCGGGCGGGCGAACAGGCTGCCCAATACCGCCGCGATCACCCCGATCAACGCGCCGAGGGTCAGTGTCGCTCCGGTGATGGCCTTGACCATCCCTGTCTCCTGCGCCCCCCAGGCCTGGCCGATCAGCACCGAAGCGCCCGCTCCCAAGCCAATCACCAGGGCAATGAAAAAGAACACGATGGGAAACATCCCCGACACCGCCGCCAGCGCCTGGGTGCCAAGCATCTGCCCGACGTAGATGCCATTGAGGGTCCCGGAAAAGCTCTGGAGAAAGTTCGACAGCACCATCGGCGCCAGAAAAATCAGGTAGACCTGCCACAGCGGTCGTTGCGAAAGAGTTGGCATGAACAATGAACCTGAAGGAAAACAAAGCGACCCGCGTTTATACCGTAGATGGATCCACTATTGCTGCCAGTCTCATTAGTTGGCAGCCAACGAGACTCACCGTATAACTCAATCCTTGCCTTCAAAAATCTGCGAAGGTCGACGTAATGTCGGATCAAACGGATTGATTCGCGGGCCGATGGCCGCCGCTTCCCGCTTGAGCAACTCCACTACCGTCGGCAAACGGCTCGGCCCCAGGCGGTCGCTGATGGTCGCCACACTCAACGCCGCCACCGCATACCCCTCGCGATTGAGGATCGGTACCGCAAGGCCCGCCATGCCCTCCAACACCCCGGTGTTGCGCGCGGCATAGCCCAGGCGACGGACGTTCTGCACTTCCGAGCGCAGGAACACTTCGTCGTACAGGTGGAAGTCCTTGAGCCTGGGCAAGTTATAGCGGATCACCGTTTCACGCTCCTCCTCCGGTAAAAACGCCAGGATCGCCAAGCTGCCCTGCCCCACGCCCAGGGCCACGCGGCCACCGATGTCGCCGGTAAAGGTGCGAATCGGGTACGGACCTTCGCTGCGGTCCAGGCAAATCGCATCAAAGCCGCTGCGGGCCAACAGGAACAATGAATCTCCAAGTGAGGCACTGAGCCGCAGCATGCTCGGACGCACCAGGTCGCGCAGGTTGCCGGTGTTACCCGCGTTGGCCGCCAGGGCAAAAAACTCCAGGCTCAAGCGGTAGCGCTTGCTGCGAGCATCCTGCTCGACCATGCCCTCGTCCATCAGGCTGCGCAGCAGGCGGTGAGTGGTGGGTTGAGACAGGCCAACCTGTTGCGCCAACTGTGTCACCCGCTCACCGCCTTGCGGTACCGCACCCAGGACGCGCAGCACCGCAAACAGTCGGGAGACGCCGCCTGCTCCGACTTCTTTGGCATCACTATTCCGATCAGTGGAATTCATAAACCTCAATCTCACTTTAAATTCCAATGAATGAATTAAATTGAAAAAATAGTTCTTTCAGTGAAATTCTATCTTCCGCCCATCCTAGTCTTCGTCCTAATCTGCGTCCACAGGGGCGAAATGAACAACTAATGGCAGCCGACTCAAGATCGAGCGCCAACGCACCCGCAACACCCTTTTCGCATCTGCCCAAAACAAAAAAGCGCGTCTCGACGCGACTAAAAAAGGTGGAACGCAGACATGGCATTTCTCCAACTCAACGCCCTGAGCAAACGCTACGGCACCGTCGATGCGGTGGTCGCCACTGACCTCTCGGTGGAAAAAGGCGAATTCGTTTCCCTGCTCGGTCCATCCGGTTGCGGCAAGACCACCACCCTGCAAATGATCGCCGGCTTCGTTGACGTCACGGCCGGCCGGATTCTCCTCGATGGCCGCGACATCACCCACGCCAAACCCGCCAGCCGAGGCCTGGGCGTGGTGTTCCAGAGCTACGCGCTGTTTCCCCACATGAGCGTGCGCGACAACGTCGCCTTCGGCCTGAAGATGCGCAAAGTGCCCACCACCGAGATTGCCAGCCGGGTCAAGACCGTGCTGGAGCTGGTGCGCCTGGCCCCGCATGCCGAGCGCTACCCACGGGAGCTATCCGGCGGCCAACGCCAACGGGTGGCCCTGGCCCGCGCGCTGGTAATCGAGCCGCCGGTGTTACTGCTGGATGAACCGCTGTCCAATCTCGACGCCAACCTGCGCGAAGAGATGCAGTTCGAGATTCGCCGCATTCAGTGCGAAGTCGGCATCACCACCTTGATGGTCACCCATGACCAGGCCGAAGCGCTGTCCATCAGCGACCGGGTGGTGGTGATGCAGGACGGTCGGGTGACCCAGATCGACGAGCCCTACAAGCTCTATGAACACCCGCGCACCCGTTTCATCTCCGACTTCGTCGGCAAGGCCAATCTGCTGACTGGGGATTTCGACGAGCAAGGCATCCCGCAAGTACGACATGCGCCCGGCGCTGGCACGCTGACCCTAAGCCTGCGCCCGGAAAAAATCGACCTGGTGAACGCCGGTGCCGGCCGCCTGCAAGGCAAGGTCCTGGACCGCTACTTCTTCGGCAGCCAATGGCTGTATCGCATCCACACCAGCCTCGGCGAACTGACCGTGGTACGCAGCAACGACGGCAGTCCTCCCCTGGGTTGCAACATGGCGGTGGGCCTGGATTGGCAGGCGAGCCTATTGCGGGTGCTGGCGGCAGATGAGGTACGGGCATGAGCCGGGGGTACCTGCTGTCACTGCCGGCGCTGGTGCTGTTTGTCGGGCTGTTGCTCCTGCCTCTGGGCCTGACGCTGGTGCTGTCGTTCAACGTCTTTGATTATCAAGTTGGCGTGAAGTCGGATGAGTGGACCTTCGCCCATTACCTGTCGCTGTTCAGTGACTCGTACTTCTACGAGATCTTCTGGCGCACCTTCTGGATCAGCGCCCTGGTGACCCTGTTGTGCGTAGTGATCGGCGTGCCCGAGGCCTATATTCTCAGCCGCATGGGTACACCATGGCGGTCGATCTTCCTGATCCTGATCCTCACCCCGCTGCTGATTTCGGTGGTGGTCCGGGCCTTCGGCTGGAGCCTGCTACTGGGGGCCGACGGCCTGATCAATCAGGTGATCCAGGCCCTCGGCGGGCGCCCGGTAAAGCTGCTGTACACCTCATTCGCGGTGATCATCGCCCTGGTTCACGTGATGTTGCCATTCATGATCATTCCGGTGTGGACCTCGCTGCAAAAGCTCGATCCGTCGGCGGAACAGGCAGCCCTGTCACTGGGTGCCAGCCAGGCCACGGTGATGCGCAAAATCGTGTTACCACAAGTCATGCCCGGCGTGCTGTCCGGGACGCTGATCGTGTTTGGCCTGGCGGCCAGTTCCTTCGCCATCCCCGGCCTGCTGGGCGGACGCCGGCTGAAGATGGTCGCCACGGTGGTCTACGACCAATACCTCTCGGAACTGAATTGGCCCATGGGCGCGACCATCGCGGTGGTGCTGCTGTTGATCAATCTGCTGATCATGCTGAGCTGGAACCGCATGGTTGAAGGCCGCTACAAAAAGTCCCTGGGAGTATAAAGAAATGTCCAGAAACGGCCCTTTGGCCCTCGGTTTTCACAGCCTGGTGGTGCTGTTCATGATGGCGCCGCTGGTGGTGGTGTGCCTGGTGGCCTTCACCCCGGAAAACACCTTGAGCCTGCCCACCTCGGGCTTCTCCCTGCGCTGGTTCCGTGCAGTGTTCGAGCGTGCCGACTTTATCCAGGCCTTCTATAACAGCCTGGTCCTGGCGTTTGTCGCCGCCACCCTGGCGACGCTGATTGCCGTGCCTGCCGCCTTGGCCATCAGCCGTTATCAATTTATCGGCCGCAACTTTTTCAGTGCGTTATTCCTGTCGCCAATCATCATCCCGCACCTGGTGCTGGGGGTGGCGATGCTGCGCTTGTTTGCACTGATGGGGGTCAACGGCAGTTTCACCTGGTTGATGCTGGCCCACGTGGTGATCATCACGCCGTATGTGCTGCGCCTGGTACTGGCCGCAGCCATCGGTATCGACCGCAGCGCCGAGCAGGCTGCCGAATCCCTCGGTGCCAGCCGTTTTACCCTGTTTCGCCAGATCACCCTGCCGATGATTTTGCCCGGCGTGGCCGGCGGCTGGTTGTTGGCATTCATCAACAGTTTCGATGAGGTCACGCTGTCGATTTTTGTCAGCTCACCGGCCACCCAAACCCTGCCGGTGCGCATGTACGTGTATGCCACTGAATCCATCGACCCGATGATGGCGGCGGTGTCGGCACTGGTGATTGCCTTGACCGCAGCCACGATGATTCTGCTCGACCGGGTCTACGGCCTGGACCGGGTATTGGTGGGGAAACACTGATGGCATTGTTCAAGCGACTGGCCGAGACCGAGCGGCAGGCCCTGACCTTTACCCTTGACGGGCAACCTGCCCGCGGCTTGCGGGGAGACACCTTGCTGACGGCCGTGCTGACCTGCGCCGAGCACCTGCGAGGCAGCGACTTCAGCGCAGAACGGCGTGCCGGTTTCTGCCTGATGGGCGCCTGCCAGGATTGCTGGGTACGCCTGGAAGACGGTCGTCGGGTACGCGCCTGCTCGACACTCTTGGAAGAAGGCCAGGCGATTCGCCGTGATCCGGGGCGCGAGGCATGAAGACAGTGGTGATTATCGGTGCCGGTCCTGCCGGCATCAGCGCTGCGCGCACCCTGCTCGATCATGGCGTGACACCCTGCCTGGTGGACGAAAACCTGCGCGGTGGCGGGCAGGTTTATCGTCGCCAGCCGGCAAACTTCCAGCGCTCGGCCAAACAGTTGTATGGCTTCGAAGCCGGCAAGGCACAGGCCGTGCATCGCACCCTGGATGAACTGGCGCCGCTGATTGATTACCGGCCGCAAACCCTGGTGTGGAATGCCGAAAACGGTCGCCTGGACACGCTGACTGACGGTCATGCTAACAGCATCGAATACACGCACGTCATCGTCGCCACCGGCGCCACCGACCGGATCCTGCCCGTACCGGGCTGGACCTTGCCCGGAGCCTACAGCCTGGGGGCCGCGCAAATCGCCTTGAAATACCAGGGCTGCGCCATCGGCGAGCGCGTGGTGTTTTGCGGCAGCGGGCCATTGCTCTACCTGGTGGCGTACCAATACGCCAAGGCCGGGGCCAAGGTGGTAGCAGTGCTCGACAGCGCACCCTTCAGCGCCCAGTGCCGGGCCTTGCCCGCCCTGCTCGGCCAGCCGATGACCCTGGCCAAAGGCATGTATTACCGCGCCTGGCTGACCGCCCATGGCATCCCGGTACATCAAGACGCAACCCTGGAACAGATTGACGGTGAGCAACGGGTCAGTGGCATTCGCTGGAACCAGCGGGCATTGGCGTGTGACGCGGTGGCTTTCGCCCATGCCCTGCGCAGCGAGACGCAACTGGCGGACTTGCTCGGTTGTGAGTTTGCCTGGAGCGAACTGAACCGTGCCTGGCTGCCAATACACGACGCGGCGGGACGCAGCAGTGTCGAAGGCGTTTACCTTGCCGGCGATGGTGCCGGCATCATGGGCGCCGATGCCGCACACATGGCCGGAGAGCGTGCGGCGCTGGCGTTGCTGGAAGACCTGGGCATGGCCCTGGATCACCGCCGCGGGCCCGTGCTGGAACAGCAATTGGCAAGCATCCAGCGCTTTCGTCATGGCCTGGAAACCGCTTTTCCTTTTCCCCAGGCCTGGGCCGCGAATGCACCGGATGAATTGATCCTCTGCCGCTGTGAAGAAGTCAGCGTCGGTGATGTACGCGCCGTGGTGGACGAAGGCCACTGGGAACTGAATCGGGTCAAGGCCCATTGCCGGGTCGGCATGGGCCGCTGCCAAGGCCGGATGTGTGGCTTGGCGGCAGCAGAGATCGTTGCCCAGCGCAGCGGTCGAGCGCTGGAAAGCATCGGCCGGCTACGCGGCCAGGCACCGATCAAGCCGCTGTCGTTTGGTGTGCAGGTGCAGCCATGATCGACAGTGAAGTGATCATCCTCGGCGGCGGTATCGTCGGCGCATCGGCGGCCCTGATGCTCGCGCAAAGAGGCAAGCGTGTGGCGCTGCTGGAGCGGGATTTTTGTGGCTCTCACTCCAGCGGTGTCAACTATGGTGGTGTGCGACGCCAGGGCCGGCCACTGCATCAGTTGCCGCTGTCGCAACGCTCGCATCAATTGTGGGCCGATCTGCCGGGGTTGATTGGCATCGATGGCGAGTACGTGCGTTCCGGGCACCTGAAATTAGCACGCACCCACGCCGACCTGGCCGCCCTGCATGCCTATGCCGAGGCCAGCGGTGAATTTGGCCTGGACTTGCAATTGCTCGACCATACCCAACTGCGGGCACGTTTTCCGTGGGTAGGCGATGTGGCGGTGGGTGCATCCTTGTGCCCCGATGATGGCCACGCCAATCCACGCCTGGTCTCGCCCGCTTTCGCCCGCGCGGCACAACGCCTGGGTGCCCAGGTCCATGAACAGGCTGAAGTCACCCATATCGAACACAACGGTCGCCTGTTCCAGGTGCGCTGCGTCAACGGCCTGCAACTGCAAGCTCCTTGGTTGTTGAACTGCGCAGGCGCCTGGGCCGGCAACGTTGCGGCGCAGTTTGGTGAGCCAGTACCGATGCAATCGGCACACCCGGCGATGTTGGTGACCGAGCCGTTGCCCGTGGTGATGGACGTCAGCACCGGCGTCGAGGGCGGCGGGATTTATGCACGGCAAGTCGCTCGCGGCAATTGTATCCTTGGCGGCGGTCGCGGCTTTGCCCTCGGCCCGCAGCAGGCCCGTGTGGGCCAGGCAGCGGTGCTGGAAATCTTGCGCAACGCCACCGAGCTGTACCCGTTCCTCAAAGGTGCCCAAGCGATCCGCACCTGGAGCGGCACCGAAGGCTACTTGCCCGACCACGAACCGGTGATCGGCGCCAGCGGCACCCAACCCGGCCTGCTGCACGGTTTCGGCTTTGCCGGCACCGGGTTCCAGCTCGGCCCCGCAGTCGGCGAAACCCTGGCAGACATCGTCTGCACGGGTGCCAGCCGACACCCCATCGAAGCCTTTTCCATCCGTCGTTTCCAACCCTTGGAGGAAGACCCATGCCCCTGATTCAAACTATGAGTAAATGTACTGCGCTGTCTTGCCTGTCCCTCACCCTGGTCACTGGCGTCGCTCATGCTGCCCCCACGCTGTACCTGGGCATGAACGGCGGCACCATGGAACGGGTCTACGCCGACAAGGTGCTGCCCCCATTCGAGAAGGCCAACAACGTCAAGGTGGTGATCGTCCCGGGCACCTCGTCGGACATCCTCGCCAAGGTCCAGGCCAATAAAGACAACCCACAGATACACGTAATGTTCCTTGATGACGGCATCATGTACCGCGCCATCGCCATGGGCCTGTGTGAAAAACTTAACCCCAGCCCGACACTCGACCAGATCCCGGCCAAAGCCAAAATCAAGGATGAAGCGGTCGCCGTCACCCTCGGCGTCACCGGCCTGGGCTACAACGCCAAGATGTTCAAGGAAAACGGCTGGAGCGCGCCCACCTCGTGGATGGACCTGGCCGACCCGCGCTTCAAGGACAAGGTGGTGTTCCAGTCCCTGGCCTCCTCCACCTTCGGTTTGCATGGCTTCCTGATGTTCAACCGCATTCAGGGCGGTGATGAAACCAACGTCGAGCCCGGCTTCAAGGCCTGGCCAAAAACCGTCGGGCCCAATGTACTGGAATACATTGCCAGCTCGGCGAAAATCTCCGAGATGGTGCAGACGGATGAAGCGGCGATCTTCCCCCTGACGCCAACCCAGGTGGCGACCCAGAAACTGTTGGGCGTACCGATGGAGTATGCGCAACCCAAGGAAGGCGCGGTGGTGCTGAACGTCGCCGAATGCGTGATCGCCCGCAATGACCAGCCGGAACTGGCGCAAAAGCTGGCAGCTTACTTGTTGACAGCCGAGGCACAAGGGCCGGCGTTGGAGTTGGGCGATCAGATCCCGTCGAACCCCACCACCCCGACCACCGACAAAACCCGTGCCCGGGTGGACGCGATGAACAGCTACCTGAAGACCGCCATTTCCATTGATTGGGACCAGGTGAACCAGGCACGCCCGGAGTGGAATGCACGGTGGAATCGCTCGATCGAACGGTAGGTCTGCGTCTATACATCGAAGCAGATCAGCGCGGGAGCAACTGGCTTGCCTGCTCCCGCGTTTTCCCGTGCACGGCTACCAGAGCTAGCCCAGCATCTCCCGCAGCCGATACCACAACATTCCCAACGCCAGCAGCGGTGAGCGCAACGCCTTGCCACCGGGAAAGGTCATGTGCGGCACCTGGCTGAAAGTATCCAGTCCCTGGCTATGCCCGGCGTGAATACCTTCGGCTAACAGGCGGGCACACCAATGGGTCACGTTAAGGCCATGGCCGCAATAGCCTTGGGCATAGAACACGTTCGGGTACTGGTTCAACCGTCCAACCTGTGGGAAGCGGTTGGCGGTAATGCCGATCTTGCCACCCCATTGAAACTCAATGGCGGTGTCGGCCAGTTGCGGGAATACCTTGAGCATCTTTGGTCGCATGTACGCTGCAATATCCTGCGGATCACGGCCCGAGTAATGACAGGCACCGCCAAACAGCAAGCGCCGATCCCTGGATAACCGGTAATAGTCGAGCCCCACTTTCTGGTCACACAGCGCCAGGTTCTGTGGGATCAATTGGTTGGCCAGCGCTACCGACAGCGGTTCAGTGGCAATGATGTAACTGCCGGCGGGAAGCACTTTGCCACTCAAGTGCGGCTCAAGCTCTTCAAGGTGGGCATTGCACGCCAACACCAGGCTGCCGGCCCGCACGGTGCCGGTGGCACAGCGCACCTGCACCGTGCTGCCATGGCGCAGTTCCAGCGCGGGGCTGTCTTCGAAAATACGCACACCAAGAGACTCGGCAACGCATGCCTCACCCAGCACCAGGTTCAGCGGGTGCAAATGCCCGGAGCCCATGTCCACCAGGCCACCGGCATAGACACCGGAGCCCACCACCTGGGACAGGTCCTGAGGTTTCACCAAGCGGGTTTCATGGGTATACCCCAGCGCCGCCAGGTGTTCCTGTTCACCCCGCAATGCCGCGAAATGCGCCGGGGTGTTGGCCAGTTCGCAAAAGCCCCAGCGCAAATCGCAGTCGATACCCTGTTCGCCAATACGCTCCCCCACCAACGCCACCGAGTCGATCCCGGCCCGCTCCAGGTAGCGCACGCCCTCCTCGCCCACGTAACGGGCAAAGCCCGATACATCGTGGCCAATGCCGCGAATCAACTGCCCGCCGTTGCGCCCGCTGGCACCCCAGCCAATGCGCCGAGCCTCCAGCAGGATCACCGACAGGCCGCGCTGGGCCAGTTCAATCGCAGTATTAACACCGGTGAAACCACCACCGATCACACAGACGTCGGCACTCAGGTCTTCCATCAATGGCCGACGCCTGGGCGTCGCGTTGGCCGTGGCGGCGTAATAGGACCGGGTGTGTTCATTCGCAGGGTTCATTGGTTGGACTTCACTTTGCTCCAGGCGCGCGTCATTACCCGCATGATGGCCGGGGTGGGTGTGGTGGAAATATAGAGTTTGTCGAGCACTGCCTGGGGCGGGTACACCTCGGGGTTGTTCACCAGTTCGGGCCCCATGAAAGCCTTGGCCGCCGGGTTCGGGTTGGCGTAGCCGACATAGGTACTGACCTTGGCGATCACCTCCGGCTCCAACAGGTAATTGATAAAGGCATAGGCCTCTTTTGTGTGGCTCGCGTCCGCTGGAATGGCCAGCAAATCGAACCACAGGTTGCTGCCTTCCTTGGGGATCGAGTAGGCGATATTGACCCCGTTCCCGGCTTCCTTGGCGCGGTTGGCGGCCTGGAAGACGTCGCCGGAGTAACCGAAGGCTACGCAGATATTGCCGTTGGCCAGGTCCGAGATGTACTTGGACGAGTGGAAATAGGTGATATAGGGCCGCAGGGTCAGCAATTTGGCCTCGGCTTTCGCGTAGTCCCCAGGTTTGGAACTGCGTGGGTCAAGCCCCAGGTAGTTGAGAATGGCCGGGAAGGCTTCATCCGCCGAATCGAGGAAGGCCACACCGCACTGGTGAAGCTTTTCCAGGTTCTGCGGCTCGAACAGCACTGCCCAGGAATCGATCACGTCGATGCCCAGCACTTGCTTGACCTTATCGACGTTGTAGCCAATACCGTTGGTGCCCCACAGGTACGGCACCGAGTGCTCGTTGCCCGGGTCATTGTTTTCCAGCAGCTTGAGCAGTTTGGGGTCGAGGTGCTTGAGGTTCGGCAACTGTGAACGGTCCAGCTTGAGGAACGCCCCGGCCTTTACCTGGCGCGCCAGGAAGTGATTGGACGGTACCACCACGTCATAGCCGGTGCGTCCAGCCAACAGCTTGCCTTCCAGGGTTTCGTTGGAGTCAAAGACGTCGTAGACCACGTTAATCCCGGTCTTGGCCTGGAAATCAGCCAACGTGGTGTCGCCGATATAGTCGGTCCAGTTATAGACACTGACCGCCTGTTCAGCCTGGCTGGTGGTGCTGAACAATACTGCCAGGGCCAGCGGGAGAAGCTTTTTCACAAGACGCATATCGACACCCCTTTGTTTGTTTTTTTGTATGGACCGACACTGACGGTGATCTTGGGATTACACGCTCAACAACAGGAACTCGCGCTCCCAGGAACTGATCACGCGCTTGAAGTTTTCGTGTTCGGCGCGCTTGACCGCCACGTAGCCACGCACAAATTTGTCACCCAGGTAGTGCTTCACGGTCTCGCAGGCTTCCATCTGCGCCAGGGCGTCTTCGATGGTGATGGGCAGGCGCAGGTTGCGGCGTTCATAGGCGCGGCCTTCCACCGGGGCGCTCGGTTCGATCTGTTCGATCATGCCCAGGTAGCCGCACAGCAGGCTGGCGGCGATGGCCAGGTACGGGTTGGCATCGGCCCCCGGCAAACGGTTTTCCACGCGCATGGCATCGGGGCTGGACGTCGGGACGCGCAGGCCCACGGTGCGGTTTTCTACGCCCCATTCGACGTTGACCGGTGCCGAGGTGTCCGGCAGGAAGCGGCGGAACGAATTCACGTTCGGCGCAAACATCGGCAGCAGCTTGGGGATGTACTTTTGCAGGCCACCAATGTGCTGCAAAAACAGTTGGCTCATCTTGCCATCGGCATCGACAAACACCGGTTCGCCGGTGGCAATATCCACCACGCTCTGGTGCAGGTGCATGGCGCTGCCAGGCTCGTCGGCCACCGGCTTGGCCATGAAGGTAGCGGCCACGTTGTGCTTTAACGCCGCTTCGCGCAGGGTGCGCTTGAAGACGGTGATCTGGTCGGCCAGGTCCAGAGCATCGCCGTGGCGGAAGTTGATTTCCATCTGCGCCGGGCCGTCTTCGTGGATCAGCGTGTCGAGGTCCAGGCCCTGGGCTTCGCACCAGTCATAGACGTCTTCGAACAGGGGGTCGAATTCGTTGGCGGCGTCGATGGAGAACGACTGGCGACCACTTTCGGCGCGCCCGGAACGGCCCAGCGGGGTCTTCAGCGGCAGGTCAGGGTCTTCGCAACGCTGGGTCAGGTAGAACTCCATTTCAGGGGCGACAATCGGCTGCCAGCCCTGCTCGGTGTAAAGCTGCAAGACTTTCTTCAACACGTTGCGGGGCGACAGTTCGATGGGGTTGCCCTGCTTGTCGAAGGTGTCGTGGATGACGATGGCGGTAGGCTCGATAGCCCAGGGCACCACATAAGTGGCGTTGGCTGCGGGGCGGCAGATCATGTCGATGTCGGCCGGGTCCAGCAGGTCATAGTAGATACCGTCGTCGACAAAGCCCCCGGTTACCGTTTGCAGCAACACACTTTCCGGCAGGCGCATGCCTCGCTCATGCAGGAACTTATTGGTGGGCGCAATCTTGCCGCGGGCGATGCCAGTCAGGTCACTGATCACGCATTCGACTTCGGTAATCTTGTGTTCTTTCAGCCAGGCGGACAGCTGATCGAAGGGAGCATTCATAAGGACCTCGTCATGGGTTGGATAATGCGCCAGCCGTTGGGGCAGGCTTCCCTCGCAGCGCATTGGGGTCTATCTTGGGCGTGCCGCTGGACGGCATCTATCCACTTTGCGCCACCCATAACGCACCAATAGAGTGCGATCAGGTTTCCCATGACACAGGCAGCACCCTTGCGTGTACAGGCCTTCGCTACCGGCGATGTGGCCGCCCAATGCAGCGCCACACCGGGTTGGGTCCAGCAGTACCAGCAAATGTCCCCTGGGCATTTTGCCGGCCAAATCCGCTACCTCGACCTGCAAGGTGTCGAGGTCTATGAAGAATGCATGAACACTCGGGTGGAGCAGCATTTCAACGCGCCTCCCGGCTCCCTGGTGTTCTGCTTCGACGGCAGTGATAACGCGCTGTATGTGCTCAACGGCGAAAGCCGCAACACCTGGATCACTCCGGAAAACTATCGGGAAGTGGCGGTGGTGTTCGGCCCGCAGTTCGTCCAGCGTCATGGCTTGGATGTGGCAAAACTGGAAGGGCTGTTCATGGCCCCCCTCACTTCGCTGCAAAATGCGCTGTTCAGCCGTTGGCTCAGCGGCACGTTGACGCGCTTGTCTGCCGTCGCGGACCCACCCAGTCGCGAAGCCCTGACCCAACAGTTGCTGGACGATTGCCTGTTCATCCTCGACAACGCCTGCGTGTGCCTGGACCCGGGGTCGTTACAACGGCGCACCGAGGAGCGAACCCTCATGGCCCGCATCGGCGAATGGGCGGCGGATGTGCCGGATGAAACGGCCAACCTGCTGGAACTGGCGCAGATTGCCGGCGTGCCGTTACGCCAATTGCAACATGGCTTCAAGACCTACACCGGGATGAGTCCGGCGCAGTGGTTGAGGTTGCGTCGATTGAACGGTGCGCGGCGGCAGTTGTTGAATCCACCGTCAGCAGAGACGACGGTGGCCGAGGTAGCGATGAATTGGTCGTTTTGGCATTTGGGGCGGTTTTCCCATAGCTATTGGGCGTTGTTCCAGGAGTTACCCAGCGAGACCCTGAAACACCATCAGAAGCTGCGTTGAAACCGACGCCTTGACGGAACCATTCTCAATAACTTGTAAAAACCCGCGGTTATGCCTAGCTTATGCGCCCCCCGCTCTGCGCTTTCAGGCCTTTTCCCATGGTTTTGCGTTTTTGCCCCGCCGTTGCCTCGCGTTTTACTTTCGACCTGCTCGCCCTGGGCCTGCTCATGGGTAGCGGCGCAACGAGCGTTGCCGCCGACATCGAGTTGCCAGCGGTCAAGGTCCAGGGCCTGGACGCCTCAGGCTATCAATCCGACAGCGCTTCGGTAGGCGGTTTCAACGAAGCGCCTTTGCTCGATACGCCGGCCTCGATCACGGTGATCAACGAGTCACTGATCAAGGACCAGCAAGCACGCCTGCTCAGTGAAGTGCTGCGCAACGACGCCTCGGTGGGTGAAAGCTATGCGCCCATTGGCTACTACGAAAACTTCGTGGTGCGCGGCTTCTCCCTGAACGCAGCCAGCAGCTACAAGATCAATGGCCGCACCATCACCGGCGAGCAAAACGTCGCCCTGGAAAACAAGCAGCGGGTGGAATTGCTCAAGGGATTATCGGGCCTGCAAAGCGGCATTTCCGAGCCCAGCGGTGTGATCAACTACGTGACCAAGCGCCCGGAAGAGGTACGTTCGGTGACGGTGTCTACCGATGATCGCGGCAGCGGCTACATCGCCACCGATGTGGGCGGCTGGTTTGGCAGCGAGCAGCAATTCGGCCTGCGAGCCAACGTGGCCCATGAAGACCTGAATTCCTATGTCGAACACGCCAACGGCCAGCGGGATTTCCTGTCCCTGGCCTTTGACTGGAACATCAGCCCGGATGCGGTGCTGCAACTGGATGCCGAGTATCAGAACAAAGAGCAGCGTTCGGTGCCGGGCTATCAATTGCTGGGCGGCACTGAGTTGCCGCATCACGCTTCGCCGAAAAAACTGCTTGGGCATCAAAGCGGTGCCAATCAGGTAAGCATTGATTCGCTGAACCTCAATGGCACCTTCGAGTATCGCTTCAGTGATCAGTGGAAAGGCAGTGTCAGTGCTTCGCGCAGCAAGGTGGTGATCGATGATTACAGTTCGTTTGCGTGGGGGTGCTACGGTTCACCAAGCTGTGCGTCGACCAAGGTGCCGAACCATTTCAGCCCGGAAGGTAACTACGACATCTACGACTTCCGCAGCCCCGATGATACTCGGCGCACTGACGAAGTGCAGGCGGCGATGACCGGGATGTTCAATACCGGTGGCCTGGGTCATGAGCTGACGTTTGGCACGAGTGCATTTCGCCGGGTAGTGGACTTGCGAGAGCCGATCAACGAATTCATCGGCACCGGCAATATCGATCAAGACCCGGAAAGTTTCCCCCGCTATAACGGCAAGCTCAAGGACAGCCATCGCAGCCTCGACAGCCGCCAGTATGGGCTGTTCCTGACTGACCTCATCAGTTTCAATGAGCAATGGCAGGCCGTATTGGGTGGCCGCGAGGTACGCCTCGACGAGCACGCTTTCGACACAGACGGCAATCCGGCACGCCACACCCAGCAGTACGTGTTCTTGCCCCAGGCGGCGCTGATCTACAAACCGCTGGCGAACCTGTCGCTGTATACCCGCTACAGCAAGGGCCTGTCCCTGGGCGGCACAGCCCCGTGGTTCGCCCTCAACAGCTTTGAAACCCTGGCTCCCACCGTCTCTCGCCAAATCGAAGCCGGCGTGAAATACGACTGGCGCCGCATCAGCTTCGCCGTCGCCGTGTTCCAGACCCGCCAGGCCTACCAGTACGCTAAACCCGAGGCCAACGGCGACTACACCTACGTGCAACAGGGCGAACAGAAAAATACTGGCCTGGAGTTGTCCGCCAACGGCTGGGTGACTTCGCGCTTGCAGGTCGCTGCCAGTGCAGCCGTCATTCGAGCCCGGGTCAGCGACAGTGGTACACAGGAATACGAAGGCCATCAGGCGATCAATGTGCCGAAATTGCGCGCCAGTGTGTATGCCGACTACGCCCTGCCCTGGGTCAATGGCCTGGCGGTACTCGGCGGTGTGCAATACAGCGCCAGCAAATACGCCAATCGCACTGGCCAGGTAGAGGTGGGGGATTATGCGATCTTCAACGTCGGCAGCCGTTACAGCACACGCATCGATGGCTATGAAACGGTGTTTCGCCTGAGCGTCGATAACCTGTTCGACAAGCGCTACTGGCGCGACGCGGGCGAGTACCTGGGGGATGATTACCTGTTCCAGGGCGCGCCGTTGACGGCGCGGTTGAGTGCTTCGGTCAACTTTTGACGAGGGCTGATCGATTGTGTGCATATCCGTTGCGTCGGTAACGGGTATGCACTCAATAAAACTAACCGCCAGGTCGGCTACCAGCCCGCCACGTCCTATTTAGGCATCTTGCGAAAGCCCACCGCCAGGCGGTTCCAACTGTTGATGGCGGCAATCGCCACGCTCAAGTCGATTTGTTCAGCCGGGCTGAATTCAGCACTGAGCAAAGCATAATCCGCGTCGCCGGCATGCGTCTGGCTGATCAACGTCAAACTCTCGGCCCAGGCCAGGGCGGCACGCTCGCGAGGGGTGAAGAACGGCGTTTCACGCCAGGCCGACAATGTATACAGACGACGCTCGGTCTCGCCACCCTTGCGGGCATCGGCGGTGTGCATGTCCAGGCAAAAGGCACAGCCATTGATTTGCGACACTCGCAGGCGTACCAATTCCAGCAGGGGTAACTCGATAGACAGTTTGCCGACAGCCGCTTCCAGCGCAAGCATGGCTTTCATGGCATCAGGGGACGCGGTGTAGAAGTCGGTACGGGCTTGCATGGTGATACTCCAGGTCAGTAGGGATTGGTGACCAGCATAGTCACCCCACTGCCCCGGACAAATAGCCAATTCGAGGGAAGAACAGGTAGCCAATACCTCGCCGTCAGGCCCGGTTGTGCAACCACGGCAAGCCCCCATACAAGCCCTGCCCTCCCCCTAAATCAGTGGGTTTATTTGGCGCCGGTCAATGCGTTGTAGCTGGTAAACAGGTTGCGGTAGTCGGGGATATGGTTGGAGAACAACTCGCCCAAACCTTCGACATCATTGCGCCAGTCGCGGTGCAGTTCACAGGCCACGCCGAACCAGTTCATCAATTGCGCGCCGTTGGCCGACATGCGGTCCCAGGCGGCGTCGCGGGTGATGGGGTTGAACGTGCCGGAAGCATCGGTCACCACAAATACTTCAAAACCTTCCGCCATGGCCGACAGCGCCGGAAACGCCACGCACACCTCGGTGACCACCCCGGCGATGATCAGTTGCTTCTTGCCGGTAGCCTTGATCGCCTTGACGAAATCCTCGTTGTCCCAGGCATTGATCTGGCCAGGGCGAGCGATGTATGGCGCGTCCGGGAACAGCGCCTTGAGTTCCGGTACCAGCGGGCCGTTGGGGCCGGTTTCGAAGCTGGTGGTGAGGATGGTGGGCAGTTTGAAGTACTTGGCCAGGTCGGCCAGGGCCAACACATTGTTCTTGAACTTGTCCGGTTCGATGTCACGTACCAGCGACAGCAGGCCAGCCTGATGATCAACCAGCAGAACGACAGCGTTGTCCTTGTCGAGACGTTTGTAGGGAGTAGTCATGGGGTAGTCCTCGCTTCTTCAGGTATGCCGAGTCAGTTCGGCGTGGGTCAATCGGGTGCAGCCTGTGCCGCCCTTCCAGGGAAAAGCGCACGTAATCCATGAGTAGAGGCCATCCGTGGCCAGGCGAACGCTTATCCGTGCATTTGGCCGAACTGGCCGGACTGGAAGTCGGCAAAGGCCTGATGGATTTCCTGCTCGGTGTTCATCACGAACGGGCCGTGACCGACAATAGGTTCGTCGATGGGATCGCCGCTGAGCAGCAGGAACGTGGCGTCGTTGTTCGACTCAAGGCTGAGTTGGTCACCGTCACGCTCAAACAATGCCAACTGCCCTTCGCGAACCAATTCCACACCGTTGACCTGCACCGTGCCCTTGAGCACCACCAGGGCAGTGTTACGCCCTTCGCGCAGATCCAGGGTCACCGCCTTGCCAGCGTTGAGCCGCACATCCCACACGTCAATCGGCGTGAAGGTGCGTGCCGGGCCTTTGGTGCCGGCAAACTCCCCGGCAATCAGGCGCAGGCTGCCGGCGTTATCGGCCAGGGCCAGTGATGGAATGTCGCTGTCGAGAATAGTCTGGTAACCGGCATCGGTCATTTTGTCCTTGGCCGGCAGGTTGACCCACAGCTGGACCATTTCCAGGGCACCGCCACGGCGGGCGAAAGCCTTGGAATGGAATTCCTCGTGGAGAATCCCCTTGGCGGCGGTCATCCACTGCACATCCCCCGGGCCGATGGTGCCGCCAGCGCCGGTAGAATCACGGTGCTCGACTTCGCCCTTGTAGACGATGGTCACCGTTTCAAAACCGCGATGGGGGTGCTGTCCAACACCACGACGTTGTTCGGTCGGGGTGAATTCAGCGGGACCGGCGTGGTCCAGCAGCAGGAACGGGCTGATGTGTTTGCCCATGGTGTCGTAGGAAAACAGAGTGCGAACCGGGAAGCCGTCGCCCACCCAATGGCCTCGTGGGCTGGTGTAGATACCGATGATATTTTTCATGGTGTGTCTCCAAATGGGTGAAACCAATTCATGGACACACCTTAAATCCGTTACCTTTGCAGCACTAGACGGCAAAAATAACCCTTAGCGTTCTATTTGGAGAACGATAGTGGAAGACCTCAACACCCTCTACTACTTCACCCAGGTGGTCGAGCACCGTGGCTTCGCCGCCGCCGGGCGGGCGCTGGACATGCCCAAGTCCAAACTCAGCCGACGTATCAGCGAACTGGAAGAACGCCTGGGCGTGCGCCTGATCAATCGCACCAGCCGCCATTGCTCCCTCACCGAGATCGGCCAGGCCTACTACCAACGTTGCCTGGCAATGCGCGTGGAAGCCGAAAGCGCCGCCGAGGTGATCGAGCGCAACCGCTCGGAACCCCAAGGCATCGTGCGCCTGAGCTGCCCCACCGCCCTGCTCAACTCCTGGGTAGGGCCAATGCTCACCCGCTATATGCTCCAATATCCGCTGGTAGAACTGCATATCGAGAGCACCAACCGTCGAGTGGACGTGATTCATGAAGGCTTTGACATCGCCCTGCGGATTCGCTTTCCACCCTTGGAAAACACTGACCTGGTAATGAAGGTCCTGGGCAACAGCACCCAGTGCCTGGTGGGCAGCCCGCAGTTTGTGGCACACCTGTCGAACCCGCCCTCACCGGTGGACCTGAACGGCTTGCCGAGCCTGCATTGGGGGGCTGCGCAACGGGAATACCAATGGGAGTTGTTTTCCGAAAACGGTGCCAGCGTGGTGATCCGGCATTCTCCGCGAATGATCACTGATGACTTGCTGGCTCTACGGCATGCGGTGTGCGCCGGGGTGGGCATCGCGCACTTGCCCAGCGTGGTGGTGCGTGAAGACATTGGCGCAGGACGCTTGGTGAGCCTGATTCCTGGCTGGTCACCGAGGACCGGGATTGTCCATGGGGTTTTCCCCTCGCGTCGTGGGTTGTTGCCCTCGGTACGTACGTTGATTGATTTTCTCGCAGAGGAGTTTGCCCAGAGCGATATGGCGTGATCGCCAGCTAACCTCGACTTCCCGCCCTTAAAAACCTCAGGCTCCAAAAACTGCGAAAGTGACGATTTTAGTACAGCCGCTAAAGGGCTTATTTGAAAGTTCCCATTCAGAACACCCACTGCCCAATCAACCAGGCATTCGCCCCGCTGATCACCGCAAACAGTGTCCAGGCCAACAGCCGCGTCGGCAGGCTATTCACGAACGGTCCCATGAGTTTTTTATCACCCGTCATGCGAATCAACGGGTACAACGCAAACGGTAACTGCAGGCTGAGCACCACCTGGCTGAGGATCAGCAACTTGCCAATGGCATCGTCCCCCATCAGCCACACCCCGAGAAACGCCGGGATCAGCGCCAGGCCACGGGTGATCAGGCGCCGTTGCCAGCAGGGAATCCGCAGATTGAGGTAGCCCTCCATGATCACTTGGCCGGCGATGGTGCCGGTGAAGGTGGAGCTCTGCCCGGACGCCAGCAAGGCGATGCCGAACAGGATGCTGGCGAAGGCGCCACCTACCAAGGGGTCCAGCAGGTGGTAGGCGTCCTGGATTTCCACCACGCTGGTGTGCCCGCTCTGGTGAAAGGCTGCAGCGGCCAGCACCAGAATCGCCGCATTGACCAGCAGCGCCAGGGCCAGGGAGCCGATGGTGTCGATTCGCGCCAACCTGACCGCATCCTGGCGGCTGGCCAGGTCTTTGCCGAACAGCCGCGTCTGTACGATGGAGGTATGCAAGTACAGGTTATGGGGCATCACCGTGGCCCCCAGAATGCCGATGGCCAGGTACAACGGCGCGGCATCACTGATGGCTGACAGCGACGGTGTGAACCCGCGAAACACGTCCGGCCAGTAAGGCTTGATCAGTACCAGTTCGATAAAGAAGCACACGCCAATGGTCGCCACCAGCGCCAGCATGATCGCTTCCAGCCGGCGGAAACCGCGATTTTGCAGGGCCAGGATCAACAGTGTGTCGAAGGCGGTGATGACGATACCTGTGGTCAGGGACACCCCAAGCAACAGGTGGAAAGCCAAGGCACAACCGAGGACTTCGGCGAGGTCGGTGGCGATGATCGAGATTTCCGCCAATATCCATTGGGTGAACGACGCGCGTTTGCTGTAGCGCTCGCGGCTCAATTGCGCCAGGTCCTTGCCGGTGGCGATGCCCAGTCTCGAGCAAAGGCATTGCACCGCCATCCCCGCCAGGCTGGCCAACAGCACCACAAACAATAGGTTATAGCCGTAGAGCGAGCCGGCCTCAATGGCGGTGGCCCAATTGCCCGGGTCCATGTAGCCGATGGAGATCAGCAGGCCGGGACCGGCGAATGCCAGGATCCGCTTGAAAAACGATGCACGGGGGTCGACGGCAATGGAGCCGGCCACCTCCGGAGGACAGAACGGAGCGGTAGCGATTTTCGGCAGGCTGAATTTCACGCAGGGTACCCGGCAAACGCACAAGACAAGGCTGCAGCTTATCAGCCCGACGCGATCGTGCGCATCACCGTCTCCCTAGGTAAATCAAACGTCTCCACCACTTTCACAACCAGGTCCATTTCCTGATTCAACGCCTCACGCTCCATGCGCTCGCGAATCACCCCGACCACCAGCACCGCCAACGTGGTGATGGAATACGCCGGCCCGGAAAAGGCCCGCACGCCGCTCACCAGCAACATCGCTGCCGCCAAGGCCTGGCCCACGACCGGGATCGCGGTGGCGGCGCCACGGCGCAGGATAAAGCCGGTCAAGCCCGCCAGCGCCGTACCACTCAAGGCCGTCGCCGCCGTGCGCCCGACATCGAAACGATTGAAAAAGCCCTGCTCCTTTTGCGCGGCGGCCTTGAGTTCTGCCTCGAATACCTGTCGGTCCTCCAGGCTGAGTTTGTCCTTGTACTGTTCGATCAACCGCTCGGCAACCTGGGCTTCCAGATCGGCCAGGGCGACCGCCTCGATGGGTTGCTCAAACTTGACCCCCACCCGCCGGGCCACATCCTGGGCCATTTCGCGGTAGCTGACACCATGGCCTCGCGCCAGATTCATGAAGGTATCGCCGCCCATGCGCTGCAGCTCGATGGCCAGTTTCAGTGGTTCTCGTACCGTGGTGTCGATGGTCGCACTGTGTTTTTGCGCTATCAGCTCCGCGAGGAACTTCAACTCTTGCGCCCGTGCTTGCACCAGCAGCGGGAACAGGTCGACATCGTCCTCGGCAAACCGCACCTCGCTGCTACGCAGGTCGGCGCGGATCATGCCGCGACGTTCCTGCAACAGGTCGGTGTATTGCACCACCGTCTTCAACTGTGGCCAGTAGGCGGCGTGGTCGAATGAAGCCAAGTGCACATTGGCCACCTTGCTCTTGAGCGCCGGCGTGATAGGGATCGCATAACGCCCGATGCAGCGCTCGGTGTCAGGTTTGAGTGCCAACGCCCAGTCCTTGCTGGAATGACAGTTGATCACCCGCCCTTTGAGCGGTGCCGAAACCTGGTGCCAGGGGCTGGAGGTACAAATGGCGCCGCCCATCAGCAGCAGGTTGTTCAATGGTAATTCACGGGCCGACTCGGGGTTCGCCAGCAGGCTCTTGACCAGAATCCGGGCCCCCAGGGAATGGCCGATCAGGTTGATCTGTTGAACCTTGATGGACTCGTGGTGCAGGTAGTTGGCCAACTCGGGCAACAGACCTTTTGCCACTTCGTCGACCCGTGCCTCGACGCTTTTGTAATGGTCGAGAAAATAGGCGATCGCCTTGCCCAAACCGATCGTTGCCGCCCCCAGGTTGCCGCCGCCGAGCATCGAGGCGATCACATCCTTGAACGGCGCAAACAGGTTCTCCAGAAAATGCCCCGCCGGCCAGAACAGCATCAGGTTGGTCGAGCCCTCGATGGTCGCCAACTGCGCCGCGAAATGCCCCAACTGTTGCTGATTGAAAAACGCAGAATAACCGTGAACGTAGAGATTGAGCACTTCCCCTTGGGGTTCGCCACACAGGACGAACGTGGGCTTGCGTGTGCGGTGCATTTCCTCCCACTGGTGTTGCATGGGGCAGTGACTCCTGGTGACGGTGGGAAGCGATGGTAACAAAGGGCACGTGCGGAAATTGTGAAAACTGACCGACGAGACGGTCCATACCTATGGATAGTCATGCCTGCATCAGCGATGCGCCTGGTTGATATTCAGTGCCTTGGCCAGGTTGTCCTGGCTCATCTGCTGGGCCTTGCGTAGCTCATGCAACGGCATTTCTTTCAGGTGATGCTGAAAAATTTGCTCGGCATCGGCGCAAGATTCGGGCGTCATGCGAGCTTGAAGTTCAGCAAATTCCTTAGCCATGGTTACGGCCCTGTCCCAGCTCATGCAAATACTCCACTCGTGGAATATAAGCTCAAGGGCATAACTGTATGAGCTTCAGAGGGTATTCGGCCACTCGACCTCTCCATCGCAGAGGGATGCACCCACAAGTGCTGGCTGCAAAAACCTTGCCTCGGCAAAAATTCAGATTTCATAATGTAAAAAAACGCTCTAATAGTGTCCTGTTGGTTCGGTAAAAAATTCTGGAGTACGCAATGCCCCATGAAGGCAACCTGTTACAAGCAGCCGTGGTGTTCCTGTTCGCGGCGGTGCTGACGGTACCCCTGGCCAAACGCCTGCAACTGGGCGCGGTGCTGGGCTATCTGCTGGCTGGGGTGATCATCGGCCCGGCAGTATTGGGGTTGGTGGGTAACCCACAGAGTGTCGCGCAGTTCTCCGAGCTGGGGGTGGTGTTGCTGTTGTTTATCATCGGCCTGGAACTGTCGCCCAAACGTTTATGGGTGATGCGCAAGGCGGTGTTTGGCGTCGGCTTGGCCCAGGTGCTGCTCACCGGCACCATCATTGGCGCAGTGGCGCTATGGGGCTTTGGCCAGTCGTGGAACAGCGCCATTGTGCTGGGCCTCGGCCTCGCGCTTTCCTCCACCGCCTTCGGCCTGCAAAGCCTGGCCGAGCGCAAGGAACTGAACAGTCCCCACGGGCGCCAGGCCTTTGCCATTCTGTTGTTCCAGGACATCGCGGCCATCCCGTTGATCGCCATGGTGCCGTTGCTGGCCGGCAGTAGTCACGCCACCACTGGGGCCCAGGACCTCAACCACGGTTTGCAGGTGTTGGGCAGCATCGTCGTGGTCATCATCGGCGGGCGCTATCTGTTGCGGCCGGTGTTTCGTATCGTCGCCAAGACCGGCTTGCGGGAAGTGTCCACGGCCACCGCCTTGCTGGTAGTGATCGGCACCGCGTGGTTGATGGAACTGGTGGGCGTGTCCATGGCCTTGGGCGCCTTTCTCGCCGGCCTGCTGCTGGCGGATTCTGAATATCGACATGAGCTGGAATCACAAATCGAACCGTTCAAGGGCCTGCTGCTGGGGCTGTTTTTTATCAGCGTGGGCATGAGCGCCAATATCAGCCTGCTGTTCAGCGCGCCGATAATCGTACTGGGCCTGACGCTGCTGCTGATCGCTATCAAGTTGCCGCTGTTGTTTTTCGTGGGCCGGCTGGCCGCAGACCTCAACCGCGAAAGCGCCCTGCGCCTGGGTGTGGTACTGGCGGCAGGCGGTGAGTTTGCCTTCGTAGTATTCAAGATCGGCCGCGACCAGGGCCTGTTCGAACCCCACCTGTACGACATCCTGGTGCTGACCATCACCCTGTCCATGGCGCTGACGCCGCTGCTGTTGCTGCTGTGCCCGAAACTGTTCAAGTCCAAGAACAAGCCGGTGCAGGTACCTGAAGAATACCGCGCCATCGAGGGCGATGCGCCACGAGTGGTAATCGCCGGTATGGGCCGAATGGGACAGATTGTGGCGCGGATCCTGCGGGCGCAAAACATCTCGTTTATTGCCCTGGACACCTCGGTGGAAACCATCGAACTGACTCGCAGCTTCGGCGGCATGCCTGTGTTCTATGGCGACCCGCAGCGTCCGGAAATCCTCCACGCAGCGAAGGTCGACCAGGCGGAGTTTTTCGTGATTGCCATGGACGATCCCGAGATCAACATCAAAACCGCTGAACTGGTGCGCAAGCTGTACCCACACATGAAGATCATCGCCCGCGCCCGTAACCGCCAGCATGTCCATCGCCTGGTGGACCTCGATGCCCAAGCGGTGCGCGAAACCTTCTACTCCAGCCTGGAGATGAGCCGTCGTACCTTGCTGGGCCTGGGGTTGAGCCAGGTCCAGGCGGATGCCCGGATCACCCGCTTCAAAAACCACGACCTGCAACTACTGGCCGCCCAACATGCGGTGTACGACGACGCGACCAAGGTCATGCAGAGCGCCCAGGAAGCCCGGACGGAACTGGCGCGTTTGTTTGAAATGGATCGACTGGAAGAGGAATCCGACAAGAGTTGAGGATAGGCCTGAGAGATTTTGCGGTTTTTCTGACAGAATGTTCCGCAATTTCGTTCTTTCCCGGAGAGTTTCATGGCCACCCTCAGCAAGACCGCAGCCCTCTTGGCTCTCGCGTTGACCGCCGGGTTCGGCGCCAGCCAATTGTTTGCCGCCAGCCCTGCGGCCGCGCAAAAAGCCACTCCACACAGCATCTCCACCCTGGACGGAAAATTCACCTTTACCCTGCCCAAGGCTTACACCGCCGATGCCTTGCCAACGGGCAATGAGGCCGACGGCACCGCGGGTACCCGCGGGACGCTGTACGCCAACCAGGCCACAAAAAGCGTGGTGATCGTGGCCGAGACCGTGCGTAACGATGGCATCACGATCAAGGACAACGACCCGCAGTTCCTCGATGGCGCAGTCGCCGGCTTCGTCAAGGAACAAGGTGCCGCCCTGCCGGACTTCAAGAAACAGGCAGAGCAGAAACTGACTATCAAGGGTCTGGGCCTGCGCCGGGTAGACAGCACCGCGACCATGGGTGGCGGCAAGACCTTGAACTCCACATTCCTCGCAGGTTCAGGCAATCACCTGCTGGTGATCCAGGCGATTTCCCGGGCGGATGATGTGAAAGGCCATGAGGTGTTGGTGAAGCAGATTACCGGACGTGATGGGAAAACTAATTGAGAGCAACCCCTAGGGCTTGCGCAATAAGTACGTGTCCATGATCCAACCATTGGCCTGGCGCGCCGCCTTGCGCACCCGCTCGATATCATCGGCCACCTCGGCTACCTTGCCGCTGATCAGGATTTCATCTGGCGTACCGAGGTAGGCACCCCAGTAGATGTGCATGTCCTGATCGGCCACGGTGCGGTAGGAATCTTCGGCATCCAGCATGACCACCAACGTATCGGCATCGCTGGCCTGCCCGGCTGCCAAACGACGCCCCGTGGTGATCTCGATGGAGCGACCAATGCGGTTCAACGGCACTTTATGCTGGGCCGCCAGGGCCTGGACACTGGTAATGCCGGGAATGACTTCAAACTCGAACACACAGCGGCCACTGTCAAGAATCGCCTGCAGAATACGGATGGTGCTGTCGTACAGGGCCGGGTCACCCCAGGCCAGGAACGCTCCGCACTCACCGTCAGCCATCTGCTCGTTGATCATGTGCTCGAAGGTCTGCTGCTTATCGCGGTTGAGGTCCTGGACGGCGGTGGTGTAGTCGATCTCGCCACGTACCCGCTCGGGGCAATCGGCCTCGACAAAGCGGTAAGCGTGACCGGCTTGGATATAGGTCTCGCAGATTTCCCGGCGCAGGTCGATCAGCTTGTCCTTGCTCTGCCCCTTGTCCATCAGGAAAAACACATCGGTACGGTTGAGCGCCTTTACCGCCTGCATGGTGATGTAGTCGGGGTTGCCGGCGCCAATGCCGATGATCAGGATGCTCTTCATGGGAAAGCCTTCATGGGGAAGTTCTCAGTGCGGAGGGCCGATTTTGCCATGTTCACACAAGTTGGTGGCGTGAGTTTCCAGGCGCAGGCGCCAGACACCGTTGAAACGCAGCTCAGTGGATGACAGCGGCTCCACATCGATCCGATTGAACATCGCCGGCGGGTACTGCATGACGTACAGCAATGCAGCACGGATCACAAAGGGGTGAGTGACCGCCAGTACATGCCCTGGAGTTTGCTCAAGGGAGCGTAACCATTGCCCTACCCGTTCGCACACCTGCGCTATGGATTCACCGCCGTGGGGCGCTGCCGAGATGTCCGTCAGCCAAGCCTGCAAGGCTTCAGGTTCGTGCTGCTGAACCTCGTCGACGCCCATCCCTTGCCAACGCCCGAAATCACAGTCACGCAAAGCCTCTTCCACCTGCGAGGCCTCGCCAAACAGTGCGGCCGTTTGCCGGGTTCGCGCCTCCGGGCCACACAGTAAACGAGGTGCACGCTTGAAACCCGTCGCCTGCGACAACATCGCCGGCTGCCACTCCTTCTCCAGCGGCTCATCCAGCGCAAACCGTGCCTGCTTTTGGGCCTGGGTGCTGGCGTGGGAAATAAGGGTCAAGCGCGTGGCCTGCATCGAAAGTTACCTGGGGATCAGAGGAAAGGAAGCATCCTGACACAGGAAGGTAGCGCCCTGCAGCCGCCTCGACGTGGGTGCCTGCCTAACCTGCAAAGCAACCCCAAGGGCATCGCGCCGAAGTGGGATTAGTTGGCCGAGCTGCGGGCCAACTCCCGCAGCCACGGCAACACCCGCAAACCAGCCAATGACGACGGTGGGTCGATAATATCCATGAAATGTTCAAGGTTGACGCTGTCCAGAGCGCCCGGCAATCGCACGACGAGTGAAGATGTTGCAGCGGCGCAGGCATTAAGCTCCTGATCGTCGTAGACCAGTACATGACGAACCTGCTGGAGGGTCATTATCTCGTCATCACCGGCTGCCAGGTCGGCGTTGAAAATCAACACGTCGAATGGTTCGGCAAGGACGGCCGTGAGAATCAACACTTCTTCAAAGGTTTGCACCGGGACGATGCGGTAATAGCCCAGATGGTTGAGTTTTTTTTCAATGTGCCGCCGTGACAAATGCTGTTTATCGGCAATCAGGATGGTCAGTGCTTTGTTTGGCATTGCAAACCCCTGAGCAAGCATCGCTTGGTGAAAGAAAGAGCACCCCATTCTCCAGACATATCCAGAAGACAAAATCAGCCTTTTTTCCATCTTGACGTAGGACGTATCCCAAACATCCCGAACAACTGTCGACAATGGCCGAGCGTCGGTCAATCCTGCTTGCAATAAGTGGATAAGGCGCACCGCAGATGATCAATGGCCTCGCCCACCCCTTCGACAGCTGCAGCCAACCCGTCACCGGATCGCCGTTCGCAGACGGCTTCCAATGCTTCACAACAGGTAATCAGTGCCTGAGCCTTGACCATGCACGCGCCCCCTTTGGTTCTATGCGCCAGGTCATGCAGCTTGGAAAACTCAGCCTCGGACTGCAGGGCTGCCAGTTGCACCCGGTCTGCCGCAAGGCTATCGAGCAGCGGCGCCAACAGTTCTTCAATCTCCTCGGCATTGCCACCTGTGAGTTTCATCAGCGTGCTCAAGCAAAAGCCCGGCGTGTTTGCCGGTATGCCAGGCTCAGCCACGGAGGGGCTGGCGGTACGGCCTGCCAATGCAGCGTGCAAGTCTTCAAGACCGGTGGGTTTAAACAGGCAGCCGTCCATTCCGGCCCGCAGGCAACGCTCGGTTTCTTCGGGTTGAGCGTTGGCAGTAAACCCCAGCAACAGGCACTGGGCCATGTTCCTCTCCCGCTCTTGGCAACGAATTTCCCGGGCCAACTCATAACCATCTTTAAGTGGCATATTGCAATCGGTGATGACCACATCAAAGGGTCCCGCCTGCCAACGTTCAAAACCCTCAGCCCCGTCCTCGGCGGTGGTAATTCGGTGCCCCAGAAAATTCAATTGCCGGGCCAGCAGCAGACGATTGGCGGGATAATCGTCCACTATCAGAATACTCAGCGCATGCGCCACAGGCGTGCCCAATGCTACCTGTGCGACCGAGGCAGGTGCGGATGCCGCAATGGCCAGGGACAACCTGACATCAACCCGCGTGCCCTGCCCGAGCACGCTGCTCAGTTGCAATTGCCCGCCCATCATCTGGCACAAGCTGCGGCTGATCACCAACCCCAGGCCGGAACCGCTGCGTGCCGACTGCTCGGTATTGCGGCCTTGGATAAACGGGCTGAACAAACGGGACTGATCCTCGCTGCAGATACCAATCCCGGTGTCCTCAACGCTCAGGCTCAGGTTCAGGTAGCCGTTATTCGCGGCGGGCGTTACGTCAGCCCTGAGCCGTACCTGGCCGGTGTCGGTGAACTTGATCGCGTTGCTCAACAGGTTGGACACCACCTGTTTGAAACGCATCGGATCAATCAGTACATGACGATCAATTCGCGTGTCCAGGTCCACCCGTAGCAGCAGTCCCTTGGCGCGGGCCAGCCCCTCGAAAATCCGGCTCACCGACTCCAGCAACTGCCGCAAGCTTGAAGGTTCCAGGGTCAAGGACAGGTGGCCGGATTCGATGCGAGCGATATCGAGGATGTCGCCGATCAACTCCAGCATGCCCCGCGATGCATCGGAGGCCACTTCCAGCGCATCACGGTCGACTCGCCCCTGTTCGGCATTTTTCAAGGCCAACTCAATCATGCCGATCACCGCGTTCATGGGCGTGCGGATTTCATGGCTCATGGTCGCCAGAAAGGTTGTCTTCGCTCGGTTGGCCGCATCGGCCCCCTCCTTGGCTTCCTGCAGCTGGCCCAGCAATTGCTGCCGTTCACTGACATCCACCCAGCCAGCAATCATGCCCACCACGTTTTCATCACCGTCACGGTAGGGCAGCATCCAGTGGTAAATAGTCAGGGTCACGCCCCCAGGGGCCTTGAGCACGCGATCACATATCTGCGGCTCACCTATTTCCATCAATCGCAGGTAGTCATCATGGTAGGCCTGGGCCTGGGGAAGATTGCCGGTATTCGTCTCGACCACGCTCTTGCCGATCACGTCCTCGAGCTTGAAACCGAACACATCCAGGTAAGCGCTGTTACACGCCATCAACCGCCCCAGGCGATCACGGACATAAATCGGATGGGGCGTGCCGTCGATCAGCACACTCATAAAGCGCATCTGATCACTCAATGCCCGCTCGGCCTGGGCACGCTTGCGAATCAGGCTGCGCAGGTAAATGGCCCAACCCAGGGTCACCACCAAGAGCAACCCGGCCAACGCGAAGCCCTGGATAATCGTAGCCCGATAGCGCCGCCAATAGCTGTCTTCAACCACCACGTCACTGCGCCAACGATTGGTCAACTCGTCCATTTCTTCCGGTGAAATGCTTAGCAGCGCCTTGTCCAGAATCGAATATAACTCCAGCGCCCCACGCCCCACGCCAAAAGAGATGCCCGCAGGTTCCGTACCCACAGTGCTGGTAATGTGCAATCGGTCTCGGTACTCACGAGAGATCATGTACCGGGCACTGATCAGCGAGTTGACGGCGGCATCCACATCACCATGGGCAACCAGGGCCATGGCGTGTGCCGCATCCTGTGCCGGTACCAATTGAACATGCGGAAAATAGTCGGTGATGTAGTCAGTCAAGCGGTTGCCCTGGATCAGGGCCAGACGTTTACCCGTCATGTCATCCAGTGTATCCGGGCTGCTGCGGGTGTTACGACTGATCAGCACAAAGGGGTTGGTCAGGTAGGGACGGGCAAAACGCAATTGCTCTTCGCGCTCCATGCTCGAGGTGATGGCAGCTACCATGTCCGCTTTGCCGGTGGCCACCCGCTGGACCATCTCCTCCACCGACTCTGCTTGCTGGACATCGAATGTCAAACCGGTACGCAGGCTGACCCTGGCCAGGACATCAGCGCTGATACCACTGAAGCGCCCTTCTCCATCAAAAAACGACAGCGGTAAATAACCCTCGTTGATCACCACTTTGATCTGGGGATGCGCCTTGATCCAGTGCTGTTCGGCCTTGCTGAAGTGCAGTGACTGGGTGCCCACCATACTGACACCGCCCGCACTCCAGCGCCGTAGAATAGCCACCCGTTCGTTTTCCGGGATCGCGGCCAGGGCACGGTTGACGATGCGCAGTAAGGGCTGGTCGCCGGCCGCTACGGCAAAACCAAAGCTGTTGAGTTCCATTTCAGAGAAATCAACCATCTTCACATTGTTCAGGTAGTTCTTGTTGATCAGATAGTTGGCACTGATGGAGTCCCCCAGGTAAACATCCGCTTGACCGAACGCCACTGCGCCCAAGGCACTCAGTGTCGAAGGATAGAGCTGCAAGTGCGCCTTGGGGTAAAACCTGCGCACCTGCTCTGGAGGTCGGTAGTGATAGAGCATCGCAATACGTTTTGCGGCCAGGCCCGGCATCAACGCGTTGGGCCCCAGGTTGCGATCAGCCAACACCGGCTGGTCCTGGGCATAGGCCTGGGTCATCGCCAGTTCCGGATCCGCCGCCTCAAAACCGTTGGCCGTGCCCACCAGGTCAACTTGGCCGTTCTTCAAGGCTTGCAACAACTCGGTGCGCGAGTCGTAGCAAAGCACCACAATATCAAGGTGTAACAACTGCCCCACCAGGGCCGCATAATCGGCGGTCAGTCCTTCCAGCTCCAGGCCATAGCGGCCCTGGATGGTGATATTGAACGGCGCATAGTCGGGAGAAGAAATACCCAGTTGCAGGCGATCTTTCTCTCTCAGCCAGCGCCAGTCCGCCTCATCCAGGTTGACCTTGTAATCCTCGACACTGGACCGGCCCAACAATTTCAACGTCGTGGGCTCGGCCAAGGCCGGGCCCACGGTGCACAGGGCAGCCAGCAACACCATCGCTGGCAGCCACCTACGTCGCAAGATGTTCACTCGATCAGATCAGATGATTGCGCTGGGCGAACTTGGACAAGTGCACCACGGATGACATCCGCAGCTTCTCCTTCAATCGGGTTTTATAAGTACTGATGGTCTTGTGGCTAAGCAGCATATCTTCGGCGATTTCTTTGTTACCCAGGCCCAGGGCCAGTTTCTGCAGCACCGTCAGTTCGCGATCCGAGAGCGCGGCCACCAGCTCCATCTCGGTGGATTGCAAATCGTCCCGACGTACCGAACTGGTAGGCAAGCTGGGAAAGCAACTGTAGTTGGACATGACGGCCTTGATGGCTTTTTGCAGCTCATCCAATTCGCCGGTCTTGGCCACAAACCCCATGGCACCGGCGCGCATGCAGCGGGTAGAAAAAAACACCGCCATATAGGATGTCAGCACCAGAATCTTGCAGGGCAAGCCCATTGCCTTGATTCGGTTGATCACCTCAAGGCCTCCCAGCTTCGGCATGGTCAAGTCGAGAATGATCAGGTCTGGTCGTTTTTCCCTGGCTATCTGCATGGCATCAGCGCCATTGCCTGCTTCGAAAATGTCGCTCTTGTCGAAACCTTCCTGCCTCAACAAGTACCTGACCGTTGCGCGAATAAATGGATGATCATCAACTATTAATGCTTTGCTCATGCGACTCCCCTGGGAAGACACCACACCTTATTGATTCCATCACTGACGGCTTGATGACTTCATCAAGGCGCCAACCCCCTTACACATCAAACAGAGCCTATCTATCTGTGAGAAATGGCAGTTCCAACGAACGGGGCTGCCTGGCGCCAAGGAAAACCAGATCAGGTCGGCCCTGTCCTATTGAAAGCACACCGCTTCCAGCCCAGACGAGGCTCAATCGCGCCACATTAACAATGGATGCAGCTTTCGGATGAAGGGGAACTCCTACGATAGCGTAGGATTTATCCCCATTAAGGCATGGCAGGGATCACGGATTATTCGGTGGTGCTCGGGCTCCAGAAGGCCTGCACTACTAGATGCGATGTCGAGATACGGGAAACCAGGGCATCCAATTCGTCACCATCCACCGAGGTCACGGCCAGGACTGCCTCGATTTCCACCTCATCGCTACCGAAAGGCCGCACGTCGACGTCACTGGCCGGGTAGTTGCAGCGCGCCAGCTCCGCCTCCAGCAAAGCCAGTACGGCCTTTTGCTGGGTACGGTGAGCGATTACGTAGAGGATGTTGGTGACCTCCGCAGACACCACATCCAACGGCTGGCGGTTGATGTTGTTGACGATCGGGCGCAACAAGGTATTGGCCGCCAGGATAAACAGCGTGCCCAACAACGCTTCGAGAATCAGGTCGGCACCGGCACAGGCGCCCACGGCCGCGGAGGCCCACAGAGTGGCGGCCGTATTCAGGCCGCGCACATTGCCTTCTTCACGCATGATCACGCCGGCACCGAGAAAGCCGATACCCGAGACCACATAGGCGATAACCCGTACCGCACCTTCCGCACCGCCCAGGCGGTTGGCCATGTCGACAAAAATCGCCGCTCCCACCGCCACCAGCACGTTGGTGCGCAACCCAGCAGTACGCTGGCGGTATTGACGTTCAAACCCGATCAGCCCGCCGAGGATGAACGCGGCACTGAGGCTGACCAGAGTGTCGACCAGGGAATTGAGGTTGATGTTGTTGATTGCTTGCATGGAAAACTCTTTTTAACACTGCAACAAATAGTGTAAGAACCAGGGGCACCCAGTTCTCGCTCGCACAAACTCAAGAGCGTCGCAGGCACGACAGCAGAAGCCCGCCTGGCACAAACGACAGGCGTGTATGTAGTAGCGCAATGCATGGCATCACGTACTGTTCAGCGTCGATGAGAGGGCAACGGACACAGGCCAGGACTGGCCGTGATAGGAATGCCGCTTCTCGCTTTTTGGCGAGACAACGGCACGGAAAAATGCGCGTTATCTTGCCAAGTAGGTGCCGGTTACCGAAACCGGCCGACAACTGTCACTCCAACAAGTACCCACTGAGGGTCTCCGCTATTGATGAAAACGCGCGAAGCTTACGCCCCGTTTTATGGAGAGTAAACCGTAGGAAAATTTACACAGAAAAATAATGAGTCGTAGCCGCTGTCGAGGCACGAGCCTGCGATGGGCTGCGAAGCGGCCCCGACGGCAGCTACAATTGCTCAACTGGCAGCGAGTAATACATCCCGTACCGTCCTGCCCTGCCCTCTGTTGCGGTCATGCTCATACAAAGACGCAGCGATCTCATCCGCCCGGATCGGCAGGATCGACAACAAGGTATCGCTCAAGCCATGACTGGCTTGGCTGAAGCCCTGCATGTAGATGCCCGCCTTACAGCGCTCATCCGTCGCCACCCGGTAATCCCGGCTGACGTCGAAATCACCCAGGTATTCCTGCAGCGGCGCCAGCAACTGGCGATGCATCTGCCGCTCGTACCCTGTGGCCAATACCACTGCATCGTAATGGTTGAGGCTGGTTTCCCCGGTGGCGTTATTGCGTAGGGTCAACTCGACACCCAAGGCGCTGGCACCAGCCTTCTCCACCGTGGTCAGGGTACGGAAAGCGTGACGGGCGATACCCGAGACCTTCTGGCGATAGAAAATGCCGTAGATACGCTCGATCAAGTCCAGGTCTACCACTGAGTAATTGGTGTTGTGGTACTCGTTGACCAGGCGTTCACGCTCGCTGTTGGCCTGCTGGAACACCAGGTCGGTGAACTCCGGCGAGAACACTTCGTTGACGAACGGGCTGTCATCGGCGGGCTTGAGGGCCGAGCCCCGCAGGATCATATCGACCTGTACTGACGGGAAGCTGTCATTGAGATCGATAAAAGCCTCGGCCGCGCTCTGGCCTGCGCCGATAATCGCGATGCGCATCGGCCGGCCTTCAACACAAGGCTGCTGGCTCATACGAGCCAGGTACTGGGAGTGATGGAACACTCGGCCATCGTCCTTGAGGCCCTTGAACGCAGGCGGAATACGCGGTGTACCGCCAGCGCTGACTACCACCGAGCGGGCGGTGCGCACCAGTTGCTCACCCTGGGTATTGCGGGAAATCACCCGCAGTGCCTCGACCTGCTGCTGATGCAGGATCGGCTCGATGGCCAACACTTCCTCACCGTAGCGGCTTTGCGCCTGGAACTGCCCGCTGACCCAGCGCAGGTAGTCGTTGTACTCCATGCGGCAGGGATAGAAGGTGCCCAGGTTGATGAAGTCCACCAGGCGACCATGGGCCTTGAGGTAGTTGACGAAGGAGTACGGGCTGGTGGGGTTGCGCAGGGTGACCAGATCCTTGAGAAAGGAAATCTGCAATTCACTCTGGGTGACCAGGGTATTGCCGTGCCAGCGGTAGTCGACCTGCTTGTCGAGAAACAGCACATCCAGTTTGCCTTGGGCCTTCTCACGCTCTTGCAGGGCGATGGCCAGCGCCAGGTTCGAGGGGCCGAAACCGATACCAATCAGGTCGTGAACCGCGGGCGATGCAATAGCCTGTGTCATTCCAGTGTCCTCTGGATAAGCCCCGTGGCAATGGGGCAGGAAAGCTCAGAGACCTGCCGCGAGTGTCTTGTCTCGTCAAAAAAGGATCGCATTCAAGAGACAGGACACTGGAACACCAGGTCGTGTGTTGATAGGAAACGAGGACAACCAAACAAAATTTAGCCGCAAGGCGATCAGTGCGCGTCCCACTCACGCATCCGCCCCCGACAATGCTTCATGGCATTGACGATGTGCTTTTCCACCAGGCTGCGGGAAATACCCAGGCGCTCGGCGATTTCCTGGTGAGACAAGCCTTCCAGCTTGCGCAGCAGGAAACTGTCACGACAGGCCGCCGGCAACTGCGCCAAGGCACGCTCCAGCATATCCAGGCGTTGGCCGTGATCCAGGCAGGCCTGAGGGGAGACCGTGGAGAAGCGCTCCTCGTTATCCAGCACGTCCAGGGGTTCCACTTGGCGCAGTGCATTGCGCCGGTGGCCGTCGATCACCAGGTTCAGGGCTGTGCGATAAAGGAAGGCCCGGGGCTGCTCAATCGGTGTATCGCTGGCACGCTCCAGCACTCGCACATAAGCGTCATGCACCACATCCTCGGCCACCTGACGGTTGCCCAGCTTGGCGTTAAGGAAACACACCAGCTCGCGATAGTAGTTTTCCAACAGGGCTCCCGACCGCCTGCAGGGCGGCATTACCTCTTTGAGTGCAAAGACCGCAACCGATTCCAGGACACGTCCCGATGATGGCAGTTTGAATACGTGTAATTTATAGTAATTCTCATCTAGTTTTAAAGAAGACTTGTATCAACGGCCCATTTATTTCTCTGCGACACCTGTAACCACATATGTAACAGCCTAAATCGCCGGGCATTTTTCTCGTTTACCTTGCAGCTTCCCGCACCTGCGGCCCGATTTTTCCTGGCTGGAACCTAAGCATGCAACGTCCTCGACCCGCCCGACGCGCCCTGCTTGTCATTACGTGCCTGGTCCCTGTTATCGCCCTCGCCGCCTGGCAGGTCCTGCCACCGGGCCGGGACAACCTGGCGACCGTCACCGTGACCCGTGGCGATATCGAAAGCAGCGTCACCGCCCTGGGTACCCTGCAACCGCGACGCTACGTTGACGTCGGTGCCCAGGCGTCCGGGCAGATCCAGCAAATCCATGTAGAGGCAGGCGACGAGGTCAAGGAAGGCCAACTGCTGGTGGAGATCGACCCGTCCACCCAAAAGGCCAAACTGGACGCCAGCCGCTACGCCATCGAAAACCTGCAGGCCCAGTTGCAGGAGCAGCGGGCCCAGCATGAACTGGCACGGCAGAAGTACCAGCGCCAGCAAAAGCTCGCGGCACGAAACGCTACCCGTGAAGAGGACGTGCAAACCGCCAAGGCCGAACTGAGCGCTACCCGGGCCAGGGTCGACATGTTCCAGGCGCAGATCCGCCAGGCCCGGGCCAGCTTGCGCAGCGATGAAGCAGAGCTTGGCTACACCCGCATTTACGCGCCCATGAGCGGTACCGTGGTGGCGGTGGATGCCCGGGAAGGCCAGACCCTCAATGCCCAGCAACAGACTCCCTTGATCCTGCGCATCGCCAAGCTGTCACCGATGACCGTCTGGGCCGAGGTGTCCGAAGCCGATATTGGCCACGTCAAACCCGGCATGCACGCCTACTTCACCACCCTCAGTGGCGGAACCCGACGCTGGACCAGCACCGTGCGGCAGATACTGCCGGTACCGCCCAAGCCCCTCAACGAGGCCAGCCAGGGCAGCGGCAGCCCCGCCAGCAGCAGTAAAAGCGGGAGCGGGCGCGTGGTGCTGTACACCGTGCTGCTGGATGTAGATAACCCGGATCACGCGCTGATGGCCGAAATGACCACTCAGGTGTTCTTCGTCGCTGGCCGTGTGCAAAACGTCTTGACCGCACCGGTCGCTGCCTTCAAGGGCGCTATTGGGGTCGACCGGCAACAGGCACGGGTGGTGGCCAGAAATGGCGATATCGAACAGCGTCAGGTACGCACCGGCCTCAGCGATCGGCTGCGGACCCAGGTGCTTGAAGGGCTCGCCGAAGGCGAACACCTGCTGATCGGCCCCACCGCCCATAGCGGAGGTTGAATGCAAACGCCCTTGATCACCCTGTCGGGCATTCGAAAGTCCTACGGCGGTGGCGATGCGCCGCTGGTGGAGGTACTGCGCGGGATTGATATGTCGATCCACGCGGGCGAGTTTGTCGCCATTGTCGGGGCCTCCGGTTCCGGCAAATCAACCTTGATGAATATCCTCGGCTGTCTCGACCGACCCACCAGCGGCGAGTACCTGTTTGCCGGGGAAAACGTCGCACAACTGGACAGTGACGAACTGGCCTGGCTACGACGCGAGGCCTTCGGCTTCGTGTTCCAGGGATACCACCTGATCCCTGCCGCGTCGGCCCGGGAAAACGTCGAGATGCCGGCCATCTATGCCGGCACTCCCGTCGCCGAGCGCCACGCCCGGGCCACCGCCCTGCTGGAACGCCTGGGCCTGGGCGAGCGTACCGGCAATCGCCCGCATCAATTGTCCGGAGGCCAGCAACAACGGGTGTCGATTGCCCGCGCCTTGATGAACGGTGGCCACATCATTCTTGCCGACGAGCCCACCGGGGCCCTCGACAGCCACAGCGGCGCCGAAGTCATGGCGCTGCTGGACGAACTGGCTGCCCAAGGCCATGTGGTAATCCTGATTACCCACGACCGCGAAGTCGCGGCACGGGCCAAGCGCGTCATCGAGATTCGCGACGGCCTGATCATCAGCGACACCGCGGCCAACAACCCACAAGTGCAACACAGCGCCAACACCGACGCCCTGCAAGCCGTCGACCTGCGCCAGCGCCTGGCGGATGGCAGCGAGCACAACGGCGCCTGGAAAGGCGAGTTGGTGGACGCCGTACACGCGGCCTGGCGCGTGATGTGGATCAACCGCTTCCGTACCGCGCTGACGCTGCTGGGCATTGTCATTGGCGTGGCCTCGGTGGTGGTGATGCTGGCCGTCGGCGAAGGCAGTAAACGCCAGGTCATGGCGCAGATGGGGGCGTTTGGCTCGAACATTCTCTACCTCAGCGGCCAGTCCCCCAGCCCGCGGGCGCCCCGGGGTATCGTCAGCCTGACCGATGTCGCCGCCGTGGCCATGTTGCCCCAGGTCAAAATGATCATGCCGGTCAATGGTGCCCAGGCCACGGTGCGCTTTGGCAATGCCGACCACGCCAGTTATGTCGGTGGCAACGGCATCAATTTCCCGGAAATCTTCAATTGGCCCGTGGTCGAGGGCAGCTACTTCACCCAGACTGACGAAGACAGCGCCACCGCCGTGGCGGTGATCGGCAAGAAAGTACGGGACAAGTTGCTCAAGGATTTCAGCGACCCTATCGGCCAATACATCCTGATCGAGAACGTCCCGTTCCAAGTCATCGGCGTGCTCCAGGAAAAAGGCGCCAGCTCCGGCGACCAGGACAGCGACGACCGGATTGCCGTGCCCTACTCCGCCGCCAGCATTCGCCTGTTCGGCAGCCAGGACCCGCAGTACGTGGCCATCGCGGCCGCCGACGCCTCTCAAGTCAAACAGACCGAACAGGCCATCGACGAATTGATGTTGAGCTTGCACAGCGGCCGGCGAGATTTCGTGGTGACCAACTACGCGGCAATGATCCAGGCCGAGGCCCGCACGCAGAATACCCTGTCGCTGATGCTCGGCTCGATTGCCGCCATTTCCTTGCTGGTGGGCGGGATCGGCGTGATGAATATCATGTTGATGACCGTACGCGAACGCACCCGGGAAATCGGCATCCGCATGGCCACCGGCGCTCGTCAACGGGACATCCTGCGCCAGTTCCTCACCGAAGCCGTGATGCTTTCGGTGGTCGGCGGCCTGTGTGGTGTCGCCCTGGCCATGATGGTGGGCGGTGTACTGATACTCGCCGAAGTGGCGGTGCAATTTTCCCTGGCGGCAGTGCTCGGTGCCTTTTGCTGTGCACTGGTCACCGGCGTGGTGTTCGGCTTCATGCCAGCCCGCAAAGCCGCCCAGCTTGATCCGGTAAAGGCGTTGACCAGTGAATAAACGATCCATGAGCTCACACCTGTCCCTGCTCAGCCTGTGCCTACTGCTCAACGCCTGCACCGGCACCGCACCGTCTTCCGAGACCAGCATCGCGCCGCCTGCAGCCTGGCAATTCGCCGAGCGCCAGGCAAACCAGTCCACTAACACGCAATGGTGGACACAGTTTGGCAGCCTGCAACTGAACCGCCTGATCGACCAGGCCCGCCGCGACAGCTACGACGTGGCGGCCGCCATGGCCCGGGTGCGCCAGGCCCAGGCCAGCGCCGTGATTGCCGGGGCGCCGCTGTTGCCGGAGCTGGGTTTGAACCTCAAGGCCAACCGCCAGAAACGCATCAGCGGCAGTAGCACCTCCGATACGTCTGACACCAGCAGCACCCTCAACAGCTACAGCGCCAATCTCACGGCCAGCTATGAAGTGGACTTCTGGGGTGGCCGCGCGGCCGCCCGCGACAGCGCACTGCAGAGCGTGCGCGCCAGTGAGTTTGATCAAGCCACAGTAGAACTGACCTTGCTCAGCAACGTCGCCGACCGCTATGCACAGGCCTTGTCGGCGCTACAACGCAGGCAGATTGCCGAACTGAACCTGGCCAACGCACGCAACGTCCTGGGCCTGGTGCAAACCCGCTACGACGCGGGCTCAGCCACCGCCCTGGAACTGGCCCAGCAGAAAAGCCTGGTGGCCAGCCAGCAACGGCAACTGCCGCTGATTCAACAATTGGCCGAGGAGTCCCGAATCACCCTGGCCGCCCTGCTGGGCCAGCCGGTGCAGGCGCTGAACCTGGGTACCGAGGGTTTCCAGGCCCTGACTTGGCCGAGCATCGACGCCGGGGTCCCCAGCGAACTGTTGCGCCGTCGCCCCGACATTGCCCGCGCCGAGGCGCAACTGGCGGCGGCACGAGCCGATGTCAGCGTGGCCCGGGCGGCGATGTTGCCGACAGTGACCCTGGGGGCGTCGTTGGGGACAGGGTCGAGCACGGTGGCGGATGTGTTGCGCAGCCCGTTCTACACCCTCACTTCGGGATTGGTGGGGCCGGTCTTCAATAACGGTCGCCTGGGCGCGGAGCGGGATCGAGCCACAGCACGGCAGGAAGAGTTGCTCGAAGTTTATCGTGGGTCGATTGTTAACGGGTTTGCCGATGTAGAGAAGGCACTGAGCAGCATTACCGGACTGGACCAGCAGCGCCAGTGGCAAGGCGAGGAGTTGCGGCAGGCACAGGCCGCGTTTGAGATAGCTCAAAGCCGTTATGAAGCCGGGGCGGAGGATTGGCTGACGGTACTGGAAACACAACGGACTTTGTATGCAGCGCAAGATTTGAATGTGCAACTGCGCTTGGCGCGGATACAGGCGAGCGTTGCCTTGTACAAGGCACTTGGGGGTGGGTGGCGAATGCTGTAGTTCGCCACAGGGCAATCACCCTACCTCTGCGCCCTGCTCCTTTGCGAAGCTCAGGAATTCAGCGTCTGCGTGCCACAGCGAACGCAGCTTTACAAGCGTCTTGCCGGCGGGCTTCAACACCTTCAGCTCTTCAATCGCTTTCTCCCACCAGAGCAGCCTGCAGGCTTTAAGGTAGACGCACTGTTTTGCTTGCTTGCCCAAAAGATAGAACTTGGCAACCTTTCGGGAGGCCTCGCTTTGATCCTTGAATGTCCACTTCAAGCGCAATCTGTTAAAGATCGAGTTCCTGGGAAGGTAGTTTGGAACCGAATGCGTCATTTGTGGCAGGCCATCGCGATAGGCTTCACCGTTTTCGTCAAAAAACACGTTGAACATTGCATGGTGGAAGCGCTTCACCGAAAAGTAGTGATTGATACAGTCCTTGGCTTCGACGACCTTTCTCCCGTCCAGCATGAAGGACATTGCAATTTGCTCAATGGTTATCAGTGTTGCGCCATGGTGAGCCCATTGGTCAATCAGGCCAATAGCGCCTTCAAGAATGCCTGCGTTGGCCTTGGTCATCCCACAGATCCCGCTGTTGAAGAGCTTCAGGGATGGCGCCGGCGCCTGATTCCTGAGGACCATTTCCTCGGCAAATGCGCGGTACTCCGAACGCTGAGAGCCTTCAGCCCAGTCCCACTCAAGCTCATCCATCAGGAACTGGGCATCGGTGACCCTCCCGAAAAGCTCGGAGGGGTCCTTGAGGAAGACAGTGTCGGTATCGATGAATATGGTCTTGTTGGCCAACTGAACACCGGCCTGGATAGCGCAGGCCTTACGTCGATGATGATAACCACCGTTTCCTTGCCAGGCATCGAGCGTTTCAGCATCAAGAGCCAGCACGGTCACCGGCCAGCCACGAAACTCATCCGGTTGATCCGTCATCACGGTAATGGTGAAACTGGCGGGATCCTTCCTGTGGCGCAGCGCCGACAAAATGCTGAATTTTGCTTCGTGCCGGTAAACCGTCTTGTCGCCATACAACAGGTAGAGGAGTTGATTCGAAAGCATAATCCATAACGCCGAATTGAGTTCGCGCCCATAATGAAAGAGATCTGAACCCATCATTGTTACATTATTTAAAGTCCAACTACTAACCTCGACCTACGGCAACGGCTGACAAAAGACGTTTTACCGAACAGGCCCCACCGCCTAAACCTTCAAGTGCCGCGCATACCACGGCCGCCGTGGCACCTTGCGAAACAGACTCTTGACCGTTTCTTCATCCCCAAAGGTAATCCGCAACGCCAACTTCATCGTCTCCGGGTCCATCTCCATCGAGCGCCCCTCCTGCAACCCCGGCGTGGTACTGCACCCATGGGTGTCCGGCCCCAACCACGGATCACCCACTTCCACCCAGCGCCCTGGCGCAAACCATGGCACCCCATTCACCTCAAGGCGCTGAACCTCACCGGAGTGAAACCGCTCATGGGCGCGAAACCAATCCTCGACCCGATCATCAATCCACCCATGAAAATGCCAGAACACCGGGTTCACATGAGATGAAAACGGGTCCCCGAGAAAATCATTCTGCGGCCCAAACCAGCGCCCGGCAAAGTCCGCCGGATCACGGGCCAATGGTGCCGGTGCGCCATTGGATGGATCTCGCGCAACCGAAGCCCAGCGCATATGCAGCCAGTCGTGCAACCCCAGCTCCACTTCCGAGCCAAACTGCCCCAAGGTCATGCGCGACAGATAAGCCGGATCCCGATACTGCGACTCCCACACCTGAAAGTTGCTGCCATACGTCTCGGCACTTTTGATATCGCTGACCCACTGGGTAAAGGTGTCATCCCCGGAAGAAACCCAGGTCGGCGGCACCGAAAAACCGTCGTAATTATCGAAGTAACGAATAAACCCCAAGCGATCGCGCGCAAGTTCCGGCTGCGGCAAGGGAAAGCGCGGCCAGGACGGTAGATCCTGCATCGAACGCGCCGTCCTCAACATATGCCGGTGCATGAAAAAGAAATCGACTCCCGAGCCATTGCGGTCCTTGCGCGGCCCGCGAGCATCGCGTTCACGGTCCCGAGGGCCCGGCTGCCAGCCGATACCTCGCAGGGCGTCACGCTTGTTTTCGGGCAGCTTGTGCCACTTGTCCCGGGAGGCATGCCACAGCTGGTGAAACAGCCGATGCTGCGGGGCAACCAGCCAGGTTTCCAGGGTTGGGTTGAGCGGCGCTCGCTCACGAGCTTCGGGGAACAACCGCTTGATAGCCACAAAGCGGTGATCTTCCTCTGGCAAGTCGAGGGCGCGATCCATACGCAGCACACGACCGCTGAGGGATGCGGTGCCGGCATTGCCGAAGGCCGCCCAGACTTCATCAAGGGTCGCCACAAACTGATAACGCGTCATTGCGCCATGGTTGTCCACCAGCCGCCAACTGATTTGCCCTTGCTTGACGTCAGCCATGTCGCCCAGCACCTCATAGCGAGGCGCCGTGCCTGAGCGCAGCACCTCGGCATGGTCCAGATAACCACGTATTCCACGCCCGCGCGCAGCCACGTCGAGCAGCAGTTCCAACCCCTCGAGAGGCACACCATCAAGCCCGGCATCGCGCCCTTCGAGACGAATATCCCAGACACCCCGCAGGGTATTGGCCATCTGCTGGCCAGCCGTGTCCGGCAGCTCCACCGTGGCCTCACCCGGCGTAATAGGCTCGTCCGGTAGCGTCAATTGACGGTGGGCGTAATAGGCGGCTGGCACTGCCGCGCCGGTCAGTGCCAGGCCCGCGATGAAGCCTCGTCGAGAAATCGTCATTGCCCTACCTGTGTCAGCCATGGAGCAGGCTTTATCCAAGCTAGAACGAGCATTGACCGAACAAATTTAGGGCACCGGGCGGCCCTAAATTTCCACCTCCCGTGCTCGTTCTTCCCAGATAGCAAAGGCCTCGCCCGTACCTCAACCCTGCACCTTCCCTGGAAAGCGACACTGAGATGGCAATGACCACACCGCGCTCGAAAAAAGCTCTATTGATCGGCCTGCCCCTGGCGCTGGCGATTGCCGCTGGCGGCGGTTTTCTCAGTTGGAAGTACCTGTTCAATAACGCGGGCTACCCGATCAAAGTCATGAAGCAGGCCGATGAGCTTCAGGACCGGATCATTTCCTTCGACAGCCACATCACCCTGCCCTTGCGCTTCGGCAGCGAAGGTGATGAGGCAGATAAGGACGGCCTGGACAAGTTCGACCTGGTCAAGGCCCGGCGAGGACGCTTGTCGGGTGCGGCCCTGACGATTTTTGGCTGGCCGGAAATGTGGAACGGCCCCAATGCCCCGCATAAACCCACGGCGGCTTTTGTCGACCAGTCCCGCCAACAACAGGAAGTGCGCTACAAGGCCATCACCGGGATGGTCCGTGATTTCCCCAACCAAGTGGGTATCGCCTATACCCCGGACGACTTCCGGCGCCTGCATGGTGAAGGCAAGTTCGCGGTGTTTATCAGCATGCTCAACGCCTACCCACTGGGGCAAGACATCAGCCAACTGGACCTGTGGACCGCGCGCGGCATGCGCATGTTCGGTTTCAGCTACGTGGGCAATAACCCATGGGCCGACTCCTCGCGACCGCTGCCGTTTTTCAATGACACACCCGACGCCTTCGATGGCCTCTCGGACCTTGGCAAGCGCGCGGTGCATCGGCTCAACGACCTGGGGGTGATCATCGACGTCTCGCAGATGTCCACCAAGGGCCTGGAACAAGTGGCCCAGCTCAGCCGCACGCCGATGGTCGCTTCGCACTCGGTGCCTCGGGCCCTGGTGGACATTCCGCGCAACCTCAGCGACAAGGAAATGCAGTTGATCAAGCACAGCGGCGGCGTAGTGCAGATCGTGGCGTTTTCCGCCTACCTGCGCCCGCTGACCCAAGCCACACAGGACAAGCTCAACCGCCTACGGGCCAAATTCGATCTGCCACCCCTGCCCAACTTGCACGTAGCGCTGATGCCCGGCGACCCGATCATCGCCGCTTGGCCCTCGCAGAAGTTCGGCCAGTACGCCAGCGCGCTGTACGACATCCTCGACGAAGAACCCCAGGCCAGCCTCAAGGACCTGGGCGACGCCATCGACTACGCAGTGACGAAGATCGGTATCGATCACGTCGGCATCAGTTCGGACTTCAACGAAGGCGGCGGCGTGAAAGGCTTCAAGGACGTCAGCGAAATCCGCAACGTGACCGCCGAGCTGATCACCCGTGGCTACTCCGAAGCGGACATCGCCAAACTGTGGGGCGGCAATTTCCTCAGGGTCTGGGACCAGGTGCAAAAAGCCGCCCAACCTGTCGCCCTCACCCAACCTTGAATCCGCAGCGAAGCCTTGTGATGACCGATCGCCGTACCTTTCTGAAAACCGCAGGCGTGCTTGCGGCCAGCTTGCCTTTGAGCAGCCATCTGGTGCCCGCGGCGGCCGCCATGCCGACCGTCGCCGCGGACAAATGGCAAGCCCTGCGCCAGTTGTTCAAACTCGACCCGAATTACGCGCACTTCGCCAACTTCCTGATTACTTCGCATCCCAAACCCGTGCAGGATGCCATCGACCGTTACCGTGCCGAACTGGATCTCAACCCGGCCAAATGGGTCGATTGGGAAACCCAGGCCGAATGGAAACGCGAAGGCGAAGTACGGGATTGGGCGGCACGCTACCTGGACGTCAAGCCACGGCAGATCGCCCTTACCGGCAGCACCACCGAAGGCTTGGTGATGATCTACGGCGGGCTGCACGTCACTGCCAAGCAGGAGATCCTCACCACCGAGCACGAGCACTACTCCACCCGCAACACCCTGAATTTCCGGGTCAAGCGCGAAGGCACCCAGGTGCGCAAGATCAGCCTGTTCAAGAACCCGCGCAGCGTCTCCAGTGATGAAGTGCTGGGCAATATCGCGCGCAATATCCGCCCACACACCCGGGTACTGGGCATGACCTGGGTGCAATCGGGCAGTGGGGTCAAGTTGCCGGTGGGTGAGATAGGCGAACTGGTGCGCGAGCACAATCGCCAGCGCGATGAAAAGGACCGGATTATCTATGTGGTCGACGGCGTGCATGGCTTCGGTGTCGAGGACATGAACTTCGCCGACTTCAAGTGCGACTACTTTATTGCCGGCACCCATAAGTGGATGTTTGGTCCACGGGGCACCGGAATCATCTGCGCCGCCTCGCAACAGATGAGCAACCTGACGCCGACGTTCCCGACGTTCTCGGAAAACAAGGACTTCGGTACCATCATGACGCCCGGCGGCTATCACGCCTTTGAACATCGCTGGGCCCTGGGCAAGGCGTTCGAGTTGCACCTGCAACTGGGCAAGGCCGATGTACAAGCACGTATCCACCAGCTCAATACCTACCTCAAACAACGCCTGCAAGAACACGCCAATATCGAATTGGTGACGCCCGACAGCCCGCAATACTCCGCAGGTTTCACTTTCTTCCGGGTCAAGGGCCAGGACGTCGACGCGGTCGCCTCCCACCTGAACCAGAACCGCATCGTCGTCGATGCCGTAGACCGTGATGTCGGGCCAGTGGTACGCATGGCGCCGGGCCTGCTCAACACCGAGCAGGAGATCGATCGGGCCATGGCCGTGCTGACGAAAACATACTGAACCCTTTCCTGACACTGACGAGAAGGCTGTAACTAATGTCTCGAACCGCACTGTATCGCCTGTCCCTTGGGGTCATGCTGGCCACGTTGGCAGCAGGCAGCGCCCATGCCGCAACCTCTGCGCCCGGCAACGTCTTCAAGGATTGCAAGGACGGCTGCCCGGAGTTGGTGGTATTGCCGGCTGGCAGCTTTATCATGGGCACACCGGAGGACGAACCCGGCCGCCAGCCGGATGAAGGCCCGCTGCACAGCGTGACCTTCGCCAAGCCGTTTGCTATCAGCCGCTTCCAGATCCAGGCCAGCGAGTGGGACGCCTATATCCGCCAAAGCGGGGTCAAGATCGCCGACGGAGATACCCGCCCCGGCCGTGCGTGCAAGGCCGGCAAGCCGACGTACACCCAGGGGCCCAAGCAGCCGGCGGTGTGCATGGATTTCCAGGACGTCGAACACTATGTCGCCTGGTTGTCGAAAAAAACCGGCCAAACATACCGGATGCTCAGCGAAGCCGAACGTGAATACGCCGCCCGCGCGGGCAGTACCGGGCCCTTCCCGTTCCCCATGGACCCGGACACCGAGTACGGCATCAGTCAGCACGCCAATACCTATGGGCCCAAGGACGGCTACAGTTTCAGCTCCCCGGCTGGCAGCTACTCGCCCAATGCCTTTGGCGTGTATGACATGCATGGCAATGTGTATGAATGGGTTGCCGACTGCTGGCACGACAGCTATGTCGGTGCGCCCACCGATGGCAGCGCCTGGCAGGACAAGAACTGTGAAACCCGCCATATCCGCGGCAACGACTGGGGCGAGGCACCGATTTTCTCCCGCTCGGGCAATCGCAATGATCGACCGGCGACCACGCGCGGGGATTGGTTGGGGTTCAGGGTGGCGCGGGAGCTTTGAGCGCCAACGCCCTTTGTAGCCGCTGGCGCAGCCTACGAGCAGCTGCGCAACAGTCGTCTGGGGGTTGAAATTGTTGAAGGTCCGGCGGCCCTTATCGCAGCCTCGTGCCTCGGCAGCGGCAAAGACCACGCCGATCACCTGTAGCCGCTGGCGTAGCCTGCGATCGTCTGCGCAGCAGTCGTTTGGGGTTTGAAATTGCTGAAGGTTCTGCGGCCCTTATCGCAGCCTCGTGCCTCGACAGCGGCTACATCACCGCGGTCAACAGCATGCAGGCCGCCACCCCCAGGCACAGCGTGGCAAAGCTGATTTGAAGGGTGCGCGCCCGGATCAGCGAGCACAGCCTGCGCCCCACCAGCATCCCGACAATGCTCGCGCCGATAAACACCCAACCCATCCGGTCGATGGTCACCCCGGCATGGAACGCACCGACCACACCGATCAGGGAAATCAGACTGATGACCATCAACGAGGTCGCGACAATCCCGCGCATCTGCACGTCCGTCAGTTGCTTGAACGCCGGCACAATCAGAAACCCACCGCCTACCCCCAACAAGCCCGACACCGCCCCGGTCACCGCCCCCAACGCAGCCAGGGTGGCGGTGCACTTGGCGGTCCACGAGAAGCGCCCGGTCTGTTGATCAAGCATGCAATTCTTCTGGCCCCATGAAGCCGCTCCATGGTCACTGGGCCCAACCTCGACCTTCTCACGCTGCAACATACGCCAGGCCACCAGTACCATCAGAGCGCTGAACAAGAGCATCAGGATCTTGTCCGGTAATTGATGCGCGAAGAACACCCCCAGGGGTGAAAACAGTGCGCCAAGCAAGGCGATCAGCAGCGCTGCCCGGTAGCGCACCAGGCCATGGCGCAAGCCATCAATCGCGCCAACCGCCGCCGCCGCGCCCACCGCGAACAACGACACCGGCGACGCTTCAGTCATGGTCAAGCCCAACCCCAACACCAGGGCCGGAACACCGAGGATGCCACCGCCGGCCCCCGTCAGGCCCATGACCAACCCCATGAGTACACCCAAGAAACTTGCCAGTAACATAGGGTTTTCTCAATCCACCCTGGACAGTTTGGTCAGCCATTCGCGGCCCTTGAGCATGCCGTTCCAGTAGAACCACGGCAGTAGCGTCGCCTTGAGGAACCACGCCGAACGCCGGGCAACGGTTGGGTCGAGGGGAAACGTGGGCAGCAGTTTGCCGGCATAACCGAACTCGGCCAGTACCACCTTGCCCTTCTCCACCGTCAACGGGCAGGAGCCGTAGCCGTCGTACTTGAGGGGCAGCGGTGCCTGTTTGCGCAGGGCCAGCAGGTTTTCGGCCACCACCACAATCTGTTTGCGCACTGCGGCGGCGGTCTTGGCATTAGTGGTGGAGCACACGTCTCCGAGGCCGAAGGTGTGGGAATAGCGCACGTGTTGCAGGCTGTGGGGATTCACCTCGCACCAGCCCGCGACATCGGCCAGTGGGCTCTGGCGGATAAAGTCCGGGGAGACTTGCGGTGGCACAACGTGCAGCAAGTCGAAGGACTTTTCCTCGACACTAACGTTGCCATCAGCATCCTTGACCTCGAACCAGGCCTTGCGTGCCGGGCCGTCGACCTTGACCAGATTGGCGTTAAAAGCCAATCGCGCCGAGTATTTCTCGACGTACTTCATCAAGGGTGGCACAAAGTGCGCCACGCCAAACAACGCGGCGCCGGCCAGGTTGAATTCAACATCGATGTTTTTCAGGTCACCCTGCTTGAGCCAGTGATCGCAGGACAGGTACATCGCCTTTTGCGGCGCGCCAGCGCATTTTATCGGCATGGCCGGCTGGGTAAAGATCGCCTTGCCGCCCTTGAGCTGCTGAACCAATTGCCAGGTGTAGGCGGCGTGCTGGTAGCTGTAGTTAGAGGTAACGCCATGTTGACCAAGGGTTTCTTGCAAGCCCTCGACTTTCTCCCAGGCCAGGCGCAAGCCGGGGCAAACGATCAGGTTGTTCCAAGTCACGCGCTGGCCGCTGTCAAGCACCAGTGTCTGTTCATCCGGCAGCAGTTCGGTGACGGTCGCTTGCACCCAGGAGACGCCGCTGGGCAACACATCGGTCATCGGCCGTGCGGTCTTCTTTACGTCATAGGCACCACCGCCTACCAGGGTCCAGGCCGGCTGGTAGTAGTGGGTATCGTTGGGTTCGATCAATGTGATGTTCAGGTCAGGGTCGCGCTTGAGCAGGCTGGCCAACAGGCCGATGCCTGCCGAGCCGCCACCGATGACAACGATATCGCCACTGATGGTGGGTCCCCAGTGTTGGTCGTTCATGGTCTTTGGCCTTTCTTATGAATGCACACAAGGGTCGCTGCCGTATGGCGTCACGCCCAGCTTTTGATCACCGCCCCGCAATACAGGCCGGACAAGGTCTTCATTACCTGGATCACTTCATGGCTGGCCAACCCGTAGAAAATGTATTTGCCTTCGCGGCGGGTAGCCACCAGCCCTTCGTCACGCAAGATACCCAACTGTTGGGACAATGTGGGTTGGCGCACGCCGGTCATGGTTTCCAGCTCACCGACATTGCGTTCACCTTGGGTCAACTGGCAGAGAATCAGTAGACGGTCCTCATTGGCCAGGGCCTTGAGCAAGGCGCAAGCCTTGGACGCCGACGCACGCAACTGGGCGACTTCACCTTCACTCAGGTTCGATTCCATTTGCTTCAGACTCTCTCTCTCACTTAAGCTCAAAACATTATGTGTAAACATAAAGTGATTGTAACTACTTATTTACGCCACCTGGGACAGCCGCTATGCCAGCGTTGATTCAATCCTTTCTGGACGAGGCGTCGTCGACTTACACCTATGTGGTCTATGAAGAAGACGCCGGCCAATGTGCCATTGTCGACTCGGTGCTCAACTACGACCCCGCCGCCGGGCGCACCGACACCGCCCAGGCCGACCGGGTAATCGCCTTTGTGCGCGAACATCGCTTGCAGGTGCAATGGCTGCTGGAAACCCATGCCCACGCTGATCACCTTTCTGCCGCGCCGTATTTACGCCGAGAATTGGGCGGCAAGATCGCTATCGGCCAATCCATCAGCAAGGTGCAAGACGTCTTCAAGCACTTGTTCAATCTGGAACCGGAATTTCGTGTCGATGGTTCGCAGTTCGACCACCTGTTTGCCCCCGACGAGGTGTTTCATATCGGCAACCTCAAGGCCCAGGCCCTGCACGTACCCGGCCACACCCCGGCAGATATGGCCTACCTGATCGAAGGGCAACTGATCCTGGTGGGCGACACCTTATTCATGCCCGACGTCGGCACCGCCCGCTGCGACTTCCCCGGCGGCGACGCCCACCAGCTCTATGCCTCGATGCGCAAGCTGTTGGCCTTCCCGGCCGAAACCCGACTGTACGTGTGCCACGACTATCCACCCGTAGGCCGTACGGCCAAATGCCTGACCACCGTGGCGCAACAGCGGGCGGACAATATTCATGTGCATGACGGAGTGGATGAAGCGGCGTTTGTCGCGATGCGCACCCAACGCGATGCCGGGCTGGGCATGCCAACCCTGTTGCTGCCGGCGATTCAGGTCAACGTGCGGGCCGGACATATGCCGCCGGCGGAAGATAATGGTGTGGTGTACCTGAAGATCCCGCTGAACCAACTTTGATTGATCGTTCCCTCACTCTGCGTGGGAACGATCAATACCTCGTACCTCGGCAGCGGCTACAACTTCATCAGCCCAGGTTGAGGCCATTGGCCGGCAACGGCAACGCCGTCTTGTAGCGCACCTGTTTGAGGGCAAAGCTTGAGCGGATATTGGCCACGCCAGGCACCTTGGTCAGGAAGGTCATCATGAAGTGCTCCAAAGCCTGGATGGTCGGCACCAGCACCCGAATCAAGTAGTCGGGGTCACCGGCCATCAGGTAGCACTCCATCACTTCGGGGCGATCGGCAATCGCCCCCTCGAACTGCTGCAACGCCAGCTCGTTCTGCTTTTCCAGGCTGACATGGATGAACACATTGACGTGCAGCCCCAGCAGGTCGGCGTCCAGCAGCGTCACCTGGTCGCGGATCAACCCCAGTTCCTCCATGGCCTTGACCCGGTTGAAGCACGGGGTAGGCGACAGGTTGACCGAGCGGGCCAGATCGGCGTTGGTGATGCGGGCATTCTCCTGGAGACTGTTGAGAATGCCGATATCAATACGGTCCAATTTGCGCATGAGACAAAATCACCTATTTATTATGCTTATGCAGATTTTTTATCCCCAAATGATCTCGAACGCAATCAAACAGAGATAAATATTCTTCTACGCCGAGCCTATGATTGTTGTAGGACAAGATTTCTCCCACCCGGAGACTGACTGTCAGCTAGCGCGCCCACTACAAGAAATTCACAAGATAGAGCGTAGAAAGCCATGAACCAGCCGTACGAACCACTGCGCCTGCACGTTCCCGAACCCTCGGGCCGTCCCGGTTGCAAGACAGACTTTACCTACTTGCGTCTGACCGATGCCGGCTTGGTGCGCAAACCCCCAATTGATGTAGAACCCGCCGACACCGCCGACCTGGCAAAAGGCCTGATTCGCGTGCTCGATGATCAGGGCCAGGCCCTTGGCCCCTGGGCCGAAGGTGTACCCGTTGAAATCCTGCGCGCCGGCATGCGCGCCATGCTCAAGACGCGAATCTTCGACAACCGCATGGTGGTCGCCCAACGTCAGAAAAAGATGTCGTTCTACATGCAGAGCCTGGGTGAAGAAGCCATCGGCAGCGCCCAGGCCCTGGCCTTGAACATCGATGACATGTGCTTCCCCACCTACCGCCAGCAAAGCATCCTGATGGCCCGGGAAGTACCGTTGGTGGACCTGATCTGCCAACTGCTGTCCAACGAGCGCGACCCGCTCAAGGGCCGTCAGTTGCCGATCATGTACTCGGTCAAAGACGCAGGCTTCTTCACCATTTCCGGCAACCTTGCGACTCAGTTCGTACAGGGCGTGGGCTGGGGCATGGCTTCGGCGATCAAGGGCGATACCAAGATCGCCTCGGCCTGGATCGGTGACGGAGCCACAGCTGAATCAGACTTCCATACCGCCCTCACCTTTGCCCATGTCTATAGAGCACCAGTGATTCTCAACGTGGTAAACAACCAGTGGGCGATTTCCACCTTCCAGGCCATTGCCGGCGGTGAAGCCACAACCTTTGCCGGACGCGGCGTGGGGTGTGGGATTGCCTCCCTGCGCGTGGACGGCAACGACTTTGTCGCGGTGTACGCCGCTTCCGCCTGGGCCGCTGAGCGTGCCCGGCGCAACCTGGGGCCGACCCTGATCGAGTGGGTCACCTACCGCGCAGGCCCGCACTCCACCTCCGATGATCCGTCCAAGTACCGCCCCGCCGACGACTGGAGCCACTTCCCGTTGGGCGACCCGATTGCTCGCCTCAAGCAGCACCTGATCCGTATCGGCCAATGGTCCGAAGAGGAACACGCGGCAGTCAGTGCCGAGCTTGAAGCCGACGTCATCAAGGCCCAGAAAGAAGCCGAGCAGTACGGCACCCTCGCCGGCGGCCAGATCCCGAGCGCCGCTTCGATCTTCGAGGATGTGTACAAGGAAATGCCCGAGCACCTCAAGCGTCAACGCCAGCAGTTGGGGATCTGACATGAACGATCACAACAACAATATCCAGTTGGAAACCGCCATGACTACCACCACCATGACCATGATCCAGGCCTTGCGCTCGGCCATGGATGTGATGCTTGAGCGCGACGACAATGTGGTGGTGTTCGGCCAGGACGTCGGGTATTTCGGCGGCGTGTTCCGTTGCACCGAAGGTTTGCAGAACAAGTACGGTACTTCGCGTGTGTTCGATGCGCCCATCTCCGAAAGCGGCATCATCGGCGTAGCCGTGGGCATGGGCGCCTATGGCCTGCGGCCGGTGGCAGAAATCCAGTTCGCTGACTACGTCTACCCGGCCAGTGACCAGATCATTTCCGAAGCGGCGCGCCTGCGTTATCGCTCGGCCGGCCAGTTCACCGCCCCGCTGACCATGCGCATGCCTTGCGGCGGCGGCATCTACGGTGGCCAGACCCACAGCCAGAGTATCGAGGCGGTGTTCACCCAGGTCTGCGGCCTGCGCACGGTGATGCCGTCCAACCCTTATGACGCCAAGGGCTTGCTGATCGCCTCCATCGAAAACGACGACCCGGTGATTTTTCTGGAGCCCAAGCGCCTGTACAACGGCCCGTTCGACGGCCACCACGACCGCCCGGTGACCCCGTGGTCGAAACACCCGGCCGCGCAAGTGCCGGACGGTTACTACACCGTGCCGCTGGATGTGGCAGCCATCACCCGTCCTGGCAAGGACGTGACCATCCTCACCTATGGCACCACGGTGTATGTGTCGCAAGTGGCCGCCGAAGAGACCGGTATCGACGCCGAAGTCATCGACCTGCGTAGCCTGTGGCCGCTGGACCTGGAAACCATCGTCAACTCCGTGAAAAAAACCCGCCGCTGCGTGATCGTCCACGAGGCTACTCGCACGTGCGGCTTCGGTGCCGAGTTGGTGGCGCTGGTGCAAGAGCACTGCTTCCATTACCTGGAAGCGCCGATCGAGCGCGTCACCGGTTGGGATACCCCGTATCCCCACGCGCAAGAGTGGGCGTATTTCCCTGGCCCGTCCCGAGTGGGCGCGGCTTTGCATCGGGTCATGGAGGTCTGAATGGGCACGCACGTTATCAAGATGCCGGACATTGGCGAAGGCATCGCGGAAGTTGAATTGTCGGTATGGCACGTCAAGGTCGGCGACTTGGTGGTCGAGGATCAAGTACTGGCGGATGTGATGACCGACAAAGCCATGGTCGATATCCCGTCACCGGTGCACGGCAAGGTGATTTCCCTGGGCGGCGAGCCGGGTGAAGTCATGGCGGTCGGCAGCATTCTGATCAGCATTGAAGTGGAAGGCCCCGGCAACACCAAGGAGTCTGCGCTGTCGGCCGTGGTAGAAGAAGCAGCACCAGCGCCAGCAGCGAAAGCTGACCCCAAGACGCCAGTGGTTGAAAACAAACCCGCGGCCAAGCCGGTTGTGGCTCAGGCCCCTGTAGTGCGCAATGCCGATGAACGCCCGCTGGCCTCCCCGGCCGTGCGCAAGCATGCACTGGATGCCGGTATCCAGTTGCGCCTGGTGCAGGGCACAGGCCCGGCTGGGCGAGTGTTGCATGAAGACCTTGAGGCCTATTTCCAGCAAGGCCCAACGAACAGTTCGTCCTCGACCAACCCGTACACCGAGCGCAATGACGAACAGCAGATCCCGGTAATCGGCATGCGCCGCAAGATCGCCCAGCGCATGCAGGACGCCACCCAGCGTGCCGCCCACTTCAGCTATGTGGAAGAAATCGACGTCACTGCCCTCGACGAGTTACGAGTGCACCTCAATGAAAAACACGGTGCCACGCGCGGCAAGCTGACCTTGCTGCCGTTCCTGGTACGGGCCATGGTCCTGGCTGTACGGGACTTCCCGCAAATCAACGCGCGCTACGACGACGAAGCCCAGCTCATCACCCGTCTCAGTGCGGTGCATGTGGGCGTTGCCACCCAGAGCGATGTCGGCCTGATGGTACCGGTGGTACGTCACGCCGAAGCCCGCAGCCTGTGGAGCACAGCCGAAGAGATCACCCGCCTGGCCAATGCAGCACGCGCCGGCAAGGCCAGCCGCGATGAGCTCTCGGGTTCAACCATCACCTTGACCAGCCTTGGCGCGCTGGGAGGAATTGTCAGTACGCCGGTACTGAATTTGCCGGAAGTGGCCATCATCGGCGTCAACCGTATCGTTGAGCGGCCAATGGTGATCAAGGGCCAGATCGTGATCCGCAAGATGATGAACCTCTCCAGCTCCTTCGATCATCGGGTGGTCGACGGCATGGACGCGGCGCAATTCATCCAGGCCATCCGTGGCCTGCTCGAACAACCCGCCAGCCTGTTTCTGGAGTAAGCCATGCAAGCTTTAAATACAACGCTGCTGATTATTGGCGGCGGCCCTGGCGGCTACGTGGCGGCCATTCGTGCCGGTCAACTGGGCATCCCGACCATTCTGGTGGAGGGCCAGTCGTTGGGCGGTACTTGTCTGAATATCGGCTGCATTCCCTCCAAGGCATTGATTCACGTCGCCGAACAATTCCAGCAGACCGTGCATCACAGCCAGGGTTCGAACCTGGGGATTGAGGTCGACGTGCCCACACTGGATATCCGCAAAAGTGTGGAATGGAAAGACGGTATCGTTGATCGCCTGACCACCGGTGTTGCAGCGCTGCTGAAGAAACATAAGGTGCAGGTGATCAACGGCTGGGCCAAGGTCATCGATGGCAAGACCGTGGAAGTCGGCGACCAGCGTATCCAATGCGAACACCTGCTGCTGGCCACCGGTTCGAAGAGCGTCAACCTGCCGATGCTGCCGATTGGCGGTGCGATCATCTCCTCCACCGAAGCCTTGGCCCCCAAAAGCGTGCCCAAGCGCCTGATCGTGGTGGGTGGCGGCTATATCGGCCTGGAACTGGGGATTGCCTATCGCAAGCTGGGTGCCGAGGTCAGTGTGGTCGAGGCTCAGGATCGGATCCTGCCAGCCTACGACGGAGAACTAACACAACCGGTGGCCGAGTCCTTGAAGCAACTGGGGGTGAAGCTGTACCTGAAACACAGCGTCACCGGCTTTGACAACGACACGCTGCAAGTGCGCGACCCCAACGGTGACACCTTGTCCCTGGAAACCGATCAGGTACTGGTGGCCGTCGGCCGCAAACCCAACACCCAGGGCTGGAACCTGGAAGCACTGGGCCTGGACATGAACGGTTCGGCGATCAAGATCGACAGCCGCTGCCAAACCAGCATGCGCAATGTCTGGGCCATCGGCGACCTCAGTGGCGAGCCTATGCTCGCGCACCGGGCCATGGCCCAGGGCGAGATGGTCGCGGAGCTGATCAGCGGCAAATCCCGCGAATTCAACCCGGCGGCAATCCCCGCCGTGTGCTTTACCGACCCGGAACTGGTAGTGGTCGGCAAGACCCCGGATGAAGCGAAGGCCGCCGGCCTGGACTGCATCGTGTCCAGCTTCCCGTTCGCTGCCAATGGCCGGGCCATGACCCTGGAGTCGAAAACCGGCTTCGTGCGAGTGGTGGCGCGGCGTGACAATCACCTGATTGTTGGCTGGCAGGCGGTAGGGACTGGCGTGTCGGAACTGTCGACGGCGTTTGGCCTGAGCCTGGAAATGGGCTCGCGGCTGGAAGATGTGGCCGGCACCATTCACGCCCATCCGACACTCGGTGAGGCAGTGCAGGAAGCGGCATTGCGTGCATTGGGGCATGCCTTGCACCTGTAATGGCTAATCCCCCTGTAGGAGCGAGCTTGCTCGCGAAAGTCGTCAACAATAACCCAGGCACCCTGGTTAAACGCGGTGCCCTTGCATTCTTCGCGAGCAAGCTCGCTCCTACAAGGGGGTGCGAAGGCACCAGGGAATGAAGTATTGTTGCGCCCATCCAGAAATAAATCACAAGCCTGCCTTCGACCAGGCGGTTGACAAGAAATAGAGGGTGTCATGGGTAACGAAAGCATCAATTGGGACAAGCTGGGTTTTGACTACATCAAGACTGACAAGCGTTTTCTCCAACACTGGCGTAATGGCGAGTGGGAAAAAGGCACCCTGACCGAAGATAATGTGCTGCACATCAGCGAAGGCTCCACCGCCCTGCACTATGGCCAGCAGTGCTTCGAAGGCATGAAGGCCTATCGCTGCAAGGACGGTTCGATCAACCTGTTCCGACCAGACCAGAACGCCCTGCGCATGCAGCGCAGCTGTGCGCGCCTGCTGATGCCGCAAGTGCCTACCGATGCCTTCATAGAAGCCTGCAAGGAAGTGGTCCGTGCCAACGAGCGCTTCATCCCGCCGTACGGCACTGGCGGCGCGCTGTACCTGCGCCCGTTCGTCATCGGCACCGGTGACAACATCGGCGTGCGTACGGCGCCGGAATTCATCTTCTCGATCTTCTGCATCCCGGTCGGCGCCTACTTCAAGGGCGGCCTGACCCCGCACAACTTCCTGATCTCCGGCTACGACCGTGCGGCACCCAACGGTACCGGCGCGGCCAAGGTCGGTGGCAACTACGCCGCAAGCCTGATGCCGGGCTCCCAGGCGAAAAAAGCCAACTTCGCCGATTGCATCTACCTGGACCCGCAAACCCACTCGAAAATCGAGGAAGTCGGTTCGGCCAACTTCTTTGGTATCACCCATGACAACAAGTTCGTCACCCCGAACTCGCCGTCGGTGCTACCCGGCATCACCCGCCTGTCGTTAATTGAGCTGGCGAAATCCCGCCTGGGCCTGGAAGTGGTTGAAGGTGATGTATTCGTCGATAAGCTGTCTGACTTCAAGGAAGCCGGTGCCTGCGGTACTGCCGCGGTGATCACGCCGATCGGTGGTATCGAGTACCAAGACAAGCTGCATGTGTTCTACAGCGAAAAAGACGTCGGCCCGGTCACCCAGAAGCTCTATAAAGAGCTGACAGGCGTGCAGTCCGGTGACGTTGAAGCGCCTGAGGGTTGGATCGTCAAGGTCTGAGCCCCACAGCTGAACAAAACAAATGAGGGAGCAGGCTTGCCTGCTCCCTCATTTGTTTCCGGTATTTGGGAAATCGAGTTCAGCTTTTATCCGTCGGGATATTTTCCAGCATCTTCTTGCCCATGCTGATCCTCGGCTCCACCCCATAACCCAGCGCCTCATAGAACCCCACCACCGCATCATTGCCCGTGACCTGCAGGTTGACCTTCATGCAGCCCAGGGCACTCAATGCCTGTTCCGCGTGCCGTACCAGTGAGGCGCCCAGCCCCTGACGACGATAGTCGGCATGCACCGCCACCGAATACAGCCAGCCACGGTGGCCGTCATAACCGGCGAGGATGGTACCTATCACGGTTTTCTCGTCCGTGGCGACAAAGAACAAGCCATCGTTGACTGCCAGTTTTTTATCAATGGCCAGGGCCGGCAGGTTGTGCGATGTGTCATAGCCAAATGCTGCCTGCCACAACGCAACCACTTGGGCACGGTGCTGACGGTCGCGATACTGGTCGATGGGATGGCGTGACGACAGGGCCTTTTCCATCACCAGAGTTCGTTCGTTACCGTGGTAGACGTCACGTACCGTTTGGAAGCCCAGCTTGGTGTAGAACGGCTCGGCAGTCAGCGAGGACGGCACATTGAGTACCGTGACGCCAGCTTCCCGGGCACGTAGCTCGATTTCAATCATCAGCAGGCGACCGATGCCCTGCCCTTGCAGCACCGGGTTGACGAATACCGAACGCACCACATTGCCATCAAGGGCTGCAGTGGCGACAGTCACTTCGTCCTGGATCGCCACCAGCACGGTGCGCCGTTCGAGCAACGCCAACACAGCATCAGGCGTAAAATTCTTCGCCACACGGGCGATGACATCGGCCGGATAATCCCGGGCATTGCTGTCATGCAAGGCCGCCAGGATGACCTGGCTGATACTTTCGGCATCGGCAGTCTGGGCAAGACGAACTTCAGTGGGCATGGTTTCTCCTTCCTCCAGTATCGATCAATTGTAGCCGCTGCCGAGGTACCTCCACATTAACAGTGCCCGCCTGAGATCCGCTTGCCCGGTTTCGCCGCAATCATCTTCGCCTGCCCATCGCGCTGCTTGCCTGTGCGCGCCTCGCTGATCAACCCCGGAATCAACTTGCCCTCGGGCAAGTTTTTCCAGAACCGACTGGGCAAATGTCCTTCCATGACCTTGGGGTTCAGCCGCGCCGGATTGAAGGTATGGCTGTAGTAAGTCAGCCACATGGCGCTGTGCGGGTCGTCGACATTCTGCGCCAATTGTTGCCACTCCAACGGACAGCGGCGCTGATGAAGCAGTTGCTCGCCGTCGTAATACACCCCATCCAAAGGCGTAGCGATCATCCAGCGATGCTGCCCCATGCGCCCGACAAAATGCTGGCTGGCACTGTGCAGAATGTCATGAGCCGGCTCATGCCAGGCCACGTATTCGGGCAGCTCCGACCCCTCCGTCGCAGGCAGTGCAATAAAGCGCACAAAGGCATGCAGATGATGGGCTTCGCGCTGCACCTGCTTGATGCGCCGCTGTAATTCACTGCCCAACTTGTCCCCCGCCAGCATCGCCGTACGGTCACCATGACTGACCCGCCACAACACCTCATACAGCAAGCTCCAACGCTGTTCGCCGCGATAACAGGCGGCACTCTCCAACAGCGCCAGCAACGCCTTGGGGATGCGCGCCTGGAACGGGCCATTCTGCGTCGCAAGCTGTTCGTCAGTGGCAAACAGGTCTGCCACTTGTTCTGCGCCCCAGCTTACCCGGCAAGGATCAACCTGATGACTGAGCAGCCAGCGTGCCTGTTCGCGCCAGGTGCTGAACAGGTTGTCACACTCCAGGCTGATCATCCCCACAGCCCCATTTGCTGGGGTTGCGGGCGATCCCGCAGTTGTTCGCGCAACAGCACGCTGGTGCTTTCGGCCTGCTGCGGGTGGTAATCGCTGGTGATAAAAAACGGTTTGGCCTTGGTCAACACGCAACGCATCCGCGCCAGGTCTTCAAAGCGAATCTTGCGCTGGCGACGCAGCTCCACCAGGCGTTGGGTAGTGCGCAGGCCGATCCCGGGAATACGGGCGATCAACGTGGGCTCGGCGCGGTTCAGGTCCAGGGGAAACACCTCACGGTGCTCCAGGGCCCAGGCCAGTTTGGGATCGATATCCAGCGCCAGGTCGCCTGGCCCCTTGAGCAGTTCATTGGCACTGAAACCATAACTGCGCAACAGGAAATCCGCCTGGTACAAGCGGTGCTCGCGCATCAAGGGCGGCGCCGCCATCGGCACGCTTTTCGGGCTGTTGGGAATGGGACTGAACGCCGAGTAATACACCCGGCGCAACTTGAAGTTGCCGTATAGCGCCTCGGCACTGTGCAGGATGGTGCTGTCATCGGTATCGTCGGCACCGACAATCATCTGGGTACTTTGCCCGGCCGGGGCGAATCGCGGTGCACGGGGTTCATTCAGTACGGTTTGCTCACCCGTGAAAATGGTCTGCATGGCCTGCTTGATCGAGACAATCTGTTTTTCGGGCGCCAGGGTTTGCAGGCTTTTGTCGGTGGGCAGTTCGATATTCACACTCAAGCGATCGGCATACCGCCCCGCCTCGGCAATCAGCGCCGGGTCGGCTTCGGGAATGGTCTTGAGGTGGATATAGCCGCGAAAGTCATGTTCCTCGCGCAACAGCTTGGCCACCCGTACCAGTTGCTCCATGGTGTAGTCCGCCGAACGGATGATCCCCGAACTGAGAAACAGCCCGCTGACGCAATTGCGCCGATAAAAATCCAGGGTCAGGGTCACCACCTCCTCCGGGCTGAACCGCGCACGGGGCACATCGCTGGAACGGCGGTTGACACAGTACTGACAGTCGTAGAGGCAGAAGTTAGTCAGCAGCACCTTGAGCAACGAAACACAGCGCCCGTCTGGCGTATAGCTGTGGCAGATACCCATGCCGTCCGTGGAGCCCAGCCCGGCCTTACCCTCGGAACTGCGCTTGGGCGCCCCGCTGCTGGCGCAGGACGCGTCGTACTTGGCGGCGTCGGCAAGGATGCTGAGCTTTTCAATCAACTGCATGGAGGGCTACCAGTACTGGTTTTTTGTACAGTACCAGTCAAATCATCGTTGGTTCAACCTTATTTGTTACCCCTTCAATCATCCCGCGTCAGCACTTCCAACAATTCAATCTCGAAGCGCAAATCACTGTTGGGCTTGATATGCGCGCCCATGCTGCGCTCGCCATAAGCCAGATGCGCCGGCACAAGCAGCGTGCGGATGCCGCCGACCTTCATGCCAATCAGCCCACGGTCCCATCCCGCAATCACTCGCCCGGTACCGATGACACACTGGAACGGCTTGCCCCGCGCCCAGGAAGAGTCGAACACCGTGCCATCTTCCAGGGTGCCGGTGTACTGCGTGGTGATCAGCGCGCCCTTGACCACGGCCTTGCCGTCGCCCAGGCGGGTGTCGGTGATTTGTAGTTCGTTGCTGCTCATAGGAGATCTCGCTGAATACACACGGAAGGTTTTTCCCAAAATCGACGAGCTTTGGCAAGTATGAAGAGGGTCAACTCCATGACATTTCCCTTTCCCTAGCAGGACGTTTCCTAGAGAATCTCGAGCGCTTGCGCTGCTCAGATCACGTGGCTAATCTTCGCCGGTCACTGCCAATTCAGTGACTCGGGTTTGGTAGACCACGATGTGATTAGGCGCTTAGCGCCCCCTTTTGCAAGGCGCTTTTTTTCGGCCCTGCGTTATGGTGGCCGTGCGTAGGGCACCTTCGGGTGCACCGGGTCCTAATCACCGGTCTACCAACCTGCGTACGGTCACCACCCTAGAAGTCGTTTGGTAGCGATGGTGGTGGCTCTCTAATATTGATTAGGAGTTGAACACATGGAAAAAATCGTTCCGGACCCGCCACTCACCACCTACGATACCTCCTCAGGTTCTTTTAAAAATCACGCCGCATTCAAGCGTGCGCTGGATCATTATCTCAACCCTGCCCCGCCGCCCGCCCCAGAAGTACCCACACCATTCATCGTCAGCACAGATATCAGTTTTGAGGACGCCTTGGCCCACGCCAGCAGCATGTTGCAGTGTGCATCCGTGACGGCGCAGGAAGCGGGTAATCATCTGGATGGAACGTCGCGCGCATTGGTCATTTCGGTGCAGCATCTGGTAGATATGGCACGGATGATGGTGGATCGATCGCTGGATTGTTTGCAACCGCGCTAAGGACTCGGCAAGGGGCTAAGCCCCTTGTCGCAGGTTATGACTTCTGAACATTACCACCCTTCTTGGCTGCTCTAGCCTGTACAAGGCCACTGAAACGGCGCTCCAACTTCTCAATGTACATCCATCGTCAGTACGCTGCTGTAGAGCCATCAGCGCGTCTCTGGTGCGTTGGCTAATGAGTGCCCTCTCCTGCTCTGCCAAGGAAGCGAATAGATGGAGCTGGAATGTGTAAGCCGTAGGCATTGTGGCGACCTTGAACTCAACACGCTTCATCAGAGAGGCTGTGTGTTCAACGTGTCTACAAACTTGAAGGCGACTCAAAGACACCAGAGAATAATTCGCCATGGTAGATTCGCTAGCATCCATACGCACCCAATAGGGAAGCTCATGCGCTCGCCAAAGCAGTATCTCGTTGTAGAAGTCAATGCAGAAGGCACCGTTGAATTTCACCCGATGAAGAACTGGTGCAGGGCCAACCCAACCGAAGCACCAGCCCTAAACCCCAATGAAGCAAACTCACAGGCTCTTCGGAGGGGATTTGACCGTCTGGGATGGACTGTGGAGGAAACCGACTCACAGGTGCGCTTCTTCAAACCCGGCACCGCCCAATCAGCCTTAGAGACTCTTGGCGAAAAAAATCCTGACTTAAACGACCTGGATACGCCAGACAGCGAGCGTGAAACAGTTTTTGAGCTTGAGTACCAGCTACGAGACTTCATCGCTCATAACATCGAGTCGATCAAGGTTGATGGTAAAGCACTGCAACTATATGTAGATGACCAAGGTCGGGACGGCATTGAGTACCCAACAGGAGTAGGCCCTATAGACATTTTGGCTCTAGATAGCGATGGTGCGTATGTAGTCTTTGAGCTGAAACGGGGGCGCGTAGCAGATAAAGCTATTGGGCAGATTAGCCGCTATATGGGATGGCTGATTACGAATAAATCGGAAGGAACGAAGGTCAAGGGAGTCATTGTCGCGAAGGATATTAGCCTCAACCTCAAACATGCTGTTGTCGCGGTGCCAAACGTTTCGCTCTTCGAGTATCACATCAGCTTCATCCTGAACGAGATCAGGCCTGCTAACTTTAGATAAAGAGAATAGCCTCCAAGAGTCGATAAAAGCGTCGTTGTCCTGGGGATTGTCAGCCCTGCCTATGGATCCGGCCTGGTCTTGCACTTGATAGCGGCGCAGACGCTGACTTCAGCATTGGGCGTAGTGATCTGGCGGCGTCAGTGGATCAAGCGTGGCTGGTACCCCACCTACATTCCGCTGGTGTCAGTGGTCCCCGCAGCAGTGTTGACCCATGGCGGCAGTTGGGCGGTGATAGGCTCGAGCGCCCTGCTCGGGGCATTGATCGCGCCCCCGCTGGCCTGCGCGATTGCCGGCCGGTTGCCGCCACACTTTCATCCTTATATCGCCAATGTGGTATCGATGGCATTGAGTACCTTGATGGTGGTGCCATTGGTAGGTTGGTTGGCTGCCTAGGCCATTGTTCTTGCGCCGGACACGGACCGTCCGGCCACTCAAAGCCAATGCCAGAACCGACTCCAGAAGCCTCGCTCCAAGTCCGCTTTACACCCCGCATATTGCTGCGCATACAGGTCGGAACGCGCCTTGACCTTACCAGCAACCGGCAGCAGCCAGGCCTTGCTGGCGTAGGTTCGTTGGCGATAACCGCCCCAGCCTTCGTGGTAATTCAGGTACTGGCCGTAGGCGTCGTATTTGTACACGCCGTTGATGGTGTAGGTCTTGTCCATGTACCAACCGACGAAGTCGATGGCGTCGTCGAAGTCCTGGCGGCTGGCCCAGTTGCGCCCGGTACTTTTCTGGTAGTCGCTCCACACTTCGTCCTTGGCTTGGGCGTAGCCGGAAGCAGTGGACACGCGCCCCCAGGGGATGATCCACAACAGATATTTGCGTGGGGTCTTGGCGTTATGCCGGAAGCCCGACTCCTGATACATGATGGCGAACGGCACCTGGATCGGTACACCCCAGCGTTTCTGGGTGACTTTGGCCGCGTCGTACCAATCATCCTTTTCCCGGAAAATCCCGCAGATGTCGTTGGGGGTACGCGGCGGCGAGGTACCGCACGCTGCCAATAGGGTGGTCAGTAACAAGAGGGCTATGGTTTTTACCGGGCTCAAAAGCTCACCTTTGCGTGATGCGCGTAAAAAAGTCGACAGTTTACGCGTTCACGAGCGTTGATGCCGAGATGGCATCAGCTTGCCTGGCCCGCTGTGCAGGAGCCGATAACCCTGCTCCTGCACAGTGGTGAATCAGGCCAACGGCACCCGACGGGTAGAAACCGCCATCCGGCCAATACCGAAGCTCAGCGCCGCCCCCAGCAGCAGCATCAACAAGGTACTCCACGCGGCATGGGACAATTGCTTGGCCGCCACTTCACCGGCTTCACGGGCTTTTTGCTCGGCTTGCTTCTTCAGTTGGTCAACCTTCTGCACGGCCTGTTGATAGGCTTGGGCATAGTTGTCGACGATCCGGGTGGCTTCGGCCTGGCTCTTGCCAGTACGGGCAGCGACGATGTTGACCAACGCCTCTTTGTCCGCTGCATTCAACGCAGGCTCACCAGACGCCTTGACTCGCTCGAACCACTGTTTCAGCTCTTGCGCGGCCTGTGCCGGGTTGGTCGCTGCATCGGTAGCCGACTGCTTGCCATCTGCCGCCGCCTGCTCAGTTTTGTGCTCGACGGTGGCCGGGGCCAGTTCAGGCTTGCCGCTTTGCTTGAGCAAGGTATCCAACTGGCCTTGCAGGCTGTCCCAATCCAGGCTGATGCCCTGTTCGTCCAGTTGCTGCTTGACGCTGTCACCGATACCCGGCGCTACGGCAGCAATGCCGCTGCCGGCGGCCGACAGGCCCTTGCCGACCACATTACCCGCCGCACCGACCACACTGGTGGCCAATGCCGCCAACAGCCAGGTGGTGAGCAAGGTGGTGATGGTCCAACTCAGGACACCATGCAGGCCACCACGGTCCGGCGCCGTGCGTCCTGCGACAAACGCACCGACACCAACGGCCAGCAGTGTGGAGACAAACAGCCAGATCCCGGCACCGGTACCGAAACCGCTTAACGGGTTACCAGCCGCCATGGGGTCGACGGCACTGGCGCCAATGGCGGTGCCCAGCACACTCAATACCAGATACGTCACCAGGGCAATTGCGCTACCAGCCAATACCGAGCCCCAGGACACGCGAAACAATGAACGGTTGGTTTCATAGACAGTGGTCATGATCGATCCTTTGAGTGAGTACATACCAACTCAGTGTGTCGGGACGGTACCTCTGCGGTCTCGGTACAAATGCACCAGATCGAATGGTACATTCGCACCCCGCGCCCGGGACTCTCTCTGCACTATCCTGAAGCCCTGATGTCGTACTCGCTATGCGCCCCAGCCCCCTCCCTGTAGGGGGCTGGGGATGTCAGGATCGTCCCCTTTCGGAGAAACCATGAGCCAGGCCGTCCTCGCCAAAGAAACCAACCGCCGCCAACTGCAGCAGATCATCTCCGGGCTGTCCGACGGGGTGATTCTCGCCGAGGTCGACCAAACGCTGCTCTGGGCCAACGAAGCCGCCCTGGCCATGCACGGGGTGGACAACGTTGAAGCACTGGGTGCCAATACCAAGGAGTACGCCGCACGTTTTGCCTTGCGCTACCGCAACAATCACCCATTGCCACTGGAGAGTTACCCTCTGAGCCGGGTAGCGGACGGTGAGGAGTTCAGTAATGTGGTGGTGGAGGTCACGCCCACCGACGACGAGGGAAAAACCTGGGTCCACCGCCTGCGCAGCCTGGTGCTCAACGATGCCGCCGGCGAACCGGAGCTGCTGGTGCTGATCCTCAGCGACGCCACCGACTGGGCCAGCGCCGAGCAGCGTTTCGAGAAGACCTTCAATGCCAACCCGGCGCCCGCCGTGATTTGCCGCTTGAGCGACCTGCGTTATATCAAGGTCAATCAAGGTTTCCTGGAGATGACCGGCTATAACCGCGACCAGGTAATTGGGCGCTCGGTGTATGAACTGGACGTGCTGGAGCAGGCCGAACGCAAGGACCTGGCGATCCAGCGCCTGGGAGAAGGCGCAACCATCCCGCAGATGCAGGCCGAACTGAAACTGCCCGAAGGTGGCAGCAAACTGGTGATTGTCGCCGGCCAGCCGCTGGACATGAACGAGGAGGATTGCATGCTGTTTTCCTTCACCGACCTTGAGCCCCGGCGCAAAGCAGAAACTGCCTTGCGCCAGAGCGAGGAACGGTTCGCCAAGTCCTTCCGCCTGACGCCGGTGCCAACCCTGGTATGCAGCGCCGACAACCAGCAGGTGGTGGATGTCAACGAAGCCTTCATGAGCACCACCGGCTACACCAGTGAAGAGCTGATCGGCAAATCCGTCGCCGAGATCGACTTTATCGACAGTGCGCAAAACTGCACCCAAGTGTTCGCGGCCCTTGAAAAAGCCGGCAATGTGGACAGCCTGGACCTGAAGATCCGCAAGAAAGGTAACGAGGTGATCGACTGCGTGTTGTCGGCCGACACCGTCAGTATCCAAGACGTGCCCTGTTACCTGCTGGTGTTGATGAATATCACCGAACGCAAGCGCTCGGAGCTGGAGTTGGTGGCGGCCATCGAAGAAGTCATGCAGGACGCTTCCTGGTTCAGTCAGACGCTGATCGAGAAACTGGCCAACGCCAAGAGCGTCAACCGCCCCAACCTGCCCAACGTGTCCTTCACCGACCTCACCGCCCGCGAGCGCGATGTGCTGGGTTTGATCTGCGAAGGGCTGGCCGACAAGGCGATAGCTTCGCGCCTGCAACTGGCGCCGAACACCGTACGTAACCATGTGGCAACGGTGTATTCCAAGCTGGGTGTGCACAGCCGTAGCGCGGCCATAGTCTGGGCCAGGGAGCGAGGCTTGTTTGCCGGAGAGCAGCAGCTAAAACCAAAAAAATAGAGTGCAAATGCACCAGTGCGCACAGTGCAAATTCACCTTATCCAGTGAATACACACTGCTTAACCTTGAAGGGTGGGCACAGGGCCTTGGGTCCTGCGCCATAACGGTTTTATAACCTTCAAGGAGCTCACCATGAAAAGCGAACACGTCAAAGGCGCCGTCGAAAAAGTAACGGGCAAGGCCCAGGATTTTCTCGGTGACTTGACCGGTGACGAACAGCTACAAGCCGAAGGCGTGGCCCGCCAGGCCGTCGGCCAGTTGCAGCAAACCTATGGTGATGCGCTGGACACCGTCGGTGACTTTGCCAGGAACAAGCCCCTGGCTACCGTGGCCGTTGTTGCCGGTGTCGGCCTGCTACTGGGCCTGTTGCTGCGCCGTCGTTAAGGGGCCGTGCATGTTTAGCCTCTCGCAACTGCGCAACTGCATCGAAGAAGCTCTGCGGCCCTTGACCTGCGAATTCACCCTGTGCCGGGATGCATCGTTGACCCTGAAAGTCTTTGATGCCGAAACCGGCCGGGTGGATCTGGTAGTGACGGGGATCAGTGTCAACAAACTGAAAACCCCCGAGGACGTCGAGACCATGGTTGAGGAACTGCGCTACGAACTGCACAGCAATACCATGGGCCGAGTCAATCTGGATGACTTGCCCCAACCCCTCCTGTAGCCGCTGGCGCAGCCTGCGATCGGCTGCGTAGCAGTCGCC
>NZ_WLYI01000079.1 GCF_009707515.1 Pseudomonas karstica | reverse complement strand
CCGAACCACTGGTCCTGCCCCTCTTTTGCTGTTGCAGACTCCGACGCCTCCTTCTTGCAGAGACGTCATGGATGACTGCTTCCTCCTCCCATATCACCCTTATCGAACATGAGCTGGATGGCTTCCATCAGAGCCTGGCGGTGTATCGCCAGCAGATGGGGGCCTGGTATGCGCAGGCGCTGGATACGCTCAGCCATGGGGCGGATTTGCCGTCGTTGCTGGGGATGGACCGGGTGTTGCGGCTTGGGAGCTCGCAGCGTTCGGTGAGCCTGTCCGATGCGGACTTTCTTTCGACGGTGGCGCGCTGCCCGGCGGGCGGTGTGCTGGAGATCGAGAGCACATTTGAGTCGGTGTATGACGTGCCGCTGGGAAATATCCCGGTTGAAGTGATCGGGCTGGATGACGGCAGTTCCTCAGTCATTGTGCTGGATGAGCATGGGAAAGGCTCCCACCACTGCGTGGCCGGCGGGCGTTATCAGGTGCGGGTGCAGGGTGGCGTGTCAGCGGAGCAACTGGAGGCGCTGTTCACTGCTTACGACGGGCTGACGGCGGACCTGGAAACCTGGCTGCGCAAGCAGTGGCACGGGTTCCGGCCGCATTGGCAAACCTCGGCGTCAACCGCAATTGGCAATGGCTTGCTGGCGGGAAGTTGGGCGGCGATCTCGGGAGCCTGGGACGCGATCAAGCAGGTGCAGGAGGTCTTCAAGGACCCCGGCAAGCTGTTCGAAAGCCTGGGCGCCGAGGTTGAAGGGCTGGCCAAACTGGCCAAGAGCGCGCCCCAGGTGATGCAACAGGCCATGTTGCTGGCCAGTGATGAAGCGGCGCTGTACCTGATGTTGCGCACGGCGATGATTTGGCTGTCGGCGCTGCCGCCGAGCCAGGTTGCCGGGCGTTCTGGCGAGGCGGCGGCCGGGTTTGTGGTGGCGTTGCTGATCGACCTGTTGATTGCGCTGGTGCTGACGTTGGCCTTGCCCGCGGCGGGTGTTACGTACATGGCGCTGCGGGTGAGCAAGTATGGGAGGCCGATTTTTGAGGCGGCCAAGGCATTTGTTGAAGGTGTTTTTACCATCATCCAAGGCTTTATGGCGGCGGTGGATCGGTATAAGGCGGTGGCGGTTCGCGGGGTGGTTGGCGGCCTGAAAAAGGGTGGGCTGCAGATGCGCTGGGGGCCGCGTCAGAACGCGGTGGTCAGGCAGAAAGAGTCTGTCGACGATGTGCCGGCCTCG
>NZ_WLYI01000078.1 GCF_009707515.1 Pseudomonas karstica | reverse complement strand
TTCGACGCAGATCGCCACTCGCGAATCCGGCTGCACGCCTTGCCCGCGAAGGTAATGCGCCAACTGGTTGGCCTTGGCATTCAGCTCGCGATAACTCAGGCGTTGCGCGCCATGCAGCACCGCCAGCGCCTCTGGAGTGCGCGCCACCTGGGCTTCAAACAAGCCGTGAACCGTCTGCTCCAACGGGTAATCGGCTTGCGTGGCGTTAAACGTCATCAGCAACTGTTCATGCTCGGCTGCCGGCAAAATCGACAAGCCACGTAATGGCGTATCAGGCGCCTGCTCCAACGCCTCTACCAACGTTTCCATCGCCGTATGCATGTAATCGCAGACACGCTGCGCGCCGACATGAGGCGCCACCAGCACCGTCAGGCTAAAGCCACTGCCCAGGTCATCGACGTTCAGGGTCAGTGGATAATTGGTCCGCTCCTCTCCGTTCAGGAGCGCAATTCCCTGCCATGCGTCCAACGTTTGCGCCGAAACAACGCTCGGCGCGCTGTGGCGATAGTTGAGTAGCGCACTGAACAATGGGGTCGGTGCCGGTACACCGCTGCAACGTTGGGCCAAGGCCAAGGACGCATGTTCATGCCCCAGCAATGCCGTCAGCCGTGCATGGGCCGCCTTGACGCCGAGCCGTACGCCTTGGGCGCCAATATCCACCCGCAGTGGCAAGGTATTGATGAACATCCCCAATGCCCGCTCGGCACCGTCGCCGCCCTGCATCCGGCCCATCAACACAGTGCCAAACACCAAGTCCTGTTTACCGGAGACTTTGCCCAGCACTTGCGCCCAGGCCAGGTGTACCAGGCTGGCGGCACTCACGCCGAGTTGGCGCGCCTGGGCCCGCAGGCGCAGGTCCAGCGCAACCTCGACGGGCCGGGTGTGTTCTTCAATATCGCGCCCGTCGCCCTGCACATCCTGCACACCGAACGGCAGGGTCGGCTCGTCAATGTCGCCGAGCATTTCGCGGAAGAACGCTTCATGGGCCTCGCGACTGACACCCAGTCGCGCCTGGGCCACATAGTTGCGATAAGGCACCGCATCGCCCACCGCGTTTGCCTGGCCCAGCAAGTACGCCTGCATTTCCTGTTGCACCACCTCCATGGCCACGTGATCGAGTGCCATGTGGTGAAACAGCAGCATCGCCACCCAGCGCTGGTTCGGCGCATCGTGGCTAAACGCGATGCGCATCAGCGGCGCCTGGGTAATGTCCAGGCGATAGTGCCGGGCATCGAACCGGCT
>NZ_WLYI01000077.1 GCF_009707515.1 Pseudomonas karstica | reverse complement strand
CTTGTAGCCGCTGGCGTAGCCTGCGATCGGCTGCGCAGCAGACGCATGGGGGCCTTGAGATTGTTGAAGGTCCTGCGGCCCTTATCGCAGCCTCGTGCCTCGACAGCGGCTACAAAAGCCGATCATTTGTAGCCGCTGGCGTAGCCTGCGATCGGCTGCGCAGCAGTCGTTTGGGCCTTGAGATTGCTGAAGTTCCTGCGGCCCTTATCGCAGCCTCGTGCCTCGCCAGCGGGGGTTTACAGCGCTCGGACTCGCCGGGCCTTGAGCCCGGCGAGCAACGAGGGTACCAGCGCCACCATCGCCGACCCCAGCACCACCAACACCGCCCCGCCATAACCCAGGGCATTGACTTGCTCGGCGTGCACATACTCGGGCCACAGCCACGCTGCCACCGCCACCGCGGCAAAGGTCACCAGGGGCGTCATCGCCAGGGTCGCGCTGACTCGTGATGCTTCCCAATGGGCCAGGGCCTCGGCAAACGCACCGTAGGCAATCAATGTGTTCAGGCAGCAAGCAAGCAACAACCATCCTTGCAGCGGGGTCAATTGCAGCGCTTGCAGAGGATGGGCCCACGGCGTCAGCAACACGGCGCATGACAGGTAGATCACCATCATCACCTGTAATGAATTCCACACCGTCAGCAATTGCTTCTGACCCAAGGCATAGAAGGTCCAGATGGTAGTCGCAAGCAGGATGGTCAGCACTCCGGCGGTGTAGTTTCCCAGGGACGTCAGCAGTTCCAGCAGGCGCTGATTGAAGAACAACCCAAAGCCGAAAATCAGCACCAGCAGGCCCAAGCCCTGCCCCAGGCTGAAGCGCTCCTTGAAAATAAACACACTGGCGATCATCAGAAAGATCGGCCCCATTTGTACCACCAACTGTGCGGTGCCGGGGCTGAGCAGTTTCAGCCCCACCAGGTACAGCACATAGTTGCCCACCAGGCCACATACGGCCATCGCTACCAACCAGCCGCCGCGTGGTCCCAGTTCTCGAGGGTTGGGTAGGCGCTTGACGGCGGCGAGGTAAACGAACAGGCAAAGGCCGGAGACTGTCAGGCGAAACCAGGTGACGGTGATCGGGTCCATCACCTGCAGAACCTGTTTGAGCTTGATGGGCAGAATGCCCCAGAGCAGCGCGGTCAACAGAGCCAGGGATAAACCGTAGACCCAGCGACCGGAAGAGATGTGCATGTGTGCCCCGGATACCAGAGAAAGAGAGGTCGCATTCTGGGGGATGTCACGGTACTTGGGTAGCGGGTGATGGGCATGGGTATTTGGGGGTGGGTATTGGGGGGTGGGTTGGAGTACATATCCGTTGCTGCGGTCAGGGCGGCTATTGGTTTCGCTTTTACAGCGACTCACTTTCGAAAAGCGCGAAAGTAAGCAAAGCGCTCTTGCCCCACCACTTGGTACCTCGCCCAGGCTCGGCATGCCCTCTCTCC
>NZ_WLYI01000076.1 GCF_009707515.1 Pseudomonas karstica | reverse complement strand
GCTGGCGGCGGCGGTGGGTGGCAGCACTGAAGTGAGTGTCCCGGCCAACCTGATCCCGATTGATTGCGAACACATCACCCCTGGCATGCTGCCGCTGATCAATCTGGATCAGCCGACCATCGACCGCATCGTGGCCACGGTGCCGGGCGGTACGAGCAACGTGCAGGACATCTACCCGCTGGCGCCGTTGCAGGAAGGTATTCTTTACCATCACCTCGCTGCCGGACAGGGCGACCCTTACGTCTTGCAAACCCTTTTCAACTTCCAAAGTCGTGACCGATTGGACGCGTTCGTGGCGGCATTGCAAAGCGTCATCGACCGCCATGACATCCTGCGTACCAGCGTGCTGTGGCAAGACATGGAGACGCCGCTGCAGGTGGTCTGGCGCGAGGCGAAACTGCATGTTGAAACGGTCGATCTCGACCCCGCCGTGGGCGACATCACCGGGCAACTGCAACAACGCTTCGATTCGCAGCACTACCGTCTGGATATCACCCAGGCCCCACTGTTGCGACTCGCATTCGCCGAGGATGCAGTCAATCAACGCTGGGTTGCGGTGTTGCTGTTTCACCATATGGCACTTGATCACGTGGCCCTGGAGGTGGTGCAACAGGAAATGCAGGCGTACTTGCTGGGACAGGCAGGCGCGTTGGACGAAGCGGTGCCCTATCGCAATTACGTGGCCCATGTGCAACTGGGCGTCAGCCGTGAAGAACACGAAGGGTTCTTCCGCGAAATGCTCGGCGATATCGATGAGCCGACGCTGCCGTTCGGTTTGCAGGATGTGCAGGGCGATGGGGGCGATATCGAGCACGCCGGTCAATCGATTGCAGCGGCGTTGGACCAGCGTTTGCGGGCACAGGCACGTCAACTCGGCGTGAGTGCCGCAAGCTTGGTGCACCTGGCCTGGGCGCAGGTATTGGGCAAGGTGTGCGGCAAGCAGGACGTGGTGTTTGGCACCGTACTGCTGGGCCGGATGCAGGGCGGCGAGGGCGCTGACCGGGCGTTGGGGATGTTCATCAACACCTTGCCGGTGCGGGTGGAGGTCGGCGCCCATAGCGTGCGCGCCGGGGTCAAGGCGACCCATGCACGGCTGATAGCACTGCTGGGGCATGAACATGCCTCGCTGGCGTTGGCGCAACGCTGCAGTGCGGTGGCGGCGCCGACACCGCTGTTCAGTTCGCTGGTGAATTACCGCCACAGCGCTGTCACTGATGTTTCACAGGACAAGGCACTCGCCTGGCGCGGTATCGAGGCGCTCAGCGCTGAGGAACGCACCAATTACCCGCTGACGCTGAACGTCGATGACCTGGGCAATGGTATTGAATTGTCGGTACTGGTGACGTCGAAAGTCGGCGCGCAACGTGTCTGTGCCTACATGCATTGCGCGTTGGAAAACCTGGTATTGGCGTTGGAGCAGACGCCTGACGCGTCGTTGCATAGC
>NZ_WLYI01000075.1 GCF_009707515.1 Pseudomonas karstica | reverse complement strand
GCGTGGCGACTGAAATCGTCGTCGTTTCCATCGGTCCGACCACTGCCCAGGAGCAGTTGCGTACCGCTCTGGCGCTGGGTGCCGATCGCGCCGTTCTGGTCGAATCCGCTGAAGAACTGACCTCCCTGGCCGTTGCCAAGTTGTTGAAGGCCGTTGTTGACAAGGAACAGCCATCACTGGTGATCCTCGGCAAACAGGCCATCGACAGCGACAACAACCAGACTGGCCAGATGCTGGCTGCACTGACCGGTTACGGCCAGGGCACCTTCGCCTCGAAAGTCGAAGTGAGCGGCGACAACGTTGCCGTGACCCGCGAAATCGATGGCGGCGCGCAGACGGTTTCCTTGAAACTGCCGGCCATCGTCACCACCGACCTGCGTTTGAACGAGCCGCGCTACGCGTCCCTGCCAAACATCATGAAAGCCAAGAAGAAGCCTCTCGAAGTGCTGACTCCGGATGCTTTGGGCGTTTCCACCGCCTCCACCAACAAGACCGTAAAAGTCGAAGCGCCGGCTGCACGCAGCGCGGGTATCAAGGTCAAGTCGGTGGCTGAACTGGTCGAGAAACTGAAAAACGAAGCGAAGGTGCTTTGAATTGGAGAGCCTGATCATGACTATCCTGGTAATCGCCGAACACGATAACAAGGTGCTGGCCCCGGCCACCCTGAATACCGTGGCTGCTGCCGCTAAAATCGGTGGCGACATCCACGTGCTGGTTGCCGGTCAGGGCGCTGGCGCTGTGGCTGAAGCCGCTGCAAAAATCGCTGGCGTGAGCAAAGTACTGGTCGCCGACAACGCGGCCTACGCTCACCAGTTGCCGGAAAACGTTGCCCCTCTGGTCGCAGCTCTTGGTTCAGAGGCGGGGGGCGCTGGCTACAGCCACATCCTGGCTGCCGCTACTTCCAACGGCAAAAACATCCTGCCGCGTGTTGCTGCGCAGTTGGACGTTGACCAGATCTCCGAGATCGTTTCGGTAGAAAGCGCCGACACGTTCAAGCGCCCGATCTATGCCGGTAACGCCATCGCCACCGTGCAGTCCACTGCTTCGGTAAAAGTCATCACCGTGCGTGCCACCGGGTTTGATCCGGTTGCAGCAGAAGGTGGTTCGGCTGCTGTTGAAGCCGTTGGTGCTGTCCACGACGCTGGTATTTCCAGCTTTGTTGGCGAAGAGTTGGCCAAGTCGGATCGCCCAGAGCTGACCGCTGCCAAGATCGTCGTCTCGGGCGGGCGTGGCATGCAGAACGGTGACAACTTCAAGCACCTGTACGCCTTGGCTGACAAGCTGGGCGCTGCGGTCGGCGCTTCCCGCGCGGCCGTCGACGCAGGTTTCGTACCCAACGACATGCAGGTCGGGCAGACCGGCAAGATCGTTGCGCCACAGCTGTACATCGCCGTCGGTATCTCCGGCGCGATCCAGCACTTGGCCGGTATGAAAGACTCCAAGGTGAT
>NZ_WLYI01000074.1 GCF_009707515.1 Pseudomonas karstica | reverse complement strand
CTGGGGCTCCATCGAAACACTGGCGGTGAACGAGGTTGAGCAAAACTTGCGGTTTCAGGGGCAGTACTTCGACGATGAGACGGGGCTACACTACAATACGTTTAGGTATTACGATCCGGAGGTCGGGCGGTTTATAACGCAGGATCCGATTGGATTGGGCGGTGGAATGAACCTTTATGGGTATGGCCCTAATCCTATTGGCTCGATTGATCCATGGGGTTGGAGTTCGAAACCTCCACACTCTCCAGATATTTCGAAATGGCTAGAAAATGGTGGTTCAATCCACTCAGAGATTGAAGGAAGGACTTGGGTTTACACGGACTGGGAGAGTAATAGCGTTCGATACCCTAACGGGCACCCTGATTTTACCCCTTATGAATTGCAGAAAGTTGACGTTTTGGATCTTAAAGGAAATCATGGCAAAAATCCTGGAGGTGATTTTGGCAAAGCGGATGCTTTGGCGCCAAAGGGGAAGGCTGACTATACAAAAAACACATGGCACCACCACGAAAATATGGTAACTATGCAAGAGGTGCCTAAGAAAATTCACAACAGATTTACGCACTCAGGCGGTGTGAAAAATTTGAAGAGCACTTGTTAATCTTGGAGGATTTATGCCAGTTATCTATAAGCCTGGGTTGTCAGGTTCTGAAATCTCTTATATCGAATCACAATTGCAAAGAAAGCTACCAGAAGATTATAAGGGTTTTTTATCACGCTCAAATGGTTTGTACTTAACTGAGCCTGATTTTGGTCAGCTTTCACTAACCTCTGTGGACGAACAGTTCGTTAGTTTTGATCGGTTTTTCGGCTTGATTCCTACCGAAGAATGTAACGATTTGGTCAGTTTTAATAAGGAATTTATTGATGAGTTGAGTTTTTTGCAGGAGGTGATAGCTGTAGGTGAAGACGGAGGAGGAAACCCTTATGTGATCGTTGGGGAGCCAGGTCGAGAAGGAGTATACTATTGGGATAGGACGCACTTACATGAGGGAGAGGCAAGCAACAGTTTCGATATACAAGAGCAGGGTGATAGCGGAAATTTATTTTATATGGGGAAAAATTTCGAAGATTTTTATTCTTTAGTAATTGGGACGCTTGGTGGGAGTCCGCAATTTATAGAGGAAAGGTAGTTTTAAATTTGATGTATTATTTGTAAGTGTGCTTTTTAAGAGTTTCGTTATGACGCAGCGGCGACCGCCTGAGTTCCAATATCAGTTAGTTCGACCAAGTTAAAGGCACCCGCATCAAGCAATGGCGCGATCAGGAATATGCCTACGATGCCTGGGGCAACCTGATCGAGAAGCGTAGCGGTAGGAATAAGCTGCAGACGTTCAGTTATGACTGTGAGAACCGGTTGGTCAAAGCTGAGACGCTGGTTAACAGCAAGCTCGAAAGTGTCGGCACGTATCGCTATGACAGCCTCGGTCGACGGGTTGGCAAGACAGCAGAAAAAAACGGTAAAA
>NZ_WLYI01000073.1 GCF_009707515.1 Pseudomonas karstica | reverse complement strand
AGCGAAGGCCGCGCCCTGTCCATCGAAGAGAAACCCGCCAAGCCTAAATCCAGCTACGCAGTGACCGGCCTGTATTTTTACGACAACGACGTGATCAAGATCGCCAAGGCGGTCAAGCCTTCGCCACGGGGCGAACTGGAGATCACCGACATCAATAACGCGTACCTGCAACGCGGTGACTTGCATGTAGAACGCTTCGGCCGCGGCTTCGCCTGGCTCGACACCGGCACCCACGACAGCCTGCTGGAAGCCTCGACCTATGTGCAGACCATCGAGCATCGCCAAGGCCTGAAAGTGGCTTGCCTGGAGGAGATTGCCTACGAGAACGGCTGGATCAATCGTGACTACCTGTTGGAGCGGGCCAAATACTTTGGCAAGACCGGCTATGGCCAGTACCTGTTCACGCTCGCCGGGGAAACCAAATGAAAATTACCGCGACCGAGCTGCCCGGTGTTCTGATCATCGAACCCAAGGTTTTTGGTGACGAACGTGGTTTTTTCTATGAAAGCTTCAACTCTCGCGCTTTTGAAGAGGCCACCGGCCTGAAGCGCGACTTCGTCCAGGACAACCACTCGCGCTCACAAAAAGGCGTGTTGCGGGGCCTGCATTACCAACTGGAGCACACTCAGGGCAAACTGGTCCGCGTCAGCGCCGGCGAAGTGCTGGACGTTGCCGTCGACATTCGTCGCAGCTCGCCCCATTTCGGTCAGTGGGTGGGCGTGCGCCTGTCTGCCCAAAACCACCGTCAATTGTGGGTACCGGAAGGTTTTGCCCATGGTTTCGTGGTGCTGAGCGAGTACGCCGAATTTCTTTACAAAACCACCGATTACTACCAGCCCAGCGCCGAGCGCAGCATTCAGTGGAATGACCCGACACTGGCGATCGACTGGGAACTGACCGAACCGCCACAACTGTCCGCCAAGGACCAGAACGGCAAACCCCTGCTGGAAGCCGACCTGTTCCCATGAGCACACCTCTGAAAATCCTTATCAGCGGCCAACACGGCCAGGTTTCCAAAGAGCTGCAACAACGGCTCCAGGGCCTGGGTGAGTTGATCGTGCTGGGTCGCGACCAGTTGGACCTGACCCAGCCTGAGCAAATCCGCGCGCAAGTGCGCGCCCATCGTCCCGGCCTGATCATCAACGCTGCGGCCCACACCGCTGTCGATCAGGCCGAAAGCGAGCCGGAAATTGCCTTTGCCATCAACGCCACGGCGCCAGGCATCCTTGCCGAAGAAGCCAAGGCCCTGGGCATCCCGTTGATTCACTACTCCACCGACTACGTGTTCGATGGCAGCAAAGAGGGGCGGTACACCGAAGACGACACTCCCTGCCCGCTGGGCGTTTACGGTCAAAGCAAGTTGGCCGGCGAACAGGCCATTGCCGCCGTGGGCGGTCAATACCTGATTCTGCGCACCAGTTGGGTCTACTCGACCCATGGCAAGAACTTCCTGCTGACCATGCAGCGCCTGCTGCAAGAAAAGCCGCAGATGCGCATCGTTGCCGACCAGATCGGTGCGCCGACCTGGGCCGGGACCATCGCCCACAGCACCCGGGCCCTGATTGAACGCTGGCAAGCGGGTCAGGCAGGCGACTGGGGGATTTATCACCTGACGGCACAGGGCGAGACATCGTGGTTCGGTTTTGCCCAGGCCATCGGCGAGCACCTGCGCGCCGAAGGCAAGGCCTGCGCCGAACTGGAGGGAATCCCTTCCAGTGCCTACCCGACACCGGCCAAGCGCCCCTTGAACTCGCGCCTG
>NZ_WLYI01000072.1 GCF_009707515.1 Pseudomonas karstica | reverse complement strand
CAAGCGCCTGGTGGCCTACCTGTGCGGCGAGCCGACCAGCGCCGAACAACTGCGTAGCGAGCTGCTCAAGCACTTGCCCGAATACATGGTGCCAAGCGCGTTTGTGCATCTCGACGCCCTGCCCCTGACCGCCAACGGCAAACTCGACCGCCGCGCCCTGCCCGCGCCGGGCCTGGAATCCCTGGCCAGCAAAACCTACGAAGCACCACAAGGGGCCACCGAAATCGCCATCGCCGGGATCTGGCAGTCTTTGCTCGGGCTGGATCAGGTCGGGCGCCACGACGGCTTCCTCGAACTCGGCGGCCACTCGCTGCTGACCGTGCAGTTGCAAGCGCGCCTTCATCAGGACCTTGGCGTCGAGATCGACCTGCGGTCGCTGTTTGCCCAGACCTCGCTAAGCGAACTGGCGCAGTCCGTCGAACAGGCCAATCAATCAACGGTCGAGGCGATCAGCCTGGTTTCCCGCGATCAGGCCTTGCCGCTCTCCCTGGCCCAACAACGCCTGTGGTTCCTCGATCAACTGGACCACGCCGCCAGCGTCGCCTATCACATGCCTGCCGCGCTGCACCTGCGTGGCAACCTGGATCGAAGCGCACTGCAACGCGCCCTGGACCGCATCGTCGCCCGTCACGAAAGCCTGCGCACCACTTTCGAGCGCCATAACGGCGAAGTCCGCCAACAGTTCGCCGCGGCCAACATTGGCTTCGCCCTCAGCGAACATGACCTGCAATCCTTGGCCGTCGATGCTCGGCAAACCGCGGTCGAGCAACTGACCCAAGCCGAAGCCCGCGAGGCTTTCGACCTGAGCCAAGGCCCGTTGATTCGCGGCCGTTTGCTGCGCCTGGCCGAAGACGAGCACATTTTGCTGGTCACCCAACACCACATCGTCTCCGACGGTTGGTCGGTGGCGGTGTTGATCGGTGAGTTCAACGCGCTCTACGCCGCGTTCTGCCAAGGTCTCGACGACCCACTGCCGGCCTTGACGCTGCAATACGCCGACTACGCCACGTGGCAGCAACAGCACCTGCAAGGCCAGCGCCTGCAGGCCCAGACCGATTTCTGGAAAAGCCATCTCGACGGCGCCCCGGCATTGCTGGAACTGCCCACCGACCATACCCGGCCACAGGTGCAAACCTATCGTGGAGCGACGTTGCCGCTGACACTGCCGGCACCGTTGAGCGCCCGGCTGCGCAGCGTCAGCCAGCAACAAGGACTGACACCGTTCATGACCTTGCTCGGCGCCTGGTCGATCCTGCTCTCGCGCCTGAGCAATCAGCCAGAAGTAGTGGTCGGCACCCCGGTCGCCAACCGTCCACGCCGCGAAACCGAGGCGTTGATCGGCTTCTTCGTCAACACCCTGGCCCTGCGCATCAACGTTCAGGCCCACAGCCGCGTCGATCAACTGCTGGCAGCCATCAAGGCCAGCGCACTGGATGCCTACAGCCATCAAGACTTGCCGTTCGAGCAGGTCGTCGAAGTGCTGCAACCGGAACGCAGCCTCGGCCACAGCCCGTTGTTCCAGGCGATGCTGGTGCTCGGCAATACCCCACAGGATCAAGCCCTGGCATTGCCAGGCTTGAGCCTGACACCGCTGCCCCAGGCCACCGGCACCACGCAGTTCGACGTCAGCCTGTCGCTCAACGACGATGGCGACATCATCAGTGGCCAGTTCGAATACGCCACCGACCTGTTCGATGAAAGCACCATCGTGCGTTGGAGCCGGCATTTGCTGCACCTGCTGGATGCCATGCTCGACGACGTCGCGCAGCCGTTGGCGACCTTGCCGTTGCTGGATAACCAACAACGTC
>NZ_WLYI01000071.1 GCF_009707515.1 Pseudomonas karstica | reverse complement strand
CTACGTGCACCTTGATGCACTGCCGCTGACCCCCAACGGCAAACTCGATCGCAAGGCCCTGCCGGCACCAGGTCTCGATTCGCTGATTAACCGCGCTTATGAAGCCCCCCTCGGTGAACTCGAAATAACCCTGGCCCGGCTCTGGGCCGAAGTGCTCAACGTCGACCGAGTTGGCCGCCACGACCACTTCTTCGAGCTGGGCGGGCACTCGTTGCTTGCCGTCAGCCTGATGGAGAAGCTGCGTCAGGCCGGCCTGGAAGCCGATGTCAGAACCTTATTCGAGCAGCCCACGCTCTCGGGATATGCAACATCTACAGAAAGAATGGAGATTGAGCTGTGAGCGTGATTGAGCTATTGGCGACCTTGAAAGCAAAGGATGTTCAGCTGTCGGTCAAGGACGATCGACTCGTGGTGAGTGGCCGCAAGCAGTCGCTTGAGCCCTCGATCATGACCTTGCTGCGTGAGCACAAAGCTGCGCTGATCGAGCTGATCCAAACCGGCGACTATCGCGCGAGCAAGGCCGGCGAGGTCGAGATTCCACCCAACGATATCCCCGTTGGAAGTACGCAGATCACGCCGTCAATGTTGTCGCTGTTAAGCCTCGATCAACCGGCGATTGACCGTATCGTGGCCACGGTGCCCGGCGGGGCGGCTAATGTGCAGGACATCTACCCGCTGGCGCCGTTGCAGGAAGGCATTCTTTACCATCACCTCACCGCAGAACAGGGCGATCCGTATGTTCTGCAGGCTCTTTTCGGCATCAGCAGCCGTGCGCACCTCGATGAGTTTGCGCAGGCATTGCAGAGCGTGATCGAGCGCCACGACATCCTGCGCACGAGTGTGGTTTGGGAAGGCCTGGACGAGGCGGTTCAGGTAGTCTGGCGTGAGGCTCGACTGGCACTGACCGAGATCAGCATCGACCCTGCGCAGGGCGAAGCCACGCAACAATTGCACGAGCGCTTCGACCCGAGGAAATACCGACTGGATGTCAGCCAGGCGCCACTGTTGCGCCTGGCATTCGCCGAGGACATCGCGAATCAGCGTTGGATCGCGATGTTGCTGTTCCATCACATTGCCATTGATCACGCGGCGCTGGAGGTGGTGCAGCAGGAAGTCCAGGCGTACGTGTTCGGTCAGGCCGACCAACTGGGTGAAACGCTGCCGTATCGCAACTATGTGGCCCAGGCGCGTCTGGGCGTGAGTCGCGAACAGCATGAAGTATTTTTCCGCGACATGCTGGGTGAGGTGGATGAACCGACGTTGCCTTTCGGTTTGCAGGATGTACGCGGGGATGGCCAGGACATCGAAGAAGCGATGCAGGCGGTGGACATCGATCTGAGCCGACGCCTGCGCACGCAGGCTCGTCTGTTGGGCGTGAGCGCCGCGAGCCTGCATCATTTGGCGTGGGCTCAGGTGCTGGGACGGATCTCCGGCCGCGAGAATGTGGTGTTCGGCACGGTGATGCTGGGTCGGATGCAGGGTGGCAAAGGCGTCCACCGTGCATTGGGCATCTTCATCAACACCTTGCCGTTTCGGGTCGATATGCGCGGCCAGGACGTGCGCGCCGGCGTGAAAACCACCCATGCACGCCTGACGGCACTGCTCGGGCACGAGCACGCATCCCTGGCTTTGGCGCAACGGTGCAGTGGTGTACCGGCGCCGACGCCTCTGTTCAGTGCTTTGCTCAACTACCGGCACAGTACGGCTCAAGCCGTGTCCGGCCAATCCGTGCAGTTGTGGGAAGGTATTGACGTACTGAGCGGTGAAGAACGCACCAACTATCCGCTGATCCTGTCACTGGATGATCTCGGCGAAGGTTTCAGCCTGAGTGTGCAGTCGGCCCCGGGCATTGGCGCGCAACGCATTTGCGATTACATGTGCAGGGCGCTGGAAACGTTGGTAGAGGCGTTGGAACAAACGCCTGACGCGTCGTTGCGTAGT
>NZ_WLYI01000070.1 GCF_009707515.1 Pseudomonas karstica | reverse complement strand
GGATGTTGCCGCTGACCGAAAACTGACCCAGTAGAGGCTGTTCTGCCGACTGAAAACTGACCCAGGTGTTCAACTGCTTCTGCTCACTTTTCGAGCAGGAGAACACAGGGTGATCAGCATGGAAATGTTGGGGAAAATCCGGCGGATGTACTTCCGCGACAAGCTCTCGCTGCATCAGATAGCTAAGCGTACCGGGCTGTCGAGAAACACCATCCGAAAATGGGTCAGAGCTCCCGAAGCCACTCAACCGGCGTACCAGCGGTGCGCAACCTTCAACAAACTCAGCCCATTCCACGAGACGCTGGAACAGGCGCTCAAGGCCGATTCGTTCCGGGCAAAGCACAACCGCAGGAGCGCCAAAGCGCTTTTCGAACAGATTAAGGCCGAGGGTTATGACGGCGGCTACAGCCAGCTCACGGCGTTTGTCCGCTCTTGGCGAGGCGAGCAAGGCAAGTCTTTACGCGCTTTTGTACCGCTGACTTTTGCCCTCGGTGAGGCCTTTCAATTTGACTGGAGCGAAGAAGGTCTGCTGATCGGTGGCCTGTTTCGACGCATCCAGGTCTCCCACATGAAGCTGTGCGCCAGTCGCGCGTTCTGGTTGGTTGCGTATCCCAGCCAAGGCCACGAGATGTTGTTCGATGCCCACACCCGCTCGTTTGGCGCGCTAGGTGGGGTGCCGCGTCGCGGCATTTACGACAACATGAAGACCGCTGTCGACAAGGTCAACAAGGGTAAGGGCCGGACGGTCAATGCCCGGTTTGCCGTGATGTGTGCCCACTACCTGTTCGACCCGGACTTCTGCAACGTGGCCTCCGGGTGGGAAAAAGGCATCGTTGAAAAGAACGTCCAAGACAGCCGACGGCGCATCTGGCTCGATGCTCAAAACTGCATGTTCCACACCTTCGAGGAACTGAATGCCTGGCTCGGCCAACGCTGCCGTGCTCTCTGGGGCGAACTGCTGCACCCGCAGTACAACGGGCTGACGGTGGCAGAAGTCCTGGAGTTGGAACGAGTGGAGATGATGCCGATGCCGACCGCCTTTGACGGCTACGTCGAACGCACCGTGCGGGTCTCCAGTACCTGTTTGATCAGCGTGGCGCGAAATCGCTATTCGGTGCCTTGTGAGCGTGTTGGCCAGTGGGTCAGCAGCCGTCTGTATCCTTCGCGGATCGTGGTCATCGCCGATGAAACGATGATCGCCAGCCACGAGCGTCTCGTTGATCGAGATCAGGTCAGTTTTGACTGGCAGCACTACATTCCACTCATCGAACGCAAGCCCGGTGCACTGCGTAATGGCGCGCCATTTGCCGATCTGCCGAAGCCGCTTCTGCTTCTCAAACGGGGACTGAGGCGTCACACCAACGGTGATCGAATCATGATGCAGGTACTGGCTGCTGTGCCTATCGCCGGTCTCGAACCGGTATTGGTGGCGGTGGAGCTGGTACTTGAGTCGGGAAGTCTGAGCGCCGATCACATCCTGAATGTTCTAGCCCGCCTGACCTCCACTGCACCACCTTCCTGCGTAGAAACCAGCCTGCAACTCAAGGTGGCGCCTGTTGCCAATACGGCGCGCTACGACCGGCTCCGTACAACCGATGAGGAGAATCGCAATGCGTGACCTAATGACGGAACTCAAAGAACTGCGCCTGCACGGCATGGCCAGTGCCTGGGAAGAACTGGTCAGTCAAGGAACGGCCTCTACGGCTTCATCGAAATGGCTGCTGGAACATCTGCTTCAACAGGAACAGGCGGATCGAGCGGTGCGCTCAGTGAACCACCAGATGAACATGGCAAAGCTCCCCATGCACCGTGATTTAGCTGGCTTTGACTTCAGCGCTTCCAGCGCTGATGCCCGGCTGGTCAGCGATCTATCCAGCTTGGCGTTCACTGAGACCGCGCAGAATGTCGTGTTCATCGGTGGGCCAGGAACCGGAAAAACACACCTAGCCAGTGCCTTGGCTGTATCCGGAATCACGGCCTACAACAAACGCGTGCGTTTCTTTTCCACGGTGGATCTGGTGAATCTGCTGGAGCGTGAAAAGTACGATGGCAAGGCAGGGCGAATCGCCCAGGGGCTGCTTCGCACAGACCTGGTGATACTTGATGAGCTGGGGTATTTGCCCTTTAGCCAAAGCGGCGGCGCCCTGTTATTTCACCTGCTGTCCAAACTGTACGAACACACCAGTGTGGTCATCACCACCAACCTCAGTTTCTCGGAATGGTCGAGTGTGTTTGGCGACGCCAAGATGACCACCGCGTTGTTGGATCGGCTGACACACCACTGCCACATCGTCGAAACGGGCAACGAGTCCTACCGCCTTCACCACAGCACCTTGGCCGCCCAGACAAAGATCAAATCACGGGAACGAAAGCGCAAGGACGGAGATGATATCGAGGACGATGAGCCGTTTTGATCCGCACCATAAATGCCCTGCTGCATGCATACATGCAACAGGGCTGGATGCGTCTTCAACCGGAACACTGCTGCTAAGCTTATCCACAATTGCTGGGGCAAAAATCAGCAATCCGTCCTGGGTCATTTTTCAATCGGCAGGGTGGGTCAGTTTTCAATCAGCGCCAACA
>NZ_WLYI01000006.1 GCF_009707515.1 Pseudomonas karstica | reverse complement strand
TGAGATTGCTGAAGGTCCTTCGGCCCTTATCGCAGCCTCGTGCCTCGGCAGCGGCTACAAAAAGAACCGTCGATCACCGATCCCCTGTAGCCGCTGGCGCAGCCTGCGATCGGCTGCGCAGCAGTCGTTTGGGCCTTGAGATTGCTGAAGGTCCTGCGGCCCTTATCGCAGCCTCGTACCTCGGCAGCGGCTACAAAAAGAACCGTCGATCACCGATCACCTGTAGCCGCTGGCGCAGCCTGCGATCGGCTGCGCAGCAGACGCTTGGGGCCTTGAGATTGCTGAAGGTCCTGCGGCCCTTATCGCAGCCTCGTGCCTCGGCAGCGGCTACATAAACCAAGCGATATACCGCGTTATTCCTCGTCGCTGCCTTCCGCGCGCCAGTAACCCACGGTCTTGAGGTACGTCTCATCGACCTGGTGCGCATCCAGCAGCACCCGGCGCAGTTGGCGCGATAGCTTGGTTTCGGTGGCGACAAAGCTGTACAGCGTGCCGCCGGGCAGGGTCAGGTTGCGCACGGTGTCGAGCAGATTATCCTGGCCACGCAGCACCCAGATCACTTCGACGTCGGCCGCGCTGTCCAGCGCCTGCTGTTCCGCCTCATCGGCGATTTCAATCACCGCCAGCACCTTACGCCCCGCCGGCAACTCTTCCAGGCGCCGGCCAATGGCAGGCAGGGCGGTTTCATCGCCTATCAGTAGATAGCTGTCGAAGATGTCCGGCACGATCATCGAACCGCGCGGCCCGCCGATATACAGGTGCTGGCCGACCTTGGCTTGTGCGGCCCAGGTGGCGGCGGGGCCGTCGCCGTGCAGCACGAAGTCGATATCCAGTTCACCGATTTGCGGGTCATAGCGGCGTGGCGTGTAGTCGCGCATGGCCGGCTGCGGGCCGTCGCCCTTGATGCTGAAGGTGGGGCTTTCCAATGCCGCTTGTTCGGCGGCGTTCTGTGGGAACAACAGCTTGATGTGGTCATCGCTGCCCAGGCTGACAAACCCGGCCAACTCAGTACCGCCGAGGGTGATGCGGCGCATGCGCGGGGTAATGTCGGCAATACGCAACACCTGCAGGCGCCGGCGCTTGATTTCGTGGGTAACGCGATGGATGACTTGCGTGTTCATTGAGCTTTCCCCTGTTCAGGTGGGACGGCCGAGCCGTCGACAATGGCCTGGGCGGTGGCGTTGAGCAGGTTCGCCACGCGGGTGATTTCTTCCGGTGTCCAGCGCCCGTGATGCATGTGCATCGCATGGCGCAGGTTATGCACGGCCTCGTGGATTTGCGGCGGGCGGTCATGCCCGCGCAGCGAACGCTTGCCTACTTCGATGCGCATGCGCAAGCCGTCGAGGGCCACCGTCTGCTCGTTTAGAAAGAAACGTCCGGCGTCGGTGATTGTGTAGCGTTTTTTGCCGCCTGCGGCGTCGCCGCTGATCAATTCGCTTTCTTCCAGGAAGGTCAGCGTCGGGTAGATCACGCCGGGGCTGGGGGCGTAGGCGCCTTCGAACAGGCTTTCGATGCGGCGGATCAAGTCGTAGCCGTGGCACGGCTGTTCAGCGATCAGCGACGGCAACAGCAGTTTCAGATCGCCCGGTGCGAAAACACGTGGGCCACGGCCGCCGCGTTCGCGGCCTGGACGTTTCTCGAAGCCATCATGGTCATTACCGGGGTCGCGGTGGTGGGGATGATCGCGCATGGCCGTTCCTCTTGGAGAGATTTAGACATAACTTAAGATATATCTTATATCTCGGATAGAGCGGCACGACCAACGGTCGGTTCCAGCGCTGCGGCGGATCAGCAATAACGTCTGGGCAAATAACGCTGGACGGCCGAATAATAATAGGCTTATAACTCTAATTAGAGTTAAAGCTCCACTTTAACTAAATTACTTTCATTCTGGCTTAATGGTTTTTGTGGTCTTGTTCTTACAGTTACTTTTCTGGCTTAAAGCAGGTTTGATATATGTAGTCCAATTCTTACGGATGCTTTGTTAGTTTTGGCAAAATGCCATCTTTTTCTTTCGAGTCCTGTTCCATTGGCTTTCCGGCCATGCGGAATAAGCCTGCATACCTATTTTTTCATTTGGTTGATCATTGTCCGGCGTTGCAGTAGTTCAACTAGTCGGCAACGTATTTCGTTGTAAGTCAGCTAAGGCCTTGTGCTTTTAATTCAACTTACCGACGAGCCACTCAATGTTAAAAACCTATAGGTATTGACCATGTTCAAGAAGTTTGCAATTGCTGCTCCATTGGCTGTTATGGCACTGAGTTCCTCGATGGCATTTGCTGCCGGCGAAGCCAGCCATACCGTCAATATCAAGGCGAACATTCCAACCACGGTATTCCACGCCCAGCCACGTGATCCGAACTGGGGTCGTGACGAAACCATGAGCTACAACCTGGTGAACGGCGTGCTGTCACCGTTGAGCGCGATCTACGACTTGCGCAACACTAATGGTTCGATCCACGCCTACATCGACGGTGGTCCGGCTGTATTGTTCAACGGTGATGTGGCGCAAAACATCCCACTGACCACCTCCCTGAACGGCGTCACCCTGACCGGTACCCCGCTGGAAGTGGTCAACGAAGCCGACTCCACCCCAGGCGTGGGCGCCGAACTGCGCATCGTCGCAGCCAAGCCTACGGCCACCCAGCGCGGTGCCTACACCACCGCCATTTCGCTGATGTTCGATGCGGTGCTGCCAGCTGTAAGCCTGTAATGGCAACGAATGCCCGCTGAGCCTCGCGCTTTCGGGCATTCACTTACAGGTCGGCTGGGGCTCCCCACTCCGCCGACCTGGTTTTGATCCCCTGTATCCTGGTCAGAGTATCCGCTCATGTTCCCGATGACTCCCATCGCGGCGACGCTTGCCCTTTTACTCGGTGCAAGTGCCCTGGCGACACCGGCATTCAGTGCGCCGACGCCGGGTAGCCTGATTGCACAAGCCCAGGGCCTGCCGGCCGGGTTTACCGATCACTTTTTCGACGTGCCGCTGGCGGTGCGTGTGGACCTCGATGAGCAATCGTTAGGCGAAGCCCTGATAGTTTTATCGCGTGACGACCGTGTGACGCTCCTCGAATTTACCGACACCGGCGACAGCAAAGTGTCGGCCGCGACCCGCGACACCTGGCAATCGATCCTGGAAAGCGGCGTGGCCCTGGGTGCCTGTACCCAGTCGTGCCCGCAACAACTGGTGTCGGCGTTCTACAACCTGGAAAACTCCCAACTCTCGATCATCACCCAGAACGTGGAGCGCACCAATGAAGCCCCACGCTTCTACGAGCAACCCGAAGACGGCAGCCTGGGCCTGATCATCAACAACCAGCTCAACCTCAACGGCGGCCAGGACCAGGACCTCGGCGGACGCTACGGCTTGCAAGCCAGCTCCAGCATCGGTAACTGGAGCCAGGTGTTCAACCTGCAACTGGCGCGCCAAAGCGGTGATGAAGAACAGTTGCGCCACGCGATCCACGAGCTTTATACCCAGCGAGAACTGGAAGGCCAGTTCTTGCGCCTGGGCCATTTCACCCCCAACTCCGATGGCTTGACCCGCCAACTGCGCAGCTTCGGCGCCAGCCCCGATACGGCGTTGGGCATGATGTACGGCAGCTCCGACAGCCTGGCCATCAGCAGTGCCAAGCCCAGCGTCTACCCCATCTACGTCACCGCCAACCGCCAGGCTGCGGTCGAAATCTACCGCAATGGCTTGCTGATCAATACCCAGGCCGTGGCCGCCGGCTTGCAGACCCTCGATACCCGCCCGTTGCCCGGCGGTATTTATGAAGTGGAAGTGCGCCTGATCGAAGACGGGATGACTGTCAGCACCACCCAGGAGCTGGTCTACAAACCGACCAATTGGCGTAACGCCGATGACCGCTGGCGCTACAACGTCTTTGCCGGGCGTGAAACCAAGTTGCTCAGCAACTGGGACGAACAGGCGTCGGGGGCGATCACCGCCGGTGCTTCGCTCAACTACTTGTTGCACCCGCGTGTGATCGTCGGGCTGTCGGCCCGTGAGGTGCGCGAGCAACTGCAATACGGCGGTTCGGTGGACTGGACGGTGGCCAACAACACTAGCGTCTACGCCAACCTCTACCAGACCAAAGAGCACGGCACCGGCATGGACGTGCAAGGGCTCTTCACCTTTGGCGCCACCAACCTGGTGTTCAGCCACAACCGCAGTTGGCTCGACACCCGCGACACCTACGAGACTCTGCCGGACGGCACGCGCCTGCGCCGCAATACCTTTGTCGGCCAAACCAGCAACACGGCGTTGTCGGTCAACCATCGGGTGGACGCGCAAAATTCCTTGAACATGCGACTTTCCCACAGCGAAGGCAATGTCGAAGGGGCGGGCCTGGACCTGGGCTGGAGCCGGCGTAGCGTTTTGCTGGGCAGCGACGCCAACTGGCGCTTCTCGCTGTTCGACCGGCCCGGCACCAGCGGCACCAATGACAAGCGCAACCGCGGTGTGGACGTGAGCCTCAGCTTGGCGCTGGGCAGCGATGGCCGGCAGATTTCCGGCAGCCTCGGCAGCCGAACCGCCCGTGACGGTGGGCGCGACAACAATGCCTCGGTCACCTACCGTCAGGACCTCACCGACCACCTGCTGCAAAGCGTTTCCGGCACGGCCATCACCGACACCTACGGCGTCGGCGTTTCCGGCATGGTCAGCTTCAGCACCGACGCGGTCAGCGGCGACGGTTTCCTACAACGCAGTTCCTACAACGGCGACCTCACCGGTGGCCTGAACCTCAACAGCACCCTGGTGGCCGGTGCCGGCAAGGTGTTGTTGAGCAGCCAGTACCAGGGTAATGGCGCGGGCATGATCATCGATGTGGAAACCGACCTGGACCAAATCGCCCTGCGCGCCGACGACCTCAGCGGCGGCAGCGCCGTGTTGCGTCCTGGCCGCAACTACGTGCCGGTGTCGGCCTACAAGAGCAGCAGCGTGAGCTTCGATTTCGATGGTAACCACCCACCGGCCGCCAACATCCAGCCGGCGCGTTCCAGCTACCACCTGAACAAAGGCGGAGTGGACTACCGCAAAATTACCGTGATGAAGACCGTCACCGTACTGGGCCGTCTGCTCGACGCCGAGGGCGCACCGCTCAAGGGGCATCACGTGATCAACCACGCCAGCCGTGGGGTCAGCGAAGTCGACGGGTTCTTCTCCATGGAAATGAGCGCCAGCGCGCCCACCCTGGAGGTGCGCTACCAGAACCGCCTGCTTTGCCAGTTCCGCCTGGACCCCTCCAACGCGCCGAATGAAAACGACGTGCTGATGATCAGTGACCTGCGCTGCACGCCGGACACCCTCGCCGATGCCACGTACAAGGCCGCAACCGCCGGTTGACGGCGGTTTGGATGACGGACCCGGAGTTCCCATGACTGTACTTGCAACATTGAAAAAAGCCCTGCTGCCGTGTGCGCTGGTCCTTGGCGCCGTTTCCTTCAGCCTGCCAGCGGTAGCGTTTGTCGAGGAAATTACCGCGACGTTTCGCCCCGATCCTTCGAACCCGTTGAGCAATAAATTCACCAATACCACGCCGCAAAGCGGGATGTGTGCCTGGCACGCCAATGCTATTGCGCGGTGCAAGGCGTTGGGTATTTTTGGGATTCGTTATGAAGGCTTCGCGGCCTCCTCGGTTATGCCTATACCGGCCAACCATGACGACCCGCGTAAAGCGGCCTATTTCAAGGTGCCCTCGTCCTGGCGCGATGTTCAGGTGACCCATGCGGGCACCGGGGCGACCGAGACCTTGCAGATGCGCATTGCCGCGATCGGTACGCGCTGGGACGTGCCCAGGCCGCCAGGCGTCAGTGGCTGGGCCACGCCGGCTAACGGCTGGAGCTATTACTGGTACGTCGGTGCCCCCCCGTGCCAGGGGATTGGTTACATTGCGGCGAGTCAAGCCTTTGCCTTGTTTTTTTGGACGGTACCGGAAGGTGCGGGGGCGTGCTTTGTAAAACCAGGCACTGAATTTCCGGGGATGCGCTACAGCCATATGGAGTACGCCTACGAGCTTAAAACCCCGAACCCATTGGGCATGGAAGCCGGTGAATACACAGGCTCCGTCAGCTACACCATGGGCCCCGGCGGCGATTTTGATTTTGGCGACGCGATGATTCCCACCGATAACATCGCCACGTTCAACTTCACCCTGGACGTGACGCACATCCTCAACATCGAGCTGCCACCGGGTGGCAACCGTGTCGAATTGCTGCCCGAGGGCGGCTGGCAAGCCTGGCTCAGCCAGGGCCGTCGACCGTCACGGCTGTACCGCGACCAGACATTTCGTATCGCCGCCAGCGGGCGCTTCAAAATGACCCTCGAATGCGGCCTGGTCAACGGCAACACCTGCGGCCTGCGCAATGGCCAAGGCGATGAAGTGCCGGTGCAGATCGCCGTGTCCTTGCCTCACGGCTTGAACGACCAATACGGCCAGGCGGTGAACAAGCTGCCACTGCGCCTGGACGGCAGCGGCACCGAACTGTTCCAGGCCACCCAGTACCTGAACAACCGCCCCGGCACCTTGCACTTTCAAATTGAGAAAGAGGACGTGGGCGAGGTGCTCAAGCAACCGGGCGCCACCTATTCGGGCGTGGCGACGGTGGTGTGGGACTCGGAAGTCTAGGCACCTTCGCACGTATTCGCAGCACTGGCCCTGGGCACTTTTGCCCCGGCCACCGCAGTCCATCAATGAGGCGTAGTAAACATGAAACATGCAGTGTTAGCGGTCGGGTTGTTCCTGTATTCGATGGCGGCCCAGGCCGGGCCGGCCATCAACGTCGGCGTGGTGTACGACTACTTGGAGGGGGACCGCAGCTCCTACCTCAAACGGGTGTTCAACAGTGGCACCAGCACCGCCTTTATTAAGATCAACGTGCTGGAAATTCTCTACAACGAAGACGGCACTTCCCGGGAAGTGCCGATCGCCTCGCTGACTGACGGCAAGGGCGCCACCACCAGCCGCGACGGCCTGATGGCCAGCCCGGCGCGCTTGATCGTGCCGGCAGGCGGGCGCCAGGGCTCGCGGTTGCTGTACATGGGCGAGCGCGATAAAGAGCGTTACTTCCGCGTGCGCTTTATCCCCGTGGTACCGGAAAAAGAAGACGATTTTGCCGTGACCGACCAGGAGCGCGCCGACTATAAGAGCAGCCTGGCGGCCGGGGTCAACGTACTGGCCGGCTACGGCACGGTGTTCTTCGTACGCCCCAAGGACACCCGCTTCGACACGCAGATCACTGAAACCACCGAGCGCTACCAACTGCGCAACGCCGGCAACAGCGTGGTGGTGCTGGACGAATTCCGCGACTGCTCCAAAGCCGACAAAGCCGAGTGTGCGCCCACCACCAAGCACCACATCTTGCCGGGCCGCGGGCTGTTCTTCGATAAAAAACCGAATCGCCAATACAGCTTCCAGATGATCGAAGGGCGCGACAAAAAACCGATGACGTTCGACAGCAACGGGTGATGACCATGTTCAAGCAACTGACACTGATCGGCGCGCTGGCGGCTTCGCTGCTGAGCGCTTCGCAGGCCTTGGCATTCCAGGAACGCCAGAGCTTCGATATCTCGGTGACCATTCCGGTCCATGAAGCTTACGTGCTGCCCTCAGAGCCCGACTGGATGGGCCAGGACCAGCAACTGGCCTGGAACCTGGTGACCGAGCAGCTCTCGCGGCTGCGCAAGAATTTTGATGTGAAAAACCTCAACGGCGGCGTGGCCGCGCGCTTGGGGGACATTCCGTACCTGTACAGCGGCCGCGACCGTATCGACCTGCACGTGCAGTTCAACAGCGTGCCCCTGACCCTGCACAGCACCGAAGTGGTCAACGCCGAGCAAGCGGGGGTCGGACGCCGCGCCGAGCTCGAGATCGCCGCGATCAAGCCCGAGGGCGGTTACCCGCCCGGTGACTACTACGGCACGGTGCATGTGGTTTTTGACTTCCTGGCACCGTGAGCGAGGCAACGATGAACGCTGTAATCAAGGGTTCTGGACCTGCCAGCTTGCCGCGCAACACGTCGCAACCGTCGATTAACGGCGTCACGAATGACGGACCGGAGTTCTCATGACTGTCATTACAACTTTGAAAAAAACCCTTCTGCCCTGTGCATTGGCGCTGGGCACCGCTGCCTTCAGCACCCAGGCGCTGGCCTTTGTCGAAGATATCACGGCGGTGTTTCGCCCCGACCCCACGAACCCGATGAGCAACAAGTTCACCAATACCACGCCGGAAAGCGGGCTGTGTCCTTGGCACGTTCCCGCCAAGTGCAAAGCGGTCAATACCTTCAGTATCCGTAATACCCAGTTCAGGGCTACTTCGAACGGACCGATACCCGCCTATCCGGACGATCCGCGCAAAAGCGCTTATTTCAAGGTGCCTTCAGCGTTCCGTGATGTACAAGTGACCCACCGGGGCACCGGAAACGTGGAGACGGTGCAGATGCGCATAGCGGGTATCGGCGGCGCCTGGGGCTTGGCCTATCCACCGGGTGTTTCGGCATGGGGCACGCCGAATCACTGGAACCAATACTGGTACGGAGCACCGGCACCGTGCATGCCGATCAACTATTTTGCGGCCGGGACAAACTTTGCGCTGTTTTTTTGGATCGTACCTGAAAACGCGGGAGCGTGCAGCGTGACCAACGGTACCGCCATTCCATGGATGAACTACAATCACCTTGAGTACGGTTATGAACTCAAGACCCCCAATCCCCTCGGGATGGATACCGGGGTGTATGAAGGCTCTGTGACCTACAGCATGGGCCCGGGGGGCGATTTCGATTTCGGCGACACCATGATCCCCAATGATAGCGTCGCCACCTTCAACTTCATGCTGACGGTGGAGCACCAGCTCAAGATCGACCTGCCCCCCGGCGGCAACCGCATCGAGCTGCTGCCCCAGGACGGCTGGCAAGCCTGGCTTAGTCAGGGCCGCCAACCGTCACGGCTGTACCGAGATCAGACCTTCATCATCGCTGCCAGCACCCGCTTCAAAATGACCCTCGAATGCGGCCTGGCCATCGTCAACACCTGCGGCCTGCGCAATGCCAATGGCGACGAAGTGCCGGTGCAGATCGCCGTGTCCATGCCTCACGGTTTGAATGATCAATACGGCCAAGCGGTGAATAAGCTGCCCCTGCGCCTGGACGGCAGCGGCACTGAACTGTTCCAGCCCACCTACTACGTGAACAACCGCCCCGGCACCTTGCACTTTGAAGTCAAGAAAGATGACGTGAGTGAGATGCTCAAGCAACCGGGCACTACCTATTCGGGCGTGGCGACAGTGATCTGGGACTCGGAGGTCTAACCACGGCCCTCCCGAGCCCCGGCATGATCAATTGCGTTCGCTTAACTGATCGGCATTAGCCCGCCGTGGCGCTTTTTACAGGCCTGCGTTTGTCATTGCCTGACGCGTCAGGTTGCGCTGCAATTCTTGGTAGGATTGCTCGACGGCGTCATACAGAACTTTACGCGTTGCGTCCGACATCGGTTGGTCAACCAGCACCGTGTCGGCGGAGATCGCCGCCCCCAGGTGGTTCAGGTGCTCGACCTGTGCGGTCATTTGTGTGCGCAGTTGCTCCTTGCGTTCAGGCGACGTATCGTCGGCGACCCACTCCTGGTGCGCTTCAAACACGTCCTCGAGTTCGCTGCCGGCGGTTTCGCGTGCGCTGTGTGCGGCCTGAAGCTGGCTGCGGTAGGTGTCTTCCAAGTAGGGACGCCAGAACTCGATCTCTTTAAGCATGCCGTCCACCAGTCCGTTGTTTGCCTCGGCCTTGATGACTTCGCGGTAGGCGCTGTCCAGCTGCGCCTGGGTGACCTGCGCCGTGTCGCGATAGACCATATGCTCGGACATCCAGGGCAGATCAAGACGTGTCTTGAGCGCGGTTTGATAGCCAAGGTAGACCTCTGTCTCATCGACACCTCCCTCGCCAAATTGCTGGCCTTCGCCTTTCGCGATGAGCTCAAGCCGGCGCTTGACCTCCGCCGAGATGTGCTTGTTGAGTGTGTCCAAGCGCCACTTTTGCTTGGCCAGACTGACCAGTTTGCCTTCGCGTACCGCCAGCCCGACAGCGCTAGTGTCGGCGAAGATATCGGCCAACATGACCTTTACCCCCATCGAATTGAAAATATTCGCGCCGGCATCGGGGCAGTTGGCGGGCGCGCTGGCATTGATGAACAGTTGCTGGCGCAACTCCGTGTCGCGGTCCATCGCAACCAGCATGTCCCATACCCGGCGCCTCAGGTCTTCGGCCCCCAGGTCATAGAGTTGCCTGTCGGCCGCGGTTTGTACCAATTCGGGCGGGCGGAGCATTTTGAGCACGTTGAAAAAACCTTCGGAGTCGCGCTCGTGCTCAAGATCGTCCCAGATGGCTTGCGCACCGCTGCTGGTCTCGGGGCTAAGCCCCGTCAGCCAGAACTGGAGATCGTCGGGATTGCCCGGCGGGATCACGCGATCAGGGTCTATACCCGAGGCCCGGCGGTAGTCGGCAAAGCGCACCCCATCGGCGGCGTCGAGTTGGGTTCTGTCCAGCCAGCTGCGCCCGACTACCCGCGCGCCGGGCGAGTCTGGCAGGTACTCTGGAATGGTTTTTATCTGCGTGTCGAGAAGGTCCAGTTCCAGGTCGCTTTCACGCGGCAGTTCGATCCCCTCCGGCCATTGGTTGATACTGGTTCTGCGCAGCACCATTTGCTGAAGATGGGGCATACGCCGCACGTCCGGCGCTACCCGCAGCTCTGCGTGGTCCTGCAGGTTCAGGCTTTCCAGGCCTTTGCATCGGTACAGAACCTCGAAGTCTTCGCTATCCCAGGGGATGGGATTGGCACTTATGTCCAGCTTGGTCAGGCGCGGCAGGGTCACCAGCTCCTTGGGTACTCTGTCGATCTCGTTGTCGCTCAGGTCCAGCGCCCGCAGGTTGGGAAAGTTTTCGAGAAAACCTAAGTCCCTGTGAGTAAGGCGTGTGTTATCGACTACCAAAGTAGTGACATGGTCAAAGTTGCTGCGCAAGCGGCCCATGCTGCGCATGTAGCGGCCCAGCACCAGTTCGCTCAAATCAAGCTTGGTGCCCGGCGGCGCCAGGCCGTCAGCCGAGAGTTCGCCCCGTGAACGGTTTTCCCAGCACAGTTTCAATTCGTCGATGATGCGATCACGCATCAGTTGTTCGTTCGCCGCAAGCATGCTGTAGCGTTGGCCGAACGTGGGCTTTTTTTTCCAGTCACTGAGGTCTTGCAGCAGGGTTTTTCTTTCGGCTTCCAGGCCACTGAGAATGGCCGGCCCGTTGTCCAAGGCATTGAGCTTTTGCACAAACTCCTGCGCGCGCGCCTCGGTCATGCTCGGAAACACCGCGCTGACACGCTCATGCAAGGCGGGAGGCTGGCTGCGAAACAGGTCGCGAAACGCACCCAGCATCGGCCGTTGCAGCAGGGTCTGGGTGATGCGCTCATCGGTTTGGCGCAGGGTTGGCTCTTCGATCACGGTACGCCGTACGGCAGGCTCGACCAGTTGGTCTTTGAGCCATAATTTGAACGCGCGTCCCTGGCCGGGTACATAGCCCTCGGAGGTCTGCGGCACCACACGCAGCAGGGCTTCGAAAAAGTCGTATTGCGTCGCTGGCGCCTTGCTTGTCGGGTCGTGAATCGCATAACGACCATTGGTTTTACGCAGCAGGATCTTTTGCGTGCCAGCGTCGGTGGGCCCGGCCTGGCAGCGCAATTTGCCGCTTGGCGAGTGATCATGCACGCTGATGCTCAGGTCGTTGAAGGTGTCAGTCTGCTGACGCAAGAGGTTCAGCGCCATGCGCTCGGTGTCCGCGGTGATCAGGTCATCATTGTAGAAACCCTCGAAGGCATGGCTGGCAATGGTTTCGTTTTCCAGCGCGGTTGCCAGGTTTTTCAGGCGCAGCGGGATGCGCTGTTCGTTGGCCATGATCGCCACTTCGCCGGGCGAGGTGCGCAGCATCAGTTTTTCCACCAGTTCAGCCGGCAGTTGCGGGAAGTGCTTTTTCAGCAGTTTGGCGGGGGCGCTGTCCAACACTTCGCTGGTGCTGTAGAGGTGGTTGAAGATCGCGGTTTTCTGCCCGGCCAGCTCATCGGCCAGTTGAGCACGCAAGGCACTGGTGCGGGCTGCCTGGGTCGGTGGCAATGGCTCGGGCAGCAGGGCTTGCAGCTCGGGCTCGGTCAAGAACGTCGTGAGCTGCTCGGGCAGCTTACCGTTGTCCAGATCTTGCTGGCTGATCTTCAGGCTGTGGGCCGCGTCGGCGTCCTGGGCGCCATACGTCAGGGGGGGGCCTGCCAGCTCGACATTGTCGAACACCTGGATGGCTTTATCCGATGGCCAGTTTTCAAATTCACTGCTCAATTGCGCCGACCAGTGGAACGATTCATCCGCAGGCTGGCCTGCGCGGATTTTCTCCGACAGGCTCGTGGCTTTGTCGTAAAGCTGCTGGCGTTTGAGGCTGTCGGCCAGCAGCGGTGGTGGCGGCTCAAGGTCGATGTACATTTTGCGCAATGCGTTTGGCCGGGTACCGCTGAGGATGCCGGCCTGTTCCACTTGCTCAGGTGTCAGCCCCTGGGTGGAGTGCCCCAGACGGCTGCGCAGCTTGTCGTCCTGCCAGCTCCAGGGGTCTTCGCCTTCGTGCACCCAGGCGCCTTTGCCATTGTGTTCCACCACGGGCGAATACGCTTGCGGGCGGGTAGGATGCTTGATCCGGTAGGTGTCGCTTTGGGCATCGTGGTTCAGCACATAGTGCTGGTCTTCCAGGGGCAACACCTTCTTTTGTTCATGGGCATGCAACCCTAGTTCGTCTGGTTTGGAGCCCTCGGGCAAGCGCAGATTCCGGTCGACGTAAGGGCTCAGGTCCGGGCTCCACAAGCGTGGCTTGTCATTGACCGTGACCGCGCGCATGCCGTTGACGAACGGTGAGGCCTTGAATATCACTTGGTTGGCCAGGACCCCACCACCGACCATGGCCAACAGCTGCACCACATCGGTGACTACACCGACAATGTGCTCGGCGGCTTCTTCGAATTGGCCCTGTGTCAGGTCAACAATACCTTCGATGAGATCGCTGGCCAACTGATAGGCGGTATAGGCCAGCATCAATTCTCCCAGGCCCGGCACGAAGGGCGCGGCGACCATCAGAGCGATGTTCAATATGTCGGAAAGTATTTTCGTGAAGTTGGCCCACCAGGCCCAGCGCGTATTGCTGTCGGCATCGGCGGTGGGCACGGCGATGGTGCGGGCGTCATTGAGTATCTTGTTCAAGGATGCCTGGTAGCGCTGCTTCCATAGGTCGCCGTGGATTTTCTGCGCGCTCATTTTGAGGTCGGGGTTGTCCACGGCGACTTCTAGCCAGGTCGGGCCCGGGTCGAGAGGGTCTTTTTTGCGCCATTTTACTTTGCACAAGCGCTGCTCCAACCCGGCGAAAAAATAGCCACGTTTGTCGTGACCAACAAATTGGCTGAAAAACTGGCGGTAGGTTTGTTTGGGCACCTGTTGGCTGGACTGCAGCACGGCGTTGGTTTGCAGTTTGCGGATCAAGTCGCGCATGAAGTCCTGGGGCGAGGCATATTCCTTGACCGGGCTTTCCGGGTCGTGGGGGATATAGGCGATCAGCCTCGACACGCGGGTCGTTTTCTCCAAATCGGCGGCAATCAACAGAACCCCGGTGAGCGGCGCTTCCAGCAGGCTTATTTGGTAGAACTGCAATCTACCGGGGTCTCCATCCAAAATGCGCATCAGCGCGCGGTGGCCGCTATCACTCAGGTCGTAGTAGCCCTGCGCGTCGGTTTTCAGCCGTGCCATATGCGCTGCGGCTTTGAGAGCGGCCTTTTGGCTGGCGATGACTTGGGTTTGCAGCACGGTAGTCGCGACGACATTGTCGGGCAGCAAGTAGTTGTTCAGGTGTTGCTGATAAAGTGTGCCCAAGTCCAGTTCCCGGCACAGCGATTTAAATGCTTCGATGGGCATTTTGTGATTGTGATGCAAAATAATAGAGTGCCCACGATAATCGGGCTTGCTGATATAACTTGAATCTTTTTCGAATGTTTCGCTATCGGCGAAGTTATGCAATGCCGCGTCGAGTAACGAAACAATACGGCTGGTGACACCGTTGGAAAAATCAACCGCGTACCACGGCAGTTTTTTTGGGATGTAAAGATGCAGGAAGGTGGTCTTGACGTCCAGGTCCAGATCGTACTTGTCGAGAATGGCGTTTTTGAGCAGCGGTTCGGCGAAGGCATAGGCGTCTTGCAAGTCGCTCAGTTTCTGATCTACGGCATTCTGGGTACGCCAGCCTTCGGCGTTGGCGGCTTTGAGGGCCTGGTGCCCGGAGGTATCGGCGCTGTCGTACCAGGGCGCTTTGTTCAGGCCGGCGGCGTGCAGCGCGTGTATTCGCGGTACGGCGGTGGAGGTCAACCATTGCGGCGCGACCTGTTGGATCAACGCGTAGTGGGGGCCTTTTTCAACACTTGGCGTTGGTGTCAATGCGCTAACTATTCTAAGTACGCGAAGCGTTGGAGTATTCGTTGGTTCAGGCATGCGTGTGGCCTTGATGGTGGGTTTAAACCATTAGCCTAACGCCGAACGTATTGAGTGAAACGTTCAAAGTGTGTGCACTTTCAAGCATTAATTAGTGATTGGCTTTGATTATTCAAATGCACGATTTATATAACTAATACCTTTTTTTTAATGGCCAGGCGGCGCCCCACAAAGTGTCGTAAGCAAGTAAGGGTTGAGAATCGGCGCCATGCCCTTGAGCACCTGCACCGGCAGCGCGGAAGTAAAACGGAATTGCTGCGCCAAACTGCCTGGCACGAAGGCCGTCAATGTGCCGAAATGGCGTTCGCCCAGGTAGAACACAAAGGTGGCGGTGCGGTTGATCGACCGGGAGCTGAGCACGCGCCCACCGGCGCCGATGGCTTCGATGCGGTTGTCGCCGGTGCCGGTCTTGCCGCCCATTGCCAGGGGCGTACCGTCGCCCCGCTTGAAGCTGCCGGCGACGCGTTTGGCGGTGCCGGCATCTACCACTTGTGACAGGGCCCCGCGCAGGGCGTGCGCCACCTCAATGGGCATCACGCGCTCGCCTTGATTCGGGGCGTTGACCAGGCGTGTGTCGTAGGGCGTACCTGCAGCGAAATGCAGGCTGTCGATACGCAGTGCCGGTAACCGCACGCCGTCGTTGAGGATGATCCCCATCAACTCGGCCAGGGCCGCAGGGCGGTCGCCGGAACTGCCGATAGCGGTGGCCAGCGACGGCACTAAATGATCGAACGGGTAGCCCACTGCTTGCCAGCGCTGATGGATATCCAGGAACGCTTCGATCTCCAGCATGGTCCGAATGCGGCTGTTCCTGGCGCTTGCGTGACGGCTTTTGAACAGCCAGCCATACACTTCCTGGCGTTCGAATTCGCTGGCCTTGACGATCTGGCTGAAGGTCGCCTCAGGGTGGTTGAGCAAGTAGCCGAGCAGCCACAGATCCAGCGGGTGGACCTTGGCGATATAGCCTTGGTCGGGCAAGTCGTAGGCGCCGGGGCCGTAGCTGGCGTAGAGCTTTTGCAGGCGCGTATCGTTGAGCTTTTCCTGGCTTTTGGCGCTGATCAGGTGTGAGCGCACGAACCGGTTGAAGGTTTCCTGATTGGCATCCGGCAGCAGGTAGCGGTGTACAGCTGCCAAGCGGATGGGCGTCGGGCGCAGGCTGTCGAGGAAGGTTTCGAGGCGTGCCTGGGTGTCTTTGTTGCGGTACTTTTTCCAGAACTTGAGCAGGAAGGCGGTGCCCTCGCGGTCGGCGAACCGGGCCAGGTATTCCTGGCGGCGCGGGTCGTGGTCGTCTTTGAGCAGTTGTGCGCTGTTGTTGGGGCCAGCGTAGGTGCTGTAACGCACCACGTCGCGCATCAGGCGAATGAACGGCAGGTTGATGGACTCACGTAGCGCATCACGCAAGGTCGGGTTGCGGCCGTTGTCCTGGGGGCGAAAGTTATGGAAGCGGTGCACGCCGCCACCGGTGAAAAAGCTTTCGCCCGGGCTTGCCGAATAGGTACGGTCGAGGGCAGCGTCGAGCATCGCGGGCAGTTGCTTGTCCGACGTGCGTAGCAGGTAATCCACCGCCCAGCGACTGAGGCGGTCCTGCTCGGCCACTTCGACCTGTTTCAATGCCTTCGTGGGCAACGCCGCGTAACGTTCATGCAGTTCGGCGACGATTTGCAGGTAGGTGGTGAGTACGCGCAGCTTGGCGGTCGAGCCCAGTTCCAGTTTGCTGCCTTCGTTGATGTCGAATGGCTGGTCGGTGTTGTCGGTTTGCACTCGCACCCGGGAACCGTCGTCACTGCGCTCGAACAAGGTAAAGCTGTAGCGCACTTGCGCGGTGGTGGCGGGCGTGAGCAAGCGTTCGCCGAGCAGGCCGACCTGGGCCGCGAAGCTAGGGTCGGCCAATTGCTTGAGGTAGGCGCTGACCTGTTGCTGCAGCTCACCCTGCAAGGTGCTGGTGGCCGATAGGTCCAGGCGATCAAGGTCGTACAACGGGCGATTGAGCAGCGCGGCCAGCCGACTGCGGGCGACACTGATGCCCTTATTGGTATCGATCATCTTGATCGTCGGCTGCCGTTGCCAATCGCGGTAGCTGACCTGGCTCGCCAAGGCTGCGGTCAACAGTGCCGGTTCCAGCACGCCGTTCTGCGCCAGCAGCCGCAGGTGGCTGGCGGTCAGTTGCGCCAGCTCGTCGCGCCCGTTGGTCAGGTAATAAGAAGGCCGGCGCTGGGCGATGATCAGCGACAGCACCTGACGCAACGCCAGGCCCTGTTGCGCCAGGCTGTGCGGGTCTTGGGCAGGCTGAGTCAAGGCTTGGTTGACCTGCACGAAGTCGGCGCCGTACCACACCCGCAACCCTTCGGCCAGGCCGTGGACTTCACCGTGACCGGGCACGGCCGACAGCGGCACGCTGTTGAGGTAGTCGCGCACGATGGCTTGCCGGGCCGCCAAGGTATCGGGGCCGCCGGCGTAGGCACGCACGCTGGCGGAGAGCATCTGGCGGATTTTTTCACCACCGCTTTGCGTCAGGCCATCCGGCGAGTGGCGGTATTTTTCCAACTGGGTCGCCAGGGTGCTGCCCCCTGCACTTTGGCCGGGCAGGTGCAGGCGCCTGGCGACTTGCGACCACGCGGCCATGGCAAATCGCGGCCAGTCGACCGCCGGGTTGGCCCGCGGGCGATGGATGTCCAGCAGGTCGCGGTTTTCGATGAATAACAAACTGTGCACCACCAGGGGCGGGATGGCGGCGAATTCACTGTAGAGCTGCTGCGGGTAGTTGAATTGATACAGGGGCATGGCACGGCAATCGGTGATCGACAGGCCTGCCTGGATTTTTTCGGTGTAGGGCACGAACAGGCCTTTGCGCGCATAGTCCATCAAGTCATCGGAAAAGCGCGCCTGCGCGGCGATCACATAATTGCGTTTGAGCAGCCGTGGCAGGAACTCATCAAGGTCGCTGTAGCCCAGGCGTTTGTCGAAGGGACCGGCGCCGGGATACACCACAGCGGTACTGGCACCTGGGGCCAAGTGATAGTCGAGATCGGCTGCCAGGCTGCTGAGTTGGCGGGCCTGCCATTTGGAGGTGTCCATCTCCCGCGACAGCGCATACCCGAAGGCCATGAGGGCCATCAACACAAGTAGCCAGAACAGTCGTCGCCAGTAACGGCGTGTGGAAGAATCTTGCGGCAAAGGAGCCGGATCGTCCGTATGGATCGCAGCCTTGCTCGAGTCGGTTTGCCGCAGAGCGCCCATAGTCGACTGATCCATTCACGCAGATTGATCGCACTTGTCTGAAGCTTAGACGGTGGCAGGCCTGTGGGAAAAAAATCTGTGGGTTCGCCTCATGTGCAAGCCGTTCGGCTGCAATCAGCGTTCGTAGCCGGGCAGGGTGCAGGCATGACGCTGCACCACGGCTGTGCAATACTCGCCGCCTTTTTTGCCCTATGGGAACGAAGGAAGGGGATGGTCGCAGACGAACACCGTCTCTGCACAACCAGTCTCTGCCGGGAGTTCTCGCTGAATATTGTGATTGATAGAGTGAAAAACCCTACCGTTGGCTTTTTATACTGCACGCCCCGCTGATCTTAATGACGCGCCTGCCCACGAAGCCGGCGCGGTTTCGGCAAGCCAAGGCTTCGACACTCGGTGGTCATACCCAATAACAAAATGAGGTTGTATTCCTATGCCTGTCGGCAATCCACTGCCCCCTGAAGGCGGCCCGCTCAAACGCGAACTCGGCGAGCGCCACATTCGGCTGATGGCCCTGGGCGCCTGTATCGGCGTCGGCTTGTTTCTCGGCTCGGCCAAGGCCATTGAAATGGCCGGCCCGGCCATCATGCTGTCGTACATCCTGGGCGGCCTGGCGATCCTGGTGATCATGCGCGCCCTGGGCGAGATGGCGGTGCATAACCCGGTCGCCGGTTCGTTCAGCCGCTATGCGCAAGACTACCTTGGCCCGCTGGCGGGGTTCCTGACTGGCTGGAACTACTGGTTCCTGTGGTTGGTGACCTGCGTCGCGGAAATCACTGCCGTGGCGGTGTACATGGGCGTCTGGTTCCCTGATGTACCACGCTGGATCTGGGCCCTGGCGGCGCTGGTCAGCATGGGCAGCATCAACCTGATAGCGGTCAAGGCCTTTGGTGAGTTCGAGTTCTGGTTTGCCCTGATCAAGATCGTGACCATTATTGCGATGGTCGTGGGAGGGATCGGCATCATTGCGTTCGGTTTCGGCAATGACGGCGTCGCCTTGGGGATCTCCAACCTGTGGGCCCATGGCGGCTTCATGCCCAACGGTATGACAGGCGTGTTGATGTCGCTGCAAATGGTGATGTTCGCCTATCTGGGTGTGGAGATGATCGGCCTTACCGCCGGTGAAGCTCGCAACCCGCAGAAGACCATTCCCAGTGCCATCGGCTCGGTGTTCTGGCGGATCTTGCTGTTCTATGTCGGTGCCCTGTTCGTGATTCTGTCGATCTACCCGTGGAACGAAATCGGCACCCAGGGCAGCCCGTTTGTCATGACGTTTGAGCGCCTGGGTATCAAGACGGCGGCCGGTATCATCAACTTCGTGGTGATTACTGCGGCGTTGTCATCGTGCAACGGTGGCATCTTCAGCACTGGGCGCATGCTCTACAGCCTGGCGCAGAATGGCCAGGCACCCGCGCAGTTCGGCAAGACCTCCAGCAACGGCGTGCCACGACGGGCACTGTTGTTGTCGATTTTCGCCCTGCTGCTGGGTGTGTTGCTTAACTATCTGGTGCCGGAAAAGGTCTTTGTCTGGGTGACCTCGATTGCCACTTTCGGCGCAATCTGGACCTGGCTGATGATCCTGCTGGCACAGCTCAAGTTCCGTAAAAGCTTGAGCCCTGCCGAACAGAAGGCCTTGAAATACCGGATGTGGCTGTACCCGGTCAGTTCCTACCTGGCGCTGGCCTTCCTGGTGCTGGTGGTGGGCTTGATGGCCTGGTTTCCCGACACCCGTGTGGCACTGTATATCGGCCCTGGGTTCCTGGTGCTATTGACGGTGCTGTACTACGCCTTGAAGTTGCAGCCGCGCAATGCCGCTGCACCAGAGATGCGTTCGGTTTAAGCGCAAAAAACGGCCCGCTGTCGACAGCGGGCCGTTTGCTCAAAGGACCATTTGCGCAGCCACTGTCTTGAGTGGAAGGTAAATGGAGGCGCTTATCCCAAGCACTGACTATGTTGGCAGGGCCTGGCTGAGTGGGCGGGCATGCCGTTGGTTCAGGCGCTTGTTCAGGTCCAGCCAGGCGGCGAGTGCCACCATCAGGGCGAGGCCAAGCAGAGCGCTGCTCAACTGCATTGCCAGCGCATCGCCCGCGAGGGCATTGAGCATGTCCGCCAACGGTGCCAGCAGCACCCCCAGGCAGAATATCTCCAGGGAATAGCGACCCATCCGGCAGGTCTGCTGGGCCAACCAGTGTCGGGTCCAGCCCACGGTGGGCAACAGCTTGGCCGTGACGTACGCCAGCGCCAGGAAATGCAACAGGCGTACGGGTGACAGGTCGGTCTTGCTGATGGGTTACAGCCAGTGTTTGAGCCGGTTGGGCATCAGCGCATCGTGGACCTGTGGCCAGCGCCAGGAGAGGGTGATGAGGGCGGTGGTTACGAGGTAAATGGCGGCTGCGATAAACATTGGCTGGCGCAGTAGCGGACGGTTTTCGAGGGGCCGGGGGCGCTGCCCATGAATCGCCGCCGCGCCGCCCAGTACAAATAACAGTTGCCAGGTGACCGGGTTGAAGTACCACACCCCGTCGCCGATCGCCGCGAGGTTCCAGCCCATCCAGGGCGCCAGCAGGTAAACCGCCAGCGACACAGCCACCACGGCTTCGGCCTTGCGGATCAGCAATGGCAGCACCAGGGGTAATCCCGCCAACAACACGATATACAGCGGCAATGGGTCCATCAGGTTCGGCTTGAAGCGCAACAGCAGTTCATCCGTGAGTGCCTGTTGGGGGTTGCTGATAAAATGCGTAAGGCCCATCTCCTGGACCAGGTCACGGGTTTCTACATGGCTGTTGGCGAAAAACACGATGCCCATCAGCATCGCCAACAAAAAGATATGCACCACATACAGCACCCAGGCGCGCCGCAGGATTTTCACGCAAGTGATCCAGTAACCTTCGCGCAACAGGATCTTGCCGTAGGCCAACACCGCGGCATAACCGGCAAGGAACACAAAGACCTCCGCTGCATCGCTGAAGCCGATGTTGCGCAAAGTGATTTGGCCCAGAGGATTGTGAGGCACGTGATCCCAGAAAATGAAGATCAGTGCCAGGCCACGAAAAAAGTCGATGCGCGGGTCGCGTCCGTTAAGCATGGCAGCGGGCTCTTGAACAGATGATTGAATTATGACAAGTGAACGACAGCGTTTTTCGCTCTGTACGTCGAGCAGACCGCGTCCAAGTGCTCTGGCTTGATGAGGTCTTCGGCAATCACTTTCAACATGAGTTCAGTTCTTTGAGCGGCGCCGTGATGATCGTTAAGCGGCCACTGCATCGTGGGGCTCAAAACTGTCGGCTCGTGCCATCTGCCACATCCGCGAATAGAACTCGCCGCTCACTTCACCCGTGAGCAATTCACCGGGCTTGAGGAACACATGCAACTGCGAGAACAGTTTGATCTCGGTCGCCGACATGCGCCGCACCAAGTGCTTGGCCGACAATTGCGACGGATGATCCAGGCCCGCCGCCGCGAGCATTTCTGCCAGGGCCTTGAGGGTATTGCGGTGGAAGTTGAACACCCGCTGGGCCTTGTCCGGTACCACCAGCGCGCGTTGGCGTAGCGGGTCCTGGGTGGCGACGCCGGTAGGGCATTTGTTGGTGTGGCAGCTTTGCGACTGGATGCAACCAATGGCGAACATAAAGCCCCGTGCCGAGTTGGCCCAGTCGGCGCCGATAGCCAGGACGCTGGCGATATCAAAGGCGCTGACGATCTTGCCGCTGGCACCCAGCTTGATCTTGTCCCGCAGGTTCAGGCCCACCAGGGTGTTGTGCACGAACAACAGGCCTTCACGCAGGGGCACGCCTATATGGTCGGTGAACTCCACGGGCGCCGCGCCAGTGCCACCTTCTTTGCCGTCTACCACGATGAAGTCCGGAAGAATGCCGGTTTCGAGCATGGCCTTGGCAATACCCATGAATTCCCATGGGTGGCCCAGGCAGAACTTGAAACCCACCGGTTTACCGCCGGACAGCTCGCGCAGTTGGGCGATGAAGTGCATCAGCTCCAGGGGAGTGGAGAACGCGCTGTGGCGTGACGGCGAAATGCAGTCCTCACCCATCATGATGCCGCGGGTCTCGGCGATTTCCCGGGTGACCTTGTGCTTGGGCAAGATTCCGCCGTGGCCGGGCTTGGCGCCCTGGCTCATCTTGATCTCGATCATTCGCACTTGCGGGTTTTGTGCCTGCACGGCAAAGCGTTCCGGGTCAAAGCGGCCGTCGCTGGTACGGCAACCGAAATAGCCGCTGCCCAGTTCCCAGGTCAGGTCGCCGCCGTTTTCCCGGTGATAGGGGCTGATGCTGCCTTCGCCGGTGTCATGGGCGAAGTTGCCCAGCTTGGCGCCCTGGTTGAGCGCGCGAATGGCGTTGGCGCTCAGGGAGCCGAAGCTCATGGCCGAGATATTGAATACCGAGGCTGAATACGGCTGCTTGCACTGCGGGCCGCCGACCATCACCCGAAAGGCGCTCGGATCGCTCAACGGCGCAGGGCGCATGGAGTGGCCGATAAACTCGAAACCGGATTGATACACATCGATCAGGGTGCCGAAAGGTTTGTCGGCGCTTTGATTCTTGGCCCGGGAGTAAACCAGCGAGCGCTGGGCCCGGGAAAAGGGCAGGGCGTCGCTGTCGGATTCCAGCAGGTACTGGCGGATTTCCGGGCGAATGCCTTCCACCAGATAACGGATGTTGCCCAGGATCGGGTAGTTGCGGCGCACCGCGTGGGGGCTTTGCAGCAGGTCGAACACACCGATCAGGCTGAGCACGCCGGTGACCAGGGTGATCGGCCACAGCCATCCGTGTTCGATAAAAGGGAGGCTGGCAAGAGTGAAAATGACGCACACGACAAAAAACGCATAACGGCTAAGCAAGGACAAGCTCATACGTATTCCTTGGGTTCGGACTCATCAGGACCTGGGTCTTCAGGTGGTTGCGCCTGTGTCTTGTTATGGTTTTCACGATTAACGCAGGCTTCCAGCTTAAGGGCGATCTCTCGGCAGGAGCAACCGCTATAACGTAGAGCGCTATTCTTATTGCAATTGGTTCTCGTTTGGGTGGCTTATTATGTTATTGTATAACGCATCGACTTCACCCAAATGCCTGGAGGCTTTATGAAAGCTGGTATCCATCCTGATTACCGCACCGTGCTGTTCCATGACACGGCCGCTGATGTGTTTTTCCTGATTGGCTCTACTGCCGACACCGATCGCGCCCATAAACACACGGATGGCAACACATACCCCTACTTCGCTCTGGACGTGTCCAGCGCTTCCCACCCTATCTATACCGGCCAGCAGCGCAAGACCCAGGCCGAGGGGCGGATTGCCGGGTTCAACAAGCGGTTTGCGTCGTTTGGGTCTTCGGCGAAAAAGGTCGAGGCTGAGTAAAAACGAGGGGCGGGGGGAGCATCACCTTCGCTTGATTGACTGGCATTAGGGGGGCTCCCCCTCGCTCCTATCAGCCTTAGCTGCAGTGTTTAGCGCTCACATCCCCCAAGCCTTTGGCGTGCTGCCGTGATAATCAATGATTCCCCTGAGGATGAAGACATCCTTGCCATCTTCTTTCCCGGTTTGCTCAAAAGCTGCCCGCCATTTGCCTCGGCCTGATCCGGTCTCTACTTGCGGTAAATCAACATAGGTGAAGTTGCCTATTTTTTTTCGACTGATCCGGCCTGCCTGAATATCCTGAATGATTTCCTCAAGTTTAGTTCTGGCACCGTCTGGCAGAAGGGGGACTTGGGTATCTGCCAAGTCGTCTGATTTGACGATGTTGATCACTGGGTCGCGCGTGGTAGTCGGCACTGAAACCGCAGGGGCGCCTGGGGAGGAGGATGGCTTTTCAATTTTGTGTGTTTGAGCCCGGGAGGGACTGAACTCCAAAGGTGTTGAAAACTGAGAAATGTTTTTTTCAAATGCTGTGACGGTGACACTATCAACCATCTTTATGCCCGAGTCCGTGCCCGTTTGTTTGCCATACGACAGTGCAATATAGGGAATGCCGGATTTTTTAAAATCTTCTGAATATGATTCGATGCCTAATTTTTTGAGATTGTCTTTAAATCTATCTCGCTTGAAGTTTCTGAAGGATTCTTGAATTTGTGGGTCTGATAAAAGCAGTTCCAACGCTTCTTCGCGTGTGATCTTGTGATCAGAGGCTATTTTGTTAAGAACGCGCTGGCGTCCTTTTTCGGTTATAAAAGCATTAAGACTGTCAGTGGGGAAGGTTTCAAGTTTGTGTTTTAGAGAAAATTTGTCAAGGTTGTTTTCCTGTTTCTTTGTAATCGCGTAGCCTACAAACTCCGCTTTCGTGTCGGGGTCTGTAATTCGAATTGAACTTCTGATTTGTTTCGAAAAGTCATCATTTTTTCCAATGATCCTTACTATTTTTCTATAAAGTTGATCCTTTTCAGGGGCAGAGAGGGAGGGCGTTAGAAATCGAGTTGACCGGTTGATATGGAAATGAGTATCCGCGTCGGATCGTAGACTCAATATAGTATTACGCAATTGGACTTTAGTTCGTTCGCTTAAACCCCGTGGGCTCGATAGCATGCGGCGAAATTCAGCCTCATTAACACCAAGCTTTCGTCGTGCATTATCCAGTAATTGTTGTTTCTGTAATATATCCAGCTCTTTGAGGGGGTCTACCAACTCCTTCATTTCCGCCTCTGTTGAGTGAAGGTGAAACACTGCGAGAAGATCATCATCCAGTTGCTGTCCCGCGGTGCGTGGGCCCAGAGCGCTCATTACAGGGCCGCCACCAATTGCCGTCCTTTCAGAGCGTGCCTTCCAGCTTTTCGCGTCACCTGGCACCACCATGAAATCCACTTTGTTTCCTGCCGGATCTTTTACATAACGCGCGCCGCTCTCCATATAGGACTGATACAGGTGATAGCGACCGTTTTCATGCCTCATCGCAATAAATTGATTGTTCTTGTTGTCAATAAAGCTCGGCGCGCCTGTCTTGCGCGACAGCTTGAAGTTGTTCGTCTGGGCGAACGCCTCCACGTCAAATAGTGGGTCAATGGGGGGCGGCAATCGATACTCTACGACATTGATCCAGGCGGGCTCCAACGGTCTGATTGAGGTTTTTCCGATGGCGATGCTGGCTTTGTTATCCCAGCTGGTTTTCTTGATAAGCCCTGGGATACGGTGTCCCAGTTTCTTGGCGTTATTTAACCCTTTAATGATTCCCCGACGCAAAAACGACAGCGCAGTCTTGCCCGGTAGCAGATCCATCAGAAAGTCGGCGACCTCAACTCCAAACATAAAGGCATTCACCGACGATTCACGTGCAACCTCGGCGTTGCTCCGTGAACGGAAATCCGCATGTGCGAGCTGAAAGCCCAGTTGTGCCGAATACAGAAACGCGTGAAAGTTACCGGTTATGGGGATCAAGGTATAACGATGCACGCTACGCGTATCGCTGAGAATCTGCGCAAGCTCTTCTGTATCGTTAGTGGCCATCCGCTGGGTGAAATAGGCTTGCCACTCAGGTTTTACCTTCAAGCTGTCCAACTCCGCCAATCCAGTGACCAGCTCCCTGAAGGGTATGCCATCTGGAGCGTCCGGGGCATACAGCACACTGACACCGTTGGCCCTGGTGCCTTTTCGTTGAATGACCGTGACCCCATTGATGACCTGGCCCCCTTCCAGCGCACTGCCCAGAACCAATAGGTTGGCTTCGATATCGTACCTGCCGACCAGAGGGCGGGCTGTCGAGTCGGGGTGTTCTATCACCACCTTTATCCAGTCCAGGCCGCTGCCGGGTATCTTGAATGTAAACAGGTTGTAGGCGGCGGGGTTCAGTCGGCTTTCAAGGGCATCTTTTTGCATTTTTGCCGCGTTGGCGCGTTGCCAGGCGGCGGCAAAGTTGGCCCCTTCGCCGCTTTGCGAGAAGGCTGTCTTGAGATACTCCTGATATTTTTTGCCGATGTCTGCTTGTTGAGCGAGCGCGTGCAAGTCTGCGTTGTCGAGCCTGCCATGCTTTTTTCCAGAGGTATCGATGATGTCTGCCGTGGCGATGGTAGTCCTATGTACCTGATGCAAGGACAGCGGCTCGACATTGCGGCGGGCGTAGCTTCCCAGGGTCTGTAAAACGACGATGGCGTGGGTGCTCCAGGAGCCTTTCGTCAAACTTTCGCCATCCAGATACTGCAGGATGTCTATCTTCGGGTCTTTGCAGATAAAAACAGTTCCGGTTCTTTCGTTGCGATAGCCCGTTACCTTGACGGGTAGTGAGGACGTCACGCGCAGATGTACCAGGCTCTTATAGTGCGCAATATCCACATCGGCATACGCCGGTTTTTGTAGTTTCAGTGTCTTTTCGGTTTCGTCGGCAGAGAAGGATGGCTGTGTGGAAATATTCTCCAGCAGCGGGATGAGTTCGCTATTGCTGTCAACCATCGCCGTTTCAAGTCGCTTGTACTCGGACTGATCTTGCGCACTGGTTGTTCTCAACCAGTGCGGCTCGCGCAGTTCTACCAAGCGCAGATTGCGCACAGCAAGGGCCGCGCAAATATCCAGCTGCGGTGTCAAATCCGCAGCCAGATCAAGCTCGCCTTCGGCAGGCAGCGTCGCTTTGAGCAACGCGTCGCGAACATTGAAGTATTGCCGGACCCGAAGCGAGTGGACGCCAGTTGCCACGACATCTGCCTCAATCACCGGCGGATTTTCTGCCAGCACGGGCAAGCCGTTTGGTTCTGCGCGGGCCGATGTCGGCAGGCTATCGACCAGCAGCTTGCCTGCCGATTCGCCCTTGCCCATACGTGCTGCGACGGCTTCGTTCAAGCGCGCCAGGTCGTCATATTCCTCAAACCCTTCGCCGGGGCTGTAGAGCAGCACGTTGCCTGTGAACGGTGTCTGACCCGTGGCGCTCATGATGAATGCTGCGCAAAACCCACTGCCGTCTTCCAGCGCAAGTCGGTACACGCCGGGTCTGCGGCCTGCGGCGAAGGCTTTTTGCCGCGCCACCGCTGTCGGGTATTTCAGGACGTTGTCTGCCAGCGTCCGTCCCGCCGCCGACAATGTGCCGTCAACTGTGTGCAATGCCAATTGATGGGCCAGCGCCTGCCGGCGCAGTGCGACCAATCGCTTCTCTGGGCTGGGCTGGTCGTTGAACGGGGTTGTCCAGAATTCATTCAGGTTTTTCGTGAAGGCTATTGTCAGCACGCTGGTCAGCGTTGCTGCCGAACCAATGAGGGAGAGGCGTTTGTCCGCCTCCAGTGTGTCGGCTTGCCGATAGAAGGCGCCGGCCTCTTGCGTCAGATAGTCCTCACTACCAGGCGCCCGTAATTTGCTCAGCAGCGAGCCCAGGGGGTCGGAAGACAGGTGTTGTTTGCGCCCCTCGCTATCCTCCCGGTAACGGTTGTAAAAAATCTGGTTTGGATCGATGGGATGGGACAAGTCGGGAAAGGCCGCAGCCAAATGCTGTTGATACATGCTCTCAAGGCTCGGCTGCTCTTGCATCAGATCGCCGATCTGGACATTCAGGTTGCCAAGTTCGCGGATGAGGTGTGCCTGCTGTTCGTCGGTCGTTTGATTGGCCGGCGGTATCACAGGCAGTGTCACTGGCAATAAGGGGTCGAGGGTCACGCGGTTGGCCGGGGGCTGTTCCGGTTCGTCAAGCTGTGGGTCTTGGGAGGGAGGCAATGAAATGTGCATAGGGAGAACCCGTACGAATGGGGCGCTGCGCAGGTGCAGAGCGTCCGATTGAATATGAGTTTCGAGTGTATGGCTGGCGGTCGCGGGCGAAGCGGTGCATGTATGTTGGACAAAAGCGCGGGCCTTTCGATTGCCTGCGGCGCAGGTGCATGTGATCCTTGCGGCCTTTTAGATTGAGGCGTTTATTCCATGTCCATGACCATCCGCATTGCCGCCGCCCTGTTGATTGGCAACGACGGCCAAACCTTATTGGTGCGCAAGCGTGGCACTCAGGCATTCATGCAACCGGGCGGCAAGATCGATGCTGGCGAACAACCCGCCGAGGCCCTGGCCCGTGAGTTGTACGAAGAGCTGAACCTGCGCATTGATCCAAGCGAGGCTGTCTATCTCGGCCACTTCTCGGCGCCAGCTGCCAACGAGCCGGGTTTTATTGTGGAAGCCGAGCTGTTCCAGGTTCGCATCGACGTGGATGTGTTGCCCGCCGCCGAGATCGAGGAAGTACGCTGGATCGATCCGGCAGGCGACGGCGGCCTGCAATTGGCGCCCTTGACACGTGACCTGATCCTGCCGTTTTATCGCTCATCGCTGACCACCGCCTGACCTGTCGGGCTCAGAGGAATGAAGCATGGTCCCCCTCAATGAAGTGCTGATTTTCGCCGCCGCCATTGCCGGCTGGTTTATCAACAACCCTGTGTGGTTGTCGGTGCAGCGCTATTTCATGAGCCTCGTATTGGCTGCGCTGGCCGTGCGCCTGGTGCTTGAGCAGCGCCGCAGCGCATGATCATCCGCACGCTGGAAGTCAAGGACGCCGAGGCCTATCGGGCCCTGATGCTTGAGGCGTATGGCGCGTATCCCCAGGCGTTTACTTCTAGCGTGGCCGAGCGCGCGGCGATGCCGTCGAGCTGGTGGGAAAAGCGCCTGGAGAGTCCGCTGGATCGCTTGCTCGGCGCGTATGTCGACGACGAACTGGCCGGCATTGTCGGCCTTGCATTCGAACCGCGGGAAAAGGCGCGGCACAAGGTGACCCTGTTCGGCATGTACGTGTCTGACGCCCATCAGCAACAAGGCCTGGGCCGCCAGTTGGTGGAGGCGGCGCTCACCGAGGCGCGCCAACACCCGCGCCTCAAAGTAATCCAGCTCACAGTCACCGCCGGTAATGACGCGGCCTTTGCGTTGTACCGGCGTTGCGGGTTTATCCAGTACGGCCTGGAACCATTGGCGGTGCGGGTGGGTGTCGATTACTTCGACAAGATCCACATGTGGCGCGAACTTACAGCTAGTTGAGATCCTACATTTTGATGTGTGCCGATCAGCGAACCGCACTGACCCCATCCAGGGTCGAGAACGACGTGTCCTTGGCCGTCAGCAAAAAATCGCGCATGTAAGGCGCATCCAGCATGTCTGCGCGAATCCCGGCATACAGCGTGGCGAACAAGCCTTTTTCCCCCAGCCGCTTGGCTTTTACATAGCCCCGTGAGCTGTACTCGTGCAGCGCCCAATGGGGCATGCCGCACACCCCACGGCCGCTGGCCACCAATTGCATCATCATTACCGTCAGTTCAGAGGTGCGAACCTGGGCGGGCTCCACGTCGGCCGGCTCCAGGAAGCGGGTAAAGATGTCCAGGCGATCACGTTCCACCGGGTAGGTGATCAGGGTTTCGTTGAGCAAGTCCTCGGGCACGATATAGGGCTTGTGCGCCAGCGGGTGTTGGTTTGCCACGGCGAGCATGGCTTCGTAGGTGAACAGCGGCACATAGGTAATGCCCGCCAGCTCCAGTGGGTCAGAGGTCACCACCAGATCCAGGTCACCACGGGCCAGGGCCGGCAGCGGGGCGAAGGCGAAACCGGAAGCCAGGTCCAGTTCGACCTCCGGCCAGGCATCGCGGAACTGATCGATGGTCGGCATCAGCCACTGGAAGCAACTGTGGCACTCGATGGCCATGTGCAGGCGCCCGGCAGTACCGCCGGCCAGGCGGGCGATATCCCGTTCGGCGCCGCGCAGCAAGGGCAGGGTGGCATCTGCCAGTTGCAGCAGGCGCAAACCGGCGCTGGTGAAGCGCAGGGGCTTGGTCTTGCGCACGAACAACGGCAAGCCCAGGCGCTCTTCCAGTTCCTTGAACTGATGGGAGAGCGCGGACTGGGTCAGGTGCAGTCGTTCGGCGGCTTCTACCAGGCTGTCGGCTTCGCGCAAGGCGTGCAGGGTCTTTAGGTGACGGATCTCGAGCACGGGCGCTCCATGAATATAATTTGTGAAAAACGTGAATGGTGTGAGTTTGTCTCATGTTGTAGCCGCTGTCGACACCCGAGCCGGCATCTGCCCTTATGACCGCTGGGCGCCTTTCATCAAACTGTCACGCAACTGTGGCAGCGAACTTGAACAAACTTCATCAGACTCGCGCTCTACTGGGGTTCTGCGTTTCGGTGTTTTTCATGCGTGTAGTGTTATTTCTGGCCGCGTTATTGTTCGGCCTGCCGTCCTTTGCGGCTTCTCGATGCGATGTCAATGTCCCGACCCAACGGGTCGACCTGCCACACGTCAACCTGGCCTACCAGAGCATTGGTCGCGCCTCCGACCCGGCGTTGCTGCTGGTGATGGGCTTGGGTGGGCAATTGATTCACTGGCCCGACGAAGTGGTGGTCGCGCTGTGCCAGCAAGGTTTTCGGGTGATTCGCTATGATAACCGTGATGTTGGCCTGTCCACGTGGCGCCAGGTGCCTGCCAGCGCCAACCTGACGTTTGAAGTGTTGCGCTACAAATTGGGCCTGCCAGTGGCGGCGCCCTACACCCTGACCGACATGGCCGGCGATGCACTGGGGTTGATGGATGCCTTGCAGGTCCAGCAGTTTCACGTCCTGGGCGCCAGCATGGGCGGGATGATTGCCCAGCACCTGGCGGCCATGGCGCCCCAGCGGGTAGAAAGCTTGACGCTGATCATGAGCAGTTCCGGCGCCCAGGGTCTGCCGGCACCCAGTGCGGCGCTGGTACAACTGTTGTCGCGACGCAGCGCGCCCAATCGTGAGGTGGCGCTGGAGCAGCAGGCCGACTTGCTGGCGGCATTGGGCAGCCCCGAGGTGAAAGATGACCGCCAGGTACTCTTGCACCAGGCGGCGCTGTCTTATGACCGCGCCTTCAACCCCGAAGGGGTGAAGCGCCAGATCATGGCGATCCTCGCCGAACCCAGCCGCGTGGCCTTGCTCAACCAACTGCGGGTGCCAACCCTCGTGGTCCACGGCACCGCCGATCCGTTACTGCCGGTGATGCACGGGGTACACCTGGCCGCGCATATCCAGGGCAGTCAGTTGCGGCTGATTCCCGGCCTGGCTCATCGTTTTCAGGAAGCCTTCAAGGTGCCGTTGCTGGCTGCGGTGTTGCCGTACCTGCAAGCCCATCGGGAAGATGCAGCCCATTGGGCGCAGATTGACCCGGCGAGGTCTTCCAAGGTTTTGTGAGACAGGACGGCTCTGTCCCCGGAGAGATGGAGGGGTGTATGGTGCGAACTTTCTGGCGTGTTTTGCCTGCGAGGTTGCCTACATGAGTACTCCCCTGAAAATCGATTTCGTCAGCGATGTGTCCTGCCCCTGGTGCATCATTGGCCTGCGCGGCCTGACCGAAGCCCTGGACCAGTTGGGGCCTGAAGTGCAGGCCGAAATCCACTTCCAGCCCTTCGAGTTGAACCCTGACATGCCTGCCGAAGGGCAGAACATCACCGAACACATTACTGAAAAGTACGGCTCGACCGCCGAACAGTCCCAGGCCAACCGGGCGATGATTCGTGACCGTGGCGCCGAGGTGGGCTTTGCCTTTCGTACCGATGGCCAGAGCCGTATCTACAACACCTTCGATGCTCATCGGCTGTTGCATTGGGCAGGGCTTGAGGGGTTGCAGTACAACCTCAAGGAAGCGTTGTTCAAGGCGTATTTCACCGATCAGCAAAACCCTTCCGATCATGGCACTTTGGCGACGATTGCCGACAGTGTCGGCCTTGATCGTCTGCGGGCCGAAGAGGTCCTCAGCTCCAACGAGTACGCGGCCGAAGTCCGTGAGCAGGAGCAACTGTGGGTATCGCGTGGCGTAAGCTCGGTGCCGACCATTGTTTTCAATGATCAATACGCGGTCAGCGGTGGTCAGCCGGTGGAAGCCTTTGTTGATGCGATCCGGCAGATTATCCGCGAGGCCAAAGGCTGACCGACACCGCGATGTAGCCGCTGGCGCAGCCTGCGATCGGCTGCGTAGCAGTCGTTTGGGGTTTGAAATTGCTGAAGGTCCTACGGCCCTTATCGCAGCCTCGTGCCTCGACAGCGGCTACAAAAGCCGATCACCGATCAACTGTAGCCGCTGGCGTAGCCTGCGATCGGCTGCGTAGCAGTCGTTTGGGGTTTGAAATTGCTGAAGGTCCTGCGGCCCTTATCGCAGCCAGTGGCTACAGGATTTTCGGCGGATTATGCGTGCATGCGCACCCACACGCTGACCAGCACCGTAGCTGCCATCAACCACGCCACCGCCGCCACGGCCAGTGACGCCTCCAATCGCATCCGATCCACCATCACATACAACGTCGCCAGGTACACAAAGTACGGAATGATCGACCACATCCCGAACACGATGGTGGTCTTCAAGTCCTCCACCGAGCGGCCCTTGCCAACGATGTAATGGGCGATCAACGCAAAGGTCGGGAACAATGGCACCAAGCCTGCGATGTAATAATTCCGGGTCTTGGCCAGCGCCGCCAGGATCAACACCACGCCTGCTCCCAGCGCTGCTTTAAACAATAAATCCACGATGCTCCCCTAGTGACCCAAACCGTACTTTTTGACTTTGTCGAACAGCGTGGTCTTGGCCATGCCCAGTTCCTGGCTGGCCTGGGTCAGGTTACCACCGCTGCGTTGCAAGGCGTCGTTGAGCAGGTTACGTTCGAAGGTCTCCACCGCTTCGGTGAAGGCCAGGCCATGACTGCCGCTGCTGGCCCCGCTTTTCTTGAAGGCCGGAAGGCCCAGGGCAAAGCGTTCGGCGACGTTGCGCAGTTCGCGTACGTTGCCAGGCCAGTCGTGGCTCATCAGGTTGGACAGGGTCTGGTTGTCCAGCTCCGGTGCAGTACGGTCAAAGCGCAGGGACGATTGCTGCAGGAAGTGTTCGAACAGTTGCAGGATGTCTTCCCGGCGCTCGCGCAGGGGCGGCAGTTCCAGGGTGACTACGTTGAGGCGGTAATACAGGTCACTGCGAAATTGGCTGGCACGGCTCAGTTCATCCAGATCGGATTTGGTGGCGGCGATCACCCGGCAATCCACTGCCACGCTCTGGTTTGAGCCCAGGCGTTCCAGGGTGCGCTCCTGCAAGACCCGCAAGAGTTTGATCTGCAGGTTCATCGGCATGCTTTCTACTTCATCGAGAAATAGCGTGCCTTCGTGGGCATGTTCGATCTTGCCGATCCGCCGTTTGCCAGCGCCAGTAAAGGCGTTGGCCTCGTGACCGAAAATCTCGCTTTCAAACAGGTTCTCCGGCAGGCCGCCACAGTTCAAGGCGACGAACTGATGAGAGTGACGCCGGCTGAAGTCATGGAGGCAACGGGCGACCAGTTCCTTGCCGGTACCGGTCTCGCCTTCGATCAATACGTTGGCTGCGGTGTCGGCGACGTTGGCGATCAATTCACGCAGGTTCTGCATGGCGGGTGAGCGGCCGATGATCCGGCCTTCCAGGGAGTCACGTTCGGCCAGTTGCCGGCGCAACGACCAGACTTCCCGGGCCAGGCTCCGTTGCTCCAGGGCGCGACGGGCGACGTCCACCAGTCGTTCGGGGGAGAAGGGTTTTTCCATGAAGTCATAAGCGCCGCTGCGCATCGCGCCCACGGCCATGGAAATGTCGCCGTGACCGGTGATCAGTACCACGGGCAGGCTTTTATCCAGGAGCTTGAGGCGGGTCAGTAACTCCAGGCCATCTATGCCCGGCAGGCGAATGTCGCTGATGACGATGCCGGCGAAGTTTTCGCCGACACAGGCCAGGGCTTCTTCGGCGCTGCCCACGCCAATGCTGGGAATGTCTTCCAGGGCCAGGGCTTGCTGGCAGCCCAGCAAGACATGCGGGTCGTCTTCGACAATCAGGACGGTCAGGTCGGTTTTGTGCTCGGTATTCATGTCGACTCGCCGGGTTGAGAGCCTGCCAGGGGCAAGCTCAGGACAAAGGCTGTACCACCGTTGGCCGGATGCTCGACGGCGAGGTTGCCGCCGGTGGCCGCTGCGAGGCTGGCCGACAGGGTCAGGCCGAGGCCCAGCCCCTGCTCACCGGGTTTGGTGGTAAAAAACGGTTCGAATAAATGCTTGCGTATCTGAGGATCAATGCCATGGCCATTGTCGCGTACCCGCAGGCGGTATTTACCGTCGACGGTGTCGCCTTCCAGCCATAGTTCGGGGGCTGGTTGCGCCTGCATGGCATCCAGGGCATTGCCGATCAGGTTGACGAGAATTTGCTCCAGGCGGGTCTGGTCAATTTGCAATTGTGCGGGTGTGAAGTTGTGGTGCAGGGCCAGTGGCAGGTTCTCCAGGCGGCTGCCGAGGACTTGAAAGGCTGCGTCCACGGCCTTGTTCAGGCTCGCCTCGCCCTGGTCGTCACCGCGCCTTGCAAAGGAGCGCAGGCTCGCGGTGATCCGGCCCATGCGGTCGATCAGTTCGTTGATGGTCTTGAGGTTGGCGCTGGCCGTGTCCAGGGCACCACGCTCCAGGAAGCGCACGGCGTTACCCGACAAGGTACGCAGGGCGGCCAGGGGTTGGTTCAATTCATGAGCGATGCTGGTGGACATCTGGCCGATGGCTGCCAGTTTTCCCGCCTGTACCAGTTCATCCTGAGCCCGGCGCAAGGTTTCTTCGGCCTGGCGTCGCTCGCGGATCTGGCTCTTGAGCCGTTCGTTGCTGGCTCGCAGGTCAGTGGTGCGCTCGGTAATCCGTCGCTCCAGTTGGTTGTTGGCTTCCTGCAAGGCTTCCCGGGCGGCGAGGCGGGTGGCGATGACCTTGCGCCGCTCGTTCCAGGCGATCAGCAGGAAAGCTACCAGGGCAAAGGCGACCGCCACCAGGATGCCCTGGTTGATCGCGGCCTGGCGCAGGTTATTCAGGGGGGTGAGCAGGGTGAAATTCCACGGTGTGTCGTTCAGGGGCCGGGTCTGGGCCAGGTAGCTGACTTCCTTGTCGTCGGTCACCACTTCGCTATTGGCCGGGAACGTCAGTTTTTCCGTACCTTCGTTCAGCCGTTCCCGGGCCAAAGGTTGCAGTTCGTTGAGAGTCGCCCAGTAATACTGCAGGCTGCGGGCCAGGCGTTCCTTGGTGTCATCGCTCAGGGGAAGCACCGCCTTGAGTCGGCGAGCCGGGTCGCTGGACAGAATGATGATGCCGTTCTCGTCACTGACGAACGCTTCCAGGCGTGCCCGTTGCCAGCGTTCTTCCAACGCTTCCAGACGCACCTTGACCACCGCGACGCCGATGATCTTGCCGTGCTCTTCCAAGCCATGGGCCAGGTAGTAGCCCGGCTCGCCATTGGTGCTGCCGATGCCATAGAAACGGCCGGGTTGACCGCGCACTGCATTCTGGAAATAGGCACGAAAGGACAGGTCTTCCCCCAGGTAACTGTCGACATCGCGCCAGTTACTGGTGGCCAGCACGCGGCCGGTGGTGTCCATCACATAAATGGCCCGACTGCGGCTACGCCGGTTCAGGCCTTCGAGGTAATCGTTTACCGTGCGCCGGTATTCCGGGGACGGGTCAGCGAGCAATTTGGAAACGCTGGACTCCAGCTCCAGGAGGCTGGGCAGGTAGGTGTATTTGCTGATCTCGCTTTCGACGGTGCGGGCGTGCAATTCCAACTGGCGCTCGCCGTTATCGCTGAGGGTGCGGATGCCATAGTATTCACTGATCCAGAAGCCGATATAACCCAGGCCGATCATCAGCGCGATGATCAGTGGCGGCAGGAACAGTTGGCGAATCAGGCGAGGCTTCACGGCAAGTGATGGCGGTGCGGCGCGATAGAGGTTGGGGTCGCATTTCATCACAGATGCCTTGGGTCAGCTACCGCTTGCCTGGTCACTGTAGGAGCGAGCTGGCTCGCGAAGGACGTCAACAGCAACGCGTGTATCCAGGGTAAACGCGGTGTCCTTGAGTTCTTCGCGAGCAAGCTCGCTCCTACAGGGGAGGGGCGAGTTGCGCTTTTTTAGTGCTGCAGGATTTTCTCGAGGAAGTGCTGCGCGCGCTCGGAGCGGGCGCTGACGTCGCCGAAGAACTCTTCTTTCGGGCAGTCTTCAATGATCATGCCTTTGTCCATGAAGATCACGCGATCAGCCACTTTGCGGGCGAAGCCCATTTCATGGGTCACGCACATCATGGTCATGCCTTCGTGGGCCAACTGCACCATCACGTCCAGCACTTCGTTGACCATTTCCGGGTCCAGCGCCGAGGTGGGCTCGTCGAACAGCATGACGATCGGGTCCATGGCCAGGGCGCGGGCAATCGCTACACGCTGCTGCTGGCCACCGGACAGCTGGCCAGGGTGTTTGTGGGCGTGTTCCGACAAACCGACGCGCTCAAGCAGTTGCAGGCCCTTTTTGGTGGCCTCTTCCTTGCTGCGGCCCAACACCTTGATCTGGGCGATGGTCAGGTTTTCGGTAATGGTCATGTGCGGGAACAGCTCAAAGTGTTGGAACACCATGCCCACGCGCGAACGCAGTTTCGGCAGGTTGGTCTTCGAGTCGGAAATGGAGGTGCCATCGACCACGATGTCACCTTTCTGGAACGGCTCCAGGGCGTTGACGCATTTGATCAGGGTGGACTTGCCGGAGCCGGACGGCCCGCACACCACGATCACTTCGCCTTTTTTAACTTCAGTGCTGCAATCGGTCAGCACCTGGAAGTCGCCATACCACTTGTTGATATTCTTGATAGAGATCATACGGCAAACCTTTTTTGCAGACGCTTGACCAGCAGCGAGGCGGCAAAGCTGATGATGAAGTAGACGACACCGGCGAAGACCAGGAACTCATTGGAGCGGCCGATGATGTCGCCGTTAGCGCGGGCGGAGTTGAGGAAATCCACCAGACCCACGGTGTACACCAGCGAGGTGTCCTGGAACAGGATGATGCTCTGTTGCAGCAGCAGTGGGGTCATCTTGCGGAACGCCTGGGGCAGGATGATCAGGCGCATGGTCTGGCCATAGGTCATGCCCATCGCTTGCGCAGCGGCCATCTGGCCCTTGGGGATCGACTGCACGCCGGCCCGGACAATTTCGCAGAAGTACGCGGCTTCGAACATCATGAACGCCACGACACAGGAGGTGAACGCGCCGATCGGCGTGTCTTCACCGGTGATCCAGCGCAGCACGAACGGCACCGCCAGGTAGAACCAGGTGATCACCAGCAGCAGCGGGATCGAGCGGAAGTAGTTCACATAGGCGCCAGCCACACGGGACAGCAGTTTGTTGGAGGACAGCCGCATCAGCGCCAGGATGGTGCCGATGATGATGCCGCCGAACACGCCCATGACCATCAGTTTCAAGGTCATGACCATGCCGTTCCACAAGCCTGGAATAGCCGGGATGATACCGCTGAAATCGAATTCCATTATTTATCCCCCACGGAGATCAGGCCGGGCACTGCGACTTTCTTCTCGACCAGGCGCATCAGCAGCATGAGGCTCATGTTGAGGGTGAAGTAGATCAACGTGGCCAGGGTGAAGGCCTCGAACAGGTTCGCCGAGAACTCGGCGGTCTGCTTGGTTTGTGCCAGCAGTTCCATCAGGCCGATCAGGGACGCCACGGAGGAGTTCTTGAAGACGTTGAGGAATTCCGAGGTAAGTGGCGGAATGATGATCCGGTAGGCCTGGGGCAGCAGCACGTTCCAGTAGATCTGCGGCAGCTTGAAGCCCATGGCGCGTGCGGCAGCTTCCTGGCCACGGGGCAGCGCCTGGATGCCAGTACGCACTTGCTCACACACACGTGCGGCAGTGAACAGGCCCAGGCACACGACAACGCTCAGGTAGGCCGAGGTGGTTGGGTTGAGGTCTTGTTTGTACCAGTCTTGCAGGTTCTGCGGCAGCATGTCGGGTACCAGGAAGTACCAGATGAACAGCTGAACCAGCAGCGGTACGTTACGAAACAGTTCCACGTAGCAGGTCGCAATGCCTGATACGAGACGGTTTGGCACGGTGCGCATGACACCCAGTATCGAGCCCAGCAGTAAGGCGATGATCCATGCCACGATGGCAATGGCGATGGTCCAGCCCAAACCGGAGATGAACCAGTCGAGATAAGTCTCGCTGCCCACGCCAGTGGACTTGAAGAACACGCCCCAGTCCCAGTTGTAATTCATTAGGGTCTCCCCCGAAATCGATCGATGTACAAGCACCCGCTTGGGGAAAATCCATTCCCGCCTGACGTTGATCGTCAGGCACACGCGATCGGCTCGAAAACCGCCAGGTCGAGTGTTCCACATATAACCAGCAGGTAGTAACAGATGCCTGAGGGAGGGTTGGCTCCTTCAGGCGATAAGGTTAGTTCGCAATCAGGACTTTTTTTCTGCCGCCTTGTCGTCAGCCGCTTTGTCGGTCGGGTTGGCGATCAAGGCCTTGAGTTCGTCGCTCATCGGGAACATCAGGTTCAGGCCTTTTGGCGGGATTGGCGAGCTGAACCACTTGGTGTAGATCGTGTTGATCTCGCCCGACTTGTAGGTCGCAACGATAGCGTCGTCCACAGCTTTCTTGAATGGAGCGTCGCCCTTGCGGACCATGCAGCCGTAGATTTCGAAGGACTGCGGAGTACCGGTTACGGCCCAGTCGGTTGGTTTCTTGGCCTTGGCCATTTCGCCAGCCAGCAATGCGTCATCCATCATGAAGGCTACGGCGCGGCCGCTTTCCAGCATCTGGAAGGATTCACCGTGGTCCTTGGCGGAGATGACGTTCATGCCCATTTGCTTGTCGGCGTTCATGGACTTGAGGATGCGCTCGGACGTGGTACCGGCAGTGGTCACGACGTTCTTGCCTTTCAGGTCAGCGAAATCCTTGTAGGTCGAGTCCTTTTTGGACAGCAGACGGGTACCGATTTCGAAGATGCCGACGGAGAAGTCGACTTGTTGCTGACGCTCCACGTTGTTGGTAGTGGAGCCGCACTCGACATCCACGGTGCCGTTCTGCACCAGTGGAATACGGGTCTGCGAGGTCACGAGGTTGTATCTGACCTTCAACTCGCCTTCTTTCATGCCGAGGTCTTTCTCAACTGCTTTGACGATAGCCAGTTGGATGTCGTGGGAGTAACCCACTGGTTTGCCGGAAGCGTCCGCAATGTAGGAGAACGGAATGGAGGCGTCCCGGTGACCCAGGGTGATGGTGCCGGACTCTTTGATTTTCTTCAGTGTGCCGGTGAGTTCGGCGGCGAAAACTGGAGTGCTAATCAGAGCGGCAGCGATAGCTGCGCCCAAAATATGGGGGACGATACGCATCAATACTTCCTCGACATTTGTTTTTTTTATGAAGCCTGGACGGCCCTTTGATACAGCGAATGCCCGTGACGGCTCCTGAAGCGTCTCAGGCAATCGCCTATGAGTGTAGAGCATGAGTCGTGCCAAACCAGATTAAAAAGTTTAACTATTTGATTTTTATGAGTATTAACTTTATATGACGGTTTTTTTGGTCGACCAGAATCCGGCAAACCGAATGGTGTGGTGTGGATCGTTCGGAAAACCGACTGCCAGCCGGGCAGCCCAAAAAAAGCCCCTGGACCTTTCGGTGCAGGGGCTTTGTCAGATCAGGCCGCTTCTATCTTGCTGCGGGCCTGCTCCAGTTGGGTCAGGTAGCGTTGCACGTTAGCCTGTTCCTCTGGTGTGGTGAACAGGCCCAGCTTGCTGCGGCGCCAGAGGATGTCCTGCGAATGCAGGGCCCATTCCTCGGCGCACAGGTAATCGACTTCCCGGGTGTAGAGACCACCACCCAGGTGGTCACCCAGGTCGGCCAGCGATTGCACGCCTTCGAGTAGGCGCCAGGTGCGGCTGCCATAAGTGGTGGACCAGCGCCGGGCAATTTCGCTGGGGATCCAGTCGAACTTGCTGCGAATAGCAGCGGCCAAGGCTTCTGGCGTGGTCATGTGTTCACCGCCGGGCAAGGTCGCCTTGGCGGTCCAGTTTGGTTTGATGCCCTTGAAGTAGGGGGCCAGTTGCGCCAGCGCCGATTCCGCGAGTTTGCGATACGTGGTCAGCTTGCCGCCGAATACCGAGAGCAGTGGTGCCTCATCCGCAGCACCGGACAGGGCAAGGGTGTAGTCGCGGGTCACGGCTGACGGGTTATCGGATTCGTCGTTGCACAGTGGGCGCACACCGGAATAGGTATGGACGATATCGTCGCGGCTCAGTTGTTTCTTGAAATGGGCATTGACCACATTGAGCATGTAGTCGGTTTCGCCTTCGGTAATCGCCACTTTCGCCGGGTCGCCGGTGTATTCGCGGTCGGTGGTGCCGATGATGGTCAGGTGGCCCAGGTACGGAATGGTGAAGACGATGCGCTGGTCTTCGTTCTGCAGGATATGTGCGTGTGTACCTTCATACAGTTTCGGCACAATCAGGTGGCTACCCTGGATCAGGCGGATGCCATAGGGTGACTCCAGCTTCAGGTCTTCCTTGATGAATTTGGCGACCCAAGGTCCGGCCGCGTTCACCAACGCCTTGGCGCGTATCGAGAACAGGCTGCCGTCGGCCCGCTCCATGTTCATTTCCCACAGGCCTTTGCTGCGATGAGCGCTGACGCAACGGGTCTGGGTGTGGATGTGCGCACCCTTTTCACGGGCGGCCATGGCATTGAGTACCACCAGCCGAGCGTCGTCGACCCAGCAATCGGAGTATTCGAAACCTTTGGTTATTTCGCTTTTGAGTGGGCTGTCAGGACCAAACGTGAGGCTTTTGGAACCTTGGAGTTTTTCCCGCTTGCCCAAGTGGTCATACAGGAACAGGCCGGCGCGAATCATCCATGCTGGGCGCAGGTGCGGACGGTGGGGCAGGACAAAGCGCATTTGCTTGACGATATGCGGGGCCTTGCTCAGCAGCACTTCCCGTTCAGCCAGGGCTTCGCGCACCAGGCGGAATTCGTAATGCTCAAGGTAGCGCAGGCCGCCGTGGATCAGCTTGCTGCTGGCCGAAGAGGTGTGGCTGGCCAAGTCGTCCTTTTCGCAAAGAAAGACGGATAAACCGCGACCGGCCGCGTCTGCTGCTATGCCGACGCCATTGATACCGCCACCAATAACGGCAACATCATAGACGTCGGCCAGTGGCGGAGCAGGCAAGGTAGAAGGGTTCATCGGCAGGCCTCGCAATTTTCTTGTCTTGGAATTCGAACATTAATGTTCATTTGCGAAAATGGTAGCCTATAAACGCGGGCACAGCCACCCGACTTCGATTGAAAATACTGATCGAAGGGGTGAGAAAGGAAAATTTGTGAACATGAACCAGGGGCTGATCGTTACCACGCGCAGCGTAGGAACGATCAGATAGGCTTAAACCACTTCCAGCCGAATCTTGTTCTGACTCAGCAACTGCACCAACGCCGGCACCGGTTGCTGGTCGGTCACTAAACAATCAATCAAACTGATAGGTCCCAGGCGAATCATCGCGTTGCGCCCAAATTTGCTGGAGTCCGCCGCCAGGATCACCTTGCGCGCGTTGGCGATGATTGCCTGGGACACCCGCACTTCCTGGTAATCGAAGTCCAACAGGCTGCCGTCTTCATCGATGCCGCTGATGCCCACCAGGGCAAAGTCGACCTTGAACTGGTTGATAAAATCCACGCTGGCCTGGCCCACCACGCCGCCGTCACGGCGCACGTTGCCGCCAGTGAGCAACACATCGAAGTCGTCCTTGGCGCTGAGCATCATTGCGACATTGAGGTTGTTGGTGATGATCTTCAGGTGACTGTGGTTCAACAGTGCCCGGGCGATAGATTCGGTGGTGGTGCCGATATTGATGAACAGCGAGGCGTGATCAGGGATCTGCGCGGCAATGGCTTCGCCGATGCGCTGTTTCTCGTCGCGCATCTGATCGGCACGCATGGCGTACTCGGTATTTTCGACGCTGGAATCATAAGCTGCGCCGCCGTGATAGCGGCGCAGCAGGTTTGCTTCGGCCAGTTGATTAATATCCCGACGAATGGTTTGCGGGGTGACAACGAATAACTGCGCCATTTCCTCGATGCTCACATAGCCGCGTTCGCGGACCAGTTCGAGGATTTGCTGCTGGCGGGGAGGCAGATTCATGGGGCGTCCTTTGGGCTGCCGTACAAAAAAGTGGCCCATGATGCCGCAGGAATCCGCTCCCTGCCAGTTACAACCTATGCGGGTCCTGCCGTTGGCTTATTCAGCGCCTTCGTGGGGTTCCCAGTCGCGGGTGCGGCTGACGGCTTTTTTCCAGCCTGCGTAGAGTTTTTCCTTGGCCGCTTCGTCCAGTTGCGGTTCGAATTCGCGCTCGATCACGGCCTTGCCCCGCAATTCGTCCAGGCTGCTCCAGAAGCCACAAGCCAGGCCCGCCAGGTAGGCGGCGCCCAATGCGGTGGTTTCGCGCATTTGCGGACGCTCGACCTGGGTGCCAAGGATGTCGGCCTGGAACTGCATCAGGAAGTTGTTGGCCACAGCGCCACCATCTACCCGCAGGGATTTCAGGCGTTCGCCGGAATCCTGCTGCATGGCGTCGAGTACGTCGCGGGTCTGGTAGGCAATCGACTCAAGGGCGGCACGAATGATGTGGTCCACGCGTACGCCACGGGTCAGGCCGAACAGCGCGCCACGCGCATACGGGTCCCAGTAAGGAGCGCCCAGGCCGGTGAAGGCCGGTACCAGGTACACGCCGTTGCTGTCCTTGACCTTGCTCGCGAAGTATTCGGTGTCGGTGGCATCGGCGATGATCTTCAGTTCGTCACGCAGCCATTGCACGGTGGAGCCACCGTTGAACACGGCGCCTTCCAGGGCGTAGGCCACTTCGCCACGCGGGCCGCAAGCGATGGTGGTGAGCATCCCGTGCTTGGATTTCACGGCTTTGTCGCCGGTGTTCATCAGCAGGAAGCAGCCGGTGCCGTAGGTATTTTTCGCCTGCCCCGGTTCTACGCACATTTGGCCGAACAGCGCCGCCTGCTGGTCACCGGCGATACCGCCGATGGCGATGCCGCTTTTGGTGCGGCCGTAGATCTCAGAGGAAGACTTAACTTGCGGCAGCATCTCGCGCGGGATATCGAGGATTTCCAGCATCTTCGAATCCCACTCCAGGGTGTGGATGTTGAAGAGCATGGTGCGCGAGGCGTTGGTGTAGTCGGTGACGTGGGTCTTGCCGCCGGTAAATTTCCAGATCAGCCAGCTGTCGACTGTGCCGAACAGCAGTTCGCCGTTGCGCGCCCGCTCGCGGCTGCCTTCGACGTTGTCGAGGATCCACTTGAGCTTGGTGCCGGAGAAGTACGGGTCGGTGACCAGGCCGGTGGTGTCACTGATGTATTGCTCATGGCCGTCGCGCTTGAGTTGTTGGCAGATCTCGGTGCTGCGGCGGCACTGCCAGACGATGGCGTTGTAGACCGGGCGGCCTGTGACCTTGTCCCAGACCACGGTGGTTTCACGTTGGTTGGTGATGCCAATGGCAGCTACTTGATCATGGTGCAGACCAGCTTGCGCCAGGGCCTCGACCATCACTGCGCTCTGGGTGGCGAAGATTTCCATCGGGTCATGTTCAACCCAGCCGGCTTGCGGGTAATGCTGGACGAATTCGCGTTGGGCGGTGCAGACCACGTTGGCGTCGCGATCAAAAATGATTGCTCGTGAACTGGTCGTACCCTGATCGAGGGCAATGATGTAGTTCTTATTCTGAGAGTCGGTCATGTCGATTGCCTTGGACGGAAAATTTCGGAATAAAAAATAGCCTGGACTGTAAAAGGGCAGGAGAGTCCAGGCTACAGCTATCAGGAAGTACGAGTCTTGCCGGTAGCGGCAGCTTCGGATGCATCAGTTGTAGCAGGTGCGGCGCTGGGCAGGTGACGGGCAATCAACCCGCGGTAAGCCGCTGCACCGAGGCAGGCACCGACAATCGGTGCAAAAATCGGAATCAGGAAATAAGGGATGTCGCGTCCGCCAGTGAAGGCCATTTCACCCCAACCGGCGAAAAAGGTCATCAGTTTGGGGCCGAAGTCACGAGCCGGGTTCATCGCAAACCCGGTCAGCGGGCCCATGGCGCTGCCAATCACCGCGATCAGCAAACCGATCAGCAGTGGGGCCAGCGGGCCGCGGGGCAGGCCATTGTTGTCATCGGTCAGGGCCATGATCACGCCCATCAGGATGGCGGTGATGACCATTTCCACCAGGAACGCCTGGGCAGTGCTCAGCAGTGGGTGGGGGTAGGTGGAGAATACCGACGCCAATTCCAGGCTGGCTTGGGAGCCCCGGATCATGTGGTGGGTTTGTTCGTAATCGAAAAACAGGTTGCTATAAAGTGTGTAAACCAGCGCGGCGGCGCAGAAAGCGCCGGCCACTTGGGCGATGATGTAGAACGGCAGTTTGCGTTTGTCGAAATCGGCAAAAATACACAGGGCGATGCTGACGGCTGGATTGAGATGAGCCCCGGAAATGCCGGCACTCAGGTAAATCCCCATGCTGACACCAATCCCCCAGATGACACTGATCTCCCACAAGCCAAAGCTGGCACCCGCGACCTTGAGCGCAGCCACGCATCCGGTACCGAAGAAGATCAGCAATGCAGTCCCCAGGAACTCGGCCATGCATTGGCTCGAGAGTGGAGGCTGTTGAAGGGCAGTTGTCATTGAAAACCTCTGTTTTTGTTGTTGTCTGGAGTCTGGTCGCAACGGACAAGACACGATTTTCACCGTGGCAAGGATCCCATCCTGTTCGCGGTTTGCTGCGGGGCTACCGAAAAGTCATTTCTATAGTATTCGTAAACGAAAAAATATAGACAAGAAACACGGCTGTCAAAGGTCGAAAGTGAACTATCGGTCATTTTATAATTATTGACGTGGTGAATGATCGCGGCACGGCTGCGCGCAAACGTGCCAGAAGCCCGCTAAAAAAGCTGCTCTGACTCGCTGCGAAAGTGCCGGTACTAGAGCGTTTTAGCTCGGTTTGGCCTAGAATCGGCGGTCTGTTTTTCCACGTTTACCCCAAGCCTGGAGCCCTTATGACCCCCGCATTGGACTTGTTGAAAAAAGTTCGAGCCGAACATCGCATTCACAGTTACGAACATGACCCTAAGGCCGCGTCTTATGGCCTGGAGGCCGCGGAGAAGTTGAGTCTTGATCCGGCGCAGGTGTTCAAGACCTTGCTGGCCAGTAGTGAAAAGGGCGAATTATTGGTGGCGGTGGTGCCGGTCGTCGGAAGTCTGGACCTGAAGGCGCTGGCGCAGGCGGCCGGGGTCAAGAAAGTCGAGATGGCCGACCCGGCTGCTGCGCAACGTTCCACCGGGTATTTGCTGGGCGGGATCAGTCCATTGGGGCAGAAGAAACGCTTGCGCACGTTTATCGATGTGACGGCGCAGCCGTTTAAGACAATTTTTGTCAGCGCGGGAAGGAGAGGTTTGGAAGTAGAGCTGGCGGCGGCGGTGTTGGCCGAGCATACCCAGGCCAGGTTTGCGCCAATCGGTCGTGGGTAAAAAAACACATTGTAGGAGCGAGCGTGCTCGCGAAAAACCTCAACGATGCGTGTGCATTCTGGATAAACGCGTCGCCTATGAGTTCTTCGCGAGCAAGCTCGCTCCTACAGTGCCGTGTGTGTCAGCTGTAGCGCCGCACGCCGGAATCAATCTGCGGAATCTGCGCCGCCGTGCTACCGGATGCCTGGAACAGCACCAGATGCTCTGCCGCCACACGGATGCCGACATCAGTACCTACCTGATGATCGGCATGGCTGGGAAAGATCGATTCCAACTGAGCGCCGGTAGGCAATTGCAAACGATACAAGGTCGACGCACCCAGGAAGGTCTTGCCGACGATCCGTGTTTTCAGCGCGCTATCCGGGGCGTAGACGATGTCATCCGGGCGCAGCAACACATCGACTGCGCCGCCAATCGGCCAGGTGTAGGCGCGATTGCCGCGCAATTCGCCCAACTCGGTGGTCACTGACTCTGGTGTGCTCAGTTGGCCGCGAATGAAATAACCCTGTCCGATAAAGCTGGCCACAAACGGCGTCAGTGGTTCGTGATAGAGATTGTAGGGCGTATCCCACTGTTCCAGACGACCTTCCTTGAACACCCCCACATGATCACTCACCGCGAAGGCTTCTTCCTGATCGTGGGTCACCAGAATCGCACTGGTGCCCCGAGCCTTGAGGATGTCGCGTACTTCATGGCTGAGCTTGCGCCGCAACTCTCCGTCGAGGTTGGAGAAGGGTTCGTCGAGCAGCAACAGTTGTGGTTCCGGCGCCAATGCCCGGGCGAGGGCCACCCGCTGTTGCTGGCCACCGGAGAGCTCATGAGGGAAGCGCATGCCCAAACCCTTCAGGTTGACCAGTTCCAGTAACTCTGCAACCACTCGGTCTTTTTGTGGATGCTTGCGAATGCCGAAGGCAATGTTGTCGGTCACGCTCAAGTGAGGAAACAGCGCGTAGTCCTGGAACACCATGCCGATCCGGCGCTTCTCCGGCGCCAGGGTAAAACCGGCGCTGGAGATGACCTTGCCTGCCAGGCTGATTTCCCCTTCATATACCGGCTCAAAGCCAGCAATCGCCCGAAGGGTAGTGGTCTTGCCACACCCCGAGGAACCCAGCAGGCAGCCGATGTCACCGGCATTGAGGTGCAGATTGAGGTTCTGCACCACCCGTTGATCCTGATAACCGCATGCCAGGTTGCGTAGATTCAGCAGTAATGGCTGGCTCATGCGTGGTGGTATGCAGGTGGAACCAGGAACTCAAGCAAGGCCTTTTGTGCGTGCAGACGGTTTTCCGCCTGGTCCCAGGCCACTGATCGTTGATCGTCCAGCAGGTCGAGGCTGATTTCTTCGCCCCGGTGGGCTGGTAGGCAATGCATGAACAGCACATCTGGCGCGGCCAGGTCGAGCAGGGCGCGGGTCACCTGGAATGGTGCGAACAGCGCCAGGCGCTTGGCGGTTTCGTCTTCCTGGCCCATGGAGGTCCAGACGTCCGTACTCACCAGATGGGCGCCAGCCACCGCGTCCCGTGGGTCGCGAAGGATTTGCACACGGCCATCGGCCTTGGCGAGGAATTCAGCCGCCGGCTCATAGCCTTCAGGGCAGGCAATGCGCAAGTGGAAGTCGAACTGGATTGCCGCTTCTATATAGCTGTTGCACATGTTGTTGCCATCGCCGATCCAGGCCACGGTCTTGCCCTTGATCGAGCCGCGATGTTCAAGGAAGGTTTGCATGTCGGCCAGCAGTTGGCAGGGATGCAAATCGTCAGACAGGCCGTTGATCACGGGTACCCGGGAGTTGGCGGCAAACTCGGTCAGCGTGCTATGGGCGAAGGTACGAATCATCACCGCATCGAGCATGCGCGACATGACGATGGCGCAATCGCTGATCGGTTCGCCACGGCCCAGTTGGGTATCTCGCGGCGAGAGGAAGATGGCCTGGCCGCCGAGCTGGATCATCCCGGCTTCGAAAGACAGGCGGGTGCGGGTGGACGACTTCTCGAAAATCATTCCGAGTACGCGGTTTTTCAAAGGCTCGAACAGTACGCCGCGATTACGCAGGTCTTTAAGCTCAATGCCTCGACGGATCACGCTGACCAGCTCTTCGGGCGTGCAATCCATCAGGGAGAGAAAGTGCCTTGCGCTCATCATTAACTACCTTTTGCAACAGACCGCAGATACTCAAAGCCTTGTTTATTGTGACAACGGGCGAGACCTGCGGCGAAAGCCGCACGGGGCGACGAAATAGGGGAAGGCGCGATCTTATAATTAAATGTCGCGTCTTACCAATAGGGCTACGGTTTTTAGGGGTGTTCAAGGGCGCGGGGATAACGCTTTGAAGCCTGGATCCTGACAGCAGCGGGTTATTTGTACACTGGCGTTGCGCACTTTTGCAATGCGCAAAGGCGGTTGCAGGCCAGGTTTTGCCGGATTTGAGGGCCATGAATGAGGGGTGGCGGTTTTTTTGAAACATTTTCTAATGCTTGGTCATGGCCTGGCTTGATGCTCTTCGATTCACAAGACGAACGTTGCTGGCGCCTCTGGCAGTCGCGGGCCATAGTTGGCCAATGCCCTGATAAAGAGACTGGCCATGACCAAGACTCTCCACCACCGTGCCTGCCACCTGTGCGAAGCCATTTGTGGCTTGACTCTGGAAACCACCCAAGCCGAAGACGGCAGCCTCGCGATTACCTCAATCAAGGGCGACCCGTTGGACAGCTTCAGTCGTGGTCATATCTGCCCCAAGGCCGTAGCCCTGCAAGACATCCAGAACGATCCGGACCGCCTGCACCAGCCCATGCTGCGGGTAGGCAGCGAATGGCAACCGATCCCCTGGGACGAGGCCTTTGCCCTGGTGGCCGAGCGGCTGGCGGGGGTTCAGGCTCGTCATGGGCAGAACGCGGTGGCGGTGTACCAGGGTAACCCCAGCGTGCACAACTACGGCTTGATGACCCACAGCAACTACTTTCTGGGCCAGCTCAAGACGCGTAATCGTTTTTCTGCCACCTCGGTGGACCAGTTGCCCCACCACCTTACCAGTCACCTGATGTACGGCCATGGTTTGCTGCTGCCGATTCCAGACATTGATCATACCGACTTCATGCTGATTCTGGGGGGCAACCCACTGGCATCCAACGGCAGCATCATGACCGTGCCGGATGTGGAAAAACGCCTGAAAGCCATCCAGGCTCGTGGCGGCAAAGTGGTGGTGGTCGACCCTCGACGCAGCGAAACAGCAGCGATCGCCGATCAGCATATCTTCGTACGTCCCGGTGGCGATGCAGCGCTGTTGTTCGGGCTGCTCAATACCTTATTCACCGAGAACCTGACCCGTGACAGCCACTTGCTGGTTGAAGGCTTGGAAGATGTGCGTCGCGCGGTTGCCGGGTTTACCGCAGAGGCCATGAGCCGCCAAAGTGCGGTGCCGGCCGAGCAGATCCGCCAATTGGCGCGGGACTTTGCCGCTGCCGACAAGGCGGTTTGTTATGGGCGGATGGGGGTCTCGACCCAAGCCTTCGGTACGCTCTGCCATTGGTTGGTACAACTGATTAACCTGGTGACCGGCAATCTGGACCGCGTGGGTGGGGCCTTGTGCACCACGCCTGCGGTGGATCTGGTGGCGGCCACTTCCGGTGGGCATTTCAATCGCTGGCAGAGCCGGGTGTCCGGGCGTCCGGAATACGCTGGCGAGTTACCTGTGTCTGCCCTGGCCGAAGAAATGCTCACCGAGGGCGAAGGGCAAATCCGCGCCTTGGTGACGGTGGCAGGCAATCCGGTACTATCGACGCCTAATGGGCGTCAGTTGGAGCAGGCGTTGGACGGCCTGGAGTTCATGGTCTGCATCGACCTCTATATCAATGAAACCACGCGTTATGCCGATCTGATCCTGCCTTCCACTTCGGCGCTGGAAAACGATCACTACGACACCACTTTCAATATGTTTGCGGTGCGCAATGTCACCCGCTTCAATCGCGCGATTCTGCCTAAGCCTGAAGGCGCATTGCATGACTGGGAAATCTTTGTCGGGCTGGCCCAGGCGTTTGCGGCGAAGACCGGCAATGCCCTCAAGCCAACTCTGCCGCCGGCGCAGATGATCGACTTCGGTATACGGGCCGGGGTGTATGGCGATGCATCCAGCCATAAGTTATCGGTGGCGGCCTTGGCTGATTACCCCCATGGTCTGGACCTGGGGCCGCTCAAGGCCAATCTCGCTGGGCGCCTGAAAACGCTCAACGGCCAAGTGCAGGCCGCGCCTGCGGTGATCCTGGCGGATCTTGCGCGCTTCGCTGCGCAGCCTTTGCCCACCGTGGACGAGTTGCTGCTGATCGGCCGTCGTCATGTGCGCAGCAATAATTCCTGGATGCATAACTACCATCGCCTGGTGAAGGGCAAGCCACGGCACCAGTTATTGATGCATCCCGAAGACCTGGCCCAGCGTCAGTTGAGCGATGGCCAGCGGGTGCGTATCAGTTCGCGGATCGGCATGATTGAGGTGGAGGTGATGGCCAGCCTGGACATGATGCCAGGTGTTGTCAGCCTGCCTCATGGTTGGGGGCACGGCCGCCCAGGTGTGCAGATGAGCATTGCCAGCGGACAACCTGGAGCGAGTGCCAATGATCTGACCGATGAGCGGCATTTGGATGAGTTGTCGGGCAATGCGGCGTTAAATGGCGTACCGGTGCGGGTGGAGGCGGCGTGACGTTTGTCTGTCGGGGAGTCCGAGCACCCGGTCAGGCTTTTACGCTACAATGCGCCACCGTGCCGACCCGTGAGTCGCAAAGTTTCTGTCGAGGTGCTCCATGGATATCATCGAAACGATTAAAGAGCAGATTGCCAACAACACCATTCTGCTTTACATGAAGGGCGCACCCAATGCCCCTCAGTGTGGCTTCTCCGCGAAGGCCTCCCAGGCCATTATGGCGTGTGGCGAGAAATTCGCTTACGTGGACATTCTGCAGAACCCGGAAATCCGTGCCAACCTGCCCAAGTACGCCAATTGGCCTACTTTCCCGCAGTTGTGGGTTGCTGGTGAGTTGGTCGGTGGTAGCGACATCATCACTGAAATGGCAGCTGATGGTTCGTTGCAAACGTTGGTCAAGGACGCGTCCGCAAAAGCGGCTGTGGACAAGACTGAAGCCTGATTTTTCAGGTTTGGCAATAAAAAGCCCCGCTTCTCTATACGAGAGCGGGGCTTTTTAGTGGGCGCTATGTAGGAGCGAGCAAGCTCGCGCCTATAGGCTTACTCCCCCATCTGCGATTGCAGATAGTTCTCGAGGGTCACTTTGTCGATCAGGCCCTGTTGGGTTTCCAGCCAGTCGATATGCTCTTCCTGATCTTCGAGGATATCTTCCAGCAGTTCACGGCTGCCGAAGTCGCCATTGGTTTCGCAATGAACGATGGCAGCCTTGAGATCGCTGTGGCTTTTGCGTTCGATGCCCAGGTCGCAGGTGATCATTTCCTGGGTGTGCTCGCCGATGTGCAGCTTGCCCAAGTCCTGGACGTTCGGCAGGCCTTCCAGGAACAGAATGCGCTTGATCAGCTTGTCTGCGTCTTTCATAGCCTGGATGGATTCTTTGTACTCATGCTTGCCCAGCTTTTCCAGGCCCCAATCTTCATACATACGTGCATGCAGGAAGTATTGATTGATCGCGACCAGTTCATTGGCAAGGATCTTGTTGAGATGCTGGATGACTGTAATGTCGCCTTTCATGATTGGGGTCCTGCCCTGTGTTAACTGTATATAGGGTGGAGTTTGAGCTGGGTAAATACTACTGTCAAACCTAAGTTATTGAATAATAAATGAAAATTAATCGGAATAAGAATGTTTGTGTTCCGCGTCTTGGTGCTAACTGGTTGAATTCAAGGCATAAAAAAACCGGACACTAAGTCCGGTTCTTTAAAACACGTTGTTTTAAGCGTGTGTAAATTCTGCCGAGTAGGGGATCGCGGCCTGGGCAGTCTGCAGCTGCGTCAGGGTTTCCCGTACCACTTGCTTGGCCAGGCAGGCACATTTGCCGCATTGGCTGGCAACGCCGGTGGTTTCACGCACTTCCTTGTAGCTGCAGCAACCTTCGTAGATTGCTTCGCGGATTTGTCCGTCGGTGACGCCAGTGCAGAGGCAGACATACATAAGGGAGAACCATCGCGGTTTAGGCTTAAGTGCGATGGATCTTAATGTTAACGAGAATGATTGTCAAAGTAGTTTCTCAAGTCTTTGCGCCCGAGTGGGCTGTGCGCTGACGAACGGTTTTTTCAGTGTATGATGGTCAGTCTTCACGAAGCGTGATCGCGTCACAGGCTTGTCGTTTATATAAGGCAGGCTTGAGGTCGGTCCTTTTACTTCAGTCACTACATCATCAGGAGATATCCAATGAGCGTACTCGTCGGCAAACAAGCCCCGGATTTCGACGTACCTGCCGTCCTCGGCAATGGCGAAATCGTAGACAGCTTCAAACTGTCTGAAGCCATCAAAGGCAAATATGGCCTGGTGTTCTTCTACCCGCTGGACTTCACCTTCGTCTGCCCATCGGAGCTGATCGCTCTGGATCACCGCATGGACGATTTCAAGGCGCGTAACGTAGAAGTGGTAGCGGTTTCCATCGACTCCCATTTCACCCACAACGCTTGGCGCAACACTGCCATCAATGATGGCGGCATCGGCAAAGTCAAATACACCATGGCTGCCGACATGAAGCACGACATCGCCAAGGCCTACGACGTTGAGTCCGAAGGCGGCGTGGCTTTCCGTGGCGCGTTCCTGATCGACGACAAGGGCGTTGTCCGCTCGCAGATCATCAACGACCTGCCGTTGGGCCGTAACATGGAAGAACTGATCCGCCTGGTCGACGCCCTGCAATTCCACGAAGAGCACGGCGAAGTTTGCCCTGCCAACTGGAAAAAAGGCGACAAAGGCATGAACGCTTCGCCAGAAGGCGTTGCGGCTTACCTGACCGAGAACGCTGGCAAGCTGTAAGCCAGTTTAGCGGCATAAAAAAACCGGCCTGAGAGGGCCGGTTTTTTTATGCGCGGGATTCAACCTCAGTCGTTGAAGTCTTCCCAGCCGCCCATCTGTTTCCAGCGGTTGACGATGCCGCAGAACAGGTCGGCGGTCTTCTCGGTGTCGTAGCGAGCCGAGTGGGCTTCACGACCGTCGAAGTCGATACCGGCAGCCTGGCAGGCTTTCGCCAGCACGGTTTGACCATAGGCCAAGCCAGCCAGGGTCGCGGTGTCGAAGCTGGAGAATGGGTGAAAGGGATTGCGTTTCATATCCAGGCGCGTCACGGCGGCGTTCAAAAAGCCGAGGTCGAAGCTACTGTTGTGACCTACCAGGATTGCGCGTTTACAACCGTTGGCCTTCAAGGCCTTGCGCACGCCACGGAAAATGTCGGTCAGTGCCGCTTCCTCGCTGACGGCCATGCGCAGCGGATGGTCGAGCTTGATCCCGGTGAACTCCAGGGCCGCCGCTTCGATGTTGGCGCCTTCGAATGGCTCGACGCGGAAGAAGTGGGTGTGTTCCGGGAACACAAAACCCTGTTCATCCATGCCGATGGTGGTAGCGGCAATTTCCAGCAAGGCATCGGTGGCACAGTTGAAACCGCCGGTTTCTACGTCAATGACCACGGGCAGGTAGCCACGAAAGCGTTCGGCCATCGGGTGGCGCGAACCGCCACCCCCATGACCTTCGTGTTCGTCGTCGAAATGGTCTTCACTCACAGGTGTTCCTCCAGCAGGCGCCAGCGCAGTGTTTCACCGGCGCGCAGCGGGATGACGGTCAGCTCGCCAAATGGCAGGGTGGCAGGGGCGGTCCAGTCTTCACGGACCAGGGTAATGTGCTCGGTATTCGCCGGCAGGCCGTAGAACCGTGGGCCATTGAGGCTGGCGAAACCCTCAAGCTTGTCCAGCGCATTGCGCTGTTCGAACGCCTCGGCGTACAACTCAATCGCTGCATAGGCGGTGTAGCAGCCGGCACAGCCGCACGCCGCTTCCTTGGCGTGCTGGGCGTGGGGCGCCGAGTCGGTGCCGAGGAAGAACTTCTCATTGCCACTGGTGGCGGCATCGAGCAAGGCAACCTGATGGGTGTTGCGCTTGAGGATCGGCAGGCAGTAGAAGTGCGGCCGAATCCCGCCCACCAGCATGTGGTTGCGGTTATACAGCAGGTGATGTGCAGTGATGGTCGCGCCGACGTTGGCCGAAGCTTCGGTGACGAACTGTACGGCATCGGCCGTGGTGATGTGCTCGAACACCACTTTGAGCGTAGGGAACAACTCGACCAGACGGCGCATGTGCTCGTCGATGAAGATCTTCTCGCGATCAAACACGTCGACATCGCCACGGGTGACTTCGCCATGGATCAGCAGCGGCATGCCAACTTCAGCCATGGCTTCTATCGCCGGCAGTATCTTGTCGATACTGGTCACGCCGGAGTCGGAGTTGGTGGTCGCGCCGGCCGGGTACAGCTTGGCGGCATGGACGAAACCGCAGGCCTTCGCCTCACGAATCTCTTCGGGCTGGGTACGGTCGGTCAGGTAAAGCACCATCAACGGTTCGAAGCGGCTGCCGGCGGGTCGTGCAGCGAGGATACGCTGGCGATAGGCATCGGCTTGCGCGGCGTTACGCACCGGAGGTACCAGGTTAGGCATGATGATGGCGCGGCCAAACGTACGCGCTACATCGGCCACGGTTTGGGGCAACGCTGCACCATCGCGAAGATGAATATGCCAGTCGTCGGGACGCAGCAGGGTCAGGCGGTCGGACATTGGGGATTCCAGGCGGGTAAATCTGGTGGGAATGCTACCGGAAAAGACTCTTGCAGGCACTCGCTATCAAGTTTTGCAGGAGGCGACCGATATCCCTGGGTATGCCTTAACGATGCATGACGCCTTGTTGTGTTGTAGCAAACCTGTGGAGCCTCCCGTGCGCCAGCATTATCTAGCCTTGCTCAGTGTGTTCGCCAGCCTGCCCGCGATGGCCCTCACGTTCCAGACGCGGCTGGAGAATATCGAGTGGAAGGTTGCGGGTGATAAGTTTGAGTGTCGCTTGACCCAACCGATCACCGATTTCGGTTCGGGTGAGTTCGTGCGCCAGGCCGGCGAGCAGGCGACGTTTCGTCTGAAAGCTTATAACGGCTCGCTGGGTGTTGGCTCGGCCACCTTGTTGGCGGCAGCCGCGCCGTGGCAGCCGGGCCGAGGTGACATCAACCTCGGCGCAGTGCAGGTCGGCAGTGGCGATGTGCTGTTCAACAGCTCCCAGGCCCAGGCCGGGCGTCTGTTCAATGGCTTGCTTGAGGGCCGCAGCCCGGTGGTGCGCCATTATGGCCGCGACGGCGGTTTCTCCGAGGTTCGCCTGCTGCCTGTGAAGTTCAATAAGGCATACAGCGACTATCAACAGTGCACGGCCAAACTGCTGCCGATGAATTTCGAGCAGATCAAACAGGCCGAAGTGGGCTTTTCTGGCGCGGGGATCGAGCTGGACGCCGCGGCCAAGAAGAAGCTGTCGGTCATGTTGGAGTTCATCAAGGCTGATCCGACAGTCAATCACATCCAGTTGGACGGTCACTCGGACAACAGCGGTAATCGCCTGACCAATCGCGACCTCTCGCGACGTCGTGGTTTGGCGGTGATGGACTTCCTCAAGGCCAACGGGATCCCCGAATCACAGATTACCCTGCGCTTTCACGGCGAACGCTACCCGTTGGTGCCCAACACCAGTTCGGCCAATCGGGCCAGGAACCGGCGGGTCAATATTCACCTGGAGCGGGTCCCCGCCCCCGAGAAGCCGGCGCCCCAGGCCGTTGCCCCGAATGACACCGCAGCCACGTCGTGAAGTGCGGGGATTCGTCGCCCGCTCGACATAATCTGTCGCTTTATCTTCATTTGCTGTCGCGCCTCTGTAAATTCACGGTTTTGATCGGTAGAATCGACGCCTTTCCGTACAACCCCGTGGAGTGATGGCATGGCCGACGTAAACAAGGTCGTTCTCGCGTATTCCGGCGGCCTGGACACTTCGGTGATCCTCAAGTGGCTGCAGGATACTTATAACTGTGAAGTGGTGACCTTCACCGCTGACCTGGGTCAGGGCGAAGAGGTCGAACCTGCACGCGCCAAGGCGCAAGCCATGGGCGTGAAAGAGATCTACATTGACGACCTGCGCGAAGAATTCGTCCGCGATTTCGTCTTCCCGATGTTTCGCGCCAACACCGTCTACGAAGGCGAGTACCTGCTGGGTACCTCCATCGCGCGTCCGTTGATCGCCAAGCGCCTGATCGAAATCGCCAACGAAACCGGCGCCGACGCCATTTCCCATGGTGCCACCGGCAAGGGCAACGACCAGGTGCGTTTCGAACTGGGCGCCTATGCGCTCAAGCCAGGCGTGAAAGTGATTGCCCCTTGGCGTGAATGGGACCTGCTGTCCCGTGAAAAGCTGATGGATTACGCTGAAAAACACGGAATCCAGATCGAACGTCACGGCAAGAAAAAGTCCCCTTACTCGATGGACGCCAACTTGCTGCACATCTCCTATGAAGGCGGCGTGCTGGAAGACACCTGGACCGAGCACGAAGAGGACATGTGGCGTTGGACCGTCTCCCCGGAGAACGCGCCTGATACCCCGCAGTATCTGGAATTGACCTACCGCAATGGCGACATCGTGGCGCTGGACGGCGTCGACATGACACCGGCCACTGTACTGGCGACCTTGAACCGTATCGGTGGCGAGCACGGTATCGGCCGTCTGGACATTGTCGAGAACCGTTATGTCGGCATGAAGTCCCGTGGCTGCTACGAAACCCCGGGCGGCACCATCATGCTGCGCGCTCACCGGGCCATCGAGTCCATTACCCTGGACCGTGAAGTCGCTCACCTCAAAGATGAACTGATGCCCAAGTACGCCAGCCTGATCTACACCGGCTATTGGTGGAGCCCGGAGCGCTTGATGTTGCAGCAGATGATCGATGCCTCCCAGGTTCACGTGAATGGCGTTGTGCGCTTGAAGCTCTACAAAGGCAACGTGATCGTCACCGGACGCAAGTCCGATGAGTCGCTATTCGATGCCAATATCGCCACCTTTGAAGACGATGGCGGCGCCTACAACCAAGAGGATGCTGCCGGCTTCATCAAGCTCAACGCATTGCGCATGCGTATTGCAGCTAACAAAGGCCGCAAGTTGTTCTGAGTGTTTAGTGGTAATGAAAAATGGCCCCTTGTTTAAGGGGCCATTTTTTTTGGGTTGAATTCTATTGGTGTTTTTAAATTGTAAGTGGCGCCGGTAAATTTAATCTTGGTTGAATGTGTCGAGGCGATAGTTGAGACAACTAAAAAGAATACCCCTGTTTGTAACATTGAATCATGTAATTTTCCTGCAGTGCATAGAGAATTATATTGCAGAAATTTCTTACAGTAAGGTGCTGTCAATGAGGCGCTTATTGAATTTTCTGTCAGATATCTTCTATGTAAGAAAATGCTGATGCTGGAACTTTTTTAAGCAGGGTTCCTTGTCTATTCGTCGGACCGATCACGGTATACAAGGGGTATTTCCTGAAGCCTATGTACGGGCTGTTTACGTTTGACCCTTGATCCGAGGACTTTTCACTCAGAATGTGCTTGCTCCCGGAAAATTCTGAAAGTCTCAATAAAGCCCACCACATTTTTAAGGGTGTTTTTTTGTAGGTTAAATCCCATCTCTTTGTGGGTTGGGTCTCTGCTTACTGTTGCTTGGGGGGGAGTGCTATGCCAAGGAGGAAACGACTAGGCTATTGTGCTTACTCTAAATAATTCGAACAGCGAAATTGGACTTGCCCATGAATAAAGTGCTGATCGTGGATGATCATCCCGTCATTCGCCTTGCTGTGCGTATGCTAATGGAACGTCATGGTTATGAGGTCGTTGCCGAGACTGATAACGGTGTCGACGCATTGCAACTTGCGCGGGAGCATATGCCGGATATTGTCATACTGGATATTGGAATACCCAAGCTCGATGGTCTGGAAGTTATTTGTCGACTGTCGTCTACCAAGCAACCGCAACCCTTCAAGGTGCTGGTATTGACATCCCAGGCTCCAGGGCATTTTTCCATGCGGTGCATGCAGGCGGGGGCCGCTGGCTATGTGTGCAAGCAGCAGGACCTGACAGAACTGTTGAGTGCGATAAAGGCGGTACTGTCCGGTTACAGCTATTTCCCGAACCAGGCACTGAACTCAGTGCGTTCTACCCTGGGTAACGCCAGTGAGGCGGACATGGTCGAGCGTCTTTCAGGTCGAGAGATGATGGTGTTGCAACAACTGGCCCGGGGTAAAACCAATAAGGAGATCGCCGATGGGATGTTCCTGAGCAACAAAACCGTGAGCACCTACAAGACGCGCCTGCTGCTCAAGCTCAATGCGCGTTCCTTGGTAGACCTGATCGAACTGGCTCAGCGTAACGGCCTGGTATAAGGGAAGCACTGCCAACCTTGGACGTATAAACAGAAAAGCCTCCTTAAGGGAGGCTTCTGATCACTATCGGTTCGATTAGAGGTCAAAATCGTAATCGGCCAACTGTTTTTGCAAGCGTCGCTCTTCCAGAAGGTTGTCGATGGTGCGACGTTTGCTCAAATTGGTCTTGGCCACTTCCGCAGGTGCTTCGGCTGTGTCGTCGTCGGACTCTGCACCAACAAGCTCGTCTTCTACATCCAATTGTTCTTTGCCAGTGCTCATAAGGTTAACTCCAGGCTAAGACTGCCGTTGGCGCTCCTTATAACGATAATCGTCATGCGGGTAAAAAAGATTTTTTCAATCGACTGACCAAGAAAGGCAATAGCGGCTCAATCGTCGCCAGTCTTGTCCTTGTATTCGCACAGGTCTTCGATGCGGCAGCTTCCGCAGCGGGGCTTACGAGCCTGGCAGACGTAACGGCCATGAAGGATCAACCAGTGATGTGAATCAAGCAGATAGGGCTTGGGAACAAACTTCATCAGTTGCTTTTCAACCTCCACCACATTTTTCCCAGGGGCAATACCGGTTCGATTGCTTACCCGGAAGATATGCGTGTCCACGGCCATGGTCAGTTGCCGGAACGCAGTATTGAGCACGACGTTGGCTGTTTTTCTCCCGACACCGGGAAGGGCTTCGAGCGCTTCACGTGTTTGCGGGACTTCGCCGCCGTGCCGCTCCACCAGCAAGCGACAGGTCTCAATGACGTTTTTCGCCTTGCTGTTATACAGGCCAATGGTCTTGATGTACCCGGACAGACCCTCAATCCCCAGGGCGTATATGCTCTGGGGGGTGTTGGCTACGGGATACAGTTTGGCGGTGGCTTTGTTGACACCGACGTCTGTGGACTGGGCCGAGAGGATCACGGCGACCAGCAACTCGAACGGCGAGGAGTAAGCCAGTTCGGTCTTTGGTTCCGGGTTGTCTTCGTGAAGCCGGCGGAAAATTTCCAGGCGTTTGGCGGCGTTCATGGGGCGAGCGGTTCCTTGCAGGCGGTCAATGTGGTTTTGAAAAGTGAGCCCAGGCCTGTTGCCCGGCGAGCAGCAGCCCCAGCAGGATAAACCCGCCCGGTGCGAGTGTGGCGAGGGTGCCGTTGCCGATCAACGTCCGCAACAGGGCCAGCGTCATCAGCAGCGCGCCGAACAGCCCAAACAGTTGTAATCGCGCCTTGCCTTGACCTGCCTTGAACAGTCCATGGTGTTCCAGCAGTACGCATTGAACGCTGATCAGCGCCAAGTAAAGGCCCAGCTCCTGATAGAGGGGTAGGGCAAAGGCCTGCAAAACCAATTGTGTACAACTGACCAGCGTGGCGGCCAACAGCAGGCTGGCAACTAGCCGCAGTTGCCCTGCGACGGTATTTCTCAGGCTGAACATGCCCACGCCGTAGATCGTTACGATCACTGCCGACAGCCCCCAGAAACTCAGGGCCTTGGGCAGCGTGTCGCTGATGCCAACCAGTGGCGCGAGCATCAATGAGCTGGCCAGGGCGAAGGATTTAGTCACGGGGCGGGGGCTCCAGGATCGACTGTCGGGCATCATCAACATAGCGCAAGGCGTCGTGAACGGCGTTGAGCACGGCGCGGGAGGTGACAGTGGCTCCGGCGATTTGATCGAATTGGCCATGATCTTTCTTCAAGGCCCAGGCCGAGTCTTGTGGATCGTTGCGTGAGTGCCCCTTGAATGCTGCGATCCAGGCATCGTTGTTCTCGGCGATACGCCCGCCCAGGCTCGGAGTCTCCGACTGCTTCAAGGTTTTCACCCCCAGCAGTTTTCCGTTGCTGGAGACTGCAATCAGCAACTGGATCGTGCCGCCGTAGCCACTGGTTTGCGAGCGCAGGAGTACGGCGCTGGGTTGACCTGCCAAGGTGGCAAGGTAGCCTCCTTGCACTTGGCTGTTTTCCAGTGTTTGTGCAGTTATCGCCAAGGGTTGTTCCAGAGGCTGATTGTCGTAACTGTCGACTGGCAGGATGTCCAGCCAGGCGCGGCGCTGTAGATCCTGATGCTGCGCTGCGGCGCGGTTGGCGGTCAACTGCTGGACGCCCACCGTGAGGGCAACGCCGGCCGCGAAAATCAGCACCACTGTCAGCAGGCCTTGGGCACGCTTCATGAGTTCACCGCGGGCTGTTTTGGCGTTGCCCAGCGTTCCAGTGCCGGCACCGCCAGGTTCATCAGCAGTACCGCAAATGCCACGCCATCCGGATAACCGCCCCAAGTCCGTATCAAGTAAGTCAGCAAGCCCACCCCAGCACCAAAGAACAAACGTGCCCGCGGGCTTTTGGCACCGGAAACCGGTTCGGTGACGATAAAAAAGGCCCCGAGCATGCTGGCTCCGGTGAACCAGTGAAACAGCGGCGAACCATGGGAGTCCGACCCCGACCCGTTCCAGCACAACAGGCTGATGACGAACAAACTGCCGAGCATGCCCACAGGCGCGTGCCAACTGAACACTCGTTGCTGTAGCAGAAACACCCCGCCGGCCAGAAACGCCAGGTTGACCCATTCACTGCCCCTGCCGGCGATATGGCCGAAGGCCGGACTGGCGGCAAATAGCTCGTCGATGGTCAGGCTCCGATTGATATGCAGGACATCCAGGGCAGTTGCCCCGGCCCACGCGTCTGGCGTATTACTGTGCAGGCCGAATACCTGTTGCAGTCCCGCCAGCAAGTCCATGCCGTGGGGCGCGGGCCAATGGGTCATGGGTTGTGGAAAGGCCACCAGCATTAGTGCGTAACCCACCATGGCCGGGTTGAAAGGGTTTTGTTTGCCACCGTACAGGTGCTTGCCTAACAGCAGTGCACTGGTTACAGCCCCAAGGCATATCCACCATGGGCAATAAGGCGGCAGCGCCACGGCCAACAGCGTGGCGGTGACCATCGAGCTCATATCGCGGGCGTTCGGATGTCCGCGCAGCCGATAAACGCCGGCTTCCATCAGCAGGGCGTAACTGCACGCCAGAAACAGATTGATCAATACGCCCCAGCCGTAGAGCCAGAACATCGCCACTAACCCAGGTACTGCTGCGATCAACACCCGTTTCATCGCCTGTTGCTGATGATCGACGGTGTCAGGCGCTGACATGGGCATCCACCAGGCGCTGCGCTTCATTCAATGCCTGTTCCGCTGCTTCGAACTGCTGCTGCAGGATGATTAATTGCGACTGCTGCTCGAAGGTCGGCGGATGCCCGAAAGCCTTCAAGGATTTGTGGAGTTGGGCACGACTCATGGCGAGCTCAATCTTGGCCTTTTTTGCCGCGGTGTTCATGGCGGCAGCTTTTTGCGCGAGAACCCGTTCAATGGCCGCCTGGACTGGATCGGTTGTCACCGCCTCCACAGGCGCTGGGGATTTCGCACGAGCCAGGCGTTCGGTCAGTTTCTGTTCTTTCTCGCGCTGCAGGCGCGCATTGCGCTGCTCGAAGCGGTGCCGGGCGCGGTCGCGCTTGAGGCTACGGGCTTGTCGCTGCCCATCGTTGGCTGCCAATCCCCCGACAATCGGTAAAACGTTCGTCAGCGGATGCATCTCGATGCAATCAACGGGGCAGGGGGCGACACACAGGTCGCAACCGGTGCACTCGTCGATAATGACGGTGTGCATCAGCTTGGCCGCGCCGACGATGGCGTCCACCGGACAAGCCTGGATGCACTTGGTGCAGCCTATGCACTCGGCTTCACGAATAAAGGCGATCTGTGCGGGCGCCTCGCCACGGGTTAAGTCCAGCTTCAGTTCTGGCAGGTTCAACAACTGCGCCAGCCCGGCGATGGTTTCCCGTCCGCCCGGCGGGCATTTGTTGATGGCCTCACCCTTGGCAATGCCTTCGGCGTAGGGCTTGCAGCCAGGATGTCCGCATTTGCCGCACTGGGTTTGTGGCAGCAGTGCGTCGATACGTTGAATCAGGCTCATGGTTTGATCATTGTGTTGAAACCCAGAAAGGCCAAGGCCATCAGACCGAGACTGATCAGCTCGACCGGCAAGCCTCGAAAGGGCAGTGCAATATCGTTGTCGGCGATGCGTTGGCGCAGGTCAGTGAGCAGGCTCAAGACCAACCAGAATCCCAAGCCTGTGCCCAGGCTCAGGGTCGCCATGTGGGCCAGGCCCTTGCCATCCTGTGTGCCCAACAGCACCACGCTCAACACGCCGGCATTACCCAGCAATAACGGCCACAAGCCCTCGAACGACAGTTTGGGCAACTGGCGAGACAACACCCACAGCAGCGGCTGGATCAGCAACACGGTCACTGGCAGAAAGATAAACAGGCGCAGGGATGTCAGCGCCAGCGGCTGCAAAAGGAAGTGATACAGCAGATAGCCCGCAACACCGCTCAGCACCATCAGCAAGGTGGTGGCGATACCCAGGGCATGCACCTGCCGGCGTAGGGTTGGAGAAGATGCAACCATCGAGTCGGCAGCCAGGGGCATCTGCAACACGATGTTGCTGATCAAGGCGGTGCTGACAAGGGTGAGAAGCATATCGGTCATGGTCGTGCCGGTTAAGCGAACAGGACCTGATTATCCGGCAAGCGAGGAGAGAGCACTAGCCCAGTAGCCTGCGCCCCGCGAGGCTGCTGAGCAGCCCAACGGAGCGGTATGGCGAGGCGCTTACTTGATGCGTTGCCCTGGCTTGGCGCCGCTGTCCGGGCTCAACAGGTAGATTTCTGCACCCCCGGGACCGGCTGCCATCACCATGCCTTCGGATATGCCGAAACGCATCTTCCGTGGCTTGAGGTTGGCAATCATCATGGTCAGGCGACCTTCCAGCTTGGCCGGGTCCGGGTAGGCACTCTTGATCCCCGAGAACACGTTGCGTTGCTCGTCACCGATATCCAGGGTCAGGCGCAGCAGCTTGTCGGCGCCTTCTACGGCTTCAGCCTTGAGGATCAGCGCAACTCGCAGGTCCACTGCAGCAAACGCATCGAAGTCGATTTCCGGGGACAGCGGGTCTTTCGCCAGTTCACCATTACCCGCAGGTGCAGCTTCGCCGGTGTCAGTCTTGCTGGCTTCGAGGTCTTCTTTCGACGCGTCGCTCATGGCCTGGACTTTTACCGGGTCGATGCGGGTCATCAGCGGCTTGAATTCATTGAGCTGATGGTTGCCGAGCAAGGTGGCGTGATCGTTCCAGGTCAGCGGTGCGACGTTGAGGAACGCCTCGGCATCAGCGGCCAGCAACGGCAGCACCGGCTTGAGAAAGATCACCAGTTGACGGAACAGGTTGACGCCGGTGGCGCAGATCGCCTGGACTTCAGCCTGCTTGCCTTCCTGTTTGTTCAGCGACCACGGCGCCTTGTCGGCGATCCAGGCGTTGGCGCGGTCGGCCAGGCCCATGATCTCGCGCATGGCGCGGGCAAAGTCACGGGCCTCGTAGGCATCGGCGATGCTTGGCGCTGCGGCCAGGAACGCATCGGTCAGTTCTGGCGCGGCGTTCTCGGCCACCAGTACACCGGCGTTGCCCTTGTGGATAAAACCAGCGCAACGGCTGGCGATGTTGACCACCTTGCCCACCAGGTCCGAGTTGACCTTTTGCACGAAGTCTTCCAGGTTCAGGTCCAGGTCGTCGACGCCACGGCCCAGCTTGGAGGCGTAGTAGTAACGCAGGTATTCCGGCGACAGGTGGTCCAGGTAGGTGCGCGCCTTGATAAAGGTGCCACGGGACTTGGACATCTTCTGGCCGTTGACCGTCAGGTAGCCGTGCACGGCGATGCCGGTCGGTTTGCGGTAGCCCGAACCTTCGAGCATTGCCGGCCAGAACAGGGCGTGGAAGTTGACGATGTCCTTGCCGATGAAGTGATACAGCTCGGCGCTGGAGTCCTTGGCCCAGAACGCGTCGAAGTCCAACTCCGGCGTGCGGTCGCAAAGGTTCTTGAAGCTGGCCATGTAGCCGATCGGCGCGTCCAGCCAGACGTAGAAGTACTTGCCTGGCTCATCGGGAATCTCGAAACCGAAATACGGCGCATCGCGGGAGATATCCCACTGTTGCAGGCCGGCATCCAGCCATTCGGCGATCTTGTTCGCCACGGCATCTTGCAGGGTGCCGCTGCGGGTCCAGGTTTGCAGCATTTCCTGGAAGTCTGGCAGTTTGAAGAAGAAGTGCTGGGAATCCTTGAGTACCGGGGTGGCGCCGGAGATCGCCGACTTTGGATCCTTCAGGTCGGTGGGCGCGTAGGTGGCGCCGCATTTCTCGCAGTTGTCGCCGTACTGGTCTTCGGTGCCGCATTTCGGGCAGGTGCCCTTGATGAACCGATCGGCCAGGAACATTTTCTTTTCCGGGTCGAAATACTGGGTGATCGAACGCGTGGCGATGTGCCCGGCGTCTCGCAGCTTCAGGTAGATCTGGCTCGACAATTCACGGTTTTCTTCGGAATGGGTCGAGTGGAAGTTGTCGAAATCCACCAGGAACTCGGCAAAGTCGGCGCTGTGTTCAGCCTGCACGTTGGCGATCAGTTGTTCCGGGGTGATGCCTTCCTTTTCGGCGCGCAACATGATGGCCGAACCGTGGGCGTCGTCTGCGCAGACATAAATGCATTGGTTGCCGCGATGCTTCTGGAAGCGCACCCACATATCGGTCTGGATGTACTCAAGCATATGGCCAAGGTGGATTGAACCATTGGCATAGGGCAGGGCGCTGGTGACGAGGATCTTGCGTGGCTCGGACATGGGGCTCGGCTACTTGATGAAACGGAGGTCGGCCACTATAAAGCGCCGCGAAATTTATTTCACCCCGTGGCGTTGTTTCAGGGTTTTCCATCGTTGCGAAAGCATGCCCCTCGGCCGCGGGAACGGTTAGGATAGCCACCTGTTTTAGTCTGTCTTTTCCGGGAGTAGCCCATGAGCGCCGTCAATCGCGCAGCGGTGGAAGCCGTCCTTCGCCAATATACCGACCCTTATCTTAACCAGGACCCGGTCAGCGCCGGCTGTGTCCGGGCCATCGACGTCCAGGGCGATCAGGTAGTGGTCCAGCTCGAATTGGGCTACGCCGCGGGCCTGTTCAAGAGTGGCTGGGCGCAAATGCTGCAAATGGCGATTGAAGGCCTGGAGGGTGTCAAGTCTGCCAAGGTGGATATTCAATGCGTCATTGCCCCGCACAAGGCCCAAGCGCAGATTCCAGGCCTGGCCAACGTCAAGAACGTGGTGGCCGTGGCTTCCGGCAAAGGTGGCGTGGGCAAGTCCACGACGGCCGCCAACCTGGCCCTGGCCCTGGCCCGTGAAGGCGCGCGGGTAGGCATTCTCGACGCAGATATCTATGGCCCCAGTCAAGGCGTGATGTTCGGCATCGCCGAAGGCACCCGGCCGAAGATCAAGGACCAGAAGTGGTTCGTGCCCATCGAGTCTCACGGCGTGGAAGTGATGTCCATGGCCTTCCTGACCGACGACAACACGCCGATGGTCTGGCGCGGGCCGATGGTTTCCGGGGCTCTGCTGCAACTGGTCACGCAGACCGATTGGGGCAACCTGGATTATCTGGTGATCGACATGCCGCCGGGCACCGGTGATATCCAACTGACCCTGGCGCAAAAGGTACCGGTAGCGGGTTCGGTCATCGTCACCACGCCACAAGACCTGGCGCTGCTGGATGCCCGTAAAGGCGTGGAGATGTTCCGCAAGGTCAACATCCCGGTGCTGGGCGTCGTGGAAAACATGGCAGTACACATCTGTTCCAACTGTGGGCATGCCGAACACCTGTTCGGCGAAGGTGGTGGTGAGAAGTTGGCCACGCAATATGGCGTCGAGTTGCTGGCGTCGTTGCCGCTCTCGATGGGGATTCGCGAGCAAGCGGATGGCGGAAGGCCGACGGTGGTCGCCGAGCCCGACAGCCAGATCGCGATGGTCTACCAGGAATTGGCTCGTCACGTGGGTGCGCGAATTGTCCTGCAGGAAGCCGGGGCCCAGGCAATGCCGACCATTACTGTCAGCGACGACTGATCCACTTGAAAGCCAAAAAGCCTCGACGCTGTCGGGGCTTTTTGTTGTCGCTCGTAAGGCCTGTGAGGGGGGAATGACTCTATTACGTGGTGGCTGGTGTAAGCATTCACTTACTTTTTCGTAAGTGTTTGGTTCTTTTACTCGGTCAAGACGTCTCGAATGGTTGGGTTGTTTTTATAACTAATTGAAAAATAACAATTATTTTTTATTGTTCAGCATGGCAGGCTTGCAGTGCTTGCGATGGGTTCCCATTGAACTTAATCGGGAAGTCTCTACTATCAGCCCTGTGTCCACGGATTGACACAGTCATCAAGGATCGATGACTCAGGGAACGTCGCAGGATGCGATTCATCAGGATGATGAAAAGGAACACAGGGACTAGGGAAAAAATGTGGGCGGGTCAAACCGCCCCTTTTTTTATGCCTGCAGAAAAGTAAAAAGCCAGTGCCAGAAATGCAAAAAGGCCCGCAAGGGGCCTTTTGAAGAGCGACGACGCTATCAGCGCTCGAGGTCTGCAATCTTGCCTTTTTTGCCATCCCACTCTGCCGCATCCGGCATCGGGTCTTTGCGCTCAGTGATATTCGGCCAGACTTCCGCCAGGTCGACGTTCAACTGAATAAACTCCTGCATCTCTGCCGGGACTTCGTCCTCGGAAAAAATCGCGACGGCCGGGCATTCTGGCTCGCACAGCGCGCAGTCAATGCACTCATCCGGGTGGATCACCAGGAAGTTCGGGCCTTCGTAAAAGCAGTCCACCGGACAGACTTCTACGCAGTCGGTGTACTTGCACTTGATGCAGTTGTCGGTGACGACGAAGGTCATTTCTAATTTTCTCCTCAGGCGGCGGCAGCGAAACCCCGTGTGGTGGGGCTCGCGAGGTTCGGGAGCGATAGTCTACGGGCCAGGCTAAAAGCCAGCAGCATCCCAAACCGCGCGAGATTCTATCAGCTTGCAAGCGTCTGCGTTAGATCCGTGTCTTCAGTGCATAGAGCATTTCCAGCGCTTTTCGTGGCGTCAGGTCGTCCAGGTCAAGCTTTGCCAACTCATCCAGGACCGGATGGGGCAGGCTGGCGAACATATCGCTCTGATGTGGGGCGCTGGATTTGCTGGAAGCTTTCGCCGGGCTGGCCACGGGCAATTCGTGGGGCAGGGCGGTGGTCTCCAGGCGACTCAGGTGCTCACGGGCACGGGTGATGACTTCGTTTGGAACGCCGGCCAATTGAGCCACGGCCAGGCCATAGCTCTGGCTCGCCGGGCCTGGCAGCACATGGTGCAGGAACACGATGCGCTCGTTGTGCTCGGTCGCATTGAGGTGCACGTTGGCGACCAGCGGCTCGTTTTCCGGCAGCACGGTCAGTTCAAAGTAGTGTGTGGCAAATAGCGTATAGGCACGCAGGTACGCCAGACGCTCGGCCGCCGCCCAGGCCAGGGACAACCCGTCGAAGGTGCTGGTGCCACGACCTACTTCGTCCATCAGCACCAGGCTGCGTTCGGTAGCATTGTGCAGGATGTTGGCGGTCTCGCTCATTTCGACCATAAAGGTCGAACGACCACCGGCCAAGTCATCGCTGGAACCGATCCGGGTGAAGATTCGGTCCACCAGGGACAATTCGCAACTGGCCGCCGGCACGAAACTGCCGATATGAGCCAGCAGTACGATCAACGCGGTCTGGCGCATATAGGTGGATTTACCGCCCATGTTCGGACCGGTGATCACCAGCATTCGGGTGTCGTCGTCCAGGGACAGGTCGTTGGCCACGAACGGGGTGGTCAACACTTGCTCCACCACCGGGTGACGGCCCTGGACGATACGCATACACGGCTCACTGACAAAACGCGGGCAGTTCAGGTCAAGGTTCAGGGCTCGTTCGGCCAGGTTGCTCAGTACGTCCAGTTCCGCCAGGGCAGCAGCGGTGTCCTGCAAGGGCGCAAGTTTGCCGATCAAGTCCTCAAGCAAGGCTTCGTAAAGCATCTTCTCGCGAGCCAGGGCCCGGCTCTTGGCCGACAGCGCCTTGTCTTCGAAGGCTTTGAGCTCCGGCGTGATAAAGCGCTCGGCACCCTTGAGAGTCTGGCGTCGTTGGTAGTCGATAGGTGCCTGCTCGGCCTGCTTGCTCGGCAACTCGATAAAGTAGCCGTGGACGCGGTTGTAGCCGACTTTCAAGTTGGTCAGGCCGGTGCGGGCTTTCTCACGGGCTTCCAAGTCAATCAGGAATTGCCCGGCGTTTTCGCTCAGGGCTTGCAGTTCATCCAGTTCGCTGTCGTAACCGGTCTTCAGTACACCGCCGTCACGGATGATTGCAGGTGGGTTATCGATGATGGCTTTTTCCAGCAGGGCCGCCAGCTCCGGGTAAGTGCCGGCAGTTACTGCAAGCTGCTGCAGGTGCACAGCTTCCAGTTCGGTCATCGCCACTTGCAGTTGAGGCAGGGCGCCCAGGGCGTCCCGCAGGCGCGCGAGGTCACGAGGGCGTGCGTTACGCAAGCCGATTCGCGCAAGGATTCGCTCTATATCGCCGATCTCCTTGAGCTGCGGTTGCAGCTTTTCAAAGTGGTAACTGTCCAGCAGGCAGGTAATAGACGACTGGCGCGCTTGCAGCACGCTCAAGTCCCGTAGCGGACGGTTCAGCCAGCGGGTCAGCAAACGGCTGCCCATGGCGGTCTGGCAACGGTCGACCACCGATTGCAGGGTGTTGTCGCGGCCGCCGGCCAGGTTGGTGTCCAGTTCCAGGTTGCGACGGCTGGCGCCATCCAGCACCACAGTGTCATCCAGGCGCTCATGACGCAGGCTGCGCAAATGCGGCAGGGCGGTGCGCTGGGTTTCCTTGGCGTAGTTGAGCAGGCAACCGGCGGCGCCGATGGCCAGGGTCAGGTTTTCGCAACCAAAGCCCTTGAGGTCCTGTACCGAGAACTGCTGGCACAAGCTTTTTAATGCCGAGTCACGTTCAAAGTCCCACGGCGCACGTCGCTTGGTCCCACGACGCCGCTCCGCTGGCAGGTCCTTGGGCCAATCATCGGGAATCATCAGTTCTACCGGATTGATGCGTTCCAACTCGGCCAGCAAATTCTCCCAGCCCTTGATCTCCAGCACGCTGAAGTTGCCGCTGGTGATATCCAGTACAGCCAGGCCGAACAGCCGCTCATCCCCCAATACCGCCGCGATCAGGTTATCGCGACGTTCATCCAGCAGCGCCTCATCACTCACCGTCCCCGGGGTAATAATGCGCACCACCTGACGCTCCACCGGCCCCTTGCTGGTGGCCGGGTCGCCGATCTGCTCACAGATCACTACCGACTCACCGAGCTTGACCAGCTTGACCAGGTAACCTTCCAACGAGTGATAGGGAATCCCGCACATCGGAATCGCCTGCCCGGCCGACTGGCCGCGCGCCGTCAGGGTGATATCCAGCAACTTGGCGGCCTTCTTCGCATCTTCGTAGAAGATCTCGTAGAAGTCGCCCATGCGATAGAACATCAACTGATCAGGGTGCTGGTTTTTCAGGCGCCAGTACTGCTGCATCATCGGGGTGTGGGAGGACAGGTCAGAAGTGTTCTTACTCATCAGATACTTAGCGGATTCGTTGAAAGTGATGGGGCAAAGGGCGCTTGGCCCAGCATTTTTGCGATGGTCGCAAGGTTAACACGCAAGGTCGGCGCTTCGCATTTCACAAAACAACACGCTATTTAAGGGCACGATCAGTGCATAAAATATGCAAAATAGCATTTGCCATCCATTGAAACTGTCCCCACTATGCGTGTTATGCAAAAACGCAACGTTTCTATCGTCTTAAGAGAGCTGCTGGACCGCGACCGGATCTCCCCCACGGAGCTTCACCGGCGTACCGGCGTGCCTCAATCCACACTGTCCCGGATTCTCAGTGGCAAGATTGTTGATCCGTCGGACAAGCACATCTCACGCATCGCCGACTACTTTCGCGTCAGCACCGACCAACTGCGCGGACGTGCGGCGTTGGCGTCCGCGCGGGGAAACGAGCGCGACCCTATGCATTCGGAACTCAAGGACATAAGCCTGTGGGACGACGATACCCCCGTCAACGATGATGAGGTCTCGATCCCCTTTCTGCGCGAGGTTGAATTGGCTGCTGGATCAGGAAGATTCGTCATCGAGGAAAGTGAGAAGGCCAGCCTGCGTTTCGGCAAGCGCAGCCTGCGGCATAACGGTGTGCAGTTCGACCAGGCCAAATGCGTAACGGTGCGTGGCAACAGTATGTTGCCAGTGTTGCGCGATGGCGCGACGGTGGGGGTCAATGCTGGCAAGTGCGGGATTGGCGACATTGTTGATGGTGACTTGTACGCGATCAATCACAACGGCCAGTTGCGGGTCAAACAGCTCTATCGCTTGCCTTCAGGGGTTCGCCTGCGCAGCTTCAACCGTGATGAGCATCCAGACGAGGACTACAGCTTCCAGGGAATCCAGGAGGAGCAGATCAGCATCCTTGGCCACGTTTTCTGGTGGGGCATGTACGCCCGCTAACCTTCTTGTGTAAGACAACGCCTGCCATCGAGTGGGCTTTTTTTCGCCTGTGCAAAACCACCAAGCCCTTTACCGACAAGGCGTTAATGCGCCAATGCATTTTAAGGTCGAAATTAAATGCATTTATGCATTGACTGTATATCCATACATACCTATTCTTCATCTCAAGCCGGCCAACAAGGTCTGGTGGAGGCGGCAAGGAGGCTGCCAAGGAAGACAAGGAAGACAAGGAAGACAAGGAAGACACGCTACATCGGCATGGACGCCACCAGCGGTGGCACGGAAGCCAGGTAACACCGGCAAGGACGCCGACGCTGTTTAATTTAAAACTCATACGGATGAATCAAGGTGCCGGCCAAAAGTCGGTCTCACTCATTGCCAGGAGGCGTGACATGACAAGCGAGCAGCAAGCGTTGGCGGAAATACCTATCTGGCTGGTCATCATATTGGCGGTGATCGGCGGTGTTTCCGGAGAAATGTGGCGCGCCGACAAGGAGGGCGCCCGCGGTTGGTCCCTGGCTCGCCGCCTGGCCCTGCGCTCCGGGGCGTGCATGGTCTGCGGGGTCTCGGCCCTGATGCTGTGTTATGCCGCCGGGATGTCGAACTGGACTGCCGGTGCCATTGGCTGCCTGACAGCTATGGGCGGTGCCGACGTGGCCATCGGCTTGTATGAGCGTTGGGTGGCCAAGCGGATCGGGGTGAGCGAGGGGCCACCACCCAACCAGCCATGATCGTTGCAGGGGATGCTACTAAGTGCGGGCCTGTCAGGCTTTATACGGGCCCTTGTCCGTTAGCATTGTGATTCCGTCAGTATCTTGCATGACCGATAGGCTCCTGTAGGGTAGGCACACGCCCGCCCACAGATGGAGACGATCGTGAAGGAAATTACCCAACTCGCTGCTGAACTTGGTCGCCGCTTGCAGGTTCTCAATGCCCACGTCACCACCGCCGAATCGTGCACCGGCGGCGGCATCGCTGAAGCGATTACGCGTATTCCCGGGAGTTCGGCCTGGTTCGAGGCGGGTTATGTCACGTATTCCAACCGACAGAAGACCCAGCAATTGAATGTACCGGAGAAGCTTTTTCCCAAGGTCGGTGCCGTCAGCCGGGAAGTGGTCGAGGCGATGGTGAAAGGCGCCCAGGAGAAAAGCCTGGCACGGTTTGCCGTGGCAGTCAGCGGTGTGGCCGGCCCTGATGGCGGTTCGCCGGACAAACCGGTGGGCACCGTGTGGCTGGCCTGGGGTGTCGGTGAGGAGGTTATTGCGCAGCGCCAGCACTTTCCCGGCAACCGTGACGAGGTCCGTCGACAAACGGTAAAAGCCGCATTAGAGGGGCTATTGCGACGAGCTGCACTCGAAATAGAAAAACAGGGGTAGGCGATCCCGGATCTTTGTGGAACAATACTGTCTACTTATACAGGTGTTGGCCGCCAGGCCTTATTGATTACGTGAGGACTTTAATGGACGACAACAAGAAGAAAGCCTTGGCTGCGGCCCTGGGTCAGATCGAACGTCAATTCGGCAAGGGTGCCGTAATGCGTATGGGCGATCACGACCGTCAGGCGATCCCGGCTATTTCCACTGGCTCTCTGGGTCTGGACATTGCGCTCGGCATTGGCGGCCTGCCAAAAGGCCGTATTGTTGAAATCTACGGTCCAGAATCTTCCGGTAAAACCACCCTGACCCTGTCGGTGATTGCCCAGGCACAAAAGATGGGCGCCACCTGTGCGTTCGTCGATGCCGAGCACGCCCTGGATCCTGAATACGCAGGCAAGCTGGGCGTTAATGTCGACGATCTGCTGGTCTCCCAGCCGGATACCGGTGAGCAGGCCCTGGAAATCACCGACATGTTGGTGCGCTCCAACGCCATCGACGTGATCGTGGTCGATTCTGTGGCCGCGCTGGTACCGAAGGCGGAAATCGAAGGCGAAATGGGCGACATGCACGTTGGCCTGCAAGCCCGTCTGATGTCCCAGGCGCTGCGTAAAATTACCGGTAACATCAAGAACGCCAACTGCCTGGTGATCTTCATCAACCAGATCCGAATGAAGATCGGCGTAATGTTCGGTAGCCCGGAAACCACCACCGGTGGTAACGCGCTGAAGTTCTACGCTTCGGTCCGTCTGGACATCCGTCGTACTGGCGCGGTGAAGGAAGGTGACGAGGTGGTCGGTAGCGAAACCCGCGTTAAAGTCGTGAAGAACAAGGTGGCTCCACCGTTCCGTCAGGCGGAGTTCCAGATTCTCTATGGCAAGGGTATCTACCTGAACGGCGAGATGATCGACCTGGGCGTGCTGCACGGCTTCGTTGAGAAATCCGGCGCCTGGTATGCCTACAACGGCAGCAAGATCGGCCAGGGCAAGGCCAACTCGGCCAAGTTCCTGCAAGACAACCCTGACATTGCCGCAGCCCTTGAGAAACAGATCCGTGACAAGCTGCTGACCCCGGTGCCAGACGTCAAGGCTGCTGCAAACAGAGAAGCTGTTGTCGATATGGAAGCAGCAGACGCTGACATCTGAGCCATACGATGACTGCTGTACTGGATACACTCGTCGCTGTACGGCGTACGGCAATGGACCTGCTCGCTCGACGCGAGCATGGTCGAGTTGAGTTGACGCGTAAGTTGCGTCTGCGGGGCGCTCCTCCTGAAATGATCGAAACAGCCCTTGATCGTCTGACGGAGGAGGGGCTGCTTTCGGAAACCCGTTACCTGGAGAGTTTTGTTTCCTATCGGGCCCGCTCTGGCTATGGTCCGGCGCGGATTCGCGAAGAGCTGAGCCAGCGTGGTCTGCAGCGCATCGATATCGATCTCGCGCTACGTGAGTGCGGCATCAGTTGGCAGGCGCAACTGGAGGACACGTGGCGCCGCAAGTTTGCCGGGCATCTGCCTATCGATGCTCGAGAGCGTGCGAAACAAGGTCGTTTCCTGAGTTACCGCGGATTTTCGATGGAAATGATCAGCCGCTTGTTAAGTGGTCGGGACATGGACGATTGAGTCCCCAGTAGCTAGCAGCCCAAACACGTTCCATCTGAAGTCCTTGCTCCCTCCTGAAAATAGGTCAGAAGGTGTAAACCTTATTCAGGACGGGACAACACATACAAAAAGGCCCGCCATGAAAATAGCGGGCCTTTTTGCGTTTGGCTTATGCTGGCTCTCTCACCCGCTGCTGCGCTTTCCCCTGAGCCTGGGCCCAGTTTTCCGGCAAATTGATGTAATCCACTAACTCTCGCAACCGGCCCTGATTACGGCCATTGAAGTTGAACACCAGGCGCGTCAGATGACTGAGGTGTGGTTCGTCATACTCCTCACCTTCATAAGCATACTGATGGAAATCGTCACTAAGTTTCAGATCGGCAAATGCTTCCTGAAGGTGGGCTAACGAGCGGTCGCTGAGAGGGTGATTCATGCGGATCACAAACTGACGCTTCAGCCAGCGGGTAGAGTGGAAGTTGGCGTAGAACTGGTTGATTTCTTCTACTGCTTCTTCGGCGCTATACACCAGGCGTACCAACTTGAGGTCGGAAGGCAGAATGTAGCGATTAGCCTCAAGCTGGTTGCTTATGAAATCCAGTGCTCCTTGCCAGAAACCACCACCCGGCGTATCCAGCAACACCACCGGAACCAGCGGGCTTTTGCCGGTCTGGATCAGGGTCAGGACTTCCAGCGCTTCATCAAGGGTGCCGAAACCGCCAGGGCAGAGCACGAGTGCATCGGCCTCCTTGATGAAGAACAGCTTGCGGGTAAAAAAGAAATGGAAAGACAGCAGGTTCTCGGTGCCATCAATGGTCGGGTTAGCATGCTGTTCGAAAGGCAGGGTGATATTGAACCCCAGGCTATGTTCCAGGCCCGCACCTTCGTGAGCTGCGGCCATGATGCCGCCGCCGCCCCCGGTAATGACCATCAGGTCCGAGCGTGCCAGGACGGCACCTACTTCCCGGGCCAATGCATAAAGCGGGCTTTCGACAGGGGTACGCGCCGAGCCAAATACGGTGACTTTGCGTCGGCCCTTGAATTGCTCCAGGACCCGGAAGGCATGATCCAGTTCGCGAATGGTTTGCAGAGTGATCTTGGCATTCCAGCGGTTGCGGTCATCCTGGGCCATGCGCAAGACGGTGAGAATCATGTCGCGGTAAAGGGGGGTATTCGGGCTGTTTGGAGCAATCAGCTTGAGTTGTTCGTCGACCTGCTGCGTGAGTTCAGGCTCGCTTTCTTGAAAATGACGGACCAGGAGGTCATTCGGTTCGTAAGGCATTCAGTTTCTCCTTCTTTACAGAACCCAGGGTGCCGTCGAGATATTCGTCGGGGACCACGACACTGCATGTGTCGCTGTTGGCCTCGGCACATGGCCGGGTGCTACACGGGATTCGCCAGGCCTCTGATGATCAAGGTGGGCGAAACAGGTTCTGTATGTTTCCTGTGATTAAAACCCTATGCGCTGCAAGTCAGGTGGGCAATCCTCTTTTGCCCTGAAAATATTACAGAACAGCATGAAAGGCCCCTGCAACAAGCTTTCAAGATGATTTGATCATGAGCCTATAAAGTCTTGGCTGGCAACAGCTTATTGATCATTCGTCACTGAGCGTGTTCGCGGGTATGAGCGGAGCGAGGGCATTGCAGAAGGGGATCGCACGCCGCTGATCAGTGGCGTGCGAAAGAAGGTATCGCTTACTTTTTCTTCTTCGCCGAAGCAGGTGCGGGGCAGTCGGATTCCTGGAACTTCACCGACGCGACGGGGCGATTGGTCTTGTTCTCGGTAATCTCGTAGCGCATCACGGCACCCTTGGCCATCAACTCGCGATAACCCTTGTTCAGGCAGACGCTCTGCCCCAGTTGGAAATACACAGCCTTGGGATTGGCGCGCATTTGTTCGGCACGATCAGGCAGCACGCTGAGATGGTCAATCAGTTGCAAACCTTCAACGGTGTAGGCCACTTCCAGGGTTTTTTCGTCAATCTCCCTTGGTAGGTCCTTGTTACTTTCCGCCGCCACGCTCTGCAGCTTCTTGTTCAGTTGAACTTCCAGCAAGGAAGCCGCTTGGGCACCCACGGGCAAAACCAACGCGAGGGCGATGGAAGGGGCCACATAACGCAGCATAAAACGCAGCATGGAAATCTCCTGATTCGGTTACTGGTGCATAGACCCGCCACGGCGTCGTGCGTTCAGTGGCGCGCGATTATAGGTGAGCCTTGGTCTGTACGACCAGCGTATTGCGGGAAGTGCAGGTGAGGGCGATTGGCTCTGGTAAACTGCGGCGACTTTTGCCTTTCCTGAGTCCTGTCCGTGTTGATCTTCACTTCTTTGCCACGGCGCATCCAATGAGCCATGCCGTCTCCCGTTTGCGCGCCCAACGCTTGGCCCGGGCCCTCAAGCCATTTGTTGCGCGTGGCTCCCGTGCCGAGCGCTGTCCGGGCTGTCGGGTAATCCCCGAGTATTGCCTGTGCGCCTGGCGACCGAAGGTCCAGGCCCAATCCGCCATGTGCTTGTTGATGCATGATGTGGAACCGATGAAACCCAGCAATACTGGCTGGCTGATTGCCGATGTGATCAGTGACACGACGGCGTTTCCCTGGTCGCGAACCGAAGTGGAGCCTGAACTGCTGGCTCTGTTGGCGGACCCGCAATGGCAGCCCTATATCGTTTTTCCTGGTGAGTTCGTAGCGCCTGAGCGCGTGGTCAGCGAGGTCAAGCTGGCGCCGGGTAAGCGCCCGCTGTTCATCCTGCTGGATGGGACCTGGAGTGAGGCGCGCAAGATGTTTCGCAAGAGTCCGTACCTCGAGCACTTGCCGGTACTGAGCTTGGAGCCTGAGCAGTTGTCGCGTTACAAGTTGCGGCGCTCCAAGCGCGATGACCACTTCTGTACCGCCGAAGTGGCTGCCTTGTGCCTTGAACTGACAGGGGATCAGTCGGCCAGTGAGGTGCTGGATGCCTATCTGGACGTCTTCAGTACGCACTATCTGGCTGCCAAGTTTCAGTTGGCGCTGGATCCGCAGGACGTTGTCCACTCTCGTTTGGCACCTTTTCTATAGGCGTCATGGTCAGAGGGCCTTGACCGAGTGGCACGGTAATCACCAGGCCGGCTAAAATATGCCACGGGCGTAGCGCTTGACCACCCAGGCTACGCTGGGCATGCTTGGCGCCGTTCAGGGCGCCGCCGTGAATTTTCAAACGTCGTAATTTGCTTTTTTGACGTTGGACGTGCCCTGTGGTGCCTGCCTTGCGGTCACCTTGTGTTGCCTTGGCGAGCACTGAACCCATCGGTGTTCCCATAAAAACAGGATCATTTGAAAAATGGCCACATACGAAATCCTGATTGCTGACGACCATCCGCTTTTTCGCAGCGCGTTGCACCAGGCAGTCACCCTGGGCCTGGGGCCGGATGTGCGATTGGTTGAAGTCGCCAGCATTGCTGAGCTGGAATCCCGTCTTACCGAAAAATCCGACTGGGACCTGGTGTTACTGGACCTGAACATGCCCGGTGCCTATGGCTTTTCGGGACTTGTGCTGCTGCGCGGGCAATACCCGCAGATTCCCGTGGTGATGGTCTCGGCGCAGGAAGAAGCATCGGTGGTGGTGCGTTCCAAGGAATTCGGTGCCAGCGGTTTCATTCCAAAATCCAGTTCCATGGAAGCTATTCAAAAAGCCGTGCGTACGGTGCTGGACGGTGATGTCTCCTGGCCGCCACAAGCGTTTGAAGAGATCAATGTATCCGACGAAGCCAAGGCCGCACGGGATGGCCTGGCCAGCCTGACGCCTCAGCAATTTCGAGTACTGACCATGGTTTGCGAAGGGTTGTTGAACAAGCAGATCGCCTACGAGCTGAGCGTGTCCGAAGCGACTATCAAGGCTCACGTCACGGCGATTTTCCGCAAGCTCGGGGTGCGTACACGAACCCAGGCGGCGCTGCTCTTGCAACAACTTGAGTCAATTACGCAGCAATAAGAACGTATTCATTCACGCTTTTTTGACTTGGCGTGTTCTAGCTTTCCTACTCCTTTTTGTGCAGTTGCCTACTCTATGTCGCCTTTTAAAGGTCAAACCGGTATCAAACGTATCTTCAACGCAGGCGGTTACTCCCTGGATGGCTTGCGTGCGGCCTTCACGGGTGAGGCGGCGTTTCGTCAGTTGGTGTTGCTCAACGTCATCTTGATCCCGTTGAGTTTTTTCCTGAGCGTCAGCCGGGTCGAGCGGGCGTTGTTGATTGCCGTCTGCCTGCTGGCGTTGATCGTCGAGTTGCTCAATTCGGCGGTAGAAGCGGCCATTGACCGGATTTCCCTGGACCGCCACCCCTTGTCGAAGAACGCCAAGGACATGGGCAGCGCCGCGCAGTTCGTGGCGTTGACCATGATTACCCTGGTGTGGGCCGTGATTTTGATCTAGGCAATGTTAGGCAGCACGATCTCGTCGCTGCGCACAACCCCGGCGGTAAAGGCACGGCATAGCTCCAGGAACTCGCGCATGGCGGAGGTCTGATACTTTTGCTTGTGCCAGATGAAGTAGAACTGCCGGGCCAGGTCCAGGTCTGGAGTTTCCACTGGTACCAGGCTGCCACGCCGGAATGCATCACGCAGAGCCAATCGTGAAATACAACCAATCCCCAGCCCCGACTCCACCGCGCGCTTGATGGCCTCGGTGTGTTCCAGTTCCAGGCGGATGTTCAGGGCGCTGCGATGATGACGCATGGCCTGATCAAAGGTCAGGCGGGTGCCGGAGCCTTGTTCCCGCAGGATCCACGCTTCATGGGTCAACTCTTCCATACTCGCCTGGCCTCGCTGAGCCAAGTGATGCTGTGGCGCACAGAACACCACCAGCTCATCTTCCACCCAGGTTTGTACTTCGATGTCCGGGTGGCTGCAATCGCCTTCAATTAGACCCAGATCAATTTCGTAGTGCGCCACCTGGTGCACGATATGTGCAGTGTTCTGCACGTGCAGCTTCACTTGGCTCTCGGGATGCTGCTGCATGAAGCTGCCGATCAACAGCGTGGCCAGGTAATTACCGATGGTCAGGGTGGCGCCGACCGCCAGGGAGCCGAAGCCGGACTTGCCGTTGAGCAGATCCTCGATCTCCTTGGCCTGGTCCAGCAGCGCCACCGCTTGGGGCAATAGCTGATGGCCGAGGGCGTTGAGGCTCAGGCGTTTGCCGGCGCGATCGAACAGTTGGCAGCTGGATTGGCGTTCCAGCTCAGTAATTGAGGTGCTGGCGGCAGATTGAGATAAGGCCAGAAGGCCAGCAGCGCGAGAGACGCTTTCCTGCTGGGCGACGGCGACGAAGACTTGCAGTTGTCGTAGAGTAAATCGCATATCGATATAACCGATAACCCTTATCTTAATAATCCAGTTAACAGATATTGTCGCTGCCATTAGAATACGATGCAATTGCGCACCTATCATTTGGCGCAGACCCATTTCCAGGAGTTCCCCGTACATGAGCAACATGAACCACGAGCGTGTCCTCAGTGTTCATCACTGGAACGACACTCTGTTCAGCTTCAAGTGCACCCGCGATCCGGGCCTGCGCTTCGAGAACGGTCAGTTCGTGATGATCGGCCTGCAGCAACCCAACGGCCGCCCGCTCATGCGTGCTTACTCCATTGCCAGCCCGAACTGGGAAGAACATCTGGAATTCTTCAGCATCAAGGTTCCGGATGGTCCGCTGACGTCGCAGTTACAGCACCTGAAGGAAGGCGACGAGATCATCATCAGTAAAAAACCGACCGGCACCCTGGTGCTGGACGATTTGAAGCCAGGGAAACATCTGTACCTGCTCAGCACCGGTACTGGCCTGGCGCCGTTCATGAGCGTCATCCAGGATCCGGAAACCTACGAACGTTTCGAAAAAGTGATCCTGTGCCACGGCGTGCGTTACGTCAACGAAGTTGCCTACCGTGAATTCATCACCGAGCATCTGCCGCAGAACGAATTCTTCGGTGAATCCCTGCGTGACAAGTTGATCTACTACCCCACCGTGACCCGCGAGCCATTCGAAAACGAAGGTCGCCTGACCGACCTGATGCGCAGCGGCAAACTGTTCAGCGATATTGGCCTGCCGCCGATCAACCCTGAGGACGACCGCGCCATGTTGTGTGGCAGCCCGAGTATGCTGGACGAGACCAGCGAAGTACTGAACAGCTTCGGTCTGAAGGTTTCGCCGCGGATGCGCGAGCCAGGTGATTACTTGATCGAACGTGCGTTCGTCGAGAAATAACGTCGGATCTCCTGTAGGAGCGAGCTTGCTCGCGAAAAACGCAAGGGCACCGCATTAATCCAGAATGCCCGCGTTATCGTTGAAGTTCTTCGCGAGCAAACTCGCTCCTACACGGTGTGCGTCATATAAAGAAAAGCCCGCATTGCCTTTCCAGGCAATGCGGGCTTTTTTGTTTTTGCGATTTACCGGGCTGCAACCACTTCCAACACACAAATCATCCCAGCTTCCGGATAGTGCCAACGTACATCCACGTCCCAGAGCTGCGCGCCATATTCCCGTTCAGGCCCCGGTGTCTGGTACGCCGGTCGTGGGTCCTGTGCCAAACACTGCTCAATCAGCGCAACTAATGGCTCGTCAAGGCGCTGAGCGTGGCCTTGTGCCTGATGCAGGGCAGCCTTCAGCCACTGCACGGGAATCAGCTGCGGCGCAGCACTGGCGATGCTGTTGGTCGCTGTATCGATGATGTCGGCGTAGGGCACATACGGCTTGATGTCGAGAATCGGCGTGCCATCCAGTAAATCAATGCCGGATATCCACAGGCGGTTGGCTTCCACCTTGTCCAGTTTCACCACTGATTGGCCGATGCCGTTTGGGCGATGGGTGGCGCGGGTGGCAAACACCCCCATGGATTTGTTGCCACCCAGGCGCGGCGGGCGGACTTTCAGTCGGGGCTTTTCTTCCAAGGCCTGGTGAAACAGGAACAGCAACCACACATGGCTGACCTGTTCCAACCCCTGTACCGCTTCACCTTGATCGTACGGCGCCACCAACTCCAGCACGCCTCGGGCGGCGGGTGCCAGTTGCGGCTGGCGCGGGATGGCGAACTTCTCCTTGAAACAGGAGCGGACGAAGCCGATGGGCGAAACGCTGTAGGTCATTGCACAAGCCTCAAGTTGCAGGCCCCAAGCTACAAGCTCTTAACTTGCCGCTTGAAGCTTGTCGCTGCCTCAAGCCCTGACGCGCAGCGTCAGCCCCTTGAGGAAGTTGCGCAGCAACTGATCGCCACAGGTGCGGTAGTTGGTATGCCCGAACTTGCGAAACAGCGCGCTCAGCTCAGGCTTGGACACCGGAAACTCGGCGGCCTTGAGGATGGCGTGCATATCGTCTTCTTTCAGTTCGAAGGCGACACGCAGTTTCTTCAGGATGATGTTGTTGGTCACGGGCGTTTCAATTGGCTGCGGTGGACGGCTTTCGTCCTTGCCGCGCTTGAAGATCACCAGGCCATCAAGAAAATGGGCCATGACGTCGTCTGGGCAGAACACAAAGCCTTCTTCCTCGTCTTTCTTGAGGTAGGTCAGCAGGTCGTCCTTGGTGACATCCATGCCGCCGAGCTTGATGATCTCGACCATCTTGTTGTCGCTGATGTCGAGCATGTAGCGCACGCTGCGCAGTACGTCGTTGTGAATCATGTTGGCAATCCTGGTCATTCAACTGTGGACACCGCCCAGGGAGGCGGTATCGAGAAACTCGGCGGCGAAGAAAGCGTTAAAACTTCTCTTTGCCGGACAGATAGCGCCATTGGCCCGCCGGCACTTTGCCGATGGAGACTCCGCCAATGCGGATGCGTCGAATGGCGACGACCTTCAAGCCAACGGCTTCGCAGAACAAGGCAATCACACCCGGTTGCGGATTTTTCAGCGCAAAGCGCAGGCGGTTCTCGTTCTGCCAACTGGCTTTCACCGCTGGTAATTCCTTGCCCTTGTACGTCAGGCCATGGTTCAGGCGGTTCAGGCCGTGCGCCACCATGTCCCCGGATACTTCCACCACGTACTCCTGTTCGATCTTGGCGGCATCGGCCGTCAGTTTGCGCAGGATTTTCCAGTCCTGGGTGAACACCAGCAGGCCGCTAGCCTTGGCCTGCAGGTCGGCGCTGGTGCTCAGGCGTAGGAAGTGGCCCCGGAGCGGGCGCTTGCCGAAGCGGTGCTCCTGCGACAGGGTATCGGCGTTGATGGACGCCAGCGCTGTTTCGGCATCTATGTCCGCTGGCGCGTGCAGCAGGATGGTCACCGGTTCCGGGGCGGTAGCCTTGGCGTCCGGGTCCAGCTCGACTTTTTGGGTGGTGATCTTGAACTGCGGTTCGTCGATCACTTCGCCGTCCACCATGACCCAGCCGCCCTCGATGAACAGTTCAGCCTCCCGACGGGAGCAGCCGACCAGTTCGATGAGGCGTTTGGAGAGACGTATGGGGTCGGTCATGACAAGGGCCGTAACAAAAGGGGGCAGCTATTGTACCTGCCTGAAGCCGGTTAATCCCGGTTCCATTTCGGTGCCGTGGTGTTTAGCCGCTCTTTGCCTCTTGTTGCGCCTGGCGCAAGCGCATGTGCAGCAGCGGGTAAGGCTGCCCCATGCCGTCGTGGTCGGTGCGCCCGATCACCTCAAAACCCTGTTTGATGTAGAAACCCAAGGCTTGCGGGTTCTGTTCGTTGACGTCCAGTTCGTCGGCATTCAGGTGCTCGATCGCATAGCGCAGCAATTGCTGGCCCAGGCCCCGGCCGCGGTGCTTCGGGTCGATGAACAGCATTTCGACCTTGCCCGCCGCGATGCCCGCGAAACCGGTGATGTGTTGCCGCGAATCCTTGGTGCAAATCAGCATGACGGCATCGAGGTAGCGGGTCAGTACCAGGTTCTTCAGCACCTCTATGTAGCTGTTCGGGAGGAAGTCATGGGTGGCGCGCACCGAGTCCTCCCAGATTTGGGTCAATAGCGGATAGTCGGTGGGTTTGGGTGTATGAATAACTGAATGTTGATGCATGCCCGCAGCCCTTTGGCGATGATTGGCATTGATGAGTAAAACAATAGACCTAAAAAAGCCCCGCATCTTGTCGAAGAGCAGGGCTTTTTCAATTATTTATACGCTAGCGGCCTGTATGGGTACTAGTCACGCTTCTCGGCCCAGAGGTCGTATTCGTCGGCGTCGGTGACGCGGCACCAGACTTTATCGCCTGGCTTGAGGCCGTTGGCATCGCCAATAAACACGTTACCGTCGATTTCCGGAGCGTCGAAGAAGCAGCGGCCGACCGCGCCTTGCTCGTCGACTTCGTCGATCAGTACTTCGATTTCCTTGCCGATGCGCAGTTGCAGGCGTGCCGAGCTGATGGCCTGTTGGTGGGCCATGAAGCGCTCCCAACGGTCTTGCTTGACCTCATCGGGAACAATCGCGGCGTCCAGCAGGTTGGCCGGGGCGCCTTCGACCGGCGAGTACTGGAAGCAGCCGACACGGTCCAGTTGGGCGTCGGTCAGCCAGTTCAGCAGGTACTGGAAGTCTTCTTCGGTTTCGCCGGGAAAGCCCACGATGAAGGTCGAGCGGATGATCAGTTCCGGGCAGATCTGGCGCCAGTTCTTGATACGCGCCAGGGTCTTGTCTTCGAAAGCCGGGCGTTTCATGGCCTTGAGGACTTTCGGGCTGGCGTGCTGGAACGGGATATCCAGGTACGGCAGGATCTTGCCGGCGGCCATCAACGGGATCAGTTCGTCAACGTGCGGGTACGGGTAGACGTAGTGCAGGCGTACCCATACGCCGAGACTGCTGAGCGCTTCGCACAGTTCGGTCATGCGGGTTTTTACCGGCGCGCCGTTCCAGAAACCCGTGCGGTATTTGACGTCGACGCCGTAGGCGCTGGTGTCCTGGGAGATCACCAGCAGTTCCTTGACCCCGGACTTGACCAGGCGCTGGGCCTCGTCCAGCACATCGCCCACCGGGCGGCTGACCAGTTTGCCGCGCATCGACGGGATGATGCAGAAGCTGCAACTGTGGTTGCAGCCTTCGGAAATCTTCAGGTAGGCATAGTGGCGCGGGGTCAGCTTGATGCCTTGCGGCGGCACCAGGTCGATCAACGGGTTGTGATCCTGGCGTGGCGGCACGACCTGATGCACGGCATTGACCACCTGCTCGTACTGCTGCGGACCGGTCACGGCCAGTACGCTTGGGTGTACGTTGCGGATATTGCCTTCTTCCACGCCCATGCAGCCGGTGACGATGACCTTGCCGTTTTCCTTGATGGCTTCGCCGATCACTTCCAGGGATTCGGCCTTGGCCGAGTCGATGAAACCGCAGGTATTGACCACCACCACGTCCGCGTCCTGGTAGGTGGACACGACGTCATAACCTTCCATCCGCAACTGAGTGAGAATGCGTTCGGAGTCGACCAGAGCCTTTGGGCAACCCAGGGATACAAAACCGACCTTGGGGTTGGCTTTTGCGATGGTGGTGGACATGTCTAACCTCGGTATTGAATGACGCCGCCAGTCGTGCACGACAAGGCTGCGGACGGGCACTTGGTGTGCCTCTGATCAAAAAGTGCGCAATTCTAGCGACGGGAGTCGCTCTTGACCAGCTTTATGCGGGGAAATACGACGGGTGCTGCGCTATGCTTCGCGCCGTTGCACCTGGGCGAATCCCGGTGGTCAATAAATCGTCTGTAACGAGAAGTAAAACAGCGCATGCTGTGCACAGCTTAGGCGCTGGCCTACGGGTGTGCTGTTTATAAAAGACCTCAGGTCAAAAAGGGCAGGAGTGGTTAATGGGTCAGACAAGTACTCAGGCGGCAGGCGCCGGGCATTCCAACGCAAAGCCAATCGGCATGCTGGTGGCTGCGGTGGGGGTGGTTTACGGCGATATCGGCACCAGTCCGCTCTACACCCTTAAAGAAGTGTTTTCTGGCGGTTATGGGGTTCAGGTCAACCATGACGGGGTGCTGGGGATTCTGGCGCTTATCTTCTGGTCGCTGATCTGGGTGGTATCGATCAAGTACATGTTGTTCGTGCTGCGCGCCGACAATCAGGGTGAAGGCGGCATTATGGCGCTGACGGCATTGGCCCGGCGGGCAGCGGGGAATCATCCGCGGTTGCGCAGCTTTCTGGTGGTCTGCGGCCTGTGCGGTGCGGCTTTGTTCTATGGCGATAGCATGATCACCCCGGCGATCTCCGTGTTGTCGGCCATCGAAGGCCTGGAACTGGCGTTTGAAGGCCTGGAGCGCTGGGTCGTGCCCTTGGCATTGGTGGTGTTGGTAGCGCTGTTTTTGATCCAGAAACATGGTACCGACCGCATCGGCAAGCTGTTCGGGCCAGTGATGGTGGCGTGGTTTTTGGTGCTGGGCGGTTTGGGCATCTACGGCATCCTTCAGCATCCAGAAGTACTTCGCGCGATGAACCCGGTATGGGGCGTGCGCTTTTTCGTCTCTCATCCCGGTATTGGTGTGGCAATCCTCGGCGCGGTGGTATTGGCGCTGACGGGGGCCGAGGCGCTGTACGCCGACATGGGCCACTTCGGCCGCAAGCCTATAGCCCGCGCCTGGTTCATTCTGGTGCTGCCGGCACTGATGCTCAACTACTTCGGTCAGGGCGCGATGCTGCTGGGTGACCCGCAAGCGGCGCGCAACCCGTTCTACCTATTGGCACCGAACTGGGCGTTGATCCCGCTGGTGCTGCTGTCGACCCTGGCGACGGTGATTGCCTCCCAGGCGGTGATCTCCGGCGCCTTCTCTCTGACCCGCCAGGCGATCCAGCTGGGTTACATCCCGCGCATGTATATCCAGCACACCTCCAGCGCCGAACAGGGGCAGATTTACATTGGTGCGGTGAACTGGTCGCTGATGGTCGGGGTGATCCTGTTGGTACTGGGCTTCGAGTCCTCGGGCGCCCTGGCCTCGGCCTATGGCGTGGCGGTCACCGGAACTATGCTGATGACCACTATCTTGGTATCGGCGGTGATGTTGCTGCTATGGAAGTGGCCGCCTGTGCTGGCGGTGCCGGTGCTGCTGGGCTTTCTACTGGTGGACGGCTTGTTTTTCGCCGCCAACGTGCCGAAGGTCGTCCAGGGTGGCGCCTTTCCGGTGCTGGCGGGGATCGTGCTCTTCGTGTTGATGACCACCTGGAAGCGCGGCAAACAATTGCTGGTGGGGCGCCTCGACGAGGGCGGCCTGCCGCTGCCGATCTTTATCAGCAGTATCCGTGTACAACCACCCCATCGTGTCCAGGGTACGGCGGTGTTTCTTACTGCACGGCCTGATGCGGTACCCCACGCGTTATTGCATAACCTGCTGCATAATCAGGTGCTGCATGAACAGGTGGTGTTGCTGACGGTGGTCTACGAAGACATCCCGAGGGTTCCGGCCCAGCGCCGCTTCGAGGTGGACTCTTACGGTGATGGCTTCTTCCGGGTGATTCTGCATTTCGGTTTTACCGATGAGCCGGACGTACCCGAGGCGCTGAAACTGTGTCATCTGGACGACCTGGATTTCACCTCGATGCGCACCACCTATTTCCTCAGCCGTGAGACGGTTATTGCCTCCAAGCTCGAGGGCATGGCGCGCTGGCGGGAGGGGTTGTTTGCTTTCATGCTCAAGAATGCCAACGGCAATCTGCGTTTCTTCAACCTGCCGGTGAACCGGGTGATTGAACTGGGCACCCAGGTAGAAATGTAACTGTCCTGCCCACTGTAGGAGCGAGCTTGCTCGCGAAAAACTCAAAGACGCCGCGGTTATCCTGGTTCCCCGCGTCATCGTTGACCACCTTCGCGAACAAGCTCGCTCCTACTGGGACTTGGCCTGGCGCTTATTAATGATGTCGACAAGGCGCTGGGCCAAGGCCGGGTAGTTCTCGTCGAAGTGGTGGCCGCCAGGCAGTTTCATGGCTTCGCCCACCGCCGTCTTGTCGGTGCAGCCGCTCTCGTCGACTTCTTCGGCACCGTAGATACACACCACCTTGGCGGCGGGCAGCTTGGCCATTTCCGGACCGGTAGCGGCTTCTTTACCGGCATTGCCCAGCCAGCCTTCGACTTCGATTTCGAAGCTGGCGGTGCGGGCAAAGGCCAGCAGGATGATCGCGTCGACCCGCTGCTGCTCGGTTTGCGGCAGGCGGTTGTAGATCGCGGGCAAGACGTCGGCGCCAAACGAATAGCCGGTCAGCACAAAGCGTTGGGTACCCCATTTCTGCCGGTAGTGCTGAATCAGTTCGGAGAGGTCCTTGGCGCTCTGTTCCGGGGTCTTGTGCTGCCAGTAGTAGCGCAGGGTGTCGATGCCGACCACCGGGTAGCCGATCTTGGCCATTTCCCCGGCCACGTCACGGTCCAGGTCGCGCCAGCCGCCGTCACCGGACAGGAACAGCGTTACGGTGTCCTTGGCCTGGCCGGCGGGCACTTCTACCACCGGGATCGCCAGCCCACCATTCTCCGAACCCACCAGTTGCTTGCGCAGTTCGTTGTTCAGGATCTGTGGGAAGTGAATGTCATAGTCGCTGATGCTGGTGGACGCGCGCGGGGTGTCGCGTACGAAGCTGGCACTTTCATCGTCAGGATTGTCGTTCCACGCCACCAGCCAGTTGCCATGGGCTGCAGTTTTCGGCAGTGGGTCCTTGCAGCCTTCCTGGGCCAGGGCGAAGCCGACAGAGATGGCATTGGCCTTGTCATCGTTTTGCGTGGCCAGCCAGCGCCAGGCCAGGGCTGCGCCAGGGCCGATACCGCTGACCAGCGTCGCCGGGCCCTGGAGCTGGTCCAGCGCGGCGTGCAAGGCTTGCTCCTGCAGTTTGCAGTCATCCTTGGGCAGGATCACCTGGACGATCTGCGCCGCGCCGCCCTGGCTCAGGGCGATCAACTGGGTGTCGGACAGGGTTTCATCGGCCATCACGGCCACGGCCACCCGGGCCTTGGGCGTAGTGCCGGGCGTCACGCGGGTCAGTGCGGTGCCGTTGGCTTGTGGCAGGTGTTCCAGCGTAGGTTGAGGTGCCGGGCGATTCCAGTACCAGTAGCCACCCCCCAGGGTCAGTGCCAGTACTACCAAAAATGCCAATACATACCGCCAGGAGCGTCGAATCATCAGCGTTTCACCAATCCAGTCAAGCCGCCCGCAATCAGGGCGGCGGTATCGGCCAGTGCCACCAGCGGATCAAGTCCTGCGGGCACAGCCATATAACGGGGTTCCCAGTCGGGCTGGAATTTGTCTTTGAAGCGGCGCAAACCTTGGAAGTTATACAGTTGCTCGCCGCGGCGGAACACCATGGAGCCCAGGCGCTGGGTCAAGGGCGCGCCACGTCGTGGCTGCAAGCCCGACAACGGCACCATGCCGAGGCTGAAACGGTCGTAGCCGTGACTCTTATAATATTGAATCAGGCCGACCATCATGAATTCCATTGTCAGCTTCGGCGCGTCCGGGTGGGCGCGCATCAGGTCGAGACTGGCCAAGTCATGGCTGTAGGTCTCAAGCAGGTTGGCGAAGGCTACGGGGCGACCTTCAAAGCGAATGATCGCGATGCGAAAATGCTTGAGGTAATCATCGCTGAAGCGGCCCAGGGAGAAGCCCTTTTCCCGTACGTTCTTACCCGTCAGCCAGGCATCGGAGATGACTTTGAGCTCATCGATCGGCGCCTGGCCAGATTCAAAGATCTCCAGGGACAGGCCATCCCGGCTCCCGCGATTCCAGGTGTAGCGCAAATCCTTCATCTCTTTGCCCTTGGCTTCCAGGTCAAAGCGCTTAAGGTCAACCCGGGCTTCCTCTCCCAGCTTGATGGCGGTCAGGCCGATGTCCATGTAGTACGGCAGGTTTTCGGCGCGGACTTGATAAAACACCGGGCGGGCGTGGTGAATGTCACACAGGTCGCGGAACTGCCAGATCATTTCGGCCCGTTGCTGGGTGGGGCCGATCGGGTCGTAGAGGGCTACCAGGCTGCGGCCGCGACGGGCGTACATCAGGAATGCCTCGTCGTTGGGGTGGAACAGCAGCGCTTTGTCGCCGGTCAGCGCGAGGCCGCCGTCGGGTTGCGCCGAGGCCATCAGGATCTTGCTGGCACGTTCCAGCTCATCCGGTGTCGGCAGGTGGATCACCGGGCGTGCGGTGCGCAACAGCCAGGTCAGGGACACAATTACCAGTAGCACGGCGGCGCCCAGCAGCGAGCGCAAGCCACGAGGGGCATTGGCGTCGAGGGTGAACTGCCACCAAAGCTCATGGCTGTAGGGCACGTCCTGATAGGCGAACAGCAACAACCAGATTGACGCGCCGAGCACACACATGCTGGCCACCAGGTACAGCGGCGAGAAGGGCAGCTCGGTCAATCGGCTGGGGCGGTAGAACGAGCGACGGAAGATTGCCAGCAAGATAGCGGTCATCGTCAACAAACTGGCTTCTTCCCAGTCGAAGCCTTTGAGCAGTGATAACAGGGCGCCCACCAGTAGCAAGACGGTGGTCAGCATCCAGGCGGCTGACAACCGGCGGCGCAGGCCCTGGGCCAACAATAGGCAAAGCACGCCGATCAGGCTGGCGCCAAAGTGCGAGGCGTCAATCAGGCGGTGGGGAATCAGGAAGCCGATGCTTTCCAGGCGAGAGTCGATTTCCGGTGTAGCGCCGGAGAACAGCAGCACCACACCGGACAAAAAAACCAGTACCCCCAGTACCGGCGCCGCCAGGCCAGAGGCAACCCGCAGGCTTTGCTGGGTCTGGAACAGACGCTGGGCTTCGTTGATCAGCAGGAATACGCAGGCGATCAACAATGGCAGTACCACGTAGATCATTCGGTACAGCAAGAGGGCGGCCGCCAGCGGGGCAGCGCCGAGCTTGTTGGCAAAGGCTGCCAGCAGGATCGCTTCAAATACCCCGACGCCACCGGGCACATGGCTGAGCACACCAGCGGCGAGGGCCAGCAGGTATACCAGCAGGAACGTACCGAAAGGCGGTGCTTCGGGCAGCAACATATAAAGCACGGTGGCGGCAGCGGCGACGTCCAGAGCGGTGATGATCAGTTGCAGGAAGGTCAGGCTGCGCCCGGGCAGACGTAAAGTGCGGCGTCCGGCCTTGACCAGCAGGTTGTCCGGATAGGGCTGCTCCGGCAGGCGGCGGCGATAAATACCGATGCACAGCACAACCGTCAACAGCAGCACTGCGCCGGCAATACCCCCCAGCAGGCTGGCAGGCAGATGCAGTGCGCTCGATGCCGCAGGCAAGTTGCTCAAGGTAGCCAGGGCGGCCAGCGGGGGCAGGGCGCAACCCAGGGCCAGGCTGGCAAACACGGTCATGCGGGCTACTTCGGACGCACCGATGCCATGTCTTGCGTACAGGCGATAACGCACCGAGCCACCAGACAGCATCGACAGGCCAATCGCATTGCCGATAGCAAATGCGGTAAAGCCTCCGTAGGCCAGGGTCTTGGCGGGCAGCTTCACACCGGCATAGCGTGCGCCGGAAAACTCGTAGCCCAACATAATGATGAACCCTGCGACGCCAGCGGCGAATGCGCCCAGCAGGGAAGGTATCGGCACTTCCAGGATCGAGTCATGAAGGGCGTACAGGTCCAGCTCAAGCAATAGATGACGGCAGGCAATCAGGGCAATCGCAAATAGCAATAAAGTGACAACCAGCCCGATGGGTTGGCGGTACTTGCTTAACAGATCCAGCCAGCGCAAGCGCGAGGGAATGACCGGTTGTGTCGTTGTGACAGTGTCTTGTGGTTCTGGTGGGTGGGCGCGCATCAATCACCTCGAGGATTGTGCGCGACAGGATGGAGGTATCCAGTCAAGTTACCAATCCCTACTGACAAAATAATTACAAATTTTAGCGCGTATCACCGGGACCGGCGACAACGCCCACAGATCGCAGAGGGTGGCGGTTGAAAGCATGCATAGCCTGCAACGAGATGGACTCTACAAACCACATACAGTTTCATGAAAGGTGCCATGTCACTGTTTCAGAAGAATTTTTCGCTGGATACAAAAAAGGCCACTCTTTCGAGTAGCCTTTTTTGATGTTTGGTTGCGGGAGCCGGATTTGAACCGACGACCTTCGGGTTATGAGCCCGACGAGCTACCAGACTGCTCCATCCCGCGTCTGTGTGGCGGCATTCTACAGAGCAATGGCAGAGTGTCAACCGTTAATCAGTCGAAGGGTCAAATAAGTGCGAATTAACCGTTCATCGTTACCCAGGCGTGGTAAGTGCTCGATTGGAAAGGTTTTTTTGTTGGACAATTGTTCGGTGGGGTAAAAACAGACGCGCACAAAAAAGGCCACTCTTTCGAGTAGCCTTTTTTGATGTTTGGTTGCGGGAGCCGGATTTGAACCGACGACCTTCGGGTTATGAGCCCGACGAGCTACCAGACTGCTCCATCCCGCGTCTGTGTGTCGGCATTCTACAGAGGAACGACAGTGTGTCAACCGTTGATTCAAAGAAAAGCGCTTGTGGTTCAATTGCTTAGCTCTCCAAGGTGGTCTGTTGGGAGGGGGCAGGCCCAGTCAGGGCAAGGCTTCCAGCTCTATTGGGGGGTGGGTTTCGATTGAAAAAATGAATTCGTGAAGGAGTTTTCCTACCGCTTGTACGGAAGAATCAAAGTACTGGTGCTATATACAGGTCTGAATGAGATACTGGCCTCCCGTTGGCCCACACTGTCTTTATATGACGCAGCGCAAAATCATCCACGTCGACTGTGATTGTTTCTATGCCGCCATCGAGATGCGCGACGACCCGAGCCTGGCGCAAAAACCGCTGGCGGTGGGCGGTTCAGCAGACCGGCGGGGCGTTATTGCCACCTGCAATTACGAGGCGCGGGTCTACGGGGTGCGCTCGGCCATGTCCTCCCGTCATGCCTTGAAGCTCTGCCCTGACCTGACCATCGTCAAGCCGCGCATGGATGCCTATAAAGAAGCATCAAAGGAAATCCAGACGATCTTTCGTGATTACACAGATCTGATTGAGCCATTGTCCCTGGACGAGGCTTATCTGGACGTCTCGGACTGTGGGCATTTTGGCGGCAGTGCCACGCGCATCGCCCAGGACATTCGTCGCCGCGTGTCCAATCAGCTTCACATCACTGTTTCCGCTGGCGTCGCGCCGAACAAGTTCCTGGCCAAGATCGCCAGCGACTGGAAAAAGCCCAACGGCCTGTTTGTGATTACCCCCGACCAAGTGGAAGACTTCGTCTCGGCACTGCCGGTCGGCAAGTTGCACGGCGTCGGCAAGGTGACCGCGGACAAGCTGGCGCGACTGGGCATTGAAGATTGCCTGCAACTGCGGGACTGGAACAAGCTGGCGCTGGTGCGGGAGTTCGGTAGTTTTGGCGAGCGGCTATGGAGCCTGGCCCGTGGGATTGATGACCGGCAGGTGCATAACGACAGTCGTCGGCAATCCATCAGTGTAGAAAATACCTACGATGTCGACTTGCCTGACCTGCCCAGTTGCCTGGAAAAACTACCCGAGCTGATGGATACCTTGGCTGGACGTATGTCGCGTATCGACAGCAGCTACCGAGCGGGCAAGCCGTTCGTCAAAGTTAAATTTCATGACTTTACCCAGACGACGTTGGAGCAAGCAGGGGCGGGACGTGACCTTGAAAGCTATCAGCAATTGCTGACGCAGGCGTTCAATCGCGGCGGGAAACCGGTGCGGTTGTTGGGAATTGGGGTACGGTTATTGGACTTGAGCGGCGGCAACGAACAATTGGAGTTGGCCTGGTAGAAAGCGGACCTCGAAGGTGGTGGCTTGCCTGCGTAAGCATCAGCATCTTTTGAGCTTGCCGAAAAACTGTAGCCGCTGGCGTAGCCTGCGATCGGCTGCGCAGCAGTCGCCTGGGGCCTTGAGATTGCTGAAGGTCCTGCGGCCCTTATCGCAGCCTCGTGCCTCGTCAGCGGCTACAGGGGACCGTCGATCACCGATCACTTGTAGCCGCTGGCGCAGCCTGCGATCGGCTGCGCAGCAGTCGTTTGGTGCCTTGAGATTGTTGAAGGTCCTGCGGCCCTTATCGCAGCCTCGTACCTCGACAGCGGCTACAGGAGCCGTCGATCACCGATCACTTGTAGCCGCTGGCGTAGCCTGCGATCGGCTGCGCAGCAGTCGTTTGGGGCCTTGAGATTGTTGAAGGTCTTCGGCCCTTATCGCAGCCTCGTACCTCGACAGCGGCTACTTGGCCCCTGGATCCGCCACCAATCGCCCCGCATCCCTGGTCAAGGCCTTGAGGAATTCCTGCTGCAACTCGGGATCATTGCGGGTCAGTTCGATCAAGCTTTGTTCCAACTCACTGGCTTCTTCTTCCAGGCCTAACTCTGACAAACGCTTGACCCGATGCACCCATTGATTGACTTCGTCATCCTCCAGGTCATCGTAGATCAAGGCGTGAGCTTCAAGCAGTTTGTCCCGAAGGGTGGCACTGATAGCCAGGGACGAGTCCGAATGCTCATCATCCTGGGCATCTTCGACACTGATCTTCAATGTGCTGATGTGGCTCAGGTCCTGTTCGGCAAATGGGCTGTCCAGTAGGCTCAGGCGCAGTACACCGTTACGGTCGGTGGTCAGCTCATGGGTCTGCTTGCCCGCGGTAACCTGTACCGGGCGTTCGCTCCAGGGCAGGCTTGAATGCTCCAGGCGCTTGTCACGCTGGGTTTCATCGATACCTCCCAGATTCTGCTGCGCACGGCCATGGGATTGCACGTTCATGAACGGGTTGAGGCCGTCCACGCCATAGCTCAGCCAGCCATGGGTCATGTTGTCTGGCAGGTTGCCGAGGGCAAAGATGTTCGCCACGTTTGCGCCGACACCGGCCACCACTGCCACCACACCAAGGGGTACCTCATAGAGTTCGCGCCAGGGTTGGTAGGGCGTGTAGCGATCGTAACGTCGGGTCACTTCGAATTCGGTGATCTCGAAGGTCTTTTGCTCATGAATCCGGACCCGGCGTTGTGGTAGCTCAAGTACCTTGGGTTCGCCCACGTCGATTTGCAGGCTGTGATCGAGCAATTTACGCTCGATACGTTCCTCGTGCTCGCTGCGTTGCGACATGTGATTGGCGCAGCCGCCGACCAGCAGGGCGCCGCACAAGGCGGCGCCCCCCAGGGCTTGGGTGTTTCGCTTGAACATGACTTCTCTTGATCTGGTTTTCAGCGACGAATACGCGCCTGAAGGAAAGACAACACGTCAGCCACCGGCAACGGTTGTGCTTGGGCTTCGGTCCGGCTCTTGTATTCCAGGTTGCCATCAGCCAGGCCGCGGTCACTGACCACGATCCGGTGTGGGATGCCAATCAGTTCCATGTCGGCGAACTTGATGCCCGGGCTGGTTTTCTTGTCGCGATCATCCAGCAGCACTTCGAAACCGGCAGCCGTCAATTCGGCATACAGTTTGTCGGTGGCTTCGCGGACCTGCTCGGTTTCATAGCGCAGCGGTACCAGGGCAATCTGGAACGGTGCCAGGGCATCGCTCCAAATAATGCCTTTGTCGTCGTTGTTCTGCTCGATGGCAGCGGCAACCACGCGGGAAACGCCAATGCCATAGCAGCCCATTTCCAGAGTAACCGGCTTGCCGTTTTCGCCCAGCACTTCGCACTTCATCGCCTTGCTGTATTTGTTGCCCAGCTGGAAAATGTGTCCGACTTCGATTCCGCGCTTGATTTCCAGGGTGCCCTTGCCATCCGGGCTCGGGTCTCCGGCAACCACATTACGCAGGTCAGCCACGGTCGGAACCGGCAGGTCACGTTCCCAGTTCACGCCGAAATAATGCTTGTCGTCGATATTGGCACCGATGCCGAAGTCGCTCATCAATTCGACCGAACGGTCAATGATGATTGGCAGCGGCAGGTTCAGCGGGCCCAGGGAGCCAGCACCGGCGCCAATGGCGTCGCGCAGTTCGGCATCGCTGGCCATGACCAACGGGTTGGCTACGCCCGGTTGTTGGGCGGCCTTGATTTCATTGAGCTCGTGGTCGCCACGGATCACCAGGGCAATCAGCTTGCCTTCTTCTTCTGCCTGCACGATCAGGGTCTTGATGGTCTTTTCAATCGGCAGATTGAATTTCTCCACCAGGGCCGCGATGGTCTTGGTGTCTGGCGTGTCTACAAGGCGCAACGCTTCAGCCGGCGCAGGGCGGGAAGTTTCCCGTGGCACAGCCTCGGCTTTCTCGATGTTCGCCGCGTAGTCGGAACCGTTGCTGAAGACGATATCGTCTTCGCCGGATTCGGCCAGTACGTGGAATTCATGGGAGCCGGCGCCACCGATGGAGCCGTTGTCGGCTTCAACCGGACGGAACTTGAGGCCCAGGCGCGTGAACACGTTGCAGTAGGCCTGGTGCATGCGGTCGTAGGTGACCTGCAGTGAGGGCTGGTCCGCGTGGAACGAATAGGCGTCCTTCATGATGAACTCACGGCCACGCATCAAACCGAAGCGTGGGCGGATCTCATCACGGAATTTGGTCTGGATCTGGTACAGGCTGAGGGGCAACTGCTTGTAGCTGCTCAACTCATTACGCATCAGGTCGGTGATTACTTCTTCGTGAGTCGGTCCGGCGCAGAAATCGCGACCATGACGGTCCTTGAAGCGCAGCAATTCAGGGCCGTACTCTTCCCAGCGCCCGGATTCCTGCCACAGCTCGGCCGGTTGGGTGCTCGGCATCAACACTTCCAGAGAGCCGGCGGCGTTCATTTCTTCACGAACGATCGCTTCGACCTTGCGCATCACCTTCAAGCCCATGGGCAGCCAGGTATAAAGGCCCGAGGCAAGTTTACGGATCATACCGGCGCGTAGCATCAGCTGATGGCTGATCACGACTGCGTCGGAAGGCGTTTCTTTCTGTGTGGCGAGCAAATATTGACTGGTGCGCATGGTAGGCCGTTGTCGGTTGCTTGGACTTGAAATGATTTGAGATTGTACGGGCGGTCGCTGCCGGAGTACAGGCGTCAGGTTACAGAGCTGCTTGTAGGAGCAAGCTTGCTCGCGAAGGTCGCTGACGATGATGCGAGCATTCAGGATAAACGCAGCGCTCTCAAGTTCTTCGCGAGCCAGCTCGCTCCTACAGAGAAGGGTGATCAGTCTTCTTCAGGGGGATTCAACCGAATCCGCCGGTTTTCCTGAAACCAATGCAAGGCAATCAGGACCAGCGTCGGTACACCCAGCAGGCAGGTGATCATGAAGAAACTGTGATAACCGAACTTCTCTACCATCACCCCTGAATACCCGCCGATCAAGCGTGGCAGCAAGAGCATGATCGAGCTGAGCAAGGCATATTGGGTGGCGGAAAACTTGAGGTTGGTCAGGCTCGAGAGGTATGCGACAAACGCCGACGTAGCCAGGCCCGAACTGAAGTTGTCCAGGGAAATGGTGAAGATCAGCATCTGCAGGTCCGGCCCCATGTCGGCGAGCATCAGGAATAGCAGGTTGGTGCCGGCCGACATCACGCCGCCGATGAACAGGATGGGCAGGATGCCGAAACGCACGATCAGCAGGCCACCCATGCCGGCGCCCAGCAAGGTCATGATCAGGCCGAAGATCTTGCTGACGCCGGCGATCTGGTCCTTGGTAAAGCCCTGGTCGATGTAGAACACGTTGGCCATCACGCCCATGACCGTGTCGGACATTCGATAAGTGGCAATCAGCCCCAGCAACAGGAGCGCCTGCCAGCGGTAGCGCAGGATAAAATCGTTGACCGGCGTCAGGACGGGCGCCAGGCCTCGGCGGCCCATGGCCGAGAGGCACAAAGTGGTCAGGGTGATGTACAGAATCGCCCGCAGGAAGGCACGGTCTTCCAGCAACAGTTCCAGCCAGCTGACGTCTTGGAACAGCACGCTGGCGAAATCGGTGTTGTACAACTGGGTAAACATCGCCGGAACAGAGACCAGCAAGACAATCAGCACGAACACCGACATCAGTTGGTGGGTAAAACTGTAGCGCCCGGCTTGCAGTTGGGTGCGCAATGGCACATCGGGTTCACGTATGAACAACGTGGTCAGCAGGGCCGGAATCATCAGCATGCCGAACAGTACATAGGTGCCGGTCCAGGCCGCATGCTTGTAGTTGAAACCGGTGGAACCAAAGCCTTCGGCAAAGAACAGCGCACCGGCGGTGGCCAGTAGTGCGGCGATCCGGTAGCCCGCCATATAGCTGGCGGCCAAGGCGGCCTGGCGAGTGTCGTCGGCAATTTCCAGGCGATAAGCGTCTACGGCGATATCTTGGGTGGCGGAAGCGAAGGCGACCACAACGGCAATAGCAATCAGCCAGGACAGGTGCTTCTGTGGATCGCAGAAGCCCATGCCGATCAGCCCCAGGATCACCAGCGACTGGGCCAGTACCAGCCAGGAACGCCGACGGCCAAGCTTGCCGAGCAACGGCAGGCGCCATTGGTCGAGCAGCGGCGACCAGACCCATTTGAAGGCATAGGCCAAGCCGATCAGGCTTGCATAACCGATGGTTTCCCGGGCTACGCCGGCTTCGCGCAACCACACCGAGAGCGTAGAGAACACCAACATGTAAGGCAGGCCGGCAGCAAAGCCGAGCAGCAACAGTACTAACGTCGAGGGGCTGGCATAGGCGGCGAGCGCGGCGCGCCAGGTTTTACGGGGCATGGGCTGGAGTCTGCCTCAGATTTGCGGAAACAAAGCGCGCACTCTAACCGCAGTGCTCTACCGGGCGCCAGCCATGGCGCCGAATATCAACGCGGTTGTTCAGGATACTGATGCCTTCGCAGCGTAAACGCGCACGTTGTTCGTCCCCTGAGGCACTGCCTGCTGGCAGGCTTATCCGACCACCGGCGCCCAGCACTCGGTGCCAGGGCAGCTTGGTGTCGTCGGGGAGTTGGCTGAGCGTACGGCCGACCCAACGGGCGGCGCGACCCAAGCCTGCAAGGTGGGCCAATTCGCCATAACTCACTACGCAGCCCTCGGGAACCTGGGCGAGGGTCAGGTAGAGTGCGGCACGGCGTATCTGGGCGGGGCTTTGTTGTTCGTCGGCGCGATCAGTCACTTGAGCGTATCCAGATGAAATCGTCAGTCTTCTTATAAGAAACGTCTGTAAAGATGTGGAACTCAATATAGATACTCGAGTCAGTCCTTGCTAAGGCCTTATCCTTGACGATAATGCCCTTTTTTTTCGCTAACTTGAGCTCATCATCCGCTTATGCTGTCCAGAATCCTGCTGTGCTTCGCTGTTCTCAGTGCCTCTACACCCCTGTTTGCCGATACTGTCTGGTTAAAAAACGGCGATCGCCTGACCGGCAAGATCAAGGTCTTCGACGGCGGCAAATTGCTGATCCAGACCGACTACGCCGGCTCCATCCCGGTGGACTGGAAACAGGTACAAACCCTGGAAAGTGACCAGGAGTTGCTGGTCAAACAGGACGCCTACACCGGCGAGAAGGCCAAGTCCCTGCAGGCCGCCGAGCCTGGCAAGGTCACCCTGGCCAATGGCGAGGCGCCCAAGACGGTAGACTTGGCAAGCATCCAACAGATCATCAAGCCCAAGCCGGTGATCGAAGACCTGGTATGGAAAGGCAATGTTGACGTAGCGCTGGACTACAAGCGTGCGGAAAAGGACACCAACGACTACGACATCGACTTCAATACCACCGCCCGCCATGAGCGCTGGCGGCATACGGCCAAGGGCGAATACAACCGCGAGTTTCAGAACAACGTCGTGACCACCGACAACTGGAGCGCCGAGTACGACCTGGACCGTTTCCTCACCGAACAGTGGTTCTGGCAAGGACGCTTGACCTACAAGCGTGACAAGATCGAAGACCTGTCCCGTCAGCGCACCGTCGGCACCGGTCCGGGCTATCAGTTCTGGGACAATGAGTTGGGCGCGTTTTCTCTCGGCTCGCTGCTCAATCGTACCGATTACGAGTACTCGGATGGCGGCAAGGACAATTTCTACTCGCTGGCCATGAAGTGGAACTACAACCGTTATCTGGTCGGCAAAACGGTGGAGTTTTTTACCAACGGTGAATTGGGCAAGCCACTGGCGGGGCCCGCTGACTATTCCCTTGATGCCGAAATGGGCTTGCGCTACAAAGTCACCGAGTGGGCGTCTCTCAATCTCAAGGCCGAGCGCGACATTATTAGTGGCGGCTCGGACAGCGACCTGAGCAAGACCCGTTATACCGCAGGCTTTGGCGTGACTTGGTAACACCTGAGGCTTGGCACTGATCTCCCTGTGAGCAGATTTAAGCCGATACCCAAGTCCTGTTTACGGAATTTATCGAAGGAGTCATAAGTTGAGCGCGCACGTTGCCAAAAATGCCCGAGAATTACTGCTCAAGGAATACCGTGGAGCGCTCTCCACGCTATCCAAGGCAATGCCTGGATTCCCCTTTGGCTCGGTGGTGCCTTATTGCCTGGATACCGAAGGCCAGCCGCTGATCCTGATCAGCCGCATCGCCCAGCACACCCATAACCTGCTCAAGGAACCTAAGTGCTCATTGCTGGTGGGTGAGCGCGAGGCGGACGATGTGCAGGCGGTAGGGCGCCTGACCTACCTGGCTGAAGCGGAAAAAATCAGTGATCCCGAGGCGATCGAAGCGGCAGCCGAGCGTTATTACCGCTATTTCCCCGATTCTGCGAATTATCACAAGGCTCACGATTTTGACTTCTGGGTGCTCAAGCCGGTGCGGCATCGTTACATCGGTGGTTTTGGCGCGATTCACTGGATAGATCAGGTGACCCTGGCCAATCCGTTCGCCGGCAAGGCCGAGTCAAGCATGATCGAGCATATGAACAGTGACCACACCAAGGCCATCGCCCATTATGTCGAGCTGGCGGGCTTGCCCGCTACAGAACCTGCGCAGTTGGCCGGTATCGACAGCGAGGGGATGCACTTGCGCATCGGCCAGGCCTTGTTCTGGTTGCCCTTTGCCGAGCCTTGCAATACGCCGACACAAGTGCGCGAAGCCTTGGTTTTCCTGGCTCACGCCGACACGTGGCCGAAAAAAGCTATCGCTCAAGCTTGAATTCACGAAACGGCGACGTCATCTAAGGTCAAGTGGCAAGGTATTCTTGCGTTGAGGAACCATTTGATGCGCCCTTTTTTATTGCTCTTTCTGCTATTCCCGGTGTTGGAGCTGTTCGTATTCGTCAAGGTAAGCGCAGCTATCGGGTTTTTCCCGGCCCTGCTGCTGATTATTCTCGGCTCGATGCTCGGTGTGTTCGTGCTGCGCATCGCCGGCCTGGCTACCGCACTGCGTGCCCGTGAAAGCCTGAGTCGCGGTGAGTTGCCAGCTCAGACCATGCTTGAAGGCCTGATGATGGCTTTGGCGGGCGGCCTGTTGATCTTGCCGGGTTTTGTCAGCGATGTGCTCGGCCTGCTCTTGTTGTTGCCGTTCAGTCGTCGATTGCTGGCAGGCAAGATGCGCAAGCGTGCCGAAGAGGCCGCGATGCGCCAGCGTGCGTTCTCCGATGACCTGCAATCGCGCGGTGGTCCGGCTCCCCGCCAGCCGCTGGGGCGCGAGGGCGACGTAATCGAAGGCGAATTCGAACACCGTGACTCCAAGTAATCCCTTCATTGGCACGGCACCGTCGGGTGTCGTGCTGCTTTTAAGGCTCGGCAGACACAAAAATTTTCACCTTCAAGCCTTGTAATAAGCTTATGCGCCCTTATGTAACGGTCACCGCAAGGTTTCTGGTGGCAACACCAGACAGACTTCCGCGTTTCGCTCCGCGACCCGCGACCGGCACCGCCGGAATTTAACCTGCCGGAATTGACACCGGCCGATGAAAAACACAATTAGGAGAGATCGACAATGAGCAAGCTTCGTCCTCTGCATGACCGCGTCGTCATCCGTCGCAGTGAAGAAGAAAAGAAAACCGCAGGTGGCATCGTTCTGCCTGGTTCGGCTGCTGAAAAAGCCAACCACGGTGTGATTCTCGCTGCTGGTCCAGGCAAAGCACTGGAAAACGGTGAAGTTCGTGCGCTGGCCGTGAAAGTGGGTGACAAGGTTGTATTCGGCCCTTACTCCGGCAGCAACACTGTGAAAATCGACGGCGAAGACCTGCTGGTAATGGCTGAGAACGAGATTCTCGCTGTTCTGGAAGACTGATTTCCCGCTCATTTTCCCATTACTACAAAGTATTTAAGGAATATCGATCATGGCTGCTAAAGAAGTTAAATTCGGCGATTCCGCCCGTAAAAAAATGCTCGCCGGTGTCAACGTCCTGGCTGACGCAGTAAAAGCGACCCTGGGCCCTAAAGGCCGTAACGTGATCATCGAGAAAAGCTTCGGCGCTCCGACCATCACCAAGGACGGCGTGTCCGTTGCCAAAGAAATCGAACTGAAAGATCGCTTCGAGAACATGGGCGCGCAGTTGGTCAAAGACGTTGCCTCCCGTGCCAACGATGACGCAGGCGACGGTACTACCACTGCTACTGTCCTGGCTCAGTCGATCGTCAACGAAGGCCTGAAAGCCGTCGCTGCCGGCATGAACCCGATGGATCTGAAGCGCGGTATCGACAAGGCGACCATCGCCATCGTCAAAGAGCTGAAGTCCCTGTCCAAGCCATGCGCTGACACCAAGGCTATCGCTCAGGTAGGCACCATCTCCGCCAACTCCGACAACTCCATCGGCGACATCATTGCCGAAGCCATGGAAAAAGTCGGTAAAGAAGGCGTGATCACCGTTGAAGAGGGCACGGGCCTGGAGAACGAACTGTCGGTTGTAGAAGGCATGCAGTTCGACCGTGGCTACCTGTCTCCGTACTTCATCAACAAGCCAGACACCATGGTTGCCGAGCTCGACGGCCCGCTGATCCTGCTGGTGGACAAGAAGATCTCGAACATCCGCGAAATGTTGCCAGTACTGGAAGCCGTTGCCAAAGCCGGCCGCCCACTGCTGATCGTGGCTGAAGACGTTGAAGGCGAAGCCCTGGCGACTCTGGTTGTGAACAACATGCGTGGCATCGTCAAAGTCGCGGCCGTCAAGGCTCCAGGCTTCGGCGACCGTCGCAAGGCCATGCTGCAGGACATCGCAGTTCTGACCGGCGGTACCGTTATCTCCGAAGAGATCGGCCTGAGCCTGGAAAGCACTACCCTGGAACACCTGGGTAATGCCAAGCGGGTGATCCTGTCCAAGGAAAACACCACCATCATCGACGGCGCCGGTGTTGAGTCTGACATCCAGGCCCGTGTGACCCAGATCCGTTCGCAAGTGGCTGATACCACTTCCGACTACGACCGTGAAAAACTGCAAGAGCGTCTGGCAAAACTGTCCGGCGGCGTTGCAGTGATCAAGGTTGGCGCTGGTTCCGAAGTCGAAATGAAAGAGAAGAAAGCCCGCGTTGAAGACGCCCTGCACGCTACCCGCGCAGCCGTTGAAGAAGGCGTGGTACCTGGCGGTGGCGTGGCACTGGTTCGCGCCCTGCAAGCCATCTCCGAACTGAAAGGCGACAACGCCGATCAGGACGTTGGTATCGCTCTGCTGCGTCGTGCTGTAGAAGCACCACTGCGCCAGATCGTTGCCAACTCCGGCGACGAGCCAAGCGTGGTAGTCGACAAGGTCAAGCAGGGTTCGGGTAACTACGGTTACAACGCTGCTACTGGCGAATACGGCGACATGATCGAAATGGGCATCCTGGACCCAGCTAAAGTGACTCGTTCGGCTCTGCAAGCGGCTTCGTCGATTGCCAGCTTGATGATCACCACCGAAGCCATGATCGCCGAGATCAAGGAAGATGCTCCAGCTGGCGGCGGTATGCCAGACATGGGCGGTATGGGTGGCATGGGCGGCATGATGTAAGCCAGCTTTGCCCCGATACTGAAAAAGCCCCGCCAGCGTCATGCTGGCGGGGCTTTTTTTTTGGTGCGAAACGGACGCGATTTTCGGCCTGACACTGTCGTCAGGTTGTGAACCTATAGTGAAAAACGTGTTAAACGGGCCAAACGCTTAAAACTGGTCAGCGATGATGGTTCTACGCTAGCCGCCAGCCATACTTCGCCTTAAGCTGCGCGAGCCAACACGGCCGTTACCGCGTACGGAGACATTGCCCATGCGAATTCTATTGGTTGAAGACAACCGCGATATTCTGGCCAACCTGGCCGACTACCTGGGGCTCAAGGGTTATACCGTCGATTGTGCGCAGGACGGTTTGTCAGGCTTGCACCTGGCCGCTACCGAACACTACGATTTGATCGTGCTGGACATCATGTTGCCCGGGATCGATGGCTACACTCTGTGCAAACGCCTGCGTGAGGACGCCCGCCGTGATACGCCGGTGATCATGCTCACCGCCCGCGACCAGTTGGATGACCGGCTGCAAGGCTTCAAGTCTGGTGCGGATGACTATTTACTCAAGCCGTTTGCCCTGTCGGAGTTGGCCGCGCGGATCGAGGCGGTGTTGCGTCGTGCCCAAGGTGGCGGTCGCCGTGCCTTGCAAGTCGGTGACCTGAGCTACGACCTCGACACTCTGGAGGTCACCCGTGAAGGGCGCCTGCTCAAGCTCAACCCGGTAGGCCTGAAACTACTGGCGGTGCTGATGCAGAAAAGCCCCCATGTATTGCGCCGGGAAATTCTCGAAGAGGCCCTGTGGGGTGATGATTGCCCGGACAGTGACAGCCTGCGCAGCCATGTCCATCAGTTGCGCCAGGTGATCGATAAGCCCTTCGCCAAACCATTGCTGCAAACGGTACACGGTGTGGGTTATCGCCTGGCCGAGGGTCGTGATGGAGTTTAAGCAAAGCCTTGCCCAGCGGATCATCATTGCTTTTGCTTTGATGAGTGCGCTGGTGGCGGGCGCCTTCGCCATGGGTATCGTCGCAACGGTGCACCTGGTGGAAGAAAAATTGATCTCGGCCGGCCTGGGCGGTGACTTGCAGCGTCTGCTGCTGATGGACAGTGTCGAGGATTGGAGTCATCGCCCCAAGCCGAGCCAGCTGTTCTATTTCAGTGGCGGGCCAGGGGATTTCGATTTGCCCAAGGATTTGCGTCACTTGGATGCAGGCTTTCACGAAGTCTTTCGCGAGCAGCTTTCCTACCATGCGATGGTCGAAATCGTTGACGGTCGTCGATACGTCCTATTGCAAGACCAAAGCGACTTCGAAGAGCGCGAGCGGGTGTTGTTTGCCGTAGTACTGGTGGGCTTTGTCCTCAGCCTGGCGCTGGCGGTGTTCCTCGGCTGGGTCTTGGCACGCAAAGTCATGGCTCCTGTGGTACGGCTGGCCCGCCAGGTTCGGCATCGCGACCAATTGCTTGGCCTGGCGCCGCCGCTGGCTCCGGATTATGCGGCGGACGAAGTCGGCGAGTTGGCCGTAGCGTTCGACGCCACCCTTGGGCGTTTACGTCAGGCGCTGTCCCGGGAGCGGTTGTTTACCAGCGATGTCAGCCATGAATTACGCACGCCGTTGATGGTATTGGCCAGTTCCTGTGAGCTGTTGCTGGAGAACCCGGCCATTGACTCGCGCGGTCGCAATCAAGTTGAACGCATTGCTCGTGCCTGTGAAGAAATGCGTGAATTGGTGCAGACCTTCCTGATGCTGGCCAGGGCTCAGCGTGAAGATGCCACCATGTCGCCCCAGGTCAATCTGGCCCAGGTAGCTGACGACTTGCTGGGGATCTGGCGTGTACCTATTGAGCACAAAGGCATCGAATTGATTTATCAGCCGGGCACGCCGCTGGATACCCGCTACAACGCCACCTTCCTGCACGCGGTAATGGGCAACTTGCTGCGCAATGCCCTGCATTACACCGAACAGGGGTTTATCCGCTTGACCCTGGAGCCCACCGGCTTTGTGGTGGAGGACAGCGGCGTGGGGATTCCCGAGGACAAGCGTGAAGCGATGTTCGAGCCGTTTGTACGCGGTAATGAGAAACGCGGCGAGGGCCTGGGCTTGGGCTTGTCGCTGGTCCAGCGGATCTGCGAAAACCAGGGCTGGACGGTCAGTCTCAGTACCGTGGAACCCAACGGTTGCCGTTTCCATGTCGAGTTGAGCGCAGTCAAATACTGATTCCTTTCCTGCCCTTGCTCTTGGGGCAGATCCCGGATTTTCGCCGAAGATAGCTTCAGACTATTAGTTGCCCTTGTAAAATTTTGTATTGTTTTACCGTTAGACGGAACATTATTTTCACAAAGGGTTGACCGGACAATGACAGACCAAACCATAAGGTTGTAGGCATCAGTCACTGGAGGCCCGTTGATGCCTAGTCCAATCAAGCTCGAATTTTCCGAAAAGTACGACGATGAGCACTCGCAGAATTATCTGCTCAAACATCAGGAAACCTTGGCCCGCAGGCTGTCCCACAAACGCGATGAGCAATTGGCCCGTGGTGCGCTGGCCATGGCTGGCGAGCCTGGCCTGGTGTTGGACCTGCCTTGCGGGGCTGGGCGTTTTTGGCCATTGCTGGCGGAAAAACCCAACCGTGTGATCATCGGCGCCGACAACTCGGAGTCGATGCTGAAGATTGCCACCGTGGCTCAACCTGCCGATGTGGTGAAACGGGTACGGTCTTTGCAGACCTCAGCTTTTGATATCGATTTGCCAGATAACGCGGTCGACAGCATTTTCTGTATGCGCTTGATGCATCACATTGGCGAGTCTGAACACCGTCTTGCAATATTGAAGGAGTTTCAACGGGTTACTCGCGACAGTGTGATTGTTTCGTTGTGGGTCGATGGCAATTTCAAGGCCTGGAAGCGCAAGCGTTCTGAACTGCGACGTATAAAGAAAGGGAAGCAGGGCAGTTACCAGAATCGGTTTGTGTTACCGGCTGCTACCGTTGAAGCCGAGTTTGAACAAGCTGGTTTTCGGGTTCAGGAACACTTGAACTTCATTCCGCTCTACGCCATGTGGCGAGTGTACGTATTGCGTAAGAGGTAACAGAATGGCGGTCGAGTGTTTAGCAGAGGGTGACGTAGCTCCCGAAGAGCGATTTGACTATTTTTGGCGTCAGCAGGGCGAGTGGGTCGAGGAACCCAATCGTCGTCGTGGCGGTAAAAGTGGTGTGCAGCGCGTGATCGGCACTAATGGGCGCTTGCTCTACAGCAAGCGCCAGACAGGCCACATCTACCGTAGTTGGTTGCATCCTTTTGGACGCCCTACCGTGTTACGCGAGCGTGATGCTCTCAAGGGCCTGCGTTTGCTGGATGTAGGTGTGCCGGAATTGGTGTTCTGTGGCGCCCGCCGTGATCCGGGGCACCCATGGAAAGCGTTGCTGGTGACGGCCTCTCTAGAAGGATTCGACGAAATCGAAAACTGGTACGCCGCCGGTGGTCGCGAGCAGTACGGTGAGGAGGTGCACGAGCGCCTGCTTCAGGAATTGGCCGGCACCTTGGTGCGCATGCACAAGGGCCGATGGCAGCATGGCTGTCTGTACGCCAAGCATATATTCGTGCGGGTCAGTGGTGAAGCTGACTCGGCGACTGTTGAAGTGGCGTTGTTGGATTTCGAGAAGTGCCGTCAACGCCTGACCGCTCGTCAGGCTGCGACCCATGACATGCAGCAATTGCGGCGCCATTCGTCGTGGAGCGGCCGTGACTGGCAAAAACTCAGCTACTTTTATGAGACAGCGTTTGGCAGCGCTATCAAAGGTTTAACCTGATGAAGCTAGAAATAGCACGAGGTTTGTTTCTGTTAGGGGCTCTGGGGATTGCGTCCCTGGCCTTGGCTGCGTGGGAGCAGCCCCGGACACAGGTGCTCAGTGCGGTGCAGGGCGGCGGGCAGTGTCCGTTGCCGCGGACCGTCAAGGTGAGCGTCCCGGCCAAGCCTGATCATGAACTGTTGTTGTTCATGTTCGGAATGTCTCAGGCGATGGGGCCGAAGAGTTGAAACTATTGAAACCACCTGAAAAGGCTTCGCATTGCGAAGCCTTTTTTTGGCCTGTAGATACAGGTTCAAAGAACATCAGATCAGATGCAGGTGGTTATCCCAAAGCCCTGCTGGCAGCTCCAATGGCTTTGCCAGCAGTTCCTTTTGTCGACAATCGTAGAACCGGCAACGGCCTTGACCCGAGGTCACGACAAAACCATCGGCCACTGCACCGACCCCGGCACAGTCCGGCAGCGGCCCGTCCAGGCGCAACTCGCCGCTGTCCATGTCCCAGATAAAGAACCGATTACCCCGTGGCGCCGTCAGGGCCACCAGGCGCAGTTCGCTGTGCACGGCGACGCTTGCGGTGTAATGCCCCATGGCCTGCAGTTGTTCGTCCGCCACCGGAAACGGCACGAAGGGTTGGCCAGGCCGCTTGATGGCCAGCAATTCGGAGCGTTCCTGGGATGGCCCCATGAACTGCTGCCCGGCGAGAATGGTGCCATCGCTGGCAATCCCCATATGCCGCACGCTGTTCATCTGTTGGGCCAGGGTTTCCTTGCTCAACAGTGTACCGTCGCGTTGCATCAGCACCAGGCTCGGCTCCATGGCGTTGAGGTTCATCTCGACCCGGCTTTCGGCCTCGGTGCGGATGCCGCCATTGGCCACTACCAGAGTCTCACCATCGGGCATCCAGGACACTTGATGTGGGCCGATGCCGTGGGTGGAAATCTCGCCGCTGTGTACCAGCCGCTCACCTTCGAACCTGTACACGCCCAACAGGCCGCGACCGGGGTCGGTAGTATCGTTTTGAGTGGCATACAGCCAATCACCGCTTTTGTGAATGACCGCGTGGCCATAGAAGTGGCGGTGGGCGTTGGCGGTGATGGTTTGCAGGAGCGCACCGTCACATAAATCGATCAGGTAGCTCTCGGTGCCCGGCCTGCGGGCGACAAACAGCGCAATCGGCAGCGTCGGGTGGTTGACGATGTCGTGGCAGCGTTGGCCGACCTGGGTGGCAAACACCTGGGTACCGTCCAGGCGATAGCCCACGGCGTAATGTTTACCGTCGCTGTCATCGCGTGCCGAGAGCAGCAGCGGTTTTTTACCCTTGTGCTTGAACAGCGTCCAGCCACCCAGCGTGATTGCACTGAGCAGCACGCTGCCGATGGCCAAAGCCTGTCGCCTGAGCATCATCAGTCACCGTCGTTGGCATTGAAGCCCAGTTGGATACCCAGCGCCTTGGCCAATTCGCCTTCGTGCAGGCGGTGGACGACGTTGAGGCTGTCGTAGATAGCGTTGAGTTGCTGGCGTCCGGCGTCATCGGCCAGCAGCTCATTCAACGAACGCTGGTTGCTGTCGAACAGTTTCAACGACGCGGCATAAGCGGCATCGATCTTGTCGGCCAGCGGCTTCTGATCGGATGGCAGCAGGCCGCGCAGGCCTTTGTTATCAACGCCGACCCAGACGGTCTGAGCAGCGGCGAGGCTGGCCTCCAGGCTCTGCAGGGAAGACTGGCTACGCCACGCATCAGCCTGGAATGGTTGCGGGACTCCTTTGCTTTGGCGGCCCATGGGGGTGCCGAGTTTTTTCTTCAGGGTGTCGAGGGCTGTCACTTGTACCCGCAGCAAATCGGCGATGGCCTCGTGGGAATCGGCGTAGCGCTGATTAGGAAACTTGGTCATCTGCGCCAGCATGCCGTCGGTGGTGTTCCAGCGCGAGAGGATTTCTTCGGCGAGGATTTTCTGCCGCTCGCCAATGGCTGTCAGCAAGGGGCAATAGCGGGCTTTCTGCTCGGCATCGGCCAGGTCGATCCTGGCGTCATACAGGATGTATTCGTAGGCCGACAGGCCCTGTACGACCACGCTGGACTTGGTCAGCGTGGCGACATCGATCTGTGGCTGGGAGGTAACCAACTGCTCGACCTGACGGCCTACCAGGTTTTTCTTATCCGGCCAGAATTGCACTTGCCACGACCGGTTGCCTTCAGCCAACGGGCCGATCAGCAGCGGTTGCAACTCGGCCCAGGCCTTTTGAGCGTGGAGGAAATCTGCGCGAGCGGTCTCCAGGGTTTCCTTGCCTTGGCAGTAGGCCAGGGCGCTGACCGCCAACTGGCGGTCAGCGTCGACCCAGCGGCTGTAGGTCGGCAGGATCACTTGCTTGGCGATGGCCGCCGAGGTTACCGCTTGCGGGTCCTGGGGCGAGCAGGCGCCGAGGGCGAGGGCAGCCAGGCTGGTGAACAACAACTTGGGACGGAACATGTCGAGCTCCCTTCTGTAATTGTGACAAAGCTTATAAAGAATTCAGGAACGCCAGCAACGCAGCGCGCTGTCCGGCATTAAATGACAACACATGCTGCTGCGCCGCCTGGGCTTCACCGCCATGCCACAGCACGGCTTCAAGCAGGTTGCGGGCGCGGCCGTCATGCAGGAACTGGGTATGGCCACTGACGGTTTGCGTCAGGCCAATGCCCCACAACGGCGGCGTGCGCCAGTCGCGGCCACTGGCCTGGAATTCGCTGCGATTGTCGGCCAGGCCTTCGCCCATGTCATGCAGCAGCAAATCGCTGTAGGGACGAATCACCTGGTTGGCCAACTCAGGCTCGGCGGCATTTTGTGCCGTGGTGAACTTCGGTGTGTGGCACGACTGGCAGCCGGCCTGGAAAAACAGGTTTTTCCCGGCCAGCACTTGCTCGGCGTTGACGTCACGGCGAGCAGGAACCGCCAGGTTACGGGTGTAGAACAACACCAGGCGCAGGATGTTATCGCTGACTTCCGGCTCGCCATCGGGGTCATTGCCGTTGGGTGCCTGTTTGCAGGCCACTTGTGCATCGGTGCAGTCATCGAATGGTCTCAGGCTTGTGGTCAGGCCCATATCACCAGAGAACGCGTGAACATTTTGTTGGTTGAGGTTCGGTTGCCCGGCTTTCCAGCCAAATCGACCGAGGACGGTTTTTTGCTGGACGTCGTCCCAGACGAGGTTCGGGCGGCCGATGACGCCGTTTTTATCCGGCGTAGTGGCGGCATTTTTCAAGATGTCGGCGTCAGAGATGGCTTCGAGTAAGCCCAGGCCGATCATCGGCGGGGCGACGCGAGCCGAAAAGCGCGTGTCCGGGTGCATCGGCCCATAGCCCAGTTGGGTGATTTGCAGCGTTGGCTTGCGCAGTTCGACGACGGTACCGTCCTTGAAGCTGACGTTGACCGGGGTATAGTCGACTCGCACCTTGCCTTCCGGGGCAACGCCTGGCACGGCCATGTCTTGCAATTGGCCGCCATAGACCGGCTCGGGAACGATGCCCATTTGCTTGATGAGCCCGGCGTCGCGCGGCGCATCGGGAATCGACAGGCGCACCAGCATCGACACGGCGTTGGGCGCATCGGCCAGGGGCGGATGCCCACGGCCATCCTTGATGTGGCAGTTCTGGCAGGCATTGGTGTTAAACAGCGGCCCCAGGCCATCCCGGGCCGTGGTTGTAGACGGGGCGATCACCCAGGGGCTGCGGAAGAAGCTGTTGCCAACGCTGAAGTCCAGGCGTCGGGTGGGTGTCAGGTTGGCCGATGGTAGTGAAAAGGCATTCCGGTCGGCCTTTCTCACGCTGGTGCTGCCGCCCGAACGCGCTTCACCCGGCTCGGCCTTGCTAAAGCGAGGCGCGTCATCGCAAGCACTCAGGCACAGGGCCATCAAGCAGGCGAACAGACGAAGGGGCAGCGTACAGCGCATCAGCAATCCTGTAGCGGTGAAAAGAAGGTCGCAAAGTCTAACAGGGCGAGGCTGTTTGAATAAGAGCAATTATCGTTTGGTGCTATCCGATTCATTCCCGCTAGAATGGCCGCACATTTTTTCTGGAGGTGACCATGCAGGCTCTCGATGCTTTGCTCAACCGTGTATCTGTGCCGCGATTGCTGGAGCCGGCCCCTACCGCCGAACAGCGCGAGGTGTTGTTCGCGGCGGCGATGCGTGCGCCCGACCACGGTCAACTGCGGCCTTGGCGCTTTCTCACGGTGGAAGGCGTGGCCCGCGAACATATGGGCACGCTGTTGGCCGAAGCGGCCCGCCTGCAGGATGAAGACGCTCCCCAGGCCGTTATCGACAAGGCCCAGGCCGGCCCTTTGCGGGCGCCATTGGTGGTGGTGGTGATCGCCCGTCTGCAAGAACACTTCAAGATACCCAAGTCCGAACAGCGCCTGGCCGCGGCGTGTGCCGCCCATGGCATCCTGTTGGCGGCTTACGCCCAAGGGGTCGGTGCGGTATGGCGTACCGGTGAATTGTCCTACTCAGTCCACGTGGCCAAAGGCTTAGGGCTGAGCGCCAATGAGGAAGTCATCGGCTTTCTCTACCTTGGCACTCCGCAGAACCCACCGCGTACGGCGCCCAAAGAAGCGCTGACGTCGTTTGTCAGCGCCTGGACCGGTCTCTAAAACACCGCTGATCTAATGCGGGACTTGCTCGCGGTGTAGCCGCTGCCGAGGTACAGAGAAAGGCGCCAATCAGGAGATAGGCGCCAACGCCTCAGGGCGTGACCAGATCCACAGGTTACCCAGGCTCATCCCGGCGATTGCCAGGTAGATCGGCCAGCCATGCTCCAGCAGCACCCACATCAATCCGGCGCAAAGCAGCATGCTGACGGTGGCACTGATCTTGGCCCGGCGGGTGATGATTTTGCCATTGCGCCAGTTGAAGAGGATCGGCCCGAACAGGCGGTGGTTTTCCAGCCAGGCGCTCAGGCGCGGCGAGCTCTTGGTGGCGGCCCAGGCGGCCAGCAGAATGAACTCGGTGGTAGGCAAGCCCGGCACCACAATCGCGACCAAACCGATGCCCAGACTGATATAGGCCAGCAGGCCGAACAGGATACGGGCGACTTTGGAAGAGGATTGGGTTTTGCCGGTCATGGGTGCAATTTGGCTGGGGAAAGGGTTTGCACAATCAAATAATGTGGGAACCGTCGCTCCCACATTAATCAGGTATCTACAGAAAAATCAGGCCAGCTCAGGGGCACTAGCGTACGCCTGTTCCAGCAGCACGGTGAAGCGTACAAAAGCATCAATCGCACCTTTTTCCACATCCGCTTCTTCTTCGGCGGTGAATTCCAGGCCGTCGAGGGTGCGGGTAAAACGCTTCCACCCTTCGGCACGGCCGCCAGCAGGTTCGCCCAGGTGCCGAGCACCAAAGGTTTCGCTCAGGCCCAGGCCCACGGCGCGCTTGATCAGGAACGCTGCGCCCAGCTTGGAACCCTCGGAGACGAACAGCCAGCCCAGGGCTTGGGCTGTGCTCGGGTTCTCCAGTGCACCGGCCACCGGCGCTGGCACGTCGGTTTCCAGGTCGCCAAGATCAAGTTTGGCCGCGTCGGCACGGCAGCGCTCGGCCAGGTCGGGGATGATCTTGATCAGTTCGGCATCGTTGTACAGCGCCACCAGTTCCGATTGAAACAAGTACTGAGCCACCACAAAACGGGCGAAGTTGGCCTGGGTCTCAAACGGGGCGTGGGCCTTGACCAAGGCGTCGAGCTTGGTGTGTGGCTCGTTGGTGATCTGGTTCAGGCGTTGGGAGCGCAGGCTTGGGCGTTCAGCAGTAGGAGAAGCGGTCATGAAGGTGTCCTTGAGAAGGGAAGCGCATTCTTGCTAGGCACAGAGTTGCCAGACTGTATGAACTAGACGAACAAGAAGACGTGTCACAGTAAAAAATCCTCACCCCTCCAGTGATAAAACTGAAGAGGCAAGTCTCTATGGGTCAGATGTCCCAGATCAGGTTGAGCGCAAAGTTGCGGCCCGGCTGGGTCAGCCGGTCCAGGCTGGCCGGGGAGGTCACACCCGCTTCGCCGACGCCGTCGTAGCTGCGCACGTCATCCCAATTCCAGTATTTTTTGTCGGTGAGGTTGTACAGGCCACCGTTGAGGGTCACCTCGTCGGTGACTTTGTAGAAACCGGTCAGGTCCACCACGCCAAAGCCGGGCGTCTTGAACGGGCCGTTGGCCTTATTGCCGTCGGGGGCGAAGAAGGTGCTGCTGTCGACGCGGTTTTGCTTCTTGACCAGGGTCCAACTGACCAGCGCGCCGTAGTTATCCTGGTCGTAACCCAGGCCGAATACACCCTTGAGCGGGTTGACGCTGTTCAGTGGCTCGCCGGTGTCGTCATTGCGGCCATGGGCATAGGCGATCGAACCCTGGGTATACAGGCCGTGAGGTGCGCCCAGTACATCGAGGTTCATGCGGCCTTTGACTTCCAGGCCCTTGATGGTGGCGTGCTTGATGTTGTTGGCCTGGAACTGTTCGATGGTGCCACCGGCCACCGAGGCGTCTTCGTTGATGAAGTCGCGGTACTTGTTATAGAACACTGCCACATCGAAGGAGCCGGACTCGAAGTTGCCGCGAATCCCGGTTTCGTAGCTTTTGCTGCGTTCCGGCTTGAGGTCCGGGTTAGGCTCGACCACGTAGCTTTCCTGCAGGTTTTCAAAGCGTCCATACAAGGCTTTGGCTGACGGCGTGCGGAAACCTTCGGCGTATTGGCCAAACCAGGTGTACTGCTCGGTGAGGGCGTAGGTCAGGCCGAACTTGGGCGAGACGCGGTGCCAGGTTTTCTTCTCATCGCTTACCGGATAATCGCCGTTCGGGTTGACGGTATTGAGGAACTCCTGGGTCAGCTTGGGTTTGAGCTGGGTGTAGTCGTAGCGCACGCTGGGCAGGAAGGTCCAGTGGTTCCAGGCGATCTGGTCCTGGGCAAACAGTGCGTAGGTATTGATAGTTGGGTCAGGGAAGTCGCTGGATTTCTTCACGCTGTCGGAGGCTTGCGGGCTAGGCGCACCAATTGCGGTACAGCCTGCGCCGACGGCCAGGCAGGTGGCGCTACCTTCCCGTGAACCGGTGACTTTTTGCTGCTTGAGGGTAGTGCCGTAGGTCACCAGGTGATCGGTTTCGCCTAGGCTGAAAGCTTTGTCGAACTGCGCGTCGAATACCCACTGTTTCTCTTCGTACAAGGTGTCGCGGCTGCGTAACACCTTGCGGGACGGCTGGTAGATTTCCTGGGTGCTCTGGTCGGTCTTGGCGATCTGGTAGTTGAGGCTGGTCTTGATGTGATCGGCAATCGGCGAGTCGAGCGTGAAGCGGTTCTCGATACCGAAGCGCTCGCGGGTGATGGTGTCGTTACCTTGGCGGCCACGGTAGAAGTTGAAACCTTGGCCGGCGTTAAATGGACCGCCCACCGCGCTTTTCTGATTGATGTCGCGGTCGTCCTTGAACTTTTCATAAGTCAGGCCCAGGCGATTTTCGTCGCCATAGTTCCAGCCCAGCTTGGCCAGCACGTTGGTGGTGCGAGCATCTTCGGGGTTGGCGCCGGTACGGGCCAGGCCGGTAGCGTTGTTGCCGTCGTAGGATTCGGCTTCATGGCCGTTGCGCTGGCTCAGGTGCAGCAAACCGTCGAAGTCCTCGACGCGGCCGGCGACAGTGCCGGAGGTCAGCCAGCTCTCGTCGGCGGAGCTGTAGCCAGTCTTGAGGCGCGCGCCGAAGTCCTGGCCGGGCTTGATGATGTCATTCGGGTCAAGGGTGAAGTAACTCACCGCACCACCGATGGCGTTGCTGCCATACAGGGCCGAGGCCGGGCCACGGAGGATTTCCACCCGCTTGACGATTTCCGGGTCGACATAGTTGCGACGGGTCTTGGCGTAGGGGCCGTTGAAGAAGTTGTCTGGCACTTCGACGCCGTCCACCTGGGTCAGGATGCGGTCGCCATCGATGCCGCGAATGTTGTAGCCGGCGTTGCCGGAGCGGCTGCCAGTACCGCTCACTGAAACACCCGGCTCGTAACGCACCAGTTCGCGAATGTTGTTCACGTTCTGGCGGTCCAGTTCCTGGCGGTCATGCACGCTGACCGTGCTGGGCACGCTGTTCACGTCCTGTTCCTGGCGGGTGGCGCTGATGGTGACTTGTTGCAGGGTGAGGGCGCTGCCAGCGGCACGCTTTTCCAGGACGATGTTGTTATTGCCCAATTTGCGGTAGCCCAGGTTGGTCCCCACCAACAGCCGGTCCAGGGCTTTCTCCGGTGTCAGCGAGCCGCGGGCGCCTGGAGAAGACACACCCTGGCCCAGCTCTGCAGGCAGGCCGACTTGCCAACCGGTCACCGTGGTGAAGGCGTTGAGAGCCGCGACCAGGGATTGCTGCTCGATACTGAAGCTGTAGTTGCCGTGGCTGCGGGTAGTTGGCTCGGTAGCGGCCAAGACCTGGGTCACCTGGCTTCCCGCCAGCAGGATGGCGGCGGTCAGCAGGGACAAGCCGTGGCGACGAGAAGAGGGCCGATTGAAACGAGAAGACATCGAGAGCGCTCCGGAAGTACGAATCTTATAGTTGCAAGCCCGATTCAAATAAGAATCAGTTGCATTGGCTATAACTAGACGTACCGCCGTGGGCTATCGCGTAAAAATAATTTGTATCAGTTGAGAATCACCAGCGCCGGGTATTCCGAGAGCGTGCTCGAGGTGATGTGGGCCAGGGAGCGCACCACGTCCAGCGGCTGGTCGAGGCGATAATTGCCGGTAACGTTGACGTTGGCCAACCGCTCGTTGTTGTTGACGATCCAGCCCGGGTAATAGCGTCGCAACTCGGCCAGCACTTCACTCATTGGGCAGTTTTCAAAGATCAGCCGGCCCTGGACCCAGGCCAGGTCCTTGTCGGCGTCAAGGCGGGCGGGTTGGCCGAAACCCCTGGGGCCGATGCGGATGCTTTCGCCAGCGCTCAGGCGCACCCGGGCGTCGTCGAAGGTGTTACTCAGGTCGACATCACCACGCTGTACCTGGACCTGGGCTTCGCCATTGAGGTAGCGCACGGCGAAGGCGGTATCACGCACCCGGGCTCGCACGGGGCCGGCGTCGATTTCCAGGGGCAGCCCGCGGTTGCCCACCACTTCGAAAAACGCTTCGCCCTGATACAAGCGGGCAATGCGTTGATGGTCATTGACGGTGCTGGAGAAGGCTGAATTGGTGTTGAGCAAAACTTTCGAACCTTCGTCCAATTGCAGGCGCTGACGTTCGCCGACCACGGTCAAATGGTCGGCCTGCAGGCGCACCGGCAGGCTGCTGAAACTAAACAACCCCAACAGCAGCACAGCGGCGGTGGCCAAGGGTTTCCAATGGGGTTTGAAACGGTGCCAGGTGCTGGGCTTGCGGGGCGCGTTGAGGGCCACGGCGGCGCTGTGTACTGGCGCGCCACCCCAGGCCGCCTGGGCCTTGCTGAACGCTTCAAGGTGCGACGGATCACTGGCCAGCCAGGCTTCGAGTTCGGCTTGCTGCCCGGGTTGGGGGCACTGCAGGGCGATCAGCCAGTCGAGGGCTTGGTCCATGGCCGCATGTTGCAACACCTCATGAGCCAGCTCATGGGGCTGCAGTTTATTCGGGTCCGTCACGGTGTTCCTCGGGTCTTCGCCACGTTTTATTCAATCGTCCTGCAGTTTTGGGCGTCAGTTCTGTCAGCGTTGTCCGACAAAGCTTAAAGGTGATCCAGCCGTTCGGCCACACCCACACAGATCGCCATGATCAATTTCAGTTCCTTTTGCACGGTGCTCAGGGAAACATCGAGCTGATCGGCAATCTCCTGGTAGCTGCAACCGTGCAGCCGGCTGAGGATGAAGATTTTCTGCTGACGGGCACTCAACTGGCCGAGGCTGATACTCAGGTGCTCCAGCAATTGCTCGGCCTGGGTTGCATCTTCAGGGGTAGTGACGGGAGAAGCGACGCTCTGCAGGATGTCCAGCGGTACATCTTCCTGCAACGTTCGGGCTTGAATCCGACGCGAGCGCAGGTGGTCCAGAGCCAGGTTGCGGGCCGTCTGGTAGACGAAGGGCTCGAGATGCTCGATCGGTCTTTCGCTCAGGGCCCGAGTGACACGCAGGTAGGTTTCCTGCAGCAGGTCCTCGGCGGTACTGTGGTTATTCACCATCCGCTGCAAGGTGCGCAGCAGAATGACCCGTTGGGTGAGGAAGACTTGATTGAAGCGAGATTGGCTCACAGTGATACCAGACCGATTTGCAGTAAATGATAATGCTTATCATCACTGCAAATGGCAAGTAGCGCTTCAGAGTGCGTACCACTGCTCGTTCCCACGCTCTGCGTAGGAATGCATCCCGTGACGCTCCGCGTCACCCGTGTCCAGGCTTGAGACTAGACGCAGAGCGTCCAGGGCTGCGCTCCCACGCAGAGCGTGGGAACGAGCAGGCCAGGGGGAGAGCATATGGTTTATTCGGCGTTACACAGCGCCAGGCAGTTATCCAGCATGCGGTTGGAGAAGCCCCATTCGTTGTCGTACCAGGCCAGGACCTTGAGCAGTTTGCCGCTGGATTTGGTGTGGTTGGCATCGAAAATCGACGACAACGGGTTATGGTTGAAGTCACTGGAAACCAGTGGCAGCGTGTTATAGCCGAGGACCTTCGAGTGCTGGCTGGCTTCCTTGAGCAACGCGTTGACTTCATCGGCCGACGCTTCGCGCTTCAATTGCACGGTCAGGTCCACCAGGGACACGTTGATCACCGGCACGCGAACGGCCATGCCGGTCAGCTTGCCTGCCAGTTCCGGCAGTACCAGGCCTACCGCTTCGGCAGCACCGGTCTTGCTCGGAATCATGTTCTGGGTGGCCGAGCGGGCGCGGTATGGGTCGGTGTGATAAACATCAGTCAGGTTCTGGTCGTTGGTGTAGGCGTGGATGGTGGTCATCAAGCCGCTTTCGATGCCCAGCTCACGGTGCAGCACCTGGGCAACCGGCGCCAGGCAGTTGGTGGTGCAGGATGCGTTGGAGATGATCTGGTGGGATTGACGCAAAATGTCATGGTTTACGCCGTAGACCACCGTGGCGTCAGCGCCTTTGGCTGGCGCCGAGATGATCACTTTGCGGGCGCCAGCGCTAATATGGGCGGCGGCCTTGGCGCGGTCGGTGAACAGGCCGGTACACTCGAAGACCACATCGATTTTTTCCGCAGCCCAAGGTAGATCGGCCGGGTTGCGAATGGCACTGACGGCGATCCGGTCGCCATTGACGGTCAGGCTTTCCTGATCATGGGCGACCTCTGCATCGAAGGTGCCGTGGACGGTGTCGTACTTGAGCAGGTGGGCATTGATCGCGCTGTCGCCTAAATCATTGATGGCAACGATCTGCAAATCCTGGCGGTAACCTTGGGTATAAAGTGCGCGCAGGACATTACGGCCAATACGGCCAAAACCATTGATTGCGATTCGAAGAGTCATTAGGAAAGCGCCTGTCGTCGATTTGTTGTAAGAATTACAAGATTATTCGCATAAAAATAGAAAACAAGCCTTTTTAGTGGCAATATTTTGTTCAATCTACAACGAGTGACCTGAATCAACTGGTCCGATGATTCAAACGACACCCTGCCATCCCATGAGCTGCGGGCGTTTGATCAGTATAGGAACGAGGGTCGCCACATCCGTTAGCCTGGAGTTCTACACATGCATCCCCGCGTACTTGAGGTCACCGAACGGCTTATTGCCCGTAGCCGCGCCACCCGTGAGGCTTACCTTGCGCTTATTCGCGGCGCTGCCAGCGACGGCCCGATGCGTGGCAAGCTGCAATGCGCCAACTTCGCCCATGGCGTGGCGGGTTGCGGTACTGAAGATAAACACAGCCTGCGAATGATGAACGCTGCCAATGTGGCAATTGTTTCGTCATATAACGACATGCTCTCGGCGCACCAGCCCTACGAGCATTTCCCCGAGCAAATCAAAAAGGCCTTGCGCGAGATCGGCTCCGTCGGTCAGTTCGCCGGTGGCACCCCGGCCATGTGCGACGGCGTGACCCAAGGCGAGCCGGGCATGGAACTGAGCCTGCTGAGCCGTGAAGTGATCGCCATGTCCACGGCGGTAGCGCTGTCCCATAACATGTTTGATGCCGCGCTGATGCTGGGGATCTGCGACAAGATCGTCCCTGGCCTGATGATGGGAGCCCTGCGTTACGGGCACCTGCCAATGGTCTTCGTTCCGGGTGGACCAATGCCATCGGGGATTTCCAATAAGCAGAAGGCCGACGTGCGCCAGCGCTATGCCGAAGGCAAGGCCACCCGCGAAGAGCTGCTGGAATCGGAGATGAAGTCCTATCACAGCCCCGGCACCTGCACCTTCTACGGCACTGCCAACACCAATCAGTTGCTGATGGAAGTCATGGGCCTGCACTTGCCGGGCGCTTCGTTCGTCAACCCCTACACACCGCTGCGTGACGCACTGACCCGCGAAGCCGCGCATCAGGTCACGCGGTTGACCAAGCAAAGTGGCGCATTCATGCCCATTGGCGAGATCGTCGACGAAAAGTCCCTGGTCAACTCCATCGTCGCCCTCAACGCCACCGGCGGTTCCACCAATCACACCCTGCACATGCCGGCCATTGCCATGTCGGCGGGCATCATCCTGACCTGGCAGGACATGGCCGACCTCTCCGAGGTGGTGCCAACCCTGTCCCATGTTTATCCGAACGGCAAAGCCGACATCAACCACTTCCAGGCGGCGGGCGGCATGTCGTTCCTGATCCGCGAACTGCTGGAAGCCGGCTTGCTGCATGAAGACGTCAATACCGTGGCCGGTCATGGCCTGAGCCGCTACACCAAGGAGCCGTTCCTGGTGGACGGCGAACTGATCTGGCGCGACGGCCCTATCGAGAGCCTCGATGAAACCATCTTGCGCCCTGTGGCCCGGGCGTTTTCGCCGGAAGGCGGGTTGCGGGTGATGGAAGGCAACCTCGGTCGCGGTGTGATGAAGGTCTCCGCCGTGGCCCTTGAACATCAAATCGTCGAAGCCCCGGCCGTGGTGTTTCAGGATCAGCAGGACCTGGCCGACGCCTTCAAGGCCGGCCAGTTGGAGAAGGACTTTGTCGCGGTGATGCGCTTCCAGGGCCCGCGCTCCAACGGCATGCCGGAACTGCACAAAATGACGCCGTTCCTTGGGGTGCTGCAGGACCGTGGCTTCAAGGTGGCGCTGGTGACAGACGGGCGTATGTCCGGCGCCTCGGGTAAGATCCCGGCGGCGATTCATGTCAGCCCCGAGGCCCAGCGCGGTGGTGCGCTGGCACGTGTACGCGATGGCGATATCATCCGTGTGGATGGCGTCCAAGGCACCTTGGAGCTTAAGGTAGACGCCGAAGAATTTGCAGCGCGCGCACCTGCCGCCGGCCTGCTGGGCAATAACGTGGGGGCCGGTCGCGAGCTGTTTGCATTTATGCGCCTGGCCGCAAGCTCCGCAGAGCAGGGTGCCAGCGCCTTTACGTGTGCCCTGGAGAGTCTTAAGTGAAGCTTGCGCTGGTTGGTGATATTGGTGGTACCAACGCCCGTTTTGCGTTGTGGCGGGATCAGCAACTGCACTCGATCCGCGTCCACGCAACGGCGGATCACGCCAGCCCCGAGGAAGCCATCCAGGCCTACCTCAAGGAAGAAGGCCTGGAGCCTGGCGCCGTTGGTGCGGTCTGCCTGTCGGTGGCGGGGCCGGTAAGTGGTGATGAATTCAAGTTCACCAACAACCACTGGCGTCTTGGCAAAACGGCTTTTTGCAAAACCTTGCAGGTAGATGAGTTACTGCTGGTCAATGACTTTTCAGCCATGGCCCTGGGTATGACTCGCCTGCAGCCCGACGAGTTTAGGGTGGTCTGTGAAGGTACGCCGGAGCCGCTGCGCCCGGCGGTGGTGATCGGTCCGGGCACCGGTCTGGGCGTGGGCACCCTGCTGGATCAGGGCGCCGGGCGTTGGGCGGCGTTACCGGGGGAGGGCGGCCATGTCGACCTGCCCTTGAGCAGCCCGCGGGAAACCCAGTTGTGGCAGCACATCTACAATGAGATCGGCCATGTCAGTGCCGAAACTGTGTTGAGCGGCGGGGGGCTGCCTCGTTTGTATCGGGCGATCTGTGCCGTGGACGGTCATGCACCCGTGCTGGAAACCCCCGAGGCCGTGACTGCGGCGGGCCTGGCCGGCGATCCGGTAGCCCTGGAAGTGCTGGACCAGTTCAGCATCTGGCTTGGCCGAGTGGCCGGTAATAACGTACTGACCACCGGAGGGCGTGGTGGGGTGTATATCGTAGGAGGGGTGGTCCCCCGGTTTGCCGATTTCTTTATCACAAGTGGTTTTGCCAAGAGCTTTGGCGACAAAGGCTGCATGAGCGACTACTTCAAGGGCATCCCCGTATGGCTGGTGACGGCACCGTATTCCGGGTTGACCGGTGCTGGTGTTGCACTGGAGCAGGCATTTGCGTAAGCAGTGAGGCCGGCAAGATCGACACATGATCCAGTAACGCCCTGCACCACCCATAACAACAAGGAGGACCCTGTGAGCGTAATCAGTAAATCCATTCTCTTGGTTGACGACGACCAGGAAATCCGCGAATTGCTGCAAACCTACCTCTGTCGCGCCGGTTTTCAGGTCCGTGGCGTGTCGGATGGTGCAGGGTTTCGCCAGGCGATGAATGAGGCACCGTGCGACTTGGTGATCCTTGATGTGATGCTGCCGGACGAAGATGGCTTCAGTCTTTGTCGCTGGGTTCGTCAGCACCCGCGTCAGGCGCAGGTGCCAATCATCATGCTCACCGCCAGCTCCGACGAAGCCGACCGGGTGATAGGCCTGGAACTGGGCGCCGACGACTACATCGGCAAGCCGTTCAGCCCGCGTGAACTACAGGCCCGCATCAAGGCCCTGTTACGCCGTGCCCAGTTCGGGCAGGAGCGCAACGGTGGCGAAGTGTTGGTGTTTGATGAATGGCGCCTGGATATGATCAGCCATCGCTTGTTCCACCTGGACGGTGAAGAAGTGATTCTCTCCGGCGCCGACTTTGCCTTGTTGAAACTGTTCCTCGACCACCCCCAGCAAATCCTCGACCGCGACACCATCGGCAACGCCACCCGGGGCCGCGACTTGATGCCGTTGGACCGCATCGTCGACATGGCCGTCAGCCGTTTGCGCCAACGGCTGCGGGACACCGAAAAACCACCTCGGCTGATACGTACGGTGCGCGGCAGCGGTTACCAACTGGCAGCCAGTGTGGTTGCCAGCAATGCCCACTGAACACCCGAACGAACTGCGTCGGCGGGTTCCGGTACCCCGCTCGCTGTTGGGGCGGATGCTATTGCTGACCCTGCTGGCGGTGTTGTTTGCCCAGGCCTTGTCCAGCGTGATCTGGGTCTCACAATTACGCGCCACTCAGTTGGAAGGCCTGGTCACCAGCGCCCGCAGCCTGGCTCATTCGATGACCGCCAGCGTCAGCTATTTCCGCTCCTTGCCGGTGGCTTTTCGCCCGTTGGTGCTGGACCAATTGCGCAGCATGGGCGGTACCCGGTTTGTGGTGACTCTCAACGACAAACCCCTGGGCATGGAGGTGTTGCCTGAGACCCCGCGCAAGTTTGCGGTGCTGGGTGCGGTGCAAGAAGTGCTGCGCCAGACCCTGGGCAACGATGTGCATCTCTCGGTGGAATTTGTCAGCGCCGAAGACTTGCGGATCTTCAACGCCGGTTTGAAGCTCGACGAATTGCCGCGCTCCTGGGCGCATTACGCCCTGACCCTGGAACCGGTCAATCCGCCGGTGCTGGTGACCCAGATCCAGCTGGCTCCCGGCGAGTGGCTATACATCGCCTCGTTGTTGCCTGAGCCCTATACCAGCCTTGAAGAACCAGGCCTGCCGGCCCAGCAGGTCTGGTTTATCGTACTGACCAGCACGTTCCTGCTGTTGTTTATCGGACTGCTGGTGCACTGGCAAAGCCGTCCGCTCAAGCGTCTGGCGCGGGCGGCGCGGAATATGTCCCTGGGCGCCGACGTTGAACCGGTGGCCGAAGGCGGTGGCAGTGAAGTGGTGGAAGTGGGCCGGGCCTTCAATGCCATGCGCGAACGCATCAGCCGTTACCTGACCGAGCGCAGTCAATTGTTCAGCGCCATTTCCCATGACCTTCGCACACCTATCACGCGCCTGCGGTTGCGTGTGGAGTTGCTGGAGGATGAACAACTGCAAATCAAGTTCGGCCGGGACCTGGATGAGTTGGAGTTGTTGGTAAAAGGTGCGCTGCAATGCGTGAAGGACACCGATATTCACGAGAACATCGAACCGGTAGACCTCAATTACGTGCTCGATTGCCTGGTGGAGCCTTACCTGGCCCCCAGCGGCAACGGCCGGGTCACTCAACAGGGAAGGGCACTGGCGGTTTATCCGGGCAAACCGTTGGCACTCAAGCGCTGCATTGGCAATCTGATCGATAACGCCTTGAAGTATGGGCAAAACGCTCATTTGCATATTGAAGATGACGGTGTGGAGTTCATCCTGCACGTTGATGACGAAGGGCCTGGTGTGCCCGAGCAGCGCATGGAGCAAGTTTTCGAACCGCACTTCCGCCTCGCCGGCCAGCAGCAGGGCTACGGCCTGGGCCTGGGCATCGCCCGCAATATTGCCCATAGCCATGGGGGTGAAGTGAGTTTGCAGAATTTGCGCGAGGGTGGGTTACGGGTGACCTTGCAACTGCCCCGAGGCCTGGACTGAGGTCTTTCAATGGACCTAGCCGCTGCCGAAGCACGAGGTTGCGATAAGGGCCGCAGGACCTTCAACAATTTCAAGGCCTCAGGCGACTGCTGCGCAGCCGATCGCAGGCTACAAGTGTGGGTTAGACGCTCTGGCGTAACCGCGCCAAATCCCGTAACGGTGGCGCACCAAACAGCCGGCTGTATTCACGACTGAACTGCGAGGGGCTTTCATATCCCACCCGATAGCCCGCTGCCGAAGCCTCCAGGCCTTCGGCAAGCATCAGGCGCCGGGCTTCCTGCAAACGCAGTTGCTTCTGGTATTGCAGCGGGCTCATGGCCGTCATGGCCTTGAAGCGATGGTGCAAGGTCGAGACACTCAGGTTCACTTCCTTGGCCAGGTCATCAATGCGCAGCGCTTGTTCGTAGTTGCCGTTCAGCCACTTGATCGCCTGGCTGACCCGATGGCTCTGACTATTGGCCACGGCAATTTCATACAGTCGATAACCCTGCGGACCACGCAGCAAACGGTAAAGAATTTCCCGGTTGATCAGCGGCGCGAGCATGTCGATGTCTTTGGGCGTATCCAAAAGGCGGGTCAAACGCAGCACGGCGTCGAGCAATTGGTTGTCGATGCGGTCGACATACATGCCACGGGATGTCGGGCGCGACGGCACACCCATCGGGCCGGCTTCGGCGATCAGCGCGGTGAGCTGGGCCGGGTCGATATTGATGCGCACCGACAGGTTCGGCTCTTCCGGGGTGGCATGAATGATCCGACCAGCCACCGGCATCGCGACCGAGAACACCAGGTAGTTGAGCGGGTCGTAGGCGAAGATTTCGTCAGCCAGGCGCACTTCCTTGCTGCCGCTGGCCAGGATGCACAGGGCAGGCTCCACCAGCACTGGCATGAAGTCGCGCGGCGCGTTGTGGCGGTTCAGGTAAAGCGTTGTGATCGCCGTGCCGTAGGAGCCATCTTCCCAGGTATGCCGGTGCACGATACTGGCCAGTTCGGCGCGCTGTTTTTCCATCTCGGCATCGAGAGGTGTGGGCTTTTGTTCGGGCGGCGGCATGGGGCGTCCTCTACAGGCTGCTTTGATGGGGTCAGCTTAGTGACGGCTATTCAAACAGTGTTACGTCGATTCTGCACAATCCTTGCCTGATCCTGCGACACATCGTGAATCAGGCAAGCAGTGGGCCTGTCATCTCCCTGAAACAAGGCGTTGGTCCTTGGAATAAACCTGCGGGCCAAACGTCCTGTCTACGCTTCTCACAGGATTGTGCAATAAGCCGGCAGGAATCGACTAACCGCGTGCCCACTCGCGCCGCTATCTTTGATCCTGTGGCAACACGCCCTCACAGTGCTTGCCGAGCATCACTTCTCAACGGGAGAGTCGAACATGTCCACCCCCATTCCCGCGAGCCATATGGCCTTTATCCGCGCCCGCACTGGGTGCAGCACCGAACTGGGTGCACGCTTGAGCAGTTTGATCGAACCGGGCCGCGAGGCTCAGGGTTGCCTGCAATTCTCGTTGCAGCATTCTCAGGTCGATCCCGATGTATGGCTGGTCTCGGGTTTCTGGAGCAGCGAGCAGGCGATGAGCGCCTACTTCAACTCTCCGGCCCTGATGATCTTCACTGAGTTGTTGAACGACATGGTTGTGCGCAGCATGGACTTCCAGACCTTCACCGATGCATCCGCTGCGCACGCCTACGGGGAGTATCTGCAGCTCGCTGGTTGAGAGGTTAGAATGGCCAACTTTTCCATTGCCCAGGACCTGCAACATGGCACGTAAAGAGTTTGCCCACCACGAAGCCGTATCCGCCGTAGTACCGGGAGAAGGTGGCTACAGCGCCGCTATCGCCATCAAGGCACTGGATGGCATGGGCGCACCGCGCTTTCACAAGATTCTTGATGAACACACGTTCAAGACCGCCGACGACGCCGACGACGCTGCTGCCCAGCAACTTGAGCGGTTGATCGATGTGGATGAAGAAGGCCAGTTGGCCTGGGCAACGGTGGTCAGCTAAACCGGGTACTTTCTACAATTGTCATCGCAGGTGGCATTCCAATCATCGCGGCCGGTGCATCTTGAACAACGCCTCAGGCCCCAACTGAAAGTAATCCGCCGGGCCGCCGCCGCGCAGTATCGGCTCGGCGGCGGCGGTGTCATACACCCCATCCTTGAGTAGCCACTTGGCAATGTGTACGGCGACCACCTCGCCAAGCACCAGCCAGCTTGGCACCGGCTCCTTGTCGGCGCGTTGCAGCTGGATAATCTGCGTCACCTTGCACTCGAACGACACCGGGCTCTCACCCACCCGAGGCACGGCAATCACTTTCGAGGCCACCGGCGTCAGGCCGGCTAATTCAAACTCGTTGATCTCGGGAGAAACGGGCGTGCAGCTCTGGTTCATCTGCTCGGCCAGTGGTCGCGTTGCCAGGTTCCACACAAACTCGCCGGTCTGTTCGATATTGTTCAGGCTGTCTTTGCGCCCGACACTGGAAAAACCAATGATCGGTGGAATGTAATTGAAGGCGTTGAAGAAACTGTAGGGCGCCAGATTCAGGCGGCCTTCGCTGTCGTGTGACGAAATCCAGCCAATCGGCCGTGGGCCTACGATCGCGTTGAACGGATCGTGGGGCAGGCCGTGGCCGTTGGCGGGTTCGTAGAAGTGGATATCATCGGGCATGACCGGGGTTCCTGCTGGGGGTTCTGGGAGGGCACTATAGTGCAAGGCGTGGCGATTGATTTCTACGGTCAAGTGGAGGGTGATACTCGCGTCGGTTGCGTGAGGGGGCAGTGCGTTGATTTTTCGATCACATCCCTGCGTGTGGCCGAGGGTTGTCCCGCCGCGTTGCGCGCATAGCTGCACACTGTGACGGGGAGTTGTGAGGCCTGGTAGGCAATGCTACCGGTCGTTCGCGTGTAGCGAGGGTCATCGCTGTCTGCGCAGGACGCGGCGCGTGAAGGCTCGACATAGGCGTAAGAGTGCAGGAAGCCTATATGTGAGGCATCCCAGTCTATCCGGTAGTCCACGCTGACCTGCGGGGCTGGCGTCTCAGGAGTCAGGAAAACGGCGTGCGTAAACGCATTGTGTAACAAGGCGGGCGTCAACCGCTGGTTGCGGCTTGTCAGGCCGATGATGCACAACACATGTGCGCCGAGTGCCGGACCGATGGCTTCGTTGATGTAGGCGTCCGTTGCGCTGACTGCCGTGTAGTAGCCCTGGGAGTTTTTACAAGCCTTGACGCTATCGGTGGCCTTGAAACGATAGAACGGGTCCTGGGTCGAGAACCGGATGTTCCAAATGGGCCAGATACTTTGCCCGGCTTGGCCCTGCTGCATGTGAACAAACGGTGGCAGATTCCACGGCTCCTCCAGGGTTATCTCGACGGGCTTGAGCTGACAATCGGTAGTGTCGTTTTTGAACACTCCATCGACGAAACAATGGCGCAGGGCGTCGGCCGAATAGCTGTAGTTGAATTTGGCGGCTTCACAGGCAGAGGTATTTTGGCAGTTTTTGAGCAGGTCTTTTTTGATCACGGCCGAAACCTTGCTGACGATGCTGGTGACCTCGTTAGTCTGACGATCCAGCATCGGGCTGCCGGAACTACCGTACTGAAGGTCACTGCAACGGTTTTTCATGGCGCCGGGGAAGACACCAGGATGCTCGACAAAATCGCCTGCGGGTGACTCCTTGCAGGCGCTCATGCGCAAACCGTTCAATCGAAACCCGGCCGGGGAGCCCACGTTGATCACCTCGCGCTCACCGGCATACTGATGGGTAGCGGCAAGTTTGAGGGGCATGATGCCGTCGGAGATAAGCGTAGCCAGTGAGTCATCCAGCTCTAGAATCGCCAGGTCGGTGCCGACCATGCTGCTCCAACGGGCTATTTTGATATTAAAGGTTTGGTGTTTTTCGGGGGTATCGGTGAAGTAAAGGAAGGTAATGTTCGCATCCATGGCCTGGTTGATGCGTGCCGAACCGTAGCTGAAGAACACGCAATGCCCGCTGGTCAGTACATAGGCTGGACCGACGGCTTCGTTTTGTCGGTTACGGGTATCGAGCAAAACTGCGTTACAGGTTTGATCTATAGCGTTTTTCAAACGGCCGATACCGGACCAGAGGGCATAGCGTTGGTTATGGTTCTGCAATGCCATAGAGGGAGCCTGATCGGCCAACCCTTCTGCCAGATCTCTGGCATGGGTTTGGCCGGCGATGCATTGCAGCGCAAAAAATAGAATGGGGATAAAGTAGTGGAGCAACATGTCAGGTCCTTGGTAGGCGGCTCAGTAATGGGTCGCGCCAGTTTTACCTAACCTGTTGGCTCAAGGTGACCTGCATAGCTATAGAATCAAAGCCTGTTTTTCATATTGAGAAAAGCCTCTGTCACGCCGCCCGAAAAGGGTGGTAAATATTGATATTGCATACAAAAGCGCCGGTTTTTCAGATGTGTGTGCTTACACGAACATCTGAAAAAAACCGGCGCTTTTGTTGCTGTATGTCCGCAGTTCTGTAAAGAACCTTTTGGGTGTCTGCCGACCCCTTTTAGTCCGTAGTAATCCGCGAATGTTTGCGGGTGTCCTTCATGGTCACGTAGACCACCAGTGACACTGCAATACACGCGGTCACGTACCAGTAGTAACCGGTTTCCATGCCGATGCTCTTGAACCACAGCGCGATGTATTCAGCGGTACCACCAAAGATCGATACGGTCAGGGCATAAGGCAAACCAACGCCTAGGGCACGGATCTCGGTAGGGAACAACTCGGCCTTCACCACGGCGTTGATCGAGGTGTAGCCGCTGACGATGATCAGCGCGGCCATGATCAGGAAGAACGCACCCCACCAGGACTGGATGGTGTGCAGGGTGGTGAGGATCGGTACGGTGAACAGGGTGCCGAGGACGCCGAAGGCGATCAGGATTGGTCGACGACCGACCTTGTCCGACAGCCCGCCGACGATGGGTTGCAGGCACATGAACAGGAACAGTGTGGCCGCCGAAATGGTGGTGGAGTCGGAGATGCTCATGCCGACAGTGTTCACCAGGTATTTCTGCATGTAGGTGGTGTAGGTGTAGAACGCCAGGGTGCCGCCCATGGTCAGGCCGACCACGGTCATCAGTTCCTTGGGATGGCGCATTAAGGTGCGCATGGCGCTTTCCTTGGCTTTTTCTTTCTTGGTGAACGACTCGGTTTCTTCCATGCCGCGACGCAGGTACAGCGCGACCACTGCACACAAGGCGCCAATGGCGAACGGAATGCGCCAGCCCCAGGCGTAGAGTTGTTCGGTGGTCAGGGTTTGTTGCAGGATGATCAGTACAGCCAAGGCAATGAGCTGGCCCGAGATCAGGGTTACGTATTGGAAGCTGGAGAAAAAGCCGCGACGCTCTTTGGTGGCCATCTCGCTCAGATAAGTGGCCGAGGTGCCGTATTCACCACCTACCGACAAGCCCTGTAACAGACGGGCAAACACCAGGAGGATCGGTGCGCCGATGCCGATAGTCTCGTAACTGGGGGTCAAGGCAATCAACAGGGAGCCGAAGCACATCAGCAATACCGAAGCCATCAGCGCAGCTTTACGACCTTTTCGGTCGGCATACAGGCCCATCAACCAGCCACCGATAGGCCGCATCAGGAAGCCTACGGCAAAGATCGCAGCGGTGTTCATCAGTTGTGCCGTGGAGGAGCCGGCAGGGAAGAAACTCTTGGCGAAGTACAGTGAGAAAGCGGCGTAGACATACCAGTCGTACCACTCGACCATGTTGCCGACCGAACCACTGAAAATCGACTTGATACGGCTGGTGGTGGTGCGCTCTTTCGCTGGCGCAGCCGCCGACCCCAGAGGCAGGGTATTGGAGTTATCCATTGAAGGATCCTTCATCTAATTGTTTTTGTGGGGCGCGCGCAAGCGCAGCTTGGTAAGGGCTATAGCAGGAGCTGTGCCAAGTAGATGAAGGCCCGCTCTAGAGGGGTTGCAGGATTTTATTGAGCGGAAAGTCGCTGATGTTTGGTGTGTGATGAGCGGAAAACCGCTCACTCATACTACGAAGGCCTGGTTAGAGGAAGGTGTCCCGCGCCAAGCCATGGCGTTGCAGCTTTTCATTGAACGTGCGCCGGGGTAGTTGTAGCTCGGCCAGCACGGCCTTGATATCGCCTTTGTGCCGGGTCAACGCGGCTTTCAGGCAATGCGCTTCAAACGCCTCTTGCTGCGCTGCCAACGATTGCCCGGCTTCGATGCCTTCCGGTTCCGGTTCACCCAGCCCGAGTACCTGGCGCTCGGCGACGTTGGCCAGCTCGCGTACATTGCCAGGCCAGTCATGGCTGAGCAGTCGCCCCAGTTGCGGTCCGCTCAGCGACGCAAAGCTGCGGCCCAGGCGTTCGGCGGCACTCTGGGCAAAGTGTTCGAACAGCAGCGGAATATCTTCCCGGCGCTCGCGCAAGGGTGGCAGGCGCAGTTGCGCGACGTTCAGCCTGTAAGCCAGGTCTTCGCGAAAGCGCCCGGCCCGGGCTTCTTCCAACAGGTCCGGCTTGGTGGCAGCGATGATCCGCAAGTCCACATGAATGCTCTGGTTGGAACCCAGCCGCTCCAGCTTCTGCTCTTGCAACACTCGCAACAGTTTCACCTGCTGGGCCAGGGGCATGCTTTCTATTTCATCGAGAAACAAGGTGCCGCCGTGGGCGTATTCCAGTTTACCGATGCGTTTGCCCTGGGCGCCGGTGAAGGCGCCGCTTTCGTGGCCGAACAGTTCGGCCTCAAACAACTGCTCGGGGATTGCCGCGCAATTGAGCGCCACGAAGGGCTTCTTCGCCCGAGGCCCGAAATCATGCAGGCAGCGGGCGACCAGCTCCTTGCCGCTGCCGGTTTCGCCACGGATCAACACGTTGACCGGCAAGGTCGCCAGGTCCAGTACCTGGCGTCGCAGGTTTTGCAAACCGCGGGACACCCCCAGCAAGCTCGATTCCAGTTTGGCCCGATGATCGGCCTGTTGATGAAGACGGCGGTTCTCCAGGATCAGCCCGCGCTTGTCCAGCGCCCGGCGCAGGCTGTTGAGCAATGTATCGGGGCTGAAGGGTTTTTCAAGGAAGTCGTAGGCGCCATCGCGCATGGCTTCGACAGCCATCGGTACATCGCCATGGCCCGTCAGCAGAATCACCGGCAAGTCGGCATCGAGCCGCTGAACTTCGGCCAGAAATTCCAGGCCGCTGAGGCCCGGCATGCGTACGTCGCTGAGAATCACCCCGGGAAAATCCCTGGGCAGTTGCAGCAGGCATTCTTCGGCACGGCTGAACAACTGCACCTCGAAGCCCGACAGGCTCAGCCATTGCTCGACGGCCGTGCGGATGCTGGCTTCGTCATCGACCACAATCACCGCATTCAACATAGCTCAGGTGTCTCCAGGGCGATGGGTAAGGTCAGGGTGAAGATCGCGCCGTCACCTTGGTTGGCGGCGCCGAGGCGACCGCCCAGTTCGTGGACGATAGCGTAAGACACCGCCAGCCCCAAGCCGAGCCCGTCGCCCACAGGTTTAGTGGTGAAGAACGGGTCGAACACGTTATTGAGGTGTTCCTCGGCAATGCCGCCACCGCTGTCGATGACGGTCAGCCTCCACAATTGTTGATCGGCATGCAGGCGGATTTCCAGGCGTTTGTGCGGTTTGTCGGCCATGGCATCCAGGGCATTGCGCAGCAAGTTGATCAACACTTGTTCCAGGCGAATCGCATCGCCTCGTACCCACGCTGGACGAGTCAAGTCCAGCAGCGTGCCGATGGCTTCGTCCCGCAGGCGGGCGTCGAGCAAAAGCAGGGACTGGTCCACCACTGTTGCAAGATCCAGGCGTTCACGCAGGCCGCTGGGGCTTTTGCGGGCGAATGTCTTGAGATGGCCAGTGAGGGCCGCCATGCGGGTGAGCATATCGTCCAGTGGCGTCAGGGCTTTGTAGGCGTCATCCACCCGACCGTGATCCAGCAGCAGCCTCAGAGTAGCAAGCTGCATCCGCTGGGCAGTCAGTGGCTGGTTGATTTCGTGGGCGAGGGCCGCGGACATCTGCCCCAGTGCAGCCAGCTTGGCCGACTGCACCAGGCCATCCTGGGCGGTGCGCAGGGCGCGGGTGCGTTCGTCCACCAATAGCTCGAGCTCTTCCCGGCTGCGCTGGCGCAGCCGGGCCAGGCGCCAGCGCTGGGTCAGGAACAGCAGCAGGAACACCAGGGCCAACCATGAACCGGCAGCGGCGAGGCCGGCATTACGTTGGTCTTCAAAGGCAACCTGGGGTTTGCGCAACAGGTGCAAGGTCCAACCCTCGGCCTTCAACGGCAGGGTTTCCCAGATGTACTGGGCGTTGCTCTCGGGGCCGACGACACGCATCAAGTGGCTATTGTCGCCAAAGTGCTGCAAGACTTGGGTGTCCAGGGGCAATAGGGTTTTTTTGTCGTATTGCCGGGTGGCCTTGAGCTCGGCGTGGTCGTTGTCTGACAGCGGGCGCAAGGCGCGATAGCGCCAGTCTGGCTGATTGGCGATAAACACGATGCCCCGGGCGTCGCTGACCAGCAGCAGGTCATTACCCTGGGCCCACTCGTGCTCCAGCTCCGGAAACTCCAACTTGACCACCATGGCGCCAATGAACTGCTGGCGTTCGTCCAGCACCGCGCTGGACAAGAAGTAACCCGGTACCCCGGTGGTCACCCCCACCGCGTAAAAGTGCCCGGTGCCCTGGCTCAGGGTCTGTTGGAAATAGGGACGAAACGCATAGTTGTGCCCCACATAACTGCTGGGCAGGTTCCAGTTGCTGGCGGCCACGGCCAGGCCGTTGCGGTCCATCAACTCCAGAGTAGAAGACTGGGCGGCGTCGTTGATACGTTCCAGCTTACGGTTGAGCAGGTCCTGGGTGCTGGTGTCCAGCGGACCCTTCAAGGCGCTGATCATTTCCGAGTCCAGCGCCAACACGGCAGGCAGGGCACGGTAACGCTCGATCAGGGTGTGCAGGGAGTTGGCATACAAAGCCAACTGTTGATTGGCGCGGGCGGCATCGTCCGCCAGAGCCTGGCGTTCGGCATGGCGTATGGCTGTACTTGCGGCGAGTACGGTGCCAGCGACGATCAGCAGGGTATAGAAAGTCAAACGCAATGGGCGGGGGATCGCGATCATATGCAGATGAACAGGGCAATTAGGGGCGTGCACCATAGCATGCGCAATAAAAAAGGCGACCGGGCCTGTAGTCCCGGTCGCCTTTTTCCTTACAGTGAAAGTCTTACTGCACTTCTACTGCCAGGCTTTCACTGATCTTTTTCTGCCAGATGGCGGGACCGGTGATGTGCACCGATTCACCCTTGCTGTCCACCGCAACGGTCACCGGCATGTCCTTCACGTCGAACTCATAGATTGCTTCCATGCCCAGTTCGGCAAAAGCCACGACGCGGGATTTCTTGATGGCTTGTGCCACCAGGTAAGCCGCGCCACCGACTGCCATCAGGTACACGGCCTTGTGGTCCTTGATCGCTTCGATGGCGGTAGGGCCGCGCTCGGATTTGCCGATCATGCCCAGCAGGCCGGTTTGCTCGAGGATCTGGCGCGTGAACTTGTCCATCCGCGTCGCCGTGGTGGGGCCTGCAGGCCCGACGACTTCTTCGCGCACCGGATCAACCGGGCCGACGTAGTAGATGAAACGACCCTTGAGGTCCACTGGCAAGGTTTCGCCCTTGTTCAGCATCTCGACCATGCGCTTGTGCGCGGCGTCGCGACCGGTGAGCATCTTGCCGTTGAGCAGTACGGTTTCGCCCGGTTTCCAGCTTTGCACGTCTTCCGGGGTCAGGGTGTCGAGGTTGACGCGACGGGCCGACGGGCCGGCTTCCCAGACGATTTGCGGGTAAGCGTCCAACGGTGGCGCTTCCAGCGACGCCGGGCCGGAGCCGTCGAGCACGAAGTGCGCGTGACGGGTGGCGGCGCAGTTAGGGATCATGCACACCGGCAGCGAAGCGGCGTGGGTCGGATAATCCATGATCTTCACGTCGAGCACGGTGGTCAGTCCACCCAGGCCCTGGGCACCGATGCCCAGTTGGTTGACCTTCTCGAACAGCTCCAGGCGCATCTCTTCGATACGGTTGGACGGGCCGCGTTTTTTCAGCTCGTGGATGTCGATGGATTCCATCAACACTTCCTTGGCCATCACCGCGGCTTTCTCGGCGGTGCCGCCGATGCCGATGCCCAGCATGCCCGGCGGGCACCAGCCGGCGCCCATGGTCGGAACGGTCTTGAGTACCCAGTCGACGATCGAGTCCGACGGATTGAGCATGGCCATTTTCGACTTGTTCTCGGAGCCGCCACCTTTGGCCGCCACGTCCACTTCCACGGTGTTACCCGGGACGATGGAGTAGTGGATCACCGCCGGGGTATTGTCCTTGGTGTTTTTCCGTGCGCCCGCCGGGTCGGCGAGGATCGAGGCCCGCAGGACGTTTTCCGGCAGATTGTAGGCGCGACGTACGCCTTCGTTGATCATGTCGTCCAGGCCCATGGTGGCGCCAGTCCAGCGCACGTCCATGCCCACGCGAACGAAAACGGTGACGATCCCGGTGTCTTGGCAGATCGGGCGGTGGCCGGTGGCACACATGCGCGAATTGATCAGGATCTGCGCCATGGAGTCACGGGCCGCTGGCGATTCTTCGCGCAGGTAGGCCTCGTGCATCGCCTGGATGAAGTCAACGGGGTGGTAATAGGAAATGAACTGCAGGGCGTCGGCAACGCTCTGAATCAGGTCGTCTTGCTTGATCACGGTCATGAGTCGCGCTCCTCTATAAGACGGGAACATACAATAAAGGTGTCTTCAGTGGGGGTATCGGTCGGCTGAAGGCACCTTTCCAAGGCACGTCGGCAGGTAGTGCTGGGGTAGTGCTGACGCGACGCTAAAAAGGCGCGGCAGTATAACCCGGCGCGATGACCGATACACCCGACGATGGTCAAACGTTGATTAGCGTGATTCTCTGTAGGCGCGAGCTTGCTCGCGAAAAATTTCAGGACGCCGCTGAGTGTCAGGTTTCCAGCGTCATCGTTAACGACCATCGCGAGCAAGCTCGCTCCTACAGAGAACGTTTCATGCCTGAACTGCACGTCGGCGAACGCCACTGGTCGGTACCCACCGGCAGCAACCTGTTGGATGCCCTGAACCAGGCCGGTGTCGCCGTGCCCTACAGTTGCAGGGCTGGTAGTTGTCATGCCTGCCTGGTGCGTTGCCTGGGTGAGGTGCGGGACAATCAACCTGACGCCTTGAGTCCGGCGCAACGAGATGACGGCTGGCGCCTGGCCTGTCAATGCCAGGTCACGGGCGATCTGCAGGTTGAAGCCTTCGACCCGGTGAATGATGGCCTGGCCGCGCAGGTGCTGCGTGCCGATTGGCTGAATCCAGCAGTGTTGCGCCTGCGCCTGCAAGCTGAACGCGGCCTGCGTTATCGCGCCGGGCAGCACCTGGTGTTGTGGGCGGGGAGGGTGGCGCGGCCTTATTCCCTGGCCAGTCTGCCCCAGATTGACCCGTTCCTGGAGTTTCACCTTGATTGCCGCCTGCCCGGCGAATTCAGTGATGCCGCCCGAAAACTGAAGACGGGCGATAGCCTGCGCCTGGGTGAACTGCGTGGCGGGGCATTGCAATACGACCCGGACTGGCAGGCCCGTCCGCTCTGGCTGCTGGGCTCGGGCACCGGCCTGGCGCCGTTGTGGGGTGTGTTGCGCGAGGCTTTGTGCCAGGATCATCAAGGCGCCATCCGGGTCATTCACCTGGCCCATGACGCCAATGGTCATTACCTGGCCGAGCCTTTGGCGGCCTTGGCGGCCAGCCATCCAAACCTGACGGTGGAGTTATGGACGGCGGCTGAGCTGGTCGACGCTTTGGCACAACTACGACTTGTTTCCCGGCAAACCCTGGCTTTACTCTGCGGACACCCTGACAGCGTCGAGGCCTTTTCAAAGCGCCTGTTCCTGGCTGGCTTGCCGCGCAATCAACTGTTGGCCGACGTCTTCTTGCCCCGTGGTTGAGCGCTGAATTTTCCAACTGCGAGACTTGCCACGACTAAGCGCTTTGAACGTCCTGAAGACTTGGCTTTCTGCCGCTGCCGAGGCACGAGGCTGCGATAAGGGCCGCAGGACCTTCAGCGATTTCAAGGCCCAGGCGACTGCTGCGCAGCCGATCGCAGGCTGCGCCAGCGGCTACAGGTGATCGGTGATCGGCTTTTGTAGCCGCTGCCGAGGCACGAGGCTGCGATAAGGGCCGCAGGACCTTCAACAATCTCAAGGCCCAGGCGACTGCTGCGCAGCCGATCGCAGGCTACGCCAGCGGCTACAGGTGATCGGTGATCGGCTTTTGTAGCCGCTGTCGAGGCACGAGGCTGCGATAAGGGCCGCAGGACCTTCAACAATTTCAAGGCCCAGGCGACTGCTGCGCAGCCGATCGCAGGCTACGCCAGCGGCTACAGGTGATCGGTGATCGGCTTTTGTAGCCGCTGTCGAGGCACAAGGCTGCGATAAGGGCCGCAGGACCTTCAGCAATTTCAAGGCCCAGGCGACTGCTGCGCAGCCGATCGCAGGCTACGCCAGCGGCTACAGGTGATCGGTGATCGGCTTTTGTAGCCGCTGTCGAGGCACGAGGCTGCGATAAGGGCCGCAGGACCTTCAGCAATTTCAAGACCTAGGCGACTGCTGCGCAGCCGATCGCAGGCTGCGCCAGCGGCTACAGGTAATCAGCGATCGGCTTTTGTAGCCGCTGTCGAGGCACGAGGCTGCGATAAGGGCCGCAGGACCTTCAGCGATTTCAAGGCCCAGGCGACTGCTGCGCAGCCAGCACATCACCAGCTTCAGAAAGCAAAAAGCCCCGCCATTCACATGGCGGGGCTTCTATTGTTCAGCGTGTCACTCAGACCATTGGGTCGCCAACGTGCAGGATCTTCATGCCGTTGGTGCCACCAATGGTGTGGTAGCTGTCGCCCTTGGTCAGGATGACCCAGTCGCCTTTCTCCACAACGCCACGCTTGAGCAACTCGTCGATGGCAGCCTGGCTGACTTGTTCAGGCGGCAACGATGCGGGGTCGAACGGTACGGTGTAGACACCACGGAACATGGCCGCGCGGGCCTGGGTTTCGCGGTGTGGGGAGAACGCATAGATCGGTATCGAGGAGCGGATACGCGACATGATCAACGGCGTGTAGCCACTTTCGGTCAAGGCGATGATTGCCTTCACGCCCGGGAAGTGGTTGGCGGTGTACATGGCTGCCAATGCGATGCTTTGGTCGCAGCTTTCGAAGACCTTGCCGATGCGGTGGCTGGAGGTCTTGCTGGTCGGGTGCTTTTCAGCACCGACGCAGATACGCGCCATGGCCTGGACGGCTTCCAGCGGGTACGGGCCAGCGGCACTTTCAGCCGAGAGCATCACGGCGTCGGTGTAGTCGAGCACGGCGTTGGCTACGTCCGACACTTCGGCACGGGTCGGCATCGGGTTCTGGATCATCGACTCCATCATCTGGGTCGCGACGATCACCGCTTTGTTGTGGCGGCGTGCATGCAGGATGATCTTCTTCTGGATACCAATCAGCTCGGCGTCACCGATTTCCACACCCAGGTCACCACGGGCAACCATCACGGCGTCGGAAGCCTTGATCAGGCCGTCGAGGGTGTCGTCGTCAGCGACGGCTTCGGCGCGTTCGATCTTCGCCACCAGCCAGGCGGTACCGCCGGCTTCGTCTCGAAGTTTACGGGCGTATTCCATGTCGGCGGCGTCGCGCGGGAAGGACACGGCGAGGTAGTCCACTTCCATTTCGGCGGCGAGCTTGATGTCGGCCTTGTCTTTTTCAGTCAGGGCCGGCGCCGTCAGGCCACCGCCGCGACGGTTAATGCCTTTGTGATCCGACAGTGGGCCGCCGATGATCACGGTGCAGTTCAGTTCAGTGACGGTGGCCGTGTCGACGCGCATGACCACACGGCCGTCGTCCAGCAGCAGTTCGTCGCCGACGCCGCAATCTTTCACCAGGTCCGGGTAGTCGATACCCACGACTTGTTGGTTACCGTCGGTCAGCGGATGGCTGGTGGAAAAGGTGAACTTGTCACCGATCTTCAGCTCGATTCGCTTGTTGGCGAATTTGGCGATACGAATTTTCGGGCCTTGCAGGTCGCCCAGCAGTGCAACGAAGCGGCCATGCTTGGCGGCGAGGTCACGCACCAGTTTGGCGCGAGCCTTGTGCTCGTCCGGGGTGCCATGGGAGAAGTTCAGACGGGCAACGTCCAGGCCAGCCAGAATCAGCTGTTCGAGGACTTCCGGCGAGTTACTGGCCGGGCCAAGGGTGGCGACGATTTTGGTACGACGGACGGACATGCACGGACTCCTGAGTTCAAGCGCTGAGGAAGGCTACTATGCTCTTTGGTTGTAGTCATTGTTCGTTTGCACTACTTATCGACGATTCGCTTGTTTTCATCTGTTTGGCAGGTGAACAACCTTGAAGATTTTTGCCTTGGGGTCGATACACTGCACAAGACAGGAGAACCCCCCATGCGAATCGTGATCATTGCTGCCCTGGCCGTCAGTGTTGTCGGCTGTACCCGCTGGTCGATGGACCATCATTTGAACAATGCCTATCGCGCATACGGCGTCGGCGATTGTCAGCGGGTAACCCTTGAACTGTCCCAGGTCGACCGTGAAAGTCGTTCCCGGCGCTATGTGCAACCGGAGGTTTCGATGCTGCGCGGGCAGTGCCTGGAGCGGCAGAAACTGTTCGTCGATGCGGCGCAAACCTATCAATTCATTATCAGCCAGTACCCGGCCAGCGAATATGCCTTCCGCGCTCGTGCAAGGCTCGATACCCTGCAACAACTGGGGCACTACTCGGGTGCCAGTGCCGTTCAGTCACGACCTGCGTCCCTTTGATGATAGTTGTCATTTTATAGCTGGCCCCTTGCAGGCCTCGGCGTAGCGACTGCTATAACTCTCCCGCCTTCTTCCAGCCTTGGTAGCGTGTCACCAGGGCGGCTCCCAGCTCAGAAGGTCGTGTGTCCAGCACCGAGAGGCCGTGGGCGCTCAAGCGGTCATGAAGTTCGTCCCGGGCATTGAGGTAATCGACGGCGCCGCAATAGGCCAAGGCCTCGGACTGCGTTTGCACTGGGGCCTGGCGGAGTTGGTCGAGGGCTTCCTCGCGCAGGCTCGTCACCAGCACCCGGTGCTGGCGGCTGATTCGCTTGACCGCTGTCAGCAGTTCCTCATCATCCTCATCCCGTAGATTGGTCACCACAATGACCAATGCCCTGCGCTTCTGTCGGGCCAGCAGTTGACTGGCAGCCGCTTGGTAATCGGCGGTACGCCGGGTGGTGTCCAGGTCATACACGGTATTCAGCAACAGGTTGAGTTGGGCACTGCCCTTGACGGGCGCCAGGTAGCGCGGTTGGTCGCAAGAGAATGTGCAGAGCCCGACGGCATCGCCCTGGCGCAGGGCCACGTAGCTGAGCAGCAAGCAGGCATTCAGGGCGTGATCGAAGTGGGACAGTTCGTCATCGTGGCTGCGCATGCGTCGGCCGCAATCGAGCATGAAGACGATTTGTTGATCACGCTCATCCTGATACTCGCGGGCAATAGGGGTGCGCTGTCGGGCGGTGGCTTTCCAATCGATCTGGCGCAGGCTGTCGCCTTCGCGAAACTCACGCAACTGGTGGAACTCCAGGCCCAGCCCACGACGTTGACGCTGGCGTACGCCGAGTTGGCTGAGCCAGTTGTCTACCCCTAACAATTGTGCACCATACAAACGGGCAAAATCGGGGTAGACGCGGGTCCCATCGTCGGCTTTTATAAAGCGGCGTGCCAACCATAGTCCCAGTGGGCTGGGGAGGTGGACTTCACACCACTCGAAACTGAAGTGCCCACGTCGCAACGGACGCAGGCGATAGCCCAGCTCGCTGCGCTCTCCGGGCCGCAGCTCGATGGACTGAGGCAAGTGTTCTGCGCTCAGGCCGTCAGGCACATGGTCGAACACCTTGATGGTCAGAGGTTGTGGGTAATCGTGTTCAAGCTCAAGCCGCACATCCCCCCAGCGCCCCAGCGCCAGGCTACCGGGCATCTGCCGTCGCACCCGTGGCGAAGGCTTTTGGCGTAGACGAAAGGCATCCAGCAGCGCCAGTAGCAACAGTGCCAGGAGCAGGCCCCAGGCGATCGAATCCAGGGTGTCCGGCAGGTTGAATTGCAATGCCGAAAAGGTGCCCAGCAAGACGCTTGAACCCAGCAGGAGACCGAGCCAGATCAACAACAGGCGGGTGGGCTTCATGGGCAGGTCATTGCCGTGGTGCCGGGACTTGGTCCAGCAGTTGTTTAAGCACTTGGTCCACCTCCAGCCCGTCAATATCCAACTCTGGGGCGATGCGTACCCGGTGGCGCAACACTGCCAGGGCGCAGCCCTTGATGTCGTCCGGGGTCACGAACTCACCGCCACGCAGCAAGGCCCGGGCCCGCGCGCCACGCACCAGGGCGATGGATGCCCTGGGGCCCGCGCCGATGGTCAGGCCTGGCCAACTGCGGGTGGTGCGGGCCAGGCGTACGGCGTAATCGAGTACCTGCTCATCCAGGGGCAACTCACTGGCAATCTGTTGCAACAGCAGCACATCTGCGGCCTGGAGTACGGTACGCAGCGGCTGCACGTCGAGCATGTCGGCCCTGGACGAACGGGTCACTTCGCGCACCATATCCAGTTCCTGCTGCGCTTCGGGATAATCCATGCGTACCTTGAGCATGAAACGATCCAGCTCGGCCTCGGGCAACGGGTAGGTGCCTTCCTGTTCGATGGGGTTCTGGGTGGCCAGGACCATGAAGGGTTGCCCGATGGGCAGTGCCTGGCCTTCAAGGGTGACCTGGCGCTCCTGCATGGCTTCCAGCAGTGCTGCCTGGGTTTTCGCGGGCGCGCGATTGATCTCGTCAGCCAACAGCAGGTTGGTGAACAGGGGCCCCTTGCGCAGTTTGAACTGTTCGCTGTGCAGGTCGTATACGGCGTGGCCGGTAACGTCGCTGGGCATCAGGTCCGGGGTGAACTGTATGCGCGCGAACTCACCGCCAAAACAGCGTGCCAGGGCGCGCACCAGCAAAGTTTTACCCAGGCCGGGAACCCCTTCGAGCAGCACATGGCCGCCAGCGATCAGTGCAGTGAGTACCTCGTCGATAACCTGGTCTTGACCGATCACCGCCTTGCGCAGTTCGACGCGCAAGGCTTGGGCCAACTCGCTGGCGCGCTCAAGGGAGGGCGCTGGTAATTCGCTCATAGGGCATTCCTGAGGGTTTGCAGGCACGCCACCTGGCGGCTGAAGTCGGCGCTGGAAAGCCGCTTTGCCGGGGGTGGGCCTAAGGCCTGGCTGATGACAAGGTTAGGTTGGCGGGTCAGGTGTTCAAGAACCTGCCATTGTTCTGGGGTGTCGAGGTGTTCAAAGCCGGGATGACGGCGTCGGGCGGTACGCAGGATGTCGTGTTGCAGGGCTTGCAACAGGCTGTTTTGCCCGCTGCGACGCAGCAGGAAATCGGCACTGGCCTTCAAGTGCTCCTGCAATTGCCGGCGGGCCTTGGACGCGGGGGGCCGGATTGGCCCTTGGCGCATGCCTGCATGCCACAACGCCAGGGTTGTCAGCGCTGCGAGGGCTACCAGTGCCTGGGGGAAGTAACGCAGCAGCAGGCTGAACACGTTGTCTACATCGCTGTTGAACAGCAGTGTGACGGCGGTGCCCTGGTTCAGGTGCCACAGTAGCCAGGCATTGTCGTACAGGCCGATGTTGCGGGTTTTCCACAACTCGCTGTCGGTGATCACCGTGACACTGCCCTGCCCGAAGTTGACCTGCATCAAGTGGCTGGCCTTGGCGCTGTTGGCCGAGAACTGGGCCAGGTGCTGGGGGTCGATGAGGTTGAAGTCGGTGTCGAAGCTGAAATAGGTCGCCGGGGTTTCGTTGTCGACATACAGCTTGGTCAGGTCCGGTGGCTGTTTTTTGCCAACGGGTGCCGGCTTGTCGAAACCTTCACTAAAGGTTTGGCGCAGTTGCACGCGATCCAGCAACAGGTCGTCGCTTTTGCCGGTGTCGTCATCCCACAGTGCTTCAGCCACCAGCAGCAGATGGCCGCCAGCCTTGGCCCATTCCAGTAGTTGGTCGGCCTGGCGTGGGGTCATGTTGCTGCGATCACCCAGCAACAACAGGCTGCTGCCCAAGGGTTGCAGGCTCGTCAGTTGTTCAAGGCCATTGGCATGCTCGACCACCAGGCCCTGTTGGCGCAGAAAGTGTTCTGCCGCCAGATAGGGGTTGGCTTGGGCCTCGGGAGAAGGACCGCGTTCCACCACTTCCTGATAGGGGATTGCTTTGTGCCAGGCATAGAGGCCGCCCGCTGTCAGCAGGCAACCGAACAACAGGGCGACCCATAACAGCGGCCGGTTCATGGCGCCGCTCCCGAGTCGAACAAGGCTCGCCAATGGCTGCATAGCTGTTGTTGCACCTGTGGCGGCGGCAGGCGGTGACCATAGGCGAGGTTTTGCCAGTGCTGGGTGAGGTCATCGCTGAACGCCAACAACTGGGGGTGTTGCAATAGGTGAATGTGCTCCAGGACCTGGCCTTCGGTGTCGGCGTTTTTCAGTGGCAGGTTGAAGTCGTGCAACAGGCGGCTGAGCAAGGCACGGTACAGCAGGCCAAGGGCTTCGCGTGGCCTTGTTGGCCAGAGTTGCTCGGCGGTGCTGGCAATGTCGTCGGGCAAGGTGTCGGCACCCAATTGCAAGCCGAACAGTTGCGTGGGAATGGGTTTGGCGGTGCGGGTTTTGCGAGACGCACGCCGGCTGACAAAGGCCCGCAACCACTCTCGATAGCGCCAGATCACCAAGGCCAGACAGCCAGCCAGCAAACCCCAGAGTGCTACCTCAATGCCCTGGGCCAGATGCTTGAACGAGTTACGGTTGAGATTGTTCAACAATGCTTCCAGCCAGGCCGGTAGCTTGGCTTCGCCCTCCGGTTTGTTTTTTTCGGCGGGCTTGTCAGGACCGAAGCGGTAGCGGGTAACGGTCTGCGGATTCTTGAACGGTGGCTGATCCAGCAACTGCGTGATCGACTGATGGGCTGCGTGTGTGCTGAGAGGCTTCGCATGGACCGGCTCATCGGCCATGGCCGGTTGAGACGCCGGGATCAGTATCAGCCCGATGGCCATTAGCAGAACCGGCAGCACCGGGCTCAAGCGTTGGCGCAGGCGACGGAACACCAGCTCCAGGTCCCAGGCTTCCAATACAGTGCGGCGGTTCAGGTAGAGGCTGAAGCCACAAGAGACATAGATCGGCTCCCAAAACACCAGGATCAAGGCGTAGAAGGCATTGGTCAGGTGCTCCAACCACAGCCAGTCGTGCCCGGCAGTGAGCACAAACTGTTGCCAGTCCCACTCCTGTTCGACCTGCTGCGGCAGGAGCAGATAGAACAGCCCCAACAACCCGATCCATAGGGCCATTTCCAGGTGCATGCCGATCAGGGTCAGCCAGCGCGCCGAGCCGGCATTATGTTGTTGCAGGACCCCCAGGCGTTGTTGGCGCGCCTGACCCTCCAGGCCTTCGAGCTGGACCACGGGCATCACGAAGCTGCGGCTCAGACTCAAGCGTCGCCAGGTCAGACTCGCCAGCAGTTGGCCCTTGAGCAGGCTCGGCCATTGGCGCAAGGCCTGCTTGAGAGTGGGTGTCTCGCCGAACAGGGCCTTGGACAGGATAAACAGCGGCAGGCGGTCAAAGGCAGGCTTCAGCCACCAGAAGAGAAACAGCGCGGTGGACGGATAATTCCATAGCAGCGTGCTGAGCAGGGCGAACACCGGTAGGGTCACCAATGCCCAACTGCTCATCAACAGCCAACGATGCTCACGGGCCAGCAGGATGCCAAGATCCATGGCTTCCCAGGCAGTACGGGGGCGAATCACCACACTGGCGTCATTCAGGCGCATGACGACTCCGGCCGGCAAGTAACAGGTAAGCGGCCATCAGCAACCAGAGCGCGCTACCCATCAGGTACTTGATCCAGGGAGCAACAGTAGTGATGGAAGACCAATAGGCTTCGATAAATGCCGCAATCAGCAGGAACACCATGACCCCACAGATCATTTGCACGCTTTTGCGCGCTGCCAGCCGCAGGGATTCGCTTCTTGGCAGAGGCCCGGGGGCGATCAGCGCCCAACCCAGTTGCAGCCCGGCGGCACCGGCCAGGGCTATAGCGCTCAGTTCGAAGGCGCCGTGTCCAATGACAAACGACCAGAAGGTCTGGCCGTAGCCGATTTGCGTCAGGTGCCCGGCCACGGCGCCGATCATCAACCCATTGAAGAGCAGGAAGAACGCACTGCCCAAGCCAAACAGCAAGCCGGCGGCGAATGTCTGGAAGGCAATGCCGATGTTATGCATGACGTAGTAGCCGAACATCATCCAGTCTTCGCTTGATGCTCGCTCGGCGGCCCGCCCCAGGCGGCTGGCATCAGGGTCGTACATACCCTGCATCTCGGCCACTTGCCGGGGGGGGACGATGCTGTAGATCAGGTCTGGAAACAGGTACACCAGCAGGGCAATGCCCAATAGGCTGCCAAAGAACAACAGGCTGGCCGCCAGTACGAAGCGCCATTGCTCACGGACTAACCGGGGAAAGTCGGCGAGCAGGAAGCCCAGCACGTTGGCCCCCAACTGACTGCGATGTCGATACAGTTGCTGATGGCCACGCAGGGCCAGCTGTTGCAACGAGTCCACCAGGTAACTGCTGTAGCCACGCTCCTGGGCCAGGGCGAGGTGCTGGCACAATCGCCGGTAAAGATGAGGGAAGTCGGCGAAGTCTCCGGTCTTGGCCTTGCTTTGTTCCAACTGCGCCAACTGGGCGGCAAAGGCTTGCCATTGGGCTTGGTGGCGGCTTTCGAAAAGACTCTGCTTCATACCGGCCCCAACAAGCCGCGGGCCACGCCATTGAGCTCGCTTACGGCGCGGGCCGGAGAGACCCGCAAGGGTGTAGCCAGGATCGCGGCCAGCTCGTTGACACGTTCGGTGGACAGTTCGCCCTGGCGCTCGACGAAACCGAGGATGGCTCGCTGCTCGTTCAGGTCCAGGGCGAACGGCAGGTGCAGTGCGGGAGCCTGGGGAAGTTGCGGGCGTGACAACGGTTGCTCGCGGTAAATCACCAGGGTCCCGGCCGCCAGGTCACCGAGGCGCTTGAAGTGGGGATGCTGCAGGCAACTGATGGCGCCGAGGAAGTAGCCGAAGGGCAGCATGTCGACAAAACGCAGCAGGTTGCGTATCAGCGACGCGGACCAGCCAATGGGCGTGCCATCGTCCTGCACCACTCGCAAGCCCATGATCTGCTTGCCAGGCGAGCAGCCCTGATTGAGGACTTCGAACAGCACCATGTACCACCAACTGACCAGGAACAGCAGGATCGAGCCCAGGCCAACCCCCAGGTTGCCAAGAAACGCCAGGGCTATGAACAGGATGCCGAGGATCAGGCCGCGCAGGCCCAGGTCGAAGGCGAAGGCCAGGGAGCGAGGCAGCAGGCCGGCCGGGCGCAGGGGCAGGTCGATGCCCTCCGGCGTCTCGATCTGGTAGCGGGTGTCCAATGGCGCTGATGGCATCGCGGTCCTTGGCAGTGCAGGGCTGTTGCACCGGGGTGACAGCGGGCGAATAGAGAGACGGATGCTAGCAGTGTCGACGGTGGAAGCAACCACTCAGAGCACTGCAATTTTTCACTGAATGTTTGTACAGTGCAAACGGTGCTGGCCCCATGCGCCTTACAGCGCCTAGACTTTGTCGGTCTTCAGCATAGGAATAGCCCGTGACCACCCTCTTCTGGTACGACTATGAAACCACCGGCATCAACCCCCGCAATGACCGCCCACTGCAGGTAGCCGGGATTCGTACCGACCTTGAGCTCAATGAGGTCGGGCCTCCAATCAATCTTTACTGCCAGCCCGGCGACGATATCCTGCCCCATCCGGCGGCTTGTGCCATTACCGGCATTACGCCGAGCGTGCTGGCGCAAAAAGGCCTGGCCGAAGCCGACTTCATGACCCGGGTTCACGCTGAGCTCGCTGCTCCTGGCACCTGTGGCGCCGGTTACAATAGCTTGCGCTTTGATGATGAAATGACGCGCTACAGTTTGTATCGTAATTTTTTCGACCCTTATGCACGGGAGTGGCAAGGCGGCAATAGTCGCTGGGACCTGATCGATGTCGTCCGCACGGCCTACGCCCTGCGTCCGCAAGGGATTGACTGGCCGGAGCAGGACGGGCGCGTCACCCTCAAGCTTGAACGCCTGACCGCCGCCAATGGCATCGACCATGGGCAGGCTCACGATGCCTTGTCCGATGTTCGCGCTACCATCGCCCTGGCCCGACTGGTCCGTGAGAAACAACCCAAACTGTATGACTGGCTGTTTCAGTTGCGCAGCAAGCAACGGGTAATGGACCAGGTACGGCTGTTGCAGCCGATGGTGCATATTTCCGGTCGCTTTTCTGCCGAGCGCCATTACCTGGGAGTGGTATTGCCACTGGCCTGGCATCCGCGCAATCGCAATGCCTTGATTGTCTGTGACCTGGGGCTTGATCCCCAGGGGCTGTTGGACTTGGATGCCGACGCTCTGCGCCAGCGCTTGTATACCCGGCGCGACGACCTGGCCGAAGGTGAGTTGCCGGTGCCGCTCAAATTGCTGCACATCAATCGTTGCCCGGTGGTTGCTCCGTTGAATGTACTGCGAGCCGAAGACCGCCAGCGTTTGCAACTGGACATGGCGTTGTATCAGGCGCGTGCCCTGCGGCTAACTGACGCACAGGAAGTTTGGCGCGACAAGTTGCCGGCGATATACGCCGAGGAAGAATTTGCATCGGGCACTGACCCTGAGCAGCAGCTATACGATGGTTTTATTGGTGATCGTGATCGGCGTTTATGTGAGCAAGTCCGACTGTCCGAGCCTGAACAGTTAGCTCGGCAGTGGCCGTTTGATGATCAGCGTTTGCCAGAATTATTATTTCGCTACCGTGCTCGAAACTTTCCGCACACCTTGAGTAGTGAAGAGCAAGAGCGTTGGCGACTTTTCTGTCAGCAACGGTTGTCGGATCCTGTATGGGGTGCACCCAATACCCTGGAGAGTTTTAAGAGTGCCCGGCTGGAATTGGCCGTTAGTGCTACATCATTTCAGCGTTTGGTGCTGGATGAATGGCAGGAGTATGCAGACTCTTTAGGCGCGCGCTTGAGTCTGTAATCAATTTATGGAGAAAACCCGTGCAATAAAAAACGCCAGCATGCTGGCGTTTTTTATTGCGTCGCGAATCAGGTAGCGACCATGCGAGACTTAGCCCAGCAGGGTAGCCCAGCCTTCAACCACATCGCCGCCCCACTTGGCTTTCCACTCTTTCAGGGTCTTATGGTTGCCACCTTTGGTTTCAATCACTTCGCCGTTGTGCGGGTTTTTGTACTGTTTAACCTTGCGAGCACGTTTGGTGCCGGTAGTTTTCACGGCACCACGTGGGGTTTTAACTTTCGACTCTGGATCCAGCAGCGCGATGATGTCACGCAGGGATTTGGAGTATTCACCCATCAGGGTACGCAGTTTGCCTTCGAATTCCAGCTCGGTTTGCAGTTTGTCGTCTTGGGACAGGTTCTTCAAACGGGCTTGCAGCTCTTTGATAGCTTCTTCGGTGGCACGGTATTCGTTGATCAGGGACATGAGGACTACCTTATGCTGGGCACTGGGTGACAGGGAATAGTGGCGTGATAATAGTCAGGCGGTTTGCGCAAGTAAACATTTAAGGCGGCTTTTATGTAATTTACTTTGGTTGTCTGTGGGTGAAAGCATGGATTTGAGTTAATTAGTAAGGCGTGAGGCAAAATATATTCTTGTTAATCCTTGGCTAACTGTCCGGGTTTGAGCGTGCATACACATATGATGAGGTAAAACCTTACGCTATTAAGGGGTAGCCCCGACAACCACAGACGGAATAAGCGTTAACGGATACTGCAGTTTTTCTGCGTAATCGCTAGAATGGCGACCTTTGCGAAGTTCTGGAGTTTCCCCCTAATGCGCACTTTTCGGCTGGTGATTGCTTGCCCGGACCGCGTCGGCATCGTTGCTAAAGTCAGTAACTTTCTGGCATCCCACAACGGCTGGATCACCGAAGCGAGTCATCACTCGGACAATCTCAGCGGTTGGTTCTTCATGCGTCACGAGATACGTGCCGACACGCTGCCCTTTGGTCTTGAGGCTTTTCGCGAGGCATTTGCGCCCATCGCCGAAGAGTTTTCGATGACTTGGCATATCACCGACACGGAACAGAAAAAACGCGTGGTCCTGATGGCCAGCCGCGAATCCCACTGCCTGGCGGACTTGTTGCACCGCTGGCACAGCGATGAGCTGGACTGCGAGATTTCCTGTGTGGTGTCCAACCATGACGACTTGCGCAGCATGGTCGAGTGGCATGGTATTCCTTACTACCACGTCCCGGTCGACCCGCAGAACAAGGCGCCGGCATTTGCCGAAGTATCGCGCCTGGTCAAGCAGCACGACGCCGACGTAGTGGTACTGGCGCGCTATATGCAAATCCTGCCGCCGCAACTGTGCCGTGAATACGCCGGTAAAGTAATCAACATCCACCACAGCTTCCTGCCGTCATTCGTCGGCGCCAAGCCGTATCACCAAGCGTCCCTGCGCGGTGTGAAGCTGATTGGCGCAACCTGCCACTATGTTACTGAAGAACTGGACGCCGGCCCGATCATTGAACAGGACGTGGTGCGAGTCAGCCACAGCGACAGTATCGAAGACATGGTGCGCTTCGGTCGTGATGTCGAGAAGATGGTCTTGGCGCGCGGTCTGCGTTATCACCTGGAGGATCGGGTGTTGGTGCATGGCAACAAGACGGTCGTATTCTGATTGAAGGTGAGGGCCTGGGCGTAAATCGCTGCAGGCTCTTTTCCCTGGCATGTAGATGAGGATTGATTGGATGACTGATCCGTTCGATAAAGCCACCTCCAGGGCTCCTGCTACGTTGGGGGAGGGGTGTTTGAGTCGTTATGACCCGGATGCTCTTGATGCCGAAGACGGTACTGACTTCCCGAATGCGGCCCAATTATGGGAGCAGTTGCACAAGGAGACCGATCCTCCCGCTTCCCCTGAATCAGCCGTTTGAGTAAAGGCTTGCCGACCATCAGCAGGAACACTGGCCCACCCGCCAGCAGGTAAAAGTAATAGGTCACTGCCCGCCAGATCAGAATTGCCGCTGCTGCGGTCGATTTACCCACCATTGGTGCCAGCAGGGCGGCCGATGTCAATTCTGCTGCGCCTGCACCGCCCGGCAGCAGGCTGAACTGTCCGGCTGTCAATGACAGCATCTGGATCAAGAAACTCCAGGCCCATTGCACATTGGTTCCCAGGCCGCGCAAGGCCAGGTACAGCACGCTGTAGCGTAAGGCCCAGTGCATGCAGGTCAGCAAGAACACCAACACCAGAGTCTGCCATGGCAATTTGAAGGTGTCAGTGAAGGCTGCGAGAAAGCGCAACCATTTGCGCGCCCAACGGCGGCGGGTGCTGGCCCGCACCTTGATGTGCTTGAACACAAGACCCGTCAGGCGAATCAATCGTCGGTGATAGCGAACCAGCAACAGGCAACTGAACAGCCCACCCACCATCGACACCGCACTAAGTCCCAGCAACCATTCCAACCTCGGATTGAGGGTATGAAACAACGCGTACACCGCGATCCCGAGCAATGCGCAAAGAAAAAACAGCAGGTCGCTCAACTGATCCATGGCAAACACCGCGCTACCATGAGCCGGGCGTATGCCGTTGCGCGCCAGCAATGCCATCAGGGTCGCTGGTCCGCCGCTACCACCAGGGGTGGCGCACATGGCGAATTCGGTGGACATCACCACCCCGAGGCTTTTTAACCGCCCCAACTGCCCGATGTGTTCCCCCAGCAGCAGGCGGATGCGCAGGGTATTGATCACCCAGCACAGCACAATCATGAAGAACATCACCAGCAGCCATTGCAGGGGAAACTGCTGCAAACGAGCGCCAATTTCACCGCCGCCCAGCCACACTGGGATCGTCAGTGCGGCCAGTAACGCCGCCAGCAACCAGATCAAGCGGCTCATGGCTGAGTCGCAAGCCAAGCGGTTTTGGTCAATGGGACTCTGCCAGCATTCAATAAGCGCTGCAGGGTATCGAACCAATATTGGCGGGAAAATGCGTGACGCACGTCCACCGGGTGCAAACCCAGGCGAATCACCGCTGCGGATTGCCAGCGTTGTTCGCGAGCATCGCTGAGGACTTTCGATACCCCTCGACGCCAGGCACTGCGTGCGCTCCACACCAGTCCCGGGGCGTCTAGCGGATTAAACTCGGGGAGGCGATACAGGTGCTGTGGATCGCTGGTGTAGGTCAATGGCAACTGACGCAACGCCTCACGGGTGCCGGCGCTCATCAGCCAGGCAGGGGCGACGAAGCCTTGAAGTGGCCAGTCATGACGACGGAACAGCTCGATACCCTCGGCAAGCCGTGACAATGCCTGTGCTTGGCACAGTCGGTAAAACTCTCCTTCGTGGGTATACACCCGCCGCATGAACCAATCCTTGGGTGTGCGTGGTGGCGGCTGGTCATCGCAATGGTAGTAGCCGTGCAAGGTCAATTCATCGCCCTTGGCCACACGCCTGTCGAGCAGGCGCAGAAACTCGCCATGGGCTGCGAGGGCATTGTGTCGGTGAAGGTCCGGTACCACCAGCCAAGTGATGGGCACAGTGCCCAAGGCGTCCACGGCTTCGACAAAGGGTTGATAGTCCGCCCAGGTTTGCGGTGCCACGTCATGCAGCACCAGTATTACCGACCGTTCAACCATGGGCGAGCATCGGTTGGTGGGTACCGAGTACTGCGTGGTAATGCCCCAGCAGGCTGTCGACGACAGTATCCCAGGCGTAGTGCTGTTCGACATGGCGCCGGGCCTGCACTCCGCGTTGCCGGCTATCGGTGTTGAACAGTTCAAGCACCGTGTTGGCCATGGCGCGGGGATCGTTGGGCGCACAGAGCAGGCCGCAGCGTTCATCGACGATTTCATTGAAGGCTCCGGCGGCCACGGCAACCACCGGAATGCCGCAGGCCATGGCTTCAAGAATCACCAGGCCAAAGGTTTCCTGGTCGCCGCCGTGCAGCAGGGCGTCGGCGCTGGCCATCAGCCGGGCGACATGTTGGGCGGGGCGGAAGCCGTCGACCACGGTAACGTTGTCCGGCACGGCGGCGGGCATACCGGAACCGACCAACAACAGGTGATACCCCTCACCGAGGCGTTTCATGCAGTTGAGCAGCACCGGCAGGTTTTTTTCCTTGGAGCCGCGCCCGGCAAAGATCAGCAAGCGAGTGTCTTCGCTGACGCCCAGCTCTGCCCGCAGCTCCGGGTCCCGAGCAGCGGGGGTAAATGTTTGTAAGTCGACTCCCAGAGGCTGGACGAACACATTTTTCACCCCCAGGCCGATCAGTTTTTCTGCCATCACCTGGCTGGGTGCCAGGACCCGGTCAAAATTCCCATAGAGTTTTCTGACATAGGCTTCGACATTTGGGGTAAACCAGTTGCCCATGCGATTGCTCACCAGCAGCGGCAAATCGGAGTGGTAAAAGCCGATCACGGGTACATCCAGTTGGCGCCGTGCATCCAGGGCAGCCCAAGCGGTCAGGTAAGGGTCGCCGACTTCGATAAGATCAGGCTGTAACTCGTGCAGGGCATTGCGCCAAGGTGCCAGGCGCAACGGGAAGCGATAGCCTTTGCCAAAGGGCAGGGCGGGAGCCGGTACGTTGAACACGCCATCCTGTTCACTCAAATGGGCGCCGGGGACCAGCAGGCTATGGCGAATGCCGGCCTTGAGCGCAAGGCGTCTGTGCTTGGCATCCAGATACGTGCGTACGCCACCGCTGGCAGGGGCGTAGAACATGGTTATGTCAGCGATATGCACGATAAACATCCCTCCGCTCCATTGCTCTCTTTAGTGGACCTTCGGTAAGAATAGATGTTCGCTTGGGTTGTAGCCGCCGCCGAGGTACAAAACTGTGCGTGGCTTGTGGCCGCGTCGAAGCACAAGGCTGCTTGTGGCTTGTAGCCGCTGTCGAGGTACGAGGCTGCGATGGGCCGCGAAGCGGCCCCATAGGGGGCAACGCAACGGGGACACTAATTGAGCGCGCCCCCCAGGGTCCGCCAAGGTCTTAATATCCGAGGCGCGTCCTGGTAGGTGCGCCGGAAATGACAGCATCAAAAGAAGTGTGATATCTCCATCTACTACTGTAAGACGTATCTGACCTGTTTTAGACTTTTTGGGTCTCTCGATTGTCTGTATCGACCGTGCAGCGTTAAAGATTAACCATGGGTGACAAAATGCCAGACTCTTCGCAACTCATTATTGGTGCAGACCTTGAAGGCCAGCCTATTGCCCAGGCTATGCGCCTGGCTAACCGCCACGGCCTGGTTGCCGGCGCCACGGGGACCGGCAAGACCGTCACCTTGCAACGCTTGGCGGAAGCCTTCAGCGATGCGGGCGTCGCGGTGTTTGCTGCCGATATCAAGGGTGACCTGTGCGGCCTGGGAGCAGCGGCCAATCCCCAGGGCAAGGTCGCTGAACGTATTGCCGGCATGCCATTCCTCAATTACACGCCCAAGGCTTATCCGGTGACATTGTGGGATATCCACGGGCAATCGGGTCATCCACTTCGTACAACGATGAGTGAAATGGGGCCGCTATTGTTGGGCAGCCTGTTGGAGTTGACGGACAGTCAGCAGTCGGCCTTGTACGCGGCCTTTAAAGTGGCCGATCGCGAAGGCCTACTGCTGCTGGACCTCAAGGACCTCAAGGCGTTGCTCAATCACCTCAAGTTCCACCCGGAACTGCTGGGCGAGGACGCGGCCTTGATGACCACCGGTTCCAGCCAGGCCTTGTTGCGGCGCCTGGCGGTGCTTGAGCAGCAAGGTGCAGAAGCCTTGTTCGGCGAGCCGGCCTTGCAACTGGAAGATATTTTGCAGCCTGCCAGCGATGGGCGCGGGCGTATTCACCTGCTGGATGCCAGTCGGTTGGTACATGAGTCGCCCAAGGTCTATGCGACGTTCCTATTGTGGTTGCTGGCGGAGTTGTTTGAGCAACTGCCGGAGCGCGGCGATGCCGAAAAGCCACTGCTGGCGCTATTCTTCGATGAGGCTCACTTGCTGTTTGCCGATACGCCGAAGGCCCTGCAGGATCGGCTGGAGCAAGTAGTGCGGCTGATTCGTTCCAAAGGTGTCGGGGTGTATTTCGTCACTCAATCGCCGGGCGACCTGCCGGACAGCGTCCTGGCACAGTTGGGCTTGCGTATCCAGCATGGTCTGCGGGCGTTCACGACCAAAGAGCAGAAGTCCTTGCGGGCGGTGGCCGACGGTTTTCGACCCAACCCTGCGTTCGACGCCCTGGCGGTGCTGACTGAGCTGGGTACCGGTGAGGCGTTGGTGGGCACGTTGCAGGAAAAAGGCACGCCAGAGGTGGTCCAGCGGGTGCTGGTGGCACCGCCGCAATCACGGATCGGGCCGTTGACCGAGGCTGAACGAGCGGCATTGATCGCCAGTTCGCCGTTATTGGGCCGTTATGACAAACCGATCGATCGGGAATCGGCCTACGAAGTGCTGATGGTGCGCAAGGACCTGGCGCCACAAGAGGGGGCCACACCTGAAACCGAAGAATCGAGCTTCACGGACAAGGCCGGTGCATTTTTGGGGACTACCGCAGGCAAGGCGCTGAAATCTGCCATGCAACAGGCGGCCAATCAGATGGGCCGGCAACTGGTGCGTGGGCTATTGGGTTCGTTGTTGGGGGGGAGCAAGCGTAAATGATGCAGGAAAGATGAGGGCGGGCCTACAGTTTGGGCTTGGCATGTGCGGCCAATCGCTCCAGCGCCGCTCGCAATTTCGGATCGGTAATACCGTCCGCCGTGGCCTGAATGGTCTCGGCGGCACCCACCGATAAATCCATCGTATGCCCTACGGCACCTTGCTGGACGGTCGGCGGTTGTACCTTGAATTGGATCCGCGTCAGGCTGGCGAACTCGTCAAAGGCCTGTAGCTGGCGTTGCAAGCGTTTCTGCTGATAGCGCAGGCGGGTTGCCCAATGGCCATCAGTGACGATCAGTAACAGGTTACCTTCGCGCCACGAGGCCACATGGCAGTGTTCACGGGCCGCGGGTTGTAGCTGGCTTTCCAGCAGGCGTTGCAGATGGCCCAGGCGTTGCGCGTGGCCGAAGATGGCTTTCAACGGCTTGGCTTCGCGAAGCAGCACGGCAGGAGCGCGAGCCGTAAGTGGGCGAAACGCCATGATCAAACACCTTAAGTAACAGAGTCACCATGGTAGCAGAAAGCGTCTACCCCGCCCCCGGGCATTGCTTTGCCAGGGGTTTATCCATTAAATCAATGGTTAACTTCTGCGCCCCATGGGTTGAAGTTCCGCAAAAAGCCCTTATTTTAAATAAGCCCTCTTAAGGCGCCGTGCCAGCATCGGGGAATAACGCCACTTTCCTCACCCACGTTTCCGGGTAGAATGCGCGTTCGCATGCGGCCATGAGGGCTGCTCGGGCGACTCACGGGGCGCCCTCCATCCCTATGTGTGGAAGAACCTGTCGATATGTTTGCGCCTTTGTTAAAGAAACTTTTTGGAAGCAAGAATGAGCGTGAAGTTAAACGCATGCTCAAGACGGTGCAGCTGGTCAATGCCTTCGAAGAGCAGATGGTTGCCCTTTCGGATGAGCAATTGCGCGCCAAGACCGAAGAGTTCAAGGCCCGCATAGCCAAAGGTGAATCCCTCGACAAGCTGCTTCCCGAAGCCTTTGCGGTCGCCCGCGAAGCCGGCAAGCGTGTCATGGGCATGCGCCACTTCGACGTACAGTTGATCGGCGGCATGACCTTGCATGAAGGCATGATTGCCGAAATGCGTACCGGTGAAGGCAAGACCCTGGTGGCCACCCTGGGTGTTTACCTCAATGCACTGTCCGGCAAGGGCGTGCACGTTGTGACGGTGAACGACTACCTGGCCCGCCGCGACGCCAACTGGATGCGCCCGCTCTATGAATTCCTCGGCCTTACCGTCGGCGTCGTGACGCCGTTCCAGCCGCCGGAAGAGAAGCGTGCCGCCTATGCTGCCGACATCACCTACGGCACCAACAACGAATTCGGGTTCGACTACCTGCGCGACAATATGGCGTTCAGCATGGAAGAGAAATTCCAGCGTGAACTCAACTTTGCCGTGATCGACGAAGTCGACTCCATCCTCATCGACGAAGCCCGTACCCCGCTGATCATTTCCGGTCAGGCCGAGGACAGTTCGCGCCTGTACACCGAGATCAACAAGTTGATCCCGCGCCTGGAACAGCACATCGAGGAAGTAGAAGGTGTGGTGACCAAAGAAGGCCACTACTCCATCGACGAGAAGACCCGCCAGGTCGAACTCAACGAAGCCGGTCACCAGTTCGTCGAAGACTTGCTGACCCAGATCGGCCTGTTGGCTGAAGGCGAGAGCCTGTACTCGGCGCACAACCTGGGCCTGTTGACCCACGTTTATTCCGGCCTGCGTGCCCACAAGCTGTTCAATCGCAATGTCGAATATATCGTCCAGGATGGCCAGGTCGTGCTGGTGGACGAACACACCGGTCGTACCATGCATGGTCGCCGTCTGTCGGAAGGCCTGCACCAGGCAATCGAAGCCAAGGAAGTGCTCAACATCCAGGCCGAGAGCCAGACGTTGGCCTCGACCACCTTCCAGAACTACTTCCGGCTGTACAACAAGCTGTCCGGCATGACCGGTACCGCTGACACCGAAGCGTTCGAATTTCACCAGATCTATGGTCTGTCGGTAATGGTTATTCCGCCGAACAAGCCCCTGGCGCGTAAAGACTACAACGACCTGGTGTTCCTGACTGCCGAAGAGAAATACGCGGCCATCGTCGCCGACATCAAGGAGTGCATGACCCACGGCCGTCCGGTGCTGGTGGGTACCGCCACCATCGAAACGTCCGAGCACATGTCCAGCCTGCTCGACAAGGAAGGCATCGAGCACAAGGTCCTCAACGCCAAGTTCCACGAAAAGGAAGCCGAGATCATCGCCCAGGCTGGCCGCCCCGGCGCGCTGACCATTGCCACCAACATGGCCGGTCGTGGTACCGACATCCTGTTGGGTGGTAACTGGGAAGTGGAAGTGGCTTCCCTGGACAATCCGACTCCTGAGCAGATCGCCCAGATCAAGGCCGACTGGCAGAAACGTCACCAGCAAGTGCTGGAGTCCGGTGGCTTGCAGGTAATTGCCTCCGAGCGTCACGAATCCCGTCGTATCGACAACCAACTGCGGGGTCGTGCCGGCCGTCAGGGTGACGCCGGTTCCAGCCGCTTCTACCTGTCCCTGGAAGACAGCTTGATGCGTATTTTTGCCTCGGACCGCGTGAAGAACTTCATGAAGGCCCTGGGCATGCAGTCCGGTGAAGCGATTGAACACCGCATGGTGACCAATGCCATCGAGAAGGCCCAGCGCAAGGTTGAAGGTCGCAACTTCGATATTCGTAAGCAACTGCTGGAGTTCGATGACGTCAACAACGAACAGCGTAAAGTGATTTATCACATGCGTAACACGTTGCTGGCCGCCGACAACATTGGCGAAACCATCGCTGATTTCCGTCAGGACGTCCTCAGCGCTACCGTCAGCGCCCATATTCCACCGCAGTCGCTGCCTGAGCAGTGGGACGTGAGCGGTCTGGAAGCGGCGCTGAAGAGTGACTTTGGTGTCGACTTGCCGGTTCAGCAATGGCTCGATGAAGACGACCACCTGTACGAAGAAACCCTGCGTGAAAAACTGATGGTCGAACTGCTGGCCGCGTACAACGAGAAAGAAGAACAGGCGAGTGCCGAAGCACTGCGCACCTTCGAGAAGCAAATCGTACTGCGCGTGCTGGATGACTTGTGGAAAGACCACCTGTCGACCATGGACCACCTGCGCCACGGTATCCACTTGCGTGGCTATGCCCAGAAGAATCCGAAGCAGGAGTACAAGCGCGAGTCGTTCACGTTGTTCTCCGAGCTGCTGGATTCGATCAAGCGCGATTCGATTCGTGTCCTGTCCCACGTACAGGTACGTCGCGAAGACCCGGTCGAAGAAGAGGCTCGCCTGCGCCAGGAGGCTGAATCCTTGGCCTCGCGCATGCAGTTCCAGCACGATGAAGCGCCTGGCCTTGAGCAGTCGCAAGTGTTGGGCGAGGAGGTTGATACCGCCCTGGCTCAATCGCCGGTGCGCAACGAGCAGAAACTGGGTCGCAACGAACTGTGCTTCTGCGGTTCGGGCAAAAAGTTCAAACATTGCCACGGTAAAATCGACTAAGATTTTCCGCTGACAAGAAACACCCCCGCGCCGCGACCGGCACCAGCCGTCGCGGCGTTTTGCCATTTCATCAGCGTCGATGACGACGGCGCAGACATCACATACTTAAGGAGCGCATTCATGGCTGTTGGTCTTGGTCCTTTGCCCACGTTGCACCCGGTTGCCGGTTTTGAGCTCGGTATTGCTTCGGCCGGCATCAAACGCCCGGGTCGCAAGGACGTCGTGGTGATGCGCTGTGCCGAAGGCTCGACCATTGCTGGTGTGTTCACCCTGAACGCGTTTTGCGCAGCGCCAGTGATCCTGGCCAAGCAACGTGTGGCAGGCCCGGTACGCTACCTGCTGACCAATACCGGCAATGCCAACGCCGGTACCGGCGAACCGGGCTTGGCCGCCGCCGCCCGCACGTGCGCCAAGCTTGCGGAGTTGACCGGTGTCGATGCCAACCAGGTATTGCCGTACTCCACCGGTGTGATCGGTGAACCGCTGCCGGTGGAAAAAATCGAAGGCGCGTTGCAAGCCGCACTGGATGACCTGTCCGTGGACAACTGGGCAGCCGCCGCCACCGGGATCATGACCACCGACACCTTGCCCAAGGGTGCGAGCCGTCAGTTTGTGCATGATGGCGTGACAGTCACTGTGACCGGCATCAGCAAGGGCGCGGGGATGATTCGGCCGAACATGGCCACCATGCTTGGCTATATCGCCACCGATGCCAACGTTTCCCGCGATGTGCTGCAGAACCTGATGCTGGACGGTGCCAACAAGTCGTTCAACCGCATCACCATTGACGGTGATACCTCGACCAACGATTGCTGCATGCTGATCTCCACCGGCAAGGCCGACCTGCCGCAAATCACGACCTCCAGCGGCCCGTTGTTCGCGGCTTTGAAGCAAGCGGTATTTGAGGTGTGCATGGAGGTAGCCCAGGCCATTGTGCGTGACGGTGAAGGCGCTACCAAGTTCGTCACGGTTGAAGTCAACGGTGGCAGCAATCACCAGGAGTGCCTGGATGTGGGCTACACAGTGGCCCATTCACCATTGATCAAGACCGCGCTGTTTGCTTCCGATCCGAACTGGGGCCGCATTCTGGCTGCTGTTGGCCGGGCCGGCGTACCGAACCTGGACGTGAGCAAGATCGACGTGTTCCTGGGTGACGTGTGCATTGCCAGCCGCGGCGCGCGTGCCCAGACTTACACCGAGGCCCAGGGTTCGGCGGTGATGCAGCAGGAAGAAATCACCATTCGCATCGAATTGGGTCGCGGTGAGTGCAGTGAAACCATCTGGACCACCGACCTGTCCCACGAGTACGTGAAGATCAACGCTGAATACCGCACCTGACACAGGGCGTGGTGAGGGGCAGTGCGGCGATCCGGCTTGCCCCTGAATTGTGAGAGGACATAGTGCGGTGAAACGAATTCATGTAGCAGCAGCGGTTATCCGTGGCGTCGACGGCAGGGTTCTGCTGGCGCGCCGTGCCAATACCCAGCACCAGGGCGGTCTCTGGGAGTTTCCCGGTGGCAAAGTGGAAGCCGATGAATCGGTGGCCTGCGCGCTGGGTCGAGAGCTGCAGGAAGAACTGGGCATCCAGGTCTCCACGGCCCGGCCGTTGATCAAGGTGCAGCATGACTATCCGGATAAACAGGTGTTGCTGGATGTCTGGGAAGTCTCGGCCTTTACCGGCGAGCCTCACGGTGCCGAAGGGCAACCCCTTGAGTGGGTGGCTCCGCGGGACCTGGTGAACTATGAGTTTCCGGCAGCCAATGCGCCAATCGTCTCGGCTGCGCGCCTGCCCGGCGAATACCTGATTACCCCGGGTGAGTTGGAAACGCCGACGTTGTTGCGCGGTATCCAGAAAGCTATCGCTGGTGGCATCAAGCTGGTTCAACTGCGGGCGCCAAATGGCTACGACCCCAAGTACCGCGACCTGGCGGTGGATGCTGTGGGCCTGTGTGCGGGCAAGGCGCAATTGATGCTCAAGGGGCCTTTTGAATGGTTGGGGGATTTCCCTTCGGCTGGTTGGCACATGACCTCGGCGCAACTGCGCAAGTACGCCAGCAAGGGCCGACCATTGCCCAAGGATCGCTGGCTGGCGGCGTCTTGTCACAATGCTGAAGAGCTGGCCCTGGCGGAGTTGATGGACGTGGACTTTGTCACTCTGTCGCCGGTGCAGCCGACCCAGACTCATCCTGATGCGCAGCCGTTGGGCTGGGAGCAGGCGGAGCGGTTGATCAGCGAGTTCAGTAAACCGGTGTTTTTGTTGGGTGGGGTTGGTCCTGCGGAGCGGGAAAAGGCTTGGGACGCTGGGGCGCAAGGTGTTGCCGGGATTCGGGCGTTCTGGCCTGAAGCCTGAGGTATAGGTACTTGCCCGTGATGGGCATAGGTTCACTATATATTTTTTATAAGGGCAGGATTTCTGGGGTGGGGTTGGGTACATATCCGTTGCTGCGGTCATGGCGGCTTAGGGTTTCGCTTTTACAGCGAGTCACTTTTGGAAAAGAGCCCCAAAAGTAACCAAAAGGGCTCTTGCCCCACCACTCGGCACCTCGCTCAGGCTCGGTGTGCCCGTAGTCCGACATTGCTCCGGGGGGCCGCCGCACTGGGCCATCCCTGGCCCAGTGCGGCTAAACCGGCGTCCTGCCGGTTTACCCCCCGAATCAATGCCGGACTCCGGCCATCGTGGTTTAACGGGGCGCCTAAGATCAAAATCAAGATCAACAGCCAGATCAAGAGAGTGCTGACTTCGTCAGCGAATAAGGAAGTAAGGGCAAGAGCAACAGCAACAGCGCGTACGCTTCAACGATCAGGTCGGCTGTCAGGCCGCCTCGCTCTGTTTTTGATCTTCGGCGCCCCGTTAAACCACGCTGGCCGAACGTAGGTATTACGCAGTGGGCAAACCGGCAGGACGCCGGTTTAGCCGTGTTGGGCCATGGATGGCCCGTCGCGGCGGCCCACGGAGTAATGCCGGGGAGAGGGCATGCCGAGCCCAGGCGAGGCACCAAGTGGTGGGGCAAGAGCCCTTTGCTTACTTTGGGGCTTTTCCAAAGTGAGTCGCTGTAAAAGCGAAACCATAAGCCGCCATGACCGCAGCAACGGATATGTACCCAACCTAACCCCACAACCCACCCGCAGTTATGTGTAGATACCTATGCCACGATGGGGCCAGGTCAGGCACTCAATAAAAGCGGATCATCAGTGTGGCTTGGCCGCTGCCTGCCACAAAATCTCCGCCACCCCCTGACGTTGGGCAATCACCCGTGCTGCCACAAACAGCAAGTCCGATAGACGGTTGATATACGCCAATCCCACACCCTCCAACGGCTCGACCGCATTCAAGTGTTGGCACCGCCGCTCCGCGCACCGTGCCTGGCTTCGGCACACATGAGCCTGGGCAATCAGCGCTGAGCCGCCCGGCAAAATGAAGTTTTCCAGCGGTCCGACTTCCTCATTCCAGCGGTCAATCGCCGCTTCCAGGCGGTCGACTTCGGCCGCATTGAGCGCCTTGTACACCGGCATCGCCAATTCGCCACCCAGGTCGAAAAGGCGATGTTGGCAGGGTGTCAGTACCTCAATCACATCCTTTAATCCCGGGTGTTGACCGCTCTGTTCTTCCAGTCCGGCCAACAACAGCCCCAATTGACTGTTCAGGGTATCGACTTCACCGATAGCCTCCACGCGCGGATGATCCTTGGGCACGCGGCGACCGTCGCCCAAGGAGGTGGAGCCTTTGTCACCAGTACGGGTGTATATCTTCGACAGGCGAAAGCCCATGGTCAGCGCTCCAGAGTGAGTTCGTGGGGTGGCGGTTGGTTACCGGCCAAAGGCAGGCGCAAGGTAAAGCAGGTGCCCTGGCCGAGGGTCGAGTGCACTTCCATCTGGCCCTTGTGATTGTTGGTGATGATGAAGTAGGAGACCGACAGCCCAAGCCCGGTACCCTGGCCGATTTCCTTGGTGGTGAAGAACGGTTCGAAGGTACGTTTGCGCACGCTTTCGCTCATGCCAATGCCATTGTCTTCCACCTGGATCTCCGCCCACGGCGGGTTGAGCCGGGTGCGCAGGATAATGCGTCCCGGCTCATTGTCATCTTCACGCTGGTGAATGGCCTGGGCAGCGTTTTTCAGCAGGTTGAGCAACACCTGTTCCAGTTCGTTGGCGGTACCGGGCACCGGGCCCAACTGCGGGTCGAACTGGCGAGTGATCGCCTGGCCCTTGAAGTCGAAGCCGATGGTCAGGTCGAAGTCATTGCTGGCAATCTCCACCGCCTGGTCGATCAACGCTGGCAAGTCGCAGGGCGCCATCTGCCGGTTACTGCGGCGGCTGAAGCTGAGCATATGGGTGACGATCTTCGCCGCCCGCGCCCCGGCTTGCTGGATGCCATCGAGCAACTGCGGCACTTCGCGGTTTTGCAGATAGCGGTTGACTGTTTCCAGTTCGATGCCCACCTGTTCGGCATGCTCAAGGTTTTTCGGCAGTTCCGGGGACAGTCGACGGCGAATGTTCTGCACGTTATGCAGGATCGCCCCCAGTGGATTGTTGATTTCATGGGCCATGCCGGCCGCCAGGCCGCCCACTGAAAGCATCTTTTCCGATTGCACCATCATTTCTTCCAGGGACAGGCGCTGGGTGATGTCATCGATACGGATCACCACCCCGCGGCCGGCACCGCCCATCAACGGATAGAAGGTCAGGGCGTAATGCTTGGGTTCATCGTCCTTGACCCAGGTAACCCGCTCGATCCGCTGAACGGTGTGTTGTTCCACCGTGGTCTTGAGCTGCGGCAGGAACGGTTTGAGGGGCTGGAAGGCGAGGAAGATCGGCTGGTTCAGTGCTTCGCCCAGGCGTGTACCGGAAAGGGCGCTGGCTTCCTGGTTCCATTGGGTGACATACAGCTGTTCATCCAGGGCAATCAGCGCCGAAGGCATCGAGTCGATGATGCTGTTGAGATAGTTCTGGAACCCCGTGAGTTTCTTCTCGATTTTGCTGCGCACCTGGACTTCCAACTCCAGCTTGCGGTTGGTATGACGGGTTTCTTCGGCAAGGCCCTGGGCCTGGGAGTAAGCTGCCTGGGAGTCGTCCCGCGCCCGTTTGAGTTGTTGCTCACGGGCTTCGATGCGCGAGAGCATGGTGTTGAAGGCTTCTGCCAGGCTGCCGATCTCGTCATGGTTGCCGCGACTGGCCCGCAGGGCGTAGTTCTCCTCCCGGGTCACCTGGCGCGACAGCTCTTCCAATTGATGGATCGGCCGAGTGATCAGGCGCTTGATCTGCTGGGCGATGACCAGCCACAGCAATACACTGAAAATCAGGATGCCCAGGCTGGCGGTGAGGGTTCCGGTATAGAACGCTCCCGGCAGTTCGCTGCTGGCCACCAGCAAGAGATGCCCCGACGGTTTGCCGGGACGGGGCAAGGTGATGAGCTGGTTGCTGCGAAACTCGGTGATGCGCCAGGCTTCGATATCTCGATAATGCTCTGGCAGGTGCAGGCGATCGCCCGGTTGCATCTGGGCCAGGCGGTTGCCTTCGCCGTCATACAGCGCCCCTGCTCTTAGCGGAGAGTAACTGGTCAACTCGTTGAGCAGGTTCTCGGCCTTGACCGGGGATTCCAGCGCCTCGCTGGCCAGGGACGGGTTGGAGACCAGTCGGCCAATGGCCTGCAGGGCTTGGGGAGCCATGCTTTCCTGGGAAATCCAATAGGCGGCGCTGATAAAGGTCAGGTTGGCCACCAGCAACACGGTGGTCAGCAGCACCAGCAGGGCCGCCAGCAGTTTCTGCCCGACCGGTAGATTTTCGAGACGCTGGCGCAGTGGCATCGGGATTTTCGCAGGCAAGGAACAAGCAGGCAGGGTAGCGCGTGCCTCAGTCGCTGGGCAATCCGCGTGCGTTCAGGTAGTTCACCAGGCGCGCCTGCAGTTGTTGCAGGTGAGGCAAGGTCAGTTGGTGGCGAGTGGCGGCCCGGCAAGCATAGCCCAGCAGATAGCTGATCTCGGTGCGCCGTGCGTTAGCCACATCCTGGTGCATCGATGAGTAATTGGCGGCAGTGGCCTGGATGACGCGCTCCACTTCGGTTTGCAGGTCTTGCGCGGCTGCCGGTTGGCCGCAGTATTCCAGCAGTTCAGCCAGCTCAAGGCACAGGGTGGCGACTTCACAATGATGGGTTTGCAGCTCACCGTTTCGGCACTGATGCAGCACTGTCAGTGGGTTGATGGCGCAGTTGAGGGCCAGTTTGCGCCACAGCCGGGTGAGGATGTCAGTGCTCCATTCATGGGGGATACCGGCGGCTTGCAGGTCATCCAGCCAAAACGGCGGTGCAGGCTGGCCCGCATCTCCCAGCCAGGTATAACCATGGCCGGCGAAGACCACGCGCCAGTCACTCTCGCGAAAGGCGCCTTCGGTGCTGGAAGCGAAGATGCAGCGGGCCTGGGGCAACTGCGCGGCCACGGCGTCCTGGCTGCCCAGACCGTTTTGCAGCAGGATCAGTTCGGCGTCGTGTGTCAGGCGCGGGGCGAGTTGTTTGACAGCGGCCAGGGCGTCATAGGCTTTACACGCCACCAACAAGCGCTGAATCGGTTCGGGGTTGTCAGGCGTTTCGCCGATGATCGGGTAGGTATGGGCATGGCCTTGCTCGACCAGTGTCAGCCCAGGCCCGGCCTGATAGCTCGCCAAGCGTTCGCGATCACGCAGGATCAACCTGACAGGTAGGCCCGCACGAGCCAGGCGGGTGGCCCACAAAGTCCCGAGACTGCCAGCGCCGAGGACATACCAGGTGGTCGACATCAGGTTTTTGCTCCGAAAAAGCCCGCAGTGATGGAAGGAAAAGAACCGTTATAATGGCTGCGCATTTTACCCCAGGCGTGCTCCATCTCCATTGAGTCGCGCCCCTTTTTACTGGAGAAACTACATGCCGTCGTTCGACGTGGTATCCGAACTGGACAAACACGAAGTCACCAACGCCGTCGAAAATGCCGTCAAGGAATTGGACCGTCGGTATGACTTGAAAGGCAAGGGCAGCTTCGAATTCAAGGAAAAGGACCTGGCCGTCAACCTGACCGCTGAGGCCGAATACCAGTTGGAAGCGATGATCGAGATCCTCAAGCTGGCGCTGGTCAAGCGCAAGATTGACGTACAGTGCCTTGAAGTCAAGGATGCCTACGCCTCCGGCAAATTGATGAAGCAGGAAGCCGTTCTCAAGGAAGGTATCGATAAGGAGTTGGCCAAGAAGATCGTCGCCCACGTCAAGGATGCCAAGCTCAAGGTTCAGGCCGCTATCCAGGGCGAGCAGGTGCGCATCACCGGCAAGAAGCGTGATGACCTGCAGGAAGCCATTGCCGCCTTGCGCGCCAAGACGTTCGACATGCCGCTGCAGTTCAACAATTTCCGCGATTGATCCAGGCGTTGGGGAACCCGTAGGTATTTTCGGCGTCCCACGCCCCAGAACCTGCAGAAACGATTGAGCCCTACGGGGCTCGATTGTTATGTGGGCATTATTGAGCCGCTCATCCGCTAAACAGGAGAATCTAGATGGACTTGAATGCTGAAGTGGATCACTTGATCACGGCTTCCCAGGCCTGGGTCCCGATGATCATGGAATACGGAAGCCGGGTATTGCTGGCCATGATCACCCTGGCCATTGGCTGGTGGTTGATCAACAAACTGACCCACAAGGTGGGCCGTCTGCTGGCCATGCGTAATGCTGACCTGGCGTTGCGGAACTTTGTCACCACCCTGGCCAATGTTGTCCTGAAGATCATGCTGGTCGTCAGTGTGGCTTCGATGATCGGCGTCGAGACCACCTCGTTCGTGGCGGCCATTGGTGCGGCAACCCTGGCCATCGGCCTGGCGTTGCAAGGCAGCCTGGCCAACTTTGCCGGTGGTGTGCTGATCCTGCTGTTCCGTCCGTTTCGCATCGGTGACTGGATCGAAGCCCAGGGTACGGCGGGTACCGTCGACAGTATCCAGATCTTTCACACGGTGATTCGTACTGGCGACAACAAGACCGTCATCGTGCCCAACGGCATTCTGTCCAATGGCATTATCACCAATACCAATCGCCAACCGACCCGTAAGGTGGTGTTTGACGTGGGTGTGGATTATGAAGCCGATCTGCAGAAGGCCCGTGAGGTGTTGCTGGAGTTGGCCAAGGATCCCCGGGTATTGATTGACCCGGAACCAGTGGCAGTGGTTTCGACCCTGGGTGATAGCTCGATTACTGTTTCCCTGCGGGTCTGGACCAAGACTGCGGATTATTGGGATGTACTGTTCCTGTTTAATGAGCTGTCTCGCGATCGCTTGAAAGCGGCCGGGATTGATATTCCGTTTCCGCAACGGATTATACGCGTCATGCAGGAAGCTTCTGACAAGTAATGGCGAATAGTCGATTTGAACGGGTCAAATTCGGCTCTTGAGTCAATCTAGTTGGTTAGCTTGCTAGTTACTTGTGAAATAACCCTGCAATAAAAAAGCCGCTCACTTGCGAACAAGTTGAGCGGCTTTTTATTTAGAGCCGGGGCTCTAGGTCATCAGTGTAATCAAACTGCCAATTACAAGATGTTCAGCGGGTATTGCGCGATCAAGCGCAGCTCGTCAATCGATGGCGAACCGTAGTACACGCCATCACCGGAACGGTAGGTGGCTTGACGCAGACGCAGGCTCAGGTCTTTCGCTGGGCCGTTCTGAATCACGTACTTGGCTTCGATGTCACGTTCCCACTCTTTGCCATTCGAGGTGGTGGCGGTGTTGGCGCCGCTACCGGTGATGTAGCGAGTCATGAAGCTCAGGCCAGGTACACCGAAGGAGGCCATGTTGATGTCGTAGCGAGCCTGGAAGGACTTCTCGCCTTCGGCGTTGAAGTCGGAACGGGCGACGGAGTTGGCCAGGAACACAGTGCCGCCACCGTCTACGCCGTAGCCGTAATCACCGTCACCGGTAACCTTTTGAGCGGCCAGGGTGAAGGTGTGAGCCCCGATGGTGTAGGCGCCTTGCAAGCTGAAGGCACGGTTGTCGAGTTCGGTGGTGCCGTCGTTGTAGGCGCGTTGCAGGCCTTGGCCTTCGCTCTTGGTGTCGTAGATGTTGAAGTCGAAGGCAAGGGCCTGGTCGTCGCTCAGTGCGTGGGTCCAGTTGAGGTTGCTGTAATATTTACGGAAGTAATCTTCAGTCTTCGCGTAGTACAGGCTACCGGTGAATTCCGGGGTAAATGCGTAGACGCCACCGATAAAATCGGTCTTCGTCAGGCCCAGGCTGTCATGGTAAGTCTGGCTTTGTGAACGGCTTGCGGTGAAGTGACCGCCTTCCAGCTTCAGGCCCTTGATCTCGTTACTGGTGATCGAGATGCCCTGTGGCAGCTCAGGCAGCAAACGGCTGTCATCGGAAGCGAATACAGGCGCAGTGGTGTACTGGTCACCGACTTTCAGCACGGTATTGGAAAGACGGAACTTGATAGCGCCGCCGCCTTTGGAGTAGTCATCCTGCGAACGGCCGTCAGAGCCGGTCGGGAACAGGCCGGTACCGGCGCGACCCTTGCCGCTGTCGAGCTTGACGCCCAGCAGGCCGATCACATCCACACCGACACCGATGGTGCCTTGGGTGAAGCCCGACTCATACAGGGCGTTGAAGCCCAGGCCGGATTCTTCGGCACGGCTTTGCGAGCCAGGGCCCGACGGGTTGTTACGGAAGTCGCGGCTGAAATACAGGGCGCGAGTATTGATGCTGAAAGTGCTGTCTTCAACAAAGCCCTTGGAATCGTCCTGGGCGGACGCCATTGCGAACTGCGAGGTGCCTGCTGAAACAGCCAGGGCGATCATGCTCCACTTCATCACGCGCATCGTGATTTGCTCCTTTGGTTTAGGAAGAGTACTGCCGTCCCACCTGTATTTTTATCTGGGCGGCTCTTTCTTTTTGTGTCGGCGCAAACTTATCTCACGCTGACATTATTGGCGATACACGCCTGTCTATCCTTTCAACTTCTTTACGGGCCTGTCGTAAATTGCTGGGTCCATGTCGCAAATCCACAGTCCGTTTGTAACCGGACTGACAACTCCAATACTGCTTTTCAAACCCTGGGCATGCACAAAAAGTACTCTGCCCGGTGTTTGAACGCTTCCTTGATAAGCACTGAATCACTGTTGTTTTCGGTCGTGAAACACCTGTGTCCGATCAGGTGGCGTTGCCGACGATGTGGGTGTGAATGCAACAAGCGTGCTCAAACCGGTAACTGAATGTCATTTTTTCGTGAAAAGCCGCCAGGTAATGCAAAAACCGCATAGGCACGGGCTTTTCAAGCCGTTGGGTTTGCTCTTGACGGCCGTGTTCTGCTGCTGTTCGGTGGCCAATGAATCTCGAACCCGGGTAAAACGTTACCCGTTCACCCCATTCAGTGAGTAGTCGGCGGGTGGGCCTTGCAGGAAGTGGGGCATAAACGAATCATTTTGGTGCACGAATTCAGAGCGCCTGCATTCATCGTGAAGCACGGTCTATTCGCAGGTATGCTGGGGGTTTGAAACCTGTCCAGCCGAACGGAGTGACTGCGGTGTTCGCTTTAGATCCACGTCTTCAACAAGACACACTGCCCATCGGGGATTTCCCGCTGAGCCGGCTGCTGCTGTCCAATGACTCGAATTACCCCTGGTTTATCCTGGTGCCGCGCCTGGAAGATATCAGCGAAGTGTTTCAACTGGATGTCGCTGACCAGCAGCGTTTATGGCAGGAAAGCACTGCCTTGGCACAGTTGCTTAATGAAGGGTTTGCTGCCGATAAAATGAATATCGGTGCCTTGGGCAATGTTGTCAGCCAATTGCATGTGCACGTGATCGTGCGCAAACGGGATGATGCGGCTTGGCCTGCTCCAGTCTGGGGCAAGCATCCGGCGCAGCCTTATACTGAAGAACAGGTAGCGGCGATTCGTAAACGTTTGCGTGGGCTATTGCCTGCCGACTTCATCTTTGCCCAGGACTGAGCCATGGACCTGCAAGAACGTGTGACAGACCTGGAAAGCCGCCTGGCTTTCCAGGACGACACCATTGAAACCTTGAATGACATTCTGGTCGCCCAGCAACGGGCGGTCGAACGCCTGCAACTACAAATGACTGCGTTGCTCAAGCGCCAGGAAGAAATGGGTGGCCAGTTCGAATCGTCCGAAGAAGAGGCGCCTCCGCCTCATTATTGATTGCCCTTGGTCTAAGGGTGGGCAATAAAAAACCGCGATGCAGTGTTGGCTGCATCGCGGTTTCTTTTTTGGGGCCGAAATCAGCGACGCGGTAAGGCGGCGATCACGTCTTCAGCTTGCAGGCCTTTGTCACGGTTCATCACGGAGAACTCCACGCGTTGGCCTTCCACCAGGACGCGATGACCTTCGCCGCGGATAGCCCGGAAGTGGACGAAGATATCGTCGCCCGAATCCCGTGAAATAAAGCCGAAGCCTTTGGAGGTGTTGAACCACTTGACGGTCCCGGTATCCCGGTTGGTCATGTCATAGTTTTGCGATGCAGCGGCCGGCGAGGAGCGGTAGAAGCTGATGACCAAGTGAAGAACGATGGCGATCAGGGCGATAACCAGGCTGAGCAGGACGGCCGGGTGGCCACCCACTTCAGGCATGGGTGCCAGCAGGGTGAGGGTTTGCACGACAACAGCCAGTACCAGCAAGGCGCTGACCAGGTTTTGCAGTTGATGACGCGGGCCCTTGTTCCAGTAAGGGATGACTGGAGCCAGTGTCAGGTTAAGAAGACCAAAGAAGGCCAGGTAGAGAGCGTCAGGTTGCTGCAGGTAGGGCAGGGCTTCTGGTTGCAGGCTGGGAATAAAGGACAGCAGCAAAGCTGCAGCGCCCGTTAGCAGGTGGACGATTTTCAACATTTTGATTAGCTCGCGTTAAGACGGATCACAAGGAAGAGCTGACTGGCACGGTTCGCTTCTGAACAATGGGAGGCGTTGGGCACGTGCACGGAGATCAGCCTATGCTGCTTGCCACGGAAAATAACGGCAGCGACACGCTGCCTATTTAACAGCAAAGCCTGTGCCTACTCAAATCAAGCGTTTCAGGCTGTTGCGAGGTTCACGGTATTTCTGTGGCAAACACTTGTCCTAGACAGGTCAAGGGGCTTTTGGGCATCGCACATTTTTTTGGTGGCACTCAAAAGCCTTGCGTGCCTTCGTGTTCGTCCAGCAAAGGACGATTTGCCGCATACCATGAGCGGGATGCGGGCTGCACAAGGCCGCTACTCTTGCTAGAGTGGTTCTGCGCCTGATCAATGAATGTCTATCAACTGAAGGGGATAAACATGGCAATCGATATTGGTATCAGTGAAGAAGATCGTAAATCAATCGTCGATGGGCTTTCTCGACTGCTTTCCGATACCTATGTACTTTATCTAAAGACCCACAACTTCCATTGGAATGTCACGGGCCCCATGTTTCGCACACTGCACTTGATGTTTGAGGAGCAATATAACGAGTTGGCGCTGGCGGTTGATTCAATTGCCGAACGTATTCGCGCACTGGGCTTTCCGGCACCCGGTGCTTATTCGGTGTATGCGCGTCTTTCCTCCATCAAGGAAGAAGAAGGCGTGCCCAGTGCGCAAGATATGATCAAGCAACTGGTCCAGGGCCAGGAGGCGGTGACTAGAACTGCTCGGGGGATCTTCCCTTTACTGGATAAAGTCAGTGATGAGCCGACTGCCGACTTGTTGACCCAGCGTATGCAAGTTCATGAGAAAACTGCGTGGATGCTGCGTTCCCTGCTCGACCCTCAATAGTCGACGCCAGCGAGTGGCGTTGCCCTGACGCCGCTCGCCCGCTTGGCTGCCCCCTCTCGGCCTTCCTGATGCCTGCGTTGGCTTGTCCTACGACGATCAACTCCACGTCTTCTGGCTGCACTTGTCTACTTGATGTTCTATAGGCCCAGCGGCTAATGAGATAACTCATTGAGTGGTTGTCTGGCAATGGAGTGTCAAGTGTATGTCACGCGGAATGGGTAATGGGGTAATGGAAACTTCCGGTTTTCATAAGATAAAAATTGATCCCTTTGTCAAAGGGTTCGATATGCAACTGGCGAAGCCATTGTCTCGATCCGTCAGGCTTAATGGTTTTTCGACGTGCTTGCGACTGGAAGAGGTCTATTGGAATATCCTCACGGAAATAGCCAGGATCAATAATTGCTCCGTCAGCGCACTACTGTCTTACGTGGACCGGGAAGTGCATTTGCGTTATGGCGGTGTGAAGAACTTCAGTGGGCTTGTTCGGGTGGTGTGTGTTGTCCATGCCCTGAAGGGGCGCGATACCCGGGGCTGACTTGGCTGCCCGATGCCTGGCCCTGGCCGGGGTCAGGTATCGGGGGGCAAATCCGGCATCATCCGGGTCTATATAAGGCGCTGCGAGCCGCTACGGCTGCACAGCCTCGATTTACCCTATATAATCCCGCTCTTTGCTGTCGCCGGAGCTTTTCTCCAAGGTACTCTCTATCAAGGGGCCGGCGTGGCGCAGTAGTGATCTGATCGCCGAGACATCCCATGCCCATGTACGATTATCAATGTGCTTCCTGCGGTCATCAGTTGGAAGCCATTCAAAAGATCAGCGCCGCGCCGCTGGTTGATTGCCCCGCCTGCCAGGCGCCCGAGCTGAAAAAAATGCTGTCCATGCCGGGTTTTCGCTTGAGTGGAACAGGCTGGTACGAGACGGACTTCAAGACCGGCTCGAAGAAGAATCTGGCCGGCGGCGACAAAGCAGGCTGAGTTGAACTCTATGCGTGAGCTCTTGCATTATCCGACACCTGAGCAAGGTGCGGTGACCCAGGCAAGACCTCCACCGAATTTCGAATTACGAGAAGTGAAACCACTACCATGATGCGCAGCCATTATTGCGGCCAACTGAACGAGACCCTGGAAGGTCAGGAAATCACCCTTTGCGGATGGGTTCACCGTCGCCGCGACCACGGCGGGGTAATCTTCCTCGATATCCGTGATCGTGATGGTCTGGCCCAGGTGGTGTTCGATCCGGACCGCGCCGAGAGCTTCGCCGCCGCCGATCGCGTGCGCAGCGAATACGTCGTGAAGATCACCGGCAAGGTTCGCCTGCGTCCGGCCGGTGCCACCAACGCCAACATGGCGTCGGGCATGATCGAGGTGTTGGGCTACGAGCTCGAAGTGCTGAACGAGTCGGAAACCCCGCCGTTCCCGCTGAACGAATTCTCCGACGTTGGCGAAGAAACCCGCCTGCGCTACCGCTTCCTTGACCTGCGTCGTCCGGAAATGGCCGAGAAGCTGCGCCTGCGCTCGCGCATGACCACCAGCATCCGTCGTTTCCTTGACGAGAACGGCTTCCTTGACGTCGAGACGCCGATCCTGACCCGGGCCACCCCGGAAGGCGCACGCGACTACCTGGTGCCTAGCCGTACCCACGCCGGTAGCTTCTTTGCCTTGCCGCAATCGCCGCAGTTGTTCAAGCAACTGCTGATGGTGGCCGGCTTCGACCGTTACTACCAGATCGCCAAGTGCTTCCGTGACGAAGACCTGCGCGCCGACCGCCAGCCGGAATTCACCCAGATCGACATCGAGACCAGTTTCCTCGATGAAAAAGAGATCATGGGCCTCACCGAAGAAATGATCCGCAACCTGTTCAAGGAAGTGCTGGACCTGGAGTTCGGCGAATTCCCGCACATGACGTTTGAAGAAGCCATGCGTCGCTACGGTTCCGACAAGCCGGACCTGCGTAACCCGCTGGAGCTGGTGGACGTTGCCGATCAGCTTAAAGACGTCGATTTCAAGGTGTTCAGCGGCCCGGCCAACGACCCGAAATGCCGCATCGCCGCCTTGCGCGTTCCAGGCGCGGCGAGCATGCCGCGCAAGCAGATCGACGACTACACCAAGTTCGTCGGTATCTACGGTGCCAAGGGCCTGGCGTACATCAAGGTCAACGAACGCGCCAAGGGTGTTGAAGGTCTGCAGTCGCCGATCGTCAAGAACATCCCTGAAGCCAATCTCAACGTAATTCTTGATCGTGTTGGCGCGGTCGACGGCGACATCGTGTTCTTCGGTGCCGACAAGTCGAAGATCGTCAGCGAAGCCCTGGGCGCGCTGCGGATCAAGGTCGGTAACGACCTGGACCTGCTGACCTGCAAGTGGGCACCAATGTGGGTCGTCGACTTCCCGATGTTTGAAGAAAACGATGACGGCAGTTTCTCCGCCTTGCACCACCCGTTCACCGCGCCGAAGTGCACCCCGCAAGAGCTGGAAGCCAACCCGGCTGGCGCTCTGTCCCGGGCCTACGACATGGTGCTGAACGGTACCGAGCTGGGTGGCGGTTCGATCCGTATCCACCGCAAGGAAATGCAACAGTCGGTCTTCCGCCTGTTGGGTATCAACGAAGCGGAACAGGAAGAGAAGTTCGGCTTCCTGCTCGACGCCCTGAAATACGGCGCACCACCCCACGGTGGCCTGGCCTTCGGCCTTGACCGCCTGGTGATGCTGATGACCGGCGCCCAGTCGATCCGTGAAGTGATTGCCTTCCCGAAAACCCAGAGTGCTGCCGACGTGATGACGCAGGCTCCGGGCGTGGTGGATGCCAAGGCGCTGCGCGAATTGCATATTCGCCTGCGTGAAGCGCCAAAGGCTGAGTAAGGCTGCTGCGTGAAAGCGCGATAAGGTTTTACGCAGTCAAAAAGGCGCATCTTCGGATGCGCCTTTGCGTTTAAAGAGAGATGTCCTGCCTGGGGCGGGATGGTTAAGGTTTCTAAAGAATTTCGGAGTTGTGTTATGGCTGGCCATTCCAAGTGGGCGAACATCAAGCACCGCAAAGAGCGTCAGGATGCCAAGAAAGGCAAGATATTCACCAAGTGGATTCGCGAGCTGACGGTTGCTGCCCGCCAGGGTGGTGGTGATCCAGGTTCCAACCCACGCTTGCGTTTGGCGCTGGACAAGGCCCTCGGCGCGAACATGAGCCGTGACATCATCGACCGCGCGGTTGCTCGTGGTGCTGGCGCCGCTGACACCGACGATATGGTCGAGTTGAGCTATGAAGGCTACGGCCCGGGCGGCGTGGCGGTGATGGTCGAGTGCATGACCGACAACCGTAACCGTACCGCTGCGGCGGTGCGCCATGCGTTCAGCAAGTGCGGTGGCAACCTGGGCACTGATGGCTCGGTGGCTTACCTGTTCGAACGCAAGGGCCAGATATCCTTCGCGCCGGGCGTTGACGAAGATACCCTGATGGAAGCTGCAATGGAGGCGGATGCTGACGATGTGGTGACCAATGAAGATGGCTCCATCGACGTGTTTACCTCGTTTGCCGGGTTCTATTCCGTGCGTAACGCCCTGGAAGCCGCTGACTTCAAAGGCACCGACGCGGAAATCGTCATGTTGCCGACCACCAGTGCCGAGTTGGACCTGGACGGTGCACAGAAGGTACTCAAGTTGCTGGATATGCTCGAAGACCTGGATGATGTGCAGAACGTCTATTCCAATGCTGATATCCCGGAAGACGTGGCAGCACAACTTGGCTGAACCCCCGCGTCCACTGTAGGAGCGAGCTTGCTCGCGAAAAACTTGAGAACGACGCGAGGTGTCAGAATTCCTGCGTTATCGTTGGCGACTTTCGCGAGCAAGCTCGCTCCTACAGTGGATTGGTGTCGCTGCTGACGCCTCATTTCTATAAAACCGCAGGCGTTATGACTTTAATCCTAGGTATTGATCCCGGTTCGCGCATCACCGGCTTTGGCGTCGTCCAGCATACCCCGCGCGGCTGTATCTACGTGGCCTCGGGCTGTATCCGCACCGGCTCCGGCGAGTTGGCCGAGCGCTTGCAGATCGTCTATCGCGGCGTGCGAGAAGTGATCCAGACCTACGGCCCAGTGACCATGGGCATTGAAAAAGTCTTTATGGCGAAAAACGCCGACTCGGCCCTCAAGCTTGGTCAGGCCCGTGGCGCTGCTATCGTTGCCGGCGCCGAGGAGGCCCTGGAGATCGCCGAATACACCGCCACCCAGGTCAAACAGGCCGTCGTGGGCACCGGTGCAGCCAATAAGGAGCAGGTGCAGATGATGGTCATGCATATGCTCAAGCTCACCGCCAAGCCACAAATCGACGCCTCCGACGCCCTGGCCATCGCTATTTGTCATGCCCATACACGCTCCAGCCTGCTGCCTCACGGGTTGGGCGCGGCACGCAGTCGTGGCGGCCGGCTGCGTCTCTGATAGCATCAGCGCAATCATTCTGCGCGCAGCGTGTGAAAGGCCTGTGTTGTCGGCCATCATGCCCGTGCTATTTCCGGTCAGGCCGCGATCTGACTCAAGTATTTAAGGACCTGAACCGTGATTGGACGTTTGCGCGGCACCTTGGCTGAGAAACAGCCGCCGCACCTGATTCTGGATGTGAACGGGCTGGGGTATGAGCTGGAAGTGCCCATGACCACCCTCTACCGCCTGCCATCGGTCGGCGAGCCCCTGACCTTGCACACCCATCTGGTGGTGCGCGAGGACGCACAATTGCTTTATGGTTTCATCGGCAAGCGTGATCGTGATTTCTTTCGTGAACTGATTCGTCTCAACGGCGTAGGGCCGAAGTTGGCACTGGCCTTGATGTCGAGCCTGGAAGTCGACGAACTGGTGCGCTGTGTGTCGGCCCAGGATACATCGGCCTTGACCAAGGTGCCGGGTGTCGGCAAGAAGACCGCCGAGCGTTTGCTGGTGGAACTCAAGGATCGTTTCAAGGCATGGGAAGTCGTGCCGAACATGTTTGCCCTGGTGCCCAACCAGCCGGATGCGCCGGCGTCCCAGGTGGCCAGTGCCGAAAGCGATGCTGTCAGTGCATTGATTTCCCTGGGCTACAAGCCTCAGGAAGCGAGCAAGGCGGTGTCGGCGATCAAGGACAAGAACCTGAGCAGTGAAGATATGATCCGCCGCGCCCTGAAGGGAATGATTTAAGTGATTGAAGCTGATCGTCTGATTGCGGCCACTGGCCCCCGTGACCGTGAAGAAGTCCAGGACCGGGCCATCCGGCCCCTGAGCCTTGCCGAGTACATCGGCCAGCCCACCGTGCGTGAGCAGATGGAGTTATTCATCCAGGCGGCGCGCGGGCGTAGCGAGTCCCTGGACCATACGCTGATCTTCGGCCCGCCCGGCCTGGGTAAAACCACCCTGGCCAACATCATTGCCCAGGAAATGGGCGTGTCTATCAAGAGCACGTCAGGCCCGGTGCTGGAGCGTCCAGGTGACCTGGCGGCGCTACTGACCAACCTTGAGCCTCACGATGTGCTGTTTATCGACGAAATCCACCGGCTTTCGCCCATCGTTGAAGAAGTGTTGTACCCGGCCATGGAAGATTTCCAGCTGGACATCATGATTGGCGAAGGGCCGGCGGCGCGCTCGATCAAGCTTGACCTGCCACCGTTCACCCTGGTTGGCGCCACCACTCGTGCTGGCATGCTGACCAACCCGCTGCGAGACCGTTTCGGCATTGTTCAGCGTCTAGAGTTCTATAACACGGCGGACCTGGCCACGATCGTCAGCCGCTCGGCCGGGATTCTCGGATTGCCGCTGGAGCCAGAGGGCGCCTTTGAAATTGCCCGTCGCGCCCGTGGTACGCCACGTATTGCCAATCGGTTGCTGCGTCGGGTGCGAGACTTTGCGCAAGTGCGCGCCAAGGGGCATATCACCAAGGCGGTGGCCGATCTGGCGCTGAACCTGCTGGATGTCGATGAACATGGCTTCGATCATCAGGACCGACGTCTACTCTTGACCATGATCGAGAAGTTCGACGGCGGCCCCGTGGGTGTGGACAGCCTGGCGGCAGCCATCAGCGAAGAGCGGCATACCATCGAAGATGTGCTGGAGCCGTACCTGATCCAGCAGGGCTACATCATGCGTACACCGAGAGGTCGTGTGGTCACTCGCCATGCGTATCTGCACTTTGGGTTAAACATTCCGTCACGATTGGGCGAGATGCCCGTAGTAGACGAATTCCTCGATGCAGTGGACGATTAAAAGGGCTTCACCAGACGATTTATTCGACGTTTGTGCTGTCCTAGTGGCTGGCGTCGTCATTCTTTCATTAGAAATGTTTCAGAGAATGAAAAAACAGTTGCCCAGCCGGATTGGCAACCTGAGGAGTAAGCACTAGAGTATGCGCGCGCAAAACGGGGATCAGTCGTTCGTACATCGCTGTCGCGTTTATTACGAGGACACCGATGCCGGCGGCATCGTGTATTACGTCAATTATCTCAAGTTCATGGAGCGGGCTCGAACCGAGCGGCTACGGGAGTTGGGCTTTGCCCAATCCGCGCTTGCAGGGGAGGATCTGTTGTTTGTCGTACATTCCAGCGAGGCCCGTTACTACGCGCCGGCGCGATTGGACGATGAACTGCTGGTCAGCGCGCAAATAACCGAATTGAACCGTGCCAGCCTGCGCTTTAAACAGCAGGTCAGGCGGGCTACGGATGCAACGCTGCTCTGTGAGGGGCAGTTCCTGGTGGCCTGTGTGCGCACCAACAATTTGAAACCCAGGGCCATTCCCGAAACTCTACGCGCGGCCTTTGCCGGCGTGAGCGGCACGGGTAAACATTCAGAGCAGGAGATTTAGCGTGGAACCTACCGTCGTCGACCATTCCTCCATGTGGAGCCTGGTCAGCAATGCCAGTGTGGTGGTTCAACTGGTTATGCTGATCCTGGTAGCCGCATCGGTTACCTCTTGGGTCATGATTTTTCAGCGCAGCAACCTGCTGCGTGCCGGTCGACGTGCCCTGGAGAGCTTCGAGGAACGCTTCTGGTCGGGTATCGACTTGTCCAAGCTCTATCGCCAGGCCGGCAGCAATCCCGACCCGGATTCGGGCGTCGAGCAGATTTTCCGTGCCGGCTTCAAGGAGTTCTCCCGTCTGCGCCAGCAGCCAGGGGTTGATCCGGAAGCGGTCATGGAAGGCGTCTCACGTGCCATGCGCGTCGCCATCTCCCGGGAAGAAGAGAAGCTGGAGCAAAGCCTGCCGTTTCTCGCTACCGTCGGCTCCGTCAGCCCTTACATCGGCCTGTTCGGTACCGTCTGGGGGATCATGAACTCCTTCCGCGGCCTGGCCCAGGCCCAACAAGCGACCCTGGCCACTGTGGCCCCGGGTATTGCCGAGGCCTTGATCGCCACGGCCATCGGCTTGTTCGCGGCGATTCCCGCCGTCATCGCTTACAACCGTTTTGCCGCTCGTGGCGAAACCTTGATCAGCCGTTACTACACCTTCGCCGATGAATTCCAGGCGATCCTGCACCGCAAAGTGCACACCAGCGAAGAATAAGCAGGTAATTCCCAATGGCTTTAATCGCTCGAGCTCGCAAAAAGCGCAAGCCGGTCGCCGAGATGAACGTAGTGCCCTACATCGATGTGATGCTGGTGCTGCTGGTTATCTTCATGGTGACCGCGCCGATGCTCAATCAGGGCGTGAAGGTTGATCTGCCCAAGGTTTCCAGCGAAGCCTTGCCGCAGGACAACAACACCCAGGTCCTGACCATTTCGATCAAGGCTGACAAGACCTATTACTGGAACCTTGGCAGCGAAGTCGACACCCAGAAGCAGCAGGACAAGGCCATGACCTTGCCGCAGATGACCGACGCGGTGAGCAAGATCATTCGTGTTGGCAACGAAGGCGGCAAGCACACCCAGGTGTTCATCCGTGGCGACAAGACTGTCGATTATGGATCCGTCATGGGTGCCATGGGCGGGCTGCAGACGGCCGGAGTCGGTAATGTTGGCTTGATCACCGAGGCGCCCTGATGCACCAACAGCGAGAGCCGTCCGCCTCGGAAAGCTACTTCTGGCCTGGCGTCTGGGCAATTGCCCTGCACGTCCTGGTGTTTGGCATGCTGTTCGTCAGCTTTGCCATGACCCCGGAACTGCCGCCCTCCAAGCCGATCGTGCAGGCGACCCTGTATCAGCTGAAATCGAAAAGCCAGGCCACCACCCAGACCAATCAGAAGATTGCGGGTGAGGCCCAGAAGTCGGCTGCGCGCCAGACTGAAGTCGAACAGATGGAACAGAAGAAGGTCGAGCAGGAAGCGGTGAAGGCGGCTGCGGAACAAAAGAAAGAAGACGCGGCTCAAAAGGCCGAAGAATCGAAAAAGGCTGACGAAGCGAAGAAAGCCGACGAGGCGAAAAAGGCTGATGAAGCCAAGAAAGCCGAGAAAGCCGACGAAGCCAAAAAGGTCGAAGAGAAACAATTGGCTGATATAGCCAAGAAGAAGTCTGAAGAAGAGGCCAAGAAAAAGGCCGCTGAAGAGGCGAAGAAAAAGATAGTCGAAGACGCGAAGAAGAAAGCCGCGCAGGACGCCAAGAAAAAATCCGAGGCTGATGAGGCGAAGAAGAAAGTCGCCGACGACGCGAAGAAGAAAGCTGCCGCCGCCGCCTCCAAGAAAAAGGCCCAGGAAGCAGCGCGCAAGTCCGCCGAAGAGAAAAAGGCCCAGGCCTTGGCTGACTTGCTTTCCGATACGCCGCAGCGTCAGCAAGCCTTGGCCGATGAGCGCGGTGATGAGGTCGCGGGCAGTTTCGATGATCTGATTCGCGCACGGGCGGCAGAGGGCTGGACACGTCCTCCTTCGGCACGCAGAGGCATGACAGTAGTGCTGCAGATCGGCATGTTGCCGGACGGCACCGTGACTTCGGTCAGCGTGGCCAGGTCCAGTGGCGATGGTTCGTTCGACAGTTCCGCGGTTGCAGCGGTCAAGAACATTGGCCGGTTGACCGAAATGCAGGGAATGAAACCTGGCGATTTTGCTCCCTATCGTTCATTCAAGATGACATTCACACCTGAGGATCTAGCCTTGTGAGAAACCTTCTTCGAGGAATGCTTGTCGTTATTTGCTGTATGGCAGGGATAGCGACGGCGGATGAAAAGAACATCCTGGTCACCAGCGGTAGCGATCGGGCCACCCCGATTGCGGTAGTACCGTTCGGCTGGCAGGGCGGTAGCGTGCTGCCGGACGACATGGCACAAATCGTCAGCGATGACTTGCGCAACTCCGGCTATTACGCACCGATCGAAAAACAGAACATGATCAGCCAGCCGACCCAGGCCAGCGAAGTCATCTTCCGTGACTGGAAAGCCCTGGGCGCCCAGTACCTGATGGTGGGCAGCATTGTTCCGGCCGGCGGTCGCCTGCAGATTCAATACGCGCTGTTCAACGTCGCGACCGAGCAGCAAGTGCTGACCGGCAGCGTGTCGGGCACGGTTGATCAACTGCGTGACATGGCTCACTACATCTCCGACCAGTCGTTTGAAAAACTGACCGGGATCAAGGGTGCCTTCTCCACGCGTCTGCTCTATGTGACTGCCGAACGCTTCTCGGTGGACAATACTCGCTACACCTTGCAGCGTTCCGACTATGACGGCGCCCGGGCAGTGACCCTGTTGCAATCCCGTGAGCCGATCCTGTCGCCACGCTTTGCTCCGGATGGCAAGCGTATCGCCTATGTATCCTTTGAGCAGAGGCGTCCACGGATCTTTGTTCAGCACATCGATACCGGTCGCCGTGAACAGATCACCAACTTCGAAGGCCTGAACGGTGCACCTGCCTGGTCGCCGGATGGTTCGCGCCTGGCGTTCGTGCTGTCAAAGGATGGCAACCCTGATATCTATGTCATGAATATGGGCTCGCGTCAGATCAGCCGCGTTACCAAGGGCCCGGGCATCAACACCGAACCGTTCTGGGGCAAGGATGGCTCGACCATCTACTTCACCTCCGACCGGGGCGGCAAGCCACAAATCTACAAAACCAACATTAGCGGTGGTAGTGCCGAACGCGTGACCTTTATTGGCAACTACAACGCCAATCCGAAACTTTCGGCTGATGAAAAGACGCTGGTGATGATTCACCGTCAGGCTGGCTTCACTAATTTCCGGGTTGCGGCCCAGGATTTGGAGCGCGGTAGTGTAAAAATCCTTACAGATACTAACCTTGATGAGTCAGCCACTGTTGCGCCCAACGGCACCATGGTAATCTACGCCACCCGCCAGCAGGGCCGGGGAGTCTTGATGCTCGTGTCCATTAACGGACGCGTAAGGCTCCCGCTTCCTACCGCACAAGGCGAAGTCAGAGAACCGTCCTGGTCCCCTTACCTGAACTGACGCGGCGCTACACGATTTGCTTAACACACTGGGGTTCATTAGGAGTTTCACGATGGAAATGCTGAAGTTTGGTAAGTTTGCTGCTCTGGCTCTGGCTCTGTCCGTAGCCGTTGGTTGCTCCTCTAAAGGCGGCGACAATGCCGGCGAAGGCGCAGCTGTTGATCCAAATGCTGGTTACGGCGCTAACACTGGTGCAGTTGACGGCTCCCTGAGCGAAGAAGCTGCTCTGCGTGCTATCACCACTTTCTACTTCGAATACGACAGTTCTGACCTGAAGCCAGAAGCCATGCGCGCGCTGGACGTTCACGCGAAGGACCTGAAAGGTAACGGCGCTCGCGTTGTTCTGGAAGGTAACACTGACGAACGTGGTACCCGTGAGTACAACATGGCACTGGGCGAGCGTCGTGCGAAAGCCGTCCAGCGTTACCTGGTACTGCAAGGTGTTGCTCCAGGCCAACTGGAACTCGTTTCCTACGGTAAAGAGCGTCCAGTTGCTACTGGCCATGACGAGCAGTCCTGGGCTCAAAACCGTCGCGTCGAACTGCGTAAGTAATTCGTCATGCGAACGTGCCGTCGTGTCGTAACCGTATTGGCTCTCAGCCTGGCACCGCTTGCGGTGTGGGCTGCGGTTCCTGTGGAAGATAGCAACTCTGGCTATAACAATAGCGGGAGCAGTTATCCGCCAGCAGGTTATGGCACTAACGGCGCCTATGCTGGGGGACCGGCTACGGCCGCTCCCTCGGCACAGGGCGAGCTGTTCAACCAATTGCAACGTATGCAAGATCAATTGGCGCAGCAGCAAGGCAGCATTGAAGTTCTGCAAAATGAAGTAAATCGCCTGAAGCAAGAGGGCCTGGAGCGATACCAGGATCTTGATCGGCGCATAGGAACCGGTGTTGCTCCTGCCGCCACTCCTGATAATTCTTCTGCCGGTGGCGCTGCAAGCGCCGCCGGAGCCGCGGTTGCCCCGCCAGCCAGCAGTGAACCGAGTGATCCTGCGAAGGAAAAGCTGTATTACGACGCAGCCTTCGACCTGATCAAGGCCAAGGACTTCGACAAGGCCAGCAAGGCTTTCACCGCATTTCTGGGCCGCTACCCGAACAGTCAGTACGCGGGCAATGCCCAATACTGGTTGGGTGAGGTGAACCTGGCCAAGGGCGACCTGCAAGGTGCAGGCCAGGCTTTTGCCAAGGTCAGCCAGCTTTATCCGAAGCACGCGAAGGTGCCTGATTCGCTGTACAAGCTCGCTGATGTAGAGCGCCGCCTGGGTCATACCGACAAGGTCAAAGGCATTCTGCAGCAGGTGGTGTCCCAATATCCGGGTACTTCCGCCGCTCAGTTGGCCCAGCGAGATTTGCAGCGCTTGTAAGTGTTGCTTTCCCGTTTAGAAGAAACCCGCGCTTGTCGCGGGTTTTTTCGTTAGAATCCACGCCCTTTTATGAAACACGCTTCTTGGGGTTCACGCGTTGACGGGATTCCTTGAAGTGCCTGACGGAGGCGGACAGCCTGTTTAGCTGTTACGCCCGTGGCGACTATGCAAGACACATTACGTATCACCGAAGTTTTTTACTCGTTACAGGGTGAAACGCGAACGGCCGGCCTGCCCACAGTATTTGTGCGCCTAACCGGTTGCCCGTTGCGTTGCCAATATTGTGACAGCGCCTACGCCTTTAGCGGCGGAACCGTGCGCACCCTGGACGATATCCTCCAGCAGGTAGCCGGCTACCGGCCGCGCTACGTCTGTGTGACGGGCGGCGAACCCTTGGCGCAGCCCAATGCCATTGCATTGCTCAAACAGCTGTGTGACGCCGGTTACGAGGTGTCGCTGGAAACCAGCGGTGCCCTGGACATCTCTGCGGTCGATCCTCGGGTCAGCCGGGTGGTCGACCTCAAGACCCCTGGCTCCAAGGAAGTGCAGCGCAATCGCTATGAGAACATCGACCTGCTGACGGCCAACGACCAGGTCAAGTTCGTCATCTGTTCCCGCGAAGACTACGAGTGGGCCAGCTCCAAGCTGATCCAGTACGGTCTCGACCGGCGTGCCGGTGAAGTGCTGTTTTCGCCAAGCCACCATGACCTGAACGCTCGCGACCTGGCCGACTGGGTGGTCGCGGACAACCTGCCGGTGCGCTTGCAATTGCAGTTGCACAAATATCTTTGGAACGACGAGCCGGGGCGCTGATATGACTGAACAAACCCTTGATCAAAAACGTGCAGTGATCCTGCTGTCCGGCGGGCTGGATTCCGCCACGGTAGTCGCCATGGCCCGCGCCGAAGGCTACAGCTGCTACACCATGAGCTTCGACTACGGCCAGCGTCACCGCGCCGAACTGGACGCCGCGGCGCGTGTTGCCCGCGACCTGGGCGTGGTCGAGCATAAGGTCATCGGCTTGAACCTCAACGGTATTGGCGGCTCGGCCCTGACTGACAGCTCCATCGATGTGCCTGAGGCGCCCAGTGAAGGCATTCCGGTAACCTACGTACCCGCGCGCAACACCGTCTTCCTGTCGCTGGCCCTGGGCTGGGCAGAAGTACTGAATGCGCGGGACATCTTCATTGGCGTCAACGCGGTCGATTACTCCGGCTACCCGGATTGCCGCCCCGAGTTCGTCGAGTCGTTCGAGCGCATGGCCAACCTGGCGACAAAAGCCGGCGTAGAAGGCAACGGCTTTCGCATCCTGGCGCCGCTGCAAAACCTGAGCAAGGCGGAGATCGTGAAGGCTGGCGTAGGGCTTGGCGTTGATTACTCGCTGACTGTTTCCTGCTACCAGGCGGACAATGACGGTCGTGCTTGTGGGAAATGCGACAGCTGTCGACTGCGTGCAGAAGGCTTCCAGGCGGCCGGAATGGCCGACCCAACGCGTTATTTCTGATTTATTTCAAATAAGGTGTTGAATAATCCTTAGAAATCAGTATTATACGCGCCACCACACAGCGGGTCGTTAGCTCAGTTGGTAGAGCAGTTGGCTTTTAACCAATTGGTCGTAGGTTCGAATCCCACACGACCCACCATTTTTGGCGGTTTAGAAAATCCGGAAGGCCCACGCAAGTGAGGATTTCCGGGTTTTTTTTTGCCTGTAAAAAACGCCTCTCAGGCTGTCCCGCCTGCAGTCCCAGCCCCGAAGCTGGGCCTGGCAGATACCTATCTCCTTGAAGCCCTTTCGCTGCCTTGCATAAACTTTCCGTTTGTCGGACTGAGAGTGCTCTGAAAATTACTGAGACAGGTCTTATTTTTTAGCTTCTTTCTTATAAATACCATTGTGTTTCATCTGGTTCATGAAACATTTAATGGTGTCTGTGGTGTCAAAATTTACATTGGTTATTGTTTTTACTTACTTCTTTTCGGAGTATCTATTCGCTTCTACGGCGCGTGCCGAGTATTTGAATGCCGGGTATATGCGTCATGACTCAAGTCTTGCCGCCCATACCGATAAACGCATCGATAATGTTGTGAAGCGTGCGCATGAGTTGATCGGCACTCCCTACCGCTGGGGAGGTGCTTCCGTCAGCAAAGGCTTTGACTGTAGCGGGTTGCTGTTTTATTTATTTCGTAGTGAGGCGGGGATCAATATCCCGCGAACCAC
>NZ_WLYI01000069.1 GCF_009707515.1 Pseudomonas karstica | reverse complement strand
GGGAATTACTCGGGGGCTTCAACCCGCCCTACGCCCATTTTCCTGAGAGAATGCTGCTGCAAGAGTGGTTCGAGCAGCATGTACGGGCACGCCCGAACGCCAGCGCCGTACAGGCCGACGGCGTCAGCCTCAGCTACGCGCAACTGAATGCCCGGGCCAACCGCATCGCTCACCGGCTGATCGCCGCCGGTTTACGCCCGGATGAACGGGTGGCGCTGCTGGTTGAACGCAGCCCGGAAATGATCATTGGCATCCTCGCCATTCTCAAGGCAGGCGGTGCCTACGTGCCGCTCGACCCAAACTATCCGCAGGATCGCTTGCAGCACATGCTTGGCGACAGTGCGCCACGCGTCCTGCTGAGCCAGGGCAACCTGGCCGAACAACTGCCACCGCTGCAGATTACCCACCTGTTGCTGGAGGACCCGGCTGACGGCGATGACAGCAACCCGGTGGTCGAGGGTTTGACCTCCCGGCACCTGGCCTACGTGATATACACCTCCGGTTCCACCGGCAAACCCAAAGGCGTAATGCTGGAGCACCGTTCGGTGTGCAACCAGATCGGCGCGCTGCAAGAACGCTATGGCCTGAATCCTCAAGACCGCGTCCTGCAATTTGCCAGCATGACCTTCGACATGTCCGTGGAAGAGATCTTTGGCGCCCTGCTGTCCGGTGCCACACTGGTACTGCGCAGCGATGCCTGGATTGCCAGCACCAGCGCTTTCGCCGCGCTGTGCGAGCAGCACAAGATCACCGTGGCCAACCTGCCGACGGTGTTCTGGCAACAAGTCAGCCGCGATCAGCACGTGCCGCTGCCGACCTCCCTGCGTCAGTTCATGATCGGCGGCGAAGCGGTCGGCAAACAGGCCGTGGCCCAGTGGTTCGCCCGTGCAAGCCACCGTCCGGCGCTGTTCAACGCCTACGGCCCGACCGAGGCCACCGTCAACGCTTCGATTCGCCTGATGGAAAACGACAACGACGATTTCCGCTCAATCGGCATACCCGTGCGCAACACCCAGCTGCATGTGCTGGACAGCGCCGGGGCCCTTGCACCGTTAGGCGTGGCCGGGGAGCTGCATATCGGCGGCGTGGGTGTCGCTCGTGGCTACCTCAATCGAGAAGAACTGAGCGCCGAAAAGTTTATCCGCGACCCGTTCACCACCGACCCGGACGCACGCCTTTACAAGACCGGCGACCTCGGCCGCTGGCGCGCAGACGGCACTCTTGAATACCTCGGTCGCAATGACGACCAGGTGAAGATCCGAGGTTTTCGCGTCGAGCTGGGGGAAATCGAAGCGGTGCTCGCCGCTGTTGCCGGCGTGCGCGAAGCCGTGGTGGTTGCCCAGGAAAGCAAACCGGGACAATCCGACAGCAAGCGTTTGATCGCCTACCTGTGTGGTGAACCGGTGCCGGTGGAGCAATTGCGCGCCGCGTTGCTGGAGTCGCTGCCCGACTACATGGTGCCCAGCGCCTACGTGCACCTTGAAGCCCTGCCACTGACGCCTAACGGCAAACTCGACCGCCGCGCCCTGCCCGCGCCGGGGCAGGATGCCTTCGCCAGTCGGGCCTATGAAGCGCCACGCGGCGAGATCGAACACGTGGTCGCAAGCGTCTGGCAAGACTTGCTGGGGATTGAAAAAGTCGGCCGTCACGACCGTTTCTTCGAACTCGGTGGGCATTCGCTGCTGGCCGTGAGCTTGATTGATCGCCTGCGCCAGCACGGCCTGCGTGCCACGGTACGCACCGTATTCACCGCCCCGAGCCTGCGTGAAATGGCCCAAGCCCTGAGCCACGGCAGTGAAGTGCTGTTCCAGGCGCCAGCCAACCGCATCCCGGCCGATTGCACGGCACTGACCCCAGGCATGTTGCCGCTGGTAGAGATGACGCAAGCACAGCTGGACCGTATCGTCAGCGCCGTTCCCGGTGGCGCCACGAATATCCAGGACATCTACCCGCTGGCCCCGCTGCAACAAGGCATTCTGTTTCATCACTTGCTGGGGCATGAAGGCGACGCCTATCTGGTGCGCTCGATGATCGAATTCGACGATCGCCAACGCCTCGACGCCTTTGTCGACGCCATGCAGGTGGTGATCAATCGCCATGACATTCTGCGCAGCGCAGTGCATTGGGTCGGCCTGCCGCAAGCCGTCCAGGTGGTGCACCGCCAGGCGCTGTTGCCGGTACACACCCTTACGTTGCTGACCGATGAAGACCCGCGCACGCAACTGGAACGCTTGAGCGATCCACGGCAGTTGCGCCTGGACTTGCAGCAGGCGCCGCTGATGCGGGCCTGTATCGCCCAGGACCCGCAGTCCGGACGCTGGTTACTGGCACTGCTCGATCACCACATGATCAGCGACCACGTGTCACTGGGGATTGTGCTCGAAGAAATCCAGGCCCTATTGCAAGGCCACGGCGCCAGCTTGCCGGTGCCGCTGCCGTATCGCGAGTTTGTCGCGCAGATTCTGGCGACGTCGCCTCAGGTCCACGAAGCTTACTTCCAAAACCGCCTGGCCAGTGTCGATACGCCCACCGCGCCGTTTGGTGTTCTGGATGTGCAGGGCGACGGTGCCCAAGTTTTCGAAACCAGCAGCCGTCTTGACCCAGCCCTGGGCCAGAGAATCCGTGCCCAGGCGCGCAGCGCCGGGGTGACGCCGGCCGTGCTGTTCCATATTGCCTGGGCCCAGGTGCTAGGGCGCTGCACCGACCGTGACGATGTGGTATTCGGCACCGTGGTCGCCGGTCGACTGCAAGGTTCAGCAGGCGCCGATCGAGCCCTGGGGGTGTTCATCAATACTCTGCCGGTGCGGGTGAAGTTGGCCGAGTTCGGCGTCCATGCACTCGTCGACGAAACCTACCGCGACCTCAGCGAATTGTTGTCCCACGAACAGGCGTCCCTGGCCCTGGCCCAGCGCTGCAGCGGTGTCGCCTCGGGCTTGCCGTTGTTCACCACGTTATTCAATTATCGGCATCAAACCGATGGCGGCTCCCTGGCCAACGAAGAACACGTCCTGGCCTGGGATGGCGTGCGCTTCCTGAGCAACGAAGCCCGCACCAACTACCCGATTGAAGTCGCGGTGGCGGATGAAGGGAACGACTTCACCGTGACGGCCCAGGCCATTGCCGGCATTGACCCGCAGCGAATAGCAGCCTATCTCGCACAGGCCGTCGCTGCATTGGTCGAAGCGCTTGAACAGACCCCTGAGTGCCTGGCCAGTCGCCTGGACATCGTGCCCGCAGCCGAGCGTCAATTGCTGCTCAACGAGTTCAATCACACCGCCAGCGATTTCGGCGTGCCCCAGCCAGTCCATG
>NZ_WLYI01000068.1 GCF_009707515.1 Pseudomonas karstica | reverse complement strand
CAGAAGGAGTTGATAGAGCAACGTTGTTTGGCTCTATTAACGGTTCGATCTTCTCGGTCGAAAGCGGAGAAAAAGAGGTGTTGACAGCAGCGTGTAACGCTGTAGAATTCGCCTCCCGCTAACGAGAGATCGGAAGCGCAAGTGGTTGAAGTTGCAGAGGAAACTTTGAAAACTTCTTAAAATAACCGCTTGACAGCAACAGGGGCTGCTGTAGAATGCGCGCCTCGGTTGAGACGAAAGATCTTAACCAACCGCTCTTTAACAACTGAATCAAGCAATTCGTGTGGGTGCTTGTGGAGTCAGACTGATAGTCAACAAGATTATCAGCATCACAAGTTACTCCGCGAGAAATCAAAGATGTAACCAACGATTGCTGAGCCAAGTTTAGGGTTTCTTAAAAACCCAAAGATGTTTGAACTGAAGAGTTTGATCATGGCTCAGATTGAACGCTGGCGGCAGGCCTAACACATGCAAGTCGAGCGGTAGAGAGAAGCTTGCTTCTCTTGAGAGCGGCGGACGGGTGAGTAAAGCCTAGGAATCTGCCTGGTAGTGGGGGATAACGTTCGGAAACGGACGCTAATACCGCATACGTCCTACGGGAGAAAGCAGGGGACCTTCGGGCCTTGCGCTATCAGATGAGCCTAGGTCGGATTAGCTAGTTGGTGGGGTAATGGCTCACCAAGGCGACGATCCGTAACTGGTCTGAGAGGATGATCAGTCACACTGGAACTGAGACACGGTCCAGACTCCTACGGGAGGCAGCAGTGGGGAATATTGGACAATGGGCGAAAGCCTGATCCAGCCATGCCGCGTGTGTGAAGAAGGTCTTCGGATTGTAAAGCACTTTAAGTTGGGAGGAAGGGCAGTAAATTAATACTTTGCTGTTTTGACGTTACCGACAGAATAAGCACCGGCTAACTCTGTGCCAGCAGCCGCGGTAATACAGAGGGTGCAAGCGTTAATCGGAATTACTGGGCGTAAAGCGCGCGTAGGTGGTTCGTTAAGTTGGATGTGAAATCCCCGGGCTCAACCTGGGAACTGCATTCAAAACTGACGAACTAGAGTATGGTAGAGGGTGGTGGAATTTCCTGTGTAGCGGTGAAATGCGTAGATATAGGAAGGAACACCAGTGGCGAAGGCGACCACCTGGACTGATACTGACACTGAGGTGCGAAAGCGTGGGGAGCAAACAGGATTAGATACCCTGGTAGTCCACGCCGTAAACGATGTCAACTAGCCGTTGGGAGCCTTGAGCTCTTAGTGGCGCAGCTAACGCATTAAGTTGACCGCCTGGGGAGTACGGCCGCAAGGTTAAAACTCAAATGAATTGACGGGGGCCCGCACAAGCGGTGGAGCATGTGGTTTAATTCGAAGCAACGCGAAGAACCTTACCAGGCCTTGACATCCAATGAACTTTCTAGAGATAGATTGGTGCCTTCGGGAACATTGAGACAGGTGCTGCATGGCTGTCGTCAGCTCGTGTCGTGAGATGTTGGGTTAAGTCCCGTAACGAGCGCAACCCTTGTCCTTAGTTACCAGCACGTAATGGTGGGCACTCTAAGGAGACTGCCGGTGACAAACCGGAGGAAGGTGGGGATGACGTCAAGTCATCATGGCCCTTACGGCCTGGGCTACACACGTGCTACAATGGTCGGTACAGAGGGTTGCCAAGCCGCGAGGTGGAGCTAATCCCACAAAACCGATCGTAGTCCGGATCGCAGTCTGCAACTCGACTGCGTGAAGTCGGAATCGCTAGTAATCGCGAATCAGAATGTCGCGGTGAATACGTTCCCGGGCCTTGTACACACCGCCCGTCACACCATGGGAGTGGGTTGCACCAGAAGTAGCTAGTCTAACCTTCGGGAGGACGGTTACCACGGTGTGATTCATGACTGGGGTGAAGTCGTAACAAGGTAGCCGTAGGGGAACCTGCGGCTGGATCACCTCCTTAATCGACGACATCAGCTGCTCCATAAGTTCCCACACGAATTGCTTGATTCATTGAAGAAGACGAAAAGAAGCAGCCCGAAATTGGGTCTGTAGCTCAGTTGGTTAGAGCGCACCCCTGATAAGGGTGAGGTCGGCAGTTCGAATCTGCCCAGACCCACCAATTTTGTGTGGGAAACGCCTGTAGAAATACGGGGCCATAGCTCAGCTGGGAGAGCGCCTGCCTTGCACGCAGGAGGTCAACGGTTCGATCCCGTTTGGCTCCACCACTACTGCTTCTACTGTTTAGAGTTTAGAAATGAGCATTCCATCGTGGCGATGGTGAATGTTGATTTCTAGTCTTTGATTAGATCGTTCTTTAAAAATTTGGGTATGTGATAGAAAGATAGACTGGACAACACTTTCACTGGTGTTGGATCAGGCTAAGGTAAAATTTGTGAGTGGCTCTATGAGCATGCGAATTTTCGGCGAATGTTGTCTTCACAGTATAACCAGATTGCTTGGGGTTATATGGTCAAGTGAAGAAGCGCATACGGTGGATGCCTTGGCAGTCAGAGGCGATGAAAGACGTGGTAGCCTGCGAAAAGCTTCGGGGAGTCGGCAAACAGACTTTGATCCGGAGATGTCTGAATGGGGGAACCCAGCCATCATAAGATGGTTACCTTACACTGAATACATAGGTGTATGGAGCGAACCAGGGGAACTGAAACATCTAAGTACCCTGAGGAAAAGAAATCAACCGAGATTCCCTTAGTAGTGGCGAGCGAACGGGGACTAGCCCTTAAGTGGCTTTGAGATTAGCGGAACGCTCTGGAAAGTGCGGCCATAGTGGGTGATAGCCCTGTACGCGAAAATCTCTTAGTCATGAAATCGAGTAGGACGGAGCACGAGAAACTTTGTCTGAATATGGGGGGACCATCCTCCAAGGCTAAATACTACTGACTGACCGATAGTGAACTAGTACCGTGAGGGAAAGGCGAAAAGAACCCCGGAGAGGGGAGTGAAATAGATCCTGAAACCGTATGCGTACAAGCAGTGGGAGCCCACTTTGTTGGGTGACTGCGTACCTTTTGTATAATGGGTCAGCGACTTATTTTCAGTGGCGAGCTTAACCGAATAGGGGAGGCGTAGCGAAAGCGAGTCTTAATAGGGCGTCTAGTCGCTGGGAATAGACCCGAAACCGGGCGATCTATCCATGGGCAGGTTGAAGGTTGGGTAACACTAACTGGAGGACCGAACCGACTACCGTTGAAAAGTTAGCGGATGACCTGTGGATCGGAGTGAAAGGCTAATCAAGCTCGGAGATAGCTGGTTCTCCTCGAAAGCTATTTAGGTAGCGCCTCATGTATCACTGTAGGGGGTAGAGCACTGTTTCGGCTAGGGGGTCATCCCGACTTACCAAACCGATGCAAACTCCGAATACCTACAAGTGCCGAGCATGGGAGACACACGGCGGGTGCTAACGTCCGTCGTGAAAAGGGAAACAACCCAGACCGTCAGCTAAGGTCCCAAAGTTATGGTTAAGTGGGAAACGATGTGGGAAGGCTTAGACAGCTAGGAGGTTGGCTTAGAAGCAGCCACCCTTTAAAGAAAGCGTAATAGCTCACTAGTCGAGTCGGCCTGCGCGGAAGATGTAACGGGGCTCAAACCATACACCGAAGCTACGGGTATCACTTAGGTGATGCGGTAGAGGAGCGTTCTGTAAGCCTGTGAAGGTGAGTTGAGAAGCTTGCTGGAGGTATCAGAAGTGCGAATGCTGACATGAGTAACGACAATGGGTGTGAAAAACACCCACGCCGAAAGACCAAGGTTTCCTGCGCAACGTTAATCGACGCAGGGTTAGTCGGTCCCTAAGGCGAGGCTGAAAAGCGTAGTCGATGGAAAACAGGTTAATATTCCTGTACTTCTGGTTATTGCGATGGAGGGACGGAGAAGGCTAGGCCAGCTTGGCGTTGGTTGTCCAAGTTTAAGGTGGTAGGCTGGAATCTTAGGTAAATCCGGGATTCTAAGGCCGAGAGCTGATGACGAGTCGTCTTTTAGACGACGAAGTGGTTGATGCCATGCTTCCAAGAAAAGCTTCTAAGCTTCAGGTAACCAGGAACCGTACCCCAAACCGACACAGGTGGTTGGGTAGAGAATACCAAGGCGCTTGAGAGAACTCGGGTGAAGGAACTAGGCAAAATGGCACCGTAACTTCGGGAGAAGGTGCGCCGGTGAGGGTGAAGGACTTGCTCCGTAAGCTCATGCCGGTCGAAGATACCAGGCCGCTGCGACTGTTTATTAAAAACACAGCACTCTGCAAACACGAAAGTGGACGTATAGGGTGTGACGCCTGCCCGGTGCCGGAAGGTTAATTGATGGGGTTAGCTAACGCGAAGCTCTTGATCGAAGCCCCGGTAAACGGCGGCCGTAACTATAACGGTCCTAAGGTAGCGAAATTCCTTGTCGGGTAAGTTCCGACCTGCACGAATGGCGTAACGATGGCGGCGCTGTCTCCACCCGAGACTCAGTGAAATTGAAATCGCTGTGAAGATGCAGTGTATCCGCGGCTAGACGGAAAGACCCCGTGAACCTTTACTATAGCTTTGCACTGGACTTTGAATTTGCTTGTGTAGGATAGGTGGGAGGCTTTGAAGCGTGGACGCTAGTTCGCGTGGAGCCAACCTTGAAATACCACCCTGGCAACTTTGAGGTTCTAACTCAGGTCCGTTATCCGGATCGAGGACAGTGTATGGTGGGTAGTTTGACTGGGGCGGTCTCCTCCTAAAGAGTAACGGAGGAGTACGAAGGTGCGCTCAGACCGGTCGGAAATCGGTCGTAGAGTATAAAGGCAAAAGCGCGCTTGACTGCGAGACAGACACGTCGAGCAGGTACGAAAGTAGGTCTTAGTGATCCGGTGGTTCTGTATGGAAGGGCCATCGCTCAACGGATAAAAGGTACTCCGGGGATAACAGGCTGATACCGCCCAAGAGTTCATATCGACGGCGGTGTTTGGCACCTCGATGTCGGCTCATCACATCCTGGGGCTGAAGCCGGTCCCAAGGGTATGGCTGTTCGCCATTTAAAGTGGTACGCGAGCTGGGTTTAGAACGTCGTGAGACAGTTCGGTCCCTATCTGCCGTGGACGTTTGAGATTTGAGAGGGGCTGCTCCTAGTACGAGAGGACCGGAGTGGACGAACCTCTGGTGTTCCGGTTGTCACGCCAGTGGCATTGCCGGGTAGCTATGTTCGGAATAGATAACCGCTGAAAGCATCTAAGCGGGAAACTAGCCTCGAGATGAGATCTCACTGGAACCTTGAGTTCCCTGAAGGGCCGTCGAAGACTACGACGTTGATAGGTTGGGTGTGTAAGCGCTGTGAGGCGTTGAGCTAACCAATACTAATTGCCCGTGAGGCTTGACCATATAACACCCAAGCAATTTGCGTCGAAAGGCCAGATTGCGGTGTGTGAAGACGATACAAACCGAAAGTTTGCATAACACACAAATCTATTACATACCCAATTTGCTGAAGCGAGACCAA
>NZ_WLYI01000067.1 GCF_009707515.1 Pseudomonas karstica | reverse complement strand
CCACTGGCGGCGTGCACATCGGCGGGACCGACTTCGACAAACAGTTAAGCCTGCAGGGCATGATGCCGCTGTTCGGCTACGGCAGCCGCATGAAAAGCGGTGCCTATATGCCTACCAGTCATCACATGAACCTGGCGACCTGGCACACCATCAACTCGGTGTACTCGCAAAAAACCCAACTGGCCCTGGGCAGCATGCGCTACGACATCGAAGATACCGGCGGCATCGACCGGCTGTTCAAACTGATCGAACAGCGCGCCGGGCACTGGTTGGCGATGGAGGTTGAAGAAACCAAGATCCAGCTGACCCACGATGAGAGCCGCCATGTGCTGCTGGATCGGGTCGAACCCGGCCTGAGTGTGGAGTTGAGCCGGGCGCTGTTCGAGTCGTCCATCGACAACCTGCTGGAGCGGATACGCAACAGCGTGACCCAATTGCTCAACGATGCCTCGGTGGATGTAGCCCAAGTGGACACGGTGTTCTTTACCGGTGGCTCCAGCGGCATCCCGGCGCTGCGCCAGAGCGTATCGGCGATGTTGCCGAATGCGCGGCACGTGGAAGGGAACATCTTCGGCAGCATCGGCAGCGGGTTGGCAATTGATGCGAGCAAGCGTTATGGGTATTGATCAGTAACGAGCTACAAGCTTCAAGCGGTAAGTAAGAGCAGTTCAGCGCTCGGCTTTTACTTGCAGCTTGCAGCTAGAAAGCTTGCGGCTGCCTCTACACCATCCCCCCCAGCTTCAACTCACTCTTCAAGTACGCATAGTAAATCGGCCCAGCCACCACCCCCGGCAGGCCGAACGCGGCTTCGAACACCAGCATCGCCAGGAGCAACTCCCAGGACTTGGCACTGATCTGCCCGCCGACGATGCGGGCGTTGAGAAAGTATTCCACCTTGTGGATAACAATCAGGTAGCCCAGCGCGGCCACTGCCACCCAGATAGAGATCGACAGCGCGACGATAGTGATCAGGGTGTTGGATATCAAGTTGCCAATCACCGGCAGCAGACCCAGCAGGAAGGTCAGCATAATCAGGGTTTTGGTCAGCGGCAGGTGAATCCCGCACAGCGGCAGGACCACTGCCAGGAACACCGCAGTAAACGCTGTATTGAGCGCAGCGATCTTGATTTGTGCGAAGACGATATTGCGAAATGCCTGGGCCAGCAAATGCAGGCGATCAAACAGCACCGCCGCCAAGGGCTTGCGTTTAGTCAAGTCCGGCACCCGCTGCAAGGCGATGATTGCCCCCAGTACCATGCCAATCAGCAAGGTCACGAACATGTGCGCCGCGTCTTTGCCGACCAGTTGCAAATCGCTCAGGTGCTTGTTCAACCATTCGCCAATGGCCACGCGAAATTCGGCGGCGCTGGCGGGCAGGTAGGCGTCGAGGAACGGCGGCAACTGGCCGCGGGCCCGATCCACCACGGTCATGAATTTGTCCAGGGAGGCCCCGGGGTTTTCCACTTCGTGGAGCAGGAAACTGATGGCGCCGGCAAAGATCAGGGCCAGGAAGCTGACGATCAAGGTCCCCAGCAGGGCCACCGCCAGCCAGCGTGCACGTCGGCCTTCGATCAGCCGCTGCAGCTGCGGGGTGAGCATATTGACCAGTTCATAGACCAACAGGCCGGCCAGGAGACTGGGCAGCAAGCGCAATGGCAATACCAGTAACAACCCACCGAAGATGATGACGTAACTGACCAGCAACAACACATGACGCTGAGAAAACGTTGGCATACAGCCTCAAAACAAACAGCGTTGAAGGGTGTGGATAGGAGCTAGCTTGCTCGCGATGAGCGCGTCAACCATAGCGCGTTTACTCTGGATAAACGCGGTGCACGTGCGTTCTTCGTGAGCAGGCTCGCTCCTACAACAGAGGGCTGTGTGCGAGTGTCGCAGCCTTCTATGGCACCCGGCTATTTTTTCTTCAGGCAGGTGCTCATAAAGGTTTTACGCGCATCGCCCGCCAGTGCCTGGGTTTTCGCCGTGGCGTTGCAGTCTTTCATCTTCTGCTGCTGTGGCGTCAGAGCCTTGGCATCGTTGGCAGCCGGGGTAGCCTTGAGGCAGGTACTCATGAAGGCTTTGCGCTCATCGCCTTTCAAGGTCTTGGTGGAAGCTTCAGCGTTACACGTGGTCATCTTGTTTTGCTGGGCTGTGGCCGCAAAGCCCTGGGAACAAAGCAGCAGGCCCATCATCAACAACGGAATACGCAGCATCTTCATGGAGTTTTCTCCCTGTTACCGTACCGAGGGGCACGGCCTCCCTCGCAGTGTAGACAAAGCGTGTTACACCTTCACCTGCTACGTATATTTGCCCGACGATATTGCTCCGGCGTACAGCCTGCCTGGCGCTGGAACATGGCAATAAACGCCGAGGCCGTGCTGTAACCCAAATCAAAAGCCACTTCCTGGACACTGCGCGCACTGTCCAAAGCCTCGATAGACGCCAGGAAACGCAGGCGTTGGCGCCATTCACCAAAGCTCATGCCCAGTTCCCGGACAAATTGCCGGGCCAGGGTGCGCTCACTGACATGCACCTGTTGCGACCACTGGGCCAAGGCCCGGTTATTTCCCGGATCCACCTGCATGCCTTCCAGCACACTGAGCAGGCGGGGAGTGCTGGCGTAAGGCAGGAATCCATCATGCACTGGCGCCTGCTTGAGTTGATCCACCAGGACCTGGGCCAGACGCACATCCGCTTCACTTTCGGGGATATTCACATCCCGTTCGGCAAAATCACTGAGGATCGCCTTGAGGATGTCACTGATGGTCAGGGTGCATGGTTGCTGCGGCAGTTGCTTGCACAACTGCGGCGCCAGATACACCGAGCGATAGACAATGGCCTGGGCATTGTAGGAGCTGTGCTGGGTATTCGGCGGAATCCACAGCGCGTATTGCGGCGGTGACATGAAACGACTGCCCGCGACTTCGAAACGCATCACGCCACGGGCCGAATAGTCCAGAGACCCCCACGCGTGCTGGTGAGCACTGGCATGGGTGTCGGCCTCGAACTCCGAATAGCGGAAGTACACCGGGGCAGGCAGCGTGGCGAAATCGGGAAGGTTGATGTATTTCTTGGGCATGTTGTCTGGATACAAAGGTCGGATGTCTGGATTGAAGTATAAGCCTCGATCCAGACAAAGGATAATCAGCGCTTATCAACGCTTGCGGTTACTCCCCATGCAATACGCTTATCCATTGCTGGCCATTTTTATCTGGGCCGGCAATACCGTGATCAACAAACTGGCAGTGGGAGCGATCTTCCCCGCCGAGATCGGCTTTTACCGTTGGCTGCTGGCGGGAATTCTGTTCACACCCTTCATGCTCAAGCCGGTGATCGCCCACTGGCCGCTGATTCGCCCGAACCTGGGCAAAATCTTGATCCTCGGTGTGCTCGGCATGGCGGTCTATCAGAGCCTGGCGTACTACGCCGCCACACTGACCTCAGCCACCAACATGGGCATCATCTTGTCGCTGATGCCCCTGATGACCTTGACCGCCGCGATCATCAGCCTCGGCCAGCGCCTGACCTTTGGTGCCCTGAGCGGCGCGGTGCTGTCGTTTGCCGGGGTGCTGGTGGTGGTGTCGTCCGGCAGCCTCGGCGCACTGCTGCAACATGGCCTGAACCTGGGGGATGCGATGATGCTGATTGCCACCCTGGCCTATGCGGTCTACAGCACCCTGCTGAAAAAATGGCAGTTGCGCCTGCCACCGTTGGTGTTGCTGTACTTGCAGGTGCTGGTGGCGGTGGTGGTGTTGTTTCCGTTGTTTCTCGCCTCAGAAAAAGTTGGGTTGGATGGGGCCAATATTCCACTGGTGATGTACGCCTGCCTGCTGGCCTCGATGCTGGCACCGTTGGCGTGGATGCATTCGGTCAAGCACTTGGGGCCGAGCCGCACCACGCTGTTTTTCAATCTGCTGCCGCTGATCACGGCGTTGATTGCGGCGCTGGTGTTGAAGGAGCAGTTGGCGCTGTATCACCTGGTCGGTGGCGTACTGACGCTGGGCGGGGTGATTTTGTCGGAGCGCTGGACGACGCCCATCAGCCGTACGTAGCAAGCGACGTAGCGTCCTTGAAAGAAGCCTAAAACGTCCATCCTGGTCCCGCTACCGCAAACCGACATGACGGCCCCATGCCCCAGCCATGTCAGAAACTGCGGGCCAGGTCGCGCAGTTGACGCTCGGCCTCGTCACTGGAGCGGCGAAAGGCTTCGGCGACAGACTCTTCACCTTCGGCGGCAATGACGCTGATGTCATCGATCCCCATAAACCCCAAGACCGTCCGCAGGTGAGGATCAGCGTGGTTCATCGCCTCGTTCTCGCCCCCAGGGCCAAACCCGCTGCCGCCACGGCTGGTGATGATCAACGCCTTCTTGCCCACCAGCAAACGCTGGTATTGGGCGATGCCCTGGCTGTCCTGGGCGACATCGAAGGTCAGGCCCATGCGCACGATCTGATCGATCCAGGCCTTGAGGCCACTGGGGATGCCGAAGTTGTACATCGGCACGGAAATCACCAGCAATTCATGTTCGATCAACTCCCTCACCAGCTCATCGCTCAACTGCAAATCGGCCTGCATGGCCAAGGGCCGAGCCTGGGGTTCGGGGTAAAAATTGGCCGCGACAAAAGCTTCGCCAACATGGGGAATAGCGGCCCGGCCAACTTCGCGCCGGGTCAACCGAGCGTCGGGGTTAGCGGTTTGCCAAACGTCAATGAAGACCTCAGCCAAGCGCCGGGAGTGGGAACGCTCACCACGCGGGCTGGCATGGATCGCAAGTATTTTTTTCATCTATGGGTTCCTTCACACGCTAGACTCTGACGGCCTGACTGGTCGCCTTTCTTGCAGTCAAAGCTAGAGACGATCGAGCGCACCGACAAATGAGCAATAGTTAATCTGGATGAATTAAATTCATCCGTGGAGCTCCAGATGTTCGCATCCTTACCCCTGACTGCCCTGCGCGCCTTTGAATCGGCGTCGCGCCTGTTGAGCTTCAAGGCTGCCGCCCACGAGCTATCTGTGTCGCCAACAGCGATATCCCATCAGATTCGCACCCTGGAAACCTGGCTGGGGATTGCGCTATTTGAGCGTCTGCCACGCCGGGTGCGCCTCACTGAAAGTGGCGAGCGACTATTCCAGAGCTTGCACGGCGCGTTGCTGGAGGTGGCACAAAGCGTCGATACCCTGCGACCGCAACAAAGCGTCGGCAGCCTCACTCTCTCCACCACACCTGCATTCGCCGCCTTATGGCTGGTGCCACGACTGGGGCGTTTCTATGCTGCCCATCCTGGAATTAACCTGCGCCTGGACACCCACTGCGAGGTGGTGGACTTGCAGCAGGACGCCAGCATCGATCTGGTGATTCGCTACAGCCTCGACAACTATCTCAACCTGTACGGCCTGTGCCTGTTCGATGAATGTTTTGCGGTCTATGGCTCCCCCGAGCAGGTGGCCTTGGCCAGTGAGCGAGCCCCTACCTTGATCAGCGTCCGCTGGCACAACTCCAAGCTCTACGCCCTGGGTTGGCAGGCCTGGTGCGAGAAGGCTGGCGAAAACTGGCTGCAACATGCCTCACCGATGCGCGAATACGATGAAGAACACTATGCCTTGCAAGCGGCAATTGCCGGCCAGGGCCTGGTGCTGGCCAGCAACATCCTGGTTTCGGAGAGCGTGAGCAGCGGTTTGCTGGTGCCTTATCGACCGAAGATCACCGTCGACGGTGCCGGCTACAGCGCCCTGTGCGTACCGGGCCGCGAACGGCATCCGCCGGTCAGAGCATTTTTCCGGTGGCTGCAGGAAGAAGCACAGCTGTCGGGTCACGTGCTGTAAATCCGATAAAACTTTTTGCGCCACCCAGGACTCACAACTTGTGCCTGACCTCACAAACACTGCGTATTTGTGAGATCGGCACATATGGAGCGATCACGCCGGCAGAGCGTGACGTAAACCGGATTAGCCCTGAGGAGAATGAGATGACTGAAGCACATTTGTCTGACGTTGCAACCCTACGCGAGCGTGCCCGCAAGAATGTCGAAAACGGTGCCGTAACCGAAGGCTACAACGCCGATCGCCAGGAAATCCTGCGCCTGCTCAATGAGTCCCTGGCCACCGAACTGGTCTGCGTGTTGCGCTACAAACGTCACTATTTCATGGCCAATGGCGTTAAGGCCCACGTCGCCGCCGAAGAGTTCCTGGAGCACGCCAACCAGGAATCGGAACATGCCGACAAGCTGGCCGAACGTATCGTGCAACTGGGCGGCGAGCCGGAGTTCGATCCGGACCTGCTGTCCAGGAACTCCCACGCTCAATACGTCGCGGGCACCACCTTGAAAGAAATGGTCTACGAAGACCTGGTGGCCGAGCGCATTGCGGTGGACAGCTACCGCGAGATAATCCAGTACATCGGCGACAAAGACCCAACCACTCGCCGGATCTTCGAAGAGATCCTGGCCCAGGAAGAAGAACACGCCGATGACATGGCGGATATTCTGCAGGACCTCTAAACACGCTTGCCGCTGCCGAGGCACGAGGCTGCGATAAGGGCCGCAGGA
>NZ_WLYI01000066.1 GCF_009707515.1 Pseudomonas karstica | reverse complement strand
GCTTACCGCTGTGCCCGTATCCGCCACCATCGTGCGCAGCACCCGCTCCAGATAGCCGAGGTAACGTTGCATCGTCGCCGGTTCGAACAGCGCCGTGGCAAACTCCAGCGAACCCTGAATGCAACCGCCGATTTCTCCCAGATCCAGCGACACATCGAACTTCGAGGTGCGACTCGCAGCGCCCAGCCCTTCGAGGTGCAGGTCGCCCAACGCCAGCTCGACGCTTTCGGTGTTCTGCCACGACAACATGCTCTGGAACACCGCGCTGTGGGACAAACTGCGCACTGGCTTGACCAACTCCACCACCTGCTCGAACGGCAAGTCCTGATGCGCCTGCGCACCCAGCGTCTGCGCCTTTACACGTTGCAGCAGCGTTTCGATGCTCGGTTCACCCGACACATCAATCGGCAAGGCCAAGGTGTTGACGAAGAAACCGATCAGCCCTTCGACCTCGGCACGCATACGGTTAGCGACTGGCGAACCGACAACCACCTTGTCCTGCCCCGAGAGGCGCCCGAGCACTGCGGCCCAGCCGGCCAGTACCGTCATGTACAACGTGGTGCCGTGGCGCTGGCTCAGCGCTTTGAGGTCCGCCGTCAGCACTGCGTCGAATGCCACCGGGAGGGCTGCGCCGGCATAGTTCTGCTGAGCGGGCCGTGGATGGTCGCAAGGAAGCATCAGCAGCGCCGGCGCATCGGCCAACGCAGCTTTCCAATAGTCACCCTGAGTCTTCAGCACCTCATCGTCGATCCAGCGACGTTGCCAGGCAGCATAGTCAGCATACTGGATCGACAGTGGCGGCAGTGGATCGTCCTGCCCACAGCGGTATGCCTCGTAAAGGGCAACCAGTTCCCGGGTCAGCACACCCATGGACCAGCCATCCGAGACGATGTGATGCATTGTCACCAACAGCACATGCTCGCGCTCACCCAAGCGTATCAACCGCCCTCGAATCAACGGCCCCTGCTCAATGTCGAAGGGTTCCCCAGCTTCCTGCGCGACCAGCCTGTTGAGTTCGTGTTGCATCTGGGCATGAGCGGACAGATCGATCAACTCCAGGGCAAACCCGACGTCCTCGGCAGCGATACGTTGCAGGACTGGCTGCTCCGGAACCTGCACGAAGCCAGTGCGCAATGCCTCGTGACGGGCAATGATCCGATCCAGTGCACGTCGCAGTGCATTGCGGTCCAGATCGCCTGTCAGGCGCAGGCCGGCCGGCAGATGGTAAGCCTCGCTGGCGCCTTCGATTCGCGCCAGAAACAGCAAACGCTGTTGCGCAAAGGACAGCGGTAACGGCCCGTCGCGGCTCACCGTCACAATCTCCGGCAACGTGCTGCTCAACGACCGCGCCACGGCCAATGCCAACTCACTTAATTGCGAATGGGCAAACAGTTCGCTGAGCGGCAGCTCCACGCCGAGGCGCAGGCGAACCTGTGAGATAAGCCGCATCGCCAGTAGCGAATGGCCGCCCAATTCAAAGAACCGGTCATGCCGCCCAACCTGGTCCAGGCCCAGCAAGTCTTGCCAGATCTGCACCAACACTTCCTCGACCGCTCCCTGCGGCGCTTCATAGCCATAGGTATTTATCGCGCCCGATTCCGGTACAGGCAGGGCCTTGCGGTCCAGCTTGCCATTGGGCGTCTGCGGCATTGCATCCAGCAACACATACGCCACGGGCACCATGTATTCCGGCAATTGCGCGAGCAGCAACCCACGTATTGTTTCGACCGACAGGGCATCGTGACCGGCCTGCGCCCGGTAGTAGGCCACCAGGCGCTGCTCGCCGGGACGATCTTCGCGCACTACCACCACGGCCTCGCTCACCCCTTGGCAAGTGCCAAGGACGACTTCGATTTCACCCAACTCAATGCGCAAACCACGAATCTTCACCTGGCCATCGTTACGGCTCAGATAGTCGATTGTGCCATCGGGCAGGTAGCGGCCAATATCGCCTGTGCGGTACATCCGCGCATCGGGTTGTGCGCTGAAAGGGTCAGCCAGGAAGCGTTCCTGCGTCAGGTCACTACGGTTCATGTAACCGCGAGCCACGCCCGCGCCACCGATGTAAATCTCCCCGACGGCGCCGATGGGCACGGGCTTGCCATGTGCATCGAGCAAGTAGAACCGGGTATTGGCAATCGGTCGACCAATGCTGACCTGGCTGGCACCTGTCGCCTGGGCGCCCACTGGCGTGGCCGATGACCAAATCGTTGTTTCGGTGGGGCCGTAGACGTTGAACAAGGTCTTGACCTGGCCGGCGATGCGCAGAGCGAGGTCAGCAGGCAAGGCTTCGCCGCCGCACAGGGCGGTCATCGCTGGAGCACCCTGCCAGCCTGATTCGAGCAGCATGCGCCAACTCGCCGGTGTGGCCTGCGCGACGGTGGCGCCGCTTGAGGCAACCACCTCAGCGAGCAATGTACCGTCACGCCCCTGATCCCGGGAGACCAGGACAATACAGGCGCCGAAAATCAGCGGCAGATACAACTCAAGGCCGGCGATATCAAAACCGAGGGTCGTCAGCGCCAGCATCCGATCGCTGGACACCATGCCCACCATGTCACGCATCGAGCACAACAGGTTGACCACGCTGCAGTGCTCGACCATCACGCCTTTGGGTTTGCCGGTCGAACCCGAGGTGTAAATCACGTAAGCAAGGTGCGCGCAGGTCAAGCCCGGCACCTGCGGGTTGGCGGAAGATCTGCCTTGCCAGTCCGCGCTGGATAGGTCAATCAGTGGAATTTCGCCATCGGCCAGCAAATCGCGCGTGCCGGCGTGTACCAGTAACGCCACGGGCACACTGTCTTGCAGCATGTAGCTCAGGCGATCGATGGGATAGGCCGGGTCCAGTGGGACATAAGCGGCGCCCGACTTCAAAATTCCCAGCAACCCGACGAGCATGTCGAACCCACGCTCGACGCAGAGCGCCACGCGATCATCCGGGCGAACGCCACGGGCCAGGAGTTCGTGTGCGACACGGTTGGCTTGCCGGTTCAGCTCGGCATAGCTCAACTGTTGATCACCGAACACCACGGCAACCGCGTCGGGAGAGGCCTCGACCCGGGCCTGGAACAACTGCGGGATCGTCTGCGTTTGTGGGTAGGCCACCTCGGTGGCATTCCAGGTGTCGAGCATTAGCCTGCGTTCGGCGATCGAGACAATATCGAGTTCGTAAAGTGGCGTGTGGGGTGCCTGCTCCAGCGCGGCGACCAGACTCTCCAGGGCTGTCTGCATGTAGTCGCCGATGCGCTGCGCATCAATCCCGGCCGCGGCCTGGACGGCCAGGCCGAAACCTGTGCCTTCATCATCCACTGCCAGCGACAATGGGTAATTGGTTCGTTCTTCACCACCGAGCACTTCTATGCCTTGCCACGCCGAACGCATTTGCGGCGTGATGTCGGTTGCGCTATGCCGATAGTTGAGCAAGGCACTGAACAACGGCGTCGGCGCGGCAACGCCGCTGCAACGCTGAGCCAATGCCAGCGATGCATGTTCGTGGCCCAGCAGCCCAGTCAGGCGTTGATGAGTCGCCATCACTCCCGCACGCGCACCTTGCTCGCCCAGGCTGACCCGCAATGGCAGGGTGTTGATAAACATACCCAGCGCGCGATCAGACCCCTCGCCTGCCTGCATCCGGCCCAACAGCACCGTACCGAAGACTACTTCGTCGCGACCGCACACACGGCCCAACACCTGGGCCCAGGCCAGATGCATTACGCTTGCTGCGCTCACCCCAAGCAACCGCGCCTGCTCCCGCAGGCGGCGGCTCAGCCCGGCATCCACCGCCAGATTCGCCTCCTTGATGCCATTGCCGTCGCCCTGCACATCCTGCATGCCAAACGGCAGCGTCGGCTCTTCAATATCGCCAAGCATCTCACGGAAAAACCCTTCGTGTTCCTCCCGGCTGACACCCAAGCGAGCCTGCGCTACATAGTTGCGATAGGGCATCGCCACGCCCAACTGGTGCGACTCACCGAGCAAATACGCCTGCATTTCCTGCTGCACCACTTCCAGCGCCGTATGGTCGAGCGCCATGTGGTGGAACAACAGCATCGCAACCCAACGCTGATGGACTGCATCTTCTGCGAAGGCCACGCGCAACATCGGCGCCTGACGCACATCGAGCCGGTAATGCCGGGCATCGAAATGCTCATGCAACTGCGCGGCGATATCACCGGCCTGCGGGTCCGGCTCAAACGCTTCACAGACCAGGCGCGCTTGTCGCCACACCACCTGCATCGGTTCATCAAGGCCTTCCCATACCAGGGAGGTCCTGAGGATGTCGTGGCGGTCGATCACCTGTTGCAGTGCCTGGGTGAACCCTTCCAGACGCTCGCGACGGTCAAAGGCGAACTGCGTCTGCAGCACATAGGGATCGCCTTTTTCAGCCGTGAGGTGGTGATAGAGAATGCCCTCTTGCAGTGGCGCCAGGGGGTAGATGTCCTGCACGTTGCGTGCCCCACCGGGAACGCTCGCGACGATACGGTCGAGGGTTGGTTGGGTCAGGGTGGCCAGTGACACCATGTCTGGAGTGATGTGTTCGCAGTCCAGCGGGATCAGGTTTTCCGGCACTTTGATTTCTTTGCCATTGTCGACGGCGCTGGCCAGCGCGGCCAAGGTCGGCTGGCTGAACAGGACGCGCACGTCGGCGCTTAAACCGACCTGGCGCATCCGTTCGATCAGCGTAACGGCCAGCAGCGAGTGCCCGCCCAGCTCAAAGAAATGGTCGTGACGACCCACCTGCTCCACATTGAGAACGTCTGCCCAGAGCTGGGCCAGTGTCGATTCAACCTCACCTTGCGGCGCTTCGTAGCCGCGCTTGACCAGCGCCGCAAGGTCCGGGGCCGGCAACGCCTTGCGATCCAGTTTGCCATTTGGTGTCAAGGGCAGTGCCTCAAGACGTACATAGGCCGCCGGCACCATATAGTCCGGCAACTGCGCCACCAGGTGCGCACGCAACGCGTCGAGGTCCAGCAGATGCCCAGTGAAGTAGGCCACCAGGCGTTTTTCGCCGGGGACATCTTCACGCATCATCACCGCTGCGCTCTTAACATCCACATGCTGGGTGAGCCGGGCTTCAATCTCGCCGAGTTCGATACGGAAACCACGGATCTTCACCTGATCGTCGTTGCGGCTCAGGTATTGGATGTTGCCGTCCGCCAGCCAACAACCGAGGTCGCCCGTGCGATAGAGCAATGCATCAGCATTAAATGGGTCGACGACAAACTTCTCGGCAGTCAGCTCGGGGCGGTTCAAATAGCCCTTGGCCACGCCGTCGCCGCCAATATACAGTTCGCCCGCCACGCCCAGCGGAGCTGGGCGCTGGTGAGCGTCGAGTATGTAGACTTGGGTGTTGCCAATCGGACGGCCAATCGGAATGCTGCCTTTGCCTACATCCTTGATTTCAAAGGTCGTGGTAAACGTCGTGGCTTCCGTCGGACCGTAGGCGTTGAGCAGATGCTGCGGCGCACCCTCTTTCAATACCCGGCGGATAACTGCCGGATCAAGCACATCACCGCCGACGATCAGGTAACGCAACTGCCCGAATACCGTCATCAGGTTGGCGGCGTATTGGAGGAATAAGCCTGTGGTCATCCACAACACGCTGATCGATTGCTCAAGCAGCAGCGTTTTAAAGCGTTCTTGCGACAGCAGTACATCTTGCTCAACCACTACCAGGCACCCGCCATTGAGCAGCGGAGCCCAGACCTCAAGGGTGCTGGCGTCAAAAGCCGGGTTGGAGGCGAAGGTTACGCGATCCTCGGGGGTGAATTCGGCGTAGCCGTTGTTGATCACCAGTCGGCTGATCGCCCGGTGCGGAGCCAACACACCTTTGGGTATACCGGTCGAGCCCGAGGTGTACATGAGGTACGCCGGCATTTCGCTTGTCTGCGGCAACTGTGGATCATGGCTCGACAAATGCGCGAGCACTGTCGTGTCGAGGTCCATTCGCTGGACGTCTTGTTCGACGGACTCACCACTGTAGGTCAGTAGCAGCGCTGCCTGGCTGTCCTGCAACATGAAACGCTGACGTTCATTTGGTGCGTTGATGTCCAGCGGTACGTAGGCGGCGGCGCATTTAATAATGGCCAGTTGACTGACGATCAGATCAATCGAGCGCGGCAGCAGGATCGCCACGCGATCACCCGGCCCTACACCGTGGCCGATCAGATGGTGGGCCAGTTGGTTGGCCTTGATGTTCAGTTCGCGGTAGGTCCAACGTTGCCCATGCTGTATGGCGGCCGTTGAATCAGGGCGACGCACAACCTGCTCCTCGAACAGCGAGTGGAGGGTTTGGTGCTGCGGGTAGTCGGCCTCGGTGGCGTTGAACTCGACCCGCAGTTGCTGTTGTTCTGCCGTGGGGAGGACATCCAGGCTGTACAGCGGTGCGGCGGACCTCGATTCCAGCGCCTCGGCCAGACTCTCCAGCGCAGCGTTCATGTAGGCGCAGACACGCTGGGCGCCGACGCCCGGCATGACCAGCACGGTCAGGGCGAAGTCTTCGCCGAGGTCATCCACCGACAACGTCAGCGGATAGTTGGTACGTTCCTCGCCGCCCAATACCTCGATGCCTTGCCAGGCCGAGTCGGCAGCTATTGTGCCAGGCTGAGCAGAGGAGTGACGGTAGTTGAGCAAAGCGCTGAACAACGGCGTTGGCGCTGTCACCCCGCTGCAACGCTGGGCCAAGGCCAGAGAGCTGTGCTCATGCCCCAGCAATGCACTCAGTCGAGCATGGACCGCCCTCACCCCGGCCTTGACGGATTGTTGGCCGACGCTGACGCGAAGCGGCAAGGTGTTGATGAACATCCCCAATGCCCGCTCGGCACCGTCGCCGCCCTGCATCCGCCCCATCAGCACGGTGCCAAATACCACGTCTTCACGCCCCGACACCCGGCTGAGTACCTGGGCCCAGGCCAAATGGTGCAGGCTGGCCGCGCTCACGCCTGACTGGCGAGCCAAATGCCGTAGGCGACGGCTCAGGCCGTTGTCGAGCAGCAGCCGGGCTTCCTCGATGTCACTGCCGTCACCCTGCACATTTTGCAAGCCGAATGGCAGGGTTGGTTCGTCAATGTCGCCGAGCATTTCGCGGAAGAATGCTTCATGGGCCTCGCGACTGACACCCAGTCGCGCCTGGGCCACATAGTTGCGATAAGGCACCGCATCGCCCGCCGCGTTTGCCTGGCCCAGCAAGTACGCCTGCATTTCCTGTTGCACCACCTCCAAAGCCACGTGATCAATTGCCATGTGGTGAAACAGCAGCATCGCCACCCAGCGCTGGTTCGGCGCATCGTGGCTAAACGCGATGCGCATCAGCGGCGCCTGGGTAATGTCCAGGCGATAGTGCCGGGCATCGAACCGGCC
>NZ_WLYI01000065.1 GCF_009707515.1 Pseudomonas karstica | reverse complement strand
ATGCCCCACCACTATCCGCAGGTAATGACTGTCTTCGGTATGCGTCGGCCCCCAGATATCCTTGAGCAATTGCTGCTGGGTGATGACCCGCCCCGGGTGCCGCGCCAGTTGCGCCAACACAGCATATTCCTTGCGGGTCAGCGCCACTTCAGCACCGTCCAGCAATACCCGGCGATAGGCCAGGTCCACCGTCAACGGCCCAAAGCGCAACGCCGCTTCCTGGGCCTCCCCCACCGGTGCCTGGCGCAACAGGGCGCGCACGCGGGCGAGGAATTCCTGGATACCAAAGGGCTTTGTCACATAGTCGTTGGCGCCATTGTCCAGCGCCTCGACCTTCTGGGCTTCACTGGCGCGCACCGACAGCACCAACACCGGTACCACGGACCACTCGCGAAACTCACGCAACACTTGTTGCCCGTCCATGTCCGGCAGGCCGAGGTCGAGGACCAGCAAGTCCGGTTTACTCAAGGCGGCCTGGGCCAGGCCTTCGCTGCCGGTCCCGGCTTCGATCACTTTGTAGCCCTGGGAGGTCAGGCTGATGCGCAAGAACTTGCGAATCTGCGGTTCGTCGTCAATGACCAAAATCGTCGCAGTCTGGCTCATGGTGTCCCATCAAAACCCGTTTAAAAAGAGAGTAGCGCAAGCCAGTTCAAGCTTCACCTTCAAGGCCCGGTTGAGTCTGCAACGGCAAGAACAACGTGATGCACGTGCCCCGCCCTTCAATACCCTCGGCGACGCTGATATGCCCGCCGTGGGCGCCGACCATGCCCTGGCAGATCGCCAGGCCCAATCCCGTGCCTTGCCCGCCACGATCACCGCGGGCGGCGGTGTAGAACATGTCGAAAATCTTCGCTCGCTCCTCTTCGGGAATGCCCGGGCCTTCATCGCTGACAGCGAAAAACAATTGCTGCTCGCTGATTCCCGCGCGCAATTGCAAGCGCCCCTGGGGCGGCGAAAAGCGCGCGGCGTTTTCCAGCACATTGACCAGCGCTTGCTCGATCAATGCCGCATGCACGTAAAGCAGCGGCAACTCGGCGGGCACATCGGTAGTAACCCGCAGGGGCGCCAGCACGGCCCGCAAACGGCCCAGTGAACTGCCGACGATATCGCCGGGCGACACCCAATCCCGAGCCAGCTTCAAGGCGCCGTGACCAAGCCGAGTCATGTCCAGCAGGTTCTGGATATAGCGGTCCAGGCGCTCGGCTTCATCGCGAGTACCTTCCAGCAATTCCCGGCGGTCTTCCAGGGGAATGGCTTCGCCGAGCGCCAGCAGGCTGTCGATGCTACCGCGCATGGAGGTCAGTGGTGTGCGTAAATCATGAGACACCGAGGCCAGCAGGGCGCTGCGCAATTGTTCAGTTTCACCATGCAGGCGGGCCGCTTCCAACTCCTGGGCCAATTGTGCCCGGGCAAGGGCCTGGGCCAGTGGCTGGCTCAACGCCGTGAGCAAACGACGGCGTTGACCACTCAACTCCCGCCCGGCTTTCGGGCTCACGCCCAGTAAACCCAACGGGCCCTCTTCACCAGACAACGGCCACCACCACCAGCGACCCAACGGTAAGGTCCCGGTACCCATGCCCGCTGGCTGATCATGCTGCCACGCCCAATCGGCGGCGGCGCGCTCGGTTTCGGTGAAGGTGATTGCGCCGCCACTCTCGACTTTCCAATCGCCCTGCCCATCGCGATTGACCAGGCACAGTTGCAAGTCGCTCCAGTCTTCAAGGTGATGAGCCGCCGCGCTGATCACCGCCTGACGGTCAGTGGCAGCGGTAAGTTTGCGCGACAAGTCGAGCAGTTCGCTGGTTTCCTCCTGGGTATCACGCAGCGCCTGTAACTGCCGGCGTTGGCGAGCCGCCAGGTTACCGGTCAGCGCAGCCATCAACAGGAAAAACATCAGGGTCAGCACGTCTTCTTCGCGCTGGATGGAAAGGGAAAAATTCGGCGGAATAAACAGGAAGTCGTAGGCCAGGAATGACAAGGCCGCACACACCAACGCCGGCCCCAGGCTGCTGCGCACCGCCACCAGCAAAACAGCGGCAAGAAACACCAGCGAGATATTAGGCAACGGCAGGATGCTGGACACCGCCCAGGCCACGCCAGCAGCCAGCACGGTCGCCAACACGGCGAGGGCATAGTCGAACCACACCAGGCCGCGCATATCCGGCAAGCGCGGCGGTGCCGGTACTTCATCACTGTCGAGAACGTTGATTTCCAGGCCTCGGGCATTGCGCAACAGCCGCGCCGCCAGGCCACCGCCCCACATCATGCGATGCCAGCGCGGCCGTGACTGCCCCACCAACACCAGGCTGGCGCGCCGCTCGGCGGCATGCTGGATCAAGGTCTTGGCCACCTCTCCCGCCCGCAACAACACGACTTCACCGCCCAAGCGCTCGGCCAGTTGCTGGGCGTTTTGCAGGCGCAAGCGCGATTGCTCATCCCGTACCCGACCGTTGTCCACATGCACCAGGCTCCAGGGCAGGTGCCGGCGCTGGGCCACGCGGCTGGCGTGACGCACCAGGCGCTCGGCCTGGGCATCGCCATCCACCCCCACCAACAACCGCCCGCGCACCGCGGGTGCGGCCTGTCCCAATTGCCGATAGCCTTGGGTCAGGTCATCGTCGACGTGGGCTGCGGCAGTCTGCATCGCCAGCTCGCGCAAGGCCATGAGATTGGTCTGGGTAAAAAACGCATCGATGGCCGCGCGAGCCTGCTCCGGTACGTAGACCTTGCCGTCCCGCAGACGCTCCAGCAGTTCCCGGGAAGGCAGGTCGATCAGCAGCAGTTCGTCGGCTTCCTGCAACACCCAATCCGGCAAGGTTTCCCGCACTTGCACCCCGGTGATGCCGCGCACCTGGTCGTTGAGGCTTTCCAGGTGCTGGACGTTAACCGTGGTGAATACGTTGATGCCAGCAGCCAGCAATTCCTGGATGTCCTGCCAACGTTTTTCATGGCGACTGCCAGGGGCATTGCTGTGGGCCAATTCGTCCACCAGTACCAGCTTGGGCTTGGCGGCGAGCAGGCCATCGAGGTCCATTTCCTCCAGCATCACGCCACGGTATTCCGAGCGCAGTAATGGCTGTTGCGGCAACCCACCGAGCAACGCTTCGGTTTCGGCGCGGCCATGGGTTTCCACCACACCGGCAATCAACCGCACACCCTGGCGCAACTGGGTGTGGGCGGCCTGGAGCATGGCGTAGGTCTTGCCGACGCCGGGAGCGGCACCGAGGAACACTTTGAGGCGGCCACGGCCGTCCCGGGGCAGATCAGCTAACAAGGCATCAGCGCGGCCGGAGTCGCTCATTCGCGGGGGTCCTTCATAGGTAAATGCAGGAGCGGCTTGTTCGCAAAGAATTCATGATCACCGCGTCAATTCTGGTTTGCCGCATCATCGTTCACGTCCTTCGCGAGCAAGCTCGTTCCTACAAGGGATCACAGTTTTTCCAGGGCCATGTTCAGCGCCAGTACATTCACCACCGGCGGGCCCACCAGTGGGTTTTCGATGTGCTCGTCCATCAGCCGCTCCAGGGTCGACACCGGCAGATTGCGCGCAGCGGCGACTCGTGCCAGTTGATAGGCAATCGCCAGGGGTGGCAAGTGTGGATCAAGACCGCTGCCGGAGGTAGTCAGCAATGCCAGAGGCACCGGCCCTTGGCTGGGTACCAGCAGCTTGTTGGCATCATCGAACACCCGGGTAGCCAACGCTGGATTGCTCGGCCCCAGGTTGCTGGCACTGCTGGAGACGGTGGCAAACGTCCCGGCGGAGGGCCGTGGGTGGAACCAGTTGGCACCGGTAAAATCCTGGGCAATCAGGCTCGAACCACGGACCTTGCCAGTGGCATCGCGCACCAGGCTGCCGTTGGCTTGATCAGGGAAGGCGACTTGCGCCACGCCGGTGACGACCAGCGGGTAGGCCACGCCGGTGATCAGGGTCATCAACACCAGCAGGCTCAAGGCCGGGCGGATCATATTGGACATGTCATGTTCCTCAATTGAGTCATAAACACCGTGTAGGAGCGAAGCGCCCGATACCAAGCTCACTCCTACAGGGATCGGATCAAACCAGGTGCAATGCAGTCAGCAGCATGTCGATCGCCTTGATCCCCGCAAAGGGCACCAGCAACCCGCCCAGGCCGTAGATCAACAGGTTGCGCCGCAGCAACGCCGCCGCACTTGCCGCTTGCACCCGCACGCCGCGCAGTGCCAGCGGGATCAGCACCACAATGATCAAGGCGTTGAACACGATGGCCGAGAGGATCGCGCTCTGCGGGCTTTGCAGGTGCATCACGTTGAGCACGCCCAGTTGCGGGTAAATCGAGGCAAACAGCGCCGGCAGGATCGCAAAGTACTTGGCCACGTCGTTGGCGATGGAAAAGGTCGTCAGCGCGCCTCGGGTCACCAGCAATTCCTTGCCGACTTGCACCACGTCCAGCAGCTTGGTGGGGTCGCTGTCGAGGTCGACCATATTGGCCGCCTCACGAGCCGCCTGGGTGCCGTCGTTCATCGCCATGCCAACGTCCGCCTGGGCCAGCGCCGGGGCATCGTTGGCGCCGTCGCCGCACATCGCGACCAGGCGACCGTCGTTCTGCTCATGACGAATCCGTGCCAGTTTCTTCTCGGGCGTGGCTTCAGCCAGCACGTCATCAACGCCGGCTTCGGCGGCAATAGCGGCAGCGGTCAGCGGGTTGTCGCCGGTCACCATCACCGTGCGGATCCCCAATTTGCGCAGTTCGGCAAACCGCTCACGGATGCCGGGCTTGACCACGTCCTTGAGGTGAATCGCCCCCAGCAATTTGCCGTCGACGCACACCAGCAACGGTGTGCCGCCACTCTGGGCGATCTTGTCGATTTCCCGGGACAGCGCCGGTTGCAGGTCACTGCGCTGCAAACCAATAAACGCCAGCAGCGAATCCACCGCGCCTTTACGGAACACACGGCCTTGATAGTCGACACCGGACAGGCGCGTTTCGGCGCTGAACGGCACGCCAGTCAGCTCGTCAGCCGAAGGCTCAGCCTGCGGATGCAGGGTACGCAGGTACTCGACGATGGATTTGCCCTCGGCGGTATCGTCGGCCAGGGAAGCAAACAACGCCCCCTCGGCCAGTTCCTGAGCGCTGACACCAGGGGCTGCCACTACTGCCGTGCAACGACGGTTGCCAAAGGTGATGGTGCCGGTCTTGTCCAGCAACAACACATGCACGTCCCCCGCCGCTTCCACGGCGCGGCCAGACTTGGCGATCACATTCAGGCGCACCAGGCGGTCCATGCCGGCAATACCGATGGCCGACAACAGGCCGCCGATAGTGGTAGGAATCAGCGTAACCAACAGCGCCACCAGGAACACCAGCGGCAGGCTGCCATTGGCAAAGTGAGCGAACGGCTGCAGCGTCACCACCACCAACAGGAAGATCAATGTCAGGCCGATCAGCAGGATATCCAGTGCCACTTCGTTGGGGGTTTTCTGGCGTTTGGCGCCTTCCACCAAGGCAATCATGCGGTCCAGCGTGGACTCGCCGGGGTTGGCGGTGATGCGCACCAACAGCCAGTCCGAGACCAGCCGTGTATTACCGGTGACGGCCGAACGGTCGCCACCGGATTCGCGGATCACCGGTGCGGATTCGCCGGTAATCGCCGCTTCGTTGACCGCCGCGATGCCTTCGATGACCTCACCGTCACCGGGGATCATTTCCCCGGCAACCACCCGCACCACATCATCTTTGCGCAGGCTGGTGGCCGGTACGTCCTTGAAGCTGCCATCACCTTCCCTGCGGTGCGCACTCAGGCCCTCGCTGCCAGCCTTGAGGCTATCGGCGCGGGCCTTGCCACGACCTTCGGCCAAGGCTTCGGCGAAGTTGGCGAACAACACGGTGAACCACAGCCATACGGCGATTTGTACGGCGACCAGGGTCGGTACGGCAGTGTCCGGCACAAAGCACAGCAAGGTGGTGAGAATGGCGGTCAACTCGACCACCAACATCACCGGCGAGCGTTGCAGCTGACGCGGGTCCAGCTTGACGAACGCCTGGACCAGCGCCGGGCGCCACAGGGCCGACATGGCGGTTTTGGCCGGCTCCTGGGCTTTGCCCGAGGCCGAGTTTTTTGCAGGCATATTCATGCTCATACCCCTTAGTTCTTCATTCCAGAAGCAGCCATATTCAGATGCTCGGCGATAGGGCCCAGCGCCAGCGTCGGCAAGAAGGTCAGGCCACCCATCAGCAAAATGGTCACCGTCAGCAAGACCACGAACAGCGGGCCATGAGTCGGGAAACTGTTCTGGCCAACCGGTGTGGCCTTCTTCATCGCCAGGCTGCCGGCCAGGGCCAGAACCGGGAGGATGTAGCCGAAGCGGCCAATCAACATGCCCAGCCCCAGCATCAGGTTGTGGAACGGGGTATTGGCACCGAAGCCGGCGAACGCCGAACCGTTATTGGCACCGGCCGAGGTATAGGCGTAGAGCAATTGGCTGAAGCCATGTGGGCCAGGATTACTGATAGCACTGGCCGGGCCAGGCAGGCTGGCGGCGATGGCGCCCAGCACCAGCACACTGACCGGCATCACCAGCAAGGTGACAACCAGCAGTTGCACTTCCCTGGCCTGGAGTTTCTTGCCCAGGTATTCCGGGGTGCGGCCGATCATCAAGCCGGCAAGAAACACCGCAATCAACACATTGAGCAACATGCCGTACATCCCGGCACCGACGCCGCCGAAAATCACTTCGCCGACCATCATGTTGACCAGCGCCACCATCCCGCTCAGAGGGTTGAGGCTGTCTTGCATGCCATTGACCGAACCGTTGGACGCCGCAGTAGTGGTCACCGACCACAACACCGTGCCGGTGGTGCCGAAGCGTGTTTCCTTACCCTCCAGCGGCGCAGCCTGCTCGACCGCCGGATTGTTCAGGGTTGGGTTGGGCTGGTATTCGGACCACATTGCCGTCGCGCCGCCAATCAGGAACAAGGCCAGCATGCAGCCGAGGATCGCGCGGCTCTGACGCAGGTCTTTGACGTAGTGACCAAAGGTAAACACCAACGCCACCGGGATCAGGATGATGGACGCCACTTCGAACAGGTTCGACCACGCGGTTGGATCCTCAAAGGGATGCGCCGAGTTGACCCCGAAGAAACCGCCACCATTGGTACCCAGTTGCTTGATAGCAATCTGGCTGGCGGCCGGGCCCAGGGGGATCACCTGATCCACGCCCTGCATCGTCACGGCACCGACATAGTGAGCAAAAGTTTGTGGCACACCCTGCCAGACCAGAAACAGCGCCAGCACCAGGCACAGCGGCAGCAGGCCATAGAGGGTGGCGCGGGTCATGTCGACCCAGAAATTGCCCAGGGTCTTGGCAGATTTTCGACCGATACCACGGCACAACGCGACCAGCACAGCCAGGCCGGTAGCGGCACTGACGAAGTTCTGCACGGTAAGACCAGCCATCTGGCTGAGGTAGCTCAGGGAAGCCTCACCACTGTAGGACTGCCAGTTGGTGTTGGTCATGAAACTGACCGAGGTATTGAAGGCCAGCGTCCACTCCAACCCTGGCAGTTGCTGTGGGTTGAGTGGCAAGTGGCCCTGGAACACCAGGATCGAGAACAACAGCACAAAACCTGCGAGGCTGAACGCGAGCAAGGCCAGTGCGTATTTCTGCCAACTTTGCTCTTGTTGTGCATCAACCCCTGCAACGCGATAGCAAACCCGTTCCACCGGGCCTAATACCGGCGTAAGCCACGTGCGCTGGCCTTCCATTACCTTGTAATAGAACCGCCCCAGAAAGGGTGCCGGAACCAGCACCACGGCAAAGAAGGCAATGATCAGCCAATAGTCATAACTGTGCATAACCGCTCCTAGTTCCGATCCGCGCGTAACAGCGCAACCAGCAGATAAATGAACAGCGCCGCAGCCAATAGCAGTGACACTGCGTCCAGAACGCTCATGGAAATTCTCCGTCGTACGGCGATTGCCGCGTGTAGGAGGATTGTCCGCAGGAGTGGTGTAAAGGAACGAGGGCGAGGGTATGGACGGGGCGTAAAAAACGCGTAAAGGTTTACAGCAGGGTTTGGGTGCCTGTAAGGCCCGCTCACCCAACGCGGGTTTACGGAACGCCCAGATCAAAAAACAGAACAAACACCGCCTCCCCATGTGCAGCAGGGCTGCTTTTCTATGGCGCAGACTGGCCTGCGAAAGGCACTACATAGATGTGTCAGCGATGAGCATCACTTTGAGGTCCATAGGTTTCAGCGCTCTCCAGGGCAGTCCAACTCTGCGAAAAATGAATCCATGCACCGCCAAACCTGACCATCCCCCCTTGCACCGCTCCCCGCAAGCCCGCAAGCTATGCAGCATTCGCTCAATGTCCGTCT
>NZ_WLYI01000064.1 GCF_009707515.1 Pseudomonas karstica | reverse complement strand
GGCGTCTGTAGCCGCTGTCGAGGCACGAGGCTGCGATAAGGGCCGAAGGACCTTCAACAGTTTCAAGCCCCAAACGACTGCTGCGCAGCCGATCGCAGGCTGCGCCAGCGGCTACAGGTGATCAGCGGGCGTCTGTAGCCGCTGTCGAGGCACAAGGCTGCGATAATGGCCGAAGGACCTTCAACAGTTTCAAGCCCCAAACGACTGCTGCGCAGCCGATCGCAGGCTGCGCCAGCGGCTACAGGTGATCAGCGGGCTTCTGTAGCCGCTGTCGAGGCGCGAGGCTGCGATAAAGGCCGAAGGACCTTCAACAGTTTCAAGGTCCTAGGCGACGTCTACAGCAGGCCCTTGCTGCTGCAGAGGGCGGGTTCAGGCCTGGAAGTTACCGCGTAACGCCTCAAGCCCACCGCTGTACACACCGGTAAACAGCTCCTCCACTGCCGCATCCGTCACCCCCGCCACCGGGGTAAATACACCCGACCAGGTCACTTTCGCCGTGTGCTCGGTCAAAGCCTCGACCTTCAGGGTTGCCAGGTACTCACGCACCGGAAACGGCGACTCACTGATGGAGTAGCTGTAAGTACGCGCGGCCTCATCGAAAGTCTGCAGACGCTCAACCACCACACCCCCATCGGCAGTTTGCAGGTGGCGTACACGGCCGCCGTCGCTGGGTTCGCTCTTGGCGATAAAGGGCAGCCAATCAGGCAGCGAGTTGAACCCGCCAACCAATTGCCAGATTTGTTCAGCCGATACCGGGATTTCAATGACAGAAGATGCTTTAGCCACAATAAGGCTCCAAATATTAATCAGATCACTGTGCTGTCGACGACATCGCCAGTGTTGGCACGTTTGGTTACGCCGTAGTTAACCATATCAACCGGCGTCGCCACACCGGATTCCGAGGCGTTATCGTTGACGTCCTTCGCACCTTGTGGAACAGGGGTCAACTCATCCAATTGCCCCCATCCACGTTATAAGTCTGTGCCACCACGTACTCGCTGTCTGTCGACGCCAGGAAGATCGCCATTCCGGTCAGGTCTTGCGCCGTGCCCATCCGCCCGTAAGGCACTTGCTGCCCCACCAACCGTTTTTTCTCACCCAGCGGGCGGCCTTCGTGCCTGGCGAACAGCGCATCCACCCCGTCCCAATGCTCACCTTCCACTACCCCAGGCGCAATGGCGTTCACGTTGATCCCATGCTTGATCAGGTTCAGCCCGGCTGACTGGGTCAGGCTGATCACCGCCGCCTTGCTCGCGCAGTACACCGCCACCAGCGCTTCGCCCCGGCGCCCGGCCTGGCTGGCCATGTTGATGATCTTGCCGCCGTGGCCCTGACTGATCATCTGCCGGGCAGCGGACTGCAGAGTGAACAACGTGCCAGCGACGTTGATGGAAAACAGGCGCTCGAAACTTTCCCGGGAAATATCGACAATAGGCGCCAGGTCAAACAGTGCAGCGTTGTTGATCAGGATGTCGAGCTTGCCGGCCTGGGTCACGACCGCAGCAATTGCGGCGTCAATGGAGACCTGGCAGGTCACGTCCATCTCTACCGCATAAGCCCTTGGCCCTAATTCAACCGCCGTGGCGTGGGCGCGCTCCAGGTTGATGTCGGCGATGGCCACGGTCGCGCCCTCGGCGATATAAGCCTGGGCAAAGGATCGACCGATGCCACGGGCGGATCCGGTGACCAGCGCACTTTTACCTTCCAGTCGTTTCATTGAATGTTCATCCGTCTTGAAAAGTGATTACTTCGGATAGCCGGCGCGCTTCATCTCGCGCTCGGTGATGGACTGTGCCTGGAGCAGTGCCTGGTCGACGCTCATCCCTCCGGTGAGCGCCGCCGAGATCAGCTTGCCCACAGAGGTGCCAATGGCCTGGAACTCAGGGATCGTCACGTATTGGATGCCCACATAAGGCACCGGCTGGGCCGAGGGGTGTGCAGGGTCGGCGTGTTGCATCATCTGCAAAGTGACTTTGGCAAACGGCGCGGCCTTCAAGTACGCCTCGCTGTAGGTGGACTGGCGGGTACCCGGCGGTACATGGGTGATGCCCTCCTTGTCCGCGACCAGTTGGATGTAGTCCTTGGAGGTGGCCCAAGCGATAAAAGCCTTGGCAGCCTCTTTATGTTGGGAGGTGGCAGGAATCGCCAGGGACCAGGCGTACAGCCAGGACGAGCCCTTGTCGGTGACCTCTGTAGGTGCTGCGACAAAGCCTACGCTGTCGGTGACCTTGCTTTGGGTTTTGTCAGTGGTAAACGAACCGGCGACGCTGGCATCGACCCAGATGGCGCATTTTCCACTATTGAACAACGCCAGGGTTTCGTTGAAACCATTGCTGGAGACACCCGGCGGCCCGTAGCGCTTCAAGGTATTGACGTAAAAGTTCGCCGCGGCCGTCCACTCCGGGCTCGTCAACTGTGGCTTCCACTGCTCATCGAACCAACGAGCCCCAAAGGCATTGGCCATGGTGCTCAGCAGCGCGGTGTTCTCGCCCCACCCGGCCTTGCCCCGCAGGCAAATGCCGTACTGGTCTTTTGCTGGAGCGTGGAGTTTGGCGGCGAACTCGCCGAGCTGGGTCCAGGTCGGGTGCTCCGGCATGCTCAAGCCAGCCTGTTTGAACAAGTCGGTGCGGTAGTACGTAACGGTGCTTTCACCATAGAACGGCAACGCATAGAGCGTGTTATTAACCGACAAGCCCTGGCGCACCGAAGGGAAGATATCGTCAACGTCGTACTCGGGCGGCAATTGGGTCAACGGTTCCAACCACTGCTTGGCGCCCCACAGCGGGGTTTCATAGGTGCCGATGGTCAGTACGTCGAACTGGCCACCCTGGGTAGCGATATCGGTGGTCAGGCGTTGGCGCAGGACGTTCTCTTCCAACACCACCCAGTTGAGTTTCACCTCGGGATGCTGCTGCTCGAAGACCTTTGAAAGCCGCTGCATGCGGATCATGTCACCGTTGTTGACGGTGGCGATGGTGATGGTTTCTGCTGCATGACTGACCATGGCCACTGACAGGCCAGTCACCAGCAAAAACGTTTTCGGGATCTTGATCATGGTGCCCCTCCGCCCCGCGTCGTGAGAGACGCAAGTTATTGTTGTTGTTTTTGACGGCTCGATTACAGCAGCTTGGCAAGGTCCGGACAAACGAATGGCAAACGCTACTCCGGTACTTTTTTAACCCATCACCCCGGATCAAAAAAGTATCAGTGACCCGCAAACCAGGGAGTAGCCGATGTTCACCCAAAGGGCGTACTTTGGTGCCATTCCAAGACCCCACAAGGGCCATGCCATGCCTGATAGCCGCAGCGCCCTGTTCGAGCAACGCCCCGCCGACCTCGAAGTGATTCTTCCCGAGCCCGAGCATGGCTTTCGCTGGTATGAACATGATTACCCTTTCGAGCTCGCCCGCTGGAATCACCACCCTGAATTCGAAATCCACCTGATCCGCCAAGGCAGCGGCAAGTTGGTGGCGGGCGACTATATCGGTGGGTTTGGCGCCGGCCACGTGGCGCTGATCGGCCCTGATTTGCCCCACGACTGGATTGGCGACCTGGCTCCCGGCGAATGCTTGAGGGGGCGGGACGTGGTGCTGCAATTCGACGGCGCGGCGTTGTTGGCCCTGCGGGGCACGCTGCCGGAATTGGGCGATCTGCAAAGTCTGTTTGATCGGGCCCGGCGCGGCCTGGAGTTCACCGGCGAAACCGCCCGGCGCGCGGCCGTACTGCTTGAGGCCATCGGGCCGGCACAAGGGCTCAATCGCCTGATCCTGTTTATGCAACTGCTGCACGCCCTGGCCCAGGCGCCTTCACAGGAGACGCACGCCCTGGCCAGTGCGTGCTACACGCCGACCCTGGATGCCCGTAGCTCCGAGCGCGTCAACAAAGCTTTCGATTACCTGATGACGGAACTGACCGGCGACCTGCGCCTGTCAGTCATCGCCCAACGCCTGGAGATGAGCGAACCGGGCTTCTCGCGCTTCTTCAAACGAGTCACCGGCCATGGTTTTATTGAGCTGATGCGCAAGTTCCGAGTCCAGCGCGCCTGCCGGCTGCTACTACAGACCGAGATGTCCGTGGCCGATATCTGCTTTGAGGTGGGCTACGCCAACCTGTCCAACTTCAACCGGCACTTTCGTATCGAAATGAACCAAACGCCCAGCGAGTATCGGCGGGAAACCGCGATGTACCTGTTCCATCGCAATGGTGATCAAGCATTGCCATTTACCCAGGCCCACTGAGCCAACGCCTGCTGCGCCAGTGTTGCAAATAGTGATCGAGCATCCCCGGGTTTACTACTTGGCAGGCTGCCAAACGAGCTGCCAGGTTCCTGACCAAAAAGACGACTAATTCGCAAATTCTCTATCTGCCTCAAGCGATTGACCAAAGTTGGTACAGCCTATGCAAACGTTTGCGGATCGAACTTGGCTGCCAACTGGCTGCATGTTCCCCACCGCCCGAAGAATCGGGTGAAAACCGCGTACGAACAGGGACTTTCAATGCAATCAACTTCCAGACGCCCCGCGTCGGCCACCACGATGGGTGTTTCTTTGCTACTGGCCGCCGTTACGGGAGTACTCAGCACGCCCGGGTTTGGGCAGCAGGCACCCGCCGATGACTCAGCACAGGGCGAAACCCTGGCATCGCAAGACAGCTCGCCGAAAAAAGGTGCCTACCTGTCAGACTGGTTCAATCAGGACCTGACAATCATTGGCAGCAAAGACATCAGCTTCGGCCCCAAACCCGCCGACGATGTGTACCTGGAGTACGAGTACTTCGGCCGTAAAGGACCGTTCGAGCTGTACGGCTACATTGATGTGCCGAAGATCTTCGGCATCGGCAACCGCAATGATAAAGGCGCCTGGGACCATGGTTCCCCCGTCTTCATGGAGCATGAGCCGCGCATCTCCATCGACTACCTGGCCGGGCGCAGCCTGGCCATCGGGCCGTTCAAGGAGTGGTACGTGGCCTTCGACTGGATCTATGACCACGGCAGCAACAAGGCCAATCGTGCCAACACCCTGTATAGCGGCCTGGGCACCGACATCGACACCCACTCACGGGTCAACCTGTCGGCCAACTTCTACGGTCGCTACCAGTGGGAAAACTACGGCGCCAGCAATGAATATTCCTGGGATGGTTACCGGGCACAAATGAAGTACATCGTGCCCATCGGCAGTTTCGACAATGGTGCATCGCTCACTTATATCGGTTTTACCAACTACGATTTCGGCTCGGACTTGCACAAGGACAACCCGGCGCGTACCGCCAACTCCCTGGTTGCAACCAATGTGCTGCTGTATGCCTTCACCCACCTGCGCTTCACTTTGGTGGGTCGTTACTTCCACAACGGCGGCAACTGGGAGGACGGCAGCGAGTTGAATTTTGGCGATGGTAATTTCCGGGCCCGCTCCAATGGCTGGGGTTACTACGCCGGGGTGGGGTATCAGTTTTAAAGCTGCAAGTTACAAGCTTCAAGCGGCAAGTCAGAGGCTGTTTATCATTCATCTTTGTGAGGAAATCCTATGCATCGTGTGACGCGTCTTTGCGTGGTGGTCGGGCTGGCCTTGGGTACGTTCGCAGCGCCCAGCGCTTTTGCCGCGCAACCTGCGCCGGTCAAACCCAAGGTCGTACTGATCACCATGTTCGCCCCCGAGGCGCAGCACTGGATTGATCGCCTGCAACTCAAGCAGGAGGTCCGCGTGCCGGGATTGTCTGCCGAATACCCGGTGATCCGCTGCAACACCCAGGACGTCTGCCTGCTGGTGACCGGCATGGGCCAGACCAACGCGGCCGCCTCCACACTGGCCCTGGCCTTATCGCCCAAGTTCGACCTGCGCCAGAGCTATTTCCTGATCGCCGGGATTGCCGGGATCAACCCGCACCATGGCACCATCGGTACCGCCGCTTGGGCTCATTACCTGGTGGAGTTCGGTACGCAATGGGAGCTCGACTCCCGGGACGCGCCCAAGGATTGGCCAACCGGCTATATCGGTATCAACACCAAGGGACCGAATGAAAAACCGCCTCTGGACTACAAGACTGAAGTCTTCGAGCTGAACCCGAAACTGCAGGCCAAGGCCTTTGCCCTATCGCAAAAAGTCGAGCTCAGTGAAAGCAAAGAGTCCGCCGCCTGGCGCAAACATTACCCGAATTCACCGGCCAACCAACCACCCCAGGTCACGCGGTGCGATACCGTAGCGGGCAATACCTGGTTCTCCGGAACGCGCCTGAGTGAGCGCGCCGAAGTCTGGACCAAGTTGCTGACGGGCAATAAGGGGGAGTACTGCACCACCCAGCAGGAAGACAACTCTACCTATGAAGCGCTGCTGCGGGCCGACCGTGAAGGCCTGGTGGACATCCAACGCCTGGCGGTGGTGCGTGCAGGTTCTGACTTCGACCGGCCGTACCCAGGCTACAGCGACGTGGACAACCTGCTGAAATACGCGGACCAAGGCGGTTTTGTACCGGCATTGGAGAACCTGTACCGCACGGGTAACCCGTTGGTGCAGTCAATTGTGCAGAACTGGTCGGCGTGGGAGAAAGGTGTTCCACAGGATTAGACCTGCGCAGCCTCCTGCAAGAACCAGGTGAAACGCCTGGTTCTTGCCCTCGCGGTGCATCATTCAAGGATGAAACAACCACACTAATGATCAGTGGCCGACAATCCGAATGAATTTTTACCACGCTGGGGGATCACTTAAAGACACAGGAGGATTAACAAGCCCATGGTCAACGCAAAACTTTTCGTCATCGACTACACGCTGCATGGCCAGCCCAAGTCGTTCATCATCCGCCTGGAAAAACTCGACATGCCCGAAGCCTGGCATTGGGCAAGCTGCGATGCAGGCGTAGGCCGTATCGGTCGGTTTGCCCGGGAACAGGTCAAGAAGACCAGCCAACTCCAGGCCGAGCAATTTGGTATCGAAAACGTGCAATGGCGCTGTTCGGGTGGGCAGTTGTAACCGCGACCGAGGCACAAGACAGCGATGCTGTCCGCACACCTCGGCAGCGGCGGCGGACTAGCCGTGGGCCGATTTGGCGCACTCGCATCCAGTCGATGAGGCACAGGGTTCACCATGGGCATGGTGATCTGCACACCCCTGGCAGCAATAACTTTTACCTTCCTTCATGACCGCGTTGTTTCCCACCAGGCAATTGCAGTGTGGGCAAGCACAGGTTTGCTGTTGCATGATCAGACTCCTTTTCATGGTCGTCCCGGTAGCAGCGAACGCCACTACCTTAAGCAGTGACTCCAGCCCTGCGCCCATGGTTCAACGCCATTAATCGGCGCGGGTACTGCTGCGATACATGAACACCAACGCTGCAGCCAAGCAGAGCATCGCCACGATCCGGCTACCGGACAGCTCAATGGCCGGGTTGCCGAGCCAGCCAAAGTTGTCGATCAGCATGCCCATGCCCAACTGCCCGACGATCACTGCTACCGTCGCCACCGCCGTGCCGACAATCGGCACCGCACCGACCATGACCATCATGTACACCACCCCGAACAACGCGCCGGTCAGTTGCCATTTCGGCACGTCAAGCAGGCTGATGGCATGCGCCGGTTCAAAAAACACAATCAACAAAGCGGTAGTGATCGCACCCACCACAAAGGTCAGCAGGCTGCTACGCAACACGCCCACCGCTTGTCCCAGACGGCCATTGATCGCCGCCTGCACACTCAATACCGCGCCTGCGGCCACCACCAACGCCAACAATAAAATCAGACTCATCGCTTCAACCCCTCGCAATCAAAACCAATGCCACCACAATCAACGCCAACGCCATCCAGCGCTCCCCGTTGACCCTCTTACGGGTTGTGCCGAACCAACCGAAGTGGTCGATCAACACGCTCTTGCCCACCTGCCCGGAGAGGATGGCGATCATGGTCATGGCGATACCGATATGCGGCGTGGCCAGGGTCAGCACCACCACGTACATCGGCCCCAGGAAACCGCCAATCAACTGCCAGCGCGGCAGATCGGTGAGCGCGGGGCCCTTTTGCGGACCGCTGAACAACAGCAGCAAAAACAGAATGGCGGAGCCAACGCCGAAAATACTCAAGGTCGCCCACAAGTGCCCGACTTGCACCCCCAGAGGCCCCAACAACCCTGCCTCCACCGACAACCCCATGCCAGCGAAAATCACCAGCGCCAATAACAACAACCGAAGAGCCAACCTGGGCTTGGCCGAAGCCGTACCCGCAGCATCAAGAACAGAAGACTGCATACACCACCTGCGTGTCAGAGAATGAACATGGCGTGCATTATCGGGTGGTAGATCTGTGCGATAAATGGGAGCATACAGACAACACCTTTGCGAATTACGCACAGCAAGGAGCCGCCATGCAGGGCCTGAACGAATTGAGTTTCAAAGCACTTCGCCTGTTTGTCGCGGTGCTGGACTACGGCAGTTTCTCGGAAGTCGCCCGCCGTGAAGGCCTTGCGCCCTCCTCCATCTCCCGGCAAATCCAGTTGATGGAACAGGCCTTGAGCCAACAGTTGCTGTATCGCCACACCCGCGCCGTCAGCCCCACCGAAGCCGGCCGCCTGCTGGGCCAGCACGCCCGCTTGCTGCTGGAACAATTGGAAGCGGCCGGCCAGGCCCTGCAGGAACAGGACAGCGAACCCAGTGGCCTGGTGCGCATCAACGCACCCATGGTGTTTGGCCAACGGCACCTGTCGCCCTGGCTGGGGGAACTGTGCCGACGCTATCCCAAGCTGCAACTGGATATCCAGCAGACCGACACCTACGTCGACCCGCTGCAGGACGGTACCGACCTGCTGTTTCGCATCGGCGTGCTCAATGATTCCGGCATGCAGGCCCGTATCTTCGCCCCTCAGCGTTTCCGCATCGCCGCCAGCCCGGCGTACCTCGCGCAATTCGGCACGCCACAGCATCCCGATGAACTGGTGAACCACCAGTGCCTGGCCTACAAGGGAGTGACCGGCCAGCAGCGCTGGTTCTTCCGTCGTGGCCAGGGCGACTGGACGCCCTACAGCGTAAAAGGCCCAATCACTGGTAACCATGCCGACACCCTGACCCACGCCGCCGAACAAGGCCTGGGGCTGGTGGTGTTTCCGTCCTGGTTGATCGGCGAAGGCCTACGAGCCGGGACGTTGCAGGCAGTGCTGACGGACTATGAAGTAGCAACAACCCTGGAACCCCAGCAAATCGCCGCGCTGTGGCCTGGTAGCCGACGCTTGTCGGTGAAAGTGCGGACAGTCATCGACTACTTCGTCGAATGCTTCGGGCCGGGGCCGTACTGGGATCGCTGAAATTCTTATGTAGTTTTTAACGACTACTAATCAGGGAAATTTTTC
>NZ_WLYI01000063.1 GCF_009707515.1 Pseudomonas karstica | reverse complement strand
AGTGATCGACCACCCCCTGCCGCTCCCGAATCCGGCAATTAGCCTTTCACCGTCTTCGGCGCCTTGCCTTCCTTCATCTGCTGCAGCAACGGCGCACACTGGTTCGGTGCATCACCGCTAGGTGCAATCAGTGCCAGCAGGCCGGCAGCCGGCCCGGCAATCACCCCCAATGCCACCATCCCGGCGCCTCGCAGTATCAACGGTACCGCCTTCACTCCGGCGCTCGGCTTGATAAACGGCCCATTGACGTACAACGGTGAACGCAGGGAAAACAAGCGAAAGCCCTTGGACTCCGGCGTAATCGTCAGGTCAAGCTGCTCGGTGGCCATGTTCGCCGTGCCATCGATGTAAACGATGGCGTTCTCGGTATCGAACACAAACAGTCGGGTGGTGGCCAATCCGGTCTTGATACCGAAGTTCGCCGCCGCGCAGTTGATCTTCACTTCCTTGTCGCCAAACATCTTGCCGACTACGTAGTTACCGACGTTCAGCCCGGCGATTTCCATCAGCCCGCGACTGATGGCGCCGTCATTGATCAGCATCTTCAGATCGCCATTGGAACTGCCCAGCAGCGCCGCCACGGAATTGCCGCGCCCGGAAATATCCGCATCACCATTGAGCTCACCAAAGCTGGTTTTCATCGGCTCAAAGGTCGGAAACAACTGCTTGAGTTTGAAGTTACGCGCGGTCAGCCGCGCACGACCTTCCATGGGGGTGATGCGACCATTCAGGCGAATCTGTGCATCAAGCTTGCCGCCGGCGACGCCAAAGCGCAGGGGCTCCAGGCTCAGTTCGCCGTCGTTAAGCAGCAAGTGAGTGTAGAGATCGGTAAACGGCAACTCAGCGCTATGGACAATGCGTTTGCCGGTGAACTCCACATCGGCATCCATATCCCGCCAGCGCTCGGTGCGAAACTCTTCCACCGGCAGCACTTTGGTCGCCGGCTGCTTGCTTTCACCGCCCCGGGCCTTTTGCTTGGCATTGGAGTCGGCGCCGATCAACGGGGCCAAGTCGGCCATCAGCAGTTGGTTGGACACCAGTGCACCACTCAACTTGGGCCGGGGCTGACTGGCAACGTAGGCAAGATTGCCGTGAATATCACTGTTGCCGATCTTGCCGTTGAAGTTTTCATAACGAAACAATGCACCACCCGCCTCGTGCAGCTTGGCGATCAGGTGGCCGTCTGTGGCATAGGCCGGCGAGTCCGGCAAGGTGACACCGGTCAGCGGGTACAGGTTGCCCAGGCTGCTGCCCGAGAGTTTCAGGCGCAAATCCAGAGCGCCGAGGTTCAGCGGGTCGGTCAGGGTGCCAGCCAGGGCAATGCGGGTGTCGGCAATCTTCATCTGGGCTTGCAGCGGAAACGGCTTGGCCGCGTCCTGCAAGGCCAGCAGGCCGCCAATCTTGCCGGTGCCGGTGAGTTTCTGGCCGTGATATTGGCCTTTGACCTTGAGGGCGAAGGCGTAGTCCTGAGGGGCCGAGCCCTTTTCCAGGGCCTTTTTGGCATCGTTTTCACCCACGATCTCGCTGAACGGGATCGGCTTGCCCAGCAAATCGATCAATACATCGAGCCGGGTCTTGAGGGTTTGATCGTCGAGGGTCACGTGGCCCTTGTCGAAGCCGATGGCGCCGATGTCCACCACCCACTTGGAAGGTTCGGCGTTGGGGTCCTTGGGATCGAACTGGAAGGCCCAGTTGGCGCGGCCATCCGCCAGGCGCTGCAACTCGGCACTCGGTTCAGTGAGATCGATACGCGGGATAACCACGCGCTGAGCCAGCAACGGCAAGGGCGCGATGCGCAGTTCCACGCGCTTGAGGGTGACCATTTGGGGGTTTTTCGACCATTCGGGGTTGCCCAGGGCCAGGTCTTCGGCCACCACATGAGGCCAGGGAATCCAGGCACGCCAGCCGCCTTCGTCGGGCTCGCGTTGCCAGATCACCGCGAGGTTGCCATTGATGGCAAAGGGGCGATGCAGCTCTTCGGACACTTTGGCGTTCAGGGGAGGCTTGATCCGGTTCCAATCGAAGAACGCCAGGATCAGTACTACGACGGCGATTAACAAAACGAAGCTGGCGCAGCTCCAGGCGAGAATTTTACGAGTGCGCGTCATTGCACAGGACTCCTGATTACGGCTGAGCGTGCGAGTTGCGTCGCACGTTTGGGCTACAGCTTATATGGCTACGACTGACAAACGGCCAAGGGGTTTAACCCAACGGCCAATTAAGCGGGAAAAAACCGATTTGCTGACCAACCAGACAGCTTGAATCACCAACCACGCACCGTTGTTACCCAGGCCTGTGTCGAAAATACCCAGCGCAGTGCAAAAGCCCGTGCTTGAGAGCCGCGAAGTAGAGCCTTCGCAAGGAACAATCAATTCTGTTGATTATTACCATTGCCTTTATGAACTTTTATATCGACTTATCGAGAGTAGCATTAGCCCTGTACCCACTTTATCGCCCTCCCATGGAGCAACCCATCATGAAACGCCAAATACTCGCAAGCGTCGTACTTTCCCTCCTGGCCAGCAGTGCATTTGCTCTGCCTGCAACCGAACAAGCCCTGCCACAAGTGAAGGCTGACGCTGCACATTTCAGCCAGTCCCTGGCCCGCAGCGGCTCGCAAGAAGAAGGCAACCGTGACTACGCCAACGGCGTCGCTGAAAACGGTTCGGAGCAAGCCAACAAACGCGCCTACACCGAAGGCGTTGCTGAAGGTGGCCGTGATCGCCTGGAACAAAAAGGCCTGGTTGAAGGCGGCGCCGAGCAAGCCAACAAACGCGCCTACACTGAAGGTGTGGCTGAAGGTGGCCGTGACCGCCTGGAACAAAAAGGCCTGGTTGAAGGCGGTGCTGATCGTCTGCTGGAACGCAACGCTGTTGCCGAAGGCGGTGCTGACCGTCTGCAAGAACTGCATCAAGCAACGAGCTAAGCCTGTGCTGGCCCTGGAAAAAAGCCCGATTCTGCCGAATTGGGCTTTTTACTTTGTGTAAAACGCAACACTCTTACCCTGCCTCAAGTTCGACGCCAGTAAAGTTGTTTTGCTAGAGTGCGTCGCTGTCCTGTCCACAAAGCCCTCCCGCCCATGCTGCCCCGCGCTGAACAGAAGCAACAGACCCGCCTCGCCCTGATGGACGCAGCCCGCCATCTGATGGAGTGTGGCCGAGGGTTTGGCAGCTTGAGCCTGCGAGAAGTCGCCAAGAGTGCCGGCATCGTACCCACTGGCTTCTACCGTCACTTTGCCGATATGGATCAATTGGGCCTGGTATTGGTCAGCGAAGTCGGCCAGACCTTTCGCGCCACGATTCGCCTGGTGCGCCACAATGAATTCGTCATGGGCGGCATCATTGATGCGTCGGTGCGGATTTTCCTCGACGTGGTAGCTGCCAATCGCTCGCAATTCCTGTTTTTGGCCCGCGAGCAATACGGTGGTTGCCTGGCTGTTCGCCAAGCCATCAGTGCTTTGCGTGAAGACATCACGTCGGACCTGGCGGCCGACCTGACCCTGATGCCCAAGCTCCAACACCTGGATGCCGACGGTTTGCACGTCATGGCCGACCTTATCGTCAAAAGCGTGTTCGCCACCCTGCCCGACATCATTGACCCGCCTGCCGAGGCGCTGCCGGCGCACCTTACGCCCCAGGCCAAGATCACCCAGCAATTGCGCTTTATCTTTATCGGCCTCAAGCACTGGCAAGGGCTGGGCAGCACCGAGTAACCCGGTCAGCGCATGGCGTGAAAACGCTTGGCGGTGGTGTAGTTCCTCTTCCAGTATCTGTTGGTCAAAGAATCGATACGGATATTCTTGCCGGTGCGGGGCGAATGAATGAATTTGCCGTCACCTATATACAGGCCAACATGGCTGACCTGGCCCCGCCCATTACCCTTGAAAAACACTGCATCACCCGGCCGCAGCGCGTCGCGCTTGACCGTGGCCGCCGTTGAACGGTGCATCGCCGCCGTGGTACGGGGTAACAGGATATTGGCCTCGGTCTTGAACAGGTAGACCAGCAAGCCACTGCAATCGAAGCCCTGGCCCACCGATGCACCACCCAGCCTGTAGGGCGTGCCCAGCAATGCGTAAGCGCGATCGATCACATTGTCGATAGAAGGCTTGGGCAGGGCCCTCAGTGAAGACCCCAGCCCGGCCGGTGAGGCGTCACGTGGCTCAATACCCGCGAAAGACGAAGCACTGACCCAGCACAGAAAAAATAAACATAAAGATGACTTGAACATGACAGATGCTGCGCTGGTTAAACACGAGCAACATCCTAATGAACGCAGGCACAGCAAAATGAACGGCAAATCCGCAAGCCACGTAAGGCAAATCCTTAAATCTCACGACAAGAAAAAGATGAAAGAAGCTTCATTCAATACACCCTGCCAATAACCACGAATCGCCCGATTCCGGTGCTATAAACCCCGCCACGCACCAAGATGAACCATTTCAAAGTGCCCTGGCGCCCTATCGAGTGGCACGCAAGCGCCTGCCTACAGCAAACGCCTACTCCCCGCGTGGTTGGCAAGCCCCTTGCTCTAGCTTGCTTATCGCTCATAGCTGGAAGCTTTCTGATGCTGGTGATCCACCGCCGAATCGCCCCTCAAACCCTCTGGACCGCGGAACTGCTGCTGAATTTCGAAGCCCGCAGCAAAAGCCGCTTGCGCTGTTTCAGTGCCGACGGTGAAGACGTCGGCCTGTTTCTGGAGCGCGGCCAACCGCCACTGCATGACGGCGAATGCCTACAGTCCGAAGACGGACGCGTCGTACGCGTCGTGGCCCGCCCTGAACAGCTGTTACACGTCACCTGCAGCAATGCCTTCGAACTGACCCGCGCCGCCTATCACTTGGGCAACCGCCATGTTGCCCTGCAAATCGGCGATGGCTGGTTGCGCCTGCTGGACGATTACGTGCTCAAGACGATGCTCGACCAACTGGGCGCCAGTACACAGACCATCGAGGCGCCCTTCCAGCCGGAGCACGGCGCCTACGGTGGCGGTCACCACCATTCGCGTCACGGCGACGAAGACTTCAACTATCCGCCCAAACTGCACCAGTTCGGTGTGCGCCGATGAACCCTGCCTGGGCGCTGCTGCGCCTGGCCAGTCCGCAATTGCCGATTGGTGGCTACAGCTATTCCCAAGGCCTGGAAATGGCCGTTGAGCAAGGCCGGGTAAACGACCCCGTCAGCGCCCGCCGCTGGATCAGCGACCAACTGCTGCTCAACCTGGCCCACTTCGAAGCGCCATTGTTGCTTGCCCATTGCCAGGCAGCCGCGGCGCAGGACTGGTCGCGCCTGCTCCAGCTGTGTGAACAACACCAAGCCAGCCGCGAGACCCGCGAGCTGTACCAGGAAAGCCGGCAAATGGGCTATTCCCTGCAACAGTTGCTCAACGGCCTTCCGGAGCTGGACGAGCCTGCCCGAGAGTTCCTCGAACAACGCCCAGAACCGCATCTGGCCCTGGGTTGGGCCTTGGCCGCCCGCGCCTGGCACATCAATGCACAAGATGCCCTGGCCGCCTGGCTTTGGAGCTGGTTGGAAAACCAGCTCGCCGTGCTGATGAAAACCTTGCCCCTGGGCCAACAAGCGGCACAACGCCTGACCAGTCAATTGTTGCCGTTGCTGCAACGAGCCCAGCAAGACGCCAGCCAGATCGACCCCAACCATTACGGCAGCGCCGCGTTCGGCCTGTCCCTGGCGTGCATGGCCCATGAGCGCCAATACAGCCGCCTGTTCCGTTCCTAGGAGAGATACATGAACACACAACCCCTGCGTGTTGGCATCGGCGGCCCGGTCGGTTCCGGCAAGACGGCCCTGACCCTGGCCCTGTGCCTGGCCCTGCGTGATCGCTACCACCTCGCCGTGGTCACCAACGACATCTATACCCGCGAAGACGCCGACTTTCTGGTGCGCAATCAAGCCTTGGCGCCAGAGCGCATCATTGGCGTGGAAACCGGCGGCTGCCCGCACACGGCGATTCGCGAAGATGCGTCCATCAACCTGGAAGCAGTGGATCAACTGAACCGCCGCTTTCCCGGCCTGGACCTGATCCTCGTGGAGTCCGGCGGCGACAATCTCTCGGCTACTTTCAGCCCCGAACTGTCGGACCTGACGATCTATGTGATCGATGTCTCGGCGGGCGACAAACTGCCGCGCAAGGGCGGCCCCGGGATCTGCAAGTCCGACTTGCTGGTGATCAACAAGATCGACCTGGCACCGCTGGTAGGTGCGTCCCTGGAGCTGATGAACAGCGACACCCAACGCATGCGTGGCGACAAACCCTTTGTATTCAGCAACCAGAAAACCGGCGTTGGCCTGGAAGAAATCGTTGCCTTTATCGAACGCCAGGGCTTGCTGACCGCAGCTTGATTAACTCAATAAGGAACCTGTCCATGAGCCTCAAGAAACTATTGGGCGCCGTCGCCCTGCTGCTCGTCCCTGCCCTGGCCTTCGCTCACCCGGGCCATGGCGACAACGGCCTGATGGCCGGTATCAGTCACCCGTTAAGCGGCCTCGACCACCTGCTGGCGATGGTCGCCGTCGGCTTGTGGGCCGCCCAGCAACAAGGCCCGGCCCGCTGGGCACTGCCCTGCACCTTTGTCGGCACCCTGTTGATCGGTGGCGTACTGGGTTTTGAAGGCCTGGAGTTGCCGGCCCTGGAAAGCGGGATTGCCGCTTCGGTGCTGGCGCTTGGTTTAGCAGTAGCCTTGGTTTTTCGCCCACCGCTAGCCGTAGCGATTGGCGCGACGGCACTGTTTGCCCTGTTCCACGGCGTGGCCCATGGTCTGGAACTGCCGGACATGTCCAGCCCCTGGACCTATGCCGCAGGTTTTGTGGCCGCGACGGCGGTGTTGCATGCCGCAGGTTATGCCGTGGTGCGCTGGCTGCCGGCGGCGGCGCCGCTGGTGCGTATTGCCGGAGCCGCCTCGGCAGCGACTGGGGCGTGGCTACTCGCCGGTTGACCGAAACGGCAAGCCACAAGCCATAAGCGGCAAGTAAAAGCCAAACGGCTCTTTCTTGCCGCTTATGGCTTGTGGCTTGCAACTGCACCTCTGCTACCATGTCGCGCAAACACCCCTAGCCGTGACGACGCCAGCCGATGCCCGATGTTGCAAGCTCCGCCTCCAAGCCTCAATTGAACGCCGTGTTCACGTCCGTGCAAGCGCATTTGCACGACCTGATCGTGCCGCTGTGGCAAGGCCCGGGCTGGAATGCCGACCTGGCGTTGCCCTATGAAGCGCTGGATGCCGACCACCGCCCCCTGTCCCCGCAACGCTATCGCGCCATGGCCTGCGCCCGGCAGTTGTACCTGTTCGCCAGCCTGATCGGCGAGCCAAGCGCAGACTTTGCCCCAGAGCGGGCGGCAGCGTTGTTTCGCTCCCTGCAGCGGCACTTCCATGATGCCGAACACGGTGGCTGGTTCTACAGCATCGACCCGCACGGCAAGCCGCTGGATAAACGCAAAGACCTCTACACCCACGCCTTCATCATCTTCGCCTGCGCTCATTACTGGGCCAAGGTGCGTGAGCCGCTGGTGGAGTCGGTGCTCAATGCCGCCCTGGAAGTGGTCGCCGAACGTTTCGCCACCGACGACGGCTTGTATGAAGCGGTACTGGAGCGCAACTGGTCCTCACTCAAGTCCGGCCCGCTGCAAAACCCCTTGATGCACCTGGCCGAAGGCTTCCTTGCGACCCTGGCGGTGCGTGAAGACTCTACCGTGCAAGCGGCCTTGCTGGCATTGGCGACAGCCATGCAAGTGCGCTTCATCGACCGCCAGCACGGGGTCATGCTGGAGAAACCGCTGGGCGCTGTGGATAACTGGTTTGAGCCAGGGCATCAGTTCGAGTGGTTCTTTTTGCTGGCTTCCACCGACGTACTGCGGCACACGCCCTTGTACGCTTCACTGGCCCGTGCATTTGCCTATGCCGAGCAAAAGGGTGTGGATAAGTTGACCGGTGCGGTCAGCAGCATGCTCGCCCTGGATGGCACCGTGCGTGACGGCACCCAGCGGATCTGGGCCCAGGCCGAATACCTGCGGGCACTGACATTACGCCCAGGTAGCGAAGCCGTGCTGCAACACCAGTTGCAAGCCTTGCAACAACGGTTCTTGCATCACAAGGGCTGGAATGAGTGCCTGGATGCCAGTGGGGTCGTGAGCCGATGGGATATGCCATCAACCACGCCCTACCATTTGGCTACTTGTTATCGAGGGTTGAGCGACTATCTCGGCTGACCTTCGGCCTCATCGCATGGGGTATCTACATACCTCTTGAGTTTGCCGAAAATTCCGCGGCCAAGGTACGAGGCTGCGAAGGGGCCAGCCCCAAAACACCCGACGGTTGCGCAAGTCCAGCTCAACATGCCTGCGGTCCTTGTACAGTGATTTGAAAGCCTCTTCGGGGGCCTGCGGTGGGGAACTCAAGGCCGTACCAGGATTTCTCCCCCGGTTTTCAGTTCGGGACGATGCCTGGGTATTGAGCAATTCTGGATTATCGAGCAGTTTGAAAAACGCATGAACATTACTGTTTTTGGCATGCTGGTGGATGCGCTGCTGGCACCACACATTTTGAACTTCTTTCGCATCTTTAGAGTTTTCGAACTCCACTCGTTATCAAAACTTTATAACCATGTTCGAAAAAAGCTCGTGGAATTTTCATCTCATTCCAATATGCATATAAGGGCTGCATTATTCTGGACCATCTTTAAATATGATTTAAGTCATAGCACCTGCATGAAAGCCTATCACTTTCCGTTCTCTATTTCATGGGGAAAACTGCGAAATAACTTCCTGTTATTTTTATCAATAGATTCATTTTTCCAGCAGGTACTTGTCGAATTTTTTAACTATATGATTTAGCCATAGTGACCCCGTCCCCCACTGGCATGGGTAATAGTAATAACAACACTGTTCATGCAGTAAGTTCTCTTGAAAGTCCGACTCATTTGTGTAGGAATTCATCAGCTCTAAAATTTCCTTTTTTACTATTATGATTACGTCTCTAGGCGAGTCTATTAGAAAAGCATCAATAACTTCATCGGCCGAAGAGTAATCCTCCGCCCAATCTTGGTTAAAGTAGGCACCAAAAAACTGTTGGAGCTCTGTCAGTGACTCATTCATTACTCTGGGTATCCTGTTAGCAATAGATAGCCGTCTGGCATTTTGGGAGTTCGCTTTAAAATCAGCAGAAATTTATAGGTGGGTATGGATTTTTTAGTTCCGTTTAAGATACTCAGCCCTACGGATTGGCTTGAGCTGTCTCTAATCAAATATTTATCCTTTTTTCCCTTTAGGAATTTCAGTATTTCTTGATGGTGGGCCGCCAAACTTTTAGAAACAATAGCCTCAGCCTCCTCTAGAGTTCTAAACGTAGATGACGCGGGAATGTGTGGTTCCGACTTGAACCTTTCAGCTAGCTCTTCGTCTGTCCGCCCCACATGCTTTTTAATCAAGTGTCCTCCTGCCTTTTCGTGCGCAGTTAATACACCGCTATTTACCTTGTTTATTTGGCTTAGATCGCCTTTGGAACCTGGACAGCTTCCAACCTTGCAACTCAACCCCAACGGATCCACCCAGCCC
>NZ_WLYI01000062.1 GCF_009707515.1 Pseudomonas karstica | reverse complement strand
TGGTGAAGACACTCCGTTCTGCAGGGTCAAGTACGTATATCAATTGCTAAACCACTCCCATTCAGTCGGCGCCGCTTGTATACCCTTCGTGGAAAAACAATGGGTAGCGCCGCACATCGGTGATACGAAAACTCATGCCATCCAGACGCTTGGCGTAAGCATCCCGCAATTCAAAAGTCGTGAATCGTGTACGCCCCTCCTCCTGAAGCAGCTCATACAGACGCCTGTCAAAGATGGAGCGAGGCAGATTTCATTGAGGCACCAAGGAGTGGATTCCTAAAAATGCGGATTATAGTCCGTGGCTCGTGTGTCCGCAAACGCAGGATAGTGCCGCCTCAGTGGAATTGAGACGGTCATGGACAAATTGGCGAAAGCGTTAGGGAGACGCATCCGAACGCAGAGGAAAACCTGCCAAATTTCTCAGGATGCACTGGCGCATGCCTGCAATATCGACCGCAGCTATGTGGGCAGGATCGAACGTGGCGAAGTAAATATTACCGTCGAGAAGCTGTATCGCATCGCAGGTGTGCTTGCATGCGACCCATCCGGCCTACTGCCTCAGGTGTCAGAGCTGAATCCCGCCTGATCGACCATGGCGCTCAAGAAGGCTTGAGATCACTACTGTGCTGAAAGGTGAGTTGGCCAGACGCTCTACGTTCAAGACTAGCGCAACCGCGTAACATTTCGCGGCAGAGGAGATGCTCGGAATTTCTCCAACTCTAAGGTCAGCTCAAGAATCTTCGCGTCGGCTTCCAGCAGTCGTGAACAAACTGCATCTCGCTGTCTTTTCAAGTCATTGATTTGATCACGAAGTGACCTATTCTTTTCGCGTTGTCGCAACTCAGATTGGCGCTTTGAAGCTGTGGCAGGCTTTTCGTTGTTGGCGACCCAGCGTTGGATCTCAGCTACAAGGCTAGGGAACCTAGCCTTTTTTAGGGCACTTGGATCGGTACCTGCCTCTTTCGCAACAAGGTTCTGAGACAACGTAAGTCCCTTCGCTATTCTTATAGGAGCATCTTTCTTCAATCGCTCGAAAGCGTCCCTGAATGCCTGTTCTGCTTTACCCATTGGCGGCCGCCTTGAGAGTATCTAATATATTATTTGTAGCCCTCTGCTGGAGGCGGAGAGACTCGTAATATGGTGATCCTTGAGGCGCCGCAGATAATCGGTCGCTAAGGATTTCTTGAAGATCTATAAGCTCCGGAACCCGGTCTTGATCAAACAGGGCATCCGCACATGCTCCTTTTTTGTGTCCACCGCCGCAATGGACCAATGTATCCGCTCCGCCCAGCGAGCAATGACCACGTTTAGTGCATCCGCCTGCGAGCGTTGTGCGCCATGAAACAGTTCCCTTCTTAGCGGCGAGCACTAATTTTTTAGCATCAGAAGCAGAAACAATGTTCAATATTTGTGACTTGCGCGCCTCTCCGAATGGGCTAACAAATCGAGGGCTAAGAAGTCGAGTTATTTCTTTGCCGAGAACTTCATACATAGCTTTCAGGTAGGTAGCATATGCGACACTGTCCAGTTTTACCTTCGAGTACCCTCGGCCGTAGTAAAGGCTCATTGCTCGGGTGACATGCTTAAGTTGATACTGTAATGAAGAGTCGGATACTAGCCCGGATGCTTGCATATTCACGGCTCCCGTGCGCCGCAGCTGGTGCCACGCGAAAGGCCATGGAGTTCCTACTTTGTAGGTTGCATCAAGGGAAGGCGTTAGCAACCGCGCATACTCAAGATCAGCCTCAGTAATCGTGATGGCGGCTCTGTCAAATAGAAGGGGGAAGCTCCTTAAGACTTCCATATAGGCGGAATAGGACGGTCTCACGCCGAAATCCTTATCCATTCCATTGCCACGTGCCCACGGTTCGTACTGCCTCATATGGTGTGGCGGGTTCGATTGCAAATCCTTTGCTATGGATATACCGGCCCTTTTTAATGCGGTATCTATACGCAGTCTAGCCACGTGAGCCAAAGTATTGGCTGCTATCTGGGTAGATGGCGATGTGATCCAGCGTGCGTCCGAGTCACTAATTGTTTTAGTCGTTACACCGCTGAGCATATAGATTGCCCCCAGCTGCTGATCATGTTCTACTTTTAAGCAATCTGCGCGTAACCTCCATGCTTCCTCTATTCTCATTAGGGAGAAGTTCAAAAGGTACGCGGCGCCGACTTTGGAGGCTAGGGTCATATAGCTTCCTAAAGTAGTAATCCTGCATTTAGTGTCAGGTGCGTCGGTCCCGGTGATCCATTTCTTAAGAGTTATAGTGATGCCATGTCTATCAGAATAGTCGGAAAAACTTCCAAAGTTACGCCTGAAGCCCGTGCCGTCAGAGTCGCGTGAAGACGCTCCTTTCGCGTAGAGAGCGTCTAGCGAGCCAAACTTATTTTCATACAGCGCTATGCATTCTGAATAGCAAGCCGCTACTCCATCCTTTACTTTTTCATAGTCTTCTAAAAACTCTTTTAGTCGATTGACTTGATAAAGCCAGATCCGGGGAGGAATATATGCAGTCTGAGATCCTTCGTGCGATGGTATAGCTGCGCTAAGGCGTCGCAGGCATTCCCTATCGAGGATCACCTTCCCAAATTCGAACCGCTGCTCAAACAAGTTGTGTAGAAGAATTAATGCTGCTTCAGCATTAGACGGAGAGAACGCGAACGCTAACTTATCAAGCGTTTCAGGATGTTGGTGTAACCGCTCAACATCCACATTGTCATCTGAACAAAGCTTGAATAAGGGGAATAAGTGAGTGAATCTAGATTTTAGCGTGCCCGCATTGTTGACCGGTCTAGGACCCCAAAGCCACCAAGCGCATACGAGCTTCGCCATCTTGATACAACTATCAGACAGCCTGGGTTTTTTCTTGTTGTATGTTGCGAAGCTAAGTCGCAAATTCCGAGATGCCCAGGGCGACAAATCCCAAATGTCGTCGCCGTAATAGCTAATCACAGAACCATTTTTGTCTATGACAACTGGGAAGTCATCAGTTGGTGGCCACGTTGGAGGGAAGTGGTTGGATGAGTTAGTGTCAATAAAAGGCAAGTCTATTCCCAGTGCCATACGCCTAGACCCAGAGAGTTGCGTCACTTCCTAATCTCCATAAGCTTTACAAAACCATCCCATTTTGGGTGGTAGTTACCCTCTTCTATCCTGATGAGCGATTCATCCACCCACGAGACAAACTCAGGCGTCCTTTTAAATTTGTCTAACTTTCCAGTAAGCACGTCCATGGTCAGTTGGGCAGGATGTTTTTCGCGGGCCGATCGAGTGGGTCTGTGCGCCGCAAGCTCCAAGGATTTCAGATAACGGTAGGTTACAAGGGACCATACATGGTCAAGGTCAGCTATGTCTCTCTGGTGCTGGCAATGAAGGCACCCCGCAGGATTGACGCAATCAGCTTTAGGAGTACCTTTGGCGGCATCAAGGACGTTAGACGGCGTGGGCTCGATACACACGCCGGGGCCTGGAGGCGCAAACGCCGGATCGTGTCGTTGGTGATACCTTGATAGCTCTGATGCAGCCGCTTGGTGATGCGGCTGTTCATAGGTTCGAAGAAGAGTAGCCTCCTCATGCTGACCCATTTCTGCTGTGATTTCTGGGTCACGTGTCTTTCGTAGCAGCCAGTTGATTTTCGCTAGTCTGAGATTGCGTGGAGTAATATATGGAACCTGCAATTTTTCAAGTATTTTTCTTGTTGCGTTAAAATTAGGAGAGTTTGTGACAGTGCGTTGGAAGTGAGATTTCAAAGGGAAAAGCAAACCGTCCTCTGGGTATATAGCGTTACGCCATTTCAAATACGCTTCGAAGTGAGTCCTGTATTCGCTGTATATATTAAATTCTACCTCTCCTTCTCTTCGGTCTTTGTAGATGCGCTTACAGTGATAGCCGCCGTTATGGCTTTGGTACGAAAATTTGCCATTGAGCATAGGTAACACTTGCGAAAGATTTGCCTGGGTTTGTGCAACGAAAATTAGAATTTCAGCTTCGATGCGTAGGTTCATGAGCGGAAAGCGCGTCCTCCAGCTTTTATCTGCTATCCACGCTTCTCGCTTTTTCAACGACGCACCAAATTTATGCCAGTTTCCCTTAAGCTTATCCTCAGATATGAGTTTGCTCCAGTGCTCGATAGTTTCTCCGGTTCTAAAGTTCAATATGGCTGGCAGACTTCCATAAATGGTTTCCTCGGAAAGCGACTCGCAAAGGTCAGTAAGAGCAGCTCCCATTTTAAATAAGCCTTCTATATCGACTTTGTCGCTAGACTTGCCCCAGCTTTTTTTAACGCGCATTTTTCGTAGGCGTGAGAAACTCATGATTCGCCGATCACGATCTAGCACCGCATCAATGACCGACCCAATTCTGGTGGCACGACTAAAAGCATTTTCCTGTGCGGAGCGGTTACCTCTACACTTATCAAACATCCAATCCGTCCAATCCAAGAAATTCTTTTCAATCGTGTGTGTGGTCATATCACGATAACTATCATCGGCCCACGCGTAGAAAGACCTAAGGACTTGATACGAACCTTTTACCGTCGTAGGGCTTCTCCCCGAAGTTAAAGATCCCTGCATATTTTCGAATAGTGTAACAGCCAAAGCTAGTCGTTGCTCTGACGGAGGTTTAAGCCCGCCTTCCAAAATGATTTCTGTTGCCACATTAATAGGGAGAGAACTCAGCCCATGGTATAAGACAGAGTTTAAACTCCATGGGGTTTCCATCCTGCCATAGTCAACGTTGTAAAAAGTTAAATCTGCTAATGGCTTCATAAGACTTTATGGCTCTCGCTCGTCACTCCAAGAAAGGCTTTTGTAAAATCATTCGCCATGGAAATTTTGATTGGGGTTCGCTCTATGAATTTAATATACTTTATGGTTGTCGATTCATCCCGGTGAAGTAGAGCGTCTTTAACGATGCCGATTGCGTGTATGGCTCCGCCAGCTTTGACGGCCAACCTCGCCAATTCTGTTGCAAAGGTGCAGCGAGTCTGATGAAATTTAAAGACTTTCAATGCGCTGATCCCGTGCTTCCGACCGATTTTACGCAGGGTGCTCATTGAAACATTTATTGCCGGTGATCTATCTTTGTTCCGATCTGCATAAGGGTTTCCACGTCTAGTAATAAAAACCAGGTCCCTATTTTCAGGTTTGGCTTTAGCTTGTCTCAGCAGTCTTTCAGCACTGTAGCAATAGACCATTAACTCATCTAGCAATGATTTCGTTATCCATACGTGTCCAGTTACATCATTTTTAGTCGAAACTGGCGGAGATGCCCCAGGGCCAACAGCTAGTCTATACAGTTGCGGTGTGGCCGGGTCTTCCACAGCGTTTTCTAGAGTCTGAATAGCTAAGCTTGCTAGGGTTTGGATTCGCATGCCAGTAAAGAAGCCCACCATCAACATTAGGTGAATTTCGCGCGGAGCAAGACTTTGTGCGATTTCTAGTATTTTAGCACGGTCATGCTCGGATACAGGGAATAGCCCATCCTCGAGCTTTTCTCCAACAGTAGACTTGTTGGGGATGGATAAACTAGTCGTGTTAACTGTAAAGGTTCGCTCAAGACCGAATTCATTACTTCGCTTAATGCTAATGAAACTTTCTCTCCACATGGGCCATTCAGGGCTGAGTAAGCTCGTATGCCTCAACCACCGGTAAAATTGGATTACAACGCGCATACGCTGGGAAGTCGTGGAGGGTGCTATAAGGTTGGCTTTTCGCGATTTGATGAGATATCCACGGTACTTAACTAAACACCTGTCACTCTCTCTGGTTGGGAAATCTCTCCAGTCAACCTCAGCCTCTTCTAGCCACTTAGAATAGGCATATATAGAGGCGCTTTTCGACTTTATGGTTGCGATGTCTTTTCTGGCTTCAGTAGCTTGAAGCATTAGCCATAGGTTGGCCTCTCGCCAAGGCAAACCATCCGCCCAGAAGATTTGAGGCAGGCCGTCAACGATGGGAGACCCTTCAGGTTGACGCCATATCACTTTCCCTCCGATCACTGAAGCTCGTAGGGGAGTGTGGCGTATGTGCTCCAGGCGTGACACGGTCTGTCGTCCTTCTGGCGGTTTTAGGGGGAAACGTCCATAGCCTGCCTATACTACTGTGCGTTGTCCATACAGCGAACTAACCTGTGCCCGCCGTCCTTGGGCAGGTCGGCGGGTGCCAGGTTAAGGGTGATGCGGCGGGCCGGGTATTGCAGCGCGCTGTTGAGAATGGCGCTGCGCACCCGGTCCTTGCTCTCCTTGACCGCCGTTTCGGGCAGGCCCACCAGCGTAAGCGAGGGTAAACCGTTGGCCATATGCACCTCGACGGTGACGGCGGGGGCTTGGACACCAATCTGGGCACGACTGTGGACGATGGCGAGGGACATGCTCGTTCCTTGAGAGTGGAGGACCGCTTCCTGCGGTTTTTCAAGGGTAGACGAGGGGATGGGGTGCGATGGGTAGAGGTTTTACAGGACGTATCCACGGCTGTGGCAAATCAACTGTAGGAACTGGGCATCCCTCGCGCCTACAGGTTGTTTATTTTATTCAGTGGGCGGCGTTAGGCGTGCTTCCAGCTCTGCAACCTTGGCCTCAAGGCTCTCCAACCGCGCACGCGTGCGGGCAAGCACCACCATCTGGCTATCAAACTCTTCCCGGCTCACCAGGTCCAGCTTACTGAATCCGCTTTGCAACAGGGCCTTGAATTGGCTTTCGATTTCATTGCGGGGCAGCGGAGTGTCGCTGCTGAACAGACGAGAGGCGTGGCCGCTCAGGGCGTCGAGGAGGTCTTTGGGCGCGAGCATGGGAAGTATTCCGGAAAACTGTTGGGCGCAAGTGTATCACGCAGCGTCGACAGTCTTTTTCACCTCCTCAAGCGCACGCTTTTCGCGCATGGGGGCGGGCGCTGGCGCACTGTTTTCGTGCGCATTGGCGCTATCCAAGAGCCCTGAAGTTGAGCGCGAGTAGGCAAATGATTGATTTCAGTAAGTTTTACGGAGATGGCAAGGTTTCTGCTTAGACGATCATGACCCATGCACTGATGCAGTCGCTGTGACGAATGCAGTGCACCTTTGATTCGGGGTAACAGGTTTCGTCACCAGTGGTTAGCCGGCGTCGCAAAGGTAATTGCCTGGGCGACGATGCGTTACAAAGCCAGGCACTGCGCTTAGACTTGAGTCGGGTTTGTTTTCCTGGGGCAAGTCCACCAATTCGGGAGAGAGTTTTCATGAAGCTAGTCACTGCCATCATCAAGCCGTTCAAGTTGGACGATGTACGCGAGTCACTGTCCGAGATCGGCGTGCAGGGCATTACCGTCACTGAGGTCAAGGGCTTCGGTCGGCAGAAGGGTCATACCGAGCTGTATCGCGGCGCGGAATACGTGGTCGATTTCCTGCCGAAGGTGAAGATTGATGTCGCCATTGACGACAAGGATCTTGACCGGGTTATCGAGGCAATAACCAAGGCTGCCAACACCGGCAAGATCGGTGACGGCAAGATATTTGTGGTCAATCTGGAACAGGCTATTCGCATTCGTACCGGCGAAACCGATACCGACGCAATCTAAGCCGCCAAACCCCAACGCCCCAGGAGAAAACAATATGACTCTGCGTAAATTCGCAGGGCTAGGAGCCCTGTTGTCCATCGTAATGCCCGGCCTGGCCATGGCGGCGGACGAAGTGGCGGCTCCAGTCCTCAATTCCGGCGACACTGCCTGGATGCTGACTGCCACCGCACTGGTGCTGTTCATGACCATCCCCGGCCTGGCGTTGTTCTACGGCGGCATGGTCCGCTCCAAAAATATTCTTTCGGTGATGATGCAGTGTTTTGCCATTACCGGCCTGATCAGCATTCTGTGGGTCATCTACGGCTATAGCATTGCGTTCGACACCACCGGCATGGAGCAAGGTGTCGTCAACTTCAACTCGTTCTTCGGCGGCATGGGCAAGGCATTCCTGGCGGGTGTGACCCCGGACAGCCTGACCGGGCCTGCGGCGCTGTTCCCGGAAGCCGTGTTCATCACCTTCCAGATGACTTTCGCCATCATCACGCCGGCGCTGATCGTCGGTGCGTTCGCCGAGCGCATGAAGTTCTCCGCAATGCTGATCTTCATGACCCTCTGGTTCACCCTGGTCTATGCGCCAATCGCGCACATGGTCTGGAGTGGTGACGGTGGCCTGATGTGGGACTGGGGAGTGCTGGATTTCGCTGGCGGCACCGTGGTGCACATCAACGCCGGTGTTGCCGGCCTGGTAGCGTGCATTGTGCTTGGCAAGCGTAAAGGCTTCCCAACCACGCCCATGGCGCCACATAACCTTGGTTACACCCTGATGGGCGCGGCGATGCTGTGGATCGGCTGGTTCGGTTTCAACGCCGGCTCTGCCGCGGCGGCCAACGGCACTGCCGGCATGGCGATGCTGGTGACCCAGATCGCCACCGCTGCAGCGGCATTGGGTTGGATGTTTGCCGAGTGGATCACCCATGGTAAGCCAAGCGCCCTTGGTATCGCCTCGGGTGTGGTTGCTGGCCTGGTGGCCATTACCCCGGCTGCCGGTACCGTGGGCCCGATGGGTGCCCTGGTAATTGGTCTGGTGTCTGGCGTGATCTGTTTCTTCTGTGCCACCAGCCTCAAGCGTAAGCTGGGCTATGACGACTCGCTGGACGCCTTTGGTGTGCACGGTGTCGGCGGTATTGTCGGCGCAATCCTGACCGGTGTATTCGCAGCTCCGGCCCTGGGCGGTTTCGGCACGGTGACTGATATCGCGGCGCAGGTCTGGATCCAGGCCAAAGGTGTTGGCTTTACGGTGATCTACACCGCGATCGTGACGTTCATCATTCTCAAGGTGTTGGATATGGTCATGGGCCTGCGGGTTACCGAAGAAGAAGAGGCAGTCGGCCTCGACTTGGCACAGCACAACGAGCGCGGTTACAACTTGTAATTACGCCTGAAAAAAATGCCCGGTTCGCCGGGCATTTTTTTGTCTGGCGTTTGTCAGTCACGAAAGGTTGTGAGACTTTTTGTGCTGACTTTGTGACGGGATCCACAAGACGCTTTTCAGTATGCGAATGTCTTACAGTCATGTAGGTGTATTCGGCACTTTGTTTTTTCCCAGAGCACGCTAGAATGCGCGCCGATGTGCGGAGAACTGTATGTGGCAACAGACCCTGATTACCCTGCGGGCCAAGCCCCGGGGCTTTCATTTGGTGACGGACGAGTTGCTCGCCGGCCTGCCTGAATTGAAGGCTTGTCGGATGGGCCTGTTGCATTTGTGGCTGCAGCACACCTCAGCCTCGTTGACCGTCAACGAAAATGCCGACCCGGCGGTTCGCCGTGACTTCGAACGTTTTTTCAATACGCTGGTGCCGCAAGGTAGAGCGGGATATGAACATGACGATGAAGGTCCGGATGATCTGCCGGCGCATTTCAAGGCCAGTCTACTGGGTTGTCAGCTGAGTTTGCCGGTCAAGGCCGGCCGCTTGGCGATGGGGACTTGGCAAGGTGTTTATCTGGGCGAGCACCGTGATTATGGCGGTGCTCGTAAAGTCCTCGCCACCCTGCACGGTGAAGAGGCATAAGCCACTGGTTATCCGGTGGATGTTGATTTTTTTCCGGCGGCCGTCGACAGACGGCGAAGCTGGGCTATAACTAATCTGCTTTTCGCAAGTCATGAGGTAGAACATGAGCGACGATGATCTGGAAACCGACGAACTGGAAGTAGGCGACGAAGACGATACCGAAGAAGGTCTTGAGGCGGCTGCCGAAGACGTGGCTGACGACGACGGCGGTGAAGATACGCCTGCCCCGGTAGCCAAAGGCAAAGCCAAGGCCGCTGTTTCGGTTGACGAACTGCCGAGTGTCGAAGCCAAGAATAAAGAGCGCGATGCGCTGGCCCGTGCGATGGAAGAATTCCTTTCTAAGGGCGGTAAAGTGCAGGAAGTCGAGGCTAACGTGGTGGCAGACCCACCGAAGAAGCCTGATAACAAGTACGGTAGCCGACCTATCTAAGGTCTGTTACGTGCTTGCTGAAAAAGCCCGCCGTCGCTGCGGGCTTTTTCATGGGTGAAACAAAATGGACCTTTGACCCGCTGGCGCAGCCTGCGATCGGCTGCGCAGCGGTCGCCTGGGCCTTGGAATTGTTGAAGGTCCTGCGGCCCTTATCGCAGCCTCGTGCTTCGACAGCGGCTACAAAGGATCCCGATCACCTGTAGCCGCTGGCGCAGCCTGCGATCGGCTGCGCAGCAGTCGCCTGGGTTTTGAAATTGCCGAAGGTCCTGCGGCCCTTATCGCAGCCTCGTGCCTCGACAGCGGCTACAAAGGATCACCGATCACCTGTAGCCGCTGGCGCAGCCTGCGATCGGCTGCGTAGCAGTCGCCTGGGCCTTGGAATTGTTGAAGG
>NZ_WLYI01000061.1 GCF_009707515.1 Pseudomonas karstica | reverse complement strand
GCGGCCCTTATCGCAGCCTCGTCCCTCGACAGCGGCTACAGAGATCACCTGTAGCCGCTGGCGCAGCCTGCGATCGGCTGCGCAGCAGTCGTCTGGGGGCCTTGAAACCGCTGAAGGTCCTTCGGCTCTTATCGCAGCCTCGTCCCTCGACAGCGGCTACAGAAATCGTGGGTACCAAGGATATGATCCCGTTAGATGGAAGGCCTGCTGACACACCGCTCAAAAATTGCTTCCAACCCCCGATAATCACAGGCTACCGCATCAATATTCGCCGGTATCCACGCCGAGTTCTTCACCAGCCACCAATTCACCGAAAACCCGGCGTTGACGATGATCTGCTCGAATAGAATCCGTTGCGCCCGGCCATTCCCTTCACGGAAGGGGTGGATCACGTTGAGGTCACCATAAGCCTCGGCGATTTGCGTCACCAACGCTGACTGAGTAACCCCGACAAACCAATTGGCCTGTGCCATGTGCTGGATGATCTTCGCGGCTTCCGGAGGAATGCGCTCCGGCGTGCAGAACAGCGTGTCGCCTTTCTGGATATTGACCGTGCGCAATTCCCCGGCCCAGTCGTAGACGTCGCCGAACAGGGCGCGGTGGATGTGTTGTAGGCGTTCAAGGTCATATGGCGGCGGATACAGCGGCAAGCTGCCGACGACAATTTCAGACAATTCCCGCTCAGCCTGGTGCAGGCGCTCTTCATCGAACAAATCGAGGCGGTTACGCAGGACGCTGCTACCGGGGTAGCAGTACGGGTCCTGGCCCACGCCATATTTGTCGAGCATCAGCGTGGGGTGTTGCGGTACTTGGCGAGGACGGCTTCGCGGGTCGGCAGGGGTTTGTCGACGTCAGCGGGCTGGGTGTCGAACCCTTCCAGGCGCAGGCTGGCCAGGTAGTTGGAACGGCGGATCTTGTTGTAGTGATCCTGCTTTTGCTCAAACGTCAGTTCGGCCATGACAGCGTCCTCTCAGTGCGAGGTTTGATTGTAGCTCAATGGGTTTCGAGCTGCGCCCTGCGCAAGGTTGGAACGTTTCCTACTGGTGCCTACTCCATTGCCCAGGCTGTGTATCATCCTGTCTCTTTTTTCCTTGCGACCTTTCTCGATTCGCTGAACGTGCTGGGCTATGTTTTCGAGCTATGTTTTTGCCTCGTTCAGCGGTCAATGGAGTGACAGCGTATGCACAACACCCTCCAGCAGGTCTTTGGTTATCCACAGTTTCGTTTGGGTCAGGAAGCGGCTGTCAGTGCCGTGTTGGCCGGGCGCTCGGCAGCGGCGATTTTCCCTACCGGTTCCGGCAAGTCCCTTTGTTACCAACTGTCCGCTGTGCTGCTGCCGCACCTGACGCTGGTGGTGTCACCGCTGTTGGCGTTGATGCAGGACCAACTGGGTTTCTTGCAGCGCCACGGTATCTCGGCCGGCAGTATCGACTCGGCCCAGAGTCGCGATGATGCAAATGAGGTGATGGCTCGGGCGCGGTCCGGCGAGCTGAAGATCCTGATGGTTTCCGTGGAGCGCTTGAAGAACGAGCGCTTCCGTAATTTCCTGCAAAGCGTGCCCATCTCACTGTTGGTGGTGGACGAGGCTCACTGTATCTCCGAATGGGGCCATAACTTTCGCCCGGATTACTTGAAATTGCCGGACTATCAGCGTCAGTTTCGTATTCCCCAGGCGCTGCTGCTGACCGCCACGGCGACGCCCAAGGTGATCGCCGACATGCAGGCCAAGTTTGCCATTGCACCGCAGGATGTGATCACCACAGGATTTTACCGCTCCAACCTCAACCTGCTGGTGGAGCCCGTCGCGGGCCAGGACAAGCGTCGACGCCTGGTGGCGTGGATGAACGAGCGGGCCAATCAGCCAAGCATCGTCTACGTCACTTTGCAGAAAACCGCCGAACAGATTGCCGAACACTTGAACCGTAATGGTATCCAGGCCGAGGCTTATCACGCGGGCTTGGCCCACGATAAGCGTGAGGGCATTCAGAAGCGCTTCATGGGCGGCCAGTCCAATTGCATCGTCGCCACCATCGCCTTTGGCATGGGCATCGACAAGAGCGATATCCGTAACGTCGTGCATTTCGACCTGCCCAAATCCATCGAGAACTACAGCCAGGAAATCGGGCGCGCCGGGCGTGATGGGCAGCCGTCTGACTGCCTGGTTTTGGCGAACCGCGACAGCCTGAATATCCTGGAAAACTTTGTGTACGGCGACACGCCGGAGCAGGCGGGTATTCGCCGCGTCCTGGAAGAAATACAAGCAGCCCGTGGTGACGGGCAATGGGAGTTTTTACTCAGGGCACTTTCGGACCACAGCAACATCCGCGAACTGCCGCTGAAGACCTTGCTGGTGCAGCTTGAACTCAAGGGAGTGATCGCGCCGCGCTACGCGTTTTACGCCGAATACCGCTTCAAGTATCTGATTGAGCCTGAAGCATTGCTGGCGCGTTTTTCCGGCGAGCGACAGCAGTTTGTCGCGGCGATTATCCAGGTCTGCAAAAGGGCAAAAACCTGGGCGACGGTGGATTTCGACGCGTTTTATCAGCAGCATCAAGCCGAGCGCAACCGGGTGGTGAAGGCCCTGGATTATTTCCAGGAGCAAGGTCTGATTGAGCTGGAAAGCAAGCAGATGACCGAGGTTTACAGCCTGCTCAATACTGATTTTGATCCACAGGCCCTGAGCGTCGAGCTGCACGACGGTTTCAAGCAGCATGAGGTGACAGAGATTGCGCGGATCCACGCCATGCTGGACCTGTTCGCCACTGATCACTGCCTGGGTTACCGCCTGGCACACTACTTTGGTGACGAAAACGTGCCCCGGCAATGCGGCCATTGCTCGGTTTGCCACGGCAGCGTCGCGCATTTGCCATCGCCACCGAGCTTGCCGGCGCTTGTGGATAAAAATTTCCAGGGGCTGTGTGGTGGTTTTATCCACAGGCATCATGAATACAGCGCAAACCTGCCCGGTGCTGAGCGGCTGACCCGGTTTTTATGCGGTATCAGCGTCCCGCTGTTTACCAAGTTGAAGGTTCGGGGGATTCCAGGTTTTGCTGCCTTGGAGCAGTACCCTTACGCTGAGGTGCGGGAATGGGCCGAGGCTCATTTGAACAGCCTGTAAATTCACTTTCACGAGATTTGCCCATGTCTGACTCAATGCCCCGGCGCGCCGATTACTGTCACTTCCAGCCGATCATTACCCGCTGGCACGACAATGATGTGTATGGCCATGTGAATAACGTCACGTATTACAGTTTTTTCGACACAGCGGTGAATACCTACCTGATTGAACAGGGTGGGCTGGATATTCATGGCGGTGAGGTGGTTGGTTTTGTCGTGAGTTCGGCGTGCGACTATTTCGCCTCGATTGCCTTTCCCGAGCGCATCGAGATCGGTGTGCGGGTGGGCAAGTTGGGCAACAGTTCAGTGCAGTATGAACTGGCAGTGTTCAAGGCTGGCGAAGAGGACGCCTGTGCTGCGGGGAGGTTTGTGCATGTGTTCGTGGACCGGGCGTCGAACCAGCCGGTGCCAATTCAGGGGGTATTACGCGAGGCATTACAGCGGCTGGTGATCTAAACCTGTAGCGGCTGGCGCAGGCTGCGATAAGGCCGTAGGCCTTCAACGATCTCAAGATCTTGCGGGCATTTGGCCCGATCACAGCCTGTGGCAGGGGTTACAAAGTCATCGATTAACGATGATGGCGGTAGTGATGCTTGTTTTTGCGATGGCCATACGCATGCCCGCGCCCACGATGGTTATCGCGGTCATAACGACGGTTATCGCGGCCGCGATAACGACGGTCGTCGTCGTCGCTCTTATTGCCCATGTAGTTGCCCAGCGCGCCACCGGCGCCACCGCCTGCCGCTGCGCCGATCAGGCTGCCGGTGCTGCCGCCAACACTGCGGCCTACCACGTTGCCGCCTGCCGCGCCCAATGCACCACCAATGGCTGCTTCGCCGCGGCTGCGTTTGTCTGCACCCACCGCACTGCCGCCTGCGCCGCCAAGGGCTGCGCCGATGGCCGAGCCGGTGTTACCGCCTAACTGTTGGCCAACGACCGAACCTAGAACCCCGCCCAATGCGCCGCCCACACCAGCTTCGGTGGTGCCACCGGCCATGGCTGCGCCACTGACCAGTCCAAAGGACAACAAGAGAATCGAGGAGAACTTCATAGGGGAACCTCAAGAGGATGACGGCGTGATCCTGAGGCTGTATCGGGATTGTGACAATGGAAATCCGACCAATGACACGGGTTGTATACAATTTTATAAGTTACTGTTTTGTATGGGGAACTTAAGTCATTTTTGCGAGTCTTTAACTACTTCGGATCGGCCGCTTTTATGCAAAAGCGGCCTTTTTTGTGTCTGGTCGTTTACGCCGAGCGTGCCATGATCAAGCCACTCTCGCTCGCTGCTTCCAAACGAATCGCCACGAATTTCGACGTCGGCGTATGGCTGCCATCCCCGGTGCTTTCCAACGGTACCAGCGGATTAACTTCGGGATAGTAAGCCGCAGCCTGCCCGGCCGGAATATCAAACGCCAGCAGCGTGAAGCCTTTGACTCGACGCTCACGGCCATCATCCCAGATCGACACGATATCCGCCTTTTGCCCAGGCTTGAAGCCCAGGCGAATGATGTCGGCCTCGTTGACGAACAGCACATCCCGCTGGCCCTTGACCCCGCGGTAACGGTCGTCCAGGCCGTAAATGGTGGTGTTGTACTGATCGTGAGAGCGCATTGATTGCATGATCAGGTCCGGCAACTGACCGGTAGCGCGGGTGCGTTCGTGCACCAGATCCTTGGGCAGGCTGTTCGCACGAAAGTTGGCACGGCCCGAGGGCGTATTCCAGCGCCGAGCGCCGGCGGCATTGCCCAGGTAGAAGCCACCCGGGTTTTTCACCCGCTGGTTGAAGTCCTTGAAGCCCGCAATCGTATCGGCGATCAGGTCGCGGATGCGGCTGTAATCTGCCACCAGCCAGTTCCAGTCCACCGGCTTGCTGCCCAGTGTGGCGGCCGCAATGCCGGCAAGAATCGCTGGCTCGGATTTCATCTGTTTCGACAGCGGCTGCAGTTGGCCATTAGAGGCGTGGACCATGCTGAAGGAGTCTTCCACGGTCACCGCTTGCGCGCCTTCGGTTTGCAGGTCGATGTCGGTGCGGCCCAGGCACGGCAGGATCAGCGCCTCTTTACCGTGGGCCAGGTGGCTGCGGTTGAGTTTGGTGCTGATCTGCACGGTCAGGTCGCAATTGCTCAGTGCTTCGAAGGTGCGAGGGCTGTCCGGCGTCGCTTGGGCAAAATTGCCGCCCAGGCCAATAAAGATTTTCGAGCGGCCTTCCAACATGGCGTGAATCGCCTCCACCACGTTATGGCCGTTTTCGCGAGGCACCTTGAACTGGAAACGACGCTCCAGGGCGTCGAGGAACACCTCCGGCGGCCGCTCGTTGATGCCCATGGTACGGTCGCCCTGTACGTTACTGTGGCCGCGCACCGGGCACAGGCCAGCACCCGGTCGGCCGATATTGCCCCGCAGCAGCATCAGGTTGGCGATTTCCTGGATGGTTGGCACCGAGTGACGGTGCTGGGTGATACCCATGGCCCAGCACATGATCACGTTCTTGCCTTTGGCGTACATGCGTGCCGCTTGCTCGATTTCCACCAGGGTCAGCCCGGACTGCTCGACGATTTCATCCCATGTGGTGTCATCGATGCGGCCCAGATAGTCCAGGATGTTGATGGTGTGTTCGTTGAGGAAGGCGTGATCGAACACGGCCTCTTTGCCTTCCGCCTGGGCCTGGCGCTCCCACAGCAGCAAAAACTTGGCCATGCCCCGCAGGATGGCCATGTCGCCACCCAGGGCCGGGCGCAAGTAGGCGGTATTGGTTGGTTTGTCGCCGTTGGTGAGCATTTCCAGCGGGTGTTGTGGATGCTGGAAGCGCTCCAGGCCGCGCTCTTTCAGGGGATTGATGCACACCACCTGGGCGCCACGTTTAACCGCTTCGCGCAGCGGCTCCAGCATCCGCGGATGGTTGGTGCCGGGGTTTTGGCCGAGGACAAAAATGGCATCGGCGTGCTCGAAGTCATCAAAGGTCACAGTGCCTTTGCCGACGCCCACGCTTTGCGCCAGAGCCACGCCACTGGCTTCGTGGCACATGTTCGAGCAGTCCGGGAAATTGTTGGTGCCATAGGCGCGCACGAACAGTTGATACAGGTACGCCGCTTCGTTACTGGCCCGGCCCGAGGTGTAGAACTCGGCCATGCTCGGGTTCGGCAACGCGTTGAGGTGTTTGCCAATCAGGTCGAAGGCCGACTCCCAACTGATGGGTTTGTAACGGTCGGTTTCGGCGTCATAAGACATAGGCTCAGTGAGCCGGCCTTGATATTCCAGCCAGTAATCGCTCTGCTCCAGCAGTGAACTGACGCTGTGTTTGGCGAAGAACGCAGCGTCCACCCGGCGTTTGGTAGCTTCCCAATTGACGGCTTTGGCGCCGTTCTCGCAGAACTTGACCATGCCGCTTTCCGGCGAGTCGCCCCAGGCGCAGCCCGGGCAGTCGAAACCGCCGTTCTGGTTGGTCTTGAGCATCATGCGAAGGTTTTTCAGCGCGTTGTCACTGGTCAGCCAGGCCTGTGCCACGCTGATTAACGCGCCCCAGCCACCGGCCGGGCCTTTGTAAGGCTTGTAGCGCGGGGTTGGTTTGTCGTCGGCTTGATGATGAGTGCTCACGCTTGATTCTCCATCGCAGGGCTGTAGACCCGCGGCGCACTTTTCTGCGGCAGGTGGATGAGGTTGAGGTTGTGCCGGCGGGCCCATTGCAGGGCCAGGCCGGTGGGTGACGACAGGCTGACCAGGGTCTGGATACCGGCGCGCAGGACTTTCTGGATCAACTCGAGGCTGCAACGACTGGTGACAATCGCCAGGCCGCCGTCGGTTGGAATCTGTTGGCGGATCAGTGCGCCGATCAGTTTGTCGAGGGCGTTGTGTCGGCCGATGTCTTCACGGCCCAGCAGCAATTCGCCTTGAGCGTTCATGAACACTGCCGCGTGAACTGCGCCGCTGTACTGGCCCAATGGCTGGAAGGCACTGATGCGTTGGCGCAGGCCATCAAGCCATTCGGCTGGAGGTAAGGGTGCCCCCGGCAGGACCTTGAGGTCGGGCAGCGCCTGTTCCACCGCTTCCACGCCACATAACCCACAGCCGCTGGTACCGGCCAGTTGTCGGCGCTGCTGCTTGAGGTTCCAGAACGCACGGCTGGAAATCTGTACTTGAGCGTACTGGGTCGAGCCCGATCCACTGAGTTTCAGATCATAAATGTCGCTAACGTCAGCAATAATGCCGCTGCCGATGCTGAAACCGACGATAAAATCTTCGAGGTCGGTCGGTGTCACCAGCATCACTGCCTGGCTGATGTCGTTATAGGCAATCGCCAACGCCACTTCCTCGGCCAACGCAGTGCTGGCGGATTCTGTGTGTGCAAGATTGCAAAACTGATAGCTCTGGCTGGCGGCGGGCGCGGGTGTTTCGAGGGAAGGCGCCGCGCAGATTGGGCGCTTGGCGTTCATGGGGCATTACCACCTGCGAAGTATTCAGCCTTAAGACTAGGCGCGACAAAGGGTCGCGTCTAATTGGCTGTACTGATCTATTGATAGATGGCGTCGATCAGCCTTTTTTCATCCGTTCCGGAAGCGGCGTCAAACCGGCCCTGGCAAGACTTGTCTGGTTATTTGTCGGACTGGAACAAAGATCTGCCGTATTGGTCTAGTCTTGGGCATCTGGAAATCAAATCCCAAGGAGAGTGCATCATGAGTATTTTTAGCTTTGTTAAAGAGGCAGGCGAGAAGTTGATCGATCTGTTGACGCCGGGTAATGCGAATGCAAGCGAGGAGCTGAAGAAACATATTGAGACTGTTGGGCTGGGCAATCCGAATGTGACCGCTGCCGTTGATGGCGATAAGGTTACGATCACCGGTGAAGTTGCCACTCAGGAAGAGAAGGAAAAAATCCTCCTGGCCGCAGGTAACATCGCTGGCGTTGCCAGCGTCGAAGACAAAATCACTGTTACTGGTCCTGCGGCTGCTGCTGCCCGCTTTGTAGTTGTAAAAAGCGGTGACACCCTGAGCGCCATCTCCCTGGCGGTCTATGGCAATGCCAACCAGTACAACAAAATCTTTGAGGCCAACAAGCCGATGCTCAAAGATGTGAACAAAATTTACCCAGGGCAGACACTGCGTATTCCTGATTAAGTGATACTTTGCTGTAGGAGCGAGGAAACGCCTTGTTTTTGCTCGCTCCTACAGTCCCACGATCAATTCCCTGTAATCCCCCACCGCCGAAAACTCCGCCGTATCCTTCGGCCCTTTCCGGCTGTCCGGCTCTTTTACCGCCAGCAAGTGCCCCACGCCGAAATCCCGGGCGCTGCGCAAGATGGGCAAGGTGTCGTCGATAAACAGGCTGCGGGACGGGTCGAAGTCGATATCTGCTTGCAACGCCTCCCAGAACTGTGGGTTCTCCTTGGCGAAACCATAGTCATGAGAACTGATCAACCGTTCGAAATAGGCGGCCAGTTCGATACGTTCCAGCTTCAGCGACAGCGAGTCGCGGTGGGCGTTGGTGATCAATATCACCCGCTTGCCGGCCTGCTTGATCGCCGCCAGGAAGGTATCGGCATCCGGGCGCAGGGCGATCAGGTGGGCGGTCTCCAGCTTGAGTTCGCGCACCGGGATCTTCAGTTCGGCGCTCCAGAAGTCCAGGCAATACCATTGCAACTGTCCGGCGTTACGCTCGAACAACGGCTGCAGCTCCATCTCGGCCATGGTTCGGCTTACGCCATGCAGCTCGGCATAGCGCTGGGGCAGATGCTCCATCCAGAAATGGTTGTCGAAGTGCAGGTCGAGCAAGGTGCCATCCATGTCCAACAGGACAGTGTCGATGGCATGCCAGGGTAACGCAGTCATGGATGACTCCCACATAAGTCTCTTGGGTAACTAAAGATATCCGACACAGACAATCGGAAAAGCCACGGTATAGTAACCCGATCATGCCAAGGAGCCGCTTATGCGCCAGAAACCCACCGTCCTCGCCCGAGAAATAGTCGCCAGTAGCCGTTTGTTCCGCGTGGAGGAGGTGCAGTTGCGCTTTTCCAACGGCGTGGAGCGGACCTACGAGCGCCTGGTGGGCAGAGGGGCGGGTTACGGCGCGGTAATGATCGTGGCGATGATCGACGCGGATCACGCGTTGTTGATCGAGGAATATTGCGGGGGGACGGACGAGTATGAGTTGTCCTTGCCCAAGGGCCTGATCGAGCCCGGTGAGGATGTGTTGGCCGCGGCGGACCGTGAACTCAAGGAAGAGGCGGGCTATGGTGCCCGGCAGTTGGAGCACTTGACCGAGCTGTCGCTGTCCCCTGGCTACATGAGCCAGAAAATCCAGGTAGTGCTGGCCACCGATCTGTATGAAGAGCGCCTGGAAGGCGATGAGCCAGAGCCGATGCGGGTGGATCGGGTCAATTTGCGAGCGCTTTCGCAGTTGGCGCAAGACGAGCAGTTCAGCGAGGGGCGTGCTTTGGCAGCGCTTTATCTGGTGCGAGACTTGTTGACCCAACGAGGAGCGTTCCAGCCATGAGCGAACTGTTCCTGGGGCACCCGTTGATCGCACCGGTGATTGAGCTGGCCCGCCAGGCCGGGGAAGTGATCCTGCCGTATTGGCGTGCCGATGTGGCCGTGTCGTCCAAATCGGATGATTCACCGGTCACCGCCGCCGACCTGGCGGCCCATCACCTGATTCTCGCCGGCCTGACCGCGCTGGATCCGAGCATTCCGGTGCTCTCGGAAGAAGATGCCGATATTGACCAGAGCGTACGCGCCGGTTGGCAACGCTGGTGGTTGGTGGATCCTCTGGATGGTACCAAGGAATTCATCTCTGGCAGCGAGGAGTTCACCGTCAACGTTGCCTTGATCGAACAAGGCAGGGTGGTGTTTGGCGTGGTGTCGATGCCCACCAGCGGCCGTTGCTACTTCGGCGGTGCGGGCCTGGGGGCGTGGCGTTCAGATGTGAACGAGGCACCCAAGCAGATTCAGGTCCGTGACACGCCGATAGCGGGTGATGCCTTTACCGTAGTCGCCAGCCGCCGCCATTCGAGCCCCGAGCAAGAGCGTTTGCTGGCCGGGTTGAGCGAAGGATTGGGCGAGTTGAAACTGGCCAATATTGGCAGTTCGCTGAAGTTCTGCCTGCTGGCCGAAGGCAGCGCCGATTGTTATCCGCGCCTGGCGCCGACGTCACAATGGGATACTGCTGCGGCCCAGGGTGTGCTGGAAGGGGCGGGCGGCGAGGTGTTGGAGTTGAATGGCCAGCCGTTCAGTTATCCGGCACGGGAATCATTGTTGAACCCGTTTTTCCTGGCATTGCCGGCCAAGGCGGCGTGGCGCGAACGGCTGTTGACCCTGGCCCGGTTGTAGCCGGTTTTGCTCCCACATGTTTACCGATGCAGGACGTACTGCCCGGTAAACGCCACGGCCCGTTCTTCGGCATCGTCATTGACGATCCACGTCTCCAGTGTCAACCGCGCCCGTCCATGCCGCCGATACGTTGCCAGGAAGCGTTTCCACACCTTATCTTCCGGCGCCTGGCAAATCACCGTTGCATCCCGAATGACAGGCAGCGGATAACTGATTTGCCCTTCCTGAATCACAATGTGCCCGTCCTCAATCCCTTCTTCACGCAATTGCAGATGCAGCCAGCCCCAGCCCGCCAGCACGGCGCCGCAGTAGAGGCTGCCGCCGAACATAGTGCTTTTGTGGTTGATGTTGGCTTGCAGAGGCAAGTGCAGACGCAGTTGTTGTTCCTGCCAGTCGAGTACCTTGAGGCCCATGTCCCGGGTGAGGGGGATGTCGTGGTGAAGGATCGATTCCAGGTAACGGCTATCGCGACTCATGGCGGTCTCTTGGCAGATTGAAAAGGGTTATTCGTCTTCAGCGTTCTGGTTGCCGCTGTCGGAGAAGTTCAGCCCATGCTTGCGCAGTTTGTCGTGCAGGGTTTTGCGTGGCACCCCCAGGGCTTCGGCGAGGCTGCGCAGGGAGCTGTGAGGGCGGCCTAGTTCGGCGCCAATCAGGCTTTTTTCAAAGTGCTCGACTTGCTCGCTCAAGCCGCCGGAGGTCACCGGGGTGCCGGCGGCCGAGTCGTTTGGCATGTTGTCCAGGGCCAATTCCAGGCCCAGGGCAAAGCGCTCGGCGGCGTTTTGCAACTCCCGTACATTGCCTGGCCAATTGTGGCGTAACAGCAAGGCGCGTTGGCCCGGTTGCAGTTCATGAAGCGGCAGGCCGTGGCGAGTACTGGCCTCGTCAGCGAAGTGCTGGAACAGCATCAAGGCATCTTCACCTCGTTCACGCAGAGGTGGGATGCGCAGTGGAGCGACATTGAGGCGGTAGTACAAGTCGGCCCGGAAACGCCCCTGGTCGGCGGACTGGCGCAAGTCTTCCTTGGTGGCGGCGATGATGCGGATATCCAGCGGGATCAATTGATTGCCTCCCAGGCGTTCTACCACTCGCTCTTGCAACAACCGCAGCAGTTTGACCTGCACATCCAGGCTCATGCTTTCGATCTCATCGAGGAACAGCGTGCCGCCGTTGGCAAACTCGAACTTGCCGATCCGGCGTTTTTGGGCGCCGGTAAAGGCGCCGGGCTCGTGGCCGAACAACTCGCTCTCCACTACCGATTCCGCCAGCGCACCCGCATTGATTGCCACGAACGGGCCGCTGCGGCGGTTGGACAAGTCGTGCAGGGCACGAGCCACTACCTCCTTGCCGGCACCGGTTTCTCCGAGGATCAGTACGTCGGCCTTGGTCGCCGCCAGTGCACCAATCTGCTCGCGCAAGCGCAGCATCGGTGCTGACTGACCCACCAGGCGAGTGCTCAACTGCTGACGATCACTCAGCGCCAGGCGCAGGCTGCGGTTGTCCAGTACCAGGCGACGCAAGGCCAGGGCACGGCGTACGCTGTCGAGCAGTGCGTCGCTGGCGAAGGGTTTTTCCAAAAAGTCATACGCCCCGGCACGCATGGCTTGCACTGCAAGTGGCACATCGCCATGTCCGGTGATCAGCAGCACGGGTAATTCCGGGTCCTGGCCCTGAAGTTCAGCCAACAGCTCCAGCCCGTCCATGCCGGGCATGCGGATGTCGCTGACCACTACGCCTGACCAATCACGGGACAACCGCTCGGTCAGGCCCTGGGCTTCGCCAAGGGTGAGGACTTTCAGCCCGGCCAGGTCCAGGGTCTGGCACAGGGCCTGACGCAGGTGTGGATCGTCGTCGATCAACACCACCTGAATCTGGTTATCGATACTCATACACTGCGGTCCTCGGATGGTTGCAGACTGACGCCCGGTGCTCCGGCGCGCAGTTTCAAGGTTAACAGCGCGCCGCCTTCGCGGTGGTTGGAGAACAGCAGTTCGCCGCCAAAGGCACGCATCAAGGTGTCGCAGATCGCCAGACCCAACCCCAGGCCTTGGGTGCGGGTCTTGGTGGTATAGAACGGCTCGCTGGCGCGGTCCAGGGCCTCCATGCAGAAGCCCGGGCCATTATCACGAATGTACAGGTTGACGCCCTGTTCGGTGGATTCGGCACTCAGCCAGAGCTTTCGCGGTGGGCCTTTTTCAGTCAGGGCGTCGAGAGCATTGGCCAGCAGGTTGCCCAGGACTTGGCGCAGACGGGTTTCACCGGCTGCCACCCATAAGGGCGCCTGCGGCAAATCGCGGATCAACTCGACCTCCATGGCTCGCCGACGCTTGGCCAGCAAGGCCAGTGCATCATCCAGGGCCGGTTGCAGGGCGACGCTTTCCGGGGCATGGCGGTCGCGCCGGGCAAAGGCGCGCAAGTGGACGATGATCGACGACATACGCCCGGTCAACTCGCTGATGAGCTTGAGGTTGCCCCGGGCGTCGTCGGTGCGCTGGTGGTCAAGGAGAATCCCGGCGTTCTCCGCGTAGCTGCGGATGGCGGCCAGCGGTTGATTGAGTTCGTGGCTGATGCTCGCCGACATGGTACCCAGGGCTGACAGTTTGCCCGCTTGCACCAGGTCATCCTGGGCGCGTACCAATTCCTGCTGGGCATTCTCGCGCTCCAGCACTTCCTGTTTGAGGCGGCGATTGAGACCTTCCAGGTCGCTGGTCCGTTCGGCCACACGCAATTCCAATTCACGCCGGGCCTTGGCTTCGAAAGCGATGCGATCCAGGTAGTGGCGACGGCGCTGCATCATCAAGCCGAGCAACAGCATCAGCACCAACAGGGCTGCGCCGCCGATGGTGACCACGGTGCGCACCGAGCGATTGATCAGGGTGCGGGGTGCGAGGATCTCGACATTCCAGCCGGTTTCCGCGATCTCCGTGGATTGACGCAACCAGGCCGTGGCGCTGAGGTTCAACGGCTGCGGGTTGCGGGTCGGGTAGGGCTGGATAGCAATGATTGCCTGGCGCTCTGCATCGGTCAGCAGCCGAGTGGCGCGGAATCGCCATTGCGGGCGTGATGTCAGGATCACCACGCCGTTATGATCGGTCACCAGCAACTGTTCCGGGGTTTTGCCCCACAGGCTTTCGGTGTGATCCAGGTCGACCTTGACCACCAGCACACCGATGATCGTGTCACCGTCACGCACAGCGGCGGCGAAGAAATAGCCGCGCTTGGCGGAGGTTGTGCCCAGGCCGAAGAAGCGCCCCAGATGCCCGGCCATGGCTTCGCTGAAATAAGGGCGAAAGGAGAAGTTGCGGCCGACGAAGCTGTCTTGTTTGTCCCAGTTGGACGCGGCCAGGGTCTTGCCGGAGGTGTCCATCAGGTACATCACCTCCACGCCAGCCTGGTTGGCCACGTCGCTGAGCAGCAGGTTGGCGTTGGCCAGGTTGGTACTGACATGAGGCGTCACCAAGGCGGTACGTAGCGCCGGCAGGTCCCCGAGGATCTGTGGCAAGACTTCGTAGCGGTGCAGGGTGCCCAGCAGGTTGGCCACGTACAGGTCGAGGGTCTGGCGGTTCTGCCCAGCCAGTTCGCTGCGGTAATAACGCTCGGCCAGATGCTCCAGCGGCCACAGCAATGGTGCCAGGCACAGGGCCAGCAAGGCCAGGCTGCGCCAACGGGGTCTTCGCGGAAGAGATGGAGTCATGGGAAACATGCGCCTGTGGGTACAGGCGCATTATGCCTAGTGCTGCTTCGCAAGACACTCGCGCAATGCTTCGCGCCATTGCGGTTGAACGACTTGCCATTGTTGTTGCAGGCGGCTGCAATT
>NZ_WLYI01000060.1 GCF_009707515.1 Pseudomonas karstica | reverse complement strand
AGCAACTGTTAGTAAGCTTCAATCCGGCCATCAGCGCCTTGGACGAAACCCCAAACCGTTTACCCCATGCCGTCTTCGAAGCCCAGGCAGCCCGCACCCCGGACGCGGTGGCGCTGGTTTGCGCCGGACAAACCCTCAGTTACGCCGAGCTCAATGCGCAGGCCAACCGCATCGCCCACAGTTTGATTGCACTGGGTGTACAACCCGACGACACCGTTGGCCTGTGCGCTCGCCGTAGCCCGGAGATGGTGATCGGTCTGCTGGGCATCATGAAAGCCGGTGCGGCCTATATTCCGCTTGATCCGCAATACCCGGCAGAACGCCTCGCCCACATGCTGGCCGATAGCGCGCCACGGGCACTGGTGTGCCAGCAAGGCCTGGAACTGCCGATACCCGAGGGCCTGCCAAGGCTTGAACTGGGTAGCGCGTTGCTGCTGCAATCGCCGACGCACAACCCGATCACGCAGTTGAACTTCGGCCATCTGGCCTACGTGATCTACACCTCAGGCTCTACAGGTTTGCCCAAAGGCGTGATGGTGGAGCATCGCGGTCTGCGCAACTTGCTCGACTGGTACCTCGAAGACCTGGCGTTCCACGCCGGCGATGCGGTGTTGCTGGCCTCTTCCTATAACTTCGACCTGACCCAGAAAAACATCCTGGCGCCGCTGATGGTCGGCGCCTCGCTGCACCTGGCGCAAGAACCGTTCAACCCCGGCGCCATCGTCGCGCAGATCGCCGAGGCCCGCATCAGCCACCTCAATATGTCGCCCAGCGCCTTTCATGCGTTGGTGGATGCCGACCGGCATCAAGCCCTCGCCTGCCTGAAACGCGTGGTCCTGGGTGGCGAACCTATTCAAATTGCCATGCTGGAAAAACTCGCCCAGCCACGCCCGGCGATCATTAACAGCTACGGGCCGACCGAGTGCAGTGACGTTGTGGGCTGGCACACCGCCGACATCGATCTTGCGACGTACCGCGAGCAGCCGATCCCGATCGGCAAACCGATCCGCAATATGCAACTGCATGTACTGGACAGTCACGGCCAGCTGCTGCCGGTGGGTGTACGCGGCGAAATCCACATCGGCGGTGTCGGTGTGGCTCGCGGTTACCTGAACCTGCCGCAACTCAACGCCGAGCGTTTCATTGCTGACCCGTTCTGCGACGTGGCCAATGCCCGTCTCTATAAGACTGGCGACATCGGGCGCTGGTTACCCGACGGCACATTGGAGTACCTGGGCCGTAACGACGACCAGGTGAAAATCCGTGGCCTGCGCGTCGAGCTGGGTGAAATCGAAGCGGCCCTCGCCGCCCTTGCCGGTGTCCGGGAGGCCGTGGTCATTGCCCGCGACCATCAGGCCGGCCAGAGCGACAGCAAACGCCTGATAGCCTACCTGTGTGGCGAACCGGCCGCCGCCGAACAGCTGCGCGCCGAGCTCCTGACTCGCCTGCCCAGCTACATGGTGCCTAGCGCCTTTGTGGTACTGGACACGTTGCCGCTGACCCCCAACGGCAAACTCGACCGCCGCGCCCTGCCCGAACCGGGCCAGGACGCCTACGCCAGCCAGGCCTACGAGGCGCCTCAAGGCCCGGTGGAACTGGTGATTGCTGGCATCTGGCAGCAACTGCTGGGGCTGGAACGGGTGGGTCGTCACGACGGTTTCTTTGAACTCGGTGGCCACTCATTGATGGCGGTCAGCCTGATCGAACGCTTGCGCGAGCAAGGTTTGAACGCCGATGTGCGCAGCATCTTCAGCGCCCCAAGCCTGCGGGAATTGGCCCTGGCCCTGGCTGATGCCAAAGACCAGCCTTTCCAGGCACCGGACTGTCGCATCCCGGCCGATTGCACCGCCCTGACTCCGCAGATGTTGCCGCTGGTGGAACTGACTCCGATGCACCTTGAACGCATCGTTGCCGCCGTGCCCGGCGGTGCGGCGAACATCCAGGACATCTACCCGCTGGCCCCGCTGCAACAAGGCATTCTGTTTCATCACTTGCTGGGGCATGAAGGCGACGCCTACCTGGTGCGTTCGATGCTCGAATTCGATAATCGCCAGCGCCTCGATGCCTTTATCGCAGCGTTGCAACACGTGATCGATCGCCACGACATATTGCGCACCTCCGTGCATTGGGACGGCTTGCCGCAAGCGGTCCAAGTAGTGCACCGCCAGGCGCAACTGCCCGTGCACAGTGTCAGCCTCGACCACCACAACGACCCGCTCAGCCAACTTGAAACCCTGAGCGATCCACGGCATCTGCGTCTGGATCTGCGCCAGGCACCGCTGATGCGTGCCTACATTGCCTGCGATCCCAAGTCCGAACGCTGGGTGCTCGCGCTGCTGAACCATCACATGGCCAGCGACCATGTCACCCTGGAAATCGTCCTCGAAGAAATCCACGCAATCCTTCATGGCCAAGGCGACAGCCTGGCGGCATCGCAACCTTACCGCGACTTTATCGCCCAGACCCAGGCCACTCCGGCCCAGGTCCACGAAGACTACTTCCGTCGCCGACTGTCCGACGTCGACGCGCCCACCGCCCCCTTCGAGTTGTTGGAAGTGCAAGGTGACGGCAGTCACATCAACGAGGCGAGCCTGCAGTTGAGCGTTGAACTCAACCTGCGCATTCGCGCCCAGGCCAGGGAGCGAGGGATCACCCCGGCGGCGCTATTCCATCTAGCCTGGGCCCAGGTCCTTGCCCGTTGCACCAGTCGCAATGACGTGGTGTTCGGCACAGTGGTGGCTGGACGGCTGCAAGGTTCGGCCGGGGCTGAACGCGCCCTCGGGGTGTTCATCAACACCCTGCCAGTGCGGGTACAACTGGCTGGGCAAGGCGCCAACGAACTGTTGCTGGCGACCCATCGTGACCTGAGTGAACTGCTGGTCCACGAACAGGCTTCCCTGGCCCTGGCGCAACGTTGCAGTGGCGTGGCCAGCGCGTTGCCGCTGTTCACCACGTTGCTCAACTATCGACACCAGCGCGATGACAGCCAGTTGCAGTGGCCGGGCATGCGCATCCTTAACAGCGCCGAGCGGACCAACTATCCACTGACCCTGTCGGTCAATGATTACGGTGACGCCTTCGGCCTGGCCGTGCAAAGCGTGCAAGCGGTGGAACCGCAGCGCATCTGCGCCTTTATGCAGCGGGCACTGGAGCAACTGACCCAGGCGCTGATGTACACGCCGAAAATCCAGCTCACGCAACTGGACGTGCTGCCGCCTCAGGAATGCACTTTACTGCTGGAAACCTTCAACCAGACCCAAGCAGACTACCCGGCCCACCTGTGTATTCAACAGCTGTTCGAAGAACAGGTTCGGCGCACCCCCGATGCCTGCGCGTTGCTTGATGGCCAGGATCAGCTCAGTTATGCCGAACTCAACGCCCGGGCCAATCGCCTGGCCCATCACCTGATCGCCGCCGGCACCCAACCGGGTGATCTGATTGCGATCTGCGTCGAACGTGGCACGTCGATGATCAGCGGGTTGCTCGGCATTCTCAAGAGCGGTGCCGCCTACGTGCCACTGGACCCGACCTATCCGGCCGAGCGACTTGCCTCGATTGTCGAGGACGCCCAGCCGCGCTGGGTCTTGGCTGACCCTGTCGGGCGAGCGGCCGTGGGCACCCTGCCCGGCAACACCGGTTATCAGGCCATTGAAGCGGCGCTGCCAGCAGAGCTGAGCGCCCAGGATCCACACTTCGAACCCGCCAACCTGACCTCGGCGCACCTGGCTTATGTGATCTACACCTCCGGCTCTACGGGCAAACCCAAGGGCGTGATGATCGAACACCGCAACCTGGTCGCATCGACCCTGGCCCGTTGCACGGTGTATGCACCGACGCCCGACAAACGTTTCCTGCTGCTTTCCTCGATTGCCTTCGACAGTTCAGTGGCCGGGATTTTCGGCACCCTGACCAGCGGCGGCACCTTGTGCATCCCGGATGCCGAGACCGCCCGCGACCCCGAAGCCATTGCCCGTTTCATCACCGAACAAACCATCACCTCGCTGCTGTGCGTGCCGTCCCTTGGGCGCCTGGTGTTGGCCAGCCTTGCGGCCAAGGACGGGCACACCGGCCTGCAGGAGATGATCGTCGCCGGTGAGGCTTGCCCGTCGCTGCTGGTGCAGGAATGTGCCGGGTTCAAACCGGCGATTGCCCTATACAACGAATACGGCCCCACCGAAGCCACGGTCTGGGCCACGGTGCACCGCTGCACCACCGACGAACAAGGCTCGGTGCCGATTGGCCGGCCCATCCCCAACACCCGTTTGTACCTGCTCGACCCTCAAGGCCTGCCAGTACCGCTGGGCGTGCCGGGCGAGTTGTATGTGGGCGGCGCCGGGGTTGCGCGGGGCTACTTGAACCGTGACCAATTGAACGCCGAACACTTCCTCGCCGACCCGTTTGGCCTGACCGCCGAGGCGCGGATGTACCGCACTGGGGATCTGGTACGCATGCGCGCCGATGGGGTGATCGAGTTCCTCGGTCGCAACGACCAGCAGGTGAAGATCCGCGGTTTCCGCGTCGAGCCCGGTGAAATCGAAGCGCTGATGCTCACCTTGCCCGGCGTGCGTGAAGCGGCGGTGATCGCTCGCGAAGATACACCGGGAGCCACGCGCCTGGTGGCTTACCTGAGCGTCGAACCGCACCTGGGCTCACGCAACGCCAGCAGCGTGCTGCGGCCTTACCTGACCTCGCAATTGCCGGATTACATGGTCCCGGCGGCGTTCGTGGTGCTCGAACAATTGCCGTTGACGCCTAACGGCAAGCTCGATCGCCGCGCCCTGCCGGCTCCGAGCATCGACGATTTTGCCTTCCGCCAATATGAAGCGCCCAACGGTGAAACCGAAGCGCTGTTGGCGGCGATCTGGACCGACTTGCTGGGCCTGGAGCGGATCGGCCGTCATGACGACTTCTTCGAGCTCGGCGGCCATTCGCTGTTGGCTGTGCAAGTCACGCTCCGGGCGCGGGATGCCTTCGGCGTCGAAGTGCCGCTGCGGGGGCTGTTCGAACACCCCTCGCTGCTGGCCCTCGCCGACTTGATCACCACCCTGCAACTGGCGCAGTACGAGTCGGATGAACTGCTGGACCTGCAACACGAAATGGCTTCGCTGTCTGAAAGCGAACTGCTCGCTATCGTCTCCAAAGGTGCTTAATAAATTGAACGAACATAACGATAGTCTCGACCAGTTAAAACGTGCTGCACTTTTGCGCCTGCTCAAGCAACGCGGCGCCACACGGGTTGTCGAAGCAATGCCCGAAAACATGGTTGCGGTGGATCGCAACGCGCCGCTGGTGCTGTCGTTTGCCCAGCAGCGCTTGTGGTTCCTCGATCAGTTGGACCCGACGGCCAGCGCCGCCTACCACATACCGGCCTCGCTGTTGCTCAAGGGCGTGCTGGATCAGGCAGCACTGAAGGCGGCCCTTGACCGTCTCGTGGCGCGGCATGAAAGTTTGCGCACTACCTTCCGCCGCGATGGCGAACATCCGGTGCAAGTAATCGCACCGGCGCATTGCGGCTTCACTTTGGTGGAACACGACCTGCGTGATCTGCCTCGGGATCAGGTCGAACAGCAAGCCACCCGCCTCACCGAAAGCGAAGCGGCGGCGCCATTTGACTTGCTGCACGGGCCACTGATCCGCGGCAGCCTGCTGCGTCTGGCCGATGAAGAACACATCCTGCTGATCACCCAGCACCACATCATCTCTGACGGCTGGTCCATAGGTGTGCTGGTCAAGGAGTTCGCCGAGCTGTATCAGGCCTTTGCCGCCGGCCAGTTCGATCCGCTGCCAGCGTTGGCCCTGCAATACGCCGACTACGCCGCTTGGCAACGCCAACACCTGGAAGGTGAACGCCTGAGCCAGCAAGTGGAGTTCTGGCGCAGCCACCTGGCCGGTGCCCCGGCGATGCTGACGCTGCCGACCGACCGGCCACGCCCCGCGGTCCAGAGCTATCGCGGCGAAACCCTGTCGTTTGACTTGCCCACGTCATTGTCCAGCGCCATCGGCCAGTTCGCCCAGGCCCGCGCCGCAACGCCATTCATGACCCTGATGGCCGCTTGGGCCGTGTTACTCGCCCGGATCAGCGGCCAGCAGGACCTGGTGATCGGTACCGTCGCCGCCAACCGTGACCGCCAGGACGTGCAGTCGTTGATTGGTTTCTTCGTCAACACCCTGGCCCTGCGCATTCGCCTGGAGGCCAACCCGACCCTCGATCAGGTGCTGCAACAAGTCAAAGACCTGATGCTGGAATCCTCCAGCCGTCAAGATACGCCGTTCGAGCAAGTCGTCGAAGCCCTCAAGCCACCGCGCAGCGCCCGCTACAGCCCGGTGTTCCAGACCATGCTCTACACCAATGCCGGCGGTGCCGGCGGGCAGTTGCAACTGCCGGGGCTGAATCTGGAGTTCCTGCCTTCACGCAAGGACAACACCCAACATGACCTGTCGCTGCACATCGATGAAGGTGGCGCGCAGCTGTCCTGCAGCCTGTCGTATTCCACCGCACTGTTCGATTCCGCCAGCATTAAACGCCTGACCAGGCGTTTCGAGCGGCTGCTGAGTTGCTTCACCCAAGCCCCGCACACCCGTATTGGTGAGCTGGAACTGGACGAAGCCCTGGTCCTGCCACCCGTCATGGCACTGGAACAACAGCCGGAACAGACGCCGTTGGCTTATCACCAGGAACGCCTGTGGTTCGTCGACACCTTCGAAACCGGTTACCTATACCCGGCCAACCCGGTCTATCACAACATTGCCCTGCTGCTTAAGCTGAGCGGCGAAATCGAACTTCCAGCCCTGCAAACAGCTCTCGACGAGCTCCTGGCCCGTCATGAGATCTTGCGTTGCCGCGTCCTCAGCGACGGTGCCAACGCCTGGCAGAGCTTCGACGGCGCCGCGACCCTCGCCCTTGAGCTGGTTCCAAGCAACCTGCACGACATGGCAGCCCAAGCCCTGGCCGAAACCCGTCGCCCGTTGGCAATGAACGGCGGCAGCCTGGTGCGCGCCACTCTCGTGCAGGCAGACCACAAGAATGCCGTCCTGGCCATCGCCGTGCATCATTTACTAGCCGACCGCACGTCCATGCAATTGCTCAAGCGCGACCTGCTGGCTCTCTATGCAGCGGCCTGTGCCGAACGTAGCGCCGAGCTGCCCGAGCTGCCGATCGGTTACACCGACTTTGCCGCGTGGCAACGCAACCTGCCATCCGCGGTCCGGGAAAACCTGCGGGCCTATTGGTCCTATCAATTGCGCGGCAAGCTGCAAGCCCTGGAACTACCGCTGAATCGGCCACGGGCCGCCGTTCATGTATTTGCCGAAGCCACCCACGAGTTCACCCTCCAACCGTCACTGGTACAACGCCTGCAAACCCTGGCCGGGCAACTCGGCGTGAGCAGCGACAGCCTGGCCTTGAGCGCATTCACCGCCCTGTTGCGGCGCTATTGCGGGCACGAAGAGTTGGTCATCGGTACCACCGCAGCCTGTCGTGAACCGGCCTTGCAAAATACCGTTGGGCCGCTGGACAACCTGCTGGTCATCCGCTCCACCTGCGACAGCAACAGCACCGTGCAACACCTGTGCGAACAGACTGCCAGCCATCTGGACCAAGCGCTGCGGCATCGGCACATGCAATTCGACCAATTGGTCCTGGCCCTTAATCCGGCCAAGGACATGAGCCGCACTGCGCTATTCGATGTGCTGTTCAACTTCGAACACATCAGCGACGCCTCGGCTGTGGTCACAGGTCTTGCGGTCAACACCCTGGAAACCAACCTCGGTTACGGCAAGAACGACCTGCACTTGTTGATCACCGCCGAAAAACAGCACTGGGCCGGGCATCTGGCGTACAACGCGGAGTTCTTTGACCCAGGCTTTATCCAGCAACTGATGCGCCACTACGTGCGGTTACTGGAAGGTTTTGTCGAGGATCCCCAGCAGCGTGTCGACGACGTGTCACTGCTGGATTCGGCCGAGCAGCAACAACAAATACTCGATTTCAACGACAGTGAAGCGGCCTGGCCTGACAGCCTGACCTTGCATCAGATCTTCGAAGAACAGGCACGTCAGACTCCGGATCGTATTGCGGTCAACCTCGGCGACTCGCAATTGAGTTATCGCCAGCTCAACGAGCAGGCCAATCACCTCGCCCACCGCTTGCGTGCCGCCGGTGTGCAGCCTCAGGAGTTGGTGGCGATTGCACTGGATCGGTCGCTGGCGATGATCGTCGCCACGTTGGCCGTGCTCAAGGCCGGTGCCGCCTATGTGCCGATCGACCCATCCTCGCCAGCCGACCGCATCGCGTATGTACTGCGTGACAGCGGCACCCGCAAGGCCATCGCTCATCGCGACATGAGCCCGGTGCTACAGGCACTGGGTGTTGAAGTGTTTGATACCGATCTGGCAAGCCCCTCCTCGGACACCGCCGCCAATCTGGTCAACCTCAACACTGCGAACCATCTCTGCTATGTGATCTACACCTCGGGTTCCACGGGTGAACCCAAGGGTGCGCTGCTGGAACACCGCAACGTGGTACGTCTGCTGCATAACAATCGCTCGAACTTCCAGTTCAATGCTGACGATGTCTGGTCGCTGTTCCATTCCAATGCCTTCGATTTCTCGGTCTGGGAAATCTTTGGGGCCTTGTTGCATGGCGCGCGCCTGACTCTGGTGCCCGACGCATTGCGCCGCGATCCAGAGCAATTGCTCAGTTTCCTCGACAGCGAACGCGTGACTGTGCTGAACCAGACGCCCTCGGCATTCCATCAGTTGAGTACAGCAGCTCTTGCTCGTGCAGAGGTTGGCCTGGAACAGTTGCGCTACGTGATTTTTGGCGGTGAAAGTCTGGAACTCGGCACGCTTGACGCCTTCCATCGCTCGTACCCTCAAGTGGCGCTGGTGAACATGTATGGCATCACCGAAACCTGCGTCCACGTGACGTACAAAGCCATTGGTGCGGCCGATATCGTCGCAGGCATTTCCAATGTCGGGCGGCCGATTCCGACCACCGTGACTTACGTGCTCGACGCCCATCAGCGCCTGTTACCCGTGGGTGTGGCCGGCGAGATCTGCGTCGGCGGGCTGGGGGTCGGTCGTGGTTACCTGAACCGTCCGCAGCTGAGTGCCGAACGCTTTATTGCCGACCCTTTCCGTCCTGGCGAGCGGTTGTATCGCTCGGGCGATTTGGGCAAATTGCTGGAGAACGGCGAGATCATTCACCTGGGACGAATGGATGCCCAGGTGAAAATTCGCGGCTTCCGTATCGAACTGGGGGAGATCGAAGCGAAACTGCTGGCCTGCGACGGGGTGCGCGAAGCGCGGGTGCTGGCTCGCGATGATGCCAGCCAGGGCAAGCGGCTGATCGCCTACCTCATCGCCCAACCGGCGACGGTGCTGGAAGTGGCGGCGTTGCGCAAGCAACTGGGCGCCGTCCTGCCCGACTACATGATCCCGAGCGCGTTTGTCAGCCTCAACGCTTACCCGTTGACGGCCAACGGCAAACTGGATCAGGAGGCGCTGCCGGCGCCGGACCTCGACGCCATGTCCGAACGTGGCTATGCCGCCCCCGAAGGCGCCACCGAACAAGCGCTGGCGCAGGTTTTTCAGGACCTGCTGGGGCTGCCACGGGTGGGTCGCCGTGACAGTTTCTTTGAACTGGGCGGGCATTCGCTGCTGGCCGCGCAACTGGTTTCCCGAGTGCGTCAGCAATTGGGTGGCGAGTTGATGCTGCGCGAGCTGTTCAGCCATCCAACCGTGGAAGAGTTGGCCCGGATCGTTGGCGGCCTGCAACAAGTCAGCACTGAAGCCATCGACCTTGCGGACCGCAACGCCCCGTTGGCGCTGTCCTTTTCCCAGCAACGCTTGTGGTTCCTCGACCAGCTCGACCCAGATGCCAGTACTGCTTACCACATGCCTGCGTCCTTGCTGTTACGCGGCGATCTCGATCAGGGCGCGCTCAAAGCCGCACTCGACCGCCTGGTGGCGCGCCACGAAAGTCTGCGCACCACCTTCGAACGTCAGGGCGAACATCCGGTGCAGATCATTGCCCAGGCGGGCTGCGGTTTCGCTTTGGCCGAGCAAGATTTACGCGCACTGCCTTATGAACAGGCCATCCTCTCCGCCTCGCGCATTGGCAACAGCGAAGCCCTGGCGCCATTCGACTTGCGCCAGGGGCCGCTGATTCGCGGCCGTTTGCTGCGTGTGGCCGATGACGAGCACATTCTGCTGATTACCCAGCATCACATCATCTCTGATGGCTGGTCGGTCGGCGTATTGGTCAAGGAATTCGCTACCCTTTACCAGGCCTTCAGCCAACACCAGACCGATCCGCTGCCAGCCTTGTCGATTCAATATGCCGACTACGCCGCCTGGCAGCGCCGCACTCTCACGGGCACGCAATTGAGTCATCAGGCCGACTTCTGGCGTGAGCACCTGAGCGGAGCGCCGTCGCTGTTGGCCTTGCCAACCGACCGACCACGTCCGGCGGTACAAAGCTACCGCGGCGGTGATATTCCGGTGCTCATCGCCCCGGCATTGCGCGAACGCCTGGAACGCTTTTGCCAGCAGCACAACGTCACCCTGTTCATGACGCTATTGAGTGCGTGGTCGGTGCTCATGGCACGCCTGGGTAACGAGCGTGACGTGGTGATCGGTGTGCCAACCGCCAATCGGGGTCGTACCGAAACCGAAAACCTTATCGGTTTCTTCGTCAATACCCTGGCCCTGCGGGTCGACCTCGGGGAAAACCCGAGCGTGGAGCAGTTGCTGGCACAGATCAAACAAACGACGCTGGCGGCCCACGAGCATCAGGACATTCCTTTCGAGCAAGTCATCGAAGCCTTGCAGCCACCGCGCTCCCTGAGCCACAACCCGCTGTGCCAGGTCGCCCTGTCGCTGGACAATACCCCCGGCGGCGTCGAGTTCAGCTTGCCTGGCCTGACCCTGACACCCATGCCGCAGGCCCACGAAACCTCGCAGTTCGACCTGATGCTGACGCTGGGCAACGACAACGGCACTCTGGCTGGGGTCATCGAGTACGCCAGCGATCTGTTCGATCGCTCGACAGTGGAGCGCTTTGCCCAACACTTCCAAACCCTGCTTGAGGCAATGGTCGAGGATGTCGAGCAACCAGTGCTCGGCTTGCCATTGCTCAGCCTGGCACAGCGCCAGGCCTCGCCGGCGACGCTGCCACCCAAGGCGGTATTCGCCCAGGGGCCGCTGATTCATCAACGTTTCGAAGAACATGCCGCTACTGATCCACAGCGCACCGCGCTGGTGTTCGGTGAGCTCGAACTGAGCTATCAGGCACTCAATCGCCGCGCCAACCGCATCGCCCGGGAACTGCTGGCCCAAGGCGTGCGCCCCGATGATCGGGTGGCGATCCTGGCCCGGCGCGGGGTGGAAATGGTCTGCGCGGTGCTCGCTGTGCTCAAGGCCGGAGCCGCCTACGTGCCGCTGGACCCGGCCTATCCCGCCGACCGCCTGGGCTATTTGCTGGCGGACAGTGCACCCCTCGTCTTGCTCGCTCAACCTGCCTGCTCGGACACTCTGCCCGAGCATGCCGTGCCGGTGCTGGCCCTCGACGATTACACGATTGCCGACGACCTGGCGGACACGTCCCTGGATCACAACCTTGAGCCCCGCGCCCTTGGCCTGACGCCTGCGCATCTGGCCTACGTCATTTACACCTCAGGCTCCACCGGGCTGCCCAAGGGTGTGTTGGTGGAGCACGGCAATGTCTCGCGTTTGTTCGATGCCACCGCCTCCTTGTTCGAGTTTGACCGCACTGACGTCTGGACGCTGTTCCACTCATTCGCGTTTGATTTCTCGGTCTGGGAAATCTGGGGAGCCTTGAGCTACGGCGGCAAACTGGTAATCGTCCCGAGCGACGTGGCCCGTTCGCCCGATGAGTTTTTCGAGCTGGTCTGCCAACAACAGGTCACCGTGCTGAACCAGACGCCGAGCGCTTTCCGGCAGTTTATCGAAGCCCGCGAGCGCAGCGACCGGGAGCACGGCTTGCGCGAAGTGATCTTTGGTGGCGAGGCGCTGGACTTCCGCAGCCTGCGGCCCTGGACGGCGCGCACGCCGTTGTCACGCACTCGCCTGGTCAACATGTATGGCATCACCGAAATTACCGTGCACGCTACCTATTACCCGGTCAGCCAGGGTGAAATCGACGCAGGCGCACCGAGCCTGATCGGCCCGGCACTGCCAGACCTGTGCCTGCGCATTCTCGATGACTATCAGCAGCCGGTGCCGGTTGGCGTACACGGTGAGATCTACATCGGCGGCGCCGGCGTGGCCCGGCATTACCTGAACCGCGACGAACTCAACGCCGAACGGTTCATTGCCGACCCGTTTGCCGTGGCACCAAACGCACGGCTATACCGCACCGGCGACGTCGCTCGTTATCGCGCGGACGGCGGTGTGGTTTATGTCGGCCGTAACGACTCACAGATCAAGATTCGTGGGTTCCGTATCGAACTGGGCGAAATCGAAGCCCAATTGCTGGCCTGCGCCGACGTCCGCGAAGCGCTGGTGGTCGTGCGTGAAGAAACCCCAGGCGACAAGCGCCTGGTTGCCTACCTGATTGCCCACGATGGGGTTGTCCTTGAGTCCTCGGCCTTGCGTGGCCAACTGGCAAGTGTGCTGGCCGAGCACATGCTGCCGAGTGCCTTCGTAAATCTGGCTGCTTGGCCGCTGACCACCAACGGCAAACTGGACCGCAATGCCTTGCCAGCGCCGGACCTGTCCGCCGCTGTCAGCCAGCACTACGAAGCGCCGCTGGGGGACATCGAAATCACCCTGGCCAGCGCCTGGCAGGAATTGCTCGGGGTTGAGCGAGTGGGTCGCCAGGATCACTTTTTCGAGCTTGGCGGGCACTCGTTCCTGGTCATCAGCCTTATCGAGCGCCTGCGTCAGGCCGGCCTGCAACTGGACGTGCGCACGGTTTTCTCCGCGCCGACGCTCAAGGCCATGGCCAGCGTTCTGGCGGGCGAAAGCAGCGCCAGACAGGTTGTCCCGGCCAACTTGATCCCTGCCGATTGCACGGCTATCACGTCGCAGATGTTACCGCTGGTGACTCTAAGCCAGCAGGAAATCGAGCAGATCGTCGCTGATATCCCCGGCGGGGCCGGCAATGTACAAGACATCTACCCGCTGTCGTCGCTGCAGGAAGGCATTCTGTTTCACCACTTGTTGCAGTCCGAAGGCGATGCCTACCTGATGCGCACGGTGGTGACCTTCAATGAGCGTGCGTTGCTCGACAACTTCCTCGCCGCAGTACAAGTGGTGATCAACCGTCACGATATCTTGCGTACCGCATTGCGCTGGCATGGCTTGCCGCAGCCGGTGCAGGTGGTCCATCGCCAGGCGCAACTGCCGGTGATTACGCTGCAGACGCTGCCCGGCGAAGACGCCTTGCAGGGGCTGCGCGACCACACGGACACCCACCACCTGCGACTCGACCTGCAACAGGCTCCGCTGATCGCCGCGTACATCACCTACGATGCGCCCGGGGACCAGTGGCTGCTGGCATTGCTTGACCATCACCTGATCAGCGACAACGTCACCTTGCGCCTGATCATGCTGGAGATTGAAGCCGTACTGGCCGGGCAAGCCGACCAACTGCCGCCATCCCAGCCTTATCGCAACTTCATCGCCAAGGCCGCGAGCGTTTCCCAGGCCGAGCATGAAACCTACTTCCGCCGCTTGCTGGCCGATATCGATGCCACCACCGCGCCGTATGGCGTGCTGGATGTACGGGGCAACGGCGCAGGAATCAAACGCTCGGTCCAACACTTGAGCGAGACGCTCAGTGCGCAGGTTTATCACACCGCGCGGGCTCAGGGTGTACCGACGTCGGTACTGTTCCACGCGGCCTGGGGCTTGGTCGTGGCGGCCACCAGTGGCCGTGACGACGGGATTTTCGGTACCGTGCTATCGGGTCGTTCCCAAGGCACGGCCGGGGCCGATCATGCGCTGGGGATGTTCATCAATACGCTACCGATGCGTATTCGCTTACAGCAAAACACCGTCCGCGACATCGTCCAGGACGCCTACCATCAGCTCAGTGAACTGCTGACTCACGAACAGGCGTCCCTGGCCCTGGCTCAGCGTTGCAGTGCAGTGGACGCCTCGTTGCCGCTGTTCACGGTCATTCTCAATTGCCGACACGGCAACCTGGTGAATACCTCCGGGGAAAGCGTCGAGGACATGGGCGACCATGAAGGCATGCACTTTATTGCCTCCGAAACCCGTACCAACTATCCCATCGAAATTGCCGTGGCCAACGTCGGCAAAGGGTTCTCCCTGACCGCTCAATCGATTACCGGCATTGACCCACAGCGGATAGCAGCCTATCTCGCACAGGCCGTCGCTGCATTGGTCGAAGCGCTTGAACAGACCCCTGAGTGCCTGGCCAGCCGCCTGGACATCGTGCCCGCAGCCGAGCGTCAATTGCTGCTCAACGAGTTCAATCACACCGCCAGCGATTTCGGCGTGCCCCAGCCAGTCCATA
>NZ_WLYI01000005.1 GCF_009707515.1 Pseudomonas karstica | reverse complement strand
ACGATTTTTCCGCGTCAAGTTGCCGCTATAACTACATAAAACAGCAAGGGTGCTTATTGACTAATGTGTCACTGCCATGGAGTCGCGTTCGGCCGAGGCGGCCCTAGGTGAAGGTCCTTCGGCCCTTATCGCAGCCTCGTGCCTCGGCAGCGGCTACAGATTAACCCTTAGCGCCGCGCTCAATGGTGAAGCCCGCCCAGGTCTGGCTGACCGGCATCAGCTCCAGGCGGTTGATGTTCACGTGTGCCGGGGTGTTGAGTACCCAGAAGATCGTGTCGGCAATGTCTTGTGGCTGGATGGGCTCGGCGCCCGAGTACGTGGCGTCATACCGCGCCTGGTCACCGCCGAAACGCACCAGGGAAAACTCGCTTTCACACAGGCCCGGCTCGATGTTGGTCACGCGTACACCGGTGCCTTGCAGGTCGCAACGCAGGTTCAGGGAAAACTGTTTGACGAAAGCCTTGGTTGCGCCATACACGTGGCTGCCCGGGTAAGGATAGTTGCCAGCGATGGAGCCCAGGTTGATGATCCCGGCACCGCGCCCATGAGCAATCAGGCGTGGCAACAGCAGGTTGGTGGCATATAGCAAGCCCTTGACGTTGGTGTCGACCATGGTTTCCCAATCGTCCAGGTTGCACTTGGGTGCCGGGTCCGTGCCCACGGCAAGGCCTGCATTGTTGATCAGCCCGCGCAGCTTGCTGAAAGAGGGTGGCAGGTTGGCGATAGCCTCTTCCATGGCCTTGCGATCACGTACGTCCACCACTAGGCCGTGGACTTCAGTCTGCTGTGAAAGCTCGGCGCACAGCGCGTTCAAACGCTCCTCACGACGCCCGGTCAGCACCAGCTTCCAGCCTGCCTCGGCAAAACGCCGGGCACAGGCCTCGCCAAAACCGGAAGTTGCACCGGTAATAAATAGCGTGTTGGACATGATGTTCTCCTTGCAGGGCTTCGCGCAGCCAGTGAGATAAAAAACCAGCGAGCAGAATGCCCGCACACCGTCTTGGCGGCAACCGAAATACCCACCCGCCCGACAGCCTTGTACAAAAAACAACCAACCGCTTAAAAGCCATATAAATCGTGGCCTGCAGCCATATACACGCACCTTATCCACAGCCCCGTCCACAGTCTTTGGGGGCAAGTACAAAACCCGCCAAGCCGCTGAGTACAAGGCTTTCAGCGCGTTTCTAAAAGTTTTTTGCTTGACCTTGGCCCAGGCGTATGTAGGTCTATTGCGCATGAAGGAATCAAGAGGATGGCTCCAGGCCAGTAATTGCGCCCCCTGCGGGAGTCTTTCCAGAGTTTAGTCACAGACTTATCCACAGGTCGGAGGGTGATTTTTTTGTCATATACCTGTGTCTTTGTACAGGTTGACAACTCCGTAGGAAGAACCTGAAAAAGCCCCTGATCAAAAAACAACCATGACGCTGAAAGCCGCGTAGCCAAAGGCTTCCAGCCAGCTACTCCCACGTTACCCACAGCCAGTTCCACAGTCCGTGGGGACAAGTCAAAACTGTGACAAAACAGGGATTTGCGGCGGCTATATGTCGCGCTTTGGGAGGTGCCCAGATTTGTTTTCCACAATTTGGCGAAAGCCTTCGGATGGTACAAAAAATATGCGCACGGGTTACCTGTAGCCGCTGCCGAGGTACGAAACTGCGATGGGCTGCGCAGCGGCCCTAAGGGCAGCCCTGCGGACACGCATCGCAGCCTCATTCTTCGGCAGCGGCTCACACCACCCCGACTTAGTGCCCGCCGAGGTAGGCGTTACGCACCTCCTCATTGACCAGCAACTCCTTGCCGGTCCCGGTGAGGCGGATTTCGCCGTTGACCATCACATACGCCCGATCAGACAGACGCAATGCATGGTTGGCGTTCTGCTCCACCAGGAAGATAGTCATCCCGGTGGTTGCCAACTCCCGCAGGGTGGCGAAGATCTGCTTCACCACAATCGGCGCCAGCCCCAGGCTCGGCTCATCGAGCAATAACAACTTGGGCCGGCTCATCAATGCCCGGGCAATGGCGAGCATTTGCTGCTCGCCGCCAGACATGGTCATCGCCCGCTGATTGCGCCGCTCCTTGAGCCGAGGAAACAACTCGAACATACGTTGCATGTCCTCATCAGCGAACTTGTCGCCAATGGGGATGGTGCCCATCTGGAGATTTTCCTCGACCGTCATGTCGGGGAAAACCCGTCGGCCTTCCGGCGATTGGGCAATGCCGTTGGACGCGATGTAATGGGTCGATTTCTGGGTAATGTCCACACCACGATAGAGAATTTGCCCGGACTCGGCCCGTGGTTGGCCAAATATCGACATCAGCAACGTGGATTTGCCCGCGCCGTTGGAGCCGATCAGGCTGACGGTTTCCCCTTCATTAATGTGCAGCGAGACTTTTTTCAGGGCCTGGATTGGTCCGTAGAACACGTCCAGGTCTTTCAACTCGAGGATGGGTTCGCTCATACCAACTCCTCTTCATCCGCGCCCAGGTAAGCGGCGATCACTTTCGGATCATTACGGATCGCTTCCGGGCCACCCTCAGCGATGACGTTGCCGTGGTCGAGCACCACGATGTGGTCGGAAATACTCATTACCATGCCCATGTCGTGTTCGATCAGTACCACTGTCAAATCATGCTCGTCGCGCAGCAAGCGAATCATCGCGCTGAGGGCTTCGGTTTCCTGGGGGTTCAGACCGGCTGCCGGTTCGTCCAGGCAGATAATTTGCGGCCGGGTGCACATGGCGCGGGCGATTTCCAGACGGCGCTGCTGGCCGTAGGAGAGCTCGCCAGCCAGGCGGTTGGCGCAGTCCACCAGGTCCACTACCTCCAGCCAATAGAAGGCGTGGTCGAGGGCGTCGCTCTCGGCCTTCTGATAGCCCTTGGTGTTGAGAACACCCGCCAGCATGTTGCGGTTGACCCACATGTGCTGGGCCACCAGCAGGTTTTCCACCACCGACATTTCCTTGAACAGGCGAATGTTCTGGAAGGTGCGGGCAAGGCCTGCCCGGTTCACCAGGTGAGTACCGCCGAACATTTTGTAGAACACCCGGCTGATGAAACTTTTGGGCGAAATAAAGTCAGTGGGCTTGAAGGGCTCGCCGAGCAACTGGATGACGTTGGTCTGCTTGCCCCGCACATTGAGTTCGATCTTGCCGCCGGTGGCCTTGTAGAAACCGGTCAGGCAGTTGAACACCGTGGTCTTGCCCGCACCGTTGGGACCGATCAGGGCGAAGATCGAGTTGCGCTTGACCTTGAGGCTCACATCACTCAAGGCCTTGATGCCACCGAAGTGCATCATCAGTTTTTCCACGCTGAGAACCACTTCCTTGCTCATGGCGCGACCCCCTTGCGTGGCGTGACACCGGTACGACTGATACGGATCAGGCCGCGCGGCCGCCAGATCATCATCACCACCATCAGTACGCCGAACAACAGCACACGGTATTCGGAGAAGCTGCGCAGCAGCTCCGGCGCCACCGTGAGCACGAACGCGGCAATCACCACCCCGACCGTGGAGCCCATGCCGCCCAGCACCACGATGGCGAGGATCAGCGCCGACTCAAAGAAGGTAAATGACGATGGGTTGACGAAGCCTTGATAGCTGGCGAAAAACACCCCGGCCAAACCGGCAGTGGAAGCACCAATGGTGAACGCCGAGAGCTTGACCAGTACGTGGTTCAGACCCATGGAACGGCAAGCGATTTCATCTTCGCGCAAGGCTTCCCAAGCTCGGCCCACTGGCATGCGGGTCAGGCGATGCTTGATGTGCAGCACCAACAGCACCACGATAAACAGCACAATGTAGATAAACAGGAATTTAACATTGGGGTTGTAAGCGATGCCGAAAAACTCGTGAAACGGCACCCCGCCTTCCTTGGCCCTGCGCCCGAACTCCAGGCCGAGGAAGGTCGGAGAGGGCACCGGCATACCGTTCGGACCGCCGGTAAACGACAGCCAGTTGTTCAATACCAGGCGGATGATTTCACCGAAACCCAGGGTCACGATGGCCAGGTAATCCCCGTGCATTCGTAGCACAGGGAAGCCGAGTATGCATCCGGCCAGCGCCGCGGCGATGGCCGCCAACGGCAGCACCGTCCAGAAGCCCAGGCCCAGGTACTGATAACCCAGGGCCAGGCCGTAGGCGCCGATGGCATAGAACGCCACGTAACCCAGGTCGAGCAGCCCGGCCAGGCCCACCACGATGTTCAGGCCCAGGCCCAGCAACACGTAGATCAGCCCGAGAATCACCACCGTCAGCAAGTATTTGTTGGCAAAGAACGGGAAGACGATGGCAATCACGATCAGTGCGGGGATGATCCAGCGCAGCCGTGACTTGTAGTCTGGCACCAGCACATGCACGCCGGAACCGGTGCTTTCGAAGCCCTGGAGAATCCTCAGGCCCTTGGGCGTTTGCAGGAACAGGCTCATGGCGAAACGCCCGGCCATCACGATGGCAACCAGCAGGCCAACGCGGGCCGGTTGCAGGTTGAAGCTGTAGCCGTCGAGGACCACGCCGACGATCGGGCCGAACACGATCAGTGAAATCAGCCCGGCGAGGACCGCATCAACCACACTTTTCTTGATATCGATAGATTTGGCTGCAGACATGTTTATACCTTCGCCACAAGTGGGCGACCGAGCAGGCCCTGGGGACGGAAAATCAGAATCACCACCAGCAGTGAGAAACTGAACACGTCTTTGTAGTCAGAGTTGATCAAACCGGCGAACAGCGACTCGGAGATGCCGAGGATGATCCCGCCGAGCATGGCCCCAGGCAGGGAACCGATGCCACCGAGTACCGCTGCGGTAAACGCCTTGATGCCAATGATGAAGCCCGCATAAAAGTCGAACGTGCCATAGTTCAAGGTGATCAACACGCCGGCCAGGGCGGCCATGGCTGCACCAATAACGAATACGTAGGAGATCACCCGGTCAGTGTTGATACCGAGGATCGAGGCCATCTTGCGATCTTGCTGGGTGGCACGGCACATGCGGCCTAGCTTGGTGTACTTGATGATGTAGGTCAGCAACGCCATCCCGGCGAAGGCCGCCACCAGGATAAACACCTTGGTGTACGTCAGTTGCACGAACCCGGTACCAATATCGACTCGCCAGGCACCTGCCAGCAGGGTGGGAATCCCTTGTTGCTTGGCGCCTTGGGCGATCTGTGCGTAGTTTTGCAGAATCAGGGAAATACCGATGGCACTGATCAACGGCGCCAGGCGGGTGGAGTTGCGCAGCGGTTTGTAGGCGACACGTTCGATGACCCAACCGTAAACGCCAGTGACTACTACGGTGAATACCAGGGTGCCGAGAATGAGCAACGGGAAGGATTCGATACCGAACCAAGCCAGCAGAGCCAGACTGATTGCCGCGAGGTAAGCGGAAATCATATAAACCTCGCCGTGGGCGAAGTTGATCATGCCGATGATGCCATAGACCATTGTGTAGCCGATGGCGATCAGGCCATAAACCGACCCGAGGGTCAGGCCATTGACCAGTTGCTGCAGGAAAATACCATCCATAACGCAATCTCACGCAGTGAGCGCCTACACATGCAAGGTGTGCGGCGCTTCTAGGAGGAAAACAGAGGCTTAGCAACTGGACTGCCCTCCCCTGCAGGAGCGAGTTTGCTCGCGAAAAACCGGAGAGCGATACGTGCATCCAGGATGCACGCGTTATCGTTAACGTTCTTCGCGAGCAAGCTCGCTCCTACAAGGGTTCTGCAGTCAGTTCAGACTCTCAGATCACTTCTGTTTTTCCAACTGGTGGTATTTACCATCCTTGTCCCATTGGTAAACCACATAATCAGAGATTTTCAGGTCGCCCTTGGCGTCCCAGGTCTTCTCGCCCATGACGGTTTTCACCGGGTTGGCTTTCAGCCACTTGGCGGCGTCTTCGCCTTTGTTGGATTTAGCGCCATTGAAGCCGGCGGCCAGGGCCTGGAGCGAGGCATAAGCGTAGAGGGTGTAGCCTTCAGGCTCGTAGCCGCTTTTGCGGAACGCGTCTACCACGGTCTTGCTATCCGCCAGCTTGCGCGGGTCGGCGCCAAAGGTCATGTAGACCCCATCCACGTACTGCGCACCGCCGGCAGTCGTCACCAGCTCGTCAGTCACGACACCATCATCGGACATGAACTTGACGTCCTTGAGGCCGGCTTCACGGATTTGGCGAACCAATGGACCGGCTTCCGGGTGCAGGCCACCGAAGTACACGACGTCGGCGCCCAGGGAGCGGATCTTGGTGACCAGGGCGCTGAAGTCTTTCTCGCCACGGGTCAAGCCCTCTTCCAGCACAGGCTTGACACCGCGCTTGGTCAACTGCGCCGCAGTGGCGTCAGCCAAGCCTTTACCGTAGGTGTCCTTGTCGTTGATCACTGCGATTTTCTTGCCTTTGAGCACATCGACGATGTAGTCGCCAGCGACGATGCCTTGCTGGTCATCACGACCACACATACGGAACATCGCCCCCATACCGCGCTCGGTCACTTGCGGGTTGGTAGACCCTGGGGTGATCGCAATCACACCCGCGTCGTCATACACCTCGGAGGCTGGAATGGTGTTCGAGGAGCAAAAGTGCCCGACCACGCCAATCACCTTGTCCTGGTCAACCAGGCGGTTGGCCACGGCCACGGCCTGCTTGGGCTCGCAAGCATCGTCGCCCGCCACCAGCTTGATTTGTTCGCCGTTGATCCCGCCCGCCTTGTTGATGACATCGGCGGCCGCCTGGGCGCCTTTCATGTACTGCTCACCGAACGCCGCGTTGGCACCGGTCATCGGCCCCGCTACGCCAATCTTCACATCAGCTTGAGCAAACGAAGAAACACCCAATGCAGTAGCCACTGCGAGGGCCAGAAAACCTTTCTTGTAAAACGTCTGGGACATGAGGTGGTGCTCCGAGTTTTTTTGTTTATTGGTATTTCTTCAACAAATAAAAAGCAACTTCACTTCAAACTTTCACCTAAAAGCCAAGAGCAAGCCCCGTGCCAGTACGTTTTCATTATTCAAAAAGACACCGTGTCATTGTTATTACAAGCGTTTCGACTCCTTTCAATTAGACGTGCAACCCTTTAGCTTGCGCAGGCGCCACCAACAGACCAAGAAAGCGCAACCCGCCCTCACAAGCATTGCAACCCGCCCCATAAACGACAGCCTCTGGATCTGTAACCACAGGCGTAACGGAACTGCACATTTACAGTGCGCCAATGCTACGACTCGCACCAATACAGATTCATAGCCTGCTAAGAAAATGCCGTCTTCTTACAGCTATTTCGCTGATCAGATGACAATCCGCAGGCATTGCCCAGCGTGATACAAGGAAAAACCCGCCTCATATAAGCAACTGCGCAGGCCCGCTCCGACCAGCGGCTGCATCGGCGCGAAAGGAATCGGCAAGGCCTGGGGATTCTGGTGACACAAGTAATCGGCGAAGGCTTTGCCCACCACACTGGCGGTGGTTACCCCTCGCCCGTTGTAACCGGTGACGGCCACCAAGCCGGGTGCCGGTTCGAACAGGCGCATCAGGTGGTCCGGAGTGAAGGCAATACAGCCCGTCCAGGTGAACTCCCACTGCACCGTCTTGAGATGGGGAAAGTAGTGCCGCTGCACTCGATCGGCCCAGGCTTTGAGAAACCAGGCGGGTTTCTGGCTACCGTTACCCAGGCTACCCAGCAGCAACCGGCCATCGGCATCGCGACGAATGCTGCTGAGGACTTGCCGCGTATCCCAGGAACCTTGACCACCGGGGAGGATTTGTTGCGCGGCCTCATCGGTCAATGGGGCCGAAGCCACTTGGTAGTAATAACCGGGAAAGAAATTGCGCCGCAACTCGGTCCACTCGCCTTCGGTGTAGGCGTTGGAGGCGATCACCACTTGCTCGGCCTGCACCGCGCCCTGGGTAGTTTGCACAGACCAGTGCTGCCCCTGACGCTCCAGTTGAGTGACGGGAGAATGATCAAACAACTGCCCACCGAGGCCCACGGCAGCGTTGGCCAAACCACTGGTGTAGGCCATCGGGTTCAAGGTGCCGGCGCGCCGATCAAGCAAGGCGACGCCGATCTTCCGGGTACCGATGGCCTGTTCGCAAGCGGTGCCGGTCAATAGCTCCACTGGTGCACCACGGCGTTTCCATTGTTCTTCACGACTGCGCAAATCCGCTTCGCCACGGGCATTGTGCGCCATGTGCAAGGTGCCCTCGCGGCGCAGCTGGCAATCGATACCGTATTTGTCGATCAAGCTGAACACCAGTGACGGCGCCGCGCCGAGCATACGGTTGAGCTGGCTGCCCACCGCTTCGCCAAAACCGGCTTCGATCTCATCCGGGGGAATCCACATCCCGGCATTGACCAGCCCTACGTTACGCCCCGAACCGCCATGGCCGGTACGATGGGCCTCCAGTACACAGACGCTTTTACCTTGCTCCAACAAGTGAATGGCGGCCGACAATCCGGTGATCCCGGCGCCGATCACACACACATCGACCTTCACCTCGCCGTTCAACGCGGCGCGATCCGGCCGGCCAGGAGTCAGTTCCTCCCACAAACATGCTTCGCGTAAAGGCATTGCCAGACTCCGGGATGAATACACCACTGATCGTTCCCATGCTCTGCGTGGGAATGCTGCCTTGGACGCTCTGCGTCCACTGTTGAAATCATGACGCCTAGCGTCACAGGATGCGCTCCCACGCAAAGCGTGGGAGCGATCAGCGCACTCAGTCGAACGTAATGCCTTGCGCCAACGGCAACTCCAGCGAGTAGTTCACGGTATTGGTCTGCCGGCGCATATACCCGCGCCACGCATCCGAGCCCGACTCACGCCCGCCGCCAGTTTCTTTCTCGCCGCCAAATGCGCCGCCGATTTCCGCGCCGCTCGGGCCGATGTTGACGTTGGCGATGCCGCAGTCGCTGCCTACCGCCGACATGAACTGCTCGGCTTCCCGAACGTCGGTGGTAAAGATGCACGAAGACAATCCCTGCGGCACGGCGTTGTTCAGGCGCAAGGCTTCGGCGAAATCGGTATAGCCGACCACATACAGAATCGGCGCGAAGGTCTCGGTGCAAACCACATCGCTCTGCTCCGGCATTTCCACGATCGCCGGCGACACGTAGTAGGCATTAGGGAATTGGTCTTCCAACTGACGTTTGCCGCCGAAAACTCTGCCGCCCTCGCTCAATGCCTGCTCCAGGGCGTCCTGCATGTTTTCGAAACTGTGCTTGTCGATCAGCGGGCCCACCAGGTTGCCTTCCAATGGGTGGCCGATGCGCACCTTGGAGTAGGCAGCCTTGAGGCGGGTGACAATTTCTTCTTTTACCGAGTCATGGGCGATCAGGCGACGCAGGCTGGTGCAACGTTGCCCGGCAGTCCCGACCGCGCTGAACAGAATGGCGCGCACGGCCATGTCCAGGTCGGCGCTCGGGCCGAGGATCATCGCATTATTGCCGCCCAACTCGAGGATACTGCGGGCAAAACGCGCAGCGACTTTCGGCGCCACTTCGCGCCCCATGCGGGTGCTGCCGGTGGCGCTGATCAGCGCGACACGCGGGTCGTCCACCAGCGCGGCGCCAGCATCGCGACCACCGATGATGACTTGGCTCAAATACTCGGGAGCATCGCTGAACGTCTTCAGTACGCGCTCGAACAGCGCCTGGCAAGCCAGGGCCGTGAGCGGAGTCTTTTCCGACGGCTTCCAGATAACGGAGTTGCCACACACCAGGGCCAGGGTGGTGTTCCACGCCCACACCGCGACCGGAAAGTTGAAGGCGCTGATGACTCCCACAACACCCAATGGGTGCCAGGTTTCACGCATGTGGTGGCCTGGACGCTCGGAAGCGATGGTCAAACCGTACAACTGGCGGGAGAGGCCTACAGCGAAGTCGCAAATGTCGATCATTTCCTGTACTTCACCCAAGCCTTCCTGAGTGATCTTGCCGGCTTCCCAGGACACCAACTCGCCCAGGTCGGCTTTATACTCACGCAGCACTTCGCCGAATTGGCGTACCAGTTCGCCACGTCGCGGCGCCGGCACCTTACGCCAGGCCTCGAATGCATGCTCGGCACGACTGACCTGCTGCTCCACCTCAGCCGCTCCTTCCCAGTGCACACTGGCGATCAGGCTGCCATCAATGGGCGAATGCACGGGCTGTTTCCCCGACTGGTACAGTGCCGGGTTTACCCCGAGACGATCAAGCAATGCGGCAACCATGGGTTTCTCCTTCCAACTACAAACGAAAATATGCGCCGCCCTTCACAAGGCGATCCAGACCTTATTTGTAGCTGGCCCAAGACTTGCCAACAAACGACGATTAGGCGAGATATCATTCCGTTTATTCATGCAAAAAGAAAACGAGGCACGCCGTGCTGAATAAAAGACATTTGCCATCGATCACCGCCCTGCAGTGTTTCGAAGCCGCTACCCGCCACCTGAGCTTCACTCGCGCCGCCGAAGAGCTGAACCTGACGCAAAGCGCCGTCAGCAAGCAGGTGGCGCAGCTGGAAGACTTGCTGCAGCACCTGCTGTTCCGTCGAGTACGCCGCCGCTTGCAGATGACCCCGGCGGGCGACCTGTATCTGGTAGAGGTGCGCAAGATCCTTACCCAGGTGGAGATGTCTACCCACTACCTACGCTCTTACGGCGGAGAGACCGAGGTGCTACGGGTCTCGACACCCTACACCTTCGGCGCCCGCTGGCTGGTGCCGCGCCTCAAGGGCTGGCGGCTGCGTCACCCGCAGATACACCTGGACCTGTGCAACGAACAAGAGCCGGACGATCTGCTGCAAGGCAAGGCCGACCTGGCGTTTTACTTCGGCCAAGGCTCACGACCCGGCACCGAAAGCCTGAAACTGTTCAGCGAAGAACTGGTACCTGTATGCGCACCAGACAGTTTGCCTGCGCAACCCTTCGCCGACCCGACGCAACTGAGCGACCTGGTACTGCTGCAAAACGCCTCCCGTCCCCAGGGCTGGCATGAATGGTTCGCCAGCCAGGGCTACCACACCGAACACAGCTACCACGGGCCGCGTTTCGATACGTTCTATATGTGCATCCGCGCCGCGCAAGTGGGCTGCGGTGTGGCGCTGCTGCCAAGGTTCCTGGTGGAAGAGGAGTTGGCCGACGGCAAGCTGGTGATCCCCTGGCAGCATGCAATGCCGAGCCAGGATGCCTATTACCTGGCCTATCCCGAGCATTCGGCAGAAGTGCCCAAGGTGCGGGATTTTGTACGGTGGATGATGGAGCAGGTTTAAACCGCTTGATTGTTTATGACTGGAATATCGCTAGCACAGCGGTGCGACGATTCGACAAGCCAACGCCCACATTTGCAATGCATTCTCCTGTGGGAGCCGGGCTTGCCCGCGATAGCGTCAGTGGCGGCACAAAAAAAACACTGGCAAACCGACCCGCGTCTATGCGCCACTAGTGCCATTCCTTAATTGTGCGTAAAGGTCGGCGCCCATCGCCAACCTGTCTGGAGATTCCCGTTATGAGCGAGAGTGTGTTTGCCGATCGCATCGTGCAGAACTTGCTCGACACCGACTTCTACAAACTGACCATGATGCAGGCGGTGCTGCACAACTACCCCAATGTGGAAGTTGAATGGGAGTTCCGTTGCCGCAACAGTGAAGATCTGCGCCCTTACCTCGCGGAGATTCGCTACCAGATCGAACGCCTGGCCGAGCTGAGCCTGAGCCCGGATCAACTGGGTTTCCTGGAACGCATCAGTTTCATGAAGCCGGACTTCCTGCGCTTCCTCGGCCTGTTTCGCTTCAACCTGCGCTACGTGCAGACCGGTATCGAAAACGGCGAATTGTTTATCCGCCTGCGCGGGCCGTGGCTGCATGTAATCTTGTTTGAAGTGCCGATGCTGGCCATCGTCAGCGAGGTGCGTAACCGCTACCGTTACCAGAGCGTAATCCTCGAACAGGCCCGCGAGCAGTTGTACCGCAAGTTCGATTGGCTCACCGCCAACGCCAGCAGCGACGAACTGTCGGAGTTGCAGGTAGCTGACTTCGGCACCCGTCGGCGCTTCTCATACCGGGTTCAGGAAGAAGTGGTCAACGTGCTCAAGCACGACTTCCCCGGGCGGTTTGTCGGCACCAGCAACGTGCACCTGGCCCGCGAGCTGGACATGAAGCCCCTGGGCACCATGGCCCACGAGTGGATCATGGCCCACCAGCAATTGGGGCCACGGCTGATCGACAGCCAGATTGCCGCCCTCGACTGCTGGGTTCGTGAATACCGTGGCCTGCTGGGCATCGCCCTGACCGATTGCATCACCACCGATGCCTTCCTCGGCGACTTCGACCTGTACTTCGCCAAGCTGTTCGACGGCCTGCGCCACGACTCCGGCGACCCGGTGCTGTGGGCAGAAAAAGCCATCGCCCACTATCACAAGCTGGGGATCGAGCCGATGAGCAAGACCCTTGTGTTCTCCGACAGCCTGACGCTGCCCAAGGCCTTGGAGATTTTCCGGGCGCTGCGCGGTCGGATCAATGTCAGCTTCGGCATCGGCACCAACCTGACCTGTGATATTCCAGGTGTGGAGCCCATGAGCATCGTGCTTAAAATGACCGCCTGCAATGGCCAGCCCGTGGCGAAGATCTCCGATGAAGCGGGCAAGACCCACTGCACGGATCCGAACTTCGCCGCTTATTTACGCCACGTTTTCAAAGTACCTGCCCAATCCAGCGAGGAATGAATCATGCAAGCCGTACAGCGTGAGATTGCTGAACAGCTCAAGGTCCAACCGCCGTTCAAAGACCAGGCCGCCCTGGAGGCGGAGGTTGCCCGGCGCATTACCTTTATCCAGGAGTGCCTGATCAATTCGGGGCTCAAGACCTTGGTGCTGGGCATCAGCGGCGGCGTCGACTCCCTGACCGCCGGCCTTTTGGCCCAGCGGGCAATGGAAGAGTTGCGCGCGCGTAATGGCGACCAGGCCTACCGTTTTATCGCGGTACGCCTGCCCTACGAAACCCAGTTCGACGAACACGACGCCCAGGCCTCGGTGGATTTTATCGCCCCGCACGAATGCCATACGGTGAACATCGGCCCGGCGGTCAAGGCCCTGGCCAATGAAGTTGCCGCGTTTGAAGGCAAGCACGCGGTCTCCCGGGACTTCGTGCTGGGCAATACCAAGGCACGGATGCGCATGGTGGCGCAGTACACCATCGCCGGCGCAGCCGGCGGCCTGGTGATAGGCACCGACCACGCAGCGGAAGCGGTAATGGGGTTTTTCACCAAGTTCGGTGATGGCGCCTGCGACCTGGCCCCCTTGAGCGGGTTGGTGAAAAACCAGGTGCGAGCGATTGCGCGGCACTTGGGCGCGCCCGAATCGCTGGTGGAGAAAGTCCCGACGGCCGACCTGGAAGACCTGTCGCCAGGCAAGCCGGATGAAGCGTCCCATGGCGTGACCTATACCGAAATTGATGCGTTCCTTCACGGCGAGCCAGTGCGTGAAGAGGCGTTCAAGATCATCTGCGACACCTACCGCAAGACCGAACACAAGCGGGTGATGCCGTTTGCGCCGTGAGGTGAGCCAGGCCGCTCTCTAGCGCCAGACAGGCTTGCCTGCGACGAACGATGGCTCGGTTTAACTGACCACCCACAAAAAAGCGCCTGTGACGGCGCTTTTTTATGCTCGTGTCCTGATTACTTCAGGGTCACAGTGCCTTTCATCATCGAGATGTGGCCTGGGAAGGAGCAGAAGAAGCCGTATTTTTCGTCAGCCGACAGTTTCGATACGTCGAAGGTGACCGAGTCGGTTTCCTTGGCGCCGATAAGCTTGGTATGGGCGATGATTCGAGCATCACCTTCTTTCAGATAATCCTTGTCAATGCCTGCGCCCAGGCCGTCAGTCGCGATCGGCTGCATGTCGGCTTCTTTGCTCAACACCCAGTTATGGCCCATGACATTCTTCGGCAAGCTGCCAGAGTGAGTCAGCTCAACGGTGAACGTTTTGCAGCTCTTGTCGATCGTGACCTCCTTGGTGTTGAAGGACATCTGGTCAGTAGAGTCGACGGTGACCTTGCACTCTGCAGCAAGCAACTGGCCGCTAGCCAGGGTCAGCAGGGAAACGGCAACGAGTTTGGCAAACATGTGAATCTCCAAGACTGGGTTAACAAAATCCGAATAACGGGAAGATTGCCTGATACAGAGCAAATATCCCATGATCTGCATCAACAAATTGTATACAACTTTAGGCTATCAGACTGATCGAAACAATCAAACAGCGTAATGCTCATTGCCCGCCTATGATCAGTTTGTCATTCCTACGGAGTCTCGAGCCATGCACTTCAACAGCCTGCTTCGCAGCTTGCTTGCCGCTTACGCCTGTGGTGCCAGCGGTACCTGCCAAACGCCCCCGCGCGAGGTTTAATCTCAGTTAAGGTTTCGCCCTGGCGCTTCGTCGTGACATGCTGCAAATGAGCAAATCGCCAGCCAAGTGGACGGATCAAAAAACCGATTAACCCTTGGGACACGATTAAAGGCAGAATACGCGCCGCTCAACCTCACCTTCGACCCCAGAGGATCGCCCATGGCAAAACCTAATTACTCCTTCGCCAAACGTCAGAGAGACTTGGCCAAGGAACAGAAGAAAGAGGAAAAGCTGCAACGCAAGAAAGCTGCAGCCGATGAAGAAGCTGGCGCACTGAACCCGGATGCAGAAGGTGAAGTGGCAACTGACGAGACCGAAGCACCGAAAGATCAGGCGCCCGAGGCCTGAGACCCTCCTGATGATCGTTCCCGCGCGTGGGAACGATCATCTGTCACAACACCCCAACGACATCCCCCGCACTACTCAAAATCCCCCCGCATCGTAGGAGCGAGCTTGCTCGCGAAGAACACATAGGCGACGCGTTTATCCTGGATGCACACGTTATCGTTGAGGTTTTTCGCGAGCAAGCTCGCTCCTACAGAAGCATCGGCCGTTTATCGAGACTTGTGTTTGGCAATTGCGGCTTGGCGCAAGTGGCGGATTTCCAGCAGTTTTGCGCGCATTTCGCGGTGGCGCTTGCTGTTGAGCAATAGCAGAGCAAGCAATGGAAGAAACGCACTCAAACCGTAAATCAACTTATGCGGTCGGTACTCAATGGTGGGCAATACACCCAAAAAACAAAGCCCCAACAGCACCACTAATGGCCACACCCATTGCGGTCGCCCACGTGCAATCATGAAGTTGCAATGCACGATGACCACTGTGAGCGCAATTCCACCCAGGAAAGAGTATTTGGCATTGTCGGCCAACGGTAAATTTCGAAAGTAGCTGTCAAAAAACAACGGCACAGCAAAAACCAGGGAAAATACCGACGCAAATATTGCGCCCATAAAAACCGGGAAATACGTGGACAGGAACGCCCGGATACTCAGCTCATCATTCACTGGTCAATCTCCTCATACAGGCCTACAGCAAGGGTTCGAACATTTCCCGAAATCGCGCTTCCGGTTAATCCGATAGAAGCCCCCAAGGCGTCCTTTATCTGCGTGACGGTTGCGTGCTTGATCTGAGTAGGTGTGAAACGCTTGGGCAATTCACCCGAGGGAAAGCAAAACGATACGTTTATCGAGACTTGTGTTCGGCAATTGCGGCTTGGCGCAAGTGGCGGATCTTCACGAGTGTCTCGCGCATCTTGCGCTGGCCGACACTATTGACCGTCAGCAACCCGAACAAAGGAAAGACCAGCGCCAGCCAATAAACAATCCTGTGTGTATGGAGTTGGATCATAGACAAGACAAACAGAAAGCACCCCAGATAGATCATCACCATGACCCATACCCATACCCATAAGGGTCTGCCCCGCAGAATCATAAAGTTGCTGTGGACTGTTAACAGCACCAGTAGCGCCCCAGCGAGAAAGATTGAAACACCCGTGCCGTCGCCGATAGAGGCATCACAAAAATAGGTGACAAAGGCCAGTGCCGTAGCAAACGCCAAGGAGCAGTAAGCGGCAAAGATTCCGACCAAAAAAGTGAGGAAGGACTGCCTGAAAAAATCACGAAGCGTGTGAAGGTCATCCATTCGTTGATTTCCTCATATAAACCCGTTGCGATACTTTTGAGCTCATCCGCCCGGCGAATCTACCCAGTGTTTTTTGTTGAGCTAGCGCTTTTTGTGCTGAGCTTTCACGGCCTGCCGCCGGTGGCGAATCTCCAGCAGTTTTGCGCGCATTTCACGGTGGCTCTTGCTGTTGAGCAATAGCAACCCTAACAACGGAAAGAGGACAGCCGAGCAATAGATCAGCATGTGAGGGTGGTACTGAATCATCGGCACCACAAATAACAGGCTGCTCCCCAGATAGCCCGCCACCAGCCCGGCGGCCCACGGGCGCCCTCGCGCGATCATGACGTTACCAAATACCAGCACTGCGACCAGCACCAGGATCGCCAGCCCGGAGGAGTTGGTCTTGAGCGAGGGATCAACACCACGCAAATAAGTCACACCCGCCAAGGAAACAGCGGCGGAGCCAGAAAAAATTGCCATGAAGATCGTGCCCATGAACACCGGGAAATAGCTGGCGAGAAAACTGTTCGAAGCAGGCACATCTCTCATCTCTAATTACCGGGACCTGCCGGAGGTTTTAGCAGCCTGACGCATTTGGCGCAGCATCAATAATTGAGCGCGCATTTCACGATGACGTCGACTGTTAAGCAACCACCCTCCCAGTAGAGGAAACAGTAAGCCCGTCACATAAGCGGCCATATGCGGTCGATAGCCATAAGTAGAGAGAACCGTAAGAAAGCACACCAGGTAAAAAATAACGATGACCCAAACACCCCATGCCCGCCCTCGGATCATGACGAAATGACTGAGCGCAAGGAGTAGTCCTAACACTACAGCTGCCAGGAATGAATAACGCGCCCTACCGGGGTCACCGCGAAAATAAGTACTGGCGACCAATGAAATAGTGGCGGAAAGGGAAAAGCAGGCGAGAAAAAAGGCACAGATGAATGCCGGAAAATACTGGGCCAGAAAAGCCTTCAGAGAGTCTTGGTGCGCCATCATTCAAGCTCCTCGTACAAACCAACCGCAATAGTACGAATATTCCCCGAAAAGGAACTGCCGGCAAAGCCAATGGCGGCCCCCAGAGAATCCCGAATCTGCGTCACTGTCGCGTGGTTGATTTCAGTCGCGGAATAACGTTTGACCAGCCCACCTGGCCGCTGGCGCAGCTTTAAAAGTTTATTGCTCAGGCTCGGATCTTTCAGGCTTAACAACTCCTTGGTGAGCGCTTTACGCTGCTGGCGGGTCAGCCCCTTGGAAAGTTCGTACCAACTTCTGCCAGTAGTGGCCTTTCTGGCCTGCAACAGTCGCAGGGTGGTCAGGGTAGAGGCTCCGGCGCCAAGCAGCGAGACGGAATCCAATACCGGCATTGCGTAGCGATACCAATCCTCACTGTCCATATCGTCGTTGGCCGTCGGATCATTGAGTTCGTTATACGTTCTCGTTCCCCCAATCACACACTGCACAGTACTGGCCGCTGCCGCCGTAGCACCGATCCCGGTCACAACCAGGCTCGCCCCGGCCGTAAACGGCACTGCGACTGTGCCACTGAACACCACGATCCAGCCCAGAATCGCACCGGCACAGGATAGGGTCGTATTGACAGCCTCTCCTATCAAACGGGACTCACGCGGATTGCTGGTCACTTGCTCGGCAAACTGCGCCGGCGCAATGTACTTCTGCGCCTCGCGCAAAATGATGCGTTTGGGCTTGATGCTGCAGATAGGCTTGAATTCGCGCAGGGTCACGACATTGAAGTCGGCATCGATATACACCACACCGGCGCCGACAATACCTGGATCGGCGTCGATGGCGGCAAACAGGCGTGGCAGGTTGATCTGGCTTTCGATGCGCTGGCGCGCCATGAACTGCGAGCGGTTGAGGTCCATACCAATGCCAAGCAGGGGGCTGCTCATACGTACTCTTCCTTGAAATAACTGCACGACTGTAGAAGCGAGCTTGCTCGCGAAAAACCTGAGTTCGCCGCGGGCAGTCAGGCTTTGCGCGTCATCTTAACGACCATCGCGAGCAAGCTCGCTCCTACAGTGACGGTGTTCGAATAGGCGCCACCTTAACAAACCGACCACCCACCCGCCAGAAAGCAAAACGCCAGCACGAAGGCTGGCGTTTTGTGGTTTCAGGCAGCGATCAACGCGGCACAACCGGCTTGCGGACTGGCTTCTTGCCTTTGCCCTTGGCCGCGTCGGTACGTTCCTTGGCGGCTTGTTTGTTGCGGGCCATCGCAGCGGCCTTGGCTTGTTCGCGTTTGTCCCAAGGATTGCTGCCGTCGCTGCCACGGGGTGGCAGGCCGGTGTGCTGGGTGAGGATCTTGGTGGTGGCTTCCTTGGCGACCTTGTGGCTACCCGCCGGCGTCGAGTTTTTGCGACGGGCACTCTGGTAGTTGTCGGTGGCCGGCTGGTGCAGCGGGATCAACTGGTCCTTGCCCGGCCCGATCAGGTCGGCACGGCCCATGCGGGTCAAGGCTTCACGCAACACCGGCCAGCCTTTCGGGTCGTGGTAGCGCAGGAAAGCCTTGTGCAGACGACGCTGCTCTTCGCTCTTGACGATAGTTACGCCGTCGCTCTTATAAGTGACCTTGCGTAGCGGGTTCTTGCCCGAGTGGTACATAGCCGTGGCCGTGGCCATCGGCGAAGGGTAGAACGCCTGCACCTGGTCAGCGCGGAAGCCGTTACCCTTGAGCCACAGGGCCAGGTTCATCATGTCTTCATCGGTGGTACCCGGGTGGGCGGCGATGAAGTACGGAATCAGGTACTGCTCCTTGCCTGCTTCCTTGGTGTACTTCTCGAACATGCGCTTGAACTTGTCATAGCTGCCGATGCCCGGTTTCATCATCTGGTTGAGCGGACCTTCCTCGGTGTGTTCCGGGGCGATCTTCAAGTAACCACCGACGTGGTGAGTCACCAGCTCTTTCACATACTCCGGAGATTCCACCGCCAGGTCGTAACGCAGGCCGGAAGCAATCAGGATCTTCTTCACACCCGGTAAGGCACGGGCGCTGCGGTACAGCTGGATCAAGGAGGAGTGATCCGTGTTCAGGTTCGGGCAGATGCCCGGGAACACGCAGGACGGCTTGCGGCACGCGGATTCGATTTCCGGGCTCTTGCAGGCGATGCGGTACATGTTCGCGGTCGGCCCGCCGAGGTCGGAGATCACACCGGTAAAGCCCGGTACCTTGTCACGAATCTCTTCGATTTCGCGGATGATCGACTCTTCGGAACGGTTCTGGATGATCCGGCCTTCGTGTTCGGTGATCGAGCAGAACGTGCAGCCACCAAAGCAGCCGCGCATGATGTTCACCGAGAAACGGATCATGTCGTAGGCCGGGATCTTTTCCTTGCCGTACACCGGATGGGGAATACGTGCGTAAGGCATGCCGAACACGTAGTCCATTTCCTCGGTGGTCATGGGAATGGGCGGCGGGTTGAACCACACGTCCACTTCACCATGCTTCTGCACCAGGGCGCGAGCGTTGCCGGGGTTGGTTTCCAGGTGCAACACGCGGTTGGCGTGGGCATACAGCACCGAGTCGCCACGGACCTTTTCTACCGATGGCAGGCGGATCACTGTCTTGTCGCGGGTCATGCGCGGGCTGGCCAGGATCTGTACGACCTTGGCTTCGTCCGGATCTTCAACCGGGCCCTTTTCCTGCTCGATGGCGCAGGCCTGGGTGTCCTGGGTGTTCACGTACGGGTTGATGATCTTGTCGATCTTGCCCGGACGGTCGATACGCGTGGAGTCCACCTCATACCAGCCTTCAGGCGTGTCACGGCGAATGAACGCAGTGCCGCGCACATCGGTGATGTCTTCGATCTTGTGGCCCCAGGACAGGCGCTGGGCCACTTCGACGATGGCCCGCTCGGCGTTGCCGTACAGCAGGATATCGGCAGCGGCATCGATCAGGATCGAGTTGCGCACACGGTCCTGCCAGTAGTCATAGTGAGCGATGCGGCGCAGGGAAGCCTCGATACCGCCGAGTACGATCGGCACGTTCTTGTAGGCTTCCTTGCAACGCTGGCTGTACACCAGGCTTGCGCGGTCCGGACGTTTGCCGGCCATGCCGCCTGGGGTGTAGGCGTCGTCAGAGCGGATTTTCTTGTCGGCGGTGTAGCGGTTGATCATCGAGTCCATGTTGCCGGCCGCGACGCCGAAGAACAGGTTCGGCTCGCCGAGCTTCATGAAGTCGTCTTTGGACTGCCAGTTGGGCTGGGCAATGATCCCGACGCGAAAGCCCTGGGACTCCAGCAGCCGGCCGATGATTGCCATGCCGAAAGACGGGTGATCGACGTAGGCATCACCGGTAACGATGATGATGTCGCACGAATCCCAGCCAAGCTGATCCATCTCCTCCCTGCTCATGGGCAGGAATGGCGCTGGACCGAAGCATTCGGCCCAGTACTTGGGATAGTCAAATAACGGCTTGGCTGTTTGCATGACGATGACCGGTGTTGAGATGAAAAATCGCGGGCGCGAAATATAGCACAAAATTTAACCAATTCCGACCTTTGCGGTCGGAATTGGCGGGGTACTTTACTCGTCGTCGAAGTTGTAACTGCCCGGCGCAAGGTTTTCGAAACGGGTGTATTTGCCGATAAACGCCAGGCGCGTGGTACCGATTGGACCGTTACGCTGCTTGCCGATGATGATCTCGGCGATGCCTTTGTGCTCGGTCTCCGGGTGATAAACCTCGTCCCGGTACACGAACATGATCACGTCAGCATCCTGCTCGATCGCTCCGGATTCCCGCAAGTCGGAGTTGATCGGGCGTTTGTTCGGACGCTGCTCCAGGGAACGGTTGAGCTGCGAAAGCGCAACCACCGGGCAGTTGAACTCCTTGGCCAGGGCTTTCAACGAGCGGGAGATTTCGGAAATCTCGTTGGTTCGGCTGTCACCGCTGGAGCCGGGGATCTGCATCAGTTGCAGGTAGTCGATCATGATCAGGCCAATCTCGCCATGCTCACGCACCAAGCGTCGGGTGCGCGCACGCATTTCCGAAGGACTGATACCCGCGGTGTCATCAATGAACAGCTTGCGGTCGTTGAGCAGGTTGACTGCCGAGGTCAGGCGCGGCCAATCGTCGTCTTCCAGGCGACCGGCCCGAACCTTGGTCTGGTCAATGCGGCCCAGGGACGAGAGCATCCGCATGATCAACGACTCACCTGGCATCTCCAGGGAATAGACCAGTACGGCTTTTTCGCTGCGTAGAACGGCGTTCTCCACCAGGTTCATGGCGAACGTGGTCTTACCCATGGACGGACGGCCGGCGACGATGATCAAGTCGGATGGCTGCAAGCCGCTGGTCATGCCATCAAGGTCGGTGTAGCCGGTGGACAGGCCGGTGATGGCGTTGTCGGTATTGAACAGGGTATCGATGCGGTCGATGGCCTTGGTCAGCAGGTCATTGACGCTCACCGGGCCGCCGGTTTTCGGCCGCGCCTCGGCAATCTGGAAGATCTGCCGTTCGGCTTCGTCAAGGATCTCTTCAGCCGTGCGCCCTTCCGGGTTGAAGGCACTGTCGGCGATTTCCGTGGCGATGCCGATCAGTTGCCGCAAGGTCGCCCGCGCACGGACGATCTGCGCATAGGCCTTGATGTTGGCAACGGACGGGGTATTTTTCGCCAATTCACCCAGGTAACCGAGACCACCCACCTGCGAAGTCTGACCTTCCTTGTCCAATTGCTCGGCAAGGGTCACGACGTCGATGGGGGAGTTCAGATCGGCCAGCTTGGCAATGGCGCGGAAGATCAGGCGGTGGTCATGCCGATAGAAGTCACCGTCCGAGACTTGATCGAGCACACGTTCCCAGGCGTTGTTGTCCAGCATCAAGCCACCGAGCACGGCCTGTTCGGCCTCGATGGAGTGCGGCGGCACCTTCAGGGCAGCGGTTTGCAGATCGTATTGCTCAGGAGCGGAGATATCGTTCATGGCCACTTGAAATTGGGGTTGTAGAAAAACAAAAGGCACGACCTGTAAACAGGATCGTGCCCGATGTTAACCGCCTGGCACGCGAGGTGCCAGTCAGTTAGGTGCTGCTTAAGCCGCTACCACTACAACGCGTACGGTGGCTTCAACTTCAGCGTGCAGGTGCACGGCTACGTCGAATTCACCTACGTTGCGGATGGTGCCGTTCGGCAGACGAACTTCGCTCTTCTGCACTTCAACGCCGGAGGCGGTCAGTGCATCAGCGATGTCGTGGGTGCCGATCGAACCGAACAGCTTGCCTTCGTCACCGGCGGTGGCAGTGATAGTCACTTCCAGCTCAGCCAGTTGGGCAGCGCGAGTTTCGGCCGAAGCTTTTTTGTCTGCTGCTGCTTTTTCCAGCTCAGCACGACGCTCTTCAAACGCAGCCAGGTTGGCAGCGGTTGCAGCGGTAGCTTTGCCGTATGGCAGCAGGTAGTTACGACCGTAACCGGCCTTAACGTTCACTTTGTCGCCCAGGTTGCCCAGGTTGGCGACTTTTTCCAGAAGGATCAGTTGCATGTGAAAATCCTCTAACTTTTAACCTTCACCGTTCGCGTTATCGGCGTCTTTCGACGCCAGACGACCGCGAAAATCAATCAGGCCGTCGACAATGGCCAAAACCACGAGTAACGGATAGATCAGCTGCATAAACAGCAACAGCGTGACGTACAACCCCACCAGCCAGAACCTGGCCAGGCGCTTGCGCGCGACCAGCCCGTGAATCAGGGCCAGCCCGGCGAACACCAGCGGTACGCTGCACAACGGCGTCAACATGGCCATTTGTGGGCCGAAGTTCGGTCCGACAACCATGCACGCCAGCAGCAACATCGCCGGCCCCGCAGGGATTCTGATACTGCGAAATTCGCGACCAAAACCACCCGGGTTGTACAATAACGCTTGCCAATAACGCCCAAGAATCAGGCTCAGCACGCTGACAACCTGCAACAATGCCGCTATCAAGCCGGTTAGAACCGGTGCAATCAGTGCCACAAAACGCGCTCGCTCATCTACCGACAACTGCTGGTAGAGATCCCCGAGGGCCAAGGGCAGGATTTTGACAATCTCCTGCGCCAGCGCTTCGATTTGCGGGCGGAAAGCCGCGCCAAGCATCACTGAATACACCAACCCCAATGCCACGCTGACCAGCAGCGTACGGGCCCAGGACTCACTTGCGCGTAAAACCAACGCAAGGCTCGATGACCCCAGCAGTACCAGAAGTACCCGTGGATCATCGAATTGCAGCCACCAGATCAAGGCCGGCAGCAATCCCAAGGCAAGAACGCCAATAGCGTCCTTCAAACCGCGCCGCAGGAGCACGAAGCTTCCCGCGGCAGCACCCAACCAATACAACAACGGCAATGCTGCACATCCAGCCACTACCAGAGTGGCCTGCACACGACCGCGCATGATGAACTCAGCTAAGGCGCGCATGCATTCAATCCCTTACTACTTGTCGACTGCCTGGTCTCAGCGGCCGTGGCTGTCGGTGTAGGCCAGCAGGGCCAGGAAGCGGGCGCGCTTGATAGCGGTGGCCAGCTGACGCTGATAGCGAGCTTTGGTACCGGTAATACGGCTTGGAACGATTTTGCCGGTCTCGGATACATAGGCTTTCAGAGTGTTGAGATCTTTGTAGTCGATCTCCTTCACTTCTTCAGCGGTGAAGCGGCAAAACTTACGACGACGGAAGAAACGTGCCATTTGATAGGCTCCTTAAAAGGTCCGTGGATTACTCGTCAGCGTTATCGCTGTTGTCGCTGTCATCACTATCAGCGCTTTCAGCGCCTTCGTGCTCAGGACGGTCGCGACGCTCACGGCGCTCACTGCGGTTTTCTTCAGCCTTGAGCATCTCGGATTGGCCGGTAACGGCTTCTTCGCGACGGATGACCAGGTTACGGATCACTGCATCGTTGTAGCGGAAGTTGTCTTCCAGCTCGGCCAGGGCCTTGCCAGTGCACTCAACGTTCAGCATCACGTAGTGAGCCTTGTGAACATTGTTGATTGCGTAGGCCAGTTGACGACGGCCCCAATCTTCCAGACGGTGGATTTTGCCGCCGTCTTCTTCGATCAGCTTGGTGTAACGCTCAACCATGCCGCCGACTTGCTCGCTTTGATCCGGGTGGACCAAAAAGATGATTTCGTAATGACGCATGAATGCTCCTTACGGGTTGTAGCCTGCCGCTCAAAAACGGTCAGACAAGGAGTGAATGACACTTATGGATCTTGCCAAAGGGAGGCACATGCGTGCCCGCCGGGAAGGCAAGGGGCGCAATAGTAGAGGAGCAGGGGGGAAGCTGCAAGCGACAAGCTACAAGTGGTAATCCACCTCGCGTCTAAACTTGCAGCTTGAAGCTTATGGCTTCCGAGGAGCGGCTGCTTTTTTGGCCTTGGCACCACGCTGGCGCCGGGCCTCGAACAGGCATACGCCGGTTGCGACCGAAACGTTGAGACTGCTGACGCTACCCGCCATCGGCAGGTTCACCAGATAATCGCAATGCTCACGAGTCAGGCGACGCATGCCCTTGCCTTCGGCGCCCATGATCAGGATGGTCGGGCCAGTCAGGTCCTGGTCATAAATGCTGACCTCAGCCTCCCCCGCCGTACCCACGACCCACAGGCCGCGCTGCTGGAGCTTTTCCAGGGTACGCGCCAGATTGGTCACGGCCACCAGGGGAATCACCTCGGCCGCGCCACACGCAACTTTACGCACCACTGGCGTCAAGGTTGCCGACTTATCTTTAGGCACGATCACCGCCAACGCACCGGCAGCATCCGCCGAACGCAGGCAGGCACCAAGGTTATGCGGATCGGTCACGCCATCGAGCACCAGCAACAGCGGCGCACCTTCGGTACGATCGAGCAGCTCGTCGAGCATCGCTTCGCCCCAGACCTGGCTCGGGCTCACATCAGCCACTACGCCTTGGTGAACGCCTTCGACCCACACGTCCATTTCGCGACGCTCGGCCTGGCCGATCGCCACACGGTTTTCGTTGGCCAGCTCGACCAGCGCCTGTACGCGCGGGTCACTGCGACCCTCAGCCAACCATACTTGCTTGACGCGTTTTGGGTGGTGACGCAGCAATGCTTCTACGGCGTGTACGCCGTAGATTTTTTCCAGACTCATGACTTGGCCTTAGGTTTGCGCGACCCGCCGCTTTTTGCGGGAGCCGAACCCGCTTTGGGCGGGCCTTTACGGTGTTTACTCGACTTGCTCGACGGCTTGTCCGCCCCTTGGGGCTTTCCCCCAGACGCCGCTTTACCACCGCTTTTGGCTTCGTTCAGCAGTGCCTGTTTCAGTTCACGGCTTTTACGCAACTCGGCATTTTTCGCCGCAGCATCGCTTGGACGATAAGTCTCGGGGGCTTTTTCCTTACTCGAGGTGCGACGGCCGGCAACCTTCGCCGGCGCAGCCTCGGCAGCGGCTTTGGTAGGCGCGCCCTTGCCAGCAGGAGCGGCGGTTTCAGTACCACGCTTCTTGCGGCCAATTGGTGCGCTGATGGTTTTTTCCGCCATCTCGAAATCAATCTTGCGCTCGTCGAGGTCGACGCGCATGACCCGCACCTCAACCGTATCGCCCAAGCGGAAGCTGCGCCCGGTGCGCTCGCCCGCCAGGCGGTGGTGCACAGGATCGAAGTGATAGTAGTCACCTGGCAAGGCCGTGACGTGCACCAGCCCCTCAACGTAGATGTCCGTCAGCTCGACGAACAGCCCAAAGCCGGTCACGGCAGTGATCACACCCGGGAACGACTCACCCACGCGATCTTTCATGAACTCACACTTGAGCCAGTTCACCACGTCACGGGTGGCTTCATCGGCGCGGCGCTCGTTCATGGAGCACTGCTCGCCCAGCTGCTCCAGAACGGCTTCGTCGTACGGATAGATCCGTGCCTTGGGAATGCTCATGGCACCGGCGCGCTTGACGTGCGGGGTGTTCATCTTGGAATGGATCACACTGCGGATCGCCCGGTGCGTGAGCAAGTCCGGGTAACGGCGAATCGGCGAGGTGAAGTGGGTGTACGCCTCATAATTCAGGCCGAAGTGGCCCTGATTATCGGCGCTGTACACCGCCTGGCTCAGGGAGCGCAGCATCACGGTCTGAATCAGGTGGAAATCCGGACGGCCCTTGATACTGGCCAAAAGAGCCTGGTAGTCCTTCGGCGATGGGCCGTCCTTGCCTTTGTGCAGGGAAAGGCCAAGCTCGCCGAGAAATGCGCGCAGCTTTTCCAGACGCTCCGGAGGCGGACCGTCGTGGACCCGGTACAGCGCAGGAATTTCATGCTTTTTCAGGAACTCAGCGGTGGCCACGTTGGCCGCCAGCATGCACTCCTCGATCAGCTTGTGCGCATCGTTACGCGTAGTCGGGGTAATTTCAGCAATTTTGCGCTCGGAACCGAAGATGATCCGGGTTTCCTGGGTTTCAAAATCGATCGCGCCACGAATGTGACGTGCGCCCAGCAGCACCTTGTACAGCGCATACAGCTGCTTGAGGTCCGGTACGACATGACCGTACTCATCGCGCAATGCCTTGGCTTCGCTGGTTTTCGGCTTCTCCAGGATGGTGCTGACCTTGTTGTAGGTCAGGCGCGCCTGGGAGTGGATCACCGCTTCGTAGAACTGGTAATCGGTCATTTCGCCGGTTTTCGAGATAGTCATCTCGCACACCATGGCCAAACGGTCGACTTTCGGGTTCAGCGAGCACAAGCCGTTGGACAGTTGTTCAGGCAGCATCGGGATCACGCGCTCAGGAAAGTACACCGAGTTGCCGCGCACCTGGGCTTCGTTGTCCAGGGCCGAGCCGATCTTCACGTAGCTGGAGACGTCGGCAATGGCCACGTACAACTTCCAGCCGCCGGAGAACAGACGCAATTTGCCAGGCTTGGCCTCGCAGTAGACCGCATCATCGAAGTCACGGGCATCTTCGCCGTCAATGGTGACGAACGGCAGATGGCGCAAGTCGATGCGCTTCTCTTTATCTTTCTCTTCAACTTCCGGCTTGAGCTTGCGGGCTTCCTTGATCACGGCCTCTGGCCAGACGTGAGGAATATCGTAAGTGCGCAGCGCAACGTCGATCTCCATGCCCGGCGCCATGTAGTTGCCGACCACTTCAACCACATCACCCTGGGGCTGGAAGCGCGGGGTTGGCCAATGGGTGATTTTCACCTCGACGAACTGACCGACCTTGGCATTAGCGTTGCGGCCCGGGGTAATCAGCACTTCCTGCTGAACCTTCGGGTTATCCGGGACGACAAAACCGATGCCGCCTTCTTCGAAGTAACGACCGACGATGGTCTCATGGCCACGAGACACCACTTCGACGATCACGCCCTCACGACGACCGCGACGGTCCAGGCCCGATACACGCGCCAGGGCACGATCGCCATCGAACACCAGGCGCATTTGCGCCGGGCTCATGAACAGGTCGTCGCTGCCGTCATCCGGGATCAGGAAGCCGAAACCATCACGGTGGCCACTGATGCGACCCAGGATCAGGTCGAGCTTGTCTACCGGCGCATAGGTGCCGCGGCGGGTGTAGATCAGTTGAGCGTCGCGCTCCATGGCGCGCAAGCGGCGGCGCAGGGCTTCGAGCTGGTCCTCGGTGGTCAGACCAAACTCTTCGACCAACTGCTCGCGGCTAGCAGGCGAACCCCGATCGGCGAGATGCGCCAGAATCAGTTCGCGGCTAGGAATAGGGTTTTCATATTTTTCCGCTTCACGAGCGGCCTCGGGATCGAGGGACTGCCAATCGGCCATTAGAGAGTTTTCACCTTGTCTATATGCGGGTTAGTTTGGCATACGCGTATTGAAACGGGAAATTTCAGGCACCAACAAGCCGTTAAAAGCCCTTTGCAGCCCCCGAAATACACCATGCACGACCACTGGAGAAATTTTCCAGGCTTTTTTGATGGCAGGGCTTTACAGTCAAAAGTGCTCTGCGTATAGTGCGCGCCATCGACGACGGCAACGTTGACGATACTGCCCAGATGGTGAAATTGGTAGACACGCCAGCTTCAGGTGCTGGTGACCGCAAGGTCGTGGAAGTTCGAGTCTTCTTCTGGGCACCAATTCAAAACCCAAGGTTATCCTTCGGGTTTCCAAAAACCCGCGAAAGCGGGTTTTTTGTTTTACAGGTCTTTGATTCTTAACGGAAAACCTGATTTATAATTTCAAATCAGGGGTTTACAGATCAAAAAGCCCTCCGTATAGTTCGCCTCATCAACAGCGGCAACGTTGCTGATACTGCCCAGATGGTGAAATTGGTAGACACGCCAGCTTCAGGTGCTGGTGACCGCAAGGTCGTGGAAGTTCGAGTCTTCTTCTGGGCACCAATTTAAAGCTTGAGGTTTTAACCTCAAGCCTCACAGAAACCCGCGAAAGCGGGTTTTTGCGTTTCTGGCACCCGAGATTTTTCCTGCGAATGCTCCTCGGGCCGCACCTGAGAACCTTTATCGTTTATCCTTGCAATGATTTGTTGCACTCAAGTGAGGAACTCCCTGGATGATGATCCGCGATACTCGTCTCAAGACATCCCTTCTGCGTGGCTTGACCATCACTCTGTTCGGCCTGGCGCTGCTCTCACCCGCCGCCTATTGTGCCGACAAGATTGCACTGACCTTGTACAACGGCCAGCACAAGGAGGTCGGCGATGAACTCGCCAAGGCCTTCGAAGCCAAGACCGGCATCCACGTAAACGTGCGCAAGGGCAGCAGTAACCAACTGGCCAGCCAGGTTGTCGAAGAAGGCGACCGCTCTCCTGCCGACGTGATCTATACCGAAGAATCGCCACCGCTGAACAAACTGGGCGAGCAAGGCCTGCTGGCCAAGATCGATGACAGCACCTTGAGTGTGCTACCCAAGGAATATGTCGCGGGCAACGGCGCCTGGATGGGCGTGACCGCTCGCACCCGAGTGGTTGCTTTCAACCCAAAACTGATTACCGAGCAAGAGCTGCCCAAGTCAGTGCTGGAGTTTGCCGAGCCCGAGTGGCAAGGCAAGGTCGGCTTCGTACCCACCAGCGGTGCGTTCCAGGAACAGGCCGTGGCAATCATCAAGCTGCACGGCCGCGAAGCCGCTGAAGAGTGGCTCACCGGCCTGCGCGCTTTCGGCAAGGTCTACAGCAACAACATGGTTGCACTCAAAGCCGTGGAAAACGGCGAAGTTGCCACCGTCCTGGTGAACAATTACTACTGGTTCGCCCTCAAGAAAGAAAAAACCAATCTGGATTCCCAACTGCACTACTTCACTGACGGTGATGCCGGCGGCCTGATCACCGTGTCCGCCGCCGCAGCACTGAAGTCCAGCAAGCACCCGAAAGAAGCCCAGCAATTGCTGGCGTTCATGGCCAGCGAAGAAGGCCAGCGCGTCATCACCAACACTTCGGCTGAATATCCGCTGCGCAAAGGCATGGAATCCAGCCGCGGCCTCAAGCCCTTCAGTGAACTGCAACCGCCAAAAGTCACCCCCGCCGACTTGGGCAACGCCGAAGAAGCCCTGGAGCTGGAACGTGAGGTTGGCTTGAACTGATGAACCCATCGCTACCCGCCCCCGCCTTGCGCGGGGGTTTTATTCCACGACGCAAGCGCCCTTCGATCTGGCTGCTGCTGCCCGTATTGCTGTTGGTGGGCCTGAGCCTGCTGCCGCTGGCATATGTAGGCCTCAAGACGTGGCAGGCCGGCTGGGCCGAGGCCGTGCATTTGCTGTGGCGACCCTATGTGTTCGGCTTGCTGCGCAACACCCTGGCGCTGATGGTAGGTGTCACCGTAGCCTGCGGCGTGATCGGCCTGTCACTGGCCTGGCTGCTGGAACGCAGCAATCTGCCAGGGCGACGCATTTGGGGTGTGGTTCTGTGCCTGCCATTTGCGGTACCGGCATTTGTCAGCAGTTTCACCTGGGTGTCCCTGAGCGCGAACTTCGAAGGGCTGGGCGGGGCGATCCTGGTGATGACCCTGTCCAAGTACCCGTTGGTGTTTCTGCCTGTGGCAGCTACCCTGCGCAACCTTGATCCCTCCCTGGAAGAGTCGGCTCGCACCCTTGGGCTGAATCGCTGGGGCGTATTCTTTCGTGTCACCCTGCCGCTGCTGTGGCCGGCGCTGCTGGCCGGCGCACTGTTGATCGCCCTGCATATGCTGGTGGAGTTCGGCGCCTTGTCGATCATCGGCCTGCAGACCTTTACCACAGCAATCTATCAGCAGTTCGAACTGGAATTCAGCAATGCCAATGCGGCAATGCTCTCGGCAGTGCTGCTGGTGATGTGCCTGACCCTGCTGTGGCTGGAGCTGCGAGTACGCGGCAAGGGCCGCCATGTGCGCACCGGCCAGGGCGCTGCCCGGCATGCCGAACCGGTACGGCTCGGCCAGTGGGCGCCATTGGGGCAGTTATATTGTTTGTTGCTGGCGAGCATTGGCAGCGGCATTCCCCTGGGGATGCTCGGCTACTGGCTGGCGGTAGGTTCTTCAGCGGCATTTCCGGTGGCCGAAATCAGCGAAGCACTGTTGTCGTCCCTGGCACTGTCTCTGGGTGGCGCCGCACTGTGCCTGGTACTGGCGGTGCCTGTCGGCTTGCTGGTGGTGCGCTACAAGGGCCGGCTGGCGTTATGGGCCGAACGCCTGCCCTATCTGCTGCACGCCCTGCCCGGATTGGTGATTGCGCTGGCCTTGGTGTATTTCGCCCTGCACTACGTGCCGGCGCTGTATCAGACGTCTGGATTGCTGCTGATTGCTTATGCACTGTTGTTCCTGCCACTGGCCCAGGCACCGATTCGTACCGCATTGAACAAGGCGGCGCCACAGCTGGAGGAGGCTGCACGAACGCTGGGAGCATCCTCGTTCAGTGCATTTTGCCGGGTCACCCTGCCGATTATCTTCCCGGCACTGGGAGCGGCATTTGCGTTGGTGTTTTTGGATGCGATGAAGGAACTGACGGCGACCTTATTACTTAGCCCGACTGGCCTGAACACATTGGCGACAGCTGTATGGGCGCATACCTCGAATGTGGAATTTGCGGCAGCGGCGCCTTATGCCGCGCTGTTGATTCTGGTGTCGGGGTTGCCGGTGTACTTGTTAACGACCCGGATGTACCTGAGCCGCTGAGACCCCTCTACTGCAGGAGCGAGGGGGATGCCTGGTTCTTGCTCGCGAAAAACCTGAGAGCGCCGCGCGCACCCAGGATGCCCGCGTTATCGCTGACGTTTTTCGCGGGCAAGCCCGCCCCTACAGTGCTATGCGCGAAATTGCCCCAGACTCGCCTTCAACTGCGCCGCCAACCCATCCAGCACCTTGCCGCTGGCCGTGGTCTCCACCACCGCCTGCGCAGCACGCTCGGCCTGGGCGTGAATCACCTCGACCCGCCCACGCACCGCATGCGCTCCCTGAGCCTGATGCTCAGCTGCGCGGGTGGCCAGGCCAATCGCCGCATGCACTTGCTCCACCGAAGCCTGCACCGACTGCTGCAAACGCACGCTGTCGCGCAACACCAGCAAACCTTCGCTGGCCTGGCGCCCGGCCTTGCCGATGGTTTCCACCGCCTCACGCGCGCCTTGCTGCAAGGCCACAATGTGCGCCTGGATATCACCGGTGGAGCTTTGGGTTTTACTGGCCAGCGCCCGCACCTCGTCCGCGACCACGGCAAAGCCGCGGCCGGTCTCGCCAGCCCGCGCCGCTTCGATGGCAGCGTTGAGCGCCAACAGATTGGTCTGTTCGGCAATCCCGTGGATCACCGTCAGCACCACTTCAATTTGTTCGCTTTGCCGGGCCAAGCGCTCGATAACCTTGGCTCCAGTGTCCACCTGCCCCGCCAACGCCTCAATCAAGCCACCAACCTCGGCGGAAGTCCGGGCATTCTCATCCGTGGCCTGGCGAATACCCACCACCTGCTGCAATGCCGCCTGCATGGCGTGACTTTCCGCCTGAGCCTCATCAGCCATCTGTGACAGCGCTCGCAAGCTTTCAGCCACCTCATCGCGCTGCAGACCAGCGGCGGCATCGGCGCCGGCATTGCGCAGGGTCATCGCGCTGATTTCCACCCCGGTGCGCTGGGCCACATCACCCGCCTCACGCACGATCGGCTGCAACTTATCCACAAAGCGATTGACCGCCGCAGCCATGGCGCCGATCTCGTCCCGACTGTTGATCTGTACGCGCTTGGTCAAGTCGCCCTCGCCGGCCGCCAGATCATCCATGGCGGTGATCAACAGCTTCAAGCGACTGACCACACGACGCCCGAGCACCACCGCAACCAGCAGCAACACAGCAAAACCGACCACCGCCAGGCTCATGCCAATCCGCCAGCGCAAGGTCCCTGCGGCCTCCCGCACAGCACTGGTAGTATTGGCAGACATCTCGGTCGCCGTGGCCTGCGCCGATTGCAGTCGCATACCCATGGCCACTGCGCTATCAGCCGCAGCCCCCTTGAGGCTATCACCCACCAATTGATCACTGCTGGCAATGAGCGCGGCGAAACGCTGGTCCAGCGCGGCCAGCTCGGCATCCACCGCGACGGTCGAAACCCCCATGATGACCTTGCCGATCTCCACTCCGTTGGGGCTGATGGATGATTCCAGGTAATAGACGGACGAGTCGTTTTTCGCCGCATCCAGTACTTTATCCAAGGCACGCTCGCCCCGGCCCTTTTCCAGCAGCGCCTTGTTGATCGGGTTTCCCCGGTTCAAGTAGCGAGTCAGATGCTGGCCGGCAGCATCATCGTAAACCACGAACAACACATTGGGATTGCGCTGGGCGCGGCGAGCGAACTCCGACAAAGCAGGCACATCGCTGTCCCACATGGCACGAGGCGCCACCGAAGCCAACAACTGCGCCATGTCATTGGCCGAGTCTTTCAGGTCTTTTTCCAGGGTCGCCCGCAGTTGCTTCTGCTCTTCCTGCAAGCGCGAAGACAACCCCGTGGTGAGGCGCTGACGGGTACTGGAAGACAGGCTGTCCAAACTGGATGTGACTTCCTTGCCAGCCTGCGTCAGTTCGCCTGACAGTTTCTGGCTGTCCACGCCCAGGCGACTGCCCAAATCAGCCTCCAGAGCCGTGATCGTGATCCGAGTCAGAGCAACAGCCACCAATACCTGCACCAAAAGAGCGATACCCAGGGTAACGAACACCGGCCGCAACAGACGGCTTTGTAACAACGAAAGAACGGCAGACATCGAGAATCCCTCTACCATGGATGCCATTAAATTGATGGCACCGCGAAAGAAGGAATCACAGCAAGGGTCGTGCCGTACAACAGACAGAAACGACAAAGGGCCCATTCAAGGGCCCTTTGCTTTTTACATCAACAGCTTATTAAGCGAACGGATGGCGCAGAACGATGGTTTCGTTGCGGTCCGGGCCCGTCGAAATAATGTCGATCGGCGCGCCGATCAGCTCTTCAACGCGCTCGATGTAGGCACGGGCGTTAGCGGGCAGCTCTTCCAGGGTCTTTGCACCCACGGTCGATTCGGTCCAACCCGGCACTTCTTCGTACACAGGCTGCAGCCCCAAGTAGCTATCAGCATCAGTCGGGGCGATGTCCTTCCCTTCTGCATCTTTGTAGCCGACGCAGATATTGATGGTTTCCAGACCGTCGAGTACGTCCAGCTTGGTCAGGCAGATGCCCGAAATGCTGTTCACATCGATGGCGCGACGCAGGATAACCGCGTCGAACCAGCCACAACGACGAGCACGGCCGGTAGTCGCGCCGAATTCGTGTCCTTGTTTAGCCAGGTGAGCACCGACTTCATCGAACAGTTCAGTCGGGAACGGCCCCGAACCTACACGCGTGGTGTAAGCCTTGGTGATGCCCAGGATGTAGTCGAGGAACATAGGGCCAACACCCGAGCCAGTAGCAACGCCGCCAGCGGTGGTGTTAGAGCTGGTCACGTACGGGTAGGTGCCGTGGTCGATGTCCAGCAACGAACCTTGGGCGCCTTCGAACATGATGTCTTTGCCAGCGCGGCGCAGGTCGTGCAGCTCGGCAGTCACGTCCAACATCAGCGGCTTGAGCAGCTCAGCGTATTCCTTGCACTCGGCCAGAGTCTTGTCGTAGTCGATGGCTGGCTCTTTGTAGTAACCAACCAGCATGAAGTTGTGGTATTCCACCAGCTCACGCAGCTTGTCTTCAAAACGCGGCATGTTGAGCAGGTCGCCAACACGCAGGCCGCGACGAGCAACCTTGTCTTCGTACGCCGGGCCGATGCCGCGACCGGTGGTACCGATCTTCAGCTCGCCACGGGCCTTTTCACGGGCCTGGTCCAGCGCGACGTGGTAAGACAGAATCAGTGGGCAGGACGGGCTGATACGCAGGCGCTCACGCACCGGTACGCCTTTCTCTTCGAGCTTGTTGATTTCCCGCAGCAGGGCGTCGGGCGCAACTACCACACCGTTGCCGATCAGGCACTGCACGCCTTCGCGCAGTACGCCCGACGGGATCAGGTGCAAGACGGTTTTTTCGCCATCGATCACCAAGGTGTGACCCGCGTTGTGGCCACCTTGGTAGCGCACTACGGCGGCAGCATGTTCGGTCAGCAGATCAACGATCTTGCCTTTGCCCTCATCACCCCATTGGGTGCCCAGGACTACGACATTCTTACCCATAACACTTGTCCTCATTCGCGCAAACTTGGTGCCGGCGTCGCCGGCAGGAAAACTCAAGAAGCCAGTGGCGATACTTGCCAAAGCCCGTTCTGCTGAATCAATTGGCGGTCGCAGTCCGCCTCACCGGCGGCGGCCAATGGCTGCCCAGGCAAAGCCTGGACAACGCGCTGACCCTCACTGCGCAACTGGCAAACCTGCTGCCAGAGTGCCGAGTCCGTACTGTTGGGCATCCAGATACCGCCAGACGGTAACTCGACCTCAGCACGCCCCAGGGTCACCAGGGTTTTCAAGTCGGTGGAAAAACCGGTCGCCGGACGGGCGCGGCCAAAATCGGCGCCGATATCGTCATAACGACCGCCCTGGGCGATGGCTTGGCCAACCCCCGGGACAAACACCGCGAACACCACACCGGTGTGGTAGTGGTAGCCGCGCAACTCACCCAGGTCAAAATACAGCGGCAACTGCGGGAACCGCGCAGACAGTTGCTCGGCAATCGCCAGTACGTCGTCCAGGGCTGCCAGGACCGGGGCCGGTGCATTTGCCAGGCGATCACGGGCAGCGGACAGCACTTCGCGACCACCACACAGATCCACCAACGAACGCAGCATGCCGGCCAGATCCGCAGGCACACTCTCGGTCAGGGCAATGACTTCATCGATGGCCTTGCGTTGCAGGGCATCGAATAACTGTTGCTCCACTTCACCGGACAAGCCCGCGGCACGCGCCAGGCCACGGTAGATCCCCACATGCCCCAGATCCATGTGCACATCCGGCACGTCCGCCAGTTGCAGCATGGCCAGCATCAGGCTGATGACTTCCACATCGCTGCTCGGGCTGGCATCGCCATACAGCTCGGCGCCCAACTGGATAGGACTGCGTGAAGACGACAACGCACGCGGCTGGGCATGCAACACACTGCCGGCATAGCACAGGCGGCTCGGACCTTCACGGCGCAAGGTGTGCGCATCGATGCGCGCCACCTGCGGGGTGATGTCGGCACGAAAACCCATTTGCCGACCCGACTGTGGGTCGATGACCTTGAAGGTGCGCAAATCCAGGTCCTGGCCCGCGCCGGTCAGCAGGGATTCCAGGTACTCGATATGAGGGGTCACGACAAACTCGTAACCCCAGCTCTGGAACAGATCCAACACCTGGCGGCGCGCGATTTCAATACGCGCAGCCTCAGGTGGCAGTACTTCTTCGATGCCATCTGGCAGCAGCCAGCGGTCTACCGTTGCCATTACGCCATTCCCCTATGATCCGGGCGGCCTGCCCTCGGGCGAGCCTTGAGTGAAGCAGAAATGCCCAGCCCCTGCATAAACCACGCGCAAGAGCGACGTGACGAACGACCAGCAATCGGCCTCGTCGGGCACTTTCCTCGAAAAACCTGTCGCCTCACAGCAACAAACGACAATCAAACATGCAGACGCAAAAAAGCCGGGAATTTCCCGGCTGCCGCATCATACACCCGTTTTCCCAAAGGATCACCCCGCCCGACATTTTAGCCGCCAGACGGAGTGAGCTTCGAGTTACTTGGATTTTTCCAGGTAGCGGAAGAAATCACTGCTTGGGTCAAGCACCATGACGTCGGTCTTGTTCGCGAAGCTTTCACGGTAGGCGCGCAGGCTACGGTAGAACGCGTAGAACTCCTGGTCCTGGCCGTATGCCTTGGCGTAGATTGCCGCCGCTTGAGCATCACCGTCACCACGAGCCTCTTCAGACTCGCGATAAGCCTCTGCCAACAGTACACGGCGCTGACGATCGGCATCCGCACGGATACCTTCAGCCAACTCGTTACCCTTGGCGCGGTGCTCACGAGCTTCACGCTCACGCTCGGTGCTCATGCGCTCGAACACGCTCCGGTTCACTTCCTTCGGCAGGTCGATGGCCTTGACCCGAACATCGACGACTTCGATGCCCAGCTCTTTTTCAGCCATCTTGTTCAGTGAACCCGTGATATCCGCCATCAAGGCATCACGCTCACCGGATACCACCTCATGCAGGGTGCGCTTACCAAACTGGTCACGCAGGCCCGACTCCAGACGGCGCGACAAACGCTCGTCGGCAATCTGCTTGAGGCCGGAAGTCGCGGTGTAGAAGCGCTCGGCATCCTTGACGCGCCACTTGGCGTAGGCGTCAACCATCACGGCTTTCTTTTCCAGGGTCAGGAAACGCTGTGTCGGTGCATCCAGCGTCATCAGGCGGCCGTCGAACTTGCGCACCTGGTTGACGTAGGGGATTTTCACATGCAAGCCCGGCTGGACATCCGCCTGGACCACACGACCGAATTGCAGCAACACCGCGCGCTCGGTCTGAGCCACGATGTAGAAGCAGTTCCAGGCAGCGATGACCACGACGACGCCCAAAATCAGAGCGGTCAGCGATTTATTGCTCATCAACGACTCTCCCTGGTACGTGTTTGCTGTTGCTGCAAGTCAGCGGCCGCACGGGCGCTCGCCTCATTGGCTGCGGCAGTCGAACTGCTGGACGGCGTACTGCTGCCACTACGACCACTGTCAATCATCTTGTCCAGCGGCAAGTAAAGCAGATTGTTCTGCCCACCCTTGCTGCCAGTCACGAGGACCTTGCTGGTGTTGCTGAAGACTTCCTGCATGGTGTCCAGGTACAGACGTTCACGAGTGACTTCCGGTGCCTTGCGATACTCGACTACCAGCTTGGTAAAGCGATCCGCCTCACCTTTGGCGCGGGAGACCACTTCATCACGGTAACCGTTGGCATCTTCAAGGAGGCGCTGGGCCTGACCACGGGCTTCTGGCACCACGCCATTGGCGTAGGTCTCAGCCTGGTTGCGCGAACGCTGTTCGTCCTCACGGGCACGGATCACGTCATCGAAGGCTTCCTGCACCTCACGTGGTGCCGCTGCGCTCTGTACGTTGACCTGAGTGACGGTGATACCAGTGCGATAAGTATCGAGGAACCGTTGCAGGCGCTCCTTGATCTCGCTGGCCATCAATTCACGACCTTCGGTCAGCACCTGGTCCATCGCGGTGGAGCCCACTACGTGGCGCAGGGCGCTTTCGGTCGCATGTTGCAAGCTGATTTCCGGCTGGTCGACGTTCAGTACGAAGTCCTGCAGGTTGCTGATCTTGTACTGCACGGTCAGCGGCACCTCGACGATGTTCTCGTCTTCGGTCAGCATCTGGCCCTGCTTGGTGTAGGCACGCTCACGCGTGACGTTCTCCATGTACTTCTTGTCGATCGGCGGGAAGTAGATATTCAGGCCGGGGCCGACGGTCTCGTAGTACTTGCCGAAGCGCAGCACTACGGCCTGCTCCTGCTCGTCGACCACATAGACTGCGCTGTACAGCCAAACGGCCGCCAGCGCAACGAGTGCCAGGCCAAGCAAGCCGTAACCACCGCCCTTGCTCGTGCGACCACCCTCGTCACCACCACGTTTTTTTCCACCACCGAACAACCCATTCAGGCTTTCCTGCAGCTTTCGGAAGGCCTCGTCGAGATCCGGTGGCCCCTTGCGGTCGCCATTGTTGCGGCGTTTACCACCCCAAGGATCCTGATTATTCGAGTTGCCACCCGGCTCATTCCAAGCCATAGCGCTCTCCATCTGATAAAGCAAAGACGCACCCACGGCGCGCCGACCAATGCTACAGAATGCCTGCTACAGCGGCACAACCGCTTTCTCAGGCTTTTATTGCAAAGTGTGTTGTTCGATGAAATCCATCGGCTGGATACCTTCACGGCTGACCAGCCGATTCAGCTCTGCCCGTGGCAATCGAACGGCCAGCAGACTGACACCCTCTTCATCGTGTTCTTCTTTCTGAACCGCGCCCAACTCAAAAAACTGTGCACGCAGTCGAGCAAAACGCTGCGGCAAGCGCAAGGTGCCAACAAACAAATCGTTGCCCAGCAACTCGGCAATCGCTTGTTTGAGCAACTCAAGCCCCGAACCATCGCGCGCCGAAAGCCAGACCCGCTGAGGCCTGCCATTTTCGTCACGCTGGATTTGCGGCTCAACGCCCTCAAGCAAATCGAGTTTGTTATAGACCTCGAGGATCGGCAAGTCCTGGGCACCAATCTCGCCCAGCACCACCATCACTTGCTCAATCTGCAACATACGGTCAGGTTCGGCCGCATCGATCACGTGCAGCAGCAAGTCGGAGTTACTCGACTCTTCGAGCGTAGACCGAAATGCCTCGACCAGCTTGTGGGGCAAATGACGAATGAAACCCACGGTGTCGGCCAGCACAATCGGCCCCAGGTCGTCCACGTCCAGGCGGCGCAAGGTCGGGTCGAGGGTGGCGAACAGTTGGTCGGCCGCATACACGTCCGATTTCGTCACGTTGTTGAACAGCGTGGATTTGCCGGCGTTGGTGTAGCCAACCAGGGACACGGTAGGAATATCTGCACGCATACGGCCACGTCGCGACTGCTCGCGCTGGCTGCGTACTTTTTCCAGGCGGCCCTTGATCTGGCGCAGACGAACCCGCAGCAGACGCCGATCGGTTTCCAACTGGGTTTCACCCGGACCACGCATACCGATACCACCACCCTGGCGTTCAAGGTGAGTCCAGCCTCGCACCAGCCGGGTGCTCATGTGATCAAGCTGGGCCAGTTCGACCTGGAGCTTGCCTTCATGGGTACGGGCGCGCTGGGCGAAAATATCGAGAATCAAGCCCGTGCGGTCGATCACGCGACACTCGAAAACACGTTCGAGGTTACGCTCCTGACTGGGCGTGAGGGTGTGATTGAAAATCACCAGGTCTGCGTGTTCGGCATGGACCAGATCGCGCAATTGCTCGACCTTGCCGCTGCCGATCAAGAATTTGGCGGTTGGCCGATGACGCGGCACGTTAAAAAACGCAACGGTCTCGGCGCCGGCCGAATTTGCCAGCTCCTGAAACTCCTGCGGATCTTCGCGCGCCTCAGGGTCCTGTCCATCCAAGTGAACGAGGATCACTCGCTCACCACCACCGTGGCGCTCAAAGAACAAAGGAGACTCCTATCAGGCGTTACCTGGCTCAGCGTCATCCTGTTCGGTATCGGTTGCGCTAGGCAGACGAATTGGACGAACCGGCACTACTGTCGAGATAGCGTGTTTGTAGACCATCTGGCTGACGGTATTTTTCAACAGGATAACGAACTGGTCGAAAGACTCGATCGTACCTTGCAGCTTGATGCCGTTGACCAGATAGATGGAAACCCCAACTTTCTCTTTACGTAAAGTATTCAAGTAAGGGTCTTGTAGCGAATGCCCTTTTGACATGTGCCGCACTCCTTTAAGGATCAATAATAAAAAATCGGAAAATAGATAGCTCGTGACCGTCACACCCCCAAGGATAGACGGCAATTGCAAGGACTCAGCTCAATATGGAGACCGTTCTCAAGTATTTCAAGGCACGTGACAGATTGTCGCAATCCAGACTATCCAGCCAATGCAAGTCAGCCCAGCTGCGTAGCCATGTGAACTGGCGCTTCGCCAATTGGCGCGTGGCAATGATGCCGCGCTCCTGCATTTCGGCTGACGTCAACTTGCCATCCAGATGATCCCAGACTTGGCGGTAACCTACAGCACGTATCGAAGGCAGCCCGGGATGCAGGTCACCTCTGGAACGCAGTGCTACGACCTCATCCACAAACCCCTGTTCCAACATAATTGTGAATCTTTGTGCAATTCGCTCATGCAGAACCTGTCGATTCGCCGGAGCGACGGCCAGGTTCGCCACAGTATAGGGCAATTGTGACTGTCCAGATGCGCCTACATCAGTACTTTGCGCAGATTGTCTCAGTCGATGGGCGGTCATGGTTTGACCGCTGACCCGCCAGACTTCCAGGGCTCGTGACAGGCGCTGGGGATCGTTGGGGTGAATTCGCGCGGCGGACACCGGATCCACCGCCGCCAACTGATCATGCAGCGCCTGCCAGCCAAGGCGTGCCGCCTCATCCTCCAACTCGGCGCGCACTTGGGGATCCGCCGGCGGCATATCGGCCAGGCCTTCCTGCAACGCCTTGTAATAGAGCATCGTGCCACCCACCAGCAGCGGAATATTGCCCCGCGCGGTGATTTCAGCCATGGCCGCCAGGGCATCGGCGCGAAAATCCGCCGCCGAATAGCTCTGGCCCGGGTCGATGATGTCGATCAGCCGGTGCGGATATTGTGCCAGCAGCTCTTTGGAGGGTTTGGCGGTGCCGATGTCCATGTCCCGGTAAACCAGGGCAGAATCGACACTGATCAGTTCGCAAGGCAAGACCTTGCTCAGTTCAATAGCCAGGTCGGTCTTGCCGGCTGCGGTAGGTCCCATCAGGAAGATGGCCGGAGGGAGAGTACCCATCAACGGCCGCGCAAGAACAATTTGTCCAGGTCGTCCAGGCCCATTTGGGTCCAGGTCGGGCGGCCATGATTGCATTGACCGCTACGCTCGGTGTTTTCCATATCCCTCAACAAGCCGTTCATTTCCGCCAGGGCCAGGCGTCGGTTGGCGCGGATTGCACCGTGACAGGCCATGGTACCGAGCAACTCGTTGATGTGCGCCTGGATACGGTCACTGGTGCCGTACTCCATCAGGTCTGCCAGCACGTCGGCCACCAAACGATTGGCTTCGGCCTGCTTGAGCAGCGCCGGAATTTGCCGGATGGCCAAGGTTTCCGGCCCCAGGCGTTGTAATTCAAAACCGAGTTTCTGGAACACGCTGACGTGCTCTTCCGCACAATCAGCTTCGCGCTGGCTGACCGCCAGGGACTCCGGGACCAACAGTGGCTGGCCGCTCAAGCCCTCACTGGCCATGGCGATCTTCAATCGCTCGTACATGATCCGCTCGTGGGCGGCGTGCATATCCACCAACACCAGCCCCTGGGCGTTTTCCGCGAGAATATAGATGCCCTTGAGCTGCGCCAGGGCATAGCCCAGCGGCGGAACATCACCGCCGCCCTCTGGCAAGGCGACAGCGCCCGGCTCGGCACCCGGCAGTGGAGCAAAAAATTCGCGATAGGCCGCCTGGGCCTCGGCCACCGGCACGGCTGATTGCGGGCGCGGGGTGTATTGGTACTGATAACCCGCCCCGGCACCAGACCCTGGTGCGGTGTAGTTCGGTTGAGGTTGCGGCGATTGCAGCAGGTTGCCCGCCAGGCTCATTTCGCCCTGAGGGCCAAACTCACCAGCTTCCGAACCGCTAGGCCGGACCACCGCCGTCACAATCGGCGCAGACATCTGATCATCCGGACGCACATCGCCCAGCGCACGGTGCAAGGTACCGTAGAGGAAGTCGTGAACCATGCGCCCATCGCGAAAGCGTACTTCGTGCTTGGTCGGGTGCACATTGACGTCCACCACGGCTGGGTCGACCTCGAAAAACAGTACAAAGGTCGGGTGCCGCCCATTGAACAACACATCGCGATAAGCCTGGCGCACCGCATGGGCCACCAGCTTGTCGCGCACAGCCCGGCCGTTTACAAAGAAATACTGCAAATCCGCCTGGCTACGGGAGAAGGTCGGCAAACCCACCCAACCCCACAAGCGCAAGCCATTGCGCTCAATCTCAATCGGCAACGCCTGCTCAAGAAAGCCTGCGCCGCAAACCGCCGACACCCGGCGAGCACGCGCCGCGTCATCGTTGGCTTCGTGCAGGCTGAGAATAGTCTTGCCGTTGTGACGCAGATGGAAAGCCACATCGAAACGGGCCAGGGCCAGGCGCTTGATGACTTCTTGCAGGTGATCGAATTCGGTTTTTTCGGCCTTGAGGAATTTACGCCGCGCCGGGGTATTGAAAAACAGGTCGCGCACTTCTACCGAGGTGCCTACCGGATGGGCGGCCGGCTGGACCCGGGGCGCCATGTCACGGCCTTCGGTTTCCACTTGCCAGGCCTGATCGGCGCCTTGGGTACGAGAGGTCAGGGTCAGGCGCGCCACAGAGCTGATGGAGGCCAGTGCCTCACCACGAAACCCCAGGCTCATCACCCGCTCCAGGTCTTCCAGGTCGCGAATCTTGCTGGTGGCGTGACGGGCCAGGGCCAGCGGCAGGTCATCGGAAGAGATGCCACTGCCATCGTCACGCACCCGCAGCAGCTTGACACCGCCTTGCTCGACGTCGACGTCGATACGCTTGGCTCCGGAATCGATGCTGTTTTCCAGCAACTCCTTGATCACCGACGCTGGCCGCTCGACCACTTCGCCCGCGGCAATCTGGTTGGCCAGCCGCGGGCTGAGCAATTCGATGCGCGAGGCGTTGTTCAAAATCGATTCGCTCATTACTGTGCCGCCAATTCAGTGCTGGGAATCGTCAACACTTGGCCCACTTTCAATTCATCGCTTTTCAGCTGATTGGCACTGCGCAACGTAGCCGCCGAAACCTGGAAACGCACCGCCAGCATGGCCAGGGTGTCGCCGGGCTGGACCCGATGTTCACGAGGGCCCTGGGCGATTTTTCCGGAGTCCCGCAGCCAGGCGACATAAGTGCCCGGTGGCGGATTTTGCTGGAAGAACTGCCCGACACCGGCGCTGATGGAGCGCGCCAAGGCTTGCTGGTGACTGCGGGTAGCCAGTTTTGAAGCTTCCTTGGAGTTGGAGATGAAGCCCGTTTCCACCAGGATCGATGGAATATCCGGCGACTTGAGCACCATGAACCCGGCTTGCTCCACTCGCTGCTTATGCAGTGGCGTCACCCGGCCAATATTGCTCAGGACCTTCTGGCCGACGTTCAAGCTGGAGGTCAGCGAGGCAGTCATCGATAGGTCCAGCAGCACACCCGCAAGCATGCGGTCCTTGTCATCCAGGGACACATTGCCAGCCCCGCCGATCAAATCGGAGCGGTTTTCACTGTCCGCCAGCCAGCGGGCGGTCTCGGACGTGGCACCGCGATCAGACAGGGCAAACACCGAGGCGCCAAAGGCCGCCCGTGACGGCGCGGCGTCAGCGTGGATCGAGACGAACAGGTCAGCGCCCTTCTTGCGGGCGATCTCGGTGCGACCGCGCAGCGGAATGAAATAATCACCCGTACGGGTCAACTCGGCGCGATAACCTTTCATGCCATTGATCTGACGCTGCAGTTCTCGGGCGATAGCCAGTACCACGTCTTTTTCGTGCTGGCCACGAGAGCCGGAAGCACCTGGGTCTTCACCGCCGTGACCGGCGTCAATCACTACGATGACGTCGCGCCTGCCTGTTGAAGCGGGCGGCGGCGGTAGCTTGACCTGAGGTTGCGAGGGGTTGACCGGCACCGCAGGTACCGTCGCGACCCTGGGGATTGGAGCAGGCGGCGGCGCGGCGTCGGCGGGGTTGTCAAACAGGTCGACCACCAGCCGGTTGCCATACTGGGCATTGGGCGTCAGAGAGAAGCTCTTCGGGGTCACGACCTTTTTCAGGTCGATAACCACCCGCAAATCCGACGGCGTGCGTTGGGCCGAGCGCATCGCAATAATCGGGGTATTGGCCGTGGCAACGTTCAACGGCGCGGCCAGGGTCGCACCGTTGATGTCGATCACCAGGCGATCCGGCGCCGTCAGGGTGAAGACGCTGTGCTGGACCGGGCCAGACAGGTCGAATACCAGTCGTGTGTTATCCGGTGCCCGCCACAGGCGGACACTGCGCACCTGTGAAGCGGCCAGAGCATTGACGGTCATTGCCGCAAGCAACACCCCTACGACAGCAACCAACGCGCGAAAGCGCATACCTAACCCCACCAATTATTTGAATTCCAATGCCAAGGCGGCGCACCACGACTCACCGCGCGCGCCTTGGGGCAACAACTTCAGCTGACGTCCACTGTCATGTGGGCTAATGGTAATGGTCAGGTCAGACTTTGGCAAAAAGCCTGTGCCCTTGTCCGGCCATTCGATCAAGCACAAGGCATTCTCGTCGAAGTAGTCGCGGATGCCCATGTACTCCAATTCCTCGGGGTCCACCAGGCGATACAGATCAAAGTGGAAGGCCCGCACTTCGCCGATCTCGTAGGGCTCGACCAATGTAAACGTTGGGCTCTTTACCGCGCCTTTATGACCCAAGCCACGAATGATCCCCCGGGACAGCGTGGTTTTCCCGGCCCCCAGGTCCCCTTCCAGAAAGATCAGGCCCGAGCCTTTGGTGACATCGGCAATACGTTTGCCAAACGCGACCATGGCGTCTTCATCAGCCAGAAACAGGGTTACTTCAGACACGGCGACTGCTCCTCCAACAACTGACGAATGGCGGGAATCAGGTCACTGGCCGCCAACCCGCGACCCAGCACACCTTGCCTATCCCCGGCAGTAGCATGCAACCAGACCGCCAGGCAGGCAGCGTCGAACGCCGGCATCCCCTGGGCCAGCAAAGCCCCCACCAGACCGGCCAACACATCCCCCAGGCCGGCCGTCGCCATCGCCGGGTGGCCCTGATCACAGCGAGCGACTCGACCGTCAGGACTGGCAATCAAGCTGCCCGCGCCTTTCAAGATTGTCACCGCCTTGAACTTCTGACTCATTGCGCGCGCTACGTTAAGGCGATCCGCCTGAACCTCGGCTGTCGAAATCCCCATTAGCCGGGCTGCCTCTCCGGGGTGCGGAGTGATCACGCAATTGGCTGGCAAGCTGACAGAGCCCGCCGCCAGCAGGTTCAGGGCGTCGGCATCCCAGACCTGTGGCTGTTGGGCATTGGCTGCCACCGACAACAGGCTCTTGCCCCAGGACGCTTCCCCCAGGCCAGGGCCAATGACGATCACCGAGACCTTTTCCAGCAACCCCATCAATTGATTGGCCGAATGCACGCCCAGGATCATGACTTCCGGCAGGCGGGCCAGGGCGGCCGGAACGTGCTCACTACGGGTTGCCAGGGATACCAGGCCGGCGCCACTGCGCAGGGCGCTTTGCGTGCTCAGCAAGGCAGCGCCGCCAAACCCATGGTCGCCCCCAATCAGCAGGACATGGCCAAACTGGCCTTTATGGGCATCCGGGGAACGGGCAGGCAGTTGCGGCAAGTGGCCGGGTAACAACTGCTGCACGTCGGTTATTTCGTGTTTTGTCTGCGGCATGCGTCTTCAAGCTCCGATGTCTGGCAGAATTATACGCATCTAACCTGCGGTTTCTCTTGTCTCATGCCTGCTATCACCTCCGACCTGCCCGCCCTCGCCCAATCGATCAAAGACTGGGGCCGCGAGTTGGGCTTTCAACAAGTGGGCATCAGCGGCCTGGACCTGGGCGAGCACGAACACCATCTGCAGCGCTGGCTCGACGCCGGCTACCATGGCGAAATGGATTACATGGGCGCCCATGGCAGCAAACGCTCTCACCCCGATGAGCTGGTGCCCGGCACCTTGCGCGTGGTGTCCCTGCGCATGGATTACCTGCCCGGCGACACACACATGGCGCAATTGCTGGCCCAACCCGAAAAAGCCTATATCTCCCGTTACGCTCTGGGCCGCGACTATCACAAGCTGATCCGCAAGCGCGTGCAGCAACTGGCGGACCGTATTCAGGCGCAAATCGGCCCCTTCGGCTTTCGCGCCTTTGTCGACAGCGCCCCGGTGCTGGAAAAAGCCATCGCCGAACAAGCCGGGCTGGGCTGGATCGGTAAAAACACCCTGGTACTCAATCGCAAGGCCGGCAGTTACTTCTTCTTGAGCGAACTGTTTGTCGACCTGCCGTTACCGGTCGATCCACCTCACACCAGCGAACACTGTGGCAGTTGCACCGCGTGCCTGGATATCTGCCCCACCAATGCCTTCGTCGGGCCTTATATGCTGGACGCCCGACGCTGTATTTCCTACCTGACCATTGAGCTCAAGAGTGCAATCCCCGAGGACCTGCGGCCACTGATTGGCAATCGAGTCTTCGGTTGCGATGACTGTCAGATCGTTTGTCCATGGAATCGTTTCGCGCGAACCTCGACCGAAGGCGATTTCAAGCCACGGCATAATCTGGATAACACAGAACTGGCCGAGCTGTTCAGGTGGGATGAGGATAAGTTCCTCAGTAGTACCGAAGGCTCACCGCTACGCCGAGCCGGTTATGAGCGCTGGCTGCGCAACCTGGCAGTGGGCCTGGGCAATGCACCATCAAGCATTGCAGTACTGGAGGCCTTGAACGCACGCCGGGATTACCCATCGGAACTGGTGCGCGAACATGTGGAATGGGCGCTGAACCAGCACGCCCAGCGTCAGTGTTCGTCGTTGTAGACGAACTTGGGCATTTCCCAGTGAAAACGGATCGCCAGCAAACGCAGTAGAAACCCACTGAATAGCGTGAGCAGGATCGCTTGCTCACTGGGCAGTTCCAGGTAGATGCACAGCAGGTAGAACCAGGCAGCGAGGAAGGACACGCTGGCATACAGTTCGCGGCGGAAGATCAATGGGATATCGTTGCAGAAGATGTCCCGCAGAATGCCGCCAAATACCCCGGTAATGACGCCGCTGACCGAAGCCACCAGCATGCCGTGGCCCATTTCCAGGGCGGTCATGCAGCCGATCAGGGTAAACGCCACCAGGCCCACGGCGTCCAGGGCCAGAAACAACGAACGCAGATGGCGCATCAGCGGCGCGATAAAGATCGTCACCAACGCGGCGATGGAAGTCAGTACCAGGTATTCCGGGTGCTTGACCCATGTCAGCGGATAGTGACCCAGCAGCACGTCCCGCACCGAACCGCCGCCCAGTGCCGTCACACAGGCGATCAGCACCACGCCGAACCAATCCATGCCGCGCCGACCGGCAGACAAGGCACCGGTCATGGCTTCAGCGGTGATGGCAATGAGGTAGAGCATCAGCAGCATGATGGCGATCCGTGCAAAGAGGTGCGCAGTCTAATCATTTGACGAGGGCACCAAAAGGGGGCGCACTGACTGATCGTTCCTACGCTCTGCGCGGGAACGCCCTGCGGAATCAGAACTTGATGAAATGCTTGCGATAATGCTGCAACTCGGCAATCGACTCGCGAATGTCATCCAGCGCCAGGTGGGTGCTGCCTTTATGGAAGCTGTCTTTGACTTCCGGTGCCCAGCGTGCGGCCAGCTCTTTCAAGGTCGACACATCCAGATTGCGATAGTGAAAGTAACTTTCCAGCGCTTTCATATAGGTATAGAGAAAGCGTCGGTCCTGGCAAATGCTGTTACCACAGATCGGCGACTTGCCCTTGGGCACCCACTGTTCCAGGAAGGCAATGGTTTCGGACTCGGCTTCGGCCATGCTGATGCGGCTTTCACGCACTCGCTGGGTCAGGCCCGAACCGCCGTGGGTGCGGGTGTTCCACTCATCCATGGTGGCGAGCACTGCGTCGCTGTGGTGGATCGCGATGACGGGGCCTTCGGCCAAGGTATTGAGGTTGCTGTCGGTGACAATGGTCGCCATTTCGATGATGACGTCGGTGTCAGGGTTCAGACCGGTCATTTCCAGATCGATCCAAATCAGGTTCTGTTGGTTTTGCATGTCGTGGTTCCTTGGCACCTTGGCGTAGCTGCGCAGTTTAGCAGGCAGGGCGTGCTAGACTCGCGACCGTTTTACCTAACCTTTGCATTATCGACACGGAACACCAATGGCCAAACGCCAGCTCAACCGTCGCCAAAACTGGCGCATCGAAAAGATTCAAGGCGAACGCGCTGCCCGCGCCGCCAAACGTGAATCCAGCGCTGTAGACGCGCTTGAAGGCGGCGACCTGGGGCCCGAACAAACGGGCCTGGTGATCGCGCACTTTGGTGTGCAGGTCGAAGTCGAGGCTAAAGAAGGCGAACACGCCGGCTCCGTGTTCCGTTGCCACTTGCGCGCCAACCTGCCCGCGCTGGTCACCGGTGACCAGGTGGTGTGGCGTGCCGGCAACCAGGGCATCGGCGTGATCGTCGCCCAACTGCCGCGTACTACCGAACTGCGCCGCCCAGACAGCCGAGGCCAGCTCAAGCCGGTGGCGGCCAACGTCGACATGATCGTCATCGTCTTCGCGCCACTGCCCGAACCCCATGCCAACCTGATCGACCGCTACCTGGTGGCGGCCGAGCATGCTGGCATCCGCCCGCTGTTGCTGCTGAACAAGTTCGACTTGATCGATGAGCAGAACGCTCCGGCGCTCAATGCATTGCTGGCGGTCTACCGCACCCTGGGCTACCCAGTGTTGGAAGTCTCGGCCCACCACGGCAATGGCATGGAACAACTGCAACAACAGTTGGACGGGCGCATCAGTGTGTTCGTTGGCCAATCGGGCGTGGGCAAGTCATCGCTGGTCAACAGCCTGCTGCCGGAAGTCGAGACCCGTGTGGGGCCGCTGTCGGAACTGTCCGGCCAGGGTACCCACACCACCACCACCGCGCGGTTGTTCCACTTCCCGGGCGGCGGTGAGTTGATCGACTCCCCAGGGATTCGCGAGTTTGGCCTGGGCCATGTCAGCCGCACGGATGTAGAAGCGGGCTTTATCGAGTTCAACGACTTGATCGGCACCTGCCGCTTCCGTGACTGCAAACATGATCGCGAGCCGGGTTGCGCCCTGCTCAAGGCCCTGGAAGAGGGCCGTGTGCAACAGCAGCGGATGAACAGCTATCGCTCGATCATCGCCAGCTTGCCTGAAACCAGTTATTAAACATCGCGATAGTGGCCCGGCTCCTGTGCCGGGCTACTTGGCAAGGCCCCTCGTCCTACATTCCCAATACCCCATCGCACAAAGAATCCTCCGTAGGATATAAATCCCGCTAAATGAAGGGTTCTTCTCTTTATTAAAAGCACAGTTTTATTACGCACTTATTCCCTTACATTCCGCCATCTCGGCACCATCAATCGATGCCGCAAACGATCAATGCGAAATGCCCCAAGGGAATGCCATGCAAACTTACCATCTGTTTATCAGTCATTCGTGGAACTACTCAGATGCACACGACAAGTTGGTAAATCTGCTGACTGCCCACCCGACATTTAACTTCAAGAACTTCTCGGTACCGCCGCACAACCCGATCATCGGCGCGCAGACCGACAAGGAACTTGAAACCGCCATCGAAAACAAGATTCGCCCGTGCTCGGCGGTGCTGATCATGGCGGGGATGTATTCCACCTACAGCAAGTGGATCAACAAGGAAATCGAGATTGCCCAGCGCATGGGCAAAGTCATTATCGCGATCAAACCGTTTGGCGCCGAACGTATTTCCACGGTCGTGCGCGAGGCGGCCAATGCAGAGTGCGCATGGAATACCAACAGCATCGTCGGTGCCATTCGCCTGCACACGGAAGCCTGAACCATGCGCAAGGCACTTTTTATTGGCATTAATAACTACCAGTATGTTTCACCGCTATCGGGCTGCAACAATGACGCCATTGCGATGGCTTCTTTAATTGGAACGTCACGCGAACGGCCGACCCAACTTCAGCAACAAAGTCCTGACCTCCGCAGAAGAAAACCTAACACTCGCCACCCTGAAACAGCATATTCAAAATTTATTTTCCGGTGACTGCGATGTTGCACTTCTTTACTTCGCCGGGCATGGCCAATTCGACACAAACATCGATGAAGGCCTATTGATCCCCCAGGACTTTGAACCCGGCGGCGAAGGGATTCGTATCAGCGATATTTTGAATTGGGCAGCCAAGGCCACACAGGTCAAAAACAAAATCATCATTCTTGACTGCTGCCAGGCTGGTGCCGCCGGAGCCATGCGTGATTTGCGTGCAGGCACTAGCGTGCTTGGCGAGGGCGTGACCATTCTCACCGCCTGCAAGCAACAGCAGTCAGCGCTGGAAACCAGTGGTCACGGCGTCTTCACCGACCTGTTATTGCAGGCGCTGCACGGCGGAGCAGCAAACGTCCTGGGCAAGATCACTCCGGGCAGCGTGTATTCGTTCGTGGATAACGCACTCGGCGCTTGGGAACAGCGCCCTGTGTTCAAAACCAATGTTTCGCAGTTTGTCCCATTGCGTGAAGTCGCCCCCCTGATAGCGGAGGAGACGTTACGAAAATTCAAGGAATGGTTCCCAGACGCCAGTTACGTATTCCCTCTCAACCCCAGTTACGAGCCCACAGCGAGCGAGTTTGACTCTGACAACGGAGAGATTTTTTCCCAGCTACAGAAGTGCAATCGCCACAGCCTGATCGAACCTGTCGACGCTGAGCACATGTATTACGCCGCAATCAATTCGACCGGCTGCCGCCTTACAGCGCTGGGCGCCTACTACCGCGAACTTGCCATCAAAGGACACTTCTGATGCCGGTATTTATCAGCTATCGCCATACCGACCGCGTACAAGCCATGGCTATCAATGCTCGCCTGACGCGGGCAAACATCAAGACCTACATCGATGTATTGGACGCCGAATCACAAACCACCGATGACATTACCGGCGTCATCACGCGCCGCATCACCGAATGCACTCATCTGCTGGCAGTCGTTTCCGAACACACCGCACGATCCTGGTGGGTGCCGTTTGAAATTGGAGAGGCCACGATCAGCAATCGACGGATTTGCTCTTTCAAGACTGGCACCAGCGAGCTGCCCCTGTATCTGGACAAATGGCCAAAACTGACCAGCGACACCGACATAAGCTTTTTCATTGAAGCCTACTGCGACGAAGCGACTACCAAGCGGTCAATGGCCCCGGGTTCCGTCAATGAATCCATGCGCAGCGTCTACCAGCAAAACGCCGAGTTCTTTCACAACCAACTCAAAGCCCGAGTCCGTCGCGGCTACTAACACACGCCAGGTACAGCAAGGCCGCGATCATCGCGGCCTTGCTGTACCTGGCTTATGAGCCAGTGACTGGCTGAGTCGGGTCTTTCGCCCCGCCGTCATCGAACAGGTTGAGCCGTTGCCGCAGTTCATGGGCCGGCAAAGGCTCCTGCTCCGGTGGCAGCGCATTCGGATCCGCCGGCACTTCGCCTGGCGCACCGTCACCTTGAGTGGGTAGCGCCGGCTGGGCTGCGCCCTGCTCACCTTCAATCGCACGCTGGGCCTTTTTGGTCAGCACTACGATATCGATGCGGCGGTTGACCGGATTGAGCGGGTCTTTGAGGTCAAACAGCTGCGAGGAAGCAAAACCCACCACGCGCGCCACTTGCTCATCCGGATAGCTGCCAGCGACCAAAGCACGACGCGCGGCATTGGCGCGGTTGGCGGACAGCTCCCAGTTGCCAAAATCACCCAGGCCCGAATACGGCTTGGCATCCGTATGCCCACTGACGCTGATCTTGTTCGGCACCGCCTTGATAGTGTCAGCCATGGCCAGCAAAATATCCTCGAAGTACGGCTTCAAGCGCGCACTGCCGGAGTCGAACATCGGCCGGTTGGCGGCGTCCATGATCTGGATGCGCAAGCCATCCGGGGTGATCTGGAACAGGATCTGGTCCTTGAATTTCTCCAACTGCGGGTTCTCGTCAACCTTCTTCTGCAACTCCTGCAGGAGCAACTCCAATCGTTCCTGCTCAACCATGCTTTCGACGGTCTCACGCTCAATGGGAATATTTTCCTGGGGCGACTCGGTCTTGGCTTCCGGGTTGATAGTGCGCTCGGGTGCCAATTTCGGCGAGCCTCCCAGGTCGATCACGAAAGGTGTGCCGCTCTCGGAAAAACCAATGGGATCCTTGAAGTAACCGGCGATAGCGATCTTTTGTTCCGGGGTGGCAGTGGACATCAGCCACAGCACCAAAAAGAACGCCATCATCGCCGTCGCGAAGTCGGCAAAGGCGATTTTCCAGGCGCCGCCGTGATGCCTCGCAGGGAAGCGCTTGACGCGCTTGATAATGATCGGCTGATTGTTTTCCATGGCTTAGCGACCGCGAACTGCTTGTTCGAGCTCGACAAAGCTTGGTCGATGCTTCGGATACAGCACCTTGCGACCAAACTCCACCGCCAGGGACGGCGGCATACCGGAAGCCGACGCCACCAGGGACGCCTTGATCGCCTCGTAGACGTTCAGTTCTTCCTTGGCATCATGGGCCAGGGACGTCGCCAGGGGACCGAAGAAACCATAGGCGGCGAGAATACCGAAGAAGGTCCCCACCAGTGCCGCACCAACGTGCATACCGATGGCTTTCTGATCGCCCTCGCCAAGAGAAGCCATGGTCACCACGATCCCGAGGACCGCCGCGACAATACCGAAACCAGGCATACCGTCGGCGATGCCAGTCACGGCATGGGAGGGGTGCTCGAGCTCTTCCTTGAGGCTGAACAACTCCATATCGAACAAGCCTTCCAGCTCATGGGGTGCCATGTTGCCGGAAGACATGATGCGCAGGTAGTCGCAGATGTAGGCGGTCATGCGCTCGTCTTTGAGCACGCCCGGGTACTTGGCGAAAATCGGGCTCGCCGCAGCGTCCTCGATGTCGCCTTCAATGGCCATCATGCCCTCGCGGCGACTCTTGTTGAGAATCTCGTAAATCAGCCCCAGTACTTCCAGGTAGAAGGTGTGGGTGAAGCGCGAGCTGAACATGCCCAGCGACTTCTTGATCACGTGCATGGTCATGTAGCCAGGGTTGGCTTGCAGGAATGCACCAAATGCCGCGCCACCAATAATCAGCACTTCGAAGGGCTGGATCAGCGCTGCAATTTTACCGTGGGACAGGACGTATCCGCCGAGCACGCTCGCGATGACGACGATGATGCCGATAATTTTAGCCATAGGGGATGAGTACTTGTACCGTCGGGTTCATGGACATATTTGCAAGATCTAAAAACTCTTCTTCTACTTATCGGCAAATCTGCGCCAGACTGTAGCCCGCCAAAGCGAAAAACCAGTTAGGCCCGCTCCGGGCGTGTTGACCGCAAATGATGATCGCGCGCTAATCATGGCTAATGAAACAACAGTCCCTACTCCCAAACCCAACACGATAACCGGCTGGATAAAGCGGTTGAACGATGTTGTGCTGCCCGTTCCCCGGGCGAACCACGAGCAGGTGTGCAAAGCCATCGGCGACAGCCGCCGATCGTTGCGGGATATTGCAGAGCTGATGCAAAACAGCCCGGCACTGGTGCTCAGTGTGATGCGTGAGGCCAACCATCACAGCCATGGCAGCCTCGCGGAACCGGCGGATAATCTTGAAATAGCGATCAACCGCCTCGGTTTGAAACGCACCGAGGAGCTGCTGGCCCGCCTGCCGTCTGTACCCCTCGATGAAATCCCCGTGGCCCTGCGCCAACTGCAAATGATCAGCCAGCACGCTTCGCAACAAGCCAGTGGCCTGTTCGCCAGCCGCCTGGCACGGCTGTGGCAAGACATCCACTGGGGCAGCCTGCTGTTTCTCTCGCCCCTGTGGCCGATGGCGATTGCCTATCCGACGTTGCTGGAGGAGTGGGAACTGCGGGTAATTCATAAAGGCCAGTCGGCACACAAGGTCGAGCAGGCATTGTTTGGCGTGCGCCTGCTGGAACTGTGCCTGGGCCTGACCGAGGCCTGGCACCTGCCGATCTGGGTTTCCCAGGGCTACACCCTGCTGCTGAACGAACAGCGTCTGCTGGTCAAAGCGCTGCATATTGCCCGGGAAGACGAGCCGCTGCGCCAACAGCAACTGCTGGATGCCGACCCGACACTGCGTCGTTGGTTGAACCAGCCGGCCAACACGGTACTGCTGGCCAACGGCCTGGCCATGTCGGCCCAGGAATCCTGGGCCTGCCCGCACACCCAGCGCTGGCAATACCTGGCCGCACTGTACCTGCAAGAACCCTTGGGTGAGGTGCAGCAACAGGTTCACCAGCAAGCGGTCACCAGTGCCCGCAAGGACCTGACGGGCGATCTTTGGCACCCGGCACTGTCATTGATCTGGCCATGGAATGTGCAACGAACTGATCGTGACCCGCTCCCGGCACCGCCTCCGACCGCCGAAGCCTTGGCGACATGGCGCAAGCGGTGTACCGAATTGTTGGTGCAACCGAGTCGCTTTGCCAATGCCATGCACCTGACCACTTGCGCCAAAGAGGCGCTGGTAGCCAGCGGCATGCACCGGGTGATGTTGCTGATGACTGATCGAACCTTGAGCACCTTGCGAGCGCACCAGGTCGACGGTTTGCCCAAGGAGGCCGCCCACCTGAGCCTGGATGTTGCACAAAGCACGCTGCTGCAACGCCTGCTGGAAAAGTCCGCCCAAGTGCGCCTGACGCCAGACAACCATGCCCAGTTTTCGGTATTGCTGCCGGCCCAGCTTCGCCACCTGTTCATCGGCGAGCATCTATTGTTGCGCTCCCTGAGCAGCAATGGCCGAGTAGTGATGCTGATGGTGGCCGACCAGGGCGGTGGGCCGTTCTCGGAAACCACCGTACAAGCCTTCGGCAAAACCGCCCAGTGCATCGAGAAGGCCTTGCACAGCTTTACCAACCGCAGCGCCTGATGCTTGCGCTACAATCGCCCTCCTTTACCGCGAACATTTGTGCCCAGGAGACCTCACATGCCTGACTTCTCTGGCTTGCCGCTGGTGATCGAATCCAGCGACCTGCTTGGTCGCCTCACCGCTGAACAGCTGATTCTGGTGGACCTCACCAGCGCCGCCCGTTATGCCGAAGGGCATATCCCCGGCGCGCATTTCGTCGACCCCAAGCGCACACAACTGGGCCAGCCGCCCGCACCGGGCCTGCTGCCAGCCAAGGCAGACCTGGAAAAGCTGTTCGGCGAACTGGGCCATTCCCCGGACGCTACCTACGTGGTGTACGACGACGAAGGTGGTGGCTGGGCCGGACGCTTTATCTGGATGCTCGACGTGATCGGCCACCCAAAATATCACTACCTCGACGGCGGCCTGCTGGCGTGGCTGGATGAGAAACACCCCGTCTCAACCGACGTCCCAGCCCTGGCCGGCGGTCCGGTCAACCTGACCCTGCATGAAGAGCCCACCGCCACCCGCGAGTACCTGCAAAGCCGCCTGGGTGCTGCCGACCTGGGTATCTGGGACGCCCGTGGGCCACTGGAATATTCCGGAGAGAAAGTCCTCGCGGCCAAGGGCGGGCACATTCCCGGCGCCGTGAACTTTGAGTGGACCGCCGGCATGGACAAGACACGCAACCTGCGTATCCGCCGTGACATGCCGCAGATCCTCGAAGACCTGGGGCTGACCAAAGACAAAGAAATCATCACCCACTGCCAGACTCACCACCGTTCTGGCTTCACCTACCTGGTGGCCAAGGCGCTCGGTTATCCGCGAGTCAAAGGTTATGCCGGTTCCTGGGGCGAATGGGGCAATCACCCCGACACCCCTGTCGAGACTTAAGGTTTAAGGACAATTAATGAAAAAACGTTTGTTCATCCTCAGCCAATACCTGCTGCCCCACCACCTGCTGTCGCGGCTGGCAGGCTGCATTGCCGAATGCCGCGTGCGCTGGTTCAAGAATGCCTTCACCAGCTGGTTCGCCAAGCGTTATCAGGTGGACATGTCCCAGGCCCTGGTGGAAGACGTGACGGCTTACGAGCACTTCAATGCCTTCTTTACCCGCGCCCTGAAAGACGGCGCACGGCCGTTGGACCCAACCCCCGACGCCGTACTGAGCCCGGCCGATGGCGCCTTCAGCCAACTCGGCCCGATCGAGCATGGCCGCGTATTCCAGGCCAAAGGCCACAGCTTCAGCGTGCTGGAATTGCTTGGCGGCGACGCCGCTGTTGCTGCTCCGTTCATGGGCGGCGACTTCGCCACTGTTTACCTGTCGCCGAAAGACTATCACCGCGTCCACATGCCACTGGCCGGCACTCTGCGGGAAATGGTCTACATCCCTGGGCGAATCTTCTCGGTGAACCAGACCACGGCAGAGAATGTGCCGGAGCTGTTTGCACGCAACGAGCGGGTTGCCTGCATATTCGACACCGAACGTGGCCCGATGGCCGTGGTGCTGGTCGGCGCAATGATTGTGGCGTCGATTGAAACCGTCTGGGCTGGCTTGGTCACGCCGCCCAAGCGCGAGCTCAAAACCGTGCGTTACGACGAAGCTGCCCGCGGGCCGATCCACCTGGAAAAAGGTGCAGAGCTGGGGCGCTTCAAACTGGGCTCGACGGCGATCGTACTGTTTGGCCCGGGCCAGGTGAAGTGGGCCGAGGAGTTCGTGGCGGGGACGCCGGTACAGATGGGTCAGGGCATCGGCTTGCCGAAGGCTTGATCGAACCGATAACTGTAGGAGCGAGGGGGACGCCTAGTTCTTGCTCGCTCCTACCGTATCTTGCGGGGTTACAACTGACCGTCGCGGTCGCGCAAGCCCAGCAGGTATAGCACCCCATCCAGCCCCAAGGTCGAAATCGCCTGCTTGGCCGATTGCTTGACCAATGGCTTGGCACGGAACGCAACGCCCAACCCGGCAATTGCCAACATCGGCAAATCGTTTGCACCGTCGCCCACCGCGATGGTCTGCTCCAGTCGCAACCCTTCCTTGTGCGCCAACTCTTTGAGCAAATCAGCCTTACGCTGTGCGTCGACAATCGGCTCCACCGCCACGCCAGTCACCTTGCCATCCACCACTTCCAACTCGTTGGCGAATACATAATCGATGCCCAACTTGGCCTGCAATTGCTTGGCGAAGAAGGTGAATCCACCCGAGAGGATCGCGGTTTTATAGCCCAGGCGCTTGAGTTCGGCGAACAGGGTTTCTGCGCCTTCAGTCAGACGCAGCGACTCACCGATGGAGTCCAGTACGCTGACGTCCAGGCCCTTGAGCAGCGCAAGGCGCTCTTTAAAACTGGCGCGAAAGTCCAACTCACCCGCCATAGCCCGCTCGGTGATGGCCGAGACTTGCTCGCCGACGCCAGCGGCCTTGGCTAATTCGTCGATGACTTCGGCTTCGATCAGTGTCGAGTCCATGTCGAATACGGCCAGGCGACGATTGCGACGAAACAGCGAGTCTTCCTGAAAAGCGATATCGACATTCAGTTCCTGGGCGACGCTGAGGAACTCGGCACGCAGGGCTTGGGGATCGGCCGGGTCACCGCGCACCGAAAACTCGATGCAACCCTTGCCTTGATCGGCCGGCGTGTCCAACGGCATGCGCCCCGACAGACGGTCGATATGGTCGATATTCAGTCCATATTGCGCAGTAATCGAACTGACACGTTGCAATTGCTCTGCGGTTACCTTGCGGGTCAACAGAGTTACGATGTGGCGTTTTTTGCCTTGGCCAGCGACCCAGTGCTGGTAGTCCTTTTCAGACACCGGGGTGAAACGCACCTGCTGATCCAACTTATAAGCCGTAAACAGGATGTCCTTGAGCACGGACGAGGCTTGCTCGGTGCTTGGAATCTCCACGAGGATGCCAAACGACAAGGTGTCGTGGATCACCGCCTGGCCGATGTCGAGAATGCTCACTCCACCCTGAGCCAGGACGCCGGTAATGGCTGCGGTAAGACCCGGACGATCTTCGCCGGTGATGTTAATCAGGACAATTTCGCGCAAAGCGCACCCCCGAGGTAGAAAAAAACCGCATTCTACCCACTTTCAGTGACCATCGGGCGCAGCGAGCGCTTTGCCGGTCTTAGGCCTGTCGCTATACTGCGCGTCAACTTCACGGACTAAAGAGCCGAGCTTAAGTGAACCGGCCCACGCCAGTAAAAACCGATAACTTCTTCCTGCTGATCTTCCGGGCACTGCGTCATCGCCGTGTACCGATCGCATTACGCATCGCCAGCCATAACGTGATCCTGGTCGCTCTGGCCTTGGTGATCTACGCCTGCGTGATGGGATTGCAGTTCAAGCAGGCCATGCACGAGCAAGCGGATGCCCTGGGCGCCAGCTTGACCACCCAGACCGCCACCTCGGCGACGGAGCTGTTGGTGTCCAACGACATCCTCAGCCTGAACGTGCTGCTCAATAACCTGACCAAGAACCCGCTGGTGGCTCACGCCGCCATTTACAGCGCGGACAACCGGATCATGGCCGAAGCCGGGCAACGCCCGAAAAATGGCCTGTTGAGGGAGGCCGAAGGCCTGTATTCGAGCAATATCACCTTTCAGGACGTGAAGGCCGGGCAACTGCGTATCAGCCTGGACATGCAGCAGTTTCAGCAACCGATGACCATCAGCCTGCAAAGCATGGGCATCTTGAGTGCGATCCTGTTGGCGTTGTCCCTGGCCTTGAGCCTACGCCTGGGGCGGCACATCTCCACGCCATTGATGCAATTGCGCATCTGGCTGCGGGATATCGACGAACACACCCCGGCCACTGACCGCCAGGATGAAATCGGCGACCTTGCCCGTCAGTTGCACACAAGCTTTGCTCCGGAACCGATAGCTCCCGAGCCTGAACCCGAGCCTGACTACGACGATACCGAGTACGAAGACGACGAACCCGACTTTGAAGCGCACAACCTACGTGATCCAGGCTTCGACGAACCCGCACCCGTGGCCGGCCTCAAGCCCGCAACACGCCTGGCGATCAAGGCTGAAGAGGACGATCTGGACGAGGACGATCCATTCGCCGATCTGCGTGACAACTCGCCGCCAACCACGCCCCTGTTAAAGCCGGTTCCTGTACAGAACACCGAGCCACAACACAGCGCTGTACTGGCAGTGCAGCTTGGTGCCCAGGACCAACTGCGCCGCCTGCCTCGCGCACGCCTGACCGAACTGCTGGAGCGTTATCGTGATTGCCTCGACCAGGCCGCATCGCTGTATCAAAGCGAATTGCACACCCTGAACGACGGCAGCACGTTGATGTTGTTCCACAGTGAAGACAGCGGCGAAGATTATCTGACCAATGCCATCTGCTGCGGCGAATTGCTGCGGGCGCTGGGGCACGCGCTACAAATCGAAGTGGCCGACAGTGGTATCACCTTGCAACTGCAACTGGGGCTGACGGTAGGCGACGACCTGTACGGCATGAGCCAGATCGACCTGCTGCTGACCGAAACCGCCCAGGATGCCCTGGCGCTGTCTCAACACAGCCGCAACCTGCTACTGGTGGAGCGCAAGATCAGTGATGACCTACTGATTCGCCAACGGGCACGGATCCGGCCGATTGCCAGCCCAGAGGGCGCGTGCTGCGTAGAGCGGTTGATGGAACCTTACCCATCGATGCTGGAGCGGCAACTGGCGCGGATGCATGAAACGCGGGCCAAGGACTAAACCCCAGGCCCAACAAAAAGCCCGCAGATGAGCGATCATCTGCGGGCTTTTTCATTGGGGCGGCTTTAAAGGTGCCGTGCAGCCGCTGCCGAAGCGTAGGGCTGTATCAGAACCTGAACACTTCCAGATCGGTACGAATCGGCGAAGCCATTGGCATCTTCGGCTTCTCCGGCGCAGGCTTGGCTTGTGCCGATGCTGGCTTGCGTGGCACTTCAGCGATCGGTGGCTGGTTGGCCAATGGCTTGAGCGCCACCGACAATTGTTCCGCCAAATGCTGCAGCAACACACCTTGAGCCTGGACCTGGGAGGCCGTGGTACCCGCGTGCTCTTCCTGCAAGTGCACGATGCGATTGTCTCGCACCTGGCCACGGCGGTCGATCAAACGCCACTGCGCATCGAGGATCGCCGGCTGCGAAGCTCCGGAGTCCAGGCGGGTAATCGTCAGCAGCACCTGTACGTCCGGGGCAAAACCCGCCGACGCCGGCGCCAACACCACGCGCTGGCTGTCTAGATGACCGGCCACCTGACGCAACAACAACTGGTTGATGTCGGACGAAAGGCTACCCGCCCAACGACCGTCGATAGAACCTTGCAGGCTGCCGTCGTTCTGACGCTGCAGCAGGGTTTCGCGTTGCAGGTAATCAGCCACCACAACCGGGCCAAGCAATATGGCCATGCCATCACTTTGTGCAGGTTGAGTCGGACTTCCGCTGTCCAGTTGATACAGCGATACCGGTTGGTGCGTACTGCAACCCGCCAGCCCCAAAAGGCCAGCGAGCAACAAAAATAAAGGAAGGCGTGGAGCTGTCATCATCCCATCCAAGTGGCTGCCACAAGGCGAACCACAATGTAATACTCAAAAATAACCTATTACGCGCTCAGCCACGCTGGCGCTGGAAAGGCCATATCATCCGTGAATATACGCCATGACTCCAGCGCCAAAGCGTCGATCTACGGGTTAAATCGTAGATCGGGAGCTTTAAATCGCCTTAAACGGGCGTGTCTACCAATAACGCGTCCACTCGTTGGAAGCCTCGAGGCAGTTTGTTCCCACGGCGACCACGCTCACCCTTGTAGTGTTCGAGATCATCCGGACGCAGCGACAGTGTGCGCTTGCCGGCCTGCAGCACCAAGGTCGAGCCTTCCGGGATAACAGCGATGTCGGTCACGAACTCCTCGCGACTGGCCACCCGCTCTCCAGGAATACCGATGATCTTGTTGCCCTTGCCTTTACCCAACTGCGGCAAGTCACTGATCTTGAAGATCAGTAATCGACCTTCGGTGGTCACCGAGGCCAGCCAGTTGCCATTACGATCACTGACCGGACGCGGCAAGATAACCTTGGCATTGTTCGGCAGGCTCAACAATGCCTTGCCCGCCTTGTTCTTGGCCTGCAGGTCTTCCCCCTTGACCACGAACCCGTAGCCGGCATCGGAGGCGATGACATACAGCGCATCGTCATCCGGCAGCAGCACGCATTCAAAGTTCGCTCCCGGTGGCGGCGTCAGGCGACCGGTCAACGGCTCGCCCTGGCCTCGCGCCGACGGCAAGGTATGGGCGGGCACCGAATAACTGCGACCGGTGGAGTCGATAAACACTGCAAACTGGTTGGAGCGCCCGGCTGCAGCGGTCTTGAAACCGTCGCCCGCCTTGTAGGACAGCCCCGTGGCATCGATATCATGCCCCTTGGCAGAACGAACCCAACCCTTTTCCGACAGAACGACGGTAATTTTCTCGTTGGGCAGCAACTCGGTTTCCGTCAGGGCCTTGGCCTCGGCCCGCTGGACAATCGGCGAGCGTCGGTCGTCGCCATAGGTTTCGGCGTCCTTGATCAGTTCGCTGCGCACCAGCTTCTTGAGTTTGGCTTCGCTACCCAGCAAGGCTTGCAGCTTGGCTTGCTCCTTGAGCAGCGCGTCTTGCTCGTCCCGCAGTTTCATCTCTTCCAATCGCGCCAACTGACGCAGGCGGGTGTCGAGGATGTAGTCGGCCTGGATCTCGCTCAGCTCGAAACGCGCGATCAGGTCGGCCTTCGGGTGTTCGGCGGTACGGATGATATGAATCACTTCATCCAGGTTGAGGTAGGCAATCAACAAGCCGTCCAACAAGTGCAGCCGGCGCTCGACCTTGTCCAGGCGGAACTGCAGGCGTCGACGCACGGTCTGCACCCGGAATTCCAACCATTCAACCAGCAAGGCACGCAGGTTCTTCAACTGCGGCTTGCCATCCAGGCCGATGATGTTGACGTTGACCCGGTAGCTGGATTCCAGGTCGGTGCTGGCGAACAGGTGTTGCATCAGCACTTCGTGGTCGACCCGGCTGTTGGTCGGGATGATCACGATGCGGCATGGGTTTTCGTGGTCGGACTCATCACGCAGGTCAGCCACTTGTGGCAGTTTCGACGGTTTGGCCTGCATCAGCGCGGCGATCTGCTCCAGCACCTTGGCGCCGGAGACCTGGTGCGGCAAGGCGGTGACGATGATGTCACCGTCTTCGGCGTGGTACACGGCGCGCATGCGCACCGACCCCTTGCCGGTTTCGTACATTTTCAGCAGATCGGCGCGAGGCGTGATGATTTCCGCTTCGGTCGGGTAGTCCGGGCCCTGGATATGCTCACACAGCTGTTCGACGGTAGCCTTGGGTTCATCGAGCAAACGTACGCACGCGGTGGCGACTTCCCGCAGGTTGTGCGGTGGCACATCGGTGGCCATGCCGACTGCGATGCCGGTGGTGCCATTGAGCAGGATATTCGGCAAACGAGCCGGCAACACCAGCGGTTCTTCAAGGGTACCGTCAAAGTTCGGACCCCAGTTGGCCGTGCCCTGGCCCAGTTCGCTGAGCAGAACTTCCGAGTAACGGGACAAGCGCGCCTCGGTGTAACGCATGGCGGCAAAGGACTTGGGATCATCCGGCGCACCCCAGTTGCCCTGACCGTCCACCAGGGTGTAACGGTAGCTGAACGGCTGGGCCATCAGCACCATGGCTTCATAGCAGGCCGAGTCGCCGTGGGGGTGAAACTTGCCGAGCACGTCACCGACGGTGCGTGCAGACTTCTTGTGCTTGGAGTCGGCGTCCAGGCCCAACTCACTCATGGCGTAGATAATGCGCCGCTGTACCGGTTTCAGGCCGTCGCCGATATGCGGCAATGCACGGTCCATGATCACGTACATGGAGTAGTTGAGGTAGGCACTTTCGGTGAAGTCAGCCAGCGATCGGCGTTCAACGCCATCTAAGCTGTCTGCAAGGATGTCACTCATGCGGGCCTCATCATTGTTTGGTCTGGCGCAGCAGCAAAGTGCCGCCACGCTGGGTAAATTCAAGTTGTTTCAATGCGCTCATGCCCAACAGCACTTGCTCGCCACCCAAGCCCGGCGCCACCAGGGCGCGGACGTCCTGCAGGACGATATCGCCCAATTGCAGGCGCTCCAGGCGGGTGCGATAACCCTGGCTGCGACCGTTGGCCGTGCTCAAGGTCACCGGCATACCCCGTTCAAGCCCCAGGCGCTCGGCCAACCCGGCTGGCACCGCCACGTCGGTGGCGCCAGTGTCGAGCATGAACGCCACCGGCTGGCCGTTGATCTGGCCGCTGGCAACGAAATGCCCCTGGCCGTTGCCAACCAGTTTTACTTCGATGTAACCCTCGTGTTGCTCCGAAGTAACCACGGCATTGGGATTTTGCTGGCGCGCCTCCCACTGCCCAAAAAATCGTGTAGCCAAAAACAACCCGGCGCCCCAGGCTACAAACATCAGCACACGTCCGGCGCGCTTGCCAGGCGGCGCACTCATGGCTTGGCGCTCCAGCCACCGGCCGGGGCTGCGAAACGATAGACCATCGGCCGTTTTTCACCATCGACACGGGGGCCAAAATTATTGTCGATCCCCATCCAGGCGCCATCAGCGTCAATCACCAGGGCTTCGGCCAGGCCATAAGCCTGGGGATAACGCCGATTCGGCACCAGCGAGTCCTCAGCATAGGACCAGCACATTTCGACCTGAGCCGTGATGGTGTCCCGACGGCAGATCTGGAACGCATTGCGCTCCAGGGTAAACAGCTTGCCATTGAACAGCGCAAGGTCGGCAAAGTCTTTGGACACTGCTTTGGCACCGGGGAACTGTGCCGGCTGCATGCGCTGGCCCGCTTCGCTCAGCAGCACACAGGCCCCATCGCAATCCCAGACACTTTGCGGGCGCTTGATGGAGATCAGCCCTCGCCGCTCCCGCTCGGCCGCCAGCCAGATCTGATTACCCTCGGGGTTGACCGCCAGGCCTTCAAACAAGGCATTGAAGTGCAGCAACATGCCACTGGCCCGGGCCTCGCGAACCATGCTGGGGGCAATCTTCAGCCACTCGGTATCGCCATAATCACCGGAGAACGGCACCCTTAAAACAGCTGCGTGGGATTCGCTGACAATATAGCGATTGCCCACGCTGTCGCAGCTGATGCCTTCAAAATCCAGGTCGCCACCGCGAATAAACGATGCTGCCTTGGTACGCGAGCGCAAACCCCAGGGCAATCCGGAGTCTGGCACTGGCGGAACATCAAGCCCGTACTTCTCGGCTTTCCAGACATCTGAGGATGTATCGAGTCGGTATATTCGATCATCGTCACGATCGGATACCGCCCACAGCCCATCGCGACACATGGCCAGGCCCGACAGATTACCGCCGCGCATGCCGTCCACCGGGTGTTCAGCGATCAACTTGAGCTCGGCAACGGGCCCGGCAACCACCGGGGTGGCCGCCAATCCGCTTAACAACAGTATCGCCAGGGCGAAACCGCTGCGCATCAACCCAGAACCTCGGCCAGGTTGCCTTTGGATTCCAGCCAGCTCTTGCGATCCGGTGCTCGCTTCTTGGCCAGCAGCATGTCCATCATTTCCGAGGTGGCGGCAAAGTCTTCCAGGGTCAACTGCACCAGGCGCCGAGTGTTCGGGTCCATGGTGGTTTCCCGCAGTTGCGGCGGGTTCATTTCACCCAGGCCTTTAAATCGGGTGACTTGCGGTTTGCCGCGTTTCTTCTCGGCCACCAGTCGATCAAGAATGCCGTCACGCTCGGCTTCGTCCAGAGCGTAGAAAATCTCCTTGCCCAGGTCGATCCGGTACAGCGGCGGCATGGCGACGTAGACGTGACCGGCATCCACCAACGGGCGGAAATGCTGGACGAACAATGCGCAAAGCAAGGTGGCAATGTGCAAACCGTCGGAGTCGGCGTCGGCGAGAATGCAGACCTTGCCGTAGCGCAACTGGCTGATGTCCGCCGCACCCGGGTCGACCCCAATGGCCACGGCGATGTTGTGTACTTCCTGGCTGGCCAGTACTTCGCTGCCATCGACTTCCCAGGTATTAAGGATCTTGCCCCGCAGCGGCAGGATCGCCTGGAACTCCTTGTCCCGCGCTTGCTTGGCGGAACCACCGGCGGAATCACCTTCCACCAGGAACAGCTCGGAACGCATCGGGTCTTGCCCCGCGCAGTCCGCCAGCTTGCCAGGCAGTGCCGGGCCCTGGGTGATACGCTTGCGCTCGACTTTCTTGCTGGCTTTCAGGCGGCGACCGGCATTGTTGATCGCCAACTCCGCCAGGGCCAGGCCCAGCTCCGGGTGCTCGTTGAGCCACAGGCTGAACGCATCCTTGACCACCCCGGAGACAAACGCTGCCGCCTCACGGGACGACAAGCGCTCCTTGGTCTGGCCGGAGAATTGCGGCTCCTGCATTTTCATCGACAGGACGAAGGCGATCCGCTCCCAGACGTCTTCCGGCGCCAACTTCACGCCGCGCGGCAACAGGCTGCGGTATTCGCAGAATTCGCGCATGGCATCCAGCAAACCCTGGCGCAAACCGTTGACGTGGGTACCTCCCTGGGCGGTCGGAATCAGGTTGACGTAGCTTTCCTGAACGCTGTCGCCACCGTCAGGCAACCACAGCAAGGCCCAGTCCACAGCTTCTTTATTACCGGCCAAACTGCCGCAGAACGGCTCGTTGGGCAGACGCTCGAATTCGCTGACAGAGTCTTCCAGGTAGGAGCGCAGACCGTCTTCGTAGTGCCACTCGACTTTTTCGCCGGTGCCTTTGTCTTCAAAGCTGACCAGCAGCCCCGGGCACAGCACGGCCTTGGCCTTGAGTACATGCTTGAGGCGGCTGATGGAGAATTTGGGTGAATCGAAGTATTTCGGATCCGGTGCGAAGTACACGGTGGTGCCGGTGTTGCGCTTGCCAACAGTGCCAACCACTTCCAGTTCGGTGGCTTTATAGCCGTCGGCGAACGTCATCTCGTATTCGTTGCCGTCGCGCTTGACCTTGACCCGCACCTGCGTCGACAAGGCATTGACCACCGAAATACCGACACCGTGCAAGCCGCCGGAGAACTGGTAGTTCTTGTTGGAGAACTTGCCGCCAGCATGCAGTTTAGTGAGGATCAACTCGACGCCCGACACACCCTCTTCCGGGTGAATATCCACCGGCATGCCGCGACCATCGTCGCTGACTTCCAGGGAGTGATCGGCGTGGAGAATGACTTGTACCGACTTGGCGTGCCCGGCCAAGGCTTCGTCGACGCTGTTGTCGATGACTTCCTGGGCAAGATGGTTCGGCCGACTGGTGTCGGTGTACATGCCGGGGCGTTTGCGCACCGGGTCGAGGCCCGAGAGGACTTCGATGGCGTCGGCGTTATAAGAGCTAGCGCTGGGAGTGGCCATGGGGTCTCGTCGTGAGTCGTTCGATTAAAAAGTAACCTGCGGTTTCAAAGTGCTGCGAAATCGAAGGATTGATACTGATCAGGGCCAATGCCGGCAAAGCTCAACAGCGCCGGCAACTGCCGGGCAAACCCCTGGTAACCATGATCGCCACCGGCCTGGATACGCAAGGCACAGGCCCGGTAATACTGCTGGGCAAGGCGATAATCCAGTGTTTCGTCCCCGGTCTGCAACCATACCTGGTAACGCTGGGCATCCTGGGGTGCCGGGACTTCCAGCTTGGCCAGGGCCGCGACGTGATCATGGGTCAGTTCCCAGGCTTCATCGGTATAGAGGTTCTTCTGGGTGCCCAGGTAACCGTCGAACATCCGATGGGGGCTGACCGCAGGGTTGACCAGCAAGGCATTGAGGCCATGGCGCTCGGCAAGATGAGTTGCATAGTAGCCGCCGAGTGAGCTGCCGACCAGCAGTGGCCGGCCCAGCTCGCCAATGGCCTGTTCCAACTGGGCAATCGCCTGGCGTGGATGATGATGCAGGGCCGGCACGCACAACTGATCAGCCAGGCCGAGGCTGTCCATCACGGTGATCAACTGGCAGGCCTTGTTGGAGGCCGGGGCGCTGTTGAAACCGTGGATATACAAGATCGAAGCGGACATTCCGGGTCCTCGGTGGGTCGGCTCAAAGAGGGGCAGTTTACAGGGAACTTGAGGGCTAGGCTCTAGCGGGGTTTCTGTGTACATATCCGTTGCTGCGGTAACGGCTTCCTATGGTTCCGCTCTTACAGCGGCTCACTTTTGAACAGCGCAAAAGTAAGCAAAACGCTCTTGCCCCACCACTCGGCACCTCGCTTAGGCTCGGTGTGCCCGAACGAAGGCATTACTACGCGGGCCGCCGCGACGGGGCGTCCCTGCCCCGTCGCGGCTAAACCGGCGTCCTGCCGGTTTACCCGCTCCGTAATACCTGCGTTCGGCCAGCGTGGTTTAACGGGGCGCCTAAGATCAAAATCAAAAGCAGATCAAGAACACGGCGGCCTACCGGCCGGCCTGAGTGGTGTAGGGCAAAGGCAAAGGCAAACGCGGTCCACTGTAGGCATCCCCTCGCCCCTACAGAAGAGCGGCTTCTGATCTTGATCTGCTGCCCATAAAACCAGAGGCCGAACGCAGGTATTGAAGAGCGGGTATGCCCCAAAACCATCAGTAGCCATCAGTAGCCATCAGTAGCCATTGCTACCGTAATCCACTTGGAACGCAAACCCTTCGATCCTTTCGACGCCAGTTTCCAGCCGTCCGTCAGCATGCAGCCGCAGCCAACGATACCCGGGCGCCTGCTCGCTCACCTTGAAATCCTCGCTGCCAGGGGCGAACTGGATGCAGGTAGACGGCGACGCCAGCAAGCGCACGCCCTTGCGTTCGCGGTCGATTTCCTGGTGCACGTGGCCCCAGAGCACCGCGCGCACCTGCGGGAATCGATCCAGCACCGCAAACATAGCCTCGGGATTACGCAAACCGATGGGCTCCATCCAGGCGCAACCGATGGACACCGGGTGATGGTGCAAGCACACCAGATGATGGCGGGACGGTGCTTCACTCAAGGATTGCGCAAGCAGTTGCAGTTGCTGGTCCTGCAAATAACCCGGGACCGAACCCGGTACGGCAGAGTCCAGCAAGGTGACGCGCCAGTTGCCCACATCCACCACCGGCTGCATCAGCGCGCTTTGCACCGTGGCCCGGGCCATGATCAGCGGCTCATCGTGATTGCCCGGAATCCAGCGCGCCGGCGCTGGAATTTGCCGGGTCATGTCGTGAAACGCTTGATAAGACTCCAGCGTGCCGTCCTGGGACAGGTCGCCCGTGGCCAGCAGCAAATCAATCTGCGGCTGCTGGGCCAATACGCACTCGATCACCCGTTGCAGGCTGGCACGGGTGTTCATGCCGAGCAGCATGCCCTCGGCATCGGCAAACAGATGGCTGTCGGACAGTTGCACCAGCAACGCTGCGGCGTCAGGGTTCAAAATGGATACGCTCGGCAAGGCGCTCTCCCAGGGCGTGATCACAGAAATGGACATTGGGTGCAATTATGCTGGGGCAGGACACAAAGAGGAAACCTAAGGAAGCGGACGCAGTTCACATCTACCGAACGACTTCAAACTCATGGCCCAAGGCCAGGCAGTGGCTTAACCATTCACCGAGGAACACATTGAGCTGTGCCTTCTCATCGGGCTGGTGCATGAACACATTGGGGTACGGGTAGATGCTGCGAAAACGCCGGGCGTGTTCGGCACTGACCACTTCGGCCATGCGCGCGTCGTGATACACCTGAACCTCCAGTTGCGGCACCGGCAGCCACGGCAGGCTATGTTCCTGGCGTACCCGCAACGTACTGGTGTACGGGCAGGTCAACAGTACTTCCAGGGTCAGTACACCGAGCATCTGATCCCCGTGGGTCACGGCAATGCGCCGCGCCTCGGGGGTGTGGCGCATGTCCGGCAACAGCCGCATCAGCCGTGCATAGTTGGCCTCGCAAGCTGCTTGCAGCCCGATCAGGTCAACCCGATATCGCTCTCGTGCCTTTACTGCCATAACCCCCTCACTTCCGCGCGATTAAGCGCAAGCCATTGCAACGCGATAATGCTGGCTGCGTTGGAAATCTTTCCGTCACGTACCGCTTGCAGGGCATCTTCGAAGGCCCAGGCGGTGACACGGATGTCTTCTGCTTCCTCTTCCAGTCCATGGACTCCACCCGCCCCGCTGCTGTCGCAACGCCCCAGGAACAGGTGGACAAATTCGGTGCTGCCGCCCGGCGAAGGAAAATACCGGGTGATCGGCCACAACGCGCAGAAGGTCAGCCCAGCTTCCTCTTCGGCTTCGCGGTGCGCAACCTCCTCGGGCTGCTCATCCTTGTCGATCAGGCCGGCGACCAGCTCTATCAGCCATGGGTTGCCGGTACGGCCCATGGCGCCGACCCGGAACTGCTCGATCAGCACCACTTCATCGCGCTGTGGGTCGTAAGGCAGTACACACACAGCATCATGACGAACAAAGACTTCGCGATTGAGTTCACGGCTCATGCCACCCTCAAACAACTCGTGACGCAGCTTCAGCCGGTCAAGCTTGTAGAAGCCCTTGTAGGCATTGTCGCGCTGAACGATTTCAATCTTGCTCGGCGTCGATTTCGCTGTGTCCGTCATATCAACCTCGTTCATTGCTTGCCGGTTCGAGGTGCCCCTCGAGATCGCGCCATCCTAACGCGCTCCTGCTCCGGGATGCAGCCCCTTTCCGGTTGCCGGGATGGACGGCGGGCGTCAAACTCACTCTAATCAGCTTAGTGGCGAACTGACTGCCATGCTGGCAGTCGAAGCCCCAGAACGTTTGCCTCTCCCCCGATTTATGAAGAAAGCACGAAGGACGCACATGTCGCTTTTAAGAATCGCCTCCATGGCCTGTATTGCCTTGACCCTGGGCGCTTGCCAGAGCCTGTTCCAACCCAGCCACCTCAAGCCCCTGGAAACCACCTTTGATGCCTCCGAGCAGATAAAGCCCGGCTGCAGCAGCCCGGATTGCCCGCTGGTGAACATCGATACGGTGCATTTCCCCAGCGAACCACAACTTGACGCGGTGGTGGAACAACGCCTGCTACAGATGACCCGCACCTCGCCGGACGCAAGCGTTCCAGCCACCCTGAATGCCTATCGCGAGAGTTTTTTGCGCGAGTCGCCCAACCGCAACAGCATGTACTTGCAGGCCAAGGTACGTGAGCAGCATGACGGACTGGTGATCATCGAACTGTCCAGTTATCTGGATACCGGTGGCGCCCACGGCAATCCGGGGCGTGGTTTCATCAACTACTCGCGCCTGTTGCATAAGGAGCTGCGCCTGGCCGACATGCTGCGTCCAGGGCAGGAGGACGCCTTCTGGAAAGCCGCGAAAGTAGCCCACAACAGCTGGCTGATCAGTTCGCGACTGGACCGCTCCCCTGAGTTCGTGAAGAACTGGCCCTTCCAGAAAACCCCCAATGTGGCGCTGACCAGCACGGGGGTGGTGCTCAAGTATAACGTCACCACTATTGCCCCTTACGCCTTGGGGCTGATCGAAATGAACATCCCCTATGCGCGCCTGAGCGGCGTGATCAAGCCTGAGCTGGTGCCCGAGCGCCACTGAAGGCTCGGCCCAGGATAAATTGCAGCAGCCCTGCCAGCACCAGTGCCGGCAGGGTTGCGCCAATATCCGGGGCCAGGTTGGCCAGCAAGTGATAGGTGCTGACGCCACCCAGCCATGCCAGTAACGCCGGCCAGCGCAGGCTCGCCACCCGCGCCGAGCCACGGCGGCGCAGGATAAAATGATCCACCAGCACCACGCCGAACAGCGGCGCGAACACCGAGCCGATCAACAGCAGAAAGTTCTGATACTGCGCCAGCGGTGCCAGGCAGGCGATCAAGGTGCAGATGACACCGATGGCCAATGCCAGGTGCTCGACTTTCAAACGCAGCAGAATCGCGCTGGACACTGCGGCGGAGTGAATATCGGCGAAAGCGTTTTCTGATTCATCCAGCAGAATCAGCAGCAATGGGATCCCCAGGCCGGCACCCGCCAGGGCCAGCAGCAATGCATTGACCTCACCACTCGGCGCGAACGCCAGCGTGTAGGCCACGCCCAGGCTCATCAGCCAGAAGTTACCGATAAAGAACCCCAGCGCCGTACCGCCGAAGACGCTTTTGGCGCGCTTGCCGAAACGCGAGTAGTCGGCAATCAATGGCAGCCAGGACAGCGGCATGGCTATCGCGATATCAAAACCTGCGGCAAACGGCATCGACCCGTCGCCGGCCCGGCCCCAGAGCGTGGCCAGGTCGGCTTTGGCGAACAGGTTCCAGGTCAGCCACAGGCAGGCGGCCAGCAGCAGCCAGATGCCCCATTTACGCAGGATTTGCCGCACGAAGGTCAATGGGCCGCTGACGGCCAACAAGGTGGCGAGACCGCCGAAGAACAAGGTCCAGAGCAACGGGCTGGCCAACAGGCTGCCCTCGCTGGATGCTCGCGCGCCCAGCAGGCTGGCGGCATCGCGCATGACGATGATTTCAAACGAGCCCCAGCCAATCAGTTGCAACAGGTTCAACAGCGCCGGCAGGCTTGCACCTTTGGTGCCAAGGCTGAGTTTGAGCGCGGCCATGGACGACAGGCCGGTGTCGCTGCCGATCACACCCACGGCGGCAAGCAACAGTACGCCCACCAGAGTGCCGAGAAAAATTGCCAGCAACGAACCGGACAAGCCCAGGCCTGGGGCCAATAGTGCGCCGGTTTGCAGGACCATCAGGCCAATGCCGAGGGAGAACCACAGGGAAAATAGATCGCGGGCGCCGAACACGCGCCTGTCGGCGGGAACGGCAATATCGGGGGAATAGGTGTTCAAGGCAGTTGTCCTTGTGGGGGAAAAGGGCCGCAAGCTGCAAGCCTCAAGAAAAAGCCGGGTTCGCCTTTGCCTTCAACTTGCGGCTTGCGGCTTGCCGCTTAAACCTTCTTATAAAGCTGACTACCCTCCTGCTTGAACCGCTCTGCCTGCTCCGCCAGTCCTTTGGCGACATCCACGTCCACCGTTTCAATGCGCTGATTGGCCGCGTACTCGCGAACCTCCTGGGTAATCTTCATCGAGCAGAATTTCGGCCCGCACATGGAGCAGAAATGCGCGACCTTGGCCGAGTCTTTTGGCAAGGTTTCATCGTGGTAGGAGCGCGCAGTATCCGGGTCCAGGCCCAGGTTGAACTGGTCTTCCCAGCGGAACTCGAAACGCGCCTTGCTCAACGCGTTGTCGCGAATCTGCGCCCCCGGATGGCCTTTCGCGAGATCGGCTGCGTGTGCCGCGATCTTGTAGGTGATGATCCCGGTCTTCACGTCATCTTTGTTCGGCAGGCCCAGGTGTTCCTTGGGCGTGACGTAGCAAAGCATGGCGCAACCAAACCAGCCAATCATTGCCGCACCGATGCCAGAGGTGATGTGGTCGTAGCCTGGCGCGATGTCGGTGGTCAACGGGCCGAGGGTATAGAACGGCGCCTCGTCGCAGCACTCCAGTTGTTTGTCCATGTTCTCCTTGATCAACTGCATCGGCACGTGGCCCGGGCCTTCGATCATGGTTTGCACGTCGTGTTTCCAGGCGATCTTGGTCAGCTCGCCGAGGGTTTCCAGCTCACCGAATTGCGCGGCGTCGTTGGCGTCGGCAATCGACCCCGGACGCAGGCCGTCTCCAAGGGAGAAGCTGACGTCGTAGGCCTTCATGATTTCGCAGATTTCGTCGAAATGGGTGTAGGTGAAGTTCTCTTTGTGGTGCGCCAGGCACCACTTGGCCATGATCGAACCGCCACGGGAGACGATGCCAGTGACGCGCTTGGCCGTCAGTGGTACGTAGCGCAACAACACGCCGGCGTGAATGGTGAAGTAATCGACGCCCTGCTCGGCCTGCTCGACCAGGGTGTCGCGGAACAACTCCCAGGTCAGGTCTTCAGCCGCGCCGCCAACTTTCTCCAGGGCCTGGTAGATCGGTACGGTACCGATCGGTACTGGCGAGTTGCGGATGATCCACTCGCGGGTTTCGTGGATATGTTTACCAGTGGACAAGTCCATGACCGTGTCCGACCCCCAGCGAATACCCCAGGTCAGTTTCGCCACTTCCTCTTCAATGGACGAACCCAGGGCGCTGTTGCCGATGTTGCCGTTGATCTTCACCAGGAAGTTACGGCCGATGATCATCGGTTCCAGTTCGGTGTGGTTGATGTTGGCCGGGATGATCGCGCGGCCACGGGCGATTTCTTCGCGCACAAACTCCGGGGTGATGATTTTCGGCACACTGGCGCCGAAGCTGTGGCCGGCGTGTTGCTGATCAAGCAGGCCAGCGGCGCGGGCCTCCTCCAGCTTCATGTTCTCGCGGATGGCGACGTATTCCATCTCGGCGGTAATGATGCCTTTACGGGCGTAGTGCATTTGCGTGACGTTGGCGCCGGCCTTGGCGCGACGCGGGTTCTTCACATGGGCAAAGCGCAGGGCGGTCAGCTCTGCGTCGCCCAGGCGCTGCTGGCCGAAGTGCGAACTCAGGCCTGGCAGGCGCTCGGTGTCGCCACGGGACTCGATCCACGGCGAGCGCACATCGCCCAGGCCGTTGCGCACGTCGATGATCACATTGGGGTCGGTATAAGGGCCGGAGGTGTCATAGACCACCACGGGGGCGTTGATTTCGCCACCGAAGTCAGTGGGCGTCACGTCTAGGCTGACCTCGCGCATCGGCACGCGGATATCCGGGCGGGAGCCCTGGACGTAGACTTTTTGCGAGCGGGTAAACGGCTGCACGGAGCCGGAGTCGACCTTGGCCGATTCACTCAGGTGCACGGTATTTTTTGATTTTTGGCTTTTTAATTCGGTGCTCATCACGGGCTCTCCAACTATCCAGGCGGTGGATTTTTGTCGGAGCGAACCTGTGACGGATGGACGCACTGGAATCAGTGCTGTGCTTGGCGCACGAGGGCTGTTCGATTGTCGAACAACATCCCGGACGAAGCACAAGAGGACTCGCCGGGTGACGAGAAATCTTGTTCCCTACGCAGGCGCTAACCTGATCAGGTTCAACGGGATCCGGTATTTACCGATCTCAGCCTCATAGCAAGGCACCCCGACAAGAACGCGGCCAGTCTAGACCATGGAACAGGCAAATTGCCAATGACGGTGCATTCAGCGTGATGAATGGCGCAATTACAGGATTGTTGTGCCGTCGTAGCCCCACTACACTCGGCTACGACTCCGAGGCCTTGACGCTCCGAATCGCTCGCCGTAGCCTTGGGCGATAAATTATTGTCGTAATATTCACACTAGGGATTGCCTCATGCTGCGCAAACTTTCACTGGCGCTTGCCGTGTCTTGTGCGACCAATGGAATGGTCTGGGCAGCTGAAGCGCCCTTGTCCACCCGAACCGACCTGGTCAGCGTCTACCAGGAAGCGGTGGACAACAACGCCGACCTGGCCGCCGCCCGCGCTCAATATGGCGCGCAGAAAGAAGTGGTACCCCAGGCCCGCGCCGGGTTGCTGCCAAACCTGTCGGCGGGGGCCGATTCCAATAATGTGCGCAACCAGTTTGATCAGCCAGCCGCCACGATCAATCGTGACGCTCATTCCTGGCGCGCCACCTTGAGCCAACCGTTGTTTCGTGCTGACCGCTGGTTCCAGTTGCAGGCTGCGCAAGCCGTTAATGAACAGGCTGCACTGCAGCTCTCGGCCACCGAGCAGAACCTGATCCTGCAAAGTGCCGAAAGCTACTTCAGCGTGCTGCGAGCCCAGGACAACCTGGCCACGACCAAGGCCGAAGAAGCGGCGTTCAAGCGTCAACTGGACCAGTCTAATGAGCGCTTCGACGTCGGCCTGTCAGACAAGACAGACGTGCTGCAATCCCAGGCCAGCTACGACACGGCACGCGCCAACCGCATCGTCGCCCAACGCCAGGTAGACGACGCCTTCGAAGCGTTGATTACCCTGACCAACCGTCAGTACAACTCGATCCAGGGCATCGTCCATACGCTGCCGGTGCTGCCGCCGACGCCTAACGACGCCAAGGCCTGGGTCGAAACGGCCGGCCGCCAGAACCTCAACCTCCTGGCCAGCAACTATGCTGTCACGGCCGCCGAAGAGACCCTCAAGCAACGCAAGGCTGGCCACGCACCAACCCTGGATGCAGTGGCGCAATACCAGAAGGGGGACAACGACGCCCTGGGCGCCAGTAACCCCAATCCTTTTGGCCCGGACTATCGGGGTGACGCTTCGCGCAGGACCGTCGGCCTGCAGTTGAACATCCCGCTGTACAGCGGCGGCCTGACCAGCTCGCAAGTGCGCGAATCCTATTCCCGCCTGGACCAGACCGAGCAGCAACGCGAAGGCCTGCGCCGCCAGGTGGTGGAAAACACCCGTAACCTGCACCGCGCAGTGAACACCGATGTGGAGCAAGTGCAGGCGCGCCGCCAATCGATCATCTCCAACCAGAGCGCGGTAGAAGCCACTGAAATCGGGTATCAGGTGGGCACGCGCAACATCGTCGACGTGCTCGACGCCCAGCGCCAGCTGTATACCTCGGTGCGCAACTACAACAACAGCCGCTACGACTACATCCTCGACAACCTGCGCTTGAAGCAGGCCGCCGGGACGCTGAACCCAGGGGATCTGCAGGATTTGGCACGGTACCTGAAGGCTGACTACAACCCGGACAAGGACTTCCTGCCGCCGGATCTGGCCAAGGCGGCTGCGGCGCAGTTGAAGGCTAACCCCGATTATTGATGGCAACCCCTGTAGCCGCCATCGCGGCTACAGGGTTATTTGATCAAGCGGCCCAACCCGTCCAACAACCGCTGCAACGCCCCCTGATTGGCCTGCATCACGTTGAGCCCCGCCTGCGCCATCGCCTGCGCGTCCTGCGGCAGTTCAAACAAGCGCTGCACCGCCACCGCCAACCCCTCGGCATCGTCTACTTCCTGCAACGCACCGACTTCACGCATCATCGCGGCGATTTCGAGGAAATTGAACAAGTGCGGACCGGTGATAACCGGTTTGGCCAACGCCGCCGGTTCCAGCAGATTATGCCCGCCAGTGGGCACCAGGCTGCCGCCGACGAAGGCGCTGTCGGCCAGGGCGTAGAGAAACAGCAATTCGCCCATGGTGTCGCCAAGCAACACCGACGCTTGTGCTGTAACCGGCTCACCGCTGGAACGCCGCACCGTGGCAAACCCTTGCTGCTGGCATAACTCAAACACCGTGCTGAAGCGTTCCGGATGACGCGGCACCAGGATCAGCAACGCGTCGGGATGGCTGGCGAGCAGTTGCCGATGAGCCGCCAGCACCACTTCGTCTTCGCCTGCATGGGTGCTGGCCGCGATCCATACCGGGCGTTCGCTGGCTTGCCACTGCTGACGCAAGGCGGCCGCGCGCGCCAACAATTGCGGGTCGATGGTCAGGTCAAACTTGATCGAACCCGTGACCTCGACGGTTTCTGGCCGCGCGCCAAGGTTGCGAAAACGCTCGGCCTCGGCAGCGGTCTGCACAGCGAACAAGCTCATTTCCTTCAACATTGGCGCTGTCAGTTTGGCAAAACGCCCGTAGCCCTTGGCCGAACGGGCTGACAGCCGCGCATTGGCCAGCGCCACGGGAATTCCGCGCCTGGCGCACTGATGAATGTGGTTGGGCCACAGTTCGGTCTCCATGATCACCGCCAGTTTCGGCTGGGCCTTGTCGAGAAACCGCTTGGCGGCACAAGGCAAGTCATAGGGCAGGTAACAGTGCTGAATGCGCGGTTCACCGGCGAACAGCGCCTGGATCCTCTCGGAACCGGTGGGTGTCATGCAGGTCACGGTGATCGGCAGCTGTGGATAACGTTCCAGCAGCCCGCGAATCATCGGCGCGGCGGCGATGCTTTCGCCGACTGACACCGCGTGCACCCAGATCCCGCCGGGTTGCATCGCCGGCAATCCATAGGAGAAACGCTCACCGACGCGTTTCGCGTAAGCCGGCGCCTTGCGGGCCCGCAGCCATAGACGTAAAGCCACCAACGGCAGCACGAGGTAAAACAGACAGCTGTAGAGAGTTCTATTCATGGCGGCGGAGTTTATCGGCTTTTTCAGTCGATCGCCTGCAAGCACTCGGTAAAACGCTCGGCAAGAAAGCGTGCAGCCGGACCCAAGGGTTCATCGCGGCGCCACACCAACTCCACCACCAACGCCGGCGGGGTCCATTCGCTGTCGAGTTCGACCATCTGGCCCTGGTACGTCGGGTACTGCACCACATGCCGGGGCAACCAGGCCCAACCCAGCCCCCGCGAGAGCCATTCGGCCAGCACGTAGAAGCTGTCGGCACGCCATACCTGCGGGCTGGCGGCCTCGTTACCAGGATAGACACTGGTTTGCGTGGACATCAACAACTGGCGGAACTGCGCCAGATGCTGGCAAAGCACGTACTTTTGCGCTGCCAGCGGGTGACCGACACCGCACACCGTGACCATTTCCACGCTGCCCACCACGCGCCGCTCAAGGGCTTCGGGGATCTGGTCGTGATAGAACAGCAAGCCCAGGTCAGCCTGGCGCTCCACCAGTTTGCGCGCCACCTCACCCTGGGCGACGCTAGACAGTTGCACTTCCAGGCTGGGGAACTTCCCCGCCAGGGCTTCAAGGCTGTCAAGGACCGGCTGATAGAGCATCGCCTCGTCCTGAGCCAGGCGCAGGCACGCCTCTTCGCCGCGTATCAGCGACAGGGCACGACCGTTGAGGCGTTCGCACTGACGCAAAACCTCCCGCGCCTCTTCCAGCAAGACACTTCCAGCTTCGGTCAGGCGGGGCTGGCGGCCGCTGCTGCGATCAAACAGGCTAACGCCCAGGTCCGCTTCCAACAAAGCTATGCCATTGCTGATCGCCGACTGCGCCTTGCCCTGGGCCCGCGCCACCGCCGAAAACGAGCGCTGCTCGGCAACGCTGACAAACAGGCGCATCTGTTCCAGGTTCCACTGCACACTCATGGTTCAACCCATCTTAATTTCGGATAGGTAATGACTTTACCCCATCTATAAAGCCTCTAGAATACCGACCTCTGTAGGAGCGAGCTTGCTCGCGAAGAACGCAAGGGCAACACGCTTAACCTGGATACCCGAGTTATCGTTGACGGTTTTCGCGAGCAAGAACTAGGCGTCCCCCCTCTCTCCTACTGTTGAACCCCACTCCGAGGAATACCCCATGAACGCTGCTTACTATTACTTGGCTATCGCCATTTGCTCGGAAGTGATCGCTACCGTTTCCATGAAAGCGATCAAGGGCTTCAGCACCCCAATCCCATTGCTGCTGGTGATTGTCGGCTACGGCGTGGCCTTCTGGATGTTGACCCTGGTGGTACGCACCGTGCCGGTGGGCGTGGCCTATGCGGTCTGGGCCGGGATGGGGATCGTGCTGGTCAGCATCGCTGCGTTGTTTATCTACGGGCAGAAACTCGACATCCCGGCCATGCTGGGAATGGCACTGATTGTGTTGGGCGTGGTGGTGATTCAGTTGTTTTCGAAAACCGCCGGGCACTGATAAAACAGCCTCAAGCAGCAAGCTACAAGCAGTAAGAAAAAGCGATGCACACTGCCTCTAACTTGTCGCTTGCCGCTTGAAACTTGCCGCTGCACGGTATACTCCCTGCTTTTAATCGCAGAGGTCAGCCGCGCATGCCATCCGTTATTTCCACCGACGTTCTGATTGTCGGCGCCGGAGTTGCCGGCCTCTGGCTCAATGCGCGCCTGCGCGGCCAGGGGTTTTCCACGGTACTGGTGGAAAACGCCGCTCTCGGTGGCGGGCAGAGCGTGAAGTCCCAGGGGATCATTCATGGCGGCGCGAAATACGCCTTGCACGGTGCCCTGACCGGCGCCTCCGAAGCCATCGCCGATATGCCCCGCCGTTGGCGCGAGGCCCTAGCGGGCAGCGGCGAGCTGGACTTGTCCGGCGTACGCCTGCTGTCACAGGCCCATTACCTGTGGTCTCCGGGCACCCTGGCCGGCAACCTCACCAGCTTTTTCGCCAGCAAGGCCGTGCGTGGCCGGGTGGATCAGGTCAAGGGGGACGACCTGCCGCCCGCCCTGCAAGACCGCCGCTTCAAGGGCAAGGTCTATCGTTTGGCCGAACTGGTGGTGGATGTGCCAAGCCTGATCGACCGGCTGGCGCAACTGGCCGGCGACGGCTTGCTCGCCGGGCAACAGATCGAACCCCTGCTGGGCGACGGCGCACTGGTAGGCCTGAAGGTTGATGGTCGCGAGATCCACGCCCAGCGCATCGTACTCAGCGCCGGTGCCGGCACAGCCGACCTGCTGGCGACGCTGGGCCTGAGCCAGCCAGCCATGCAACGCCGCCCGTTGCACATGATCATCGCCAAGGGCCCTGGCCTGAAACCGCTCTATGCCCACTGCCTGGGAGGGGGTACCAAGCCGCGCATTACCGTTACCACACACCCGGCGGCCGATGGCAATTGGGTCTGGTACCTGGGCGGGGATATTGCCGAGGCCGAAGGCGTGGCCCGCACACCAGCGGAACAGATTGCCACGGCCCAGAAGGAGCTGGCGCAACTGCTGCCATGGATCGACATGAGCCAGACCCAGTGGGCCACCCTGCGAGTTGACCGCGCCGAACCCCTGCAATCAGGCCTTTCCCGCCCCGACAACGCCTTCCTGGCCGAGCAGGATCGCCTGCTGGTGGGCTGGCCGACCAAACTGGCCCTGGCACCGGACTTCGCCGATCGCGTGATCAATGCACTGGAACGTGATGGCATCAAGCCTGGATCGACCAGTGAACTGCCCGACTTGCCCAAGCCCCCCCTAGCCCTTCCCGCCTGGGAGCAACTGCTGCCATGAGCCTGCCGACCCTGCATGACTTTCATCGCCCCTTGGGCAGCACTGGCCTATTGGTCTCGCCACTGGGGCTGGGCACCGTCAAGTTGGGCCGTGACCAAGGGGTGAAATACCCCAGCGGCTTCCAGATTCCCGGTGACGATGAGGCGCGGATGCTGCTGCGCCAGGCCCGCAACCTGGGCATTAACCTGATCGACACCGCCCCTGCCTACGGCCGTAGCGAAGAACGCCTGGGGCCGCTGCTGCGAGGCCAGCGCCAGGACTGGGTGATCGTCAGCAAGGTGGGCGAGGAGTTCGTCGATGGCGTGTCCCATCACGACTTCAGCGCCACCCATACCCGGTTTTCGGTGGAACGTAGCCTGCAACGATTGGAAACGGATTTTATCGACCTGGTGCTGGTGCACTCCGACGGCAACGACCTGCACATCCTCAATGACTGCGAGGTCTACCAGACCCTGGAAGACCTCAAGCGCGAGGGCAAGATTCGCGGTTATGGCTTCTCCGGAAAAACCGTCGAAGGCGGTGTGAAGGCCCTGGAACAAGGCGATTGCGCCATGGTCACCTACAATCTGAACTCACGGAGCGAGAAAGCCGTGATTGATTACGCCGCCGCCCATGGCAAAGGTATCCTGGTGAAAAAGGCCCTGGCCAGCGGTCACGTATGCCTGGAACCTGGAGTGGATCCAATCCATGCCAGTTTCATGTTGTTGTTTGCGCAAACTGGCGTTGCCAGTGCTATTGTCGGGACCATTAATCCGCTGCACCTAGCCCATAACGTGGCGACCGCTGCCCAGGTCATTCGTCAACTCTGATGCCGCCGACGCGGCCGACCCCGACGCAAGAAGGAGCCGACATGCCGCGAACGCTCATAAGAAAAAACCCCAGCAACTTTAAAACACTGCCGCTGTTCGTCGAAGCTACCCCCGAAGGTCTGAGTTACCAGAGCGTCGGCATGCCACTCAACTTCGCCCAGACCTTGCAACGGCGCAAACCGGTGACCGTGGCGGATGCCGAGCGGTTTTCCCTGGAATTGGCCAACCTTGGGGTTTCAGTACGCTTGACCCTCCATTGGCAGAATCGCGATTACTGGGTGCTGGTGCGCCAGCGCCGGCAGGACCGCGGTGACGTGGTGCTCAAGCTGATTTCCGGTTATGTCCCGGCCCACGAACTGAACTTGCCGCTGCACACTGCAACCCAGGAAATTGCCGAGGAGTGCTTGCTGGAAACCCCCGAAGGCTGGCTCGGCGGGCGTTTCAACGACACCTGGTTACCGGCGCCCTACTCCGCCGCCCTGCATTACCGTGAAGCCTTGCCGTTTCGCCTGACACCGCTGTCCGGCGCCGCCCGCCCGGTGCGCTGCGCCAATATGCAACTGATCGAACGCCCACGGGCCTATGTACATTTACCGACAGCCTCATTGCAGTTGATTTACGACCTGCGCCTGGAAGTGCCGAAAGAAGCCAAGTCCTTGAGCCTGTTTCATGTTGATGAACGACTGGAGGGCGACCAGTTGGTGGCTCGCCTGGATCGTCAGCGCCCGGACCTGTACTTGATGCCTCTCAAGGACGGCCAGCCGTGTGCCGAACTGTATACCTTGAAGAAAGACCAGCTGTATCCGGCCAGCACCCGGGGTTTGTTCCTGGCCGAGAGCTTTGCCCTGCAGGAAGGTTGGCTGGTGCGCGATGAGCGGATCAGATGGAAGGATTGGCTCAGGCAACAGGGACTGAGCGCCCCCGAGAAGGAATCAAAGCTGAAGACATTGACAGGCAAGGCACGGCAGATCTTGCGCAAGATGGTGCCGAAGAAGGCGAGCCGCTAACGGCTACCTCAGCGTTTGAGCAACCGTGCCAGCCCCACCTTCATCGGTGTCGGCTCAGGCAACTTGAAGCTCGCCAGCAAGCGTTGATTGTTGGCCCGCGAATAACGAATGTCCCCCGAGCGTGCCGCGGTGTAGCTGACAGCCGGCAAGTCTCCAACCACCTCCACCAGCGCCTCCAGTACTTGCTTGAGGGTAGTGGTCTGGTTCCAGCCAACATTGATCGCACCCAAGGGCGCATCGGTTGTTTCGATGGCCTGCACCAGCACGTCCACCAGGTCTTCCACGTACATGAAGTCGCGGGTTTGCTCACCGTCGCCAAACACGGTGATCGGCAGGCCCTTTTGCGCACGCTCACTAAAGATGCTGATCACCCCGGAATAGGGCGAGGAAGGGTCCTGGCGTGGCCCGAATATATTGAAGAAACGGAAAACCACCGGCTCCAGGTCATGCTGGCGGCGGTAGAAATCGAAATAGTGCTCGCTGGCCAGCTTGTCCGAGGCATAAGGCGTCAAGGGTGACTTGGACGTCTGCTCGTCAATGGAGGCGCTTTCACCGTTATTGCCATACACCGCCGCGCTGGAAGCAAACACCACACGCTTGATGCCGGCCTCGCGCATGGCTTCGCAGACATTCAGGCTACCGATGAAATTGCTCTGGTGTGTGCTGACCGGGTCATCCACCGATGCCTGGACCGAAGCCACCGCCGCCAGATGCACCACCGCACAGGCACCAACGGCCGCACGGGCAACCAGTGCGGCATCGGCAACATTGCCTTCCAGCAACTCCAGCCGAGGGTTTTCCAAAGGCAGGTTGCAGCGCTTGCCAGTGGACAGGTTATCAAGGACCCGCACCGCATACCCCCTGGCGAGCAAGGCATCCACCAGGTGCGAACCAATAAATCCTGCACCGCCGGTGATCAGGACGAGAGGCGCATCAGCCATATCGGTAAAACCTACTCATTGTTGCGGATCTTATCGACAATCGCTGTGGTTGAACTGTTTTCCACCAGCCCCAGCACTTTGACCTTACCGCCATAGGCACTGACGATATCGGCACCGACCACCTGATCCACGGAATAATCACCGCCCTTGACCAGCACGTCCGGCTTGACCTGGGCCAACAGGTTTTCCGGCGTTCCTTCGGGAAAACTGATCACCCAGTCCACTGCACCCAAGCCAGCCAGGACCGCCATACGACGGTCGACACTGTTGATCGGCCGGCCCGGCCCTTTCAAGCGACTGACCGAAGCATCGTCGTTGACCGCAACGATCAACCGGTCGCCCTGGGCCCGCGCCTGCTCCAGGTAAGTCACGTGACCGGCATGGAGGATGTCGAAGCAGCCATTGGTGAAAACAATGCTTTCGTTATGGGCACGGGCATCGTCGATCGCCAGCAGCAATTGGTCCAGGCTCAGCACGCCCCGCTCGGAACCTTCTGAACGCTGGATTGCACGGCGCAGCTCCGGAGCACTGATGGCCGCCGTACCCAGCTTACCGACCACGATACCCGCCGCCAGGTTGGCCAGGGCCACGGCGTGAGGCAGTTCTTCACCGGCAGCCATGGCGGCGGCCAGGGTGGAAATCACGGTATCACCGGCACCCGTGACGTCGAACACTTCACGGGCTCGCGCCGGCAGGTGCATGGCCGGGTGATCGGGGCGCAACAGGGTCATGCCGTGCTCACCACGGGTCACCAGCAAGGCGCCCAGGTCGAGGTCGGCCATGAGTTTCGCGCCCTTGGTCACCAGTTCGTGCTCATCCACACAACCGCCCACGATAGCTTCAAACTCGCTGAGGTTTGGCGTGATCAGGCTGGCGCCCCGATAAATCGAGAAGTCCTTGCCCTTGGGATCGGCCAGCACCGGGATGCCTCGGGCCTTCGCGGCCTGGATCAGCATCTGGTGATTCTTCAACGCGCCTTTGCCGTAGTCGGACAGCACAAGCACCTTGATACCTTCCAGTAACTCGTCAACCTGGCCACTGAGGGCCAAGGCGTCGGTGGCAAAGGGCTCTTCAAAATCGATACGCAGTAACTGTTGGTGACGGCTCATGACCCGCAGCTTGACGATGGTCGGCTGATGGGCGATGCGCTGGAACAGCGCACGCACGCCGGCACCGCGCAGGCTGTTGACCAGGCTGTCGGCGGCTTCGTCGTCGCCGGTCACGCCCACCAGGGAGGCCGGGGCGCCGAGGGCGGCAATGTTAAGGGCAACGTTGGCAGCGCCACCCGGGCGATCTTCGATTTGCTCGACCTTGACTACCGGTACCGGTGCCTCAGGGGAAATCCGTGAGGTACCACCATGCCAGTAACGGTCGAGCATGACATCGCCGACCACCAAGACAGGGGCTTGATCGAATCGCGGCATGGACAACTTCATGGAGCAACCCACATACAAAATGAACAGGGGCGCGATATTACCACAGGGTGAGCGCTGGTTCGTTCGAGAGCTTTACGTCGCCGGGCGCATTGCACGCCCGGCCTCATAGTGAGGGTGATTGGCCCTACGGGGTGCTTCAAACGATATCGACCGCCGTGGGGGCATCCAGACCCATGGCATGCAGGCGCGAGTAGTAGCCGCCCAGGGCCAACAGCTCGACATGAGTCCCACGCTCGACGATTTCGCCGTGGTCCATCACCAGAATCATGTCCGCCTTCTCGATCGTTGACAGACGGTGAGCGATGACCAGGGTGGTACGACCTTTCATGACCTTGTCCAGCGCCGCCTGGATGTGCCGCTCGGATTCGGTATCCAGTGCAGATGTCGCTTCATCGAGGATCAGCAACGGTGCGTTCTTCAGCAACGCCCGGGCGATCGCCAGACGCTGGCGCTGGCCACCGGACAGCAGCACGCCATTTTCCCCGACATCGGTGTCCAGCCCCTCTGGCAATTCGGCGATGAAATCCATCGCGTAGGCGTCTTCAGCGGCTTTCTCGATGTCGGCACGGGGAGCACCGGCCAGGTCGCCATAGGCAATGTTGTTGGCCACCGTGTCATTGAACAGTGTCACGTGCTGCGTCACCTGGGCTACGTGCCGACGCAAGTTACGCAGGCGGTAATCTTCGATTTCCACCTCGTCGAGCAGTATTTCCCCGCTTTCATGATGATAGAAACGCGGGATCAAGCCGGCCAGCGTCGACTTGCCGCTACCCGAGCGCCCGACCAGGGCAATCATCTGGCCCGGCGTGGCCGTGAAGCTGATGTTTTTGAGCACCTCGCGCTCGGTACCCGGGTACGTGAAGCTCAGGTTGCGCACTTCCAGACGCCCGCTGACGCGCTCTTTCTCTATTGTGCCGCTGTCTACTTCGGGCTCGACATCCAGCTGTTCGAAGATGCTTTCAGCACCGGCGACACCCTTCTGGATCGTCGAACTGACTTCCGATAACTGGCGAATCGGCTTGGGCAACAAGCCCGCAGCCGTGATGTAGGCCACCAGATCGCCTGCCGTCGCATCACCCCGCAAAAACAACACCAGGAACATCAGCACCGCCATGGCGGTGTAGATCACCAACTGCAGCATGGGGGTATAGACCGCGCCGGTCTTGGTCATGCGCAGTTGCTTGTCGGTATTGCTCTGGCTGGCGCTGGCAAAGCGTTGCTGCTCATAGCTCTCGCCACCGAAGCTACGCACCACGCGATAGCCCTGGATGGTCTCCGACGCAACATGGGTAACATCGCCCATTGCCACCTGGATCTTCTTGCTCTGCTTGCGAAACTTCTTGCTCGTATTGCCGACCATAAAGGCAATCAGCGGTAAAATCGCCAGCATCACCAAGGTCAACTTCCAGTTCATCCACACCAGGTAGGCAAACAGGAACACCACCGTCAGGCCTTCACGGATCACCACCTTGATTGCGTCCGTGGCCGCACCGGTGACCATGGTCACGTTGAAGGTGATGCGAGAAATCAGATGCCCGGAGTTATGGGTGTCGAAATAGCGATTGGGCAAGACCAGCAGCTTGTTGAACAACTCGACCCGTAGGTCGTGGACCAGCCCCAGGGAAACCTTGGCCAGGTAATAGTTGCCAAGGAAAGACCCCAGCCCCTGCCAGGCGGCGATCAGGATGATCAGCAGCGGCACGGCCATCAGCAACTTCAGGTCTTTCAAATAGGCAACATTGGGGAAGAGCACCGCATCGGGATTGCTCAAGCCGTCAACGAAATACTTGAGAATTCCCGCCAACATCGGCTGGGTGGAGGCAAAAATCACGAAACCCACGATACTCAGCATGAAGATGCCAACATAAGGCTTCACGTAACCCAGCAGCCGGAAATAGATCTTCAGGCTGGAATCCTGTTCGGCTTTAGGCGGTACGTCACTCATCGTAGAGCTCACTGATTAGGTAGAACGGCGAACTTTATCACAAGCATCCGGTTTGGCCCGAGCCCAGACCAAAACACTGGCCAGGCCGACCGGTAGCCAGGAGATAAACCATTCGGCCCGAGGCGTACCTGTCAGGTTGGCCGCATCAAACTGCATGGCCAGGAACGCAAACACCCAGAGCCCGATCACGCCCTTGCCATACTGAGTGTCACGCACCTTCCAGGCTTGCCATAACACCCCGAACCACAGCCCGCACCACAGGAGCACACCAGGAACACCCAACTCAATGCCCACGTGGGTGAACAAATTATGGGTGTGGTCAAAGTAGATCTTATCGGCGAACACCTTATAGACCCCACCCACTCCCAGGCCAGTCCAAGGTCGCTCTGTAATCATCTGCAAACTGGCCATGAAAATCTGCGGACGATAAGAAACCCCGCGCGCCAGGACCAGAGGCTCCATCAACCAGAAAATCAGCAGCGCCAACAGCAGCGCCGAGATTGCGACCACCACGCTGCGCCGATCACGACACCAAAAAGGCATCGCCACCAAACTCAGAAGCAACGCGACGGCAGCGCCTCGGCTTTGGCTCAGCACCACAAACAGCCCCAGCAACGCCAGGCCCACGACCCAGACCACCTGCATCCAACGTGCACGGGGCACCCAATGCACCATCCAGACCGCGGCCAGGCCTATGACATAGGCGCCCAGAATCGGATGGGACAACTGGCCCAACCCTTCCAGGCGGGCAGACCAGGAATGACCCACAACACCATAGAACTTGATCATTGCCACCAGTGACGACAAGGCCAGCCCCAGGCAGCCCCATTGCATGACGCGAACGACCCGTTCTGGCCGGGCGTCGGCGAACACCGGGAAGAACAACAAGAAGACACCGATATAGAGCAGTCGCTTGGCCTCGCGGGAAGGATCTTCGGCATTTGTCCACAGCAGGCTGATCAGGCCCCAGACGGCAAGCAACAAGACCATCACACACATCCAGCGCTGTACCCGCCAGACTTCCTTGAGACGCTCACGGGCAGACCAGGCAAAAATCATGGCCGGCAACCAGAGAAAAATCACGAGCCCTTGTTGATAGATTTTATTGGTGGGAGCAAAGGCAATGGCCAATAAAAACCACAGCAATCCCGTGGCCATCCAGACCTGTGCCCAACGACTTGCTTGCATCCACTCGCTCCTTGGTACGGCCAACCTGCCAACCCGGCATGGTTAAAACCCAAACTTTTCGGCATCATTGCTCGCCACAGTGCCCGCGACTTTCACAAGGCTCCCCGACGATGCAATGTTCAAGGCTTGCCCAAGCCACTCTCACCATCATGACTGAAGGCGCCAGAATACTGGAGGCCGACAGCTTCGGCCCTAAAGTCTACCTTCTGACGGATGGCAATATTCTTAAACTGTTTCGCCGCAAACGCCTTTTTTCTTCAGCGCTGTTTCGCCCGTATTCCCAGCGTTTTATCACCAACGCCGCCGGGCTGCATGAACGCGGCATCCCTACGCTGAACGTGCTCGATTTTTATCAATTGCCCACCCCCGGCATGACCGCCGTGCTTTACCAGCCATTGCCGGGCGAAACATTGCGCCAGATTTCCAGCAAGGAGGGCTTTGATTGGCAGGACAACCTTGCCCCGCTGGTTGCATTGATTCGCCGCCTGCACACAGCCGGGATCTATTTCCGGTCGTTGCACCTGGGCAATATCGTCGTGACGCCCGATAACGAGATGGGCCTGATTGACGTGGCTGACATGCGGTTTCTGCATGCTCCCCTGAGCCCGGCGCTGGTCAAGCGCAACCTGCAACACTTTGCACGCTATATTGCCAGAGAGAACCTGAACGAACGCTTTCCAATACAGGCACTGGAACAGGCACTATTGCCTACGTGAAAGCAGGGCCTGGGTGGCTTCAGAGAAGTCCTTCCAGGCCTGGTCCGGCGCCAAGGCGCGAAATTGAGCGGCGGCAATCCTTTCAGCCGAGGCGCCGAGTGCACGGTTGATCGTCTGGCTCCAGGCCCCGACATCCCCAATGGGCGCATACCAGCCGGTGTCCGCCAACTGTTCTCGAAACACGGCCAACTCGCTGACGAGGACGGGAACACCCGCCATTACAGCTTCTTGCAGAATCAGCCCCAACCCTTCATCCGACGAAGGAATGGCTACCCAGTCGAAGGCTCGATAAAGCGTGGCAGCCTCGTGCAAATGGCCCGGGATCGACACCTTGTCGCTCAGGCCCAGATGTTCGATACGCGCCTCAAGCACCGCTCTCTCTGGCCCCTCGCCAACGATCACCAAGCGCAGGTCCGGCTGATCCACCAACGTTGCGGCAAAGGCATCAAGCAGGCAAAGAAAACCCTTGCCGCTCACCAACCGTCCGACAGCGCCCAGCACAGGCGTGGCAAGCGGCAAGCCCAACCAGGATCGCGCTTGCTCGCGAGATAACAGCGCAGTACCAAAGGCCACCGGATTGAAGGCGCTGCGCAGGACAGTCACCGGCACCTGCAAATCATGTTCGACGGAGCGCGCAAGGGTTTGCGAAACAGCCACCAGAGTCAACCGGGAGCTGGGAAACCGGTTGAACAGCTTGTAATCGGCCCGGCGCAGACGCGTGGAGCCATGAAAGACCACCACGGCACGTATACCCGGCAGAGACTTGAGCACAGGCAACAACACTCGCGCAGCCCCTAGACCATCCAGCAACAGCACCTCTACGTCATCCGGCAAAGCTTGCCGAAACCGTGCGCACATCCAGGGCGCCAGCAGCTTCCACAGATGCCGGCCCTTGAGCCGGGCGGATGACAGGTGCCATTCGCGAACCTGACCCACCTTGGTCTTGCACCCGGCAGCGTTGCCTTGAAGAAGCCAGGTATTGACCGACGCACCAGGTTCAGCCAGCCCCAGTATCTGCTGATGAACCTTATGCACCGAAGCAAATGCAGAACCGCCGGCCCACATGACGTTAAGGATACTCATTGAAAAAAATGACCTTCTGAAACGCTCGAGGGAAACCCGTTATGCAAGACTTGAATGAATGTAGGCACCGATGCAAATACCCAACACCAACACCAGCGCCAATTTGATCTGCTCGCGGCGCTTGCGCCGCGCCTTGCGAAGACGTTCGACCGATGTTTCCACATGCAAGCCGAAGCCAGTATGCAAAACAGCGTCCCCCTCGAGCGTCACCGCAGTCAAATTCAATTGTGCATATCGTTGTGACAACGCTTTCTCTCCGCCGTGCCCGTCGTACGGAGCACAAAGTCGATACTCTTTGACACGACGCAACCCCGGGTTAAGCGAGAAAGCCTGCCATTCAGGCTTGTCGGAGATCAGTGGGTAGCAAGGCACCCCACCTATCACTCCCCGCGGCCCAAGGTGAATGTAGGGGCTGTGCACCTTTAAGTCGTAAAGGTAATTGCGCAGCCAGACCTGAAGAATATCGGGACGCAATTCGAGGATTGCCTTGGAGTCCTCCACAAATCCAGGCCGGTAGAACTCCCAGTCGTCTTCGCAGTGGAAGATGTAAGGCGTTTTTACCGCTTCGTAGGCCAGGTCGATGGATGCCAACTGCCCCAGCTTGGGTCGGTTGATAAAAAAGGTACAGTGATCTTGCCAGTGTGCGGGAATAGCCTCGCGCACCGCCTCATCACCAGAGTCCTCAGTAATGAAGACCTCGCGGATATCGGCAGTATTGAACCGATCGAAACTCTCCAGAGTGCGCTTGAGCAAGTCCAGGCGGGCGCAACTGGTAACAACCAACGTAATGTCACTTTGAGTGGAGAAACGCACCTGAATATCATCCCTGGCAAAAGCCGCTGACCTCAGCGGCTCAAAAATCGATATCAAACGCCCAGCTTCAGGCGCACGTTCTCAAGCCAGCTCAACGACGCGCGCGGTCGCAGGGGGGGCTGGAGTGCTTCAACGATTCGCTGACCGATACGACCAAAGCCGAACTGATTGAGAGCAAGCTCATGGCCGTTGCGAGCAATGTCGGCCGCCAGTTGAGGGTTGGCTCTCAAGTCAGCCAGTTTACGTTGCAACTGGGCGATGTCTTGGTACAGCACAACGTTGAACATATCTTTCAGGCCAAGCGCCTGGTTTTCAGCCGCGCCCTGATCATAGGCCAACAAGACACAACCACAGGCCATGGCCTCGAAATTTTTTATCATGTACTCGCCCATGCCGACATCAGCACTGACAAAGAACCGAATCCGGTTGAGCGTAGCGCAATACTCTTCCCCCGACTTGGTTCGCGTCACCACCAAAGGCTCAACCCGAGCCAACTCATCGAGCAGCGCTTTGCGGCCGCTGTAGGCAACGCTGTTGGTACTGCCGACAAACGCTAACTCGATGTCACGCTCGCGCCCTTGCTCCTGCAATAACGCCTGATCGTAGCCCTTGGGCACGAACACGGCGTCAAAACCTTCCTCGCGCAAACGCTCGGCCACCTGGTGGCCCGAGCTGATCACCCGCACCCAAGGCAGGCGACGATAATGAGCACTGAACTTGCCGGTGTATTTGCAAGGAATGTAATTCTGGTAAGCATCGTGCTCGAGAATTACCAGGTTCGGGAGGGTGCGAATAAAACCGACCTGACGAATTTCTTGCTTGAAGCGCAGGAAAAAGACGATGCGGTCATAGCGGGAAACATCGACTTCACGCCGGAAGTAATCCCGCAAGTGACGCTGCTCGTTACTGTCCAGCCACCGCAAATCACACTCGCAATGCTCGGCGACGCCTTCGTACAGTCGGTCCAGAATGGCCCGCTGTTCTTTCTGCACCAGAAATAAAACCTTCATCATTTTCCTTTCGGCACTGAGCGATCCGACAAAAACCCGAAATAACGGTCACTACGGCAAAAACCGCGACCCAACCACCACTCACAAACGCCAGAACAACTCGTGCCGACGCACCGCTTTGCGGAAAAATTCGTTTTCACCGTAAGGCGACTTAGAACGACCTGCCAGCAACCGCTGCAACCATCGCCGTACACGCCGCTTGAACGGGGGCCGCGGCTGCAGGTCATGCATCATGCCGAGCGCCATGGCTTTGTCCTGCTGTTGCTCCAGGGAGAGCGACAGGCAATAAGGTGTGAGCAGCCGTGAGTCGTCGAACAACGGCGGCAAGGTAATGCCTGCACCCGAGTCACCCATGGGCCAACGATCGTTGTCATGCAGATGGTTGGCGTAACCTAGCAGGACTGTCGGCTGCCATTCCAACCCTTGCAACGCTTCAAGTACCGCCTGCTGAGAACAGATGTGATCCGGATGGGGGTCCAAGACCGGATGCGGCAACACAATCACTTCAGGACGCGCCTTGAGCAGCAACGCGCGCAAGTCGGCCAACAAGTTGTTCCAGGTCGGCAGGCCATCGCGATCTGCCGGCAGGGGGAATGGGTTGAACTGGCGAAACGGGCGGATATCCGCAAGATCGGCTTCGCGCGAAGCAATGGGCTGGTCAGGCGTCGCCTGCATCGCCGGCAACTGCAAGCAAAAGTAACCCAACTGCACACAGTGGGCCTCCGGTACGCCAGCCCAACGCGGCACAGCAATACTGTCCCAGGCCCGCAGACGCCCTTTGATTCGAGACGCCTGGGCCCGACTCATGCCCATGTGGCGATAATGTTCGGCCTCGATTTCACCGGCGGTGAGCGTCACAATCCAGGTCTCGACGGCCTGGCTGTACAAGCCGAAGGCGGCCAATTCGGCGTCATCGGCATGCGGGGCGATGACCATCACCCGCTGCGTTTTATAGTCAGGCTGATTCAACGCCCAGAGTGTCGGCGCGCCCTGCAACCGGCAAAACCGTCCGCGCACACGCAACTCACCTGCACCCAGGGCCGGGGCAAGGCCGCTGAGGTTGAGATAACGCAGCCCGTTCACACCTCGTTCAAAAACCTGCCGGTCCGGATTTTCAACGCCCGACAGCTCGACACAAGGGTCGAGAAAGCGTCCCAGCCAGGTACTTTTGACTCGTATGGCCAGCACCAGCGTGACGTCCGGCGCAAGGCCGGACGATGGGTCAATCAACAGCCGCTCACCGTCAAGACAAACCCCGAGTTGTTCGGCGTCGGGCGAGAAGCGGTATTGGTAATCGTCCTTGGGGGAGTAGAACAGATGATCGGCAAACCAGGCCTCATGAGCCACCCAGGCCAGTACCGCCAGCAGCAACGGCAGCCACCAGGCCAGCAGCACACCCACGCCGATCAACAGCAGCAAACCGACCAGCAGGCCAACACGCTTGTTGCGCCGATGACGCTTGAGCAGTATCTGCTTGCGGCTCGGGGGCTGGCTCATACCTTGAACACCGGTACAGGGTTGCACCAACGGTCCTTGTACTCGCGGTCGGCCCGACCGAACGAAAAGCGCAGCGGCTTGCCCAGCGCTCGCGCCTGTTCCCAGGCGCTTTGCGTATTGAGGAAACTCAATACGCTGCCTGGGCTGAACTCACGGGTGTGTGGGTCGACACCGCCATTGACATATTCGACGCTGATCCAGTGCGCCGACTCGACACGATAGACCAACTGAATCGCGATCGGGGCATCGTTGAGGAAAATCACCGAGCCAATCAACAACTCGCGCAACAGCTCGATGACCTCGGCCATTCGCTCGGCACCGGTGGCCGGGAAACCCCATCGGCGCTGGAACAAGTCGCAGTAGATTGCCGACAGCTCCTGGCTGGAAAACTCGTCCACCGCCCGCACGACACCGCCCGCCTCTTCCAGCAAACGCAATTCGCGACGTTGGTTATAGCGAAACTTCTTCGACAGATCTTCAGGCGTACGCGCCATGGCCAACTGCTCGGCCTGAGGCACAAGACCGGCAAAGCGGCCCTCGTTCAGCGCCGACAAATAACGTGCACGGTGTCGCAGAGGCGCCTGGGTGTCTGCAGCGGCCGGCAAAATCAGCTCGGCATTGCCCAGGTCAAACAAGCCCTTCTTGCCATGGCGCTTGAGCACATCCTTGGACAAGGCCAGGTCCCGCCCCCAGGTGGCAATGGAGGCCTTGAGTTCGCCGCCCTGCTCCCAGGCCAGGTAACGCACCGCAATATTGGCCAACTGCGCCAGGCGCTCGACCACCAGCGGGTGAGTCGCAACACTGCCGCCAAAACGCTGCCAGGCCTCGTTGTAGGTAGGCGCGTCAACGACGGACCAGCCCCGTTCGCGCCAGCCTTGGAATCGGTTGAGCATCAGGTCCTCGCGGCCAGTTCGGTAACTTGAGGCAAGCCCCAGAAGGTGTCGCACACGGCCCGGTCCGAGAAACGCTCATGCAAACGCTCCTGCATCATCTCGGCACATTGCACACGCTGGCCACGGTCCATGGCCGCCAGGTGCAGCAGGCCCCGGGCCAGGTGTTCGGCATCTCCAAAGGGAAACAGAATGCCCACGCCCTCGACCACTTCCCGCGCCCCACCACACGCGGTCGCCAGCAATGGCACACCAGCGGCCATGGCCTCCAGCAGCACCATGCCAAAAGGCTCGTGATCTGAGCTCAGGGCAAAAGCGTCGAAAGCCCGGAAATAACGACGCGCATCCGGCACCTGGCCGAGAAACAACACGCGCTCGGCGATACCCAACTCGCGGGCCAGTTCCTTGAGATCCTGCTCCAGGCGCCCGGTACCCAGGATCGCCAGGCGGCTCTCGGCCGGCAAGCGCGGCAATGCCAGGGCAAAGCCCTTGAGCAACGTGGCCTGGTCCTTGTCCGGGTGCAAGCGGCCGACATGACCGACCACCCACTCATCCGGCGACAGCCCCAAGGCATCACGCGCCTCATCGAACGGTACCTGGATAGCCTGCAAGGCCTCGACATCAATGCGGTTGTACAGGGTTTGGATCCGCGCTGCCGGCCATGCCGGCAAACAACGACGCATGTCATCGCGCACCGCATCGGAAACGCCGAGCAGGCTCAGGCGCTTGCGAAAAACCGTCGCGAACAGCCGACGGCTACGGCGCTGGTAGTCACCAAACGCATGGTGCACACCGATCACCGGCAGCCGGGTGCCCAGCAGGGCAATGTAAATCGGCTTGAAGCGGTGAGCGATACAGAAGCTGAAGTTGCGCGAAGCGGCGATCTTGCGCAGCTCATTGATGGCCGCCAGCTTGAGGCCACGAATGGCCTTCGAGCTGTATTCCATGAACAACACCTCGTCAGATCCGCAGCCCGCTGCCACCTCGGAGTCGGCAACCCCGGTGAGAAACACCGTGGTCACCTTGTAGCCCGAGCCTGCGAACAAACTGGCGTACTGCCGTGCACAGTCCAGGAACGGCCCGTCATAGCCGTGGCAGAATTGCAGGACGTGACGATCAGCCGAGCGAGTCATAAGGGTCCACGCCGTCCTTGACCACCAGGATGTCTTCCATGATCAGGTACTGCAGGTCGGAACCGAAGAACATATCCAGCGCATCGGTCGGCGAGCAGATCATCGCCTCGCCACGACGATTGAGTGAAGTGTTCAAGGACACACCATTGCCGGTCAGCACTTCCAACTCTTTCATCATGTCGTAGTAGCGCGGGTTGTATTCGCGCTTGAGTACCTGGGCGCGGGAGGTGCCATCTTCATGGACCACTTCCGGCACACGGGTTTTCCATTCTTCCGACACTTCAAAGGTGAAGGTCATGAACGGCGCTGGGTGATCGACCTTGATCATCTGTGGCGCGACGGTGTCGAGCATCGACGGGCAGAAAGGCCTCCAGCGCTCGCGGAACTTGATCTGGTGGTTGATGCGGTCTGCCACGCCGGTGGCGCTCGGGCAACCGATGATCGAACGACCGCCCAACGCACGCGGACCAAACTCCATGCGGCCCTGGAACCAGGCCACCGGGTTGCCATCGACCATGATCTTGGCGATGCGCTGCGGAGTGTTTTCAATCTGGCGCCACTTAGGCTTGCTCGGGTGCTTGGCGCAGGCGGCAATCACGTCCTCGTTGCTGTAGGACGGGCCGAGATAGACGTGTTCCATCTTCTCTACCGGTACGCCACGAGCATGGGACACGTAGGCAGCCGCACCGACAGCGGTGCCGGCATCGCCGGACGCCGGCTGCACGAACAGCTCCTTGACGTCATCGCGGGCAATGATTTTCTGGTTCAGCTTGACGTTCAACGCACAGCCACCGGCGAAAGCCAGCTTGCCAGTGTCCTTGAGGATATCGCCCAGGTAATGGTCGATCATCTGCAACGCCAGCTTCTCGAACAGCGCCTGCATGCTCGCCGCGTAGTGGATATAGGGCTCGTCGGCGATGTCGCCTTCACGTTTCGGGCCCAGCCACTCGATCAGTTTTGGCGAGAAGTAGAAGCCTTTGCCCTTCTCTTTGTAGCGGCGCAGGCCGATGACGTTGGCGTAATCAGTGTTGATCACCAATTCGCCGTTTTCAAAGGAGGCCAGGCGCGAGAAATCGTACTTGCTGGCATCGCCATAAGGCGCCATGCCCATGACCTTGAACTCACCGTCGAGCATCTCGAAACCGAGGAACTCGGTGATCGCGCCATACAGGCCACCCAAAGAGTCCGGATCGTAGAATTCCTTGATCTTGTGGATCTTGCCGTTCTCGCCATAGCCGAAAAAGGTGGTGGCGTACTCGCCCTTGCCGTCGATCCCGAGGATCGCGGTCTTCTCCTGGAAGCCCGAGCAGTGGTAGGCGCTGGAGGCGTGGGCCAGGTGGTGCTCAACCGGCTCGATCTTGATTTTCTTCGGGTCAAAACCCAGTTGTTCCAGGCACCAGACGATCTTGTTGCGATAGCGCTTGTAGCGACGGTTACCCATCAGGATCGCGTCGAGGGCACGGTCCGGGGCATACCAGTAACGCTTGGCGTAGTGCCAGCGCGCCTCACCGAACAAGCTGATAGGCGCGAAGGGAATCGCTACCACATCAACGTCGGAAGGCTTGATGCCGGCTTGTTCCAGGCAGAACTTCGCCGATTCGTAGGGCATGCGGTTCTTTGCATGTTTGTCGCGTACGAAGCGCTCTTCTTCGGCGGCCGCGATCAGCTTGCCGTCGATATACAAGGCTGCGGAAGGATCATGGCTAAGGGCGCCGGACAGGCCAAGAATCGTCAATGCCACAGGGGTCTAGCCTCTTTTAGTCTGCATGCAGGCGCTTACGGCCTGAAAATATTGTGCTCCCCGCCTGGGCGAGAAACAGCTAAAGGGCGGGATTATAGCTTAAAAGCAGTGGTAAGCCTCTAGCCTCTAGCCGCAAGGTGAAGCGAAGATGCTGGCCGCTAATGGAAGATCTCAATACTGCCGTCCTTGTTCTGACGGTAGATCGTGATCGACTCAACCCCCTTTGTCAGTGGGCACAAAGCAGTGCAGCGCCTGGAGGGCCAATATCATTGCTAACGAGATGCCCCGGCCTTGGAATACGGACCCGCACTGGGAAGCGGACATTCGGCTGGGCAGAGGCCATTGGACGGGAACCTTTCTGACCAACAACACCACACAGAGTTACCCGGCCGACGGTACTGGTATATGGAGTATGGCGGACTGGGTTTTAATTTTAGCTGAAGGAGTGTTGTATGTTTCCACCTTTACTGCCACAAACCATAGTGTCGACGCCTGGAATGGAAAATGGTCTGGGTCAAGTCTCGATGAGCGATAAACCGAGCAACGATGACGATAACTTCGAGAAGAACAGCCAGTTCAACGACAACGGTAAAATCACCAGCACCCACACCTACGATAAAAGCTATTTCAATCAGAACAGCGAGTTCAACGACCATACGGTCTACTTTTAAAGCAGTAACGTTTCGCTTATGTCTTCCCGGCCAAGCCCGCACATAATTCATTGAGCGCGCTTCATTAAAGCGAGAGATCGTTCGGGTGTGTCGCCCTGTGGCGAGAGGGCCTCCCCTCGCCACAACAAGCTCGCCCGCCCAATTCAGACCGCGCCGCCGATCTCCTTGGGCAACCGCTGGTCAATCACCTGATACAACGCACTGCCCTGCGGCCAGTTGCGCATGAATCGCGCCCGGTCTTTTGCATACGCCGGAGCGAAGCTGCCGAGGCTGGCGTGTTGGCACATCGAGTCCAGATCAATCAGCGCCCAACGGTCCTCATGCCAGAACAGGTTGTGCCCCTTGAAGTCCCCATGACTGATGCGCTCGTCAATCAGCTCGGCGAACAGGTGATCCAGTGCCAGCAACTCGACCTCAGGCGCTTCACCGCTTTCAACATACGGCGCAAAGCGCTCGATGATGTCCGGGCCAGGCAAGTATTCGGTGACCAGATAGGCCTGGCTGCGCAGCCAGAAACAACGCTTTTCCAGCAGCGCCAGCGGCTTGGGAGTTGCAATACCGAGGAAGGCCAGGCGATTGCCCTCACGCCAGGAATGCCAGGCGCGGCTAGGTCGCCAGAAGCGCTTGAGCCAATGGGCAAAACCTTTGATGTTATAGCGCTTGATCACTAGCGGCCGGCCGGCAACTTCGACCTTGGCCACACTGGCGGCCCCGCCAGTCTTGTACACGTGCCCCTGGTCCAGCAGGGTATCGGCCTGCTCAAGCACCGCCAGCATCGCCGCCTCTTCCTCGCGACGAATCGCGCGCAAGGCGAAGGGACCACGCAGCACACTGAACAGCGTGCATTCACGCCCCACCTTGCCGAGGAAATCTCTCAGGCGCCAGGCGCTGACTTTTCGCACCTGCTTTTGCAGGGCTTCCAGCGGCAAGGCATGTTCGCCGTTGCTGAGCAGGTAATGCACCAGCAACTCTTCAGTGTACGGCTCGAATTTTTTCGGCAATTGAGCGAAAAACACCCCGAGGTTTTCCAACACCCGGTTGCGTGACAGCGGCTTACCTGCCTGTTCGGCATGAATCCCGGCACCATCGATCAAATACAGCTTGCCGTCCTGACGCAGCAGGTTGTCCAGGTGCAAGTCTTCCTGCCACAACCCTTTGGCGTGCATTTGGCCAATGGCCGTCAATGCCTGGGCCAGGACTGCTTGCTGCTCATCCGCCAACGGTGTCAAGGACTCCACGGCGTGCCAGGCGTCAGCCAGGCTGTGCGCTGCGTCCAGAAACTCGAACAACAGCCAACCGCCCTCACCTTCGCTCAAGCCATCGGCCAGCAACTGAGGGGTCTTCAGACCTTGTTCAGCCAGTAGCCGAACGCCTTGCAACTCACGCTGAAAATGCCGAGCCGCCTTGCTACCCACCAACAACTTGGCCAGCACCGGACGCCCGCGCCACACCGCTGCCCCCACATAGCGCTGCCCCGGCAATACTCGCAATAGGCTCAGCAGTTGCAGTTGAGCAGGCCCGGCGGCATCGGCCAGCTCCACATTCAAGGGCAGGCCGGGGGTGCGACCGGCACTTTTCAGCTCGGACAAACGCATCAATGCGCCTCCTTGTGATTGCGGCGGGCGACCAGGCGCTGGTTCCAGGCCGCGATCAACGAACTGTCTTCAGGCTGGTCGATATACGCCGCCAAAAATTGCCGAACCTGCTCGCCGGACCATTGCGGGGCGCGACGCAGCAACGGCTCCAGGTCCCTGACCCGGTCCCGCCAACCGAATATCAGCGGACGGGTTTTTTCCAGGTCGATCAACTGCGCCACAAACCCATTGCCCGAAGCCTTGAGAAAAATATGCTTGGGATAAAAACAGCCATGGACCTGGCCTACGCTGTGCACCTGACGTGCCAGTTGACCGCAGGCACGCAGGATCTGCCGGTGCTCGGCGTCGCTCAGGAGCGACCATTGCTCCAGCAGCGAATCCAGGTCACTCCAACCGTCCAGAGCGCGGGTCAGCAGGATCGCGCGGTGCTCACCACCCACTTTGCGCTCACCAAAAAACGCCGCCTGCAACGCCGGGATCGCCAGTTGCCGATAACGGCTGATATTGCGAAATTCGCGAGAAAACGTTGGTTCGCCAAACGGGCGATGCAACGTGCGCGTCAGGTAGTTGCTCTGGCGCTTGAGGTAGTAGCCATGGCCTTCAATCTGCAAACGAAACACGCTGCTCCAGCCATCACCACTGGTGTTCGGCTCGTCCACCGCCTCCAGTTGCTTGGCCCACAAAGTGTCAAAGGTAGCGAGGCCGTTGCGTTCCAACAGAGCGCGGTCTTCGGCCGCCAGGAAGTCACTCATTCGCGCCCCTCAAAAAACTTCACCACGTGACGAATTCGCTGTTTATCCGATGCGCTCAAGCGCGGGCGCTGACGATATTGCAAATAAAACCGCAGGCGCTGGGTAGCAGACAAGTGATATTTGGCGACCTTGTCCAGGCAGGCCAAGTCCTTGGTGATGCGATACTTGAGCCAGAACCCGCGCCAGAAAGCACCGTTGGGGCAGTCGATCAGATACAGGACACGCTGCCGGTCGACCAGTAAGTTGCGCCACTTCAAGTCGTTATGGGTGAAGCGCTGGTCGTGCATTGTCCGGGTGTATTCGGCGAGCTGGCGGCTGATCTTGTCGACCCAGGCCGGATCGGACAGGCACGGATCATTGCGTTCGGCCAAGGCACTCAAATCTTCAGTGCAGGGCAACTCACGGGTAATCATCGCTCCGCGGTCGTAGGCCATGCCCTTGCGCTCCAGGCCCCAGGCAACCACTTCGGCTGTAGGAATACCCCACTTGGCGAAGCGCTTGAGGTTCTGCCACTCGGACTTGACCCGGGGCCTGCCCAGGTAACGGCGCAAGCCTTTGCCGGCACCGACGTAACGCTTGACGTAATAATTGACCCCACCACGCTCGACACGAATGACTTCGGACAGTGGGTCTTGTGTCACCTGCTCGCCTTGCAGGGCAAACACGGCTTCGAGACTACCAAAATCGTCCGCCAGCGCGGCATAGGCAGGCTCCAGATTCCAACCTGCCATCAGAGCGCATCCCCGTAGCGCTGCTTGCGTTCATACAACTTTTGCGCCTTACCCTGCAGCCATGCAATCAAGGCACTTTCCTGCGCCAGGATCTGACGCAACGGCTGCTGGAAATAGCCCTTGAGGAAGCGCAATTTGTCGCGGCGAGTCAGCCCGATGTCCAGCGCCGAAAAATACAACGCCGCCAAGTCCTTGTTACGCCAGCGCTGGCTGATGGCTGGCCGGGTCTGGGCGCGATGCAGGTCGATCACCGACAGCTTGAAATCATCGGCTGTCACCGGCTTATCGGTATGCAGCAGGAAATGACAAATGTAGCAGTCGCGATGATTGACCCCGGCGCGGTGCATCATGCCGGTCATGCGGGCCACTTCGGCAATCAGCGCGCGCTTGAGGCGTGGCTCTGGCGGCTGCTTGAGCCAATCGATGCTGAAGTCTTCCAGGCTGACCGTCGGCGCCAGTTCCTGGGTAACGATGAAGGAATGCTGGTCGGCCGGATTGCTGCCACGCTCGCCATAGGCAACGGCGGTCATGGTCGGCACACCGACTTCTTGCAGGCGTTGAATGGCCTGCCACTCCTGGCCCGCGCCCAATACCGGCAGCTTGGCAGTCAGCAGGTTCTTGAAGATTTCGCCCCAACCGATGCCACGGTGGATTTTCACAAAGAAACCGTGGCCGCCCACCTCGGTGCGCAAGGTGCGACGGGCTTCCAGCTCACGGTAAACCTCACCGTCCAACAACTCGACTTCGGCGAACGCATCGCGTCCAGCCCAAAGAGTCTTGAACGGCTCGGCAAGAATCAACTTCATCAGTGCTGCTCCGCCAGAATCACATCCGCAGCGTGCTGCGGCATGCTATAGAGGTCGGCCGTCTCGGCGAAGGCCAGACCATTACGGCTCCAGGCCGCGCGCTGTTGCGTGTCGTTGAGCGTCCGTGCCAGGTATTGATTGAGCTGGACCTGCTCAAAAGGTTCGTCCAGCACCAGGCCGCTGTCGGCCTCGGCAATGTAATGGGCGTAACCACACACCGCTGTAACCAGCACCGGCAGCCCGGCCACCAAGGCTTCGAGCAGCACAGTCCCGGTATTTTCGTTGTAGGCCGGGTGAATCAGCAAGTCGGCACCCAGCAAGAAACGCGGGATATCGCTGCGCCCCTTGAGGAACTGCACGTTATCGCCGAGCCCCAGGGTAGCACTCTGCAATTGGAATACCTTGGGGTCATCCTGGCCAATTACAAACAGTCGAGTGCGTTTTTTCAGTTCCGATGGCAATGCCGCCAGTGCCTTGATGCTGCGGTCCACGCCCTTGGTCTTGAAGCCTGAACCGATTTGCACCAGCAGCAGGTCGTCCTCGCCGAGGTTGAATTCCTCACGAAACCCGGCACGAATCTGTGCCGCGTTGGGCGGTGCCCGGCGGTCCTGGGCGATACCTGGTGGCAACAAGTGGAAGCGCTCCAGCGGCGTGTCGTAATGCTTGATAAACAACGGCTGCTGGACTTCGGAAATCATCAACACTTCAGTCTTGGCATTCCTGGCGAATACCGCACGCTCGTATTCGGCAAAGTGCCGGTAGCGGCCAAAGCTGCGGTACAGCGAATGGCGCAGGTTTTGCGCCTTGTCTTCGAAGCAACCGTCCGCCGCATAGTACACATCCAGGCCCGGCATCTTGTTGAAACCGATCAAGCGATCCACCGGACGCTTGGCCAGGTCGGCTTCCATCCACGCTGTCAGCTTCTCATTGCGCCGATGATTGAAGAACGCCTTCACCGGCGCCACCAGCACTTCAAACCCCGGCGGCACCTCGCCTTCCCAGATCAGGGTGTAGACCCGGATCTGATGGCCACGCTGCTGGCATTCCAGGGCAATGCGCATGAAATCGCGCTGCAGGCCACCAAAGGGGAAATACTTGTAGAGAACAAAAGCCAATTGCATCAGCGCAGCTCCTCAGCCAGTAACAACGTGCTCAATCGGCTCGCGACACGCTCAGGGTTCAGGCGAGTGAAGCACAGGGGCCACTCGCGCTTGATATCAAACCGGCGCAGGTCGTCAGCGCTCGGTTGATAGGTGCATTTCTTTTGCAGGCACGGCGCGCAGGGAAAGTCGCTGGCCAGGTGAATCTGGGCCTTGCCATAGGCGCCCGTCAGGCCGGGGTTGGTGGGGCCGAACAAGGAAATCGTCGGCACGTCCAAGGCGGCTGCCAGGTGGCCGAGCCCCGTGTCCACAGCCACGCAAGCCTTGGCCCCGGCCAGCACCCGCGCCACACCCGCCAGGTTCAGCTTGGGCAGCACTTCAGCGTTTTCCAGGCCTTGGGCAAGCCGTTCGGCACGAGCTTTTTCAGCGGCATTGCCCCAAGGCAACTTCACGTCGACACCCAGCCGGTCCATGCGCTCGGCCAGGTCACGCCAGTAGGTTTCCGGCCAGTGCTTGGTGTCCCAGGTAGTGCCGTGGAGCAGCAACACAAAAGGTTTTTTCGGTGGCAAACCCAGCAGCTTGTCGACGTTCAGGCCATAATCCCCCAGGCCTTTGGGCAAGTCATAACCGAGGGCAACGGCAAACAGTTGGCGCAAACGCTCCACCGCGTGTTGCCCGCGGGCCACCGCCAAGCGCCGGGAATAAAAGCGCGCCGCCAGCGGTTCGCGAGCCGACTGCTTGTCGAAACCAGCCACCGGAGCGCGAACGTAACGGGTCAGCCAAGCACTTTTCAGCAGGCCTTGGGCATCGATCACCAGATCGTACTTGGTTGACTGGATACGCTGTTTGAAGCGCCGCCACTCGCCACTCTTGAAGGTCTGCCAGAGGTTCTTGCGCCAGCGACGGATGGCCACCGGGATCACTTTATCTACCGCCGGGTGCCAAGTGGGAATTTCGGCAAAACCTTCTTCCACTACCCAGTCAAAGCGAATCCCGGGGATCGCCCGCGCCGCGTCGGTCAAGGCCGGTAAGGCATGAATCACGTCGCCCAGGGATGAGGTCTTGATTACCAGTACCCGCAACTTAACGAACCTCGACCACAGAGCCCTGCAACCGCTGCAAGGCATCGGCCACAGGTGCGGGCAACAATTGGCGCAAACAGTTGTAATGGCCAAAACGGCAAGTGCGATCAAAGCACGGGCTGCAATCCAGGCCCAGGCGCACCACTTCGACTTTGTCGGCCAATGGCGGAGTAAAACCTGGAGAGGTCGAACCATACACCGCCACCAGCGGGCGATTCAGCGCAGCAGCCACATGCATCAGGCCGGAGTCGTTGGATACCACCGAATCGGCACAGGACAGCAGGTCAATGGCCTCGGCCAGGGAGGTGTCGCCGCTGAGGTTGACCGCTTCTTCGCGCAGCCCCGGGATCAGGCGCTGACGAATGTCTTCACCCACTGAGTGATCGTTTTTCGAGCCGAACAACCAGACTTGCCAGCCTTCACGGATCTTCATCTCCGCGACCGCCGCGTAATGTTCCGACGGCCAGCGCTTGGACTCGCCAAACTCGGCACCCGGGCACAGCGCCAACACCGGTCGGTCAAGGACCAGGCCGAACTTGGCCAGGGCCGTGTCACGGCTGGCGGGGTCGATTTGCAGGCTCGGGCGCGGATAAGGCGTAGGCAATTCGGCACCCGGCGCATAAGCCAAGGCCATGAAACGCTCAATCATCAGCGGGTAGCGAGCCTTGTCCAGCTTGCGCACGTCGTTGAGCAAACCGTAGCGGAACTCGCCGCGCCAGCCGGTACGCTTGGCAATACCGGCAAAAAACGGTACCAGCGCCGACTTCATCGAGTTGGGCAACAAGATCGCCTGATCGTACTGACCGGCCAGGGACTTGCCGATACGTCGACGAGTCGCCAGCTCCAGCGCCCCATGGCCGAGCGGAAAACTCAGTGCCTTGCGCACTTGGGGCATGCGCTCGAGGATCGGCCGGCTCCACTCGGGGGCGAGCACGTCGATTTGGCAGTCGGGATGACGCTGTTTCAGGCACTGGAACAGTGTCTGTGCCATCACCATGTCACCGACCCAACTGGGCCCAACGATCAGAATATTCATGTAGTTTCCACAAACGATACGGGGAGGCTCATGCCTCCCCGCCTTAATAGTGTTTCAGCTTAACCCCAGTTCATGCCAGATTCGCTGCACCTGGCGCCGTTCGTCAGCGAACTGGTCCCCGGCAACCGTCCCGGCCTCGTTCTGCAAGGCCTGGCGGTGAGCCGCGGAACGGTAGGCCTTATACACCTCGCGCAACAGGTGGGCATCGGCGGTGGGCATCAGCCCGACCTGCTCCAGGCCTTCCAGGATGCGGATATTATCGGTGTAGCGCAGCAACGATGGATGGTGCACAGACCACGCCAAAGCCGCGTATTGCACCATAAATTCAATATCGACGATACCTCCGGCGTCCTGCTTGAGATCGAAGGAGGCCGTGGCTTCGAAGGCATTGGCCGCGGTACCGGCCGTGGTGGACTTGGTTCCCAGGTTGTCGCGCATCTTGGCGCGCATCTCGCTGACCTCCTGGCGCAGCTTGGCCAGGTCCTGTTCGCGGCCCAGCACGCTGGCCCGCACTTGCTCGAACGCGCGCCCCACCTCTTGGCTGCCCACCAGTACTCGCGCCCGCACCAGAGCTTGATGTTCCCACGTCCAGGCCTCGTTTTCCTGATAACGGGCAAACGCCCCCAGGGAGCTCACCAACAAACCGGATGCGCCCGAGGGCCGCAGGCGCATATCTACTTCATACAGCTGCCCGGAGTTGGTCTGGGTGGTCAGCAGGTGAATGATCCGCTGGCCCAGGCGCGTAAAAAACTGCGCCCCGTCGATAGGTTTGGCGCCATCGGTTTCGGCTTGCGGATCGCCGTCATGGATAAACACCAGGTCCAGGTCAGAACCATGACCCAACTCGATTCCGCCGACTTTCCCATAACCGACAATGATGAACCCTGGATTGCACAGGGTGCCGTCGACCCGTTGTGGCGTACCGTGGCGCGCGACGGTCTGGCGCCAGGCCAGGGCCAGCACTTGCTCGAGGATCGCCTCGGCGAGCCAGGTCAGGTAGTCGCTGACCTTCATCAGCGCCAGGCTGCCGGCAATTTCCGAGGCCGCGACACGCAGTCGGTGCGCCAGCTTGAAGTGACGCAGCGCCTCCATCTGCTGCTCAAGGTCATCTTCGGGAATCCGCGTCAGGCGCTCGCGCAACTCGGCCGCCAGCTCCGGCGCCAGGGGCGGCTTGAACAGGCGGCCTTCGTTGAGCAATTCATCCAGCAACAGCGGGAAACGCGTGATCTGCTCGGCTATCCACGGGCTCGCGGCGCACAGGGTCAACAACCGGCGCAGGGCGTCGGGGTTCTCCGTCAGTAGCACCAGGTAGGCAGAGCGCCGCGCCACAGCCTCCACCAGTGGCAATACGCGCTCCAACACCAGATCGGGGTTGGCATGCTCGACCGCCTGGGCCAGCAAGCGCGGGATAAACGCATCCAGCCGCTCACGCCCCAGACGCTGCATGGCCCGTAATTGCGGACTGCCACGCAGGCCGGCCAGGGTTTTCAAGGCTTTGGGGGCATCGATAAAGCCGCCTTCCTGCAGTTGTCGACAAGCGGCTTCTTCATCCTGGGACTCTTCCCACAATGGCAACCACTCGCCGCCGACCACCAGTTCGCTTTCTTCGCCCTCGTCTTCATCAGGATCGGCAATCACCTGGCGAAAGTGCCAGTCCACCCGGCCACGCCAGTACATCAGGCGTTCATGGAACGCCGTCCAGTCCGGAAAACCCATCATGAAGGCAATCCGTGCCTGATCTTCAGCGCTGTGTGGAAGCATTTGCGTCTGGCGGTCGGCAATCGCCTGGATCGCGTGTTCGGTATAACGCAAAAATTCGTAGCCGCTGCGTAGCTCGGCGATCACCGCCGCCGGCAGATAGCCCTGTCCTTCCAGCGTGCCAAGCACCTTTAGCAGCGAACGTTGCTGCAGGCTCAAATCGCGACCGCCGTGAATCAGTTGGAATGCCTGGGCAATAAACTCCACCTCGCGAATGCCACCAGAACCCAGCTTGATGTTCTCGGCCATGCCCTTGCGCCGCACCTCCTGCTGAATCAGTTGCTTCATCGTGCGCAACGCTTCGATGGCAGAAAAGTCCAGGTAACGCCGGTAGACGAACGGCCTGAGCATGTCGAGCAATTGCGCGCCGGCCAACTGATCGCCAGCCACCACTCGCGCCTTGATCATGGCGTAGCGTTCCCAGTCGCGCCCCTGATCCTGATAGTACTGCTCCAGCGCATTAAAACTGAGTACCAGTGCACCGGCCGAGCCATAAGGCCGCAGGCGCATGTCGACACGGAACACAAAACCGTCGACGGTCATCGGATCCAGGGCCTTGATCAGCCGCTGTCCCAGGCGAATGAAGAACTCCTGGTTATCCAGGGAACGCTTGACGCCCACGGTTTCGCCGCCTTCAGGGTAGGCGAAGATCAGGTCGATGTCCGAGGACAGGTTCAACTCCACCGCGCCCAGCTTGCCCATGCCGAGGATGACCATCTGCTGCGGTTCGCCACTGCGGCGCCCGGTCGGCGTGCCGAATTGCACGCAATGGCGCTGGTACAGCCATTGATAGGCCTGGTCGATGCAGGCATCGGCCATGTCCGACAGGTCGCGACAGGTCTGGACCAGGTCCGCTTGTCGGGTCAGGTCGCGCCAGATAATCCGCACTTGTAGCCGGGTGCGCTGGCGGCGCAGGACGCGGCCCAGTTCATCTTCTGTTTCTGCTTGTTGCACTGCGGCGGCAATCTGCCCGCACAGCTCATCAGGCACAAAGCTGCGATCCAGTTCGCCCCAGGCCACCAGCTCGAGCAACATCAAAGGGTCACGAACACTCTGTTCAATGACGAAATCACTGGCAGCGCAGACCCGGGCGAAGTCGGCCCAGCGTTGCAGCGTCCACTCAGAAAGGCCATTATCACCCTCCAATCTGGCCGCCGCGTCACGAAATGACTGCTCGGCCCGCTTGGCAAATGGCAGGAGAACGGCCGGCAGTTCAGCCAGTATTGGAAGGCTCATGGTCTATCCTTAATCGGCGCGTAAATGGCCTGTTGCTGTGAACGCCAGAACCATGCTCGGTAAAGGACTGTCGAACAAAAGTTATAAATAGCTGAAAAATTACAATTTTTGGCAGGAAACATTAAAACTCCACCTTTTCTTGTTCGCAAAAGATCAACAATAACGATTATGCTCACCAGCCAGACCGAGCAACTACCTCGCTCTTGTGTAGTTTTACTACTCGTATATACATTCGAAAGGCTGAAATGGCCGACGATTTGTAGTAAAACTACAGGACGCCGGAACAATCTCCGGCCATCCAAGAATTTATGTCGTCTGCCCACAAGGCCAGTCGCAAACTCAGGCAACCGATTCTGGTAGCCTTTCCGCCCTGGAGCAAGCCATGCAAGACCTCGATCCCGTCGAAACCCAGGAATGGCTGGACGCCCTGGAATCGGTTCTCGACAAAGAAGGCGAAGACCGTGCTCACTACCTGATGACCCGTATGGGCGAACTCGCGACCCGCAGCGGCTCGCAACTGCCCTACGCCATCACCACGCCATACCGCAACACCATCCCAGTTACCCACGAAGCACGCATGCCTGGCGACCTGTTCATGGAACGCCGCATTCGCTCGCTGGTACGCTGGAACGCGATGGCAATGGTCATGCGCACGAACTTGAAAGATTCTGACCTGGGCGGTCACATCTCCAGCTTCGCCTCCAGCGCAACCCTGTATGACATTGGCTTCAACTACTTCTTCCAGGCCCCGACCGAAGAGCACGGCGGCGACCTGATCTACTTCCAGGGCCACACCTCGCCAGGCGTCTACGCCCGTGCGTTCATGGAAGGCCGCATCACCGAAGACCAGATGAACAACTTCCGCCAGGAAGTCGACGGCCAGGGCCTCTCGTCCTACCCGCACCCTTGGCTGATGCCTGATTTCTGGCAGTTCCCGACCGTATCCATGGGTCTGGGCCCAATCCAGGCGATCTACCAGGCACGTTTCATGAAGTACCTGGAAGCCCGTGGCTTCATCCCTGAAGGCAAGCAGAAAGTCTGGTGCTTCCTGGGCGACGGCGAGTGCGACGAGCCCGAATCCCTGGGCGCGATCTCGCTGGCTGGCCGCGAGAAGCTCGACAACCTGATCTTCGTCATCAACTGCAACCTGCAGCGCCTCGACGGCCCGGTTCGCGGCAACGGCAAGATCATCCAGGAACTCGAAGGCGTATTCCGCGGTGCTCAGTGGAACGTGACCAAAGTCATCTGGGGCCGTTTCTGGGACCCACTGCTGGCCAAGGACGTCGACGGTATCCTGCAGCGCCGGATGGATGAAGTCATCGACGGCGAGTACCAGAACTACAAGGCCAAAGACGGCGCGTTCGTGCGTGAACACTTCTTCAACTCGCCGGAACTCAAGGCGATGGTTGCAGACCTGTCCGACGACGAGATCTGGAAACTCAACCGTGGCGGCCACGACCCGTACAAGGTCTACGCGGCGTACCACGAAGCGGTCAACCACAAAGAACAACCGACTGTCATCCTGGCCAAGACCATCAAAGGTTATGGCACCGGTGCCGGCGAAGCGAAAAACACTGCGCACAACACCAAGAAAGTCGATGTCGACAGCCTGAAGTTGTTCCGCGATCGCTTCGACATCCCGGTCAAGGACGAAGAGCTGGAAAACCTGCCGTTCTTCAAGCCTGAGCCAAACAGCGCCGAAGCCCGTTACCTGAGTGAGCGTCGCACCGCACTGGGCGGTTTCGTGCCTCAGCGTCGCGCCAAGAGCAGCAGCATCCCGACACCGCCACTCGATACCCTCAAGGCTATCCTGGACGGCTCGGGCGACCGTGAAATCTCCACCACCATGGCCTTCGTGCGGATCCTCGCGCAACTGGTCAAGGACAAGGAAATCGGCTCGCGTATCGTTCCGATCATCCCGGACGAAGCCCGTACCTTCGGTATGGAAGGCATGTTCCGCCAGTTGGGCATCTACTCCTCCGTCGGCCAGCTCTACGATCCGGTCGATAAAGACCAGGTGATGTTCTACAAGGAAGACAAGAAGGGCCAGATCCTCGAAGAAGGCATCAACGAAGCGGGCGCCATGAGCTCCTTCATCGCTGCCGGTACCTCGTACTCCAGCCATAACCAGCCGATGCTGCCGTTCTACATCTTCTACTCGATGTTCGGCTTCCAGCGTATCGGCGACCTGGCCTGGGCTGCCGGCGACAGCCGTACCCGTGGTTTCCTGATCGGCGGTACCGCCGGGCGGACCACGTTGAACGGCGAAGGCCTGCAACACGAAGACGGTCACAGCCACATCCTGGCTGCCACCATCCCGAACTGCCGCACCTTTGATCCAACCTACGGCTATGAGCTGGCGGTGATCATCCAGGACGGCATGAAGAAGATGACCGAAGAGCAGCAGGACGTTTTCTACTACATCACCGTGATGAACGAGTCTTACCAGCAGCCAGCCATGCCGGCCGGCGTGGAAGAGGGCATCATCAAGGGCATGTACCTGCTCGAAGAAGACACCAAGGAAGCGGCACACCACGTACAACTGATGGGCTCCGGCACCATCCTGCGCGAAGTGCGTGAAGCGGCGAAGATCCTGCGTGAAGAGTTCAACATCGGTGCTGACGTATGGAGCGTTACCAGCTTCAACGAACTGCGTCGCGACGGCCTGGCCGTGGAGCGCAGCAACCGCCTGCACCCGGGCCAGAAGCCTGCGCTGAGCTACGTCGAAGAGTGCCTGACGGGTCGTAAGGGTCCGGTTATCGCCTCCACCGACTACATGAAACTGTTTGCTGAACAAATTCGTCAGTGGGTCCCGTCCAAGGAATTCAAAGTCCTGGGCACCGATGGTTTCGGCCGCAGTGACAGCCGCAAGAAGCTGCGTCACTTCTTCGAAGTAGACCGTCACTTCGTGGTGTTGGCAGCCCTGGAAGCCTTGGCTGACCGCGGTGATATCGAACCCAAGGTGGTGGCCGAGGCTATCGTCAAGTTCGGGATCAACCCGGAAAAACGCAACCCACTGGACTGCTGAGGAGTTTTTTTGTGAGCGAACTCATTCGCGTACCTGACATCGGCAGCGGTGAAGGTGAAGTAATCGAGCTGTTTGTGAAGGTCGGCGACACTGTCGAAGCCGACCAGAGCATCCTGACCCTGGAATCGGACAAGGCGAGCATGGAAATCCCTGCTCCCAAAGCCGGCGTGGTCAAGAGCCTGAAAGTGAAGCTGGGCGACCGCCTGAAAGAAGGCGACGAACTGCTGGAACTGGAAATCGAAGGCGCCGCCGCGACGGCTCCTGAGGCTGCCGCGCCTGCGGCTGCCGCTCCAGCCCCTGCGGCTGAAAAACCTGCTGCTGCCGAGGCCCCAGCGGCCCCGGCTGCTGCACCTGCCGCCGCTGCGACCGTCCAGGACATTCATGTTCCGGACATCGGTTCGTCGGGCAAGGCCAAGATCATCGAGTTGCTGGTCAAGGTCGGCGATACCGTCGAAGCCGACCAGTCGCTGATCACCCTGGAATCCGACAAGGCCAGCATGGAAATTCCATCGCCGGCTGCCGGTGTGGTGGAAAGCATCGCGGTCAAGCTCGAAGACGAAGTCGGCACTGGCGACTTCATCCTCAAGCTGAAAGTTGCCGGCGCGGCCCCTGCTGCAGCACCGGCTCCAGCCGCTGCTGCGCCGGCGGCCAAGGCTGAAGCTACACCTGCTGCTGCCGCTCCTGCGCCGGCTGCAAAAGCCGAGGCCGCACCGGCCCCTGCTGCTGCGCCTGCGCCAAGCGGTGCCAAAGTGCATGCCGGCCCTGCCGTGCGCCAACTGGCCCGTGAGTTCGGCGTTGAGCTGAACGCGGTAACTGCCAGCGGTCCTCACGGCCGTGTGCTCAAGGAAGACGTGCAGGTCTACGTCAAATCCATGATGCAGAAGGCCAAGGAAGCCCCGGCTGCTGCCGGCGCAACCGGTGGTGCTGGTATTCCACCGATCCCGGTGGTGGATTTCAGCCGCTTCGGCGAAACCGAAGAAGTGCCGATGACTCGCCTGATGCAAATCGGCGCGTCGAGCCTGCACCGCAGCTGGCTGAACATCCCGCACGTGACCCAATTCGACTCGGCGGATATCACCGAGCTGGAAGCGTTCCGTATTGCCCAGAAAGCCGTGGCGGAAAAGGCCGGCGTCAAGCTGACCATCCTGCCACTGCTACTCAAGTCCTGCGCTCACCTGCTCAAGGAGCTGCCGGACTTCAACAGTTCGTTGGCCCCAAGCGGCAAGGCGATCATTCGCAAGAAGTACGTGAACATCGGCTTCGCGGTCGATACTCCGGATGGCCTGCTGGTGCCTGTGATCAAGAACGTTGATCAGAAGAGCCTGCTGCAGCTTGCCGCCGAGGCTGCTGCGCTGGCCGCCAAGGCCCGCGACAAGAAGCTCACGGCAGACGATATGCAGGGTGCTTGCTTCACCATCTCCAGCCTGGGGCACATTGGCGGCACTGGCTTCACGCCAATCGTCAACGCGCCGGAAGTGGCGATCCTTGGTGTTTCCAAGGCCACCATCCAGCCTGTGTGGGACGGCAAAGCCTTCCAGCCGAAGCTGATGCTGCCACTGTCGCTGTCCTACGATCACCGCGTGATCAACGGCGCCGCTGCTGCACGCTTCACCAAGCGTCTAAGCGACCTGCTGGCGGACATCCGCACCATCCTGCTTTAAGCAACAACAGGCCTTCTGCTCATGCAGAAGGCCTGGCTGCAGTGTTTTCCGAGCGCCACGCTCGTACCTCAACCCCGCCAATTGGCGGGGCTTTTTTTGCCTGTTCTTTAATCGCTGGAACACGCACTCTTGCAGGAGCGAGCTTGCTCGCGAAAAACCTTAACGAGAACCTGTGCATCCTGGATAAACACGTCGCCTATGAGTGCTTCGCGAGCAAGCTCGCTCCTACAGGGGCACATTTGTGAACCGGGAAGAACCACCCATCGCGCCGACTGCAGAAATCCACAGCCCGGCCGATAACCCACATATAGCACTTAGCCTTCATCCTCTCTTGTCAGCCCGTGCCACATGATGCAACCTTGCCGCAGGCAATAGTAAAGAGGGCGTGAGCCCGGCTCCGTGCGCATTTTTCCAAGCGAGTTCCCCCATGAAAAGCCAACCCGATGTCGTCCGAACGGCGGCCGAGGTCGTGACGCAATTACCGGTGCCTTCGCGCCTCGGCATGCTGCGTTTCGAACGGTTTAATGAGGCAAGCTGGGCCCTGCTGTACCTCGATCCCAATTGCGAACGCCAGTTCGGCCTGCCAGCGGTAGAACTGTGCGCCCTGATCGGTTCGCCCTATGCCAGCCTGATGGAACCCCAGGCCCGCTATCAGTTGCATGACGCGATTCAACAGCAGTTAAGCGTCAGTCCCCATTATCGGGTGCACTACACCTTGCATACACATGACGGCTCCCTGAGCCTGCTGGAGCTGGGTGAAGCCTACAAACAACACAATCGTCACTTGCTGCGTGGTTACTTGATGGTCGTCGATGGCCTGCTCAGGGATACCGACACCAGCACTCCTGCCGCCGACCTGGAAAACCAGAACAGCCGCCTGCAAATCGCCCTGGAGCTCAACCAACAGGCGCAACAGGAACAATTGCAGCACCTGGGGCGTGTACGCGCCCAACAGGAGCTGATCCTGCTGCTGGCCCGTCAGCGCTACAGCACCAACAATTCGCTGCAGGAAGCCGCCGAACTGATTACCCGCAGTGCCTGTGATATCTATCAGATTGACTGCGCCAGTATCTGGAACCTGGAAGATCAGCGCCTGGTGCCGATCTCGGCCTACCAGCGTGCCAAGCAGCAACACCACTTGCCTGAGCTCATTGATGCCAGCAGCTTCCCGGATTACCTGGAAGCCCTACAGACCAGCCGGGCCATCGACGCCAACAATGCCATGCGTGACCCTCGCACCCGGGAAATGGCCCAAAGCCTGCGGGCCAATGGCATACACGCCATGCTCGACGCCAGCATTCGTGTCGATGGTCAGGTGGTCGGCGTCTTGTGCCTGGAGCAACGAGGCAGTACCCGCACTTGGCAATCCGATGAAATCGCCTTTGCCGGCGAGTTGGCCGATCAGTTTGCCCTGGTCATCAACAACCACAACCGGCGCACTGCCACCAGCGCCTTGCACCTGTTCCAGCGGGCCGTAGAGCAAAGTGCCAACGCCTTTCTACTGGTCAATTGCACAGGCGTTGTGGAGTACGTCAACCCCAGCTTTACCGCGATCACCCAATACAGCGCTGACGAAGTCCACGGCCACAAGCTGTCGGAACTACCAGCCCTGGAGAATCTCAGCGAGTTGCTGTTCGACGCGCCGTCGAGTCTGGCCAAGAGCAACAGTTGGCAGGGTGAGTTCAAAAGCCGACGCAAAAACCTCGAGCCCTACTGGGGCCAGTTGTCGATCTCCAAGGTTTATGGCGACAACCGCGAGCTGACCCATTACATCGGCATCTACGAAGACATCACCCAGGCCAAGCTGGCTCAGCAGCGCATCGAGCGCCTGGCCTACACCGACAACCTGACCAACCTGGGTAACCGTCCGGCGTTCATCCGCAACCTCGATGAGCGCTTTGCCCGGGACAGCGACACCCCCATCAGCCTGCTGCTGGTAGACATCGACAACTTCAAGCGGATCAACGACAGCCTCGGCCACCAGACCGGCGACAAGCTGCTGATCAGCCTGGCTCGACGCTTGCGCAACAGCCTGAGCAGCAGTGGCAGCCTGGCGCGATTTGCCAGTAACGAGTTTGCGGTGCTGCTGGACGACACTGACCTGGAGACCGGCCAGCAGGTCGCCAGCCAACTGCTGATGACCCTCGACAAACCGATGTTCGTCGACAACCAACTGATCAGCGTTACCGGCTCCGTGGGCCTGGCCTGTACGCCGCTGCACGGCCGTGACCCGCAGACCCTGATGCGCAACGCAGGTCTCGCACTGCATAAGGCCAAGGCCAACGGTAAACATCAGGTACAGGTGTTTACCGAAGTACTGAACGCCGAGGCCAGCTACAAGCTGTTTGTCGAGAACAACCTGCGCCGCGCCCTGACCCAGAACGAACTGGACGTGTTCTACCAGCCCAAATTGTGTCTGCGCAGCGGCCGCTTGCTGGGCATGGAAGCGCTGTTGCGCTGGAACCATCCGGAAAAAGGCATGATCCGCCCGGATCAGTTCATCAGCGTGGCCGAAGAAACCGGGCTGATCATCCCCATCGGCAAGTGGGTCGCCCGCCAGGCCTGTCGCATGAGCAGACAACTGAGCGCCGCGGGCATGGGCAATCTGCAGGTCGCGATCAACCTGTCGCCCAAGCAGTTTTCCGACCCGGATCTGGTGGCGTCGATTGCCACGATCCTCAAGGAAGAACAACTGCCAGCCAATCTGCTGGAACTTGAACTGACCGAAGGCCTGCTGCTGGAAGCCACAGAAGACACACGCCTGCAGCTGGATCAATTGAAAAGCTTCGGCCTGACCCTGGCCATGGACGACTTCGGGACCGGGTACTCGTCGCTGAGCTACCTGAAGAAATTCCCCATCGACATCATCAAGATTGATCGCAGCTTTATCCATGAAATCCCGGATAACCAGGACGATATGGAAATCACCTCCGCAGTCATCGCCATGGCCCACAACCTCAAGCTCAAGGTGGTGGCCGAAGGCATCGAGACCGCCGAGCAGTTGGCGTTCCTGCGCCGCCACCGTTGCGACGTTGGCCAGGGCTATCTGTTCGACCGGCCAATCCCCGGTGCAGAGCTGCTTGAAAAGCTTAAACGCTACCCGCGCGGGCCAATCGCCTGACATCGCTGTAACACTCGGGCACACTGGCTGTCTGACTACTTACTGTTAACTCAACCTGACGAGAGGACTGATCATGGTCTTGCGCTCGGAAATCCTGGTGAACAAAAACGTGCTGCCCACTCAAGAACAAGCTTTGCCTGGCCGTGAAACCCCGATGGCCTTGCCCGAGACCCACTTCGTCAATGGCAACCCACTGCTGGGCCCTTTCCTCGATGACGTAGGTTTCGCGATCTTCGGCCTGGGTTGCTTCTGGGGCGCCGAGCGCAAATTCTGGCAGCGCGACGGCGTGGTCAGCACCGTGGTCGGCTATGCCGGCGGCTACACGCCGAACCCGACCTATGAAGAAGTCTGCTCCGGCCTGACCGGCCATAGCGAAGTGGTGCTGGTGGTGTATGACCAGGCCAAGGTCAAGTACGAAGACCTGCTGAAAATGTTCTGGGAACTGCACAACCCAACCCAGGGCATGCGTCAGGGCAACGACATCGGCAGCCAGTACCGTTCGGTGATCTACGCCACTACGCCTGAGCAACTCGCAGCGGCGCAAGCCAGTGCGCAGGCCTATCAGCCAGAACTGACCAAAGCGGGCCTGGGCGATATCACTACCGAAATCGATCAGGCCCCGACGGTGTACTTCGCCGAGGCCTATCACCAGCAATACCTGGCTAAAAACCCGCAGGGTTACTGCGGCATCGGCGGCACCGGCGTGACCTGTCCGATCTAAAGATCGGAGCTGCAAGTTTCAAGCTTCAAGAGGTGTACTCCAGCGCTTACTTGTAGCTTGTAGCTTGCAGATTATCGCTACTCAGCAATGAGCCAATCCATCTGCCACCCACCCTGGGTCTGCCCAAGCTGCTTGGACAACCACGGCAATAGCTCACGCAACTCTTCCTCCAGCCCCCAAGGCGGGTTGGCAATCGCCAGGCCCGAGCCGTTCAGGCTGTTGGGGGTATCCAGCGGGTGCACCAACAACTCCACCCGCAGCAACTTCGGCGCACCGGTACCGGCCAGGTCCTGGTAGAAGCGTCGCAGCATGCGCTGGTCCTTCACCGGGTACCAGATCGCCGCCACGGTCTGGCGCATGCGGCCGATGGCCTCTTTGAGGGATGCGGCACAGCGCTGCATTTCGTCGAGCTTTTCAAACGGCGGATCAATCAGCATCAGGCTGCGCTTCTCCGGCACTGGCAACAGCGCCCGTGGCACGTGCCAGCCTTCGCCCAGATGAACCTTGACCCGACGATCACCCTTCATGTTGTCCTTGAGCAGCACGCCGTCTTCCGGGTGCTTCTCGTTGAGCAGCACCCTGTCCTGGGGGCGTGTAAGGCGCCGCGCCAGTTCAGGTGAGCCGGGGTAATAACGCAACTGACCATCCGGGTTCATTTCATGCAGTACGCGCATGTAGTCGTCGGTCAGCGGCGGCAGGTCGGTTTGCCCCCACAAGCGGGCGATACCTTCCAGGTACTCACCGGTGCGGTTGGCCTGGTCGCCCTGCAGGTCATACAAGCCAATCCCGGCATGCGTGTCGAGATAGGCAAACGGCTGTTCCTTGCGCGACATCAGGGCGATGAGGCGGGTCAAGGTCAGGTGTTTGAAGACATCGGCGTGGTTGCCGGCGTGAAAGGCGTGACGATAATTCATGGTTGCTCCTGCGCAGAAGCGAAGTTTACCTTCTGCGAGGGCAAAGGTGCAGGGGCGCATGCCAGGCGGTGCTGCCGGGGCTACGCCGATTCCGATCCCAGGTACGCAGCCAGCGCCTGCTGGCTGCCATCCTGCCTGCGCGTGAAGTACGCGACCTTGTGCCTCAGGGTCGCAGGCGCAAAGGTTGTGTGTAGCTGCGCACGCTCTTCTTCCAGCCATTGCAGCAGGTTGTCGATCAAGGTATCGGGCGATTGCTCTCCCAGGTATGCAAGCAATGAAGGCGGCATTTTCCACCAAGGGCAGGCCTTTGCCGCAGTGACCGGGCCAGCCTCAACCACCAGAGGCTGACCATTGACCAGATAACGCCGAAACACCGGCAATACTTTCCCCATCTCCTCGCCCAGCCCCTGCACGATCGACAGAAAATGAACGCCATCCCAAAAGCGCAAAAACACCTCCTGCCCGTCGGGCATATACGCCTTGGTCAAGCTTTTGAGGTGGGCGAGCACCGTCTCAAGCGGACTGGATGACACCGCCAGCCACCCCCAATCCGTCGCCTCGGTGGTCGCAACCCAATCGAGGAAGCCACTGTCTGGCTCAACGACACCTACGTAAGGCATCACCTCATCCCACGCGGCGTAGGCTGTGCCTGCCCAAATCGGTTGGGGCAACACTCCTGCTGCCATTGCCCGCCAGGCGTCGAATGGCTTGGCATCGCTGGCGTTGCCGAGGATAACGAAAAGGTGTTCGGTGGGTTGCAGGGGGTGATGGGTGAGCCAGGTGCGGGGTGATAAGTGTTTCGGCATTGGGAGGGAGATTCCTTTCAGGGCGAGTCGCGGATGGATAATTGGTTTTATTGAGCGCTGGCTCTTTGGACTTGGGTGATATCGCACTGGCCACCCTTGCAGCGCTCGCACTCTTCGCAAAACGGCGCGCTGCGTTTCAGGCTAAACACTTGCACGGCGCTTAGGGGGGCCGGGATGAGCGCCAGCAGCTTTTCCTGTAGCCCTGGCATCAACGGCGTGGCGCCAGGAGCAGGGGCGCCGCCCACCTGGATCGGAACACTACTGAAAATACCGCCCGCCGAAAGCGTGATCGACTGCCCACCTGCCTGAAGAGTCACGGTGGCGCCAGCGTCGATGACGATACTTTGCCCGGCACTGACCTGAATGCTTCGGCCGGCGCGCATTTGCTGCGATCCGGCGATCACCAGATGGTCATCCTGCTTGAGTTCGGTCAGCCGGTTGCCATGGGTAACGCGCTGTTCTTCACCTTGCAGTTCGTGGCGGTCGAGACCTTTGACCAGCACGCTACGCTGGTTGTCGACCTGCACCTGCTGGTCATGCAATACGTGCTGGGTCCAGTTGCGCTGGGCGCGCAGGTAGATTTCCTCGGCGCCCTTGCGGTCCTCGATACGTAACTCGTTATAGCCACCCCCGCCAGGGCTGCTCTGGCTGCGAAAGATACTACGGGTCTTGTCCGCCGGAAGATCAAGCGGCACCGGGGTGGCTGCATTGGCCAGGCAGCCCACAACCAACGGCATATCGACGTCACCATTGACGAAGCCCACCAGCACTTCCATGCCAACCCGCGGGATCAACACTGAACCATAACGGTCATGGGCCCAGGCACTGGCCACCCGCAGCCAGCAGCTGGAATGCTCGTTATATTCTCCAGCGCGGTCCCAAGCCAATTGCACCTTGACTCGGCCGAACTCATCGCAATGGATTTCACTGTCAGCGGGCCCGGTGACTACCGCATTCTGATAGCCGGAGATCATCGGGCGCGCCTGCTTCGGCAAAGGAGGGCGAAAAATCACATCCCAAGGCGCGGCGACAAAGTCGTTGCGATAACCCTGACGAAAATCCCCCCCTGCCACCTCAATCACAGCTTCCTCCAGCACCTGGGGTTGCTTGCCCTCGTGGGTCACTTGCGTCACCAGCCACAAGTCATTCCATTCTTCGCGCGGATGCCCGGCCAACTTGAGGAACCGGCCACTGGCCAACCCTGGCTGATCACCTTTGCCATAGGCCAGGCGATAGTCGCTGCGATGACGTTCCAACGCACGCTGCGCGAGGTATTTGCCCTGGGAGCGATCGGTAAAATGACCGGGGTAATCCTGCTCTTCAAGGCTTGGAAGCTGTTCGCCAGCCACTGCACTTTCCAGCTCCAGGCGCGGCTTACGCAAATCGTAATCCCGCAGGTTCACCCCCGTGGTGCGAGTTTCCAACTGCACCGAAAACCGCTTTATCGCAGGCGTATCAGCCACCATCCCCAAACCGGGCGTATAAGGGGTAGGCTGATCAGCTTGGGTAAACACCGTCTGGTCATCGCCAAACACCAGCAGGTGCCCATCAGGCGAATGCTGGAAGTGGTAGTGCATACCCAGCTCAGCGCACAGCCGCTGGACAAAAGCCAAGTCGGTTTCGCCAAACTGCACGCAATACTCACGCTGGGGATAAGTACCGCTCAGGCGAAATTCGAACCTGTCGCCCTGCAGCCCCTGCCCCACCAAGACCAGCGCGATGATCTGCGGCACCGTCTTGTGCTGGAAGATGCGCTGGTGACTGCTGTGTTGCAGATACGCCAACTGCGGCACAAGACTGACCCGATAACGCGTCAGGCGGTGCCCAGAATCACCCTGCGCCACCCGGTAAACCAAGCCGTGAACGCCACGGCCCGAAGCATCGAAGCTGAGAAACGCCTGACGATGCAGCAAGCTTTCCAAGTCGAGATCCGGCTGCTCGCTGAGCAGTTCAAGGTCAAAACAGTAAGGCTGGCTGATGGCCTCGATACCGCTGAACTCAAGGACCTTGAGTTCGCTGGGCACGCCCTCGAGGGTCAAGGTGAAAGTACTTTGATTGGCAGGAGCGAACATCCGGTGTTTCTCTGCGAAGGGTGGGCGAACGATTCTGCACCAGCCATTTGCCGAGTTGGATGCGCCGCTGGCAAATCAGTAAATACCTACATCGTGAATGCTTGAGTCCTTCTTTGCCTCGCCTTGACACGCCCATAAAAAAACGGCCCGCCATCCAAAGGATGCGGGCCGTTTTTCAATTGAGCGGGCGATCAACGCCCTCACGAATCACTTGTTGAGGTTGTAGTCTTTCTCGGCCGCATCAAAACGCTCGACCATGCCAGCAGTCGGTGCGCCCAGCTTGCTCACGAAGTAGATCGCCAGGCTGGCAAAGATAAAGCCCGGGATGATTTCGTACAGGCCCAGCAGCTCGAAGTGTTTCCACACGATCACGGTGATCGCACCCACCAGGATGCCGGCCAGCGCGCCGTTGCGGGTCATGTTTTTCCAGATGACCGAGATCAGCACCACAGGACCGAAGGCTGCGCCGAAACCGGCCCAGGCGTAACTCACCAGGCCCAGTACGCGGTTTTCCGGGTTGGCCGCCATCGCGATAGCGATCAACGCCACCAACAGCACCATGGCCCGACCGACCCACACCAGTTCAACCTGGGAAGCATTTTTGCGCAGGAATGCTTTGTAGAAGTCTTCGGTCAGGGCGCTGGAGCACACCAGCAACTGGCAGCTCAAGGTACTCATCACTGCTGCGAGGATGGCCGATAACAGCACACCGGCGATCCATGGATTGAACAGCAGCTTGGCCAATTCGATGAACACCCGCTCTGGGTTCTCGGTCACTGGCCCCGCCACTTCCGGGTGTGCCGAGAAGTAGGCAATACCGAAGAAGCCCACCGCCACGGTGCCGCACAGGCACAGGATCATCCAGGCCATGGAAATGCGACGCGCCTTGGCAATCGACTTCACCGAATCCGCCGCCATGAAGCGCGCCAGGATGTGCGGCTGGCCAAAATAGCCCAGGCCCCAGCCCATCAGCGAGATAATCCCGATGAAGGTGGTGTTTTTCAGCATGTCGAAGCTGGTCGGATCCTTCGCTTCAATGGCCAGGAACGTGGTGTCGACACCACCGGTAGCCAGCAATACGATGATCGGCGTCAGGATCAACGCGAAGATCATCAACGTGGCTTGTACGGTGTCTGTCCAGCTCACTGCCAGGAAACCACCAATGAAGGTGTAGGCAATCGTGGCAGCAGCGCCGGCCCACAGCGCCGTCTCGTAGGACATGCCGAAGGTGCTTTCGAACAAGCGGGCACCGGCGACGATGCCGGAAGCGCAGTAAATGGTGAAGAACACCAGGATCACGACCGCAGAGATAATCCGCAGCAGGCCGCTTTTGTCTTCAAAACGGCTGGAGAAGTAGTCGGGCAGCGTCAACGCGTCGCCGTTATGTTCGGTCTGCACCCGCAGGCGACCGGCAACAAACAGCCAGTTCAGGTAAGCACCGATAATCAGGCCGATGGCGATCCAGCTTTCCGACAGGCCCGACATGTAGATGGCACCTGGCAGGCCCATCAACAACCAGCCGCTCATATCCGAGGCGCCAGCCGAGAGTGCGGTGACAACGCTACCGAGGCTGCGACCACCCAGAATGTAATCGGAAAGGTTATTGGTGGAGCGATAGGCCATGAGACCAATCAGCACCATTGCCGCGATGTAGATCACAAATGTGATCAGGGTTGGATTACTTACGCTCATTGAGTTACGCCCTGGCTTTGTTTTTATGTAGCGGCGGTCTGTCAGACCGTCAACAAAAGAGTAGCTTGTTAGACGGAGCTGCGTGCCGCGCATTTATGACTGACGTTTCCCCAGGAAAGCCATCAGCCGATGAACCCTACCTTGCAGGTGGTTGCACCTTGGGCACGAATGCTATTCAACAAACCAAATAAGGTGCAACCAGTTTCGAGAGAATTAGTTGCACCCAAGTATGTTTTTCGGCAAACGGCCTGTTTTTGCTCCTTTTCGGAGCAAAAACAGTCGACTCCAGAAGCAAATGCATCAGTACGCAGCCGATTCCGTTGGGCAAAATGGTTTTCCTGACGAGCTGCGCGACTTTTCATGAAAAAAATGGGTTGCACCCGGTTGCACCTCTTCGAGCGCAAAGCTAATCTTGCGGCAGCTGATGCCACGCAGTCGTGGCACCCATGAGGATAAAAATATGGCTACGACCACCCTTGGGGTCAAACTCGATGACCCGACCCGCGAACGCCTCAAGGCTGCCGCGACCTCCATTGATCGCACGCCACACTGGCTGATCAAGCAGGCGATTTTCAATTACCTGGAGAAACTCGAGGGTGGTGCAACCCTGAACGAGCTCAACGGCTTGGGCAGCAAGGACGCGGAGGATGCTGGCGAGGTCCAGGCCGACCACGCCCACCAATGCTTCCTGGAGTTTGCCGAGAGCATCCTGCCGCAATCGGTGCTGCGTGCCTCGATCACTGCCGCTTACCGTCGCCCCGAGCCGGAAGTGGTACCAATGCTGATCGAGCAGGCTCGCCTGCCAGCGCAAATGGCCGAGGCTACCAACAAGCTCGCCGCCTCCATTGCCGAAAAACTGCGCAACCAGAAGAACACCGGCGGACGTGCTGGCATCGTCCAGGGCCTGCTGCAAGAGTTTTCCCTATCGTCCCAGGAAGGCGTGGCACTGATGTGCCTGGCCGAAGCGCTGCTGCGTATCCCGGACAAGGGCACCCGTGATGCGCTGATCCGCGACAAGATCAGCACTGGCAACTGGCACCCACACCTGGGCAACAGCCCGTCGCTGTTCGTCAATGCCGCCACATGGGGCCTGTTGCTGACGGGCAAACTGGTCTCGACCCATAACGAAGCCGGCCTGACCTCGTCCCTGAGCCGCATCATCGGCAAAAGCGGCGAACCGATGATCCGCAAGGGCGTCGACATGGCCATGCGCCTGATGGGCGAGCAGTTCGTCACCGGCGAAACCATCGCCGAAGCCCTGGCCAATGCCAGCAAATTCGAGTCCAAGGGCTTCAGTTATTCCTACGACATGCTCGGTGAAGCCGCCCTCTCCGAACACGATGCCCAGAAGTACCTGGCCTCGTATGAACAAGCCATCCACTCGATTGGCAAAGCCTCCCACGGGCGCGGCATTTATGAAGGCCCGGGCATTTCCATCAAGCTCTCGGCCCTGCACCCGCGTTACAGCCGCGCCCAGTACGAGCGCGTCATGGAGGAGCTGTACCCGCGCCTGCTGTCCCTGACCCTGCTGGCCAAGCAATACGACATCGGCCTGAATATTGATGCCGAGGAAGCCGACCGCCTGGAGCTCTCGCTGGATCTGCTCGAGCGCCTGTGTTTCGAGCCGCAACTGACCGGCTGGAACGGCATCGGTTTTGTGATCCAGGCTTACCAGAAGCGTTGCCCATACGTGATCGACTACGTGATCGACCTGGCGCGCCGCAGCCGCCATCGCCTGATGATCCGCCTGGTGAAAGGCGCGTACTGGGACAGCGAAATCAAACGCGCCCAAGTCGAAGGCCTGGAAGGCTATCCGGTGTACACCCGCAAGGTGTACACCGATGTTTCCTACATTGCCTGCGCACGCAAACTGCTGTCGGTGCCGGAAGTCATCTACCCGCAGTTCGCTACGCACAACGCCCACACCTTGTCGGCCATCTACCACATCGCAGGTCAGAACTATTACCCCGGCCAGTACGAGTTCCAGTGCCTGCACGGCATGGGTGAGCCGCTCTACGAGCAGGTTGTAGGCAAGATTGCCGATGGCAAGTTGAACCGTCCGTGCCGCGTGTATGCACCGGTAGGTACTCACGAAACACTGCTGGCCTACCTGGTTCGCCGCCTGCTGGAAAACGGCGCCAACACCTCATTCGTCAACCGCATCGCCGACCAGTCCATCTCGATCCAGGAGTTGGTGGCCGATCCAGTGGCCAGCATCGAGCAAATGGCTACGCTGGAAGGCGGCTTCGGCCTGCCGCACCCGCGCATCCCATTGCCTCGCGACCTGTATGGCAGCGAACGCGCCAACTCTGCAGGTATCGACCTGGCCAACGAACACCGCCTGGCGTCGCTGTCTTGCGCCTTGCTGGCCACAGCCCACAACAACTGGACAGCCACGCCGATGCTCGGCTGTGCGTCGAGCAATCAAGCCGCTGCGCCGGTGCTGAATCCGTCCGACCTGCGTGACGTGGTCGGCCATGTCCAGGAAGCCACCGTCGAAGACGTCGACAACGCTCTGCAGTGCGCCCTGAACGCCGCACCGATCTGGCAGGCCACCCCGCCCGCCGAACGTGCCGCGATCCTGGAACGTGCCGCCGACTTGATGGAAGGCGAGATCCAGCCACTGATGGGCCTGCTGGCCCGCGAAGCCGGCAAGACCTTCGCCAACGCCATCGCCGAAGTGCGTGAAGCCGTGGACTTCCTGCGTTACTACGCGGTACAGGCCCGCAACGATTTCACCAACGACGTCCACCGCCCACTGGGCCCGGTGGTGTGCATCAGCCCGTGGAACTTCCCGCTGGCGATTTTCAGCGGCCAAGTTGCTGCGGCATTGGCTGCCGGTAACCCGGTACTGGCCAAGCCAGCGGAGCAAACCCCGCTGGTCGCCGCCCAGGCCGTGCGCCTGCTGCTCGAAGCCGGGATTCCGCAAGGCGTGCTGCAACTGCTGCCGGGCCAGGGCGAAACCGTCGGTGCCCGCCTGGTGGGTGACGATCGCGTCAAGGGCGTGATGTTCACCGGCTCCACCGAAGTTGCACGCTTGCTGCAACGTAACGTCGCCGGTCGCCTGGATGCCCAGGGCCGTCCGGTTCCGCTGATCGCCGAAACCGGCGGCCAGAATGCGATGATCGTTGACTCCTCGGCGCTGACCGAGCAAGTGGTCATCGACGTGGTGTCTTCGGCCTTCGACAGCGCCGGGCAACGCTGCTCGGCACTGCGCGTGCTGTGCTTGCAGGAAGATTCGGCAGACCGTGTGATCGAAATGCTCAAAGGCGCCATGGCTGAATGCCGTCTCGGCAACCCTGAGCGCCTGTCGGTCGACATTGGCCCAGTCATCGACGCCGATGCCAAGGCCGGCATCGAGAAGCACATCCAGGCCATGCGCGACAAAGGCCGCAATGTGTACCAGATGGCCATTGCCGACAGCGAAGAAACCAAACGAGGCACTTTTGTCACCCCAACCCTGATCGAACTGGAAAGCTTCGACGAGCTGCAACGGGAAATTTTCGGCCCGGTGCTGCACGTGGTGCGCTACAAGCGCAAAGAGATCGACCAACTCATCGGCCAGATCAATGCATCCGGCTACGGCCTGACCCTGGGCGTGCACACCCGTATCGACGAAACCATCGCCAAGGTGATCGACAACGTCAATGCCGGTAACGTCTACGTCAACCGCAACATCGTCGGCGCCGTGGTCGGCGTGCAACCCTTCGGCGGCGAAGGCCTGTCGGGGACGGGTCCGAAGGCCGGCGGTCCGCTGTACCTGTACCGCCTGCTGTCGACTCGACCGACGGATGCCATCGAGCAGTCCTTCGTGCGCGGTGACGCATTGGCCGCACCGGATGTACGCCTGCGGGATGCCATGAGCAAGCCAGCGACGGCCCTGCAAGCCTGGGCCGACAGCAGCAAGCTTGGCGACTTGAGCGCACTGTGCGTGCAGTTCGCTGCCCAATCCCAAAGTGGCATCACCCGCCAATTGGCCGGCCCAACCGGTGAGCGCAACAGCTACGCCATCCTGCCCCGCGAGCACGTGCTGTGCCTGGCGGAAGTGGAAGGCGACCTGCTGACCCAACTGGCGGCGGTACTGGCCGTAGGCGGTTCGGCGGTTTGGCCGGAAGCTGACGTGACCAAGGCATTGTTCGCACGTCTCCCGAAGGAAGTTCAGGCGCGCATCAAACTGGTGGCCGACTGGAACAAGGACGAGGTGGTGTTTGATGCGGTTCTGCATCATGGCCACTCCGATCAGTTACGCGAGGTTTGCCAGCAAGTGGCCAAGCGTGCAGGTGCGATTGTTGGAGTTCATGGGCTGTCGCAAGGCGAGACCAACATTGCGCTGGAGCGCCTGGTGATCGAGCGGGCGTTGAGCGTCAATACGGCTGCTGCCGGAGGCAATGCCAGTTTGATGACCATCGGCTGATCACACTGATCGTTCCCACGCGTGGGAACGATCCATATCTCACGGCCCCGCTCGTTCCCATGCTCCGCGTGGGAACGCCTCTTGGGACGCTCCGCGTCCCGCCATACGGGCACGACTCAAGCCTTGTGCAAGGAGCGACGCAGAGCGTCACGGGCTGCATTCCCACGCAGAGCGTGGGAACGATCCATATCTCACGGGCCCCGCTCGTTCCCACGCGTGGGAGCGATCTCCTCCCCCTGCGTTCTGCCTCTCCATCACCCAGATCAATCTTGCTATCCAGCCTCTATTTGCGCGCTTAGACTCGGCACACTCCCCCACAGGTAAGCCGCCATGTCCGAGACGTTGCTCAGTTCCCGCAATTTGGCTTTCGAGCTGTACGAAGTCCTCGATGCCGAGGGCCTGACCCAACGCGAGCGATTTGCCGAACACAATCGCGAAACCTTCGACGCCGCCATTGGCACCGCCCGCAGCATTGCCGAAAAGTATTTCGCCCCACACAACCGCAAGGGTGACGAAAACGAGCCACGCTTTGAGCAGGGTCAGGCGATTCTGATTCCAGAAGTGAAACCCGCTGTCGATGCCTTCCTTGAAGCCGGCTTTCTCAACGCTGCCCGCAGCTTCGAAGCAGGTGGCATGCAATTGCCCACCTTGCTGTCCCAGGCTTGTTTTGCCCATTTCCAGTCAGCCAACGCCGCCTCCACGTCTTATCCGTTTTTGACCATGGGCGCCGCCAACCTGATCGAAAGCTTCGGTACCGAGGAACAGAAACAGCGTTTCCTGCAACCGATGATCGAGGGCCGCTTCTTCGGCACCATGGCCCTGACCGAACCCCATGCCGGCTCGTCCCTTTCAGATATCCGTACCCGCGCGGAACCGGCGACTGACGGCACCTATCGCCTCAAGGGCAACAAGATCTTTATCTCCGGCGGCGACCACCCACTGTCGGAAAACATCGTGCACATGGTGCTGGCCAAGCTGCCTGAGGCGCCGGCCGGGGTGAAAGGCATTTCGCTGTTTATCGTGCCCAAGTTCCTGGTCAATGATGACGGCAGCCTGGGCAAGCGCAACGACGTGTTGCTGGCCGGGTTGTTCCACAAGATGGGCTGGCGCGGCACCACATCGACGGCGCTGAATTTCGGCGATAACGGGGAGTGCGTCGGCTATTTGGTAGGCAAGCCGCACCAAGGCCTGAGTTGCATGTTCCAAATGATGAACGAGGCGCGGATTGGTGTCGGCATGGGTGCAGTGATGCTCGGTTACGCCGGTTACCTTTACTCGCTGGAGTACGCCCGGCAGCGCCCCCAAGGCCGCCTGCCAGACAGCAAGGACCCGAACACCGCACCGGTAGCGATCATTCATCACGCCGATATCAAACGCATGCTGCTGACCCAAAAGGCCTATGTAGAAGGCGCGTTCGACCTGGGTCTGTATGCGGCCCGCCTGTTCGACGACACCACGACCCTTGAAACCGAAACCGCCCGCAAACAGGTCCATGAGCTGCTCGACCTGCTGACTCCCATCGTCAAGTCCTGGCCATCGGAGTTCTGCCTGAAAGCCAACGAACTGGCGATCCAGGTCCTCGGTGGCCACGGCTACACCCGCGAATACCCGGTAGAACAATACTACCGCGACAACCGCCTGAACCCGATCCACGAGGGCACCCATGGCATTCAGTCCCTGGATTTACTGGGCCGCAAACTCGCTCAGAACGGTGGCGCGGGCTTGAAGCAACTGATTCGCCTGATCGCTGAAACCGGCGCACGGGCGCAGGCCTACCCTACGCTGATTGCACTAAGGGACCCCCTGGAACAGCTGGTGGCACGCTTGCAAAGCGTCACCCTCGGGCTATTGACCGATCTCGCCCAAGGCAAGGTCAACAGCGGTCTGGCGAACTCTGCGCTGTACCTGAAAGTGTTCGGGCATACGGTAATTGGCTGGCGCTGGCTGGAACAGGCGATCCGCGCCGAAGAAGGGTTGGCCAAGAATAACGCTGCGGATGTCGCCTTTTATAAAGGCAAGCTGCAAGCCGCCCGGTACTTCCTGACCTGGGAAATACCGAGCTGCCATCATGAGCTGGCGATTCTTGAGGCACGGGACGATACGTGCCTGAGCATGCAGGACGAGTGGTTCTAGTCAGGACTGACCGATCGCCTTGGAAATCACCTCGACCGTGGCGCTGACTTGCTCTTGGTAACGGTCAAGCTCCTGCTGGTGGCGCTGCTGCATTTCAATCTGTTCGGCGCACAGGTTCAGCGCCGCCAGTACCAGCAACTTGTCACCAATCAGGGTTGGGTACTTTTTCTTGGTGATGGCCAAAGACGCCTTCAACATCGTCACGGCGCTCATCAGGATAGTGTCTTCCCCCTCCGGTGCCTTGATCGAGTAATCCTCACCGAGAATCGAAACGACTTTTACCCCCTCGGTGCCTTGACTCATGCGCTGACAGGGCCTGCGCTTACACGCTCAACCAACGCCTGGATACGCGCGGCAGTAGTGCCCTGCTTTTCTTCCTGTTCCATCAGGTTCAGCTGCAAGCTGTCGTTTTCATCCTTGGCGCGGGCCAGTTCTTCCTTGAGGGATTCGTTGCTGCCCAACAAGTCCTGGTTCTGCTGTACCAAGTCATTGACCAGTTGTTCCAATTGGCTGAGGGATGCTTCTAACATTTTGATTTCTCGGGCATTTAAAAAGGGCGGTGACGATAAAGAAAATTCACCTCGGATGCCAGGGTTATCCTGGCGCGCGGCCTTGATTTTACAGGGCAGGCCACGCTTTCAAGCCTTAGTGACTGCTTTTGCGTCATCTGGTTCCAGGCCCCACCCATATTCACGCCAATTGCGACAAAAGGGTGTCCCCCTCAAAACGTTAGTCGTATGGCCGATGAGCAAGATCCACCGCCCAAGGCATCTACGAAAAACTGATCGATACCGACGATGGCTATGATCAGGTGCAAGAAATATGTGCATCAAGCCAGCTCCCGCATTTGATCTTCACCACTCAAAAAAGCTTTTTGACAACGCAGCATTTCAACAGGTTAGAATCACTGGCACGTAGACTGCATGGTCAGTTTGCGTCTCGCTTTTCTTGCCCACGGAGTACAGCCCTTGAATGCAACGACCATCAACAGCCTGTTCTTGATCGGCGCGTTGCTGGTAAGTGCGAGCATTCTGGTGAGTTCCCTTTCGTCCCGCCTGGGCATCCCGATTTTGGTAATCATCCTGGCCGTCGGCATGCTTGCCGGCGTCGATGGCGGCGGCATCATCTTCAATAATTACCCGACGGCCTACCTTGTGGGTAACCTGGCACTGGCCGTGATCTTGCTGGACGGTGGCTTGCGCACACGGGTGACGAGTTTTCGCGTGGCACTGTGGCCAGCTTTGTCGCTGGCCACCGTGGGGGTGTTGATTACCACCGGCCTCACGGGCATGGCGGCGGCCTGGTTGTTCGACCTCAACATCATTCAAGGTTTGTTGATCGGCGCCATCGTTGGCTCCACCGACGCCGCTGCCGTGTTCTCGCTCTTGGGCGGCAAGGGCCTGAACGAGCGGGTCAGCGCCAGCCTGGAGATCGAATCCGGCAGCAACGACCCGATGGCAGTGTTCCTCACCGTCACCCTGATCGACATGCTCGCCAGCGGCCAGACCGGCCTGCACTGGAGCCTGCTGGGCCATCTGATCCGCGAGTTTGGTATCGGCGGCATCATCGGCCTGGGCGGCGGCTGGTTGATGCTGCAAATGGTCAATCGTATCAACCTGGCCAACGGCCTGTACCCGATCCTGGTAATTGCCGGCGGCCTGGCGGTGTTCGCCCTGACCAACACCCTGCACGGCAGCGGCTTCCTCGCGGTGTACCTGTGCGGCCTGGTAATCGGCAACCGCCCGGTGCGCAGCCGCCACGGTATCCTGCATATGCTCGACGGCATGGCCTGGCTGGCACAGATCGGTATGTTCCTGGTACTGGGCCTGCTGGTTACTCCCCATGATTTGTTGCCAATTGCCTTGCCGGCCCTGGGCCTGGCGCTGTGGATGATCCTGTTCGCGCGGCCACTGTCGGTGATGGTTGGCTTGCTGCCATTCAAGGCCTTCCACAGTCGGGAAAAGGCCTTTATTGCCTGGGTTGGCCTGCGCGGTGCGGTGCCGATCATTCTCGCGGTGTTCCCCCTGATGGCCGGCCTGCCCCACGCCCAGCTGTACTTCAACCTCGCGTTTTTTATCGTGCTGGTGTCGTTGCTGGTCCAGGGCACCAGCCTGCCGTGGGTCGCCAAATTGTTGAAAGTGACGGTACCGCCAGAACCTGCACCGATTTCCCGAGCGGCCCTGGAAGTCCATGTCACCAGCGAGTGGGAGCTGTTCGTCTACCGCCTGGGTGCAGAGAAATGGTGTATCGGCGCCGCCCTTCGTGAGTTGAAAATGCCCGAAGGCACTCGTATCGCCGCGCTGTTTCGCGGCCAACAATTGCTCCATCCGTCGGGTAGTACAGTACTGGAAGTCGACGATTTACTCTGTGTGATCGGCCACGAACACAACCTGCCAGCCCTCGGCAAACTGTTCAGCCAGGCGCCTCAACGAGGCCTCGACCTGCGCTTCTTCGGCGACTTCGTGCTGGAGGGCGACGCCCACCTGGGCGCGGTTTCGGCCCTGTACGGGCTCAAGCTCGAGGGCATCGACCCGGACCTGCCATTGAGCCGCTTCATCACCCAGAAAGTGGGGGGTGCACCGGTGGTGGGCGACCAGGTGGAATGGAACAACACCATCTGGACCGTCGCCGTCATGGACGGGAACAAGATCGGCAAAGTGGGCGTCAGATTCCCCGAAGGAAGTCGCCCGGGCCCCGGACTCTTCCTCTAAACTGCCGAGTGATGGCGTGCCATTTGACGTCAGGGCGCCTCCCGATCTCTTCTTCTTGTTCGACCGGTATCCATGACAATCCTGCGCACTTTTTTAGCCACTGCCCTGCTGGGCCTGAGCCTTTGTGTCGGTACCGTGCAAGCCGCCGACCCGCCCAACGTCGACGCAGTCCAGCAAACCCTGGATAAACTGCCCGAGCGCAAACTGCCGGATGCCGATATGAAGGCACTGCAGAGCATTCTGCAGCAGACCTTGACCTTCCTGGGCAACCAGCAGGACTACCAGCAGCGCCTGGCCGACCTCAAGCGCCAATTGGAAGACGCCCCGCGCCGAACCACGGAAAACCAGCGTGAACTGACCCGCCTCAAGGCCACCAAGGTCATTCCGGTCGCTCAACGCTATGCCACCCTGCCAATACCACAGCTTGAGCAACTGCTGGTGCAGCGCAGCACCCAACAAGGCGACCTGCAAAAGGAACTGGCCGATGCCAACAGCCTGACCATCGCCGCCCAGACCCGCCCCGAACGCGCCCAAACCGAAATCAGCAGCAGCCAGACCCGTATTCAGCAGATCAATGCCATTCTCAAGGCAGGCAAAGACGATGGTAAAACCCTCAACGGTGACCAGCGCAACCAACTGAATGCCGAACTGGCAGCCCTCAATGCCCTGATCCCATTGCGTCGCCAGGAATTGGCCGGCAACAGCCAACTGCAAGACCTGGGTAATAGCCAGCACGACCTGGTAGTGGAAAAAGCCACGCGCCTGGAGCAGGAAATCCAGGACTTGCAAACCCTGATCAACCAGAAACGCCTTGCTCAGTCCCAGGAGACCGTAACCCAGCAATCCATCGAAGCGCAGAAAGCCGGCGGCAGCAGCCTGCTCGCCACGGAAAGCACGGCCAACCTGAAACTTTCCGACTACTTGCTCAAAAGTACTGACCGGCTCAACGAGCTGACCCAGAAGAACCTGCAGACCAAGCAACAACTGGACAGCGTGACCCAAAGCGACTCGGCCCTGGACGAGCAGATCAACGTGCTCAAGGGCAGCCTGTTGCTGTCGAAGATCCTCTATCAGCAAAAACAGGCGCTGCCACGCCTGGCGGTGGATCGCGACCTGGCGGACGACATCGCCAACATTCGCCTGTACCAGTTCGAGGTCAACCAACAACGCGAACTGATCACCACCCCCAGCACTTACGTGGATAATTTGCTGGCCTCCCAGCCAGCGGACCAGGTCACGCCACAGCTGCGCCGGACTCTGCTGGAGCTGGCGATTACCCGTAGCGACCTGCTGGAACGCCTGAACCGCGAGTTGAGTGCGCTGCTCAACGAATCCATCACCCTGCAGTTGAACCAGAAACAACTGCTCAGTACCACCACCAATTTGCGGGCAACCCTCGACGAGCAGATGTTCTGGATCCCCAGCAACAAACCGCTGGACACCGAGTGGTTGGAGGTCGTGCCGGAGCGTTTGGATAAACAGGTCACCACCCTGCCCTGGGCCTCCAGCGTCAGCGAGCTGTACGATGGCCTGACCCAACGCCCGCTACTGTTCCTGCCCCTGTTGCTACTGATCGGCGCCTTGCTATGGCGGCGCAGCTCCCTGTACACCCGCCTAAAGAAAATCCACCTGGACATCGGTCACTTCAAGCGCGACAGCCAATGGCACACGCCTGTGGCGATTCTGGTGAATATACTGCTGGCGATGCCAGTGGCGCTGGGCCTGGCACTGTGCGGCTATGCCCTTCAAATCGACGCCCGTGGGCAAAACGCCAACCTGGGCGCAGCGCTGCTGCAGACTGCCCAGGCGTGGCTGGTGTTCTACACCGCCTATCGGATTCTCGCGCCGGGCGGCGTGGCCGAGCTGCACTTTCGCTGGGAAAAACCCCAGGTCGAATTCCTCCAGGGCTGGATCCGCAAGCTGGGACTGGTGGTACTGGCCTTAGTGGCCGTGGTGGCCATTGCCGAACATCAACCGGCTGCACTGGCGGATGACGTGTTGGGCATCGGCGTGGTGCTGGCCTGCTACGCGCTGATGACATGGTTGCTCAGCCGCCTGTTGCTCAAAAGTCCGACCCATGAAAAAGCCTCGCTGTTTCGCAAGGCCCTCGGCTTGCTGTTCACCGCCTTGCCCATCGCACTGTTCCTGGCCGTGTGTTTTGGCTACTACTACACCGCCCTCAAACTCAGTGATCGGCTGATCAACACCCTGTACCTGCTGATGTTCTGGCTGGTGATCGAGGCCACCTTCGTCCGGGGCCTGGGCGTTGCCGCGCGACGCCTGGCCTATTCCCGGGCACTGGCAAAGCGCCAAGCCGCCAAGGAGGCCGGCGACGGCGAAGCGGTGATCGAAGAGCCAACCCTGGACATCGAACAGGTCAACGAACAGTCGATGCGACTGATCCGCCTGGCCTTGCTCGGCGGTTTTATCGCCGCGCTGTACTGGGTCTGGTCGGACCTGATTTCGGTATTCTCCTATCTGGATAATGTCACCCTCTACGAATACACCAGCGGCACCGGCGCCAACATCAGCATGGTGCCCATCAGCATCGGCGACATGCTGGGGGCGTTGATCATCATCGGTATCACCTTCGCCCTCGCACGTAACCTGCCTGGCCTGCTGGAAGTATTGGTGCTGTCCAAGCTGGACTTGGCCCAAGGCAGCGCCTACGCCACCACCACGTTGCTGTCCTACGTCATTGCCGGCGTGGGTTTTGTCTCCACCCTGTCCACCCTCGGCGTGAGCTGGGACAAGTTGCAGTGGCTGGTGGCAGCACTATCAGTGGGGCTCGGCTTTGGCATGCAGGAGATCTTCGCCAACTTCATCTCCGGCATCATGATCCTGTTCGAGCGCCCGGTACGGATCGGTGACACCATCACCATCGGTAATCTGTCGGGCACGGTGAGTAAGATCCGCATCCGCGCCACCACCATTACCGACTTCGACCGCAAGGACATCATCGTCCCGAACAAGACGTTCATTACCGGGCAACTGATCAACTGGTCACTGACCGATACCGTCACGCGGGTCACCCTGAAACTGGGGGTGGACTACGGGTCCGACCTGGACCTGGTGAAGGAGTTACTGCTCAAGGCGGCCAGGGAAAACCCCAGGGTATTGAAAGAGCCGGAACCCCTTGTGTACTTCCTGAACTTCGGCGACAGCACCCTCGACCACGAACTGCGCATGCACGTACGCGACCTCGGGGACCGTAATCCGGTACTCGATGAGGTCAACCGCTTTATCAACCGCGAGTTCAAGAAGCAGCACATCAACATCTCGTTCCGACAGATGGAGATCTACCTGAAAAACCTTAACGGCCAGGAATACAAGTTGGCACCGGTGGAAGAAAATCACAAAACCATCCAACCTCCCGCCAAGGACCAGGAGCCCCCCGAACCACCCCCTGGTAAAGTCGAGGACGCGCCAGAGCCGCCGCCCACCAAGCTCGACTAAATGCACTATCCCCAGCAGAATGGTCGGACATTTTGCTGGGAGATGGCCGTTGAAAGCCCTCGACGAACTGACCTTCGATAACCGCTTCGCCCGACTGGGCGACGGCTTCTCAACCCATGTGCTGCCTGAGCCCATCGACGAACCGCGCCTGGTCGTCGCCAGCAAGGCGGCCATGGCCCTGCTTGACCTTGACCCTGCTGTTGCACAAACCCCGGTATTTGCCGAACTGTTCAGCGGGCACAAGCTGTGGGCCGAGGCGGAGCCGCGGGCGATGGTCTATTCAGGGCATCAATTTGGTTCCTACAACCCGCAATTGGGGGACGGTCGCGGCTTGCTCCTGGGCGAGGTGTACAACGAGGCTGGCGAACACTGGGACTTGCACCTCAAGGGTGCCGGACAGACGCCTTACTCGCGCATGGGTGATGGGCGTGCGGTGCTGCGTTCCTCGATTCGTGAGTTTCTCGCCTCCGAAGCTCTGCATGCCCTGGGCATTCCCAGCAGTCGAGCCCTGTGCGTGATCGGCTCGAGCACCCCGGTGTGGCGTGAGAAACAGGAGCGAGCCGCCATGGTTCTGCGCCTGGCGCCAAGCCATATACGTTTCGGTCACTTCGAATACTTCTACTACACCAAGAAACCCGAACAACAAAAGCAACTGGCCGAACATGTCTTGAAACTACACTTCCCCGAGTGCCAGGAACAACCCGAGCCGTACTTGGCAATGTTCCACGAGATCGTTGAGCGCAACGCCGAACTGATCGCCAAGTGGCAGGCCTATGGGTTCTGTCACGGGGTGATGAATACCGACAACATGTCGATCCTCGGCATTACGTTCGACTTCGGGCCGTTCGCCTTCCTCGACGACTTCGATGCGCAGTTCATCTGCAACCATTCCGATGACCAGGGGCGTTATTCGTTCAGCAATCAGGTGCCTATCGGCCAGTGGAACCTCAGTGCGCTGGCCCAGGCACTGACGCCATTCATCAGCGTCGAAGCCTTGCGCGAAACCCTTGGCTTGTACCTACCCCTGTACCAGGCTCATTACCTGGACCTGATGCGTCGTCGCTTGGGCTTTACCACTGCCGAGGAAGATGACCAGAAGCTGGTGGAACGCCTCCTGCAACTGATGCAGGGCAGTGGCGTTGACTACACCCTGTTCTTGCGCCGACTGGGGGATGAATCGGCGGTATTGGCCGTGACGCGGTTGCGCGATGATTTTGTGGATATCAAGGCGTTTGATGCCTGGGCTGAGTTGTACAAGGCCCGTGTCGAGCGGGACGCCAATGGTAGCGAAGAGCAAAGGCGCGAGCGGATGCATGCAGTGAACCCACTGTATATCCTGCGCAATTACCTCGCAGAAAACGCTATCACCGCTGCCGAGTCAGGTGACTACAACGAAGTGCGCCGGCTGCATGAAGTGCTGAGCAAACCATTTGAGGAGCAGCCGGGAATGGAGCAGTACGCCCAGCGGCCACCGGATTGGGGCAAGCATTTGGAGATCAGTTGCTCTTCATAGAGCCATCTAGATAAAGGTCTCCACTGAAACCCCAAAACGCTTCGCCAACCAACGAACCTGCCGCAGGTTCAGTTGGCGTTTGCCGCCAAGTATCTCCGAAACCACCGACTGCGCACCAACGCCTGGCAGGTCACTTTGGGTCAGGCCGTGCTCTCGCATCATTGCGCGCAGTACGTCGACGCCACTGGCGACAGGCATCGGGCGGTGCTCCAGATCATAGGCCTCGATCCAGTCACTGAGAATGTCCACCAGACTCATGAGCGGACTGGATTCGTCTTCGCCGATCAGGTCCAACAACTCGTCGAGAGCGTTGACCAGTACATCGTAGTCCGCCTCGCTTTTTGGCTTGCGCAGCAATGGTGAAACAAATTGCCAGTGCTCGGCAGCCAGCTTAATGAGCACGCTCATCTGATTTTCTCCTTCCATTTACCCTATTCATATTCGCGGTGATCGAACAAGTACTTGATATAAATTCGCTGCACCTGGTAATGCATGAAGGCGATCAGTCTCAGTTTGTTGCCCCCGATGTCAAATACATGGAATTGCCCTACTTTATCCGTGGCGGGAAACATTCCTTTCATCGACGCGAAGTCCGCGGGGCTGTTGCGCTTCATTCGGCGATACCACTCATCCAGTGCAGTCGCTGAACGCGGCCATTTTTCCTTAGCCTCCCAAATCCTTTTTTTCGCTGATCACTCGCATGCAACATCCTTATCGCATCTTGCTATGAAGGTTAATCCCAATACCGAATTATCGCAATATGCGATAATTTCGCGTAGACCAATGGGCCAATCCAAACTCGCTTTAACAGCCTAGATACGTCGGCCAGAGTCGGCATAGACGAAAATATGAGCGCATGCGTCATTACCGTCGAACCTTGATAATCTCTTGCCTTGGCTCCAAATAGAGTTATTGGCCACTTCAACGGAGCCCACCATGTCCGATCCTCTGGTAATCCCCTGCCCCCATTGCAATGGCCTCAACCGCATCCCTACCGAACGGCTGGGCGATACGCCGAAGTGCGGGCGCTGCAAGCAGCCGGTGCTGCTGAGTAAACCCTTTGAGCTGAAACAGGGCGACTACGCCAGCCAGATCAAAGGGGATTTGCCGCTGCTGGTGGACGTGTGGGCCGACTGGTGCGGGCCGTGCAAGTCGTTTGCACCGGTGTTTGAACAGGCGGCCGAGAAGTTGGCGGGCAAATGCCGATTGGCCAAGCTCGACAGTGAGGCCAATCAGCAGCTTTCTGCGCAACTGGGTATTCGGTCGATTCCCAGCCTGATTCTGTTCAAGAATGGCCGGGAAGTGGCGCGCCAGAGCGGGGCGTTCCCGCTGCCGCAATTGATCAGTTGGTTGCGTAGTCAGGGCGTCTGAGCCAAGGGAGCCTCTCGGTCCATGAACTGGCTCATCCGTTTGTAGGAGCGAGCTTGCTCGCGAAGAACCCGAGAGCGCCGCATGCATCCAGGCACGCCGCGTTATCGTTGACGTTCTTCGCGAGCAAGCTGTTCCTACAAGGGGTGCGGTACCTGTGGGATCACGCGTCTTCCAGCAGGTTATGCAACGCCACAAACTGCTGCGTCAGCTTATGCCGTGGGTCCAGGTGGATCAGCGGCATGTTCGCCTGGTGCGACTCGCGCATGCGCACCGAACTGCCCAGGTACACCGGCAGCACCGGCAGGCCTTCGGCAATCAACTCATCCAGCATTTGCTGCGGCAGGCTCGCTCGGGCCTGGAACTGGTTGACCACAATCCCTTCCACTTCAAGGCCTTCATTGTGATCCTCCTTCAACTCTTCGATTTCCGCCAGCAGGCCATACAACGCCTGTCGGGAAAAGCTGTCGCAATCGAAGGGAATCAGTACACGATCAGCGGCAATCAGCGCTGAAACCGCATAAAAATTCAGGGCCGGCGGCGTATCGAGGTAAATCCGGTCGTAGTCCTCGCTCAACTCATCCAACAGTTTTCGCAGCTTGTTGATCTTGTGCTTGGCCTCAAGCTTGGGCTGCAGGTCCGCCAGTTCCGCCGTGGCGGTGACCACATGCAGGTTGTCGAACGGCGTTTCGTAGATATCTACCTGGTTTTTCTTCGAAAACGGCCCGGAAGACAGGGTTTGCTTGAAGAAATCGGCAATGCCCATGGGAATATCATTGCCCGTCAGCCCTGTGAGGTACTGGGTCGAGTTGGCTTGGGCATCGAGGTCCACCAACAGGGTTCGATAGCCTTCACTGGCGCTGACCGCCGCCAGGTTGCAGGCAATGCTGGACTTGCCGACACCGCCTTTCTGATTGAACACCACGCGCCGCATGGAAAAACCTCCGTGTATCAATGAATGACCGAGTGTAGAGGGCAAAAGCGCCGGTTAGCTACCTTGATCACTCCTGCACTACAGCATCGACAGCCCTATCTCGCAGAATAATCTCTCTCTCCCGCCACAAAGCAGGAAATACCCGACACCCATACCCCTGCTCCGATAGCGGACAATCGGTAATTCTTTTCAGTAATTCTGTAATTTCTCGTGAACATTTTTTCACCAAAATTTGCTAGAACCCAATCGCACCGGGATAATGCGCGCCACTCGGCTCTTGCTTCCCGTCCCGGTATCCCGGGCCAACGGCCGCATAAGGAAGCCCGCAGGGGCGGGATATCTTCTCAGTGACCCATTTCAACATTGCCCAATGGCGCGCGTGGGCCCCCGGGCTCGAAAGCGTGGACGACTGGCACACCTGGTGCCAGGCCCCCGTGTTGCTGCCCTGTAGCGATGCTGCCCCCGACGTATCGTTCCTGCCCGCCATGCAGCGCAGGCGCCTCAGCCGCCTGGCGCGGATGGCATTCAGTGTTGGCTGGCCATTGGCGCAAGGCCTGCAAAACCTGCCGCTGGTATTTGTTTCCCGCCACGGCGAAACCCCGCGAACCCTGAATATTCTCAGCGACCTGGCCAACGATCAGCCGCTATCGCCTACCCAGTTCAGCCTGTCGGTGCACAACGCAGTGATTGGCCTGTGGTCGATCCTGCGCAATGAAACCAGCGAAATGACCGCCCTCGCCGCCGCTGGCGATGGCCTGGAACACGGCATCCTGGAGGCCGCGGCCCTGCTGAACGAAGGTGCCAACGCCGTATTACTGGTGATTACCGAAGAACAGCCGCCCGAGGCCTACGCCAACTGGATCGACGACGTGCCATTCCCCTACGCCCTCGGCCTGCTCTTGACACCGGGCGACGAATGGCAGCTGGAACTCACCGCCACCACTGTCCAATCCACCACTAAAGCCCAGTGGCCCCACGCCCTGAACCTGCTGCGCACCTTGCTCAATAAGCAGGGTGCCTGCCAACATGCCTGGAAGAACCGAGTATGGAATTGGCAACGCAAGCCCTGACCGACAAGCCTCGGGACGCCTACTACTGGCGCCTGCTGGCCACCGCTGTAAGCTTCGCCTTGTTTGGCATTGGCGGCCTGTGCTTGCGATTGCTGGTGTTTCCGCTGCTCAGTTGCCTGCCTGGGAGCGCTCATCAGCACCAACAACGCGCCCGACACACCATCAGTTGGCTGTTCTGGTGCTTTATCCGCCTGATGCAGCGCGCCGGCGTGCTGACCTACAGCGTCGAAGGTGCCGAAAAACTCGGCCGCCCCGGCCAGATGATCATCGCCAACCACCCGTCGTTGATCGACGTGGTGTTCCTGATCGGCCTGGTGCGCCAAGCCAACTGCGTGGTCAAGCAGAGCCTGTGGCAGAACCCTTTTACCCGTGGCCCGGTGCGCGATGCCGGCTACATCAGCAACGACGGCAGCCTGGACATGCTCGATGCCGCCGCCCAGGCGTTGCGGGCTGGCCAGACCCTGATCATTTTCCCGGAAGGCACCCGCACCCAACCAGGCCAGGCCCCGGCCTTTCATCGCGGTGGTGCAGCCATCGGCTTGCGAGGTGCGAATATCATTACCCCGGTAGTGATCAAGGTCAGCCCCACTACCCTGACCAAGGCCGAACCCTGGTACCGCATCCCAAAGCGCCGCGTGCATTTCAGTTTGCGCGTTGGTGCCGATATAGAACCACAGGCTTTTGCAGCACTTGGGCCTGCTCCCCAGGCTTCGCGCAAGCTCAACGATTACCTGCATCACTATTTCATTAAGGAGCTCGCCGAAGATGAGCAACCAACACCGCCTTGAGCACGACATAAAAGAACTGATCATCGAGGCCCTAGGCCTTGAAGATATCAGCGTGGATGACATTGGTGACGAGCAGATCCTGTTCGGCGAAGGCCTCGGCCTGGATTCAGTGGACGCCCTGGAGTTGGGCCTGGCGATCCAGAAAAAGTACGGCATCAAGATCGACGCCGACGCCAAGGACACGCGCAATCACTTCACCAACGTGGCCAGCCTAGCGGCGTTCGTCACGGCCAGACAGGTAGCTTGAGACCGGACCATGCAAACTCGTGACGATATCTTCAACACCCTGCGCGATGCCTTGGTGGAACTGTTTGAACTGGAACCCGAACGCGTCACGCTTGACGCCAATCTGTACCAGGACCTGGAAATCGACAGCATTGATGCGGTCGACCTGATCGACCACATCAAGCGCCAGACCGGCAAGAAAATCGCCGCCGAAGAATTCAAGGCGGTGCGTACCGTGAATGACGTGGTCGAGGCGGTCTACCGCCTGGTCCAACCGGGCGCATGAACCGGTTGATCGGCCTTGGCCTGCTACTGGCGGGGCTGCTGTACCCTTTTGCGGTATATTTCGGCACCGGGCATTTTGCACCCTGGCAATTTGGCCTGTTGTTGGCCAGCCTGTGGCTGTTGCGAGCACTGACCGGTGCCCGACGCCCCGGTGCGCGCTGGATGGCTGGCGTGGCCGTCATGTTTTGCCTGGTGCTGGCCTGGTTCGACAACCCGCAGCTCTTGCGCTGGTACCCGAGCCTGGTCAGCGGCTTCATGCTGGCGTTGTTCGGCTTGAGCCTGAAACATGGCCCACCGATGGTCGAGCGCCTGGCGCGCTTGAGCGAGCCACAATTGCCCGACGTGGCGATTCGATATACCCGCCAGGTCACTGTGGTCTGGAGTGTGTTTTTTTTGTGTAACGGGCTGCTCGCCGCCGCCCTCACCTTGTGGGCGCCGCTGAGCTGGTGGACGTTGTACAACGGCTTGATCGCCTACGGGCTGATGGGGTTGTTGTTTGCCGTGGAATGGCTGGTACGACAAAGGGTTCGAGGCCGCGTATGAATTGGTTGAATCTTGAGCACTTGTTGCTTGAGCCTGTGGCGCAGCGTTCGATCACCACCGAGCCCGCGTTGAATCACGCACAGCTGTACGAGCAGTCCCTGAGCCTTGCTGCCGGGTTGCAAGCCCGTGGTATCCAGCGCCTGGCCGTGCATTTGGAAGATGCCGGGGTGTTGGCGATCGTCCTCCTGGGCGCCTGGCGTGCCGGAGTCAGCGTACTGTTGCCGGCAGACCTGCAACCCCAGACCCGCCAACGCTGGGCGAATGAGGTGGACGGCTGGCTGACCACAGCGGCAGATCTCGAGGCGCTCTACCAGACACCACTGGCGGCGGCAGCACTTGACCTCGATCACTGCTACCTGACCTTGTGCACTTCCGGCTCCAGCGGCGAACCCAAGCGCATCGACAAAACCCTGCGGCAACTGGCCAATGAAGTCCAGGCCCTGGAAACCCTGTGGGGCGCCGATCTCGGCGAAGCCTGCATCATCGGCAGTGTCGGTACCCAGCATATCTACGGCCTGCTGTTCCGGGTGTTGTGGCCGCTGTGTGCCGGTCGGGCCTTCGTGCGCCAGCAACTGGCCTTTCCAGAAGACATGCAGCGAGCCAGCCGCGAGTCGCCGCAGTTCGCCTGGATCGCCAGCCCGGCGCTGCTCAAGCGTATGGGCGACAACCTCGACTGGCCAGCGCTGAGCGTAGTCAAACGGGTGTTCTCTTCCGGTGGGGCCTTGCCGGTGGAAGCCGCCGGCAGTCTGCATCAACGCTTGCAGCAATGGCCGACAGAAATCCTCGGCAGCTCGGAAACCGGCGGCATCGCCTGGCGCCAGGGCGAACAACCCTGGCAGCCATTTGCCGACGTACAGTTGAGCCAGAATGCCGACGGAGCCCTGCGCATCCGCTCACCGTACCTGCCAGCAGGTCACGTGGAGCAGACCGCCGACGCCGCGAAGATCCACCTCGACGGGCGCTTCGAACTGCTGGGCCGTCTGGATCGGATCGTCAAACTGGAAGAGAAACGCATCTCCCTGCCGATGCTGGAACACGCCTTGATGGACCACTCCTGGGTCGCGGAAACGCGTCTGGGCGTGGTGCGGGAAAACCGTGCCTCCCTCGGTGCCCTGGTGGTGCTCAGCCCCGCAGGCCTGCATGCCTTGCGCAACCAAGGCCGTCGCAGCGTCACCCAAACCCTGCGCCAGCACTTGAGCCAACACTGCGAAGCCCTGGCCCTTCCCCGTCGCTGGCGCCTGCTGCGCCAACTGCCGTTCAATGCCCAAGGCAAACTGCCCCAGGCCGATATCGAAGCCTTGCTGCTGGCGCCTCGGCCCAAAACACCGGAAGTGCTCGAAACAGTCGAAGCCGACAATGAGTGGACCCTGCAATTGGCGATCCCGCCGGACCTGGCGTATTTCAGCGGCCATTTCCCACACACCCCGGTGCTGCCGGGCGTAGTTCAAGTGGATTGGGCCCTGAGCCTGGGCCAGCCACTGCTCAAGCTGCCAGGCAAGTTCGTCGGGATGGAAGTGCTCAAGTTCCAGCAACTGGTACGCCCCGGCGACCGCATCGAACTGCACCTGCGCTTCGATCAGGAACGCGGCAAGCTGTACTTCGCCTACCGCAATGACACCGCCGCCTGTTCCAGCGGCCGGATAGTGCTGGAGAGCGAGCATGCATAACCCCTGCGCCCTGATCCCGGTCTACAACCACGAGGCCGCCGTGCCCGCCGTGGTCCATCGCCTGCTCGCCAGCGGCCTGCCGTGCCTGCTGGTGGACGATGGCAGCAGCCCGGCCTGCGCGACGGTTTTGGCGCAACTGGCAACCCTGGACAAAGTGGCGCTGCTGACCCTGCCTGCCAATCAGGGCAAGGGTGGCGCCGTAATGATCGGCTTTCGCGAGGCCGCGCGCCGGGGCTATACCCACGCCCTGCAAGTGGACGCCGATGGCCAGCACGACCTGCGGGAAGTCAGCACGTTCCTCGAGGCCTCGCGCACCCACCCCAACGCACTGATCTGCGGCTACCCGCAATACGACGACAGCGTGCCCAAGGGCCGCCTGTACGCCCGCTATTTGACCCACGTGTGGGTGTGGATCAACAGCCTGTCGTTGCAAATCCGCGATTCGATGTGCGGCTTTCGCGTGTACCCGCTGCCGCCGGTACTGGCGCTGATGGATTCGGCCAGGATCGGCAAGCGCATGGATTTCGACTCGGACATCCTGGTGCGCCTGTCGTGGCGCAACCAGCCGATGCGCTGGCTGCCCACGAAAGTGCATTACCCCGCCGATGGCCTGTCGCACTTCCGGATGTTCCACGACAACGCCCTGATCTCCTCCATGCACGCCCGGCTGTTCTTCGGCATGCTGGTGCGCGCACCGATGATCCTCTGGCGACGGTGGCAGGCATGAGTGACAGCACCCGACACTGGGCCGACCGCCAGGAGCGCGGCAGTTTCTGGCTGATGAGGCTCACCGCCTTCGGCGCCAAGGTTCTGGGCCGCAGGCTGCTGAGCCCGATCCTGTACGGTATCGTCCTATACTTTTTCCTGTTCGGCCGCACCGCCCGCCAGAGCGCCTGGCAGTACCAGCAGCGCCTGGCAGACTGGAGCCGGCGCGACGACTTGCGCCCCAGCCATTGGCGGGTGTTCGGCCAATTCATGGCCTTTGCCGATGCACTGCTGGACAAGCTCGACGTATGGAACGGCAAACTGCGCATCGAACAGATTGAAATCATCGACCCGGCCCTGCTGCGCCAACAACTGCGCGGCGAACGCGGACAGATGCTGGTGGGCGCGCACCTGGGCAACCTGGAAGTGTGCCGGGCCCTGGCCGAACTGGGGGAGCAAGTCACCATGAATGTGCTGGTGCACACCAAGCACGCCGAGCACTTCAACCGCCTGCTGGGCGAGGCCGGTGCGACCAACTTGCGGCTGATCCAGGTCAGTGAGTTGGACCCGGCGACCATGCTGCTGCTCAGCCAGCGCCTGGACGACGGCGAGTGGCTGGCGATTGCCGGCGACCGCGTGCCGCTGCACGGTACACGCACGGTGCGAGTGGATTTTCTCGGCCACGACGCTGCATTCCCTCAAGGCCCATGGCTACTGGCTGGCCTGCTGAAATGCCCGGTCAATTTGTTGATGTGCCTGAAGCACGAAGGTCGGTATCGCTTGTTCATCGAACCCTTCGCCCAATTGATCGAATGGAAACGCAGCAACCGCCAGCAAGTGATCGCCCAGTGGACCGCCCGCTACGCCGAGCGCCTGGGCCAGTTCTGCCTGCAAGCGCCCCAACAATGGTTCAACTTTTACCCTTTCTGGAAGACCGATGACGACGCATCCGCTTGAGCCGGTAACCTTCGGCGAACTCCCCTTGCGCATCGAGGACGTGCTGGCCCTGGCCAACCGTCAGGCGCAGGCAACGCTGCAAGACGATACCGACTATCGCCAGCGCATCGCCAAGGGTGCGCAGTTCCTTGATTCGCTGCTGGACAAGGAAGGGGTGATCTACGGCGTGACCACCGGCTACGGTGATTCCTGCGTGGTGGCGGTGCCGTTGCAGCACGTCGAGGCACTGCCCCGTCATCTCTACACCTTCCACGGTTGCGGCCTGGGCAAGCTACTGGATGCCCAGGCCACCCGTGCGGTGCTGGCAGCGCGTTTGCAGTCGCTGTGCCATGGCGTATCCGGCGTGCGTGTGGAACTGCTGGAACGGCTGCACGCCTTCCTTGAATTCGATGTACTGCCGCTGATCCCGGAAGAAGGCTCGGTGGGCGCCAGTGGCGACCTGACACCGTTGTCCTACGTGGCCGCGACCCTTTCCGGCGAACGCGAAGTGATGTTCCGTGGTGAACGTCGCACTGCCTGCGAGGTACACCGCGAACTGGGCTGGGCCCCTCTGGTACTACGCCCGAAAGAAGCCCTGGCGCTGATGAACGGCACCGCAGTGATGACCGGCCTCGCCTGCCTGGCCTTCGCCCGTGCCGACTACCTGCTGCAACTGGCCACCCGCATCACGGCGATGAATGTAGTTGCGTTGCAAGGCAACCCGGAACACTTCGACGAACGCCTGTTTGCCGCCAAGCCGCACCCGGGGCAGATGCAAGTCGCTGCATGGTTGCGCAAGGACTTGGCCATCGACGCACCGACCGCGCCCCTGCATCGCCTGCAAGACCGCTACTCCCTGCGCTGCGCGCCCCATGTCCTCGGCGTGTTGGCCGACAGCCTGAACTGGCTGCGTTCGTTTATCGAGATCGAACTCAACAGTGCCAACGACAACCCGATCATCGATGCCGACGCTGAACGCGTGCTGCACGGCGGGCATTTCTACGGCGGCCATATCGCCTTCGCCATGGACAGCCTCAAGACCCTGGTGGCCAATGTCGCCGACCTGCTGGACCGGCAACTGGCGCTGCTGGTAGACGTGCGTTACAACCATGGTTTGCCGAGCAACCTGTCGGGCGCCCCGGCTGATCGGGCAATGATCAACCATGGTTTCAAGGCGGTGCAGATCGGCGCCAGCGCCTGGACCGCCGAAGCCCTGAAAAACACCATGCCCGCCAGCGTGTTCTCACGCTCCACCGAATGCCATAACCAGGACAAGGTCAGCATGGGCACCATCGCCGCACGGGACGCGATTCGTGTGCTGGAACTGACCGAGCAGGTCGCCGCCGCCGCCTTGCTTGCAGCCAACCAGGGTGTGTGGCTGCGGGCCCAGGCCGAAGACGCCCGCCCGCTGCCGCCAGCCCTGGCCGCGATGCATGAAGCGCTGGCCAAGGACTTCCCGCCGATCATCGAAGACCGCGCCCTGGAAGGCGAACTGCGCCTGTGCCTGCAACGCATCGCCGAGCAACACTGGAGGTTGCATGCGTAGCCAGGGCGTGTTGCACAGCGATACCGAAATCCTCGTGCCGTTTTTCGACATCGACACCATGAACGTGGTCTGGCACGGCCATTACGTCAAATACCTGGAAGTGGCCCGCTGTGCCTTGCTGGACAAGATCGGCCACAACTACGCGGCGATGCTCGAGTCGGGCTACGCCTGGCCGGTGATCGACCTGCAACTGCGTTATGTGCGCGGCGCCACATTCGGCCAGACGATCAATGTGCGTGCCAGTCTGGTGGAGTGGGAGAACCGGTTGAAGGTCAATTACCTGATTAGCGACCTGGCCAGCGGCGAGCGCCTGACTCGCGCCAGTACTGTGCAGGTGGCGGTGGATATCGCCAGTCGTGAGATGCAGCTAGCCTCACCCAAAGTGTTCATCGAAGCTGTCGAGAAGGCCCTGCCATGATGCTTCCTGTAGGAGCGAGCTTGCTCGCGAAAATCATCAACGATAACGCGGGCCGCGTCCTCAGGTTTCTCACGAGCAAGCTCGCGCCTACAGTGTACTGCGTGCTCCTGGGCGTTCCAGGAGTGGCTCACGCGTTTGACCTGCAACAACTTAGCGATCAGTTGGCAAAACCCAGCGTTATCCATGGCAACTTCACCCAGGAAAAACACCTGCGCGCCCTGCCACAACCACTGATCAGCAAAGGCACCTTTGTCCTGGCCAAGGATCACGGTTTGCTGTGGCTGCTCAAAACCCCACTGCAACAGGACTACCGCATCAGTGCCCAAGGCATTGCCCGACGGGACGCCAGTGGCTGGCAGTTGCTACCCGGCAAGAGCGCCGGGGCCGAGCAGAACCGCTTGTTCCTTGCCGTACTGCAAGGTGACAGCAGCGGCTTGCAGCGGGACTTTGAGCTGCAATTGCAAGGCGAGGCCCGGCAGTGGACGTTGACCCTGATCCCACGTTCGCTGTTGCTCAAGCAAGTGTTCACCCGGATCAATATCAACGGCGGCGAACTGGTGCAGAAAATCGAACTGCTGGAAACCCAGGGTGACAGCACCGTAATGCACATGCAGGACAGCACCAGCAGCCAACCGTTAAGCGATGCGGAGCAGCATGACTTTGCCCAGTGAGCGCTGGTTGCCGCGTCTGTTCCTGATCCTGCTGGTGGCGGTATTGGCCCTGGCTGGTTGGCAATGGCGCCATGGCGCGCCCCTGTCGGCCAACCTGATGGAACTGGTACCCGGCACCACGCCGGATGCCCTTGAGCTGCGTGCCGAACAGCGCATGCAGGAGCCGCTGAACCGCGAGATGCTGGTGCTGGTAGGGCATGCCGAGCGCCAGCAGGCGCTGGCCATGGCCCAGCAACTGGGTGAACGCTGGCAAGCCAGCGGCCTGTTTGAAAAGGTCCAATGGAACCTGCAAACCGACCTGCCAGCCCTGCGCCGGCAATTGCTGCAAGGGCGACTGGCGATGTTCTCGGCCAAGGATCGCGAGCAGTTGATCGAACACCCACAGGCGTTCATTCAGCAGCAGGTGCAGGCGCTATTCGATCCCTTTACCGGCTTCAGCCTGGTGCCCAGCCAGGAGGACTGGCTGGGCCTGACCGGACGTATCCAGAACAGCCAACCGCAGCACGGCTCAGTGCAACTGGATATCGGCAGCGGCGCCTTGATCGCCGAGGCCGATGGCAACAACTGGGTGCTGCTGCGCGCGCGCACCGCAGGTAATGCCTTCGATATGAAATTGCCGCTGCAGGTGGCCCAATTGCTCCAGGTCAGTCGGGAGCAGGCCAGCCAGCAAGGCGTGCAATTGCTCGCAGCCAGCGGCTTGTTGTACGCGGCCAATGGTCAGCAGCAGGCCACCCGGGAAATCACCTGGGTCGGCGGTGGCGCGACGGCCGGGATCCTGTTGCTGCTGTTACTGGCATTCCGTCGTTGGCGGGTGTTACTGGCGTTTGTGCCAGTGCTGGCGGGCATGCTTTTTGGGGCGGTGGCATGTGTCGCACTGTTCGGGCATATGCATGTGATGACCTTGGTGCTGGGTTCGAGCCTGATCGGCGTGGCGATCGATTACCCGCTGCATTATTTGTCCAAGAGCTGGAGCATGAACCCTTGGCGCAGTTGGCCGGCCTTGCGCCTGACCCTGCCGGGCTTGAGCCTGAGCCTGGCCACCAGTTGCATCGGCTACCTGGCCCTGGCCTGGACGCCGTTCCCGGCCCTGACCCAGATCGCCACGTTCTCTGCCGCCGGCCTTGTAGGTGCATATTTGGCGGCGGTGTGCCTGTTGCCGGCATTGCTCAAAGGTGTCGAGTTGCGCCCTGCTCAATGGCCGCTGCATATTGCGCAGTTCTTGTTGAGCGTGCGCGAATCCCTGCTCAAGCGTCTACCGAGCCCGGTGCTACTGGTGCTGCTATTGCTGTTTTGCGCCGGCGGCCTGTGGCACCTGAGCAGCAAAAACGATATTCGCCAATGGATCAGTGCCCCCCCGCAGTTATTGCAGGAAGCCCAGGCGATTGCGCGAATTACCGGTTATCAACCCACCAGCCAGTTTTTCCTGGTACGGGCGGACAATCAGCAGCAGTTGCTGGAGCGTGAGGCGGCGCTGGGGCAGCGTCTGGATCAGTTGGTAAATATGGACAAGCTCCAGGGCTACCTGGCATTGAGTCAGTTGGTCAGCCCCCCAAGCGAGCAACAGCGACTGCGTGAAGCCCTGGGCCAACTACCGCAATTCTGGCAACCGCTGCTGGACCTTGGCGTACCGGCCAGCGCCCTGCAAGCCGAACTGGCGCAACTGCAAACCCTGCCCACCGAAGACATCGACGCCGCGCTGGGCGGCCCGCTGGCCGAACCTTGGCGGGCACTGTGGCTCGGCCCGACCGACACGGGCGTAGCGGCGATGGTCAGCTTGCAAGGGTTGAATAACCCGGCGCTACTGCGCGTCCAGGCCCTGGATTTGCCAGGTGTGCAATTGATCGATCGCCTGGGCGACTTGAACCAGGTATTCGCCGCCACCCAGGTCAGCGCCGCGCAATTGAAGCTGATGTCCTGTGTACTGATCGTGCTGCTGCTGATTCTGCCCTTCGGCTTCGGCGGCGCGTTGCGGATCGTTACCTTGCCGCTGCTCGCTGCACTGTGCAGCCTGGCCAGCCTTGGCTGGCTAGGACAGCCACTGACCTTGTTCAGCCTGTTCGGCCTGTTACTGGTGACGGCCATCAGCGTCGATTATGCGATCCTGATGCGCGAACAGATCGGCGGCGCCGCCGTGAGTTTACTCGGCACCCTGCTGGCGGCCGTCACGACATGGCTGTCGTTCGGCCTGCTGGCGATCTCCAGCACGCCGGCGGTGAGTAACTTCGGCCTGTCGGTGAGCCTGGGGCTGGCCTTCAGTTTTATCCTGGCGCCATGGGCTGCTCGCCAGGCACATACTTCATGAATTCGATTATCGCCAAAGCGGCAAGGAGCCCTCGTGCCCACAGTTGAAATGGAACGTCGCCAGGTGGTGGTAATTGGGGCCGGCCCGGCCGGTACCATCGCGGCCGCACTGCTTAAACGTAACGGGCATGATGTCTTGATCATTGAGCGCCAGCACTTCCCGCGCTTCTCCATTGGCGAAAGCCTGTTGTCCCATTGCATCGACTTTATCGAAGAAGCCGGCATGCTCGACGCCGTGCAAGCAGCCGGTTTCCAGATGAAGAATGGCGCCGCGTTTGCCTGGGGCGAGCGCTACAGCGCCTTCGATTTTGGCGACACCTTCAGCAACGGCAAGCCCACCACCTTCCAGGTGCAGCGTGCCGACTTCGACAAGCTGCTGGCGGACCAGGCTGCGTTGCAGGGGGTGGAAATCCGCTACGGAGAAACCATTGTCGGTGTCGACTCTGCCGCAGGCAGTCGTTACCTGCATGTGCGCCGGGAGAACGGCAGCGAATACCACCTCAAGGCCGGTTTCGTCCTCGACGCCAGCGGCTACGGCCGTGTATTGCCACGCCTGCTGGACCTGGAAGCACCGTCAAACTTCCCGCTGCGCCAAGCGGTGTTTACCCATGTCGAAGACCGCATCGAACACCCAGGCTTCGACCGCACTAAAATCCTCATCACCACCCACCCGACACAACGCGATATCTGGTTCTGGACCATCCCGTTCAGCAACGGTCGCTGCTCGGTGGGCGTGGTGGCTGCGAAAGAACACTTCGATGGCCGCGATACCGACCTCGACGTCTGTTTGCGCAGCTTTATCGACGAGACCCCAAGCCTGTCCACTGTACTGCAACATGCCGTCTGGGACACGCCCGCCCGCAGCATCGGCGGCTACTCGGCCAACGTCAAAGCCCTGCACGGCCCGGGCTTTGCCTTGCTGGGCAACGCGGCGGAGTTTCTCGATCCGGTATTTTCCTCTGGCGTGACCATTGCCATGCGTTCGGCGAGCATGGCCGCAGGGCTGCTGCATCGCCAGTTGCAGGGTGAAAGCATCGACTGGCAAACCCAGTTCGCCGAACCCTTGAAACGTGGTGTCGACACCTTCCGTTGCTATGTCGAAGGCTGGTACGCCGGGACCTTCCAGGATGTCATTTTCCATCCCGGCAGTTCGCCGGAGATTCGCCGGATGATCAGTGCGATCCTCGCCGGTTACGCCTGGGATGAACGCAATCCATTTGTCAGCGAACCAAAGCGGCGGTTGCGGATGTTGTCAGAAATATGTGCTGGGGATGTGGCATGAGCAACCCTTCTTTTCATAAAGAGTACTTGAGCAAAAACTACGTCGAGGAAACCAGGTTCGGCTTCTGGTTCCTGCGCAGCCACACCTGGCAGCACCATGTATTACGGGTAGCGATCAATGACCTGCGCAGCCTGTTCAGCGACCCGCTGCCGGTGGCGCCAGTGTTGCTGGATGCCGGTTGTGGCCAGGGCAGGTCGTTCCAATACTTGCATCAGGTGTTCGCCCCCCAACGCCTGATTGGCCTGGACGCCGACCCCCACAGCCTCGACCTGAGTCGCGACGAAGCCACACGCCAGGGCCTGGCCATCGAACTGATCGGCAGTGACTGCGCCACCCTCAAGGTGGCCGACGCCAGCGTCGACATCCTGTTCTGCCACCAGACCTTCCACCACCTGGTAGAACAGCAACGGGCGCTGGCGGAGTTCTTCCGGGTGCTCAAGCCCGGTGGTTACCTGTTGTTTGCCGAATCCACCGAGGCCTATATCGATACCTGGGTGATTCGCTGGCTGTTCCGTCATCCCATGCACGTGCAAAAAAGTGCTGGGGAGTATCTGGCGATGATTCGCGAACAGGGCTTCGAATTCGGCCCACAGAACGTCTCGTATCCATACCTGTGGTGGAGCCGCTCGACTGATTTCGGCTTGCTTGAGCGCTGGGGGCTGCGACGCCCCAAGCCTGCTGGCGAGCGGGAAGAAACCCTGGTCAATGTGGTCGCCCGCAAACCCCTGGCAGGCGTCGGGCAATGATTCGCGCGCTGCTGATGGCGTGTCTGTTGTTGCTGAGCGCGTGCGCCAGCCGGCCACCCTTGCCGGCCCACAACCCTACCCTGTCCTTGCCCCTGCAATTGCATGTGATACGCGAGCAGGATGGCCAGCGCCAGGACTGGTTACTGGTGATCCTGCGTGAGGACGGCGGGATCCGCTGGTCAATGATGGACCCATTGGGGATCCCCCTGGCCCGGCAAAAACTATTGAACGGTGCCTGGCAGGCTGACGGCCTGTTGCCGCCCAACCCACAGGCCCGCGAACTGTTCGCCGCCTTGCTGTTTGCCCTGACTCCGGCGGCGGAGGTCTCCACGCTCTATCCTGGCACTCAGGCAATGGACCTGACGCGCACCCTCCCACCCCGCTGGCAGATCACCTATCACTCATCCCTGGCGTTTCGCGTAAACCTGCCGGGGCAAAACCTGATCTATCACGTCACCCCGCTTGAGGCCGCCCGATGACCGCCTACCTCAATGCCCTCGGCGTCATTTGTGCCTTGGGGCGCGGCAAGCGAGAAGTCAGCCGCAACCTGTTTGCCGGTGACTGTTCAGGCATGCGCGATGAAGGCGGCTGGGTGCCGGAACGCGTGTTACCGGTAGCGGGCGTGCACGGCGAACTGGCGGCAATTCCGCCGGGCCTGGAGCAGCAAAGCAGCCGCAACAACCAGTTGTTGCTGGAAGCGGCGTTGCAAATCCACGACGAGATCCAGCAGGTGATCCAGACCTTTGGCCCCTCGCGGGTCGGTGTCGTCCTGGGCACTAGCACCTCGGGGATAGACGAAGCCAGCCGCGGCATCGCTCACTTCCTGCAAGACAAGCAGTTCCCCGGCAACTACGACTACCAGCAACAGGAACTCAGCGCCCCGGCCACATTTCTCGCCGACTGGCTGCAACTGAGTGGCCCGACCTATGTGATTTCCACCGCTTGCACCTCCGGTGCCCGCGCACTGATGAGCGCCCAGCGCCTGTTGGATCTCGGGGTGTGCGATGCCGTGTTGTGCGGTGGTGTCGACAGCCTGTGCAAGCTGACCCTCAATGGTTTTTCGTCCCTGGAAGCCGTCAGCGGGCAGCGCTGCAATCCGTTCTCGGTCAATCGCAACGGTATCAACATCGGTGAAGCCGCTGCGCTGTTCCTGATGAGCAACGTGCGGGGCCCCATCGCTTTGCTGGGCAGTGGCGCCAGTTGCGACGCCCACCATATTTCTGCCCCGGACCCTACTGGCAAAGGCGCACGGCTGGCGATGGACAAGGCCTTGGCCTGCGCCCGGCTGGATCCTGAACAGATCGGCTACCTGAACCTGCACGGCACCGCGACCCAGCATAACGACGCCATGGAAAGCCTGGCGGTGGCCAGCCTGTTTCCCCGCGGCGTAGCCTGCTCGTCGACCAAGCCCATGACCGGCCATACCCTGGGCGCAGCCGGTGCACTGGAGGCCGCATTCTGCTGGCTGAGCCTGGCCGCCGACAACACCGCCCACGCCCTGCCGCCCCACATATGGGACGCTCAGGCCGACCCGGCGCTGCCGGCCTTGCAGTGGGTCACGCCCGAAGACAGGTTGAAAAAACGCTGCCTGATGAGTAACTCCTTCGCCTTTGGTGGCAATAACGTCAGCCTGATTATCGGAGATGCCCCATGATTGATTGGCCGCTCGCCGAACTGCTGCCCCACGCCGGTGACATGATCCTGATCGATCAGGTCCTGGCGTTCGATGAAGAGCAGGTTCACACCCGCCTCACCGTCAAGCCCGGCGGGCTCTTCAACCGCCCAGACGGCAGCTTGCCAGCCTGGTTTGGCGTGGAGTTGATGGCGCAAAGCGTTGCCGCTTACGCTGGCTGTCATGCCCGTCGCAAGGGTAAAGAAGTGGAGCTGGGTTTTCTGCTGGGTACCCGCAAATATGCATGCAATGTCGAGCACTTTCCCGCCGGCACCGAACTGACTATCCATGGTCTGCGCTCACTGGAAGACGACAACGGCATGGGTGTGTTCGAATGCCACCTCACCGGGCCCGGCATCCAGGCCAGTGCACGCCTGAACGTATTTCGACCGCCCCAGGCGGCCACCTATTTAGATGAATCGAAGGACTTAACGCCATGACTGAATCCGTTCTGGTTACCGGCTCCAGCCGTGGTATCGGTCGCGCCATTGCCCTGCGCCTGGCCCAGGCCGGCCACGACATCGTATTGCATTGCCGCAGCGGTCGGGCCGAGGCGGACGCCGTCCAGGCCGAAGTTGAAGCCCTGGGGCGCAAGGCTCGGGTCTTGCAATTCGATGTCTCGGATCGCGCCACCTGCAAGGCAATACTGGAAGCCGATGTCCAGGCCCATGGCGCCTACTACGGCGTGGTGCTCAATGCCGGGCTGACCCGCGACGGCGCGTTTCCAGCGCTGTCGGAAGAAGACTGGGACGTGGTGATGCGCACCAACCTCGACGGTTTCTACAACGTGCTGCACCCGGTGATGATGCCGATGATTCGCCGTCGCGCCGCCGGACGGATTGTGTGCATCACCTCGGTTTCCGGGCTGATCGGCAATCGCGGCCAGGTCAACTACAGCGCCTCCAAGGCTGGCCTGATCGGTGCGGCCAAGGCCTTGGCCATCGAGTTGGGCAAGCGCAAGATCACCGTCAACTGCGTGGCTCCCGGGCTGATCGACACGGCGATGCTGGATGAAAACGTGCCGGTAGAAGAGCTGATGAAGATGATCCCGGCCCAACGCATGGGAACCCCGGAAGAAGTCGCCGGCGCGGTGAATTTCCTGATGTCGGCAGAAGCCGGCTACATCACCCGCCAGGTGCTGGCCGTCAATGGAGGCCTGTGCTGATGAAGCGCGTGGTCGTCACCGGCATGGCCGGCATCACCTCTCTAGGCCGCGATTGGGACAGCATCGCCGCCAACTTTCGCGCCAACCGTAGCGGCATTCGGCGCATGAATGAGTGGGACCGCTTCAGCGAACTGAATACGCGATTGGCCGGGCCGATTGATGATTTCGTCGTGCCAGCCCATTGGACCCGCAAACAACTGCGCAGCATGGGGCGGGTTTCCCGGCTGGCGGTGTGGGCGGCGGAGCAGGCGTTGCAGGACGCCGGCTTGCTTGGTGACGAATCGATCAAGGACGGACGCATGGGCGTCGCGTGCGGCTCGTCCACCGGCAGCACCGACGAGATCAAGGCTTTCGGCAACATGCTGCTCAACTCGGTAGCCGAAGGGCTGAACGCCAATTCCTATGTGCGGATGATGCCCCACACCACAGCGGCGAATATCAGTATCTTCTTCGGCCTCACCGGGCGGTTGATCCCGACGTCCAGCGCCTGCACCAGCGGTAGCCAGGGCATCGGCTATGCCTATGAAGCTATCAAGTTCGGCCGCCTGCCGCTGATGCTCGCCGGTGGTGCCGAAGAGTTGTGCCCCACCGAAGCCATGGTGTTCGATGCGCTCTACGCCACCAGCCTGAAAAACGACGCCCCGCAAACCAGCCCGCGCCCCTACGACAGCGGCCGCGATGGCCTGGTGATCGGTGAAGGTGGCGGCATGTTGGTTTTGGAAGAGCTGGAGCACGCCCTGGCCCGTGGTGCACACATCTACGCCGAAGTGGTGGGTTTTGGCAGCAATGCCGACGGCCAGCACACCACCCGCCCCGAGCAGAGCACCATGCGCCGGGCCATGGAGTTGGCGCTGGAAGACGCCGGCCTTGCACCTTCCGCTATCGGCTACGTCAACGGCCACGGCACCGCCACCGAACAAGGTGACATTGCCGAAACCCAAGCCACCAGCAGCCTGTTCGGCAGCCGCATGCCCATCAGTTCGCAGAAGAGCTTCCTCGGTCACACCCTGGGCGCCTGTGGCGCGCTGGAGTCCTGGTTCAGCATTGAGATGATGAACAGCGACCAGTACGTGCCGACCTTCAACCTTGACCACGTCGACCCGCGCTGTGGCGAGCTGGACTACCTGCAAGGCACGTTTCGCCAGATGCACAACGATTATGTGATGAACAACAACTTTGCCTTTGGCGGCGTCAACACTTCGCTGATCTTTCGCCGCTGGCAGTAAGCCCTTTAACTGACTGGAGAAATGGAATGTCTTCCTTGCTACGCGCTACCTTGATTGCCCTGACCCTGCTGACTGTTGCCGGCTGCACCAGCAAACCGGTACTCAATACCCAGCACGACCTGCCGGTGCAGGTCAGTGAAGAAAAGATGAAACACGCCATCGTCGCCGCCCTGGAGAAACGCGAGTGGACCGTTCAGCGCCTGAGTCCGCAACTGGTCCAGGCCGAGATCACCGTGCGCAATCAATTCCACGCTGAAATCGACATCCGCTACACCCGCACCCACTACGCCATCACCTACCGCGACAGTCGCGAACTGGGCTACAAGGACGGCAAGATTCATCGCAACTACAACCGTTGGATCAGCATGCTGGATCGGGACATTATGGCGGGGCTGCGCTCCAATGCCGTGAGTGAAGCGGGTTCGGCGGCGCAGGCCGGGGCATCGAAACAAGACTGAACAGCAGCATTGATCGCTCCCACGCTCTGCGTCACATCTTGCGCAAGGCTTGAGTCGTGCGCGTATGGCGGGACGCGGAGCGTCCCAAGAGGCATTCCCACGCGGAGCATGGGAACGAGCGGGGCCGCAAGATATGGATCGTTCCCACGCTCTGCGTGGGAATGCAGCCCGTGACGCTTCGCGTCACACCTTGCACAAGGCTTGAGGCGTGCGCGTATGACAGGACGCGGAGCGTCCCAAGAGGCATTCCCACGCGGAGCATGGGAACGAGCGGGGCCGCAAGATATAGATCGTTCCCACGCTCTGCGTGGGCATGCAGCCCGTGACGCTCTGCGTCGCATCTTGCGCAAGGCTTGAGTCGTGCGCGTATGACGGGACGCGGAGCGTCCCAAGAGGCATTCCCACGCGGAGCATGGGAACGAGCGGGGCCGCAAGATATGGATCGTTCCCACGTTCTGCGTGGGCATGCAGCCCGTGACGCTCTGCGTCGCATCTTGCGCAAGGCTTGAGTCGTGCGCGTATGGCGGGACGCGGAGCGTCCCAAGAGGCATTCCCACGCGGAGCATGGGAACGAGCGGGGCCGCAAGATATGGATCGTTCCCACGTTCGCATGCAGCCCGTGACGCTCTGCGTCACATCTTGCGCAAGGCTTCAGTCATGCGCGTATGGCGGGAGGCATTCCCACGCGGAGTGGGACCGATCATTCGCGGCTACACCAACGCCTTACGCGTCAGTAACTCGACAAACGCCTTGGCCATCGGCGATTGCTGGTCCTTGCGCTGCACCAGCCACACGGCCGTCACCGCTTCCGGATCCAGTAATGTGCGGTAGACCACGCCATCGATGCGCATCCGCTGGTAGGACGCCGGCAATACCGAAACCCCCAACCCTGCTGCCACCAAACCAATGATGGTCATCGCCTCTCCCGCCTCTTGGGCGAAATGCGGGCTGAAGCCTGCATCGCGGGCCAGGTTGAGCAACTGTGCGTACAACCCACTGCCGTAAGTACGCGGAAAAAACACAAAAGGCTCTTCGGCCAATTGCGCCAGGTGCAGGCCACGTTCGCTACCTTCTACCAACGGATGTCCTGCGCTGAGCACGGCGACCAAAGGTTCGCGCATCAACTCCACGACGCTCAACGAATCAGGCAACGGCAACGGCCGCATCAATCCCACTTGAATCGACTCATCCACCAGCGACTCGGCCACTTCGGTGCTGCTCATTTCCTGCAAGTTCAAGTGCACCGCAGGGAAGGCCTGGCGAAAGGCGAAAATCGCCTGCGGGATGCCGGAGTTGAAGGGGGCGGAAGATGTGAAGCCAATCTTCAACTCCCCCAGTTCACCCAACTGTGCCCGTCGCGCCACATCGGCCGCTTTATCGACCTGGGCCAACACCAGCCGCGCCTCCTGCAGGAACAGTCGACCTGCCTCGCTCAACTCAACCCGACGATTGGTACGCTCGAACAGCCGCGCACCGACCTCTTGCTCCAACGCCTGGATCTGCTGGCTCAACGGTGGTTGCGAGATGCCCAGCACCTGCGCGGCGCGGCCAAAGTGCAACTCTTCAGCCACGGCAATGAAATAACGCAGATGACGCAATTCCATGGAAACCTCATTAGGTCGTAAAAACTATCAAACAAGTCGAACAATATATTGGAAAGAATCATTAGCGAGCTATATTCTTTTTTGCATAACCGCCCTGGTTGCCTTTGCTCCCCGAGGTCCCGCGTGAAATCTGCTGTCGCTCCACTTGCTCAAGAACTCCCGCCCACTGCCCTGGATGAGGTAGTGGCACAGCTCAACGAGCAGTACATCGAAAAAGGCACCCCGATGTTCATGCGCACGGTGCTGGCGCTGTTTTCCGGTGGTTTTGCCACGTTCGCGCTGCTGTACTGCGTACAGCCGATGATGCCGGCACTGTCCCACGAGTTTTCCATCAATGCGGCGCAGAGCAGCCTGATTCTCTCGGTAGCGACCGCCATGCTTGCCTGTGGCCTGCTGGTCACCGGTCCGATTTCAGACCGCCTCGGGCGCAAGCCCGTGATGGTGGCGGCGTTGTTCTGCGCCGCGCTGTGCACCATTGCCAGCGGCTTGATGCCGACCTGGGAAGGTATCCTGTTGATGCGCGCGCTGGTGGGGCTGTCCCTCAGTGGACTGGCCGCCGTCGCGATGACCTACCTGAGCGAAGAGATTCATCCGCAACACATCGGCCTGGCCATGGGCCTGTATATCGGCGGCAACGCCATTGGCGGCATGAGCGGGCGCTTGATCATTGGCGTGTTGATCGACTTCGTCAGTTGGCACACAGCGATGCTGATCATCGGCGCCCTGGCGTTGATCGCCGCGACGGTGTTCTGGAAAATCCTCCCCGAATCGCGCAACTTCCGCGCCAGCAGCCTCAAACCACGCAGCCTGGTGGACGGCTTTGTCATGCACTTCAAGGATGCGGGCCTGCCTTGGTTGTTTCTCGAAGCCTTCCTGCTAATGGGCGCGTTCGTGACGCTGTTCAACTACATTGGCTATCGCTTGCTAGCCGATCCGTATGACCTGAGCCAGGCCGTGGTCGGTTTGTTATCGCTGGTGTACCTCTCGGGTATCTACAGTTCAGCGAAAATCGGCTCTTTGGCCGACCGCCTGGGTCGTCGCCGCGTGCTCTGGGCGACCATCGTGCTAATGCTCGCGGGCATCGCCCTGACCTTGTTTACCCCGCTGGTGCTGGTAGCCGTTGGCATGCTCATGTTCACCTTCGGCTTCTTCGGCGCCCACTCGGTGGCCAGTAGCTGGATTGGTCGTCGGGCGCTGAAAGCCAAGGGCCAGGCATCATCCTTGTATCTGTTCAGTTATTACGCGGGGTCGAGCATTGCCGGGACGGCCGGTGGGTTCTTCTGGCACTACGCTGGCTGGAACGGGATTGGTGCGTTTATCGTGGCGCTGCTGGTGGGGGCGTTGCTGGTAGCGTTGAAGTTGGCGAAGTTGCCGCCGCTGACACACGCCTGATAAACCAAAACGCCCGGTATTTACCGGGCGTTTTTTTATTCGGTGACGATCACTCGTGATACTGCGCCGACAACTCATGCACCGCCCGCAGGAAGGCACCGGCGTGCTCTGGATCGACTTCCGGGGTAATCCCATGGCCGAGGTTGAACACGTGGCCACTGCCCTTGCCATAACTGGCCAGGATGCGGCCGACTTCAGTGCGGATAGCCTCCGGCTTGGCATACAGCACGGTCGGGTCCATGTTGCCTTGCAGCGCAACCTGGTTGCCCACGCGGCGACGGGCTTCGCCAATGTCGCAGGTCCAGTCCAGGCCCAGGGCATCGGCGCCGACGTCGGCGATGCTTTCCAGCCACAGGCCGCCGTTCTTGGTGAACAGGATCACCGGCACCTTGCGACCTTCGTGCTCGCGGATCAGGCCACTGACAATCCTGCGCATGTAGGCCAGGGAGAACTCCTGGTACGCCGCCGCCGACAAGTTGCCGCCCCAGGTGTCGAAGATCTGCACCGCCTGCGCGCCGGCCATGATCTGGCCGTTGAGGTAGGAGATGACCGACTGGGCCAGCTTGTCCAGCAGCAGGTGCATGGCTTGCGGGTTGTCGTAGAGCATGGCCTTGGTCTTGCGGAAGTCTTTCGACGAACCGCCTTCGACCATATAGGTGGCCAGGGTCCACGGGCTGCCGGAGAAGCCGATCAGCGGCACGCGGCCATTGAGCTCACGACGGATGGTGCTGACCGCGTCCATGACGTAGCCCAGGTCCTTGTGAGGGTCGGGGATCGGCAGGGCTTCGATGTCGGCCAGGGTACTGACGACTTTCCTGAAACGCGGGCCTTCGCCGGTTTCGAAGTACAGGCCTTGGCCCATGGCATCCGGAATGGTCAGGATATCGGAGAAGAGGATAGCCGCATCCAGCTGTGGATAACGGTCCAGCGGTTGCATCGTGACTTCGCAGGCGAACGCAGGATTCATGCACAGGCTCATGAAATCGCCGGCGTGAGCGCGACTGGCGCGGTATTCCGGCAGGTAGCGACCAGCTTGGCGCATCATCCACACAGGGGTGACGTCCACAGGCTGCTTGAGCAGGGCACGCAGGAAACGGTCGTTCTTGAGGGCAGTCATGTCGGCATCCGCAAAAAAAGTGCGGGCATTTTCTCAGAGCCGGACGCAAAAGGCACGGTATGAGCCGTGCCTTTTGTCTATCGGGTCAATTTGTCGCGGATCTCGGTATCACATTTTCTCACACTTTTGAAGATCAGTTTAACTGCAAATTAACTGCTCATTCTTAGCATCCACACCTCTTTATGGAGGCATGTCGATGTTTAGAGCACTGCGTTTCGCATCAGGTGCACTGATGCTGGCCATTGCCGTTGGCGGCTGTACACCGGCATCCGACACCCAGGAGTCCGCCCCCGTAAAGGTGATTACCGAAACGCTGGAGGCCGGGCCCCTTTCCATCAGCAGCGAGCTCAGCGGGCGCATAGCGCCGCCGCGAATGGCCCAGGTAAACGCTCGAGTGGCGGGGGTGGTGCTCAGAAGTGTGTTCGAGCAAGGCAGTGAAGTGCAACAAGGCGACGTCCTGTTCCACATCGACCCGGCGCCACTCCAGGCGGATCTGGACAGCGCGCTGGCTGGGTTGAAAAAGGCTCAGGCCGGCGCTATGCGTACGCATCGACAAGAGCAGCGCTACCGCCAGTTGATCTCGGGCGATGCGATCAGTGCTCAGGAATATGACAACGCACGCGCAGCCACCCGGCAGGCCGAGGCGGACGTTGCGGCCAACCGGGCAGTGGCAGAACGTGCGCGTCTAAACTTGAGCTACGCCACCGTTACCGCCCCTATCTCCGGGCGCATCGGACGTGCCCTGGTCACTGAAGGCACTTTGGTCGGGCAGAACGAGTCAACCCCAATGGCCCTGATTCAGCAACTGGACCCGGTGCATGTCGACCTGACGCAATCGACTCGCGAACTCAACGAACTACGTCGCACCTTCCGCTCCGGCCAGTTGCAGCAACTGGCCACGGATCAGGCCAAAGCCACGTTGCTGCAGGACGACGGCAGCGCGTATCCGTTGCCCGGCAAACTGCTGTTCAGCGACATCACCGTCGACCCAGGGACCGGCCAGATCCTGCTGCGCAGCGAATTCCCCAACCCCGATCTCGACTTGTTGCCCGGCAGCTTTGTGCGCGTACGCCTGGAGCACGCCATTGATCAACAAGGGATCAGCGTGCCGCAGCGCTCGATCCTGCGAAACAGCGCAGGGCTGGCCCAGGTGCTGCTGGTTGATGACGAGTTGCGTGTGAGCCTGAAAACGGTGCAGTTGGGTCCAGTGATTAACAATCGATGGGTCGTCACCGACGGCCTTAAATCGGGTGACCGCATCGTCGTCGAAGGCATTCAACACGCCCGCCCCGGCGAAATAGTCGCGCTGGATAATTCTCCTCTTCCACTCGACCAGGCGATTGGTCAGTCAGCAGGACACTAGCTTATGCCGCAGTTCTTTATCGAGCGCCCCATATTCGCTTGGGTCATTGCCCTGTTTATTCTGCTGGCCGGTGTACTGGCAATTCCGCAGTTACCGGTTGCTCAATACCCTGACATTGCGCCGCCCAGAATCGAAGTCGTGGCCAACTACCCCGGTGCTTCCACACAGGCCATGGATCAAAGCGTGGTCAGCCTGATCGAAGAAGAACTCAGCGGCGCCGATCATCTTTTGTACTTTGAATCCAACAGCAGCCAAGGCTCTGCCACGATCACCGCAACGTTCAAGCCAGGCACCAACCCTGAGCTTGCCCAGATCGACGTCCTCAATCGCCTGAAAGTCATCGAATCACGCCTCCCACAGGCAGTGATACAACAGGGCTTGCGGGTCGAGAAAGTTTCCACGGGTTACCTGCTGTTCATTTCACTGATCGGCACCGGCAGTACCGTCGACAGCGTTGCCCTCAGCGATTACCTGGCGCGCAACGTGGTCAACGAAATCAAACGCCTGGAAGGCGTCGGCAAGGTACAGATGTTCGGCTCCGAACGCGCCATGCGTATCTGGGTCGACCCGCAAAAGCTGATCGCCTTCAACTTGACACCCGCAGACGTCAATGCGGCGATCCTCGCTCAGAACGCATTGGTAGCCGCCGGCAACCTTGGAGAGTTGCCGGTCGCCGACGGCCAGGAAATCACCGCAAGCATCCTCGTTGAAGGCCAACTATCGAGCCCTGAAGCATTTGCCGACATTGTGCTGCGCGCCGAAGCCAATGGCGCCATTGTGCGCATAGGCGATGTCGCACGAGTCGAAATAGGCAGCCAGGAATACCAGTTCGGCACACGACTCAACGGCCAACCCTCCAGCGAACTGGGCGTGCAACTGACACCCGGCGGCAACGCTTTGAGCACGGCGACGCAGGTGCGCGCGAAGATGGATGAGTTGACGCGCTACTTCCCGTCGGACATGAAGTACCAGATCGCCTACGACACCTCGCCCTTCGTCAAGGTTTCGATCACCAAAGTGGTTTACACATTGCTCGAAGCGATGGTGCTGGTGTTCGCCGTGATGTATCTGTTCCTGCAGAACATCCGCTACACGTTGATTCCCAGCCTGGTTGTACCGGTAGCCTTGATGGGCACTTTGGCGATCATGCAGGTGCTGGGATTCTCCATCAATGTGCTGACCATGTTTGGCATGGTGCTATCGATCGGCATCCTGGTGGACGACGCCATTGTCGTGGTGGAAAACGTCGAACGCATCATGCTCCAGGAACGGCTCTCACCCAAGGAGGCCACGCGCAAGGCGATGAAACAAATCGGCGGGGCTATCGTCGGTATTACCGTGGTGCTGGTTGCCGTGTTTATCCCGATGGCCTTCATGCAAGGCTCTGTCGGGATCATCTACCAACAGTTCTCCCTGACCATGGCCACGTCCATTCTGTTCTCGGCATTCCTCGCCTTGACTCTGACCCCGGCGCTATGCGCAACGCTGCTGAAACCCATTGCACCGGATCACACTACCTGCGGTTTCTTCGCAGGGTTCAACCGCCAATTCGAACAACTGACCGAGGGCTATCAAAGTTGGGTCGCACACGCGTTGAGGCGCAGTGGGCGCTACATGTTCATCTATAGCGCGCTCCTCATCGTGCTGGTAGTGAGTTTCAGCCGCCTGCCCTCCTCGTTTGTTCCGGTCGAAGACATGGGCTACACGATTACCGATATTCAACTGCCCCCGGGGGCGAGCCAAAGTCGCACAGTCGAGGTCATCAAACAGATTGAGGCGCATAACGCCACTGAACCGGGTGTGGATAACACCACGTTTGTACTCGGTTTCAGTTTTTCCGGCAGCGGGCAGAACGCCGGTTTGGGTTTTACGGTACTCAAAGACTGGTCTCAACGGGGCAGCAGCGACACAGCGGCAGCCATCGCTGAACGGGCGAACGCGGTCGTGGGCCAGATCAAAGGGGCGCAAGTGTTCGTCGTCTTGCCACCTCCGATCAGCGGCCTCGGCACTTCCGGCGGTTTTCAATTGCGCCTGCAGGACCGGGGCGGCCTTGGATACGCAACATTGATGCAGGCGCGCAGCGATTTGCTGGAAGCCGCTCAAACCAGCCCGGTCCTGACCAACGTACGCGAAAGCGCGTTGGCCGAAGCGCCTCAGGTCAAACTGCAAATCGACCGCCGCCATGCCAACGCACTGGGCGTATCCTTCGCCGACATTGGCAACGTCATGTCCACCAGCATCGGTTCGGCCTATATCAACGACTTCCCCAATCAGGGGCGAATGCAGCGGGTGGTAGTCCAGGCTGAAGGCGAGCAGCGCACCCAAGTTGAAGACCTGCTGAAGATGCACGTACGCAACAACCAGGGACAAATGGTGCCTCTGTCAGCCTTCGTCCAAGCCACATGGATCCAGGGGCCTGCGCAATTGAACCGCTACAACGGCTACCCCTCGGTCAGCATCTCCGGAGAACCGGCACCCGGCTACAGCACGGGTGAAGCCATGGCAGAAATCGAACGTTTGGTAGCACAAGGCCCAGCAGGGCTGGGTCAGGAGTGGACGGGGCAGTCATTGCAGGAGCATGTGTCCACAAACCAGGCGCCGATCCTGTTTGGCCTGTCACTCCTGGTGGTGTTCCTGTGCCTGGCAGCGCTGTACGAGAGCTGGTCGATTCCGGCCTCAGTGTTGCTGGTAGTACCCCTCGGGGTGCTTGGCGCGGTGCTGGCGGTCACCCTGCGTGAGATGCCCAACGACGTGTTCTTCAAGGTTGGCTTGATCACCATCATTGGGCTGTCGGCGAAGAACGCGATCTTGATCATTGAGTTCGCCAAAACACTTTACGACGAGGGCCACGACCTGGTCGATGCCACGCTGCAAGCCGCACGGTTGCGCTTGCGGCCGATTGTGATGACCTCAATGGCATTCATCCTGGGTGTGGTGCCGCTGGCCATCGCCACCGGCGCCAGTTCGCAAAGTCAACAGGCCATCGGCACGGGCGTAATCGGCGGGATGATCACGGCGACAGTGGCAGTGGTGTTTGTACCGGTGTTTTTTTGGGTGGTGATGAAACGCGTGAAACAGCGTAGTGGCTGAAAATAGTGCCGCTAAAACGCAAAAGCGGGCTTGTCCGTAAGGAACAAGCCCGCTTTTGCGTTTTAGCGTACTGAAGATTAAACGCCCAGGTAATCCATGATCCCTTCGGCGGCATTGCGGCCTTCGAAGATCGCCGTCACCACCAGGTCAGAACCGCGCACCATATCGCCACCGGCGAAGATTTTCGGGTTGCTGGTCTGGTGCTTGTAATGGCCTTGTTCCGGCGCTACAACACGGCCCTGGCTGTCAGTCTGGATTTCGAACTGCTCGAACCACGGCGCCGGGCTTGGGCGGAAACCGAAAGCGATGACCACGGCATCGGCCGGGATAATCTCTTCGGAACCCGGGATCGGCTCAGGGCTGCGACGGCCACGCGCGTCCGGCTCGCCAAGACGGGTTTCGACCACTTTCACGCCTTCGACGCGATCTTCACCGACGATGGCAATCGGCTGACGGTTGTAGAGGAATTTCACGCCTTCTTCCTTGGCGTTCTTCACCTCTTTGCGCGAACCCGGCATGTTGGCTTCGTCACGACGGTAGGCACAGGCCACCGACTTGGCGCCCTGGCGGATCGAGGTACGGTTGCAGTCCATGGCTGTATCACCACCGCCCAACACCACGACCTTCTTGCCTTTCATGTCGACGAAGTCTTCCGGCGACTTTTCAAAGCCCAGGTTGCGGTTGACGTTGGCAATCAGGAAATCCAGGGCGTCGTAGACGCCCGGCAGGTCCTCACCGGCAAAGCCGCCCTTCATGTAGGTGTAGGTACCCATGCCCATGAACACGGCATCGTATTCTTCGAGCAGTTGTTCCATGGTCACGTCTTTGCCGACTTCGGTATTGAGGCGGAACTCGATACCCATGCCAGTGAAGACTTCGCGGCGGTTGCTCAGCACGGTCTTTTCCAGCTTGAACTCGGGGATGCCGAACGTCAGCAAGCCACCGATTTCCGGGTTCTTGTCGAACACCACCGGGGTCACGCCGCCACGCACCAGCACGTCGGCACAGCCCAAGCCCGCAGGGCCTGCGCCGATGATCGCGACACGCTTGCCGGTCGGCTTGACCTTGGACATGTCCGGGCGCCAGCCCATGGCGAACGCAGTGTCGGTGATGTACTTCTCCACCGAACCGATGGTCACTGCACCAAAACCGTCATTAAGGGTGCAAGCGCCCTCGCACAGACGGTCCTGGGGACAAACCCTGCCGCAGACTTCCGGCAAGGTGTTGGTCTGGTGCGACAGCTCGGCGGCGGCGAGGATATTGCCCTCGGCCACCAGTTTCAGCCAGTTGGGAATGAAGTTGTGCACCGGGCACTTCCATTCGCAATACGGGTTACCACAACCCAGGCAACGGTGGGCCTGGTCGGCCGAGTGCTGGGGTTTGAAGGGTTCGTAGATTTCCACGAACTCTTTCTTGCGTTGACGCAACAGTTTCTTCTTCGGATCTTTGCGCCCGACATCGAGGAATTGGAAGTCGTTGCTGAGACGTTCGGTCATGCTGTTGAACCTCGTTACGACAGCTTCAAGCTACACGCTTAAAGCTGCAGGACAATCACCGTAGCAGGCACATCGCGCACTGCATTTAACTTGCGGCTTGAAACTTGCCGCTTGCAGCTGCGTCGTTACTGCGGACTCGCAAGAGTGCTGGAAAGCAGAGATTTCAAACTCGCTGCCTTCGGTTTGACCAGCCAGAAACGACGCAGGTAATCATCGAGGTTTTCGGCGAGGTTACGCCCCCATTCGCTGCCGGTTTCCTCAACGTACTCGTCCAGCACGTGTTGCAGGTGGTTACGGTAGGACTCCATCGCTTCGCCGCTGATCCGCTGGATCTCCACCAACTCGTGGTTGATCTTGTCGACGAAGGTGTTGTCCTGGTCCAGCACGTAGGCGAAACCGCCGGTCATGCCCGAACCGAAGTTGTAGCCGGTCTTGCCCAGGACGCAGACAAAACCACCGGTCATATACTCGCAGCAGTGATCGCCCGTGCCTTCCACCACGGTATGGGCACCGGAGTTACGCACGGCAAAACGCTCACCGGCAGTACCGGCAGCGAACAGCTTGCCGCCAGTCGCACCGTACAGGCAGGTGTTGCCGATAATGGCACTTTCCTGGGTCTTGTAGACGCTGCCCATCGGCGGAACGATCACCAGCTTGCCACCGGTCATGCCCTTGCCGACGTAGTCGTTGGCGTCGCCTTCCAGGTACATGTGTAAGCCACCGGCGTTCCACACGCCAAAGCTCTGGCCCGCTGTGCCTTTGAAACGGAAGGTGACCGGCGCCTTGGCCATGCCTTGGTTGCCATGCTTGCGGGCAATCTCCCCGGAGATCCGCGCACCGATGGAGCGGTCGCAGTTGCAGATATCCAGGGCGAATTCGCCACCGCTGGCCTCAAAGATCGAGGAGCCGGCCATCTCGACCATTTTCTCGGCCAGCAGGCCTTTGTCGAACGGCGGGTTGCGGTCAACCTGGCAGAACTGCGGCTTGTCGGCCGGAATGTGATCGCTGCCCAACAGCGGCGTCAGGTCCAGGTGGTGTTGCTTGGCGGTCTGGCCTTCGAGGATGTCCAGCAGATCGGTACGGCCGATCAGCTCTTCCAGGGAGCGCACGCCCAGCTTGGCCAACCACTCACGGGTCTCTTCGGCAACGTAGGTGAAGAAATTCACCACCATGTCGACGGTGCCGATGTAGTGATCCTTGCGCAGCTTCTCGTTCTGAGTCGCGACGCCGGTGGCGCAGTTGTTCAGGTGGCAGATGCGCAGGTATTTGCAGCCCAGGGCAATCATCGGTGCGGTACCGAAGCCGAAGCTTTCGGCGCCGAGGATCGCGGCCTTGATCACATCGAGGCCGGTTTTCAGGCCACCGTCGGTCTGTACCCGGACCTTGCCGCGCAGGTCGTTGCCCCGCAGGGTCTGGTGGGTTTCAGCCAGGCCCAGCTCCCATGGCGCGCCGGCGTACTTGATGGAGGTCAGCGGCGAAGCGCCGGTGCCACCATCGTAGCCGGAGATAGTGATCAGGTCGGCATAGGCCTTGGCCACACCAGCGGCGATGGTGCCGACGCCAGCTTCTGCCACCAGTTTCACCGAGACCAGGGCCTGCGGGTTGACTTGCTTCAAGTCAAAAATCAGCTGCGACAAATCCTCGATGGAGTAGATGTCGTGGTGCGGCGGTGGCGAGATCAGGGTCACGCCAGGTACGGCGTAACGCAGCTTGGCGATCAGGCCGTTGACCTTGCCGCCGGGCAATTGCCCGCCTTCACCAGGCTTGGCGCCTTGGGCTACCTTGATCTGCAGCACTTCGGCGTTGACCAGGTACTCTGGAGTCACACCAAAGCGGCCAGTGGCCACTTGCTTGATCTTCGAGCTCTTGATGGTGCCGTAACGCGCCGGGTCTTCACCGCCTTCACCGGAGTTGGAACGCGCACCCAGGCGGTTCATGGCTTCGGCCAGGGCTTCATGAGCCTCAGGCGACAAGGCGCCCAGGGAAATACCGGCGGAGTCGAAACGCTTGAGGATCGATTCCAGTGGTTCGATTTCGCTGATGGCCAGCGGCGTGTCCAGGGTTTTCACCTTGAACAGGTCGCGGATCATCGACACCGGGCGGTTATCCACCAGCGCGGTGTATTCCTTGAACTTGGCGTAGTCGCCCTGCTGCACGGCGGCTTGCAGGGTGTTGACCACATCCGGGTTGTAGGCGTGGTATTCGCCACCGTGGACGAACTTCAGCAGGCCGCCTTGCTGGATCGGCTTGCGCGCGCTCCAGGCTTCGGCAGCCAGGGCTTTCTGTTCGGCTTCGATGTCGACGAAGCGCGCCCCCTTGATGCGGCTCGGCACGCCACGGAAGCTCATGTCGCAGACTTCTTCCGACAGGCCGATGGCCTCGAACAACTGCGCACCACGGTATGAGGTGATGGTGGAGATACCCATCTTCGACAGGATCTTCAACAGGCCCTTGGTGATGCCTTTACGGTAGTTCTTGAACACCTCATAGAGGTCGCCCAGCACTTCACCGGTACGAATCAGGTCGCCCAGCACTTCATAGGCCAGGAACGGGTACACCGCCGAGGCGCCGAAACCGATCAGCACCGCAAAGTGATGCGGGTCACGGGCGGTGGCGGTTTCCACGAGAATGTTGGAGTCGCAACGCAGGCCTTTTTCGGTCAGGCGATGGTGGACCGCACCGGTCGCCAGCGCAGCGTGGACCGGCAGTTTGCCCGGCGCAATATGCCGGTCGGTCAGCACGATCTGGGTGCGACCGGCACGCACGGCTTCTTCGGCCTGATCGGCGATGTTACGCACCGCGGCTTCAAGGCCCAGGCTCTCGTCGTAGTTCAGGTCGATGATCTGCCGGTCAAAACCTGGACGTTCCAGGGTCATCAACGAACGCCACTTGGCCGGGGAAATGACCGGCGAGCTGAGGATCACGCGAGAAGCGTGCTCTGACGACTCCTGGAAGATATTGCGCTCGGCACCGAGGCAGACTTCCAGGGACATCACGATGGCTTCACGCAGCGGGTCGATCGGCGGGTTGGTCACCTGGGCGAACTGCTGGCGGAAATAGTCGTACGGTGTGCGCACGCGCTGGGACAGTACAGCCATTGGCGTGTCATCGCCCATGGAGCCTACCGCCTCATAACCTTGCTCACCCAACGGGCGCAGCACCTGGTCACGCTCCTCGAAGGTGACCTGGTACATTTTCATGTACTGCTTGAGCTGGTCGACATCGTAGAAAGCCGAACCATGGTCGTTGTCTTCCATGGTCGCCTGGATGCGCAGGGCATTCTTGCGCAGCCATTGCTTGTATGGATGACGAGACTTCAAGCGGTTATCGATGGCGTCTGTGTCGAGGACCTGCCCGGTTTCGGTGTCCACAGCGAGGATCTGGCCAGGGCCTACGCGGCCCTTGGCGATGACGTCTTCAGGCTGGTAGTTCCAGACGCCGACTTCCGAAGCCAGGGTGATGAAACCATTGGTGGTAGTGACCCAACGCGCCGGGCGCAGACCGTTACGGTCCAACAGGCATACCGCGTAGCGACCATCGGTCATCACCACTCCGGCCGGGCCATCCCATGGCTCCATGTGCATCGAGTTGTACTCATAGAACGCCCGCAGGTCGGGGTCCATGGTCTCGACGTTTTGCCACGCTGGCGGAATGATCATGCGCACGCCACGGAACAGGTCAATGCCGCCGGTGACCATCAGTTCCAGCATGTTGTCCATGCTGGAGGAGTCGGAGCCTACGCGGTTGACCAGCGGGCCAAGCTCTTCCAGATCCATCAAATCGTTGGCGAACTTGGTGCGACGGGCCACAGCCCAGTTGCGGTTGCCGGTGATGGTGTTGATCTCGCCGTTGTGGGCGAGGAAGCGGAATGGCTGGGCCAGTGGCCATTTCGGCAGGGTGTTGGTGGAGAAGCGCTGGTGGAACACACAGATTGCGGTTTGCAGGCGCTCATCGCTCAGGTCTGGATAGAAGGCGGTCAAGTCCGCCGGCATCATCAGGCCTTTATAGATGATGGTCTTGTGGGAAAAGCTGCAGATGTAGTGGTCAGTGTCGGCGGCGTTGGCCACGGACGAGCGACGACGGGACGTGAACAGCTTGATCGCCATGTCCTGGTCGCTCAGGCCGTCACCTGCGATGAACACTTGTTCGATCTGCGGCAGGCGCTCCAAGGCCAGGCGGCCGAGCACGCTGGTGTCGATTGGCACTTTGCGCCAGCCGATCAGTTGCAGGCCGGCGGCCAGGATCTCGCGATTCATGTTCTCGCGAGCGGCTTGGGCTTTGACCGGGTCCTGATTGAAAAACACCATGCCCACGGCGTATTGCTTGGGCAAGTCGGCGCCGAAGGTTTCCTTGGCGATAGCGCGCAGGAACTGGTCGGGCTTTTGAATCAGCAAGCCGCAACCGTCACCGGTCTTGCCGTCGGCGTTGATCCCACCGCGGTGGGTCATGCAGGTCAGGGCCTCGATGGCCGTTTGCAAAAGGGTATGACTGGGCTCGCCCTGCATATGGGCAATCAGGCCGAAACCGCAGTTATCCTTGAATTCATCGGGTTGGTACAGACCTGCTTTCATAGACACTTTCTCACCAGGCTGCCTCTTTGACCGAGGCAAATTTCTTTTTAATTCAACCAGTTACTATCCGCGCCGAACGTACGCCAGCTTAGCGGGGGCAAAAGGGAGGTCATTGTACACACCGACACAGACGCTCACAAATTTAGCGACGAAATGTCGCAAATCTATGTCGCATTTATGAAAGGTTTAAAGCGATATGCTGTGCTAGTCAAAACTTTTTTAATTCTGACCGCTACGACTCAAAAGCGACGTGCGCAGACACCACAAAGCGCGCGGCCTGGAGGGCAGCACGCACTTGCGGTTTTTTTGAGGTTGCCAAGAGGGCGGCCTGGGTAAGGCCGCCGAATCTTCAGCGAGCAGTTGCCAGTTCCTGTTGGACGCTGGCGACAGTGCGAGGCCAAGGTTTACCAGCCTGAACCTTCGCTGGCAAGGCCTTGATAGCGGTATCGGCTGCTGCACGGTTAGCAAAGTTGCCGTAAGTGATCACGTAAAACGGCTTGCCGTTGAGGGCTTTCTTGAAATAACGGTACCCGCTGCCCTGCTCCTTGACGAAGTTCTGTGCGTTGGCTTCGGAGCTGGTGCCGAGGATCTGCACCACGTAATGCCCGGCTGGCTGGCTGGCGTACCAACTGCCGCCACTGGTAGCAGCCTTGGCAACGGTGGCCGGTTTATCAACAGGCTTGGCCACAGGCGCGGGCTTGGCAGTGGCGACCTGGGCAGGTGCCGGGGTCGGCTTGGCCGCTGGCGTCGGTGCCGGGCTCGCAGGAGTGTCAGCAGGTGGCGCAGAGGTGGTAACGGTCGGCGGTGTAGCGCTGGAGCCTTCCACCGGTACGCCGTCATCACCTTCAGAGATACCGCCAGCCGCTTCGGCAAGCGGCTCGCGCATCACTGGCTGGCCGACCATTGGCAGATTGGTGGGTTGGCCTGAACCCGCAAACTCAACGGAGGGCGCTCCGTCCGGGGTTGGCTTGCCCAGTGGCAATTGCGCCTGTTCGGTTGGCGCATCGGTGGTCGGCGCCTTGCTGCGGCCCGGGATCAACCAGGCAGCAGCGATTGCAACTACAACAACTGCGGAAATCGCCAATACGTGTTTCTTCGGCATGGTGAACCCCATCTTTGGACGCTTCACCGCTGAGCGGCTGGCAATCATGGTTTCGATCATGGCATCCCGGGCAACCTGATTGATGGTGCCAGGCCAGCCGTCGGAGCTTTCGTGAATATCAGAGATCTGCTGGGCGGAGAAAAGTTCGATACCCTGGCCTGCGCCCTCAAGACGCTGGGCCAGGTATTCGCGGGTTTCCTCTTCTTCGTAAGGCTGCAATTCGATGACATGGAAGAGCTCTTCCTCGCCACTGAGCTGCTCAAGCTCAGCAATCAGCGACGACTCACCGAACAGAAATACGTGCGGACGGCCCTCAGGCGTACCTGCTGCCAGCGCCAATAGCGCGTCCAGGGCGGACTCATCGAGCTGCTCGGCATCATCCACCAGCAGATAGACTTCCTGGCCGGTCAGGCCCAGTTGCACCACTTGCTTGAGGATCGCGCTCGGCTCGGCATTGGCCACGTCCAGGGCCTGGGCCACTTGGCGCAATACCCCGGCCGCATCACCGGCACCACGCGCCGAAACCACTACGCTCTGTACCGATTGCTTGTTGGTACTGGCGACGAGCGCCTGGCGCAGCAATGTCTTGCCGCTGCCAAGGGGCCCTGTGACCACCAGCAACAGTTGGCTGTAGCGCGCCAGGTGGTGTAGCTGCCCCAGCACCGGCTTGCGTTGCGCGGGGAAGAATTTGAAGCCAGGTACCCGTGGAGCAAAAGGGTCATGGTTCAACTGGTAATGGCCGAGGAAAGCCTCGTCGGCATGCAAACTAGTCATCGGGATCTTATTAACCTTTGAGCTGGGCCAGGGCGCGATAATCCGCTCCCAGCGTGGCCTGTAAAATCTCTTTCGGATAATCGTCGGTCACGACTGCTTCGCCCATTTGGCGCAACAGTACCAGTCGTAGTCGACCGTCGATCACTTTCTTGTCTATCGCCATGTGTTCGAGAAAATCAGCCTCGGTCATCTCCGCAGGAGGAATGACCGGCAACCCGGCACGCTGGAACAAGCGGATCCCGCGATCCCGCTCCTGGGCGTTGATCCAGCCCAGGCGCTGTGACATCTCCAACGCCATGACTGTGCCAGCCGCGACGGCCTCCCCATGCAACCACACACCATAGCCCATGTGTGTTTCGATCGCATGGCCGAAGGTGTGCCCCAGGTTCAGGGTGGCCCGCACGCCGGACTCGCGCTCGTCAGCATTGACCACCAGTGCCTTGGCGGCACAGGAACGGGAAATCGCCTCGGTCAGCGCCACCTGGTCCAGGGCGCGCAGGGCGTCGACGTGCTCCTCCAGCCAGGTGAGGAACGGCTCATCGCAAATCAGACCATACTTGATGACTTCCGCCAGGCCCGCCGACAGCTCGCGGGGTGGCAAGGTGTTGAGGGTAGCGGTATCGATCAGCACCACATTGGGCTGATAGAACGCTCCCACCATGTTCTTGCCCAACGGATGATTGATACCCGTCTTGCCGCCCACCGACGAATCGACCTGGGACAACAGGGTGGTTGGCACCTGGATGAAGTCCACGCCACGCTGGTAGCAGGCCGCAGCAAAACCGGCCATGTCGCCGATCACACCGCCCCCCAAGGCGATCACAGTGGTACGACGGTCATGGCGGGCAGTCAGCAGGCCATCAAAGATCAATTGCAGAGTTTCCCAGTTCTTGAAGGCCTCGCCATCGGGCAACACCACCGAAATGACGGAAAACGCCTCAAGGCTGCGGCTCAGACGCTCAAGATAAAGCGGCGCCACTGTCTCGTTGGAGATAATCGCCACTTGCCGACCGGCAATATGCGGCGCGAGCAACTCGGGTTTGTCCAACAAACCTTCGCCAATATGGATCGGGTAGCTACGCTCGCCAAGATCGACCTTAAGTGTCTGCATGTGTCCCCGCGTTGAAGATGGAAGCAGGCGTCCTGCCCTACATTAACGTTTGTTGGCAACGTCGGGATCCGATGCTGCCTGATGGCTCTACGCCATACCTGGAAGATCATGGCACGACGCCGAGGATAGCGCATTTCAAGCCAGGCTTTAACGGGGAGGCAAACCCTGCAAGCGCTCAAGAATGTCGAGGACGACCATTCGGGGCGGCCTCTCATCGGTTTCTACCACCAGATCGGCGATTTCCCGATACAACGGATCCCGCAGCGCCAGTAAATCCCGCAAGGTTTTCGCCGGATCCGCCGTACGCAGCAGCGGGCGATTACGATCGCGGGCAGTGCGACCCACCTGCTGCTCAACTGACGCATGCAGATAGACCACCCGACCGCCAGCATGCAACGCCCGGCGGTTTTCATCGCGCATCACCGCACCGCCGCCAGTGGCCAATACTACGCCGTCGCAGCCACATAGCTCGGCAATCATTGCCTGCTCGCGGTCACGAAAGCCCAATTCGCCTTCCTTATCGAAGATCCACGGGATATTGGCGCCCGTGCGCAATTCAATTTCCTTATCGGAGTCTTTGAATGGCAGGCGCAGCTCTTTGGCCAGCAAACGGCCGATGGTGCTCTTTCCAGCCCCCATCGGTCCTACAAGAATCAAATTTCGCACAGAATCAACGACTCACAGCAATCGCCTGGTTATTCATAATACGCGGAGTCAGGAATACCAGCAGCTCGGATTTTTTCTCCGAGACCACATCCCGCCGGAAAAGGCGGCCAAGATACGGCAGATCGCCCAAAAAAGGCACTTTATCTACCACCTTGCTCTGGGTATTGGAGAAAACTCCGCCGATGACAATAGTCTCGCCATCCTTGACCAGCACCTTGGCATTGACTTCGTTTTTCTTGATCGGCGGCACATCATTGAGTTTGTTCAGGTAGTCAGGCTCATCCTTGGTGACTTTGACCTCCATGATCACCCAGTCGTCAGGGGTGATCTGTGGCGTGACCTCCAGGGACAGCGAGGCCTCCTTGAACGACACTGACGTGGCCCCGCTGGAGCTGGATTCCTGGTAGGGAATCTCGGTCCCCTTGAGGATTCGGGCGGTTTCCTTATCAGAAGTGACCACCTTGGGCTGCGAGACGATTTCGCCGTTGCCGGTTTTTTCCATGGCCGTCAGTTCCAGGTCCAACAAGACGTTATCGGTGATGAAGGCGATGCCCAGCCCGGAGGCACCGTTGAAGCTTCCCAGGTCGACAAACGGCGAGCTGGGCGGATTTTCAGGTGGCTCAGCGCCTTCTGCCAGCGGCTTGCGCAGACCACCTGCGCTCCATTTACCCCGATTGGCCACCCCTCCCCAGCGAACCCCCAGGCTTCTGTCATAATCGACGTTGGCCTCGACAATCCGCGCCTCAATCATTACCTGGCGCACTGGAACATCCAATTGCGCCACGATCCGCCTAAGCTCTTCCAGGCGTTCTCGGGTCTGGTAGGCGATGATGTTGTTGGTACGCTCATCCACGGCCACCGAACCACGCTCATCGGTCGTGCCTTCATGTCCCGTTACCGATTGGAACAACCTGGCCAGGTCCGCCGCCTTGGCGTAATTGACTTGCAACAACTCCCGGCGCAAAGGCGCCAACTGCGCCATCTGCTGGCGCGACTCCAACGTCAGCAACTCGCGCGCGGCCAACTCGTCCGCAGGGGCTACCAGCATTACATTCGCCGTCACCCGTTTATCCAGACCCTTGGTTTGCAGCACCAGGTCCAGAGCCTGATCCCAGGGCACATCCTTGAGACGCAAGGTAATCGAACCCTGTACTTCGTCACTCGCCACCAGATTGAGCCCGGCAACGTCGGCGATCTGTTGCAGAACGGTACGAATCTCGATGTCCTGGAAATTGAGGGTGAGCTTTTCGCCACTGAATGCGTGGCCTATTGGGACCCTGACCGGCGGCGGCAGATTGATCAGGTCGATTCGAGCGGGCACAGCCATGACCGACGGTGCTGTTAACGCTATCCATAGCGCCACACCGCAGGACGATAAAGTCCTTTTCATTTGTTTGCTTCCGTTATGAATTCACATTCAAGGCAAGGGTTCTCGAGCGTTCCAACCACGCGCCCTGGCCACCTGGGAATAGCTCGGCCAGTTCGATATGAGCGTCATCAATGGCCGTGACCCGTCCATAGTCCGGCCCCAGGTAATCACCGATGGCGAGGCGATAGACAGCCGAAGCTGCCCGCAGCAGGGCAAAGGTCTGGGCCCCACGGGAAACAGTCCCGACCATCTCGAATTGCTCAATGGCAAAGCCTTCGAGAAAGCCGCGCTGCCGTCCGGGGTCCGGCGCGGCAGCCGGGCGCCCCAAGACACGTTCAAGCTGTCGAAACGGCGGCTGGAAAGGATCTCGCAGGGATGCAGGATCATAGGCAAGGCGCGGTGGTGACGATTGGGTCACATCAGCCATCAGTGCCCGCAAATCACCGCCATCCTGATGGTTGTAGCGGTAAGTCTTCGCCAGCAGCTTGAGGCGTACCCGAGACTCGTCCGCACGGACCGTAAAACCTTGCACAGTAACAATACGCGACAAACCACCCAAACCGCTGATGAAGCCCGCCACGTCGTGGAAGCCGCCCACCAGGCCAATCTCCATGGGCAGCTCGATATAAAGCGGCCGCGACTGCTCATCCAGCAGCTTGATCGCCCCCAACTCCAAACCATTGGCGTTACCAAGCCGGGTAACATCCTCAAGCAGGCCAGGCACCTCAATGTCGAGGGGCAGGTGCCGCAAGAGCTGGGCAAATGCGCCCTGCGTCGCCTGGAACTGGCGAGTCAAGGTTTTAAGTTGGGCAGCCGCCTTGGTTTTCTCGGCGATTTGCTCGCGCAACGCCACCTCCTGGGCCTCCTGCTGGCGTAGTTGCTCCCGGGATGCACTCAGGTAGAAGGTGTTGCCCAGCAGCACCAACAGGCAGACAACCCCGCAACCCAGCAGAACCTTGCCCGGCAACGGCCAACTGGTCGCGTTTCGATAGACGAGTCCTGCCAGCCCGGACAACAGCTTCATTGCCTCGCCCCGCCGGACTCTTCCTGGCGAACCATCATCTGGAAGCCGTTACCGCCTTCCTGTTCGCCCTGCACCTGCAACAGGCGGGGCGCCTGCATGCCTTCAGCCGCTTCAAGGCCGCGCATCAACCGGGCGATATCATGGTTCGATTCGGCTGTACCACTGATCCTGATCGAGCCGTTCTCCACAACCATGTCCTGCAACTGCACACCCTCCGGCACGGCGCGGACCAACTGATTGAGCAGCCGGCCACCCACCGAACGATCATCCTGCAAGGTCTGGACAACCTTCATGCGCTCCGTCAGTTGCTGACTTTGTTCCTGCAATTGGCCAATGGCCTTGATCCGCGAATCCAGTACCGAGATATCCTTGCTCAAGTGGTTATTGCGAGCCACTTGCCGATCAATCGCCTGATCGATCACTTGGTCGGCCAGCCAAATCGTGCCCAGTGCCGCACCGGCCATACCGACCAGGAAAATCAGGAACCCGGTGCGCCGCCGTGCATTGCGCTCTTCGCGCCAAGGCAACAGGTTGATTCGTGTCATCAGTCGAAACTCCTCAGGGCTAGCCCGCAAGCAACTCCCATCCCTTGAGCATCCAAGACCCACTGCGCACCATCGACTCGATGGCCCGGCGCGATGCTGGTCAAAGCGTGCCCGCTCACGCGACTCAATGCAAACGCTTCGACATCAACGATCCGCGTGACCAGCCCGGCCAAGCCCAAGACCGCTTCGCGGGCTTCGACCTGCGACCTCAAACAGGCCACCAGCAGCACCTCGACTCGCGACGGATCGTGGGCCGAAATATCCTGGATTTGAAAGTCGATGGCCACCTCATCCAGCGGATAGGGAATATATTGGTCCGCTTCCAGATTGATCCGACGCACCATTTCGTCATCGCTGAGCCCGCTGTCCATTTCAATCATGCGGGTAATGACTGAAGATCCCGCCACCGCTACCGCCGCAAATCTAAGGGAGGTGCGCATTCGCGACAACGCACTGGAAATTGCGCTTGCCACACCCTCAAGATCCACAAGTGTGCTGTCGACCACCGCATGAGCTGGCAGGTGCTGCATTGCATAAGACTGGACGGTGTAGCCACTGGCTGATCGCCCCAATTCCACCAGCCTGACGCCTGCATCATTGATGTCGACACCCAAGACAATTTTAGCCCTGCGCCTGAAAAATCCATTTTTCATAAAACTCCTCAAAACTTTCCCTGTCATACAGCCTGATTGCTGCCGAGTGCGATGCAGTCGGTCGGTTTGTGCGAGAGGCGTGAATGACGCCCCAAGCCGAAAAATGCTTTAATGCCCAGCGTTTTTTCCCGCTTTTTATCCGCAGGCCGGGTCGCCTCATCGCTTGCAATGCACGCCCCGACGCCTAACTCTTTCTTTTCTCTGGAAATCCAAAAGCCTTGATTCGTCTGCTGAAGTTTTTCGGGTACTCCATTGTCGCTATCGTCTGCGGGCCGATGCTCGCTCTCAGCGGGGCCTATCTCTACCTTAGTCCGGGATTGCCCTCGGTAGAGACCCTGAGAAGTATCCAGTTGCAGATTCCTTTGCGGATCTACAGCAGCGACGAAAAACTGATCGCGGAGTTCGGCGAAATGCGCCGCTCCCCGATCCGTTTCGCCGATATTCCGCCCAATTTCATCAATGCCTTGCTGTCGGCCGAAGACGATAATTTCGCCCATCACTATGGTGTCGACCCCAGCAGCCTGCTGCGTGCCACCACGCAACTGATAAAAAGCGGACACATTCAGTCTGGCGGCAGCACCATCACCATGCAGGTAGCGAAGAACTTTTTCCTCACCAGCGAACGCAGCTTTTCCCGCAAGGCCACGGAAATCCTCCTGGCGTTGCAGATCGAACGGCAGTTGACCAAGGACGAGATCCTGGAGCTTTACGTCAACAAGATCTACCTGGGCAACCGCGCCTACGGCATCGAGGCCGCGTCCCAGGTGTACTACGGCAAGTCGATTCGTGATGCCAGCCTGGCGCAGATGGCGATGATTGCCGGCCTGCCTAAGGCCCCTTCACGCTTTAATCCCCTGGCCAATCCGGCACGCAGCAAAGAGCGTCGCGACTGGATCCTAGGGCGCATGTACAAGCTGGGCAAGATTGATCAGGCGGCCTACGAAAGCGCGGTTGCCGAGCCGCTGAACGCCAGCTATCACGTACCGACACCCGAGGTGAACGCGCCGTACATCGCCGAAATGGCCCGGGCCGAAATGGTCGGCCGTTATGGTAGCGATGCCTACACCGAAGGTTTCCGCGTTACCACGACTATTCCTAGCAACCTGCAGGAAATCGCCAACCACTCACTGCACGAAGGCCTGATCACCTATGCCCAGCGCCACGGCTACCGCGGACCCGAATCGCGCCTGCCGGGCAAGACCTTGAGCGCCTGGACCCTAGAACTGGGCAAGCAGCGCACGATCAGCGGGCTTGAACCGGCCATCGTCACCCAGGTGAAGAAAGATGGCGTGCAGGTACTGACCCGCACCGGCGAAGAGCAGGTGCCCTGGGACAGCATGAAATGGGCTCGCCCGTTCCTCAACACCAACAGCATGGGCCCCGCGCCCAAGCAGCCGTCGGATGTGGCCCAGATCGGCGACCTGGTCCGTGTACAGCGCCAGAAAGACGACAGTTTGAAATTCAGCCAGGTACCCGTAGTCCAGGGCGCCCTGGTATCGCTGGATCCGAAAAACGGCGCCATCCGTGCCCTGGTAGGCGGTTTTGCCTTCGAACAGAGCAACTACAACCGCGCCATCCAGGCCAAGCGCCAGCCAGGCTCCAGCTTCAAGCCGTTCATCTACAGTGCCGCCCTGGATAACGGCTACACCGCCGCCAGCCTGGTCAACGATGCGCCGATCGTATTCGTTGACAACTATCTGGACAAAGTCTGGCGACCGAAGAACGATACCAACACCTTCCTCGGTCCGATCCGGATCCGCGAGGCGCTGTACAAATCACGCAACCTGGTGTCTATCCGACTGTTGCAGGCGATGGGCGTGGGCAAAACCATCGACTACATCACCCGTTTTGGCTTCAACAAGCAGGATTTACCGCCCAACCTGTCCCTGGCCCTGGGTACTGCGACCCTCACACCGATGGAAATCGCCACCGGCTGGAGCACGTTTGCCAACGGCGGCTACAAGATCACACCGTACCTGATCGACAAGATTGAAAGCCGCAATGGCGAGACCCTGTTCACCGCCAACCCACCCAGTGTGCCGAGTGAAGCGGTCAATGATGTCGCTGCCACCGACGGCCTGGCGGCGCCGGCCAATGCAGGTATTACCATCGAGCCGACGCCGGGCGAGACCCCAACCCCTGCCGCACCCGCCCCGCAAGCTCCAGCAGTGGCCGAGCGCGTGGTGGACGGCCGGACCACTTATATCCTCAACAGCATCCTCGAAGACGTGATCAAGAGGGGCACCGGCCGCCGTGCATTGGCGCTGGGCCGCGCCGATATTGCGGGCAAGACCGGTACGACCAACGAATCCAAGGACGCCTGGTTCTCCGGCTACAACGCCGATTACGTGACCACCGTGTGGACCGGGTACGACCAGCCGGAAAGCCTGGGCCGTCGCGAATTCGGTGGCACCGTCGCGCTGCCGATCTGGATGAACTACATGGGCGCAGCCCTCAAGGACAAGCCGGTCCACAGCCAGCCTGAACCGGAAGGCATACTCAGCCTGCGGATCGACCCGGTCAGCGGTCGCACCGCAGCGCCAGGCACGCCGAATGCCTACTTCGAACTGTTCAAAAGCGAAGATACGCCACCCTCGGTCAATGAACTGGGCAATGGCCCGGCACCCGGTAGCCCGCTACCGGCGGATGAGGCGGCGCCGTTCGATCTGTTCTGACAGAGAATAGAGTTGCCAAAAAAAAGCCCGTATCGTGAGATACGGGCTTTTTTTGGTGTGCTACAACGGCTTAGCCGTTGAACACATCATCCACGCTCTTGAGCGGGTAGTTCTTAGGATACGGCAGGGTTGCCACGCCAGTCTCGATGGCTGCTTTAGCCACAGCATCCGAGATCAGGGTGATCAGGCGGACATCCATTGGCTTGGGGATGATGTACTCACGACCGAATTCCAACTTGGCGCCGCCGTAGGCGTCACATACTTCCTGAGGTACCGGCAGCTTGGCCAGCTCGCGCAAGGCGTTGGCGGCAGCCACTTTCATTTCTTCGTTGATGCGTTTGGCGCGAACGTCCAGGGCACCACGGAAGATAAACGGGAAACCCAGCACGTTGTTGACCTGGTTCGGGTAGTCCGAACGGCCGGTGGCCATGATCACGTCGCTACGGGTGGCATGAGCCAGCTCCGGAGAGATTTCAGGATCAGGGTTGGAGCAGGCGAACACGATCGGGTTCGGCGCCATGGACTTCAGGCCTTCAGCGCTCAGCAGGTTCGGACCGGACAAGCCGACGAACACGTCAGCACCGTCCAGGGCGTCAGCCAGGGTGCGCTTGGAGGATGGATGGGCAAACATCGCCTTGTACTGGTTCAGGTCAGTACGCTCGGACTGGATCACGCCCTTGCTGTCGACCATGTAGATGTTTTCCAGCTTGGCGCCCATGCTGATGATCAACTTCATGCAGGAGATGGCCGCAGCACCGGCACCCAGGCAGACGATCTTGGCCTCGGACAGGGTTTTACCAGCGATTTCCAGGGCGTTGATCATGCCGGCTGCGGTGACGATCGCGGTGCCGTGCTGGTCATCGTGGAATACCGGGATGTCGCACTGCTCGATCAGGGCCTTTTCGATTTCGAAGCACTCAGGTGCCTTGATGTCTTCCAGGTTGATGCCACCGAAGGTGATGGAGATGCGCTTTACAGTGTCGATGAACGCCTGCGGGCTTTCGGAGTCGACTTCGATGTCGAATACGTCGATGCCGGCGAAGCGCTTGAACAGCACGCCCTTGCCTTCCATGACGGGCTTGGAAGCCAATGGGCCAAGGTTACCCAGACCGAGAATCGCGGTGCCATCAGAAATGACTGCAACCAGATTGCCCTTGCCGGTGTATTTGTAGGCCAGCTCAGGGTCGCGGGCGATTTCACGCACGGGCTCGGCTACACCGGGGCTGTAGGCCAGCGACAGATCGCGGGCGGTAGCGGTGGCTTTGGTGAGCTCGACACTCAGCTTTCCTGGACGAGGATTGGCGTGATATTCGAGAGCGGCAGTTTTCAAATCAGACATATCGGCATTCCGCTTTTACTGTTGGACGACGGACCGCCGAGGATACGCGTGTCGTAAAGTCCCTACAAGACTGGGCAGTCACAGGTGTCAAGAGCCCTGCCCTACGACTTTTGGCCAAGAGCCACGAGATACAAGGGTTTAACTGTTCACAATCACAATAAAAAATGTCTACAGTTTTTCTTGTTTCATCAGTTGCAACATGCCGGGATCCGTCAGTGGCAGGAGCCAGCGAGCCTGGTTTTTTCCCAGGCCGCCGCGACGGGAACGATCCACCACCCAGCCACGCGCCTCGACTTGCTGACCTGGCAAAAGCTTCAGTAGGGCATTGTCGAAACGGCCGAGCAAATTGGGTGCAATGCGTAATACCAGAGAGCCTTGCAATTCAATCCAGATACCACCGCGATTGCGTTCGACTTTGCTGACCTGGCCACTGACCATGACGAATCCGGGACGCTTGAGCTGCGCAACATTCAGTACTGGCGACTGGCGCCACAGGCCCAGCCGTGCCTGCCGGGCGCTGTGTTCGGCGGCCTGCTGGCAGGCAACCAGATCCACGTTGGGCGCGACAGCCACCTGGAAACCCAGGCCTGCAGCGAGCAATTGCGCCTCCAGGTTCGCTCCATTGGCGCCATAAAGATGGGCCAGGGTACGCCCATAATGGTCCCTGCTCTCCTGGCCGAGCACCACGCCCACCCGACCGGCACTGGCGTCCACCAAGTCCTGCAAGCGCTGGCGAGCCGCCATGGCAAAGGGTTCATCGGAACGGCCTTTCTTGCCGGTTTCCGGGGTATTGATGCCAATCATGCGCACACTGCGGCCATCCTTGAGGCGCAGCGTGTCACCATCCACCACCCGCTGCACCTCAAAGCTGTCGAGGGAGGCTGGCGCCGGACAAAACACTTGCGCCTGGGTGGCCGAAAGCCAAATCGCGGACACAAAAAAGGCGCCCGCAAGGGACGCCTTTTTTAACAGCCGGGAACAGTCCATCGGACTCTTCGACCTTACTCTGCTGCAGGAGTCTTGGCTTTGCCAAAAGCACCGAAACGATCAGCAAAGCGCTGCACACGACCGCCAGTATCCAGAGTCTTCTGCTTACCGGTGTAGAACGGGTGGCACTCGTTGCATACGTCAGTACCCAGTGGCTTGCACAGGTTCGAACGGGTTTCGAACTTGTTGCCACAGCTGCAAGTAACTGCGATGGTTTCGTACGCTGGATGGATATCGGCTTTCATGGTGTATTCCTCAGGCTAGCGTGCCGCCACCCAACACTATTGTTGAATACCGCACGTAATTAGGCCGCGGATTCTACCAGACCTTTCCAAACGCGCAAGCGGCAACCCCCTGGCCCTTTGTTCAGAAAAGCCCCTTTCGTCAGAAAAGCGCGCCATACCCAACGCACACCCCGTCTGCTAGGCTCGCGCCCTTCTTCACCGCCCGCCATATGAGAATCCCCCGCGTGCCCGACGCCATTTTGCGCCTCGCCCTGCCCTCGCCTCTGCGTCGCCTGTTCGATTACCGCGCGCCTGCAGGCGTGATGCGCTCGCAACTGCAGCCGGGAATGCGCGTACGGGTACCGTTCGGTCGGCGGGAGATGATTGGCATTCTGGTGGAGGTCACCGATCACAGCGAAGTGCCTGCCGAAAAGCTCAAGCCGGCCCTGGCCCTGCTGGACACCGCGCCACCCTTGCCGCCTTCGCTGTTCAAGCTGTGCCTGTGGACCTCCCAGTATTACCAGCACAGCCTGGGCGATACCCTGAGCTGGGCGCTGCCGGTACTGTTGCGTCAGGGTGAACTGGCCGAGGCCCGCCAGGAACGCTTCTGGTCGATGGTTCCCGGCGCCCGCCTGGACGACCCACGCATCGCCCGCGCCCCGCGTCAGCGTGATGCCCTGGCCACCCTGGCCCAGCATCCCCATGGCGTCGCCCATCAGCTATTAAGCAAGCTGATGCTGAGCAAGGACAGCCTCGACCTGCTGCTCGCCAAGGGGCTGGTGCAGGTGGAAATCCGCAAACACGCGCCAAGGGAACGCCACGAACACTGGTTGGCCCAGCCAGAACTGCCGCTGAACCCGGAACAGCGTGCGGCCTTTGAGGCGATTCGTGCAGGTTTCGATAGTTTCCACGCGTTCCTGCTGGCCGGTGTCACCGGTAGCGGCAAGACCGAGGTCTATCTGCAACTGATTCGTGAAACCCTGGAAGCCGGCAAACAGGCACTGGTGCTGATCCCGGAGATCAATCTGGGCCCACAAACCCTGGCGCGCTTCGAACAACGCTTCAACGCGCGCATCGCCCTGGTGCACTCAGCCGTCAACGACCGCGAGCGCCTGGAATCCTGGCTGGCGGCGCGCGACGGCGAGGCCGACATTATTATCGGCACCCGCTCGGCACTGTTCACCCCGATGAAAAACCCGGGGCTGATCATCATCGACGAAGAACACGACGGCTCCTATAAACAGCAGGAAGGCCTGCGCTACCACGCCCGCGACCTGGCTCTGGTGCGGGCGCGCCAGGAAAACATCCCGATTGTGCTGGGCTCGGCAACGCCCTCCCTGGAGAGCCTGCACAACGCCTACACCGGACGTTACGGCCTGCTGCGCCTGAATGAACGGGCTGGCGGGGCCAAGCAACCGAGGTTCCTGCGCCTGGACGTCAAAAGCCGTCCGCTGGATAGCGGGATTTCCGGCCCCATGCAACAAGCCATCGGCCAGACCCTCGCGGCTGGCCAGCAAGTGCTGGTGTTCCTCAATCGCCGGGGCTTTGCGCCGACGCTGCTGTGCCACGACTGCGGCTGGATGTCCGAGTGCAACCGTTGTGATGCGCGGATGACCGTGCACCAACGCTCCGGCGAGTTGCGTTGCCACCACTGCGGCCATGTGGAGCGGGTGCCGCGCCATTGCCCGCAGTGCGGCAAGGTCGACCTGCGTCCCGTCGGCGCCGGCACCGAGCGCGCCGAGGAACGGCTGGGAATTCTGTTCCCGGACTACCCGGTACTGCGGGTCGACCGCGACAGTACGTCGCGCAAAGATGCGATGAATCAGTTGTTCGCCACCATCCAGAAGGGCCAGCCTTGCATTCTGGTGGGTACGCAGATGCTCGCCAAAGGGCACCACTTCCCGCGGGTAACCCTGGTGTCGATCCTGGATGCCGACGGCGGGCTGTTTTCCGGGGACTTTCGCGCCAGCGAGCGCATGGCGCAGTTGATCGTCCAGGTCGCCGGCCGCGCCGGGCGTGCCGAAGAGCCCGGCAAAGTGATCATCCAGACCCACTTGGCTGACCATCCACTGTTGATCCAGCTGACCGAGCAAGGGTATTTCGCCTTCGCCGAGCAGGCCCTGAGCGAACGCCGCTCCGCCGGCTTGCCGCCATTCGCCCATTTGGCATTGCTGCGGGCCGAAGCCCATAAACCAGGGCAGGCCGAGGGTTTTCTCGATGAAGCATGCAGCGAGGCTGAACGTTTGCTCGGTGAACTGGGTCTGTCCGGCATCGAATTGCTCGGCCCTGTGCCGGCACCGATGGAACGGCGCGCCGGACGTTATCGCGCTCAGCTACTCTTGCAAGCAACGGCGCGCGCGCCGCTGCATCGCCTATTAAGTAGTTGGTTGCTTGCGCTGGAGCAAATGCCCAGCGGTCGCCAAGTGAGATGGTCGCTGGATGTAGACCCGGTAGATTTGTACTAACTCTCCACTTGCTCGCGAAAAACCCGAGAGCGCCGCGTTAAATCAGGAAACCTGCGTTATCGTTAACGATCTTCGCGGGCGAGCCCGCTCCTACAGTGAGCAGTGTCACCTTAAAAGGCTCCGCAGGTCCGGAACGGTTGGCAAGCCCGCCCTCGCCACGGATAATGCCCAGTTTTTCCACCTGCGCATCGACGCGCCGCCGCTTGCGGTCGAAAGAGAAGACCATGAAAGACACCATTCGCCAGTTGATCCAACAAGCCCTCACCCAACTCGTCAACGAAGGTGTGTTGCCTGAAGGCCTGACGCCGGCGATCCAGGTGGAGAATACCCGCGACAAGACCCACGGCGACTTCGCCAGCAACATCGCAATGATGCTGGCAAAACCCGCGGGCATGAAACCTCGCGACCTGGCAGAAAAAATCATCGCCGCACTGCCGGTCGACCCGCAGGTCAGCAAGGCCGAAATCGCCGGCCCAGGCTTTATCAATATCTTCCAGAACACCCAGGCCCTGGCTTTGCGCCTTGACGCCGCCCTGGCCGACGCCAGGATTGGTGTGCACAAGGCCGGTCCTGCCCAACGCGTGGTCGTCGATCTGTCAGCCCCCAACCTGGCCAAGGAAATGCACGTCGGCCACTTGCGCTCGACCATCATTGGCGATGGAGTGGCGCGGGTCCTGGAGTTTCTCGGTGACACCGTGATCCGCCAGAACCACGTGGGCGACTGGGGCACCCAGTTCGGCATGCTGATGGCGTACCTGCAGGAAAACCCGATCACCAGTAACGAACTGGCCGACCTGGAAAACTTCTACCGCGCCGCGAAGAAACGCTTCGACGAGTCCGAAGAATTCGCCGACCGTGCCCGCAGCCTGGTGGTCAAGCTGCAAGCCGGCGACGCCGAATGCCTGGAACTGTGGACGCGCTTTCGCGACATCTCACTGTCCCATTGCCAGGAAATCTACGAACTGCTCAACGTCAAGTTGACGATGGCCGACGTGATGGGCGAAAGCGCCTACAACGACGACCTGATCAACGTGGTCAACGACCTCAGGGCCAAGGGCCTGCTGGTGGAAAGCAACGGCGCCCAGTGTGTGTTCCTCGAAGAGTTCAAGACCGCCGATGGCGAGCCACTGCCGGTGATCATCGTCAAGGCCGATGGCGGCTACCTGTACGCCACCACCGACCTGGCCGCCGTGCGCTATCGCAGCGGCGTGTTGAAAGCCGACCGCGCCCTGTATTTCGTCGATCAGCGCCAGGCCTTGCACTTCCAGCAAGTGTTCGAAGTGGCCCGGTGCGCCGGTTTCGTCACCCACCCGATGCACATGGAACACATGGGCTTCGGCACCATGAACGGCGCCGATGGCCGCCCTTTCAAGACCCGCGACGGCGGCACAGTGAAGTTGATCGACCTGCTGAACGAGGCCCAGGACCGCGCCTACGCCCTGGTGAAGGAAAAAAACCCGGAGCTGGCCGAGGTCGACCTGCGCAATATCGCTCGCGTGGTGGGCATTGGCGCAGTGAAATATGCCGACCTGTCCAAACACCGCACCAGCGACTACAGCTTCAACTTTGAACTGATGCTCAATTTCGAAGGCAACACCGCGCCATACCTGTTGTATGCGTACACTCGGGTAGCCGGTGTATTCCGCAAGCTGGGCAAGGATTTCAGCGAAGTCGAAGGCCAGATCAACCTTCAAGCGCCACAGGAACACGAGCTCGCGGCCAAGCTGGCGCAGTTCGGCGAAGTGCTCAACAGCGTGGGCGAGAAAGGCACACCGCATATCCTCTGCACCTATTTGTACGAGGTCGCCGGATTGTTCTCCAGTTTCTACGAGAACTGCCCGATCCTGACCGCAGACGACGAAGCACAAAAGCAAAGCCGCCTGCGCCTCGCCGCACTGGCTGGAAGGACCCTCAAGCAAGGCCTGGAACTCTTGGGCCTGGAAACTCTGGAGCGTATGTAAGTTGGCCGCCAAGAAAAAACCTGCACCCAAGCGCGGCGCCAGCCGTTACCAGGCCCCGGCAAAGCAACCGATCCCGGGCTGGTTATGGCTGGCCATCGGCCTCACCGTCGGTGCCTTTATCGTGTTCCTGATGAAGCTGGAGCCGGGCAAAGGCGATGACGTCAAGCGGGTCAAGCAAGAACAGCAGAAAGCCACGAGAATGGCCGAAGCGAACAAGACAGCACCGAGCCCGACTGCGCCCGTGAAGCCTAAATACGACTTCTACACGCTGCTGCCGGAATCGGAAGTGATCGTGCCGCAGGAGGCCGTACCGGAGAAAACCCTGCCAACGCCGCAGGTACCGGTGATTCCAACCACCCCTGTGACACCCGCGCAAGCGGCAAAAATCGACACGGCGCGGGCTCAGGCCGCATTGGCCGGGATTACCCCACCACCGGCACCGCCGGTTGCCACCCAGGCGGCGCCGGTGACCAAGTTCTTCCTGCAGGCGGGTTCGTTCCCCAAGCAGGCAGACGCTGATCGGGTGCGGGCGCAGATCATTCTGCTCGGCCAATCGGTGACGGTGGAATCCGGAACGGTGAAGGAAGCGACCTGGTATCGAGTGCTGGTAGGCCCGTTCAGCAACCGGGAACAGCTGACTGTGGCTCAAAAACAGTTGGCCGGCGCGGGGTTTAGCAACCTGTTGTTACAACAGCGCCAAAACCGCTGATCCAGCCTGGTTGCTCACTCCCATGCTCCGCGTGGGAACGAGCAACCAGCGAGATATGGATCGTCGATTCAGAGCCTGGAAACGATCATTTCCCACAAACGCCACTCGTCCGCCCTCCCTTCCTACGGTTGAAATATTCCCCACCACCCCCATATGAGTTCCATCAGGGCATTTTCGCCCCGCAGTGTGGAGACTCTCCCCTTGACCACCATCGTTTCAGTTCGTCGCCACGGCAAAGTCGTCATGGGCGGCGACGGCCAGGTTTCTCTTGGCAATACCGTGATGAAAGGCAACGCAAAAAAAGTGCGTCGCCTGTACCACGGCCAAGTCCTCGCCGGTTTTGCCGGTGCTACTGCTGACGCCTTTACCCTGTTCGAGCGCTTCGAAGGCCAGCTTGAGAAACATCAGGGTCACCTGGTTCGTGCCGCCGTAGAACTCGCCAAAGAGTGGCGCACCGACCGCTCCCTTAGCCGACTGGAAGCCATGCTGGCCGTGGCCAACAAAGATGCCTCGCTGATCATCACCGGTAATGGCGACGTAGTAGAACCAGAGCAAGGCCTGATCGCCATGGGCTCCGGCGGTGGCTACGCCCAGGCCGCGGCCAGTGCGTTATTGAAGAAAACCGATCTGTCGGCCAGGGAAATCGTCGAAACGGCCCTCGGTATCGCCGGCGACATCTGTGTCTTCACCAACCACAACTTCACCATTGAGGAGCAGGACCTCGCGGAATAAGCCGCTGGCTTATACACGCTTGAGGACCGCCAACTACTATGTCCATGACTCCCCGCGAAATCGTCCACGAACTCAACCGCCATATCATCGGCCAGGACGATGCCAAGCGCGCCGTTGCCATTGCCTTGCGTAATCGCTGGCGCCGGATGCAACTGCCCGAAGAACTGCGTGTTGAAGTGACCCCCAAGAACATCCTGATGATCGGTCCTACCGGCGTCGGTAAAACCGAGATCGCCCGCCGCCTGGCCAAATTGGCCAACGCCCCGTTCATCAAAGTCGAAGCGACCAAGTTCACCGAAGTCGGCTATGTGGGCCGTGACGTCGAATCGATCATTCGTGACCTGGCCGACGCCGCCCTGAAGCTGCTGCGCGAACAGGAAATGACCAAGGTCAGCCACCGCGCCGAAGATGCCGCTGAAGAGCGTATCCTCGACGCCCTGCTGCCACCGGCACGCACAGGTTTCAACGAAGACGCAGCGCCTGCCTCGGACTCCAACACCCGTCAGCTGTTCCGCAAGCGCCTGCGTGAAGGCCAGTTGGACGACAAGGAAATCGATATCGAAGTCGCCGAAGTCGCCGGCGTCGACATTTCCGCGCCACCTGGCATGGAAGAAATGACCAACCAGTTGCAGAGCCTGTTCGCCAACATGGGCAAGGGCAAGAAGAAAAGCCGCAAGCTCAAGGTCAAGGACGCGCTGAAACTGGTGCGTGACGAAGAGGCCGGGCGCCTGGTCAATGAGGAAGAACTCAAGGCCAAGGCCCTGGAAGCGGTCGAGCAGCATGGCATCGTGTTTATCGACGAGATCGACAAGGTCGCCAAGCGCGGCAACTCCGGTGGCGTCGATATATCCCGCGAAGGCGTACAACGCGACCTGCTGCCGCTGATCGAAGGCTGTACCGTCAACACCAAGTTGGGCATGGTCAAGACCGACCACATCCTGTTTATTGCTTCCGGCGCATTCCACCTGAGCAAGCCAAGCGACCTGGTGCCGGAGCTGCAAGGCCGCCTGCCGATTCGTGTGGAGTTGAAAGCACTGACCCCGGGCGACTTCGAACGCATCCTCAGCGAGCCACACGCTTCGCTGACCGAGCAATACCGCGAGCTGCTGAAAACCGAAGGCCTGGGTATCGAGTTCCTGCCGGACGGGATCAAGCGCCTGGCGGAGATCGCCTGGCAGGTCAACGAGAAAACCGAGAACATTGGTGCCCGTCGTTTGCACACCTTGCTGGAACGCCTGCTGGAGGAAGTGTCTTTCAGCGCTGGCGACATGGCCAGCGCGCAGAATGGCGAAGTCATCAAGATCGACGCCGACTACGTCAATAGCCAACTGGGCGAATTGGCGCAGAACGAAGATCTGTCGAGGTACATTCTGTAACCCCTGTAGCCGCTGCCGAGGCACGAGGCTGCGATGCGGTCCGCAGGACCGCCCTCAGGGACCGTTTTGTCGGAATGCCGCACCCCAACCCATCGCAGCCTCGTGCCTCGGCAGCGGCTACAAGGATTAACGCTGTGACCAAGCTTCCTACCGCCATCAATCTTCACAAGGCTTCCAAAACCCTGTCGCTGACCTACGGTCCCGACGAGGTCTACCACCTGCCCGCAGAACTCCTGCGCGTGCACTCCCCTTCTGCCGAGGTCCAGGGCCACGGCAAACCGATCCTCCAATTCGGCAAGTTCAATGTCGGCTTGACCAAGATCGAGCCCGCCGGCCAATACGCACTGAAATTGACCTTCGATGACGGTCATGACAGCGGATTGTTCACTTGGGACTACCTCTATCAGCTCGCCGTGCGTCAGGATGAGCTGTGGGCCGATTATTTCGCCGAGCTCAAGGCCGCCGGAAAAACCCGAGACCCGAGCGAATCGGTCGTCAGGCTGATGCTCTAGCTCAAGCCTTTTGCTCTTTAGTGGGCATTTTCTAATGCGGTATCAACGGTCATCCGAGCAGGCGTACGAACGCTCACTGTTGGCGCTGCGTTATGTTAGCCGCTCGAGCAGAGCCTTTAATCTTTTTGGTCATCCAGATTCCCTGAACTGGTGAGTGAACTTGAAAAGTTCGCTGTCGCTACCGATACCCAGTTTTCGATAAGCCGATTGTTTTTGTGTACTGATCGTACTCGCACTACGCGAAAACTTTTCCGCAATTGAGTTCACGGACATACCATCAAGAAAACAACGCAGCACTTCCTGTTCTTTGGGAGTGAGACAGGCGTTCAACCGCAACGGGGTTGAAAAGTCCATTTTCAATTTCATATTCAGGACATCAAGAACTGATTGCATACCCTGCAGTGCCGGCACCATACAGGGTTGCAGGTAAATCCGGCCTTGGGCAACAGTTCGGATAGCCGTGATCAATGCAGTCAGGTTTTGAGTTTTCCCCAGGATCCCCCAACATCCGGCTTTCAAACACAGTGAAACGGTTGCAGGTGTGTAGTGCGAACACACAATCAAAGGCCTGCACTGGCTGAAACGCCGAATCAGTGCCTGGATCAAGCTGAGGCCATCGCTGTCCGACGGTGCCAGGATAAAGTCCATAACCACTACATCCGCCGACCTCTGAGCGAACGCTTCCAGCAATTCCCTACCCGTCCCGAAGGAGCCAATCACATCGAGGTCGGCCTCTTTGCTCAAGCCCAACTCGATCCCCTGCCGAACCATCTCATGGTCATCCAACAGCATGACGGTATACGTATTGGCAATTGAAGTAGGCATAAAAAGCCCCGCATAAGTGAGTACAGCACCGCACAAATAACCTTCATTGTTGCGAGCACGGTATACCCAGCCATACACAGGGTTCAATACCACAAAGCAATAAGTTCAAGCCCTACAGCAACGTCCTACAGATAAATCTTAGCACTACAGAAAAACCCTAAATTTATAAAATAAGTTTTCGAACAATCACGAGATAAAACTCGTCACTTCTCTATAGATACAACTCACGTTACAAGACAAATTAGGGTTCCCCGCCATTCGAGAAAACAGCGCTTTAACTTGCGGCGGGCCACACCTATGAATCACGACTGGAAATACCATGAAAGGGAACACTGTATCCACGGTTACGGCTGCCCTGGCCTTGACCGCCGCTGTATCACACTGCGCATACGCAACAGATGGCATTATCAATTTCAGCGGTCTGGTGACCGATGTGACCTGCACGATAGAAGGTGCAGCACCGGGCACTGGCGCAACGGTCAAGGACGTCAACCTGGGTGGAGTCTCTGCTGCACGCCTGGCAACCGCGGGTAGTCGCGCCAATCTGACGGGCTTCACCATTCGTATCGGAGGGCCAGGCGAAGGCAGTTGCACCAACGGTCGCACCGCTATGGTTGCATTTGATCCGACCAGTCCGGCCATCGATGTGGCTACCGGCCGTTTGAACATCGACGGTTACGATGACCCGTCCGACACCACCACCGCCAAGAACGTACAGGTCGAAGTGACTAATAGGGATGGCTCCCCGATTAACGTCTACACCGAAAAGTCGGCAGGCGTGGTAATCGCCGACAACCAGGCAGTCATTCCGCTGGCCGCACAAATGTACGCCAGCGGGCCTGCCACCGAAGGTACGGTCAACACCCGTGTTGGCTTTTTGGTCGAGTACGCCGAGTAAGGGAGCAGCAGGCCTTTCATGTAATGGACCTGCGGTAGCCGCGCAGGTCCCTCCCCGCTGACTCGAAGAGACTTCAGACTATGAAAAAGATGGCCTGCCAGGTGCTTGCCACCTGTGCTTGTGGGTTGTTATCGCTGCTGGCGCCTCCCTCCCATGCAGGCGTAATTATCCATGGCACACGCGTGATCTATCCGGCTGAACAGCAGGAGGTTGCGGTGCGCCTGGAGAACAAAGGCCCCCGCCCCGCGCTGGTGCAAACTTGGCTGGATACTGGCGACAGGCACTCGACACCCGCGACGGCGCAAACACCGTTCACCCTATCGCCACCGATCTTCCGTATTGAGCCTCACCAGCAACAGGCACTGCGCCTGCGCTATTCCGGCGAACCACTGCCCACCGACCGTGAAAGTCTGTTCTGGCTGAACGTACTGGAAGTGCCACCGCGCTCCGAGGATGCCGCGCAAAATAATCAGATCGAATTATCGTTTCGCACCCGTTTGCGGGTGTTCCTGCGGCCGCAGGTGCTGCCCTACCCGGTCGGCAGCGCCCCGGCAAAACTGCAATGGAAACTGGTGGCCCACGAACAAGGCTTCGCCCTGCAAGCCACCAACCCTACGCCGTACCATATTTCCCTGGCCTCGATCGACTTGCTGAGTGACGGCAAGCGGTTCAGCAAAGCGGCGAACAGGGCAGCCAATGACAGCCTGTTAATGCCGGCCGGTGACGTGAAACTGTTTGTATTGCCCCTGCTGCGCAATCGCCCCAGCGGCGTAACCACAGTCGAGTTCACCACCGTCAGCGACTTTGGTGCCCGAGTGCGTCATTCGGCTAGCCTTACCCCTTCATCCGCAGGATGACTTATTGCATGAACGCGACTTCCCTTTCACTCCTGCCAGCCAAGTTAATCGTGTTGACGCTTGCGCTGTTCGGCACCGTCGCCGTGCAAGCGAGCGTTGTCATCAACAGCACCCGAATTGTCTACCCGCAGGACGACAAGGAGGTAACGATCAGGCTTGAAAACAAGAGCCTGGCACCGGTGCTGATCCAGGCGTGGCTCGACAGCGGCGATGAACACTCAACGCCGGAGCTGGCTGCAATACCCTTCGTTGCCACGCCGCCAATCTTTCGCATGGAGCCTGGGAAACAACAGGTGGTGCGCCTGGCCTATACCGGCGAAACGTTGCCGTTAACGCAGGAAAGCCTGTTCTGGTTCAACGTGCTGGAGGTGCCCTCTCAGTCGCCAGGCGCCAAACAGAGCAATCAGTTGCAGCTCGCCTTCCGCTCCCGGATCAAGCTGTTTTTACGTCCGCCGAATCTGCCTTACGACGTCGAGACAGCGCCTGGAAAATTGCAGTGGCGGCACGCGCCGACCGCGCAAGGCCAGGCACTGGAAGTCTTCAATCCGACGCCTTACCACGTGACGTTCGAACAGGTCGCAGTGCTGGTAGCGGGGCAACGCCATGCTCGCGAAGCCGTTGCCTCAGGCGCCGAGAATATGGTGGTGCCCGGTGGCCGCAACCGCTTTGAGTTCCCCAGCCTCAAAACACCGCTGAACACCGCAGCAACCGTAGAGTTTCAGACCCTCGACGATTTTGGGGTAAAGGTCCCCCACAGCGCTAAGGTCTCCCCATGACACTCCAGACACGCTGCATTCCACCGTAGCTTCGCAACATCCAGCCATCGGCTGGCCACGTTATTCGCTTCATCTCACACCTTCGGCCGATGCCCATTTATGGGGGCAGAACCTCCCGATGCCGAAATTCGGACAGCACCTGTTTTTGGAACGCTAAACATGAGTTTGAATACACCAGCCAGCGTAAGGAGCGGGTCCCTGCCACGTCACCGTTTCAAGTTTACGGTGCACAGCCTGCTGCTGGTGAGCGGCGCTCATGCCGTGGGCGCCCACAGTGCCGAACATGTCGAGTTCAATCCGGCCTTCTTTGCGGATGGAGCGGCCGGCTTGCAGGTCAATATCGCAAAATTCAGCCAAGGCAATGTCGTACTGCCCGGCAGCTACCGTACAGACGTGCACCTCAACGGCCAGTGGATCGGGCGCGAAACCTTGACCTTCGCCGCGGTCGAAGGCCAGAAGGCGGCGCAGTTGTGCCTGGAGCGTGATGCGCTGCTCAGGTTCGGCATCGACTTGGACACTGTCGAACAGCAGCCCGTCGAAGCCGATAAACCACCCACGCCCCCATTTGCCCACTGCGCCGATATTGCGACCTACCTGCCAGGCGCCAGCAGCCAATTTGACTCAGGCGAAACCCACCTGGACTTGCAGGTGCCGCAGGTTTACCTGGCGCGCAAGGCGCGGGGCTATGTCGATCCGCAACACTGGGACGGCGGGATCAATGCCGCCTTTGTGCGTTACAACGCCAATACATTTTCCACCCAGGCCCATGGTCGTTCGCTCAGTTCCAATTACCTGGGCCTGAATACCGGGCTCAATCTTGGCGATTGGCACTGGCGCCACAACGGCAACTACAGCCAGTCCGATACCACCTCGGGTTATCAAAGCAGCGCCACCTATGTGCAGCGCGAATTGAGCACGTTGCAATCACAGCTGATGGTGGGCGAAATCTACACCCCGGGGGAGCTGTTCGACAGTGTGCGTCTGCAGGGCGCCAGCCTGTCCAGCGATGACCGGATGCTGCCTGATTCCCTGACAGGATTTGCGCCGGTGGTGCGCGGCGTCGCCGAAACCAATGCCCGGGTCAGTATGCGCCAGCGCGGCGTGTTATTGGACGAAGTGTCTGTAGCGCCCGGCCCCTTTGCACTCAATGATTTGTTTCCCACCGGCTATGGGGGCGACCTGAACGTCACGATCACCGAGGCCGATGGGCGCCAACGCGAGTTCATCGTACCGTTCGCCGCTAACGCCAACCTGCTGCGTCCCGGCTACCACCGCTATTCGTTGAGTGTTGGCCAATTGGATGAGATTGGCCTGCGTCACCCACCCACACTGATGCAGGCAACGTATCAGCACGGCCTGAGCAATCTGCTGACCGGATACACCGGCGCGGTAATGGGTGACGACTACCAATCGCAGTTGCTGGGCGCGGCATTCAATACCCCATTAGGTGCGTTGTCTTTTGACCTGACCCACTCGTACGCCCATCTGCCGGGTCACGGCTCACGTGAGGGGCAAAGCGTACAACTGCGCTACAGCAAGAACTTCGCGGATACCGGCACCCACTTTGCCCTCGGGGCGTACCGGTACTCCACTGAAGGCTTCCTGAGTGTGGGCGATGCCGCACGCGTTTGTGACCTCGCCATCGACGGGCTGGGCCTGGACAGGGTATGGCACCTGCGCGACAGGATGGATATCAGCCTCAACCAAAGCCTGGGCAACGGCTCGGTCTATCTGACCGGCTCTTCGCAAAACTATTGGAACCGCACAAATGGCAACCTGACCTTCACCGCAGGGCATAGCGGCACCTGGAAGGGGTTTCATTACACCCTCAGTGCCCAGCGCAGCCGTGATTTGCTGAGCGAAAGAGTCGACAAGCAGGTGGACTTCACCTTGAGCTTGCCACTGGGCAACGGCGCACGTTCGCCAACCTTGACCACCACGGCCTACCGCGGCGATCAAAGCAGCGGCGAGCGCGTCAGCCTGGGCGGCAGCCTTGGCGAGCGCAGTGAGTTGAGCTACAGCGTGAATGCCAGCCAGGCTCAGGGCAGCGGCAACGCCACCAGTGCCGACATGAAATACCAGACAAACCATGGCCTGCTGTCCGCAGGTTATGGTCAGAGCAACGCCTACCGTTCGACATCGCTTGGCATGACCGGCGGTATTGTCGCCCATACCGGCGGCGTGATTTTCGCCCCAGAGCTAGGCGATACCATCGGCATCGTCCAGGCGCCCGACGCCCAGGGCGCGCGGATCAATGGCAATCACAGTGCACAGGTCGGAAAAAGCGGCTTTGCCGTGGTACCCCACCTGACCCCATATCGCCAGAACGTCGTCGAATTGGACGCCAAAGACTTGTCCGTCGATGTCGAACTCAAGACCGCAGCTCAACACGTGGCCCCCCGAGCCGGTTCGGTGGTGAAGCTGCAATTCGAGACCGTCAGCGGCCAGGCTTTTTTAATCACGGCACTGCGCGAGGATGGCAGCCCGTTGCCGTTTGGTTCGGATGTATTCGATGAGGATGGCGCCAGCGTCGGGATTGTCGGGCAGGGCGGCAAGGCGTTTGTGCGCCTGTCTCGCACCCTGGGGAAATTGACCGTCAAGTGGGGCTCAAATACCGATGCCGCATGCCGGCTCCACTACGACTCGGGCGCACGCAGTGGAGCGGATGGTCCCAACCGTTTGCGTCATCTGCACGCCGACATTTGTCAGGCCGATGTAGCTATCGCAGTGCAGCAAGTACCCACGAGAGAGAAGGGTGATGCAAACGGTTGATGAAGCACAGAGAAGCCCGCCCGATGCGATGCCGGGCTGCACATGCCCTATTTCTTATCCCGGAACGAAGATGAAGCCCTCGATTAAACTCATTTCAACCCTGCTGACGCTTGGTATGCCGATCACTGCACAAGCGGCGTGCGACAGTTATATGAACTCCGAACATGGCCTCACCCTTCCGGCCACTATTACCGTACCGGATAGTCTTCCCGTGGGAGGTGAAATCATCAGGCGGCCTTTCAGCGGCGTTGTCCCAGGTCGCTTCATGAATTGCCCCACCGCCACTCTGATATCGATTTACGGCCGCTATAGCGGACTTACACACCCGGCAACCCAATCGCATCGCACCGAAGTGCCAGGCGTTGGTATTCGAATCAGAATCACCGATGCCCGCCAATTGACCCATTACTACGGGCTACAGAGCGGTGATGCCGTGCAGCCGCCCGGAATGCATCCCATCTTCACAAATGCGGAGGCAGTCTTCATCAAAACCGGGCCTGTAACAGACGGGGTAGTGCCAGCCGCAACGCTTTTCAGCTGGTCAATAAGAGTCGGGGCAAGTACTCCAGGCCGTTTTCTGCTTCGGCTCAACAACCCGGTGCGCTTCGTCAGCCCCGCCGCCACCTGCGACCTGGCGGCCGGTGACGTCAATCGCACGATCTCACTCGGCCCCGTGCAAGTCAGCGCATTTCAAAATGTCACCACCGCAGGCGCACGCGACTTCGAGCTCACCGCGAACTGCAGCGATGCCTCCAACGTGACCTTCAGCTTTTCCGGCCCCCCCGCACCCGGGAATGACCAACTCTTCGCCAATACGGGCACTGCCGGTGGAGTAGCGCTGTGGCTGTATTCACGCATCGGAGGGGGTATCCAGAACATTCCCGCCAACGGCACCGAAAACGCACGCACGCTGGTTGTTTCCGGCAATCGGGCGGTCTTGCCGCTCGGCGCTGCCTATCACAAAAACGGCACGGTCAGCCAAGGCACACTCGTCAGCACCGCCACCGTCAACATCACCTATAACTGAAGCCCTGAGGATTATTTATGAGCATCCGAACGCTGCCGCTACTGCTGGCAATCACTGCGAGCCTGGCCGCCAACACCGTACAGGCTGCTACAACGGGCATCCTGCGCTTTGAGGGCCAGGTCAACGCCGGTACATGTGACCTGGCCGCCGGCGACGTGAACCGCACCGTAACCCTGCCGACCATCAAGGTTTCAGACTTCGATGCCGCCCCCAGCGCGGGATCGTACGATTTCGAGATCTCTGCCGACTGCGAATCGGATATACGCAACGTCATGTTCCTGTTCACGGGGACACCCTCCGAGGGGAACCCCGCGCTGTTTTCCAATACGGGGACCTCAGGGGGCACTGCCCTCTGGTTGTTACACCGCGCATCCCCCACTTATGCGATCCCCGCCAATGGCACGGTCGCCCAGCGCAGCCGTACGATTGCGACGAGCAGCAACAAGGCCGTGCTACCGCTCACAGCGGCGTACTACAAAACCGGCGCAGCGATCACCCAAGGCACCCTGGCCAGCGCCGTTACCGTTTCTATCACCTACAACTGACGGGTTCTGGCGTTATCGCCTGAGCAGATACACGACGCGCGCGCGAAAAAATGCCCGACCTTCGCAGGCCGGGCATTTTTGTGTGCCCCGGAAAAATCAGGACTGACTGGATGACGTCGAAGTTGCAGCAGCAGGCGGCGGGGCGGACACCGAGTTGGCTGTCGAAGCGGTTGGCGCCGGAGTTGCGGGCTTGGCCGCAACAGCGGGCTTGGGCGCTGCTGGTTTTTTCGCTACAGCTGGCTTCTTCGCCACAGCAGGTTTCGCTGCTGGCTTGGTTGCTGCAGGTTTCGCGGCAGCAGGCTTGGCAGCGGGTTTCACGGCGGCGGGCTTAGCTGCAGGTTTCGCAGCAGCTGGCTTGACTGCGGGTTTCGCGGCGACGGGCTTAGCTGCAGGTTTCGCAGCAGCTGGCTTGGCTGCGGGTTTAGCGGCAGCGGTTTTAGCCGCAGGTTTGGCGGCGGACTTGACGGCCGGTTTTGCTGCAGCCTTGGCCGCAGGTTTAGCGGCTGGTTTGGCAACTGCTTTAGCGGCCACTGGTTTGGCGGCGGGCCTGGCAGTTGGTTTGGCCGCTGCGGTTTTTGCTACTGGCTTGGCAGCAGCTTTCGCCGGAGCCTTGGTCGCTGGTTTGGCAGCCGGCTTGGCGGCAGCTTTCACCAGAGGCTTGGCTGCCGTTTTCGCGGCTGGCTTGGAAGCAGCGGATTTAGCGACAGGCTTGGCAGCAGGTTTAGCGGCTGCGGTTTTTACCGGAGTCGCTTTGGCACCGGTAAGTTTTTCGATTTGCCTGGTCAGGGTATCGACCTTGCTGTGCAGCGCCTTCACTTCAGTACGGCTAGGTACGCCCAGTCGCGAAATGGCACTGTTGAGGCGTTTGTCCAGGGCCCCCTCGAGCTCACCCCAAGTACCCAGTACCTGTTTCTTCGCATCACTGATGCGCGAACCTGCAGTCGCTTTGGCAGTATCAACTTGTTTACCCACTGTGCTCTTGGTCAACTTTTCGGCCTTTTCGCCGTCCTTGACCAAAGTCTCGAAGTACTTGCCGCCGTCACTGCTGACCTTCGAGTACACGCCTAAACCAGCAAGCCAGATCTTGCGGGAGTATTTTTCAACTTCCCCGACCCACGAGCTGCCTTCTTTCTGAGCATTCTTTTTAACAGCCATCCCGTTGTCTCCTTAATGTTTACGCGCGACACGTTCGAGCAATGCCGTCAGCTCATCGAGCTTAGCAGAGAGTGTCTCCACATCATGTTTAGACGCAATGCCGATTCGATTCAAGGCACTTGCAACACGCGCATCAAAAGCTTTCTCGACTTTGACCAGTTGCCTGTCGACTCGACCTTTGACGTTGGAGACATCGCGCCCGACTTGTTCAATCTGACTGTTGGCGGCGTCCTGTTGTTCAACTACAACTTTTTTACCTTTACCTTCAATAAGTTGACCGGTCTTGATGAGCTCTTTGAAGTATTCGCTGCCGACCTTGGAATACGCCCCCAGGCCCACCAGCCAGATCTTGCGGGCATAGGTTTTAACGTCACTCAAGGCGCTAGTCGACGCAGTAATTTTTTCTTCAAAATAACGTTGGCCATGTGTACCTCACGCATAAAAGGGTGGAGGAACTGCCCACAGAGTTGAGGGCCTGAGCACAAAGTAGGGAGAAAAATTAGAATCGGCACCCTAAGAACAGAGAGCCTGCAGCCGCTGCCGAGGTACGAGGCTGCGATAGGGGCCGCAGGACCTTCAGCGGTTTCAAGGTGCTTCGCAGTCGATCGCAGGCTACGCCAGCGGCTACGCGTTTGAGTCAGGCCAGGGCCTTATCCAAAGCCTTCTCGATTTCAGACTTGATGGTGCCACTCATGGCCGACATCAACAGGCCAAGTTCGACATCGATACGCAGAGAGTCTTCAGCGACTTTCACACTGCCCTTTACCCCTGAGCGTTTGAGGTTCAGCGTGTCGCCGGACCACGAAGGCTCCAGGCCGTATCGGTCTTTCAGTTTCTGCGCCAACTTCTCGGCCTTCGCCCGCGCAGCTTCCTTGCCCAGCGTATGTGCACGCTCAACTGTTATACGGGCCATTGGCATCATTCCTCTTTTAAGACTTGAAAACCTTCCATGTGGCAAAAGGTCTCGGTGGTCGCCTATCTTACCTTCACCCTTGCCAAGACAAAGCATGCCTTGGGGATTAGAATGTCCCGCATTCTCTTTTGGTGACAGCGATATGACTGATCAGCGCAAAGGCAGCGATGCCGAACCCACCACTCACTTCGGCTTCAAGAACGTCCCGGAAAGCCAGAAAGCGGAAAAAGTCGCTGAGGTTTTCCACTCGGTGGCCGCCAAGTACGACCTGATGAACGATGTGCTGTCCGGCGGCATGCACCGCCTGTGGAAGCGCTTCACCATCGAGTTGTCCGGCGTACGTACCGGCAACCGCGTGTTGGATATTGCCGGTGGCACCGGCGATCTGGCAGCGAAGTTTTCCCATCTGGTGGGGCCGACTGGCCAAGTAGTCCTGGCCGATATCAACGGCTCGATGCTCAAGGTCGGTCGCGACCGCCTGCTGGACAAAGGCGTGGCCGGCAATATCGAGTTCGTCCAGGCCGACGCTGAAAAGCTGCCGTTCCCGGACAATCACTTTGATTGCGTGACCATCGCCTTCGGCCTGCGCAACGTCACCCACAAGGAAGACGCCCTGCGCTCGATGCTGCGAGTACTCAAGCCCGGCGGTCGCCTGTTGGTGCTGGAGTTCTCCAAGCCGACCAATGCGCTGATGTCCAAGGTCTACGACACCTACTCGTTCGCCTTCATGCCGCTGATGGGCAAGTTGATCACCAATGATGCCGAAAGCTATCGCTACCTGGCCGAATCGATCCGCATGCACCCGAACCAGGAGACACTGAAGTCGATGATGGTAGACGCCGGTTTTGACCGCGTGACCTATCACAACATGACTTCAGGCATCGTTGCCCTGCACCGCGGCATCAAGCCCTGATGCTGCTCGCAGGCCTTCTCGCCAGCGCAGAACACGGCCTCAACCGTGTTCTGCGCCTGGACAGCACGGCCCTGGCGCGGATGGCGCACTTGAACGGCAAGGTCATTGCTGTCGGCTGCTCCAGCCCCGCGTTGCAGCTGTATATCCTGCCCAGCGATGAAGGCCTGTTGCTGGCGACCCAATGGGCCGCCGATGCCGACTGCACCTTGCGCGCGCCGGCTGCAAGCCTGCTGCGCCTGGCGTTGAGCCGGGACAAAACGGCTATTCTCCACGGCCCGGACGTCACGCTGGAAGGTGACAGCGCGGTGCTCATGGACCTGGCCGCGGTGTTGCAAGACCTGGAACTGGACTGGGAATACGAACTGTCCCGCTGGCTCGGCCCGGTGGCCACGCAATTGATCAGTGGTCACCTGCGCAGCCGCACACGCTGGTACCAGCAGGGTTTCGCCAGCCTGAACCAGAACCTCGCCGAATACTTGAGCGAAGAATCGCGCACCCTGGTGGGTCAACGGGAGGCCGAAGCGCGCTTTCGTGAACTCGACCAGGCCAAACTCGACCTGGAACGTCTTGAGGCGCGCTTCGAGCGCCTGAGCCAATCCCTTGATTCAAGCGATCACGCATGAAGCTGCTTGCCGTCCGCCGTTTGTTTCGTATCCAGCGCGTCGTAATCCGCTACCGCCTTGATGACCTGCTGTTTGCACTGCCGCTGCCATGGTTGCTGCTGGCCGTGCGCTATGTACTGCCGTGGCGCTGGTTCCCGCGCAAACCACTGGACCTGAGCCGAGGTGCCCGGCTGCGCCTGGCGCTGCAGGACCTGGGGCCGATTTTCATCAAGTTCGGGCAGATCCTGTCCACCCGCCGCGACCTGCTGCCTGAAGACATTGCCGACGAACTGATGCTGTTGCAGGACCGTGTGCCGCCGTTTGATTCGCAGCAATCGGTCAAGCTGATCGAAGAACAGCTCGGCAAGAAGATCAGCGAAGTGTTCAGCCGCTTCGACATCGAGCCACTGGCATCAGCTTCGGTAGCCCAGGTTCACGCCGCACAGCTGAAAAGCGGCGAAGAGGTGGTGGTCAAGGTGATCCGCCCTGGCCTCAAGCCGATCATCGGCCAGGACCTGGCATGGCTGTTCATTCTTGCCCGCGCCGCCGAACGTTTCTCCGCCGATGCTCGGCTGCTGCATCCGGTGGATGTGGTCGCCGACTACGAAAAAACCATCTACGACGAACTCGACCTGCTGCGTGAAGCCGCCAATGCCAGCCAGCTCAAGCGCAACTTCGAAGGCTCGCCTTTGTTGTACGTGCCGCAAGTCTATTGGGATTGGTGCCGCCCCAAAGTGCTGGTGATGGAGCGTATCTACGGGATCCAGGTCACCGACTTTGCAACCCTGGCCGACCAGCGCACCGACATGAAAATGCTCGCTGAGCGCGGCGTGGAGATATTCTTCACCCAAGTGTTCCGCGACAGTTTCTTCCACGCCGACATGCACCCCGGCAACATCTTCGTCAGCACCGTAAGCCCGTGGAGCCCGCAGTACATTGCGATCGACTGTGGCATCGTCGGCAGCCTGACGCCTGAAGACCAGGACTACCTGGCCCGCAACCTGTTCGCCTTCTTCAAGCGCGACTACCGTCGTGTGGCGCAGTTGCACATCGATTCGGGCTGGGTCCCGGCAGAAACCAAGCTCAACGAGTTCGAAGCGGCGATCCGTACCGTGTGCGAGCCGATCTTTGAAAAACCATTAAAGGAAATTTCCTTCGGCCAGGTGCTGATGCGTCTGTTCCAAACTGCCCGGCGCTTCAATATGGAAGTGCAACCACAGCTTGTCCTTCTACAGAAAACCCTGCTCAACATCGAAGGCCTGGGCCGCCAGCTGTACCCGGACCTGGACCTGTGGAACACTGCCCAGCCGTTCCTCGAACGCTGGATGCGCGAACGGGTCAGCCCAAAGGCCCTGCTGGGCAACCTGCAAAGCCAGGTCGAGCAACTGCCGCACCTGGCCAATATGACCCGCGACCTGCTGGAACGCATGTCCCAACCCCATACCAAGAATCCGGCACCTGCGTGGCATAAACGCAAGGACGACTGGTTCCTGCGCCTTTTGGGCGCCGCTCACCTGACCGGTGGCGCGATACTCGCCACCGGCGGGCCGCTGGACCAACTGGGACACTGGCCTGCAGGGATCATGGCCGCCGTGGGTGTGTATCTGATCGTGCGTCGGTAGCCCGTCCGGTTATACACTGTCGTAAATTGCCGAGGCTGACAGGCCCTGGTTGTCGGAGTCGAACATGAAAGACTGGCTGAACGAGATCAAGTGGGACAGTGACGGCCTGGTGCCGGCCATTGCCCAGGACTACAAGACCGGGCGCGTGCTGATGATGGCCTGGATGAACCGCGAGGCCTTGCGCCTCACTGCCACTGAGAACCGCGCCATCTATTGGTCACGTTCCCGTGGCAAACTGTGGCGCAAGGGTGAAGAGTCTGGGCATGTGCAGGTCTTGCACGAGATGCGTATCGACTGCGACGCCGATGTGGTGATCCTCAAGGTCGAGCAAATCGGCGACATCGCCTGTCATACCGGCCGTCATAGCTGCTTCTACCGCGTGTTCGAAAACGGCACTTGGAAGACCGTCGAGCCCGTGCTCAAAGACCCCCACGCTATCTATTCGCCAGGACACTGAACATGAGCGATACCCTAGACCGCCTGGCCCAGGTACTGGAAGACCGCAAAGGCGCGGCCGCCGACAGCTCCTACGTCGCCAGCCTGTACCACAAGGGCCTGAACAAGATTCTGGAAAAGCTCGGCGAAGAGTCCGTCGAGACTATTATTGCTGCCAAGGACGCGCAAATCAGCGGCGACTGCAGCGATGTAATCTATGAAACTGCTGATCTTTGGTTTCACAGCCTGGTCATGCTCGCCCAACTGGGGCAGCATCCGCAGGCCGTGCTTGATGAACTGGACCGTCGCTTCGGCTTGTCCGGGCACGCCGAAAAGGCCTCGCGGCCGTCCGCCTGAATAATCTCTAGAGAGGAATTGCAGCATGGGCATTTTTGACTGGAAACACTGGATCGTCATTCTGGTAGTCGTTGTGCTGGTGTTCGGCACCAAGAAGTTGAAGAACCTGGGCACTGACGTTGGCGAATCCATCAAGGGCTTTCGCAAGGCCATGAACGACGATGAAAAGCCGGCCGACCCTGCCGCCAACCCGACTTCCCCGGCGCAGCCTGTCCATCCGCAGGCCCCCCAGCCGATCAGCGAGCGTCGTACTTTCGATGTCCAGGCCGAGAAAGTCCAAGAGCCGACCCGTAAAGACTCGTGAGCACTGACTAATGTTTGGTATCAGCTTCACTGAACTGCTACTCGTCGGCCTCGTCGCCCTATTGGTATTGGGGCCCGAACGCCTGCCCGGCGCTGCGCGCACGGCCGGCCTGTGGATCGGGCGCCTGAAACGCAGCTTCAACTCCATCAAACAGGAAGTTGAACGGGAAATCGGTGCCGACGAGATTCGCCGGCAACTGCACAACGAGCACATTCTGTCTCTGGAGCAGGAAGCCCGGAAGATTCTGGCTCCACAGCAGCAGGCCGTCACGCCCATTGAGCCTGCTCCCGAGCAAAGTATTGCCCCGCCCCCGGCAGTGGATATCACACCGCCCGCAGCTCCAGCCGTTACACCGACAGAACCTGCGCCGACGCCCGTCTCGTCGCCCGCTCCCCAAGACCCTACATTGCCGCCGCGAGCCCCATGAGCGTTGATAAACCGGAAAACGATCAGCACATGCCGCTGGTCTCGCACCTCACCGAGCTGCGCACCCGCCTGCTGCGTTGTGTCGCGGCGATCTTCGTAATCTTCGCCGGGTTGTTTGCCTTTACCCAGCAGATCTACACCTTTGTCTCCACACCGCTGCGCGACTACTTGCCGGCGGGCGCGACGATGATCGCCACCGATGTATCGTCGCCGTTCCTCACGCCGTTGAAGTTGACGATGATGGTGTCGCTGTTCCTCGCGATCCCGGTGATCCTGCATCAGATCTGGGGTTTTATAGCGCCGGGCCTGTACAAGCATGAGAAACGCATTGCGGTGCCACTGCTGGCGTCCAGCATCCTGTTGTTCTACACCGGAATGGCTTTCGCTTACTTCCTGGTGTTCCCACTGATCTTCAAGTTCTTCGCGGCGGCCACACCGGCCGGTGTAGAAATGATGACCGACATCACCAGCTATCTCGATTTCGTGATGACGCTGTTTTTCGCCTTTGGCGTGGCCTTCGAGATTCCGGTGGCTGTGGTGCTGCTGGTATGGATCGGCGTGGTCGACGTCAAATACCTGCGCAAGATCCGCCCGTACGTGATCATCGGCTGCTTCGTGGTCGGCATGATCCTGACGCCACCGGACATTTTCTCCCAAACCCTGCTGGCGGTGCCGATGTGGATGTTGTTCGAGATTGGCATCCTGTTTGGCAGCCTGGTCAGTAAGCGTGGCGACCATCCGGATGACCAGCCCGCCGACGACGAACAGCCACCAGCAACTCAACCGTGAACCTGTTGCTGCTTGAGGAGGCCGACTTTATCGCGGCCGACCGGGTGATCCTGCGCGACCGGCGCCTGATACACATGCAGGAAGTCCACCGCGCTGCGGTGGGCGACAGTCTGCGCGTCGGACGGATTGGTGGCTTGATGGGCAACGCCCAATTGCTGCGCCTGGAAACCCATGAGGCAGAGTTGCAGGTCAGCCTCGATCAGCCGGCACCGGCGAAACTTCCGTTGACCCTGCTGCTGGCCCTGCCCCGTCCAAAAATGCTCCGTCGAGTGCTGCAAACCGTGGCATCCATGGGCGTGCCACGGGTAGTGCTGGTCAATAGCTATCGGGTGGAGAAAAGCTTCTGGCAAACACCGTTCCTGGAACCGCAAGCCATTCGTGAACAGTTGATCCTTGGCCTGGAACAAGCCCGGGACACGGTACTGCCAGAAATCGTCATCGAAAAACGCTTCAAGCCTTTCGTCGAAGACCGTTTGCCGGCCCTGGTCCATAACACCCTCGGCCTGATCGGCCACCCCGGCGACTATCCACCCTGCCCCCGTGGGCTGGATGAACCGGTCACCCTGGCCATTGGCCCGGAAGGTGGCTGGATTCCCTATGAAGTGGACTTGCTGACCAAGGCCGGGTTACAGCCGGTGCAATTAGGTGCACGGATCCTACGCGTCGAAACCGCCGTCACCGCACTGCTCGCACGGCTGTTCTAACCCTTGTAACTGCCACGATGGATTTGTCCCTGAGGGCGGTCCTGCGGACACGCATCGCAGCCTCGTGCCTCGACAGCGGCTACAAAGACCACGCCGATCACCTGTAGCCGCTGGCGCAGCCTGCGATCGGCTGCGCAGCAGTCGCCTGGATGTTGAAATTGCTGAAGGTCCTGCGGCCCTTATCGCAGCCTCGTGCCTCGGCAGCGGCTACAAAGACCACGCCGATCACCTGTAGCCGCTGGCGCAGCCTGCGATCGTCTGCGCAGCAGTCGCCTGGATGTTGAAATTGCTGAAGGTCCTGCGGCCCTTGTCGCAGCCTCGTGCCTCGGCAGCGGCTACAAAGACCACGCCGATCACCTGTAGCCGCTGGCGCAGCCTGCGATCGGCTGCGCAGCAGTCGCCTGGATGTTGAAATTGCTGAAGGTCCTGCGGCCCTTATCGCAGCCTCGTGCCTCGACAGCGGCTACAGAATCCCTTCTGCCTGCCGATAGCCCTTGAATAAGTCCAAGCCTTGTTTCAGGGGAGTTCGCAGCATGTATCGTTGGTTAGCCGGAAAACTGGGGAATGTGAGCGTCAAGCGCAAGCTGGGTATGGGTTTTGGCCTGGTATTGATATTGACCCTGTTGATCACCTTAACTGGCTGGAGCAGCCTCGGTGGCGTGATCAGCCGTGGCGACAAGCTGGGGTTTATTTCCAGCCTCAACGAGCTGACCAAAGACTTGCGCCTGGCGCGCCTGGATTATGAAATGCGTCGTGGAGAACAAGGGCCAGCGGCGGTCAATAACTTGCTGGAACAACTGGAAAGCGGCCTGAAAACCGCTCGCACCCTGATCGAACAACCGGCCGGTATCGCCTTGATCGACGGGCAGTTGACCGCCGTTGAGCAATACAAGCGCGCGTTTATCGCCATGACCCAGGCCGGCGCCCGCCGCGAAGACGCCCGCAGCAAGCTCGGTGATACGGCCGACAATGCGGTGCTCAAGGTGGGTGAAGTTGAAACGTCGCTGCTGCAAGGCGACAGCATCAGTCAATTCAACAGCGTGGTCGGCCTGAGCAAGTTGATCCAGCAGGCGCGCTTCCAGGTCCGCGGTTACACCTACAGTGGCAAGGTTGAGGCTGAGCAGCCTGCCCTGGACGCCATCGACAATGCCCTGAAGACAATTGCCAACCTGGGCGGCCAGTTGCCGGAGCAATACCAGGCCAACCTGCAACAGGCCAGCATTTCGCTCCAGGCTTATCGCGCCGCAGTCAGCCAATACCGAGACTCACAGGTATCCAGTGCGGCAGCGTTGCAAATCATGGCCGGGCAAGGCGATATCCTGCTCGACCACAGTAAAAAACTCACGACTTCACAAACCCTCGTCCGCGACACCGATGCAGCGCAGGCCAAAAAGCTGTTGTTACTGGTCACCGCCCTGGCGTTGATCTTCGGCATCGTGGCGGCATGGGCTATTACCCGGCAGATCGTGATTCCGCTGAACCAGACCCTCGAAGTCGCCGAGCGCGTGGCCTCGGGCGACTTGAGTCATAACCTGGACTCCCAACGCCGCGACGAACTGGGCCAACTACAACGGGCCATGCAAAGCATGACCCTAGGCTTGCGGGAGTTGATCGGCGGCATCAGCGATGGGGTCACCCAGATCGCCAGCGCCGCCGAACAACTGTCGGCGGTCACCGAACAGACCAGCGCCGGGGTCAACAGCCAGAAAAACGAGACCGACCAGGTTGCCACTGCCATGAATGAAATGGCCGCCACCGTGCAAGAAGTCGCACGCAACGCTGAAGAGGCCTCTGAGGCCGCCGTCGCCGCTGACCAGCAGGCTCGCGAAGGTGACAAGGTGGTCGGCGAAGCCATCGCCCAGATCGAGCGACTGGCCAACGAGGTGGGTAACTCCACCGAAGCCATGGGCCATCTCAAGCGCGAAAGCGACAAGATCGGCAGCGTGTTGGACGTGATCAAGTCCGTGGCCCAGCAAACCAACTTGCTGGCCCTCAATGCGGCAATCGAAGCCGCCCGTGCCGGGGAAGCCGGACGGGGCTTTGCGGTGGTCGCCGACGAAGTGCGCAGCCTCGCTCAACGTACCCAGAAATCCACTGAAGAGATCGAAGAACTGATTATCGGCTTGCAAGCCGGCACCCTGCAGGTGGCAACCGTCATGGACAACAGTCGGGGCTTGACCGACAGCAGTGTCGAACTGACTCGTCGGGCCGGCAGCGCACTGGAGAACATCACCCGCACGGTCTCGGCTATCCAGGCAATGAACCAGCAAATCGCTACCGCCGCCGAACAACAAAGTGCCGTGGCCGAAGAAATCAACCGCAGCGTACTGAACGTGCGCGACGTCTCCGAACAGACGTCCGCCGCCAGTGAAGAAACAGCCGCTTCCAGTGCAGAACTGGCCCGCCTGGGGGTTTACCTGCAAAGCCTGGTCGGGCGTTTCCGCATCTGACCTTCTCTTGCGGCGCTCAATCATGGGCGCCGCGCTTTACGAACTTCTGAAATTTCCTACGCGCTTTTCAGGCGGCCATTGGCCCGTCTGACGCCGGATCGAACTAGCTTTTCACTGTCCCTGCCTTGAGGCGGGTCCTCGAACCGCTCACTTGATTCGCTGGAGGTTGATCATGTTTCGTCGGCTGACCCACCTGCTGGGTAATGTCAGCGTCACCCTCAAACTGGTGCTGGGCTTTGGCCTGGTACTGCTCCTGAGCATGGCCATCACCTTGATCGGCTGGCAGGCGCTGAACGCCTCGCTCTACCGATCACAGACGTTGACGGCCTTATCGCAGTTGGGCCTGATCGGTGAAGAAATGCGCGCCGAACGCATTGTGTTCCGGGTGACCGGCCATACCGCCAGCCTGAATAAATTCGGCCTGGCGATGGACAAGGTCGGCCAACAGCTGGCAGCACTGAGCCTGCGACTGAAGGACCCGGTCAATCTGCAACAGGTGCAGGACGCCACCAGCAAGGTCAGCGGTATCAAGAGCATCCTCCAGGGGCTGGGAACGTCCATGGACCAGCGTGAGAACGCCCGCGAACAGCTCAAGCGCAGTGCCAGCAATGCCAGCGAGGTACTCGCAGAACTGGCCAGCGACCTGCCCGACCAGAACGACGAAAAGGCTCTGGACGCCATTGAACACCTGCGCCAGGCCATGGAGCAGGCCGAGGATCGCGCCCAGATCCCTGCCTGGGCCGCCAACACCCTGGACAGCTATGCCGAGACGGCCCTGAGCGCGGTCCAGGCTCTGGATCAGGCGCAGGCTGCGGTACTGGCATTGCCCGTGAATGGCACCCACCTGAAAAACACCTTGCTCAACTACCGGGCCAGGCTAGTCAGCCTCAAGGATGCGCAATTCAATACAGAGACGGCACAAAACAGCATTGAAAGCCTGGTGGACGAGATGCTCGCCCAAAGCGACCTGCTGACTCTGGATCAAATACAAAAACGCGATCAGGAGGCCAATCAGGCACGCGATGTGATACTGGCGCAGAGCGGTGCCGCGATGCTGTTCGCAATGTTGGCCGCCTGGCTGATCGCCGGGCAGATCGTCAGCCCGCTGCGCCAGACCTTGCAGATGGCCAACAGCATCGCCCAAGGCGACCTGAGCAAGAACCTACAGGTGTGGCGACGGGACGAACTGGGTCAATTGCAGAACAGCTTCTCGCAAATGACCGTCAACTTGCGCAACCTGATCAGCGGGATTGGTGACAGTGCCCGACAAATCGCCAGTGCCGCCGAGCAGCTATCTGCGGTCACTGAACAGACTCGGGCCGGGATCAATCATCAAAAAGAGGAAACCGAGCAGGTGGCCACGGCCATGAATGAAATGCTCGCCACTGCCCAGGAAGTCGCCCGCCATGCGGAGCAAGCCTCCATTGCCGCCAGAGAAGCCGACCAGCAGGCAGGTGCCGGAGACCGGGTGGTCACCGAAGTCATTACCCACATCGAACACCTGGCCCAGGAAATGAGTCGCTCCAGCTTGGCGATGCAAGGCCTGCAACGGGAAAGCCAGAAGATCGGCAGTGTATTGGAGGTGATCAAGTCCGTGTCCCAACAGACCAACCTGCTGGCTCTCAATGCTGCTATCGAAGCTGCCCGCGCCGGGGAAGCAGGCCAGGGCTTTGCAGTGGTCGCGGATGAAGTCCGCAGCCTGGCGCAGCGTACCCAGCAGTCGGCGGAAGAAATCGAAGAACTGATTGGTGGCCTGCACAACGGCACCCAACAGGTGGCCGACAGCATGGACAACAGCCGCAATCTTACCGACCACAGCGTCAGCCTGACCCGTAGCGCCGGAGATGCCTTGTTCGAGATTGCCCGTACAGTGGCGGTGATTCAGGAAATGAACCCACAAATAGCGGCGGCGGCCGAAGAGCAAAGCGCTGTGGCCGAGGAGATCAATCGCAGTGTGTTGAGAGTTCGGGATGTCTCGGAACAGACGGCAGCAGCCAGTGAACAGACGGCAGCCGCGAGCATTGAGTTGGCAAGGCTGGGAGCGGATTTGCAGGTGTGGGTGGGCAAATTCAAGGTGTGAGGACTACGCCCCGTTGCAGCTGTCGAGCACCAGCTGCTACGCAGGGAATATGTGCGAGCTTTATAAAACCTGGCGTAAAAACGCCTGGGCCCGGGGATCCTTCGGCGCATCGAAGAACTGCGCCGGAGCCGCATCCTCCAGCAGTTTGCCGTGATCAAAAAACAACACCCGGTCCGCCACTTCCCGGGCAAAGCCCATTTCATGGGTCACACAGACCATGGTCATGCCTTCAAGGGCCAGGGTTTTCATGACGTCCAGCACTTCGCCGACCATTTCCGGGTCCAGCGCCGAGGTGGGTTCGTCGAACAGCATCACCTTGGGCTCCATGGCCAGTGCCCGGGCAATCGCCACGCGCTGCTGCTGGCCGCCGGAAAGCCGCGATGGAAACTCATTGGCTTTCTGGCCAATCCCGACCTTTTCCAGCAAGGCCAGGGCCTTGACCTCGCTTTCTTTCTTGCTGCGCTTGCGCACAACTTTTTGCGCCAGGCAGAGGTTTTCCAGCACGGTCATATGAGGAAACAGGTTGAAGTGTTGGAACACCATGCCGACTTCACGGCGATAGGCGTTCACATCGGTCTTGGGGTCGGCCAATTGCAGGCCGTCGATGCTCACCGATCCCGAATCGAACTCCTCCAGGCCATTGAGGCAGCGCAGGAAGGTCGACTTGCCGGAGCCGGACGGGCCGATCACCACCAACACTTCGCCCTTGGCCACTTGGGTGGTGACATTATCCACCGCGCGGACCACCTGTCCCCGAGTATCGAAGACTTTTACCAGATCGCGAACTTCAATCACTTTGCGCGAGCCTCCGCTCAAGCCGGCTGGCCATTTTTGACAGCGGCAGGTTGATCAGCAGGTACAAGCCTGCAACGCAGAACAGGATCTCGAAGGGCGAAAACGAGGTGGTGATCACTTCGCGGCCGCTCTTGAGCAATTCGGTAATGGCGATCACCGACACCAGGGACGTGTCTTTGACCAAACTGATAAATTGCCCGGCCAACGGTGGCAATACGCGCTTGAAGGCTTGCGGCAGCACCACATGGCGCATCGACTGGCTGGCACTCAGCCCCAGGGAACGGGCAGCTTCGTTCTGTCCACGGACGATCGACTGCACGCCGGCACGGACGATTTCAGCCACGTAGGCACCGGTGAACAGCGACAGCGCGGCAATCCCGGCGAATTCCCGGGACAGGTTGAGCACCGTGCCGATGAAGAAATAGAAAATGAAAATCTGCACCAATAACGGCGTACCGCGCACCAACTCGACATAGATCGTCGACAGATCCCGCAAGGTCGGGTTATTCGACAAGCGGCACAGCCCCGTTGCCAGTCCAATCAACAGACCGAGAATGCCGGACACCACCGATAGCCACAGGGTGGTCCACAAGCCCCACATCAACGGGCCGGCGGCCCAATGCCGGGTGACACCCATCACATCACCCTCGGCCACATCATCACCACTCGACACTTGCAGGCTGTTACCAGCCACGGTCAGGTGTTGCTCGACGCCTGCATCGTTACGCAGTGTGACTTCGGCCACATCGCCCTTGCGCACCAACTCGACGACGGTGGAAATGTCCGCGGCACGCTGAGGCTCTTCAGCTTCATATACGAAGTATTGCGGCACGCGGTTCCAGCGCCATTCATAGGACATCAGCGTCGTAGCGTAGTACAACGCGCCAGCCAGGCCGACCAGGATCAGCAGGGTCAGCAAGTGCCAGGGCCATTGGGCTTTTTTCTGTTTCATTTCATATTCCGGGAGCGATCAACCGCATTAGCTTTACTCCATGTCCTTGAGCCAATCGGAGCTCTTGAACCACTTGTCATGGATACGATCGTAGGTGCCGTCGCTTTTGATCTGGTGCAGGAAGTTATTGATGAAGTTGAGGCTGTCGTAATCGCCTTTCTTCAAACCAAAGGCCAATGGCTCGTAGGTAAAGGGTTCATCGAGAAACACCAGCTTGCCATTACCGACTTTCTTCTCTGCAACTACGTTGTACGGCGCATCGTAGACAAAAGCATCGGCCTTGCCGTTGACCACGTCGAGCACACCTTCCTGCTCATTGTCGTAGCCGTGGTACTTGGCCTTGGAGATCAACTTCTTGGCGACCATCTCGCCAGTGGTGCCGAGCTTGGAGGTCAGGCGGTACTTCTCGTTGTTCAGGTCTTTGTAGGACTTGATAGTGCCTTCCAGCTCCTTGCGAATCAGCAAGGTTTGGCCGACGACGATAAAGGGTTCGCTGAAGTTCAGGCGCAGGTTGCGTTCCTGGGTCAGGGTCATGCCGCTGCCGATCATGTCGAACTTGTTAGTCAGCAAAGCCGGGATGATGCCGTCATAAGCCGTGGAAACCGGTTCTAACTTGACGCCCATGGACTTGGCCATGGCCTTGAGGATGTCGACTTCAAAGCCGATGATTTCGCCGCGCTTGTTAGTCATCTGGAAAGGCATGTAGGTCGGGTCCATGCCGACTTTAAGCGTTCCACGCTTGACCGCATCGTCGATGGCGCCGGCCTGGGCCGCATTGACCGCCACCAGCGCCGAAACGCCCAGCAATAGCATCGAAAGATACTTTTTCATCTCAAGTCCCCTGAACTCATTTTATTGTGAGGTTGGCGCGCAAAGGGCTGCACCCTACCAGGGGTGCGATGCTAACTCACTCGCCCAATAGCACAAAGGTCTAGCCTGAGTTTGTTGGTGGATATGATAGAAAAAACTCGCAAATAAAGTGACGACCAAAAAAGCAGGCTACTTGCCCCGCAAGCCTCCCCTTCCTCGATCAGTCAATCTCCCCCAGCCAGTCCATGTTCTTGAACCACTTGTCGTGCAGACGATCGTAGGTGCCATCCTGGGCAATCTGATTAAGGAAGTGATTGATCCAGTTGAGGCTGTCGTAATCACCTTTTTTCAAGCCAAACGCCAGGGGCTCGTAGGTGAAGGGTTGCTCCAGGGCCAGCAGTTGGCTGTTTTCCGGCCGGGTAATGGCAATCAGGTTATAGGGCGCGTCATGGATAAAAGCGTCGGCCCGACCCTCGACCACTTGGCGAACCGCCTCTTCGGCGGTTGGAAAGCTGCGCAACTGTGCAGTGCCAAGAAACCTTTTCGCCGCCGCTTCTCCCGTGGTGCCATCGGTTGCAACGATTCGGTAACCCGCTTCGTTCAAATCTTCGATGCCGTCAACCAGGCCCGCCAGCCGCGGGTGTATAAGCACTGTCTGCCCGACAATGATGAATGAATCGCTGAAGTTGAGCTGGAGGTTGCGCTCTTGGGTCACCGTCATTCCGCTGCCGATCATGTCGAACTGGCTGGCCATCAACCCCGGGACCAACTCGGTATACGCCACCGACACCAGTTTCAACTTCACTCCCAGGGCCTTGCTCATCTCCCGCAGCAGGTCGATTTCAAAGCCGATGATGCGCCCGCGTTTATCCGTCATTTCGAAGGGTACATAGGTGGGCGTGGTGCCAACTTTCAATACCCCGCGCCGAACAGCCTCATCAATGGCCCCGGCCTGCGCCAGGTAACTGTGAGAAAACACAACGATGCCAACCAGCAGCATCGACAAATACCTTCTGATCATGAAATGCCCCTGTTGCGTTAAGCACCCGCGCACCACCTATGCACCCTGCGGTGCAAACCAGGAGAGGACGAGTCAGATTTGGGGGGCGATCCTACCCCACTCCCCGGCCGGGAAGCGTGGTTCAACGAAAGGTATTTTGTTTCTAGATAACAATGAGTTAGCGCAACTAAAGGCGTTGTAGGAAGACTGCGTCAAACGCCCCCGAGGCGGTATCCCGGGGGCGTCGGAATCAGGCTGGTAGCACCTGGGACGACTGCGGTTTCAGAGGCAGCAACGGTGCATGGGGATCAGCCTTGACCGATGCCCGCCAGGCGGCCAGCCATTCGGCGTGACCTTCGCTCCAGACCTGATCATGCAAGCGCGCCAACACTACCGGGTCGCTGAGCAAGGCAAGGCGTTCGCTGTTGTTGAGACCGGCAGGCCCAACCTTCAGTGCATGCCGAAGTCGCTCGGTGCGCAGCCATTCAATCGGCTCCGCCTGGCCATGGCGAGAAGTTGCCAGGGCACAGGCCAGGGCGTTCTGCTGGGGATCGACCACCGCGCGTACAAAACCGTCGCTGAGCGCATGCCAACGGTTTTCGTGGGTGTACTGGTCGGTCGACAGCAGGGCTTGAGGCGGATTGTATTCCTCAGGGATCAGGAACAGGCTCTCATCACGGGACTTGAGGCCCAGCTTGACTCTGCTTGAGATCACCGAGACCGGGATCGACAGCATCAGCGAACCCACAATCGGTACCAGCCACCACAGGAAGCTTGGGTTCAACCACACCACCAGCAGTGCCCAGAAAAAGCCGAGCAAGGTCTGTGGACCATGGCGCTTGACGGCCTCACTCCACGGCGTGGAGTCGTCGTCACGTTGCGGCGAATTCCAGGTCGCGGCCCAGCCCAGGAACGCGGCGAGCACGAAGCGGGTGTGGAAAATCATCCGCACCGGCGCCAGCAGCATGGAGAACAACATCTCCAGCAGCATCGACAGGGTCACCTTGAACTTGCCACCGAACTCTTTCGCGCCCTTGGCCCAGATCAGAATGATGCTCAGCAATTTAGGCAGGAACAGCAGCACGACAGTGGTGGAGAACAGCGCCACTGCCTTCTCCGGATGCCATTGCGGCCACAGCGGGTACAACTGCCGGGGCGCCATGAAGTACTGCGGCTCCATCAGCGTGTTGACCGCCAGCAGGGCCGTCGACAGCACCAGGAAGAAGAACCACAACGGTGCTGACAGATAAGACATCACCCCGGTGAGAAACACCGCACGGTGCACCGGGTGCATGCCCTTGACCAGGAACAGGCGGAAGTTCATCAGGTTACCGTGGCACCAGCGACGGTCACGCTTGAGTTCATCCAGCAGGTTCGGCGGCAACTCTTCGTAGCTGCCAGGCAAGTCGTAGGCAATCCACACGCCCCAGCCGGCACGGCGCATCAGCGCAGCTTCAACGAAGTCGTGGGAAAGGATCGCACCGGCAAATGAACCTTTACCCGGCAGCGGCGCCAGGGCGCAGTGCTCGATAAAGGGCTTCATGCGGATGATCGCGTTGTGGCCCCAATAATGGGATTCACCCAACTGCCAAAAGTGCAGGCCAGCGGTGAACAGCGGGCCATAGACGCGAGTGGCGAACTGCTGCATGCGTGCATACAGGGTGTCCATGCCCGACGCCCGTGGCGCGGTCTGGATGATCCCCGCATCCGGGGTGGCTTCCATCAAGCGTACCAGGCTGGTCAGGCATTCGCCGCTCATGACGCTGTCGGCGTCAAGGACCACCATGTACTTGTAGTCACCGCCCCAACGACGGCAAAAGTCGTCGAGGTTGCCGCTCTTGCGTTTGACGCGACGCCGCCGCCTGCGATAGAAAATCTTGCCGAAACCGCCGGCCTCGCGGCAGACGTCAAGCCAGGCCTGTTGTTCGGCAATGCAGATATCGGCGTCGTTACTGTCACTGAGGACGAAGAAGTCGAAGCGATCCAGGTCACCGGTGGCGGCGACCGATTCGAACGTCGCGCGCAGACCGGCAAATACCCGGGGCACATCTTCGTTGCAGATCGGCATCACCAGAGCAGTACGAGACTCTTTCGGAATCGGCTCATCACCGGAGCTGGCGCCGGAAATGCGGTACTTGTCGTGACCGGTGAGCAGCTCCAGAAAGCCCATCAGCGCGGTCCAGAAACCCGCCGAAACCCAGCAGAACAGGATGCCGAACAGAATCAGAATACTGGTCTGCAAGGCGTAGGGCAGTACCTGGGTGGCCGTCTGCAGCAAGGTCTGGTTGCGGATCTCGTCCATATCGACGAATGACCAACCCTGGTAAGGCATGATGCCTTTCATATACCAGCCCGCCACAATCGTCTGGCCAAGCATCAGCACCAGCAAGATATAGCGGCGGATCGAACCGACGGTACGCCAGCGGGCGGCCGGCAGCACACGCTCATCTTTGGGCGGCGCCGCAGGATTGGTGCGACCGGTCAACCGGCGCCAGCCACGCACCAGGATATTGGTGCGCCACGGCTCAGGCACCACCTTGGTCCGACGGATCGGCGGCGTGGCCTTGAGGCAGACCCGACCACTGGCATCCAGCACCAGCATTTCGGCATCTTGCAGCTCTTCGGCACTGTTGAGGACCAGCCGGCGACCCACCGACGCCTGGGCAGCGTCGAGGGGGGTATCGAAGGTCGCAGACGACAGACGCTCGTGCAGTTCGGCGAAGGAGGAGCAGCCCGCTAATTCGGCGCGCTGCTCATCGGTCATCGGGAGATGCGCCAGGTACTCACTCAGAGTCTCTGGCCGGGCTGGGGAATTACTCATCGGCAGGCAACTGATAGCTCCAGGTCTCGCTCAGGACTTGTTCAGTCTTGGCCGGTTCCGGTGTGGCTGGGGCTGCAGCTTCTGGCTGCTTGGCATCCTTGTCTTTCGCCTCTTTGGTGTCTTTCTTGGCCTGCTTGGCCAAAACCTTGTCAGCCTTGAGTACCTGGTTAGAGACCTTCTCGGGCTCAGGATTGACAATGTCCTGCACCAGGGCCGCACGCATCTCGGTGGGCTTGCCAGCATCCTTGATCTTAAGACGCAGGGTCAGGCGCCAGCCTTGGGTGTGCGGGTTGTAGCGAACGCTGTTTTCGACGAGCTCGGCGTTGTCGCCGACGCTGACCTGGCTACGAACCGGGGCATCTGGCAGCAGCTTCTTCAAGGCAGGGCCTTCGAAGTCCACCAGGTAGGCCACGCTGCCATCCGGTTGGCGGATCAGGTTCGACTGCTTGACGTCACCGGTCGAACGCAGGGTTTGCTTGACCCAGGAACTGTCGGGCGAGTGATAGGCCGCGTCGTCCAGGGTCCAGTGCAGGCGGTAGCTGACATCCAGCGGCTTGCCTGGCTCTGGAAGTTTTTCCGGGCTCCAGAACGCAACGATGTTGTCGTTGGTTTCATCAGCGGTCGGGATTTCCACCAGGTCGACGGAACCCTTGCCCCAGTCGCCTTCAGGCTCGATCCAGGTGCTTGGGCGCTTGTCATAGTTGTCGTCGAGGTCTTCATAGTGGCTGAAGTCACGACCCCGCTGCAGCAAGCCGAAACCACGCGGGTTCTCCACGGTGAAGTTGCTGACCGACAGATGTTTGGGGTTGTTCAGTGGGCGCCAGATCCACTCGCCGTTGCCGGCATGGATCGACAGACCGCTGGAATCGTGCAGCTCACGACGGTAGTTGAGGACCTTGGAAGGCTGGTTGGCGCCAAACAGGAACATGCTGGTCAACGGGGCGATGCCCAGTTTGGTGACCTTGTCGCGCAAGAACATCTGGGATTTGACGTCGACCACGGTATCGGTGCCCGGACGCAGGATCAGGCGATAAGCGCCGGTCGCTCGCGGCGAATCCAGCAAGGCGAAGATCACCAGGTGCTTGTCGCCCGGTTTTGGCCGCTCGATCCAGAATTCGGTGAAGCGCGGGAACTCTTCGCCAGACGGCAATGCAGTGTCGATGGCCATGCCACGGGCGGACAAACCGTACACCTGACCCTTGCCGACGACGCGGAAGTAACTGGCGCCGAGCATGGTCATGATTTCGTCTTGCTTGTCCTTCTTGTTGATCGGGTACAGGACACGGAAACCGGCATAACCTAGCTGTTCGGTTGCCTTGGGATCAACCTTGACGTCACCGAAATCGAAACGCGCCGGGTCGTATTTGATTTCATGGACACTGTCGGCGGTGACTTCGTTGATCTTCACCGGCGTATCAAAGTGCATACCCTGGTGATAGAAGGACAGTTTGAACGGGGTTTTCTGATCGGCCCACTCGGCTTTTTCGCTGCGAAAACGAATTTTCTGGTAGTCAGCGAATTTCATTTCGCGGAATTCGTTTGGCAAATTGCTGCGCGGAGCTTCGTATTTCTGACCGGCCAGCTCTTTTGCCTTGGCCGACACATCATCCAGACTGAATGCCCACAGCTGACCCGCGCCAAGCAGGCAAAACAGGGCAGAGCCCGCTACCAGGGCGTTTCGTAATCGTTTGGCAGACAACTTTGGTGCATTACAGGGACTAACAATCACGAGCAACCCTCGCCGAAAACAGATCAATAAACCAACGGCCAGCTATCTATATGCCAGGTTGGCGAGCATTGTTCCGACTCCCGTGGGACAAAATGATTCCCCAATAGTTGCCGGACAAGTCTCTACCTAAGTCAAAAATGGACCAAACAACGCTGGACCCCGTAGCGCGCGATTATCTAGTAGCCTGCGAGACAACGCATCAGGGAGAGCGAAGTATTTATAGCGAAAGCCTACGTTTTCAGGCTTTAAAAGTCGTTTTTAGTGCGTTCAAGTCTGTAACAGGAAGGTGACAGGCCCATCATTGACCAAATGCACCTGCATGTCCGCACCAAAACACCCCGAGGCTACCGTGCCATGCAATTGTTGCGCTTGTAGCAGCAGGTAGTCGAAAAGTGCCTCTCCCAAGGCCGGCGCCGCCGCCGTGGAAAAGCTGGGACGCAGGCCACTCTTGGTATCTGCCGCCAAGGTGAACTGCGATACCAGCAGCAAACCACCGCCGATATCTTTCAAGGACAGGTTCATCTTGCCTTCGTCGTCACTGAACACCCGATAGTTAAGCAGCTTTTGCAGTAGTTTATCGGCACTGGCCCGAGTATCTGTAGGCTCGACGGCCACCAGCACCAGTAAACCCTGGTCGATCGCCCCCACAATCTCTCCCTCCACTTCGACCCGGGCGCCTCGCACCCGTTGCAAAAGCCCCTTCATGCTTCTTCAGGGGGCAGGTCGAGCAAGCGACGTGCCATCTGGCTCGCCGCGCGCACCAGTGCATCGGTAATCCCCGGCTCGGAAGCGGCATGACCCGCCTCGCGGATCACCTGCAACTCACTATTGGGCCAGGCCTGATGCAGCTCCCAAGCATTATCCAACGGGCAAATCATATCGTAGCGACCATGCACGATCACGCCAGGCAGATGGGAGATCTTGTGCATGTCACGGATCAGTTGATTGGGTTCCAGGAATGAGTTGTTGGTGAAGTAGTGGCATTCGATACGGGCAATCGACAGGGCGCGCTGGGGTTCGGAAAAACGCTCGACCGACTGCGGGTTCGGGCACAGGCCCAACATGCGGCCTTCCCAGGTGGACCAGGCCTTGGCAGCGTGCATCTGGGCAATCTGGTCGTTACCGGTCAGGCGCTTGTGATAGGCGCTGAGCAGGTCGTGGCGCTCTTCGTGGGCGATAGGTGCGACGTAGTCCTGCCAGTAGTCCGGGAACAGGCGGCTGGCACCGGCCTGGTAGAACCATTGAATGTCCTGGGGCCGAGCCAGGAAAATGCCCCGCACGATCAGGCCATGCACACGCTCGGGATGGGTTTGCGCATAGGCCAGGGCCAGGGTCGACCCCCAGGAGCCGCCGAACAGCACCCACTTTTCGATGCCCAGGTGCTCGCGAATCCGCTCAAGATCGGCCACCAGATCCCAGGTGGTGTTGTTTTCCAGGCTGGCCCGTGGGGTGGAACGACCGCAACCGCGCTGATCGAAGGTAACAATCCGATACATGTTCGGATCAAAAAACCGCCGGCTCTGGGCATCGCACCCGGCGCCGGGGCCACCGTGGATAAACACCACGGGCAAGCCTTCCGGGGAGCCGCTTTCGTCGACATACAGCACGTGGGTTTCGTCGACGGCCAGATCATGCCGAGCGTAGGGTTTGATCTGCGGGTACAAAGTCTGCATTGCGCGCTCCGTAAGGGTCGAGGTCATCCCTGAGGGGACGTCTATTATGTTGCCGTCTGGCATCATAAACCCGAATGGTGCAATGAGCATGTCCTTGACGCTTCAGGCCTGGGTCGACAGAACCTCTCGCAGGTGGCCCAGCAGGTACTCGTACAACCGGTCGACCTCGGCCACCTGCCCCCGCGCCCTCAAGCAACCGTGAATCAGCCCTTTGCCCGGATAAAGCGTGGCAGTCACCCCGGCTGCGCGCAGACGTTCGGCGTAAAGCATACCGTCGTCCCGGAGCGGGTCGAATTGGGCCACCGTGATCAGGGCCGGTGGCAAACCGCTGAAATCCGTGGCCAGTAGCGGCATGGCATAGGCCGAGGGTTTATCCGGCTTGTGCAGGTACAGCGCCCGGTAGTACTCGGTATCGGCGCTACTCAATAGCGGTGCGTCGGCGCAGTCGCGCCGGGACGGCAAGCCGTCGGGGCCGCCCAGGCCGGGATAAATCAGCACCTGGCCCCGGGGCAGCGATTGCCGGTCGTCCCGCAGGCCCAGGCACAGCGCAGCAGCGAGGTTGCCGCCAGCACTGTCGCCAGCCACCACAAGCTGCTCAAGATTGATGTTGCAGGGGGCTTCGCCTGACTGGATGGCCTGCCAAACCGCGCGGCAATCGTTGTACGCCGCCGGAAACGGGTGTTCAGGCGCCAACCGGTAATCAATGGCAATCACCAGCACCTGTAATGCACTGGCCAGCTCAAAGCAGATGAAATCATGGGAGTCCAGGCCGCCGACCACCCAACCACCGCCGTGCATATATAGAATGCACGGCCAGCCGGCTGCCGGGGTTGGCGCGACAGGTTGATAAGCGCGCACGCCGACACCGGCCAGGGCGAAGCCCGACACCCGCAACCCTTCCGGTAGCGCCGGGGTGAAGGCCTGGCACATGCGGTCGTAGCCCTGGCGCAGTCCGGCCAGCGACGTGTCGTCGCGGGCGAAGGACTCGGTGTTTTCGACGAAAGCGACCATCTGTGGGGAAATCGGGTACCGACTCATCTCTCACCCTCTGATCAGCGCAAGGCTCAAGCCTGGCGTACTGGTGACGCGCAGCCTGGGAGCGGTCATTGGCTCAGGGGTTGAGGCTGGCCTGCACTGCCGCCACGCCATCCTTGCCATCCAGCGTCGTCACACCCGCCAGCCAGCGCTGCAAGTCCTCGGGGTTGTCCCGAAGCCATTGCCTGGCGACGTCCTGCGGGGTCTTGCGCTCCATGATGGGTACCATCAACTGGCTTTCCTGGGCCGAGGTGAACGTGAGATTTTCCAGCAGGCGGTTGACGTTCGGGCAACGTTCGGCATAACCCGGGGCGGTGACGGTGGAGACGGTCGCCCTGCCCTCATCAGGGCCGAAGATACCTTCGCTGCCCGTCAGGTAAGCCATCTTCATGTTGATGTTCATCGGATGCGGGCTCCAGCCGACAAACACCACGAACGCCTTGCGGTTCACCGCCCGCTGCACCGCCGCCAGCATGCCCGCTTCGCCGGAAGCCACCAACTTGAAGCCGCCGAGGCCAAAGCGGTTACTGTCGATCATTTCCTGGATATCGGTGTTGGCGCCGCTACCCGGTTCGATGCCGTAGATCTTGCCGTCCAGTTGATCCTTGAAGCGGGCGATGTCGGCGAAAGTCTTCAGGCCCGCGTCGGCGACGTACTGCGGCACGGCCAGGGTGGCCTGGGCGTCGGACAGGCTCGGCGTGTCGAATACCTTGACTTGCCTCGCGGCCAGGAATGGGGCGATGTTGTTGTCCATCGCCGGTTTCCAGTAGCCGAGAAAGATATCCAGGCGCTTGTCACGGATACCGGCAAAGATGATCTGCTGCACGGCGCTGGTTTGTTTGCTGTCGTAGCCCAGGCCGTTGAGCAGCACGTCGGCCATGCCGGACGTGGCGACCACGTCGGTCCAACTGACTACGCCCATGCGTACGGTCTTGCAGGAGGCTGGTTCGACGGCCAGGGCGTTGGCACTGATCAGTGCGGCGCCGGTGAGGATCAACAGGTAACGGTTGAACAGTCTTTTCATCGAAGAGGTCTCACTCGGCAGTCGTTTTTATGAGGAGGGCGTCTGACGCGCCGTACCCACAACCTTACCCAGGGAGACCTTGATAAAAGCGACCTGTGGCGACAGGCTGTTGCACAGAGGCGACTGTGAGCTCGTCATCGCGTCATCGATATCGACACAACGTTCAAAACCCAGGCGACTGCTGCGCAGCCGATCGCAGGCTGCGCCAGCGGCTACAAGTGATCGGTGGTCGGCGGTCCCTGTAGCCGCTGTCGAGGTACGAGGCTGCGATAAGGGCCGCAGGACCTTCAACAATCTCAAGGCCCAAACGACTGCTGCGCAGCCGATCGCAGGCTGCGCCAGCGGCTACAAGTGATCGGTGATCGAC
>NZ_WLYI01000059.1 GCF_009707515.1 Pseudomonas karstica | reverse complement strand
CAGCTCGGTGTCGAGCCATCTGCCAGCACGCCTGCCGCGGCCAGATCGTCGAGGGAGGAAATCTCACTGAATGTAAAGCCCGAATACGGCGAGGAATAGTTGCCCAACAGCAACGTTCCGTCGGGGTTCGTCATCACCAGCTGGCTAGTCGCACCGTCAGCACCAGCCACAAAGAAGTTCTGGACAGTGACAACTTCTCCGGACTTGAGCGTCACCACCAAGTTCTGACCAGACTGTTGGAAGGACTGCACGCTTTCAGGTCCGAACGGCAATTTGACAATACCGGTGCCATTCAGGCTGGTATTGCCAAAAGCATGCTCCGTTGCCGTTCCCGTTGCTTTATCGACAATTGTTATATTTTCCATTTCACACCTGTTTTCTCTTCGATAAACATGGACATACAGTTTTTCAGCGCGAACGAATACCTCGCTGCGGCAGTAACCGCCGAGCATTCAACTTGAATTCGCGTTATTGAAAGACTAATCAGGAGTTAAGTAGCGTCAGCCAACACCGGTCTCTTCGCGTAGTTGCAGGCGCATCATTCTTCGATTGAGAGGCGTCTCTACTTCAGCGCATGGCGTGAACGGGGATACCGAAGGGTGTTGTGGCCGAGTCGTTTTCGTACGTCGCGCCATTGTCATGAGCTCTCGCAGAGAGACACTGGACTGCGCAGGCGCCATGGAGGCAGGACGCCCACAGGCCCAGAGGTGAAGTAGTGCACAAAGGCGACGGGCAAGGATTTGGGCTCCATCAAGCTCTCTAGCCCTGGCGGCCTGTTCGGTCGCAAGCCTGGAAAGACTTGAGGTACGCATCCATTCATCAACCATTTCAAACACACCTGCACAACTTGAAGAATTACAGCTAGTCGGTGGGTATTTATCGAGGCGCAACAATAGTGGCAACGCTCGCCTAGCTGATACTAACTAGGTGCCACTCAACATCAAAGAGGAAAATATAGGGGGTATGAACACTCCTTACATAGTGGCGTTTAGTCTGTGAATGCACTACATATCAGTGTCAAATAACCCATACACTCATTATCATCACATGATAATCAGACACACCTTTAACTTTACCCAAACGAACATTCAATGAGAAAAAGCACGGGTTTTATCAATGTATAGGGAATTTGTAATATTTTGTTTCGCGAATCTAACATTCCTCAAAATTCACTTAGAACTAAATAGTAGCTTAGTGATACCGACCCTATATAACCCCTGTAAACGCTATATAAACAGCACGCGACAAGCATTGGCTCTTTTAGTTCTTTCAGAAGGTTCAGGCACGCACCAGCACTGCTCACAAGGAGCACTGCGGCTATCGCTGATCAGGGAGATTGAGCAATCGTACGCAGACGACGGAAATTGAGGGCGTCGGGAGTAAGCACCAAAAACCCGAGAACCCGCCCGACGCGGGTTCTCGGAAAATCCCCTATTGGGGTTTGCGATAGCTGTTGATGATTGCCGAGAAGTCCTTGCCCCCTTCCCCGCGCTGACTCATCGACTGGTACAACTGCTGGGCCACGGCGCCAAGGATCACCGGCTGATGCACCTGGCGGGCCGCTTCGGTGGCCAGGCCCAGGTCCTTGAGCATCAGTTCCGCGCCAAACCCACCGGTATAGCCACGGGACGAAGGTGCCGTCTCGATAATGCCCGGCCACGGGTTATAGGTGTCGGAACTCCAGCAACGTCCGGTGGAGCTGTTGATGATGCCGGCCAGCACTTGGGTGTCGATACCCAGCGCATCGCCCAGGGCCATGGCTTCGCTGACACCGACCATGGTGATGCCCAGCAGCAGGTTGTTGCAGATCTTGGCGATTTGCCCAGTGCCGACTTCTCCGCAATGCACAATATTGCGGCCCATCTGCGCCAGCACCGGCTGCAGGATTGCGAACAGTTCCGGGGTGGCGCCGACCATGAAGGTCAGCGTCCCGGCCTGGGCACCGCCGGTGCCTCCGGAGACCGGGGCATCAGCCATGACCACGCCGTGTTTGGCCGCTGCGGCGGCTACATCGCGAGCAGTTTGCGGGTCGATGGTACTGCAATCCACCGCCGGTACGCCGCTGCCGATGCCGGCGAGCACGCCGTCTTCACCCAGCCAGACACTGCGCACGTGGGCCGCAGCCGGGAGCATGGTGACTACCAGTTCCGCGCCATGGGCAGCATCTCGGGGCGAGGTGCTGATAGTACCGCCCAGTGCCGCCAGTTCGGCGAGCACGGTCTGGTTCAGGTCGAACAGATTCAGCGCGTGGCCGGCCTTGATCAAGTTGCGCGCCATCGGCGCGCCCATGTTGCCCAAGCCGATAAATGCAATCTTCATGGTCGCCTCCTCGATCAGCGCAGGTTGATGGTGGTGTTGACGCCATCGTTGACGCTGTCATCGTCGAACCAGCGGCTGGTGACGGTTTTGGTTTGGGTGTAGAACTGCACCACTTGCTTGCCGTATGGGCCCAGGTCGCCGAGTTTCGAACCGCGGGAACCGGTGAAGCTGAAGAACGGCACTGGCACTGGAATCGGGATGTTGATGCCAACCTGGCCAACGTCGATTTCGCTCTGGAATTTGCGCGCCGCCGCACCACTTTGAGTGAACAGGCCGGTGCCATTGCCAAACGGGTTGGCATTGACCAGGGCAATGGCCTGATCCAGGGTGTCGACTTCCAGCACCACCAACACCGGCCCGAAGATTTCCTGAGTGTAGATCTGCATATCGGTGGTCACACCCGAGAACAGGGTCGGGCCGACGAAGTTGCCCTCTTCGAAGCCCGGGACCGTGATGCCACGGCCGTCCAGTTCCAGCGTGGCACCTTCTTTTACGCCGCTTTCGATCAAGTCCAGGATGCGCGCCTTGGCCCGCTTGGAAATCACCGGACCGATATCGGTGCCCGGTTCACTACCCGCGTTCACCTTGAGTTTCTGCGCCAGGGCCTTGAGGTCTGGCAGCCACTGTTTAGCCGCCCCCACCAGTACCACCACCGATGTGGCCATGCAACGCTGACCAGCCGCGCCGAAACCGGCACCGACCAGAGCATTCAGAGTCTGTTCACGATTGGCATCCGCCAGCACCACGGCGTGGTTCTTGGCGCCCATCATCGATTGCACGCGCTTGCCATGCTTGCCGGCCAGGTCATACACGTGAGTACCGACGGCGGTCGAGCCAACGAACGACACAGCCTTGATATCGTTATGAGTGCAGAGCGCGTCCACTACGTCCTTGCCGCCGTGGACCACGTTCAACACACCGGCAGGCACGCCGGCTTCGACGGCCAGTTCCACCAGCAGCATCGTCGACAGCGGGTCCTGCTCGGAAGGCTTGAGTACGAAGGTGTTGCCACAGGCGATGGCCATCGGGAACATCCACAGCGGAATCATCGCCGGGAAGTTGAACGGAGTAATACCGGCACACACGCCGATCGGCTGGCGCAGGGTATAAGTGTCGACGCCGCCGGCGACGTTTTCAGCAAACTCGCCCATCTGCAGGGTACCGATGGAGCATGCATGCTCGACTACTTCCAGGCCACGGAAAATGTCGCCTTCGGCATCGGCAATGGTCTTGCCCTGCTCTGCGCTGAGAACCACGGCGATACGCTTGGAGTGCTCGCGGATCAAGGCTTGCAACTTGAGCATGATGCGCATCCGCGCACCGATCGGTGTCAGCTTCCAGGTCTGGAAAGCACGGTGGGCGGCGTCAATGGCAGCGTTGACTTCATCAGCGGTGGCGAAAGGAACCTTGGCCAACACTTGCTGGGTGGCCGGGTTGACGATGTCTTGCCACTCGGTGGTCTTGGACTCGACCCACTCGCCGTTGATCAACAGTTTGGCCTGTTGTACGGCGGTATCGGCAGACGTAAGCGATGCGTTCATGAGGGTCTCCAAATCTTGTAGTTATGCAGAGAACCAAGGCGTAGATCGCCTTGAGAAGAGGCGTTCGGGCAGTTTTTGGAGTATAGATGTGCAAACTTCTAATAAGAACGCACATAAAAGCCGGATCAATATGCAAAAAAACATCACATCCCTGGGTTCCCTGAATTGGGATGACCTGAAGTTCTTCCTCGAAGTCGCCCGCACACGCAAGGCCAGCGTTGCCGCCAAGCGCCTGGCAGTGGACTACACCACCGTGTCGCGGCGCATCAGTTCGCTGGAAGTGTCCCTGGGCACGCTGCTGTTTGAAAAGTCCCGGACCAGCGGTTTTGTCCTCACCACTGAAGGCCAGCGTTTGCTGGGCTATGCCGAATCCATCGAAAGTACCCTGCACATGGCCTGCGAACAGGTTTCCGGTTCCGGAGTGGCATTGTCAGGTCATGTGCGCATGGGCTGTACCGAGGGTTTCGGCAGCTTCTTTGTCACCCCGCAACTGAGCCATTTCGTCGATACCTACCCGGCAATCTCGGTGGACATCCTGCCCCTGCCCCACTTCATCAGCCTGTCCAAGCGCGAGGCAGATATCGTCATTGCCCTGGAGCGTCCGGAACACGGCCCTTACGTGTGCTGCAAGCTGTGCGACTACACGTTGCAGTTGTACGCGACCCAGGAATATCTGGATCAGCATCCACCGATCCGTCGCCCGACAGACTTGGCCGACCATCGGTTTATCAGCTACGTCGACGACCTGGCCTTCAGCTCGGAGTTGCTGTACCTGGCCAATGTGGTGCCGGGAGCCAGTGCCAGTTTGCGCAGCACCAGCGTGATCGCCCAGTACGTGGCGGCACAACAGGGACGATCGCTGGCGATCCTGCCGTGTTTCCTGGCGGCGCAGGACCCGCGGTTACTGCCAGTGCTTTCGGAGGAAATCAATATTACGCGGCAGTTCTGGATGTATTGCCGGGAGGACTTGAGGAAGTTGAAGCGAATTACGCTGTTGTGGGATTACATCAGGGAGGTGACGGAGCAGAATCAGCCGTTATTGATGGGGCAAACGCGGCAGATGAGGTTTGCGGATTGATCGTACGCAGCCTCAAGCACAGGCCAGGCACAGAACCGTGCCTGACGCAGCCTCTCAGAAGCTCGACAGCTATGGGAAACGAAACAGCTCGGGCGGCTTAATCGGCAATCACCACGATCGATACCCGCCGGTTCTCGGTACGGCCCGCTTTCGTAGTATTGGGCGCCACCGGCTCGCTGCTGCCCAACCCGCGCAGTTGAATGTTTTCTTCCTTCATACCTGTACGGGTCAATACCTTGCTCACGCTTCTCGCTCGGCGCAGGGACAGTTGCTGGTTGTAGGTTTCCTTGCCCGAGGCGTCGGTGTGACCGTCGACCCGTACCCGCTCGATGCCTACGCCCAGCAAGGCCTTGCCGATGCGTTCGACAATCTCGGTGCTGGGTTTATTCAATGACTCAACGTCACTGCCAAACAGCACTTTGCCCGAAAGGCCAAAGGCCCAGCCCTCGTCGGTCAACTCGAAACCTTGCTGCTTGAGCACGACGATCTGCGCCGGGGTGAGGCCTTTGGGCGCAAGCGTCTGGCAACCGCTCAGGGCCAGCAACCCCATGAACATGGTAAGGAATAAAAAGCGCGAAGAGCGCCGGGCATTAGAGAACAAGGGATCAACTCCTGCGTTGATGAATAAGGGCGGCGGGCACTGACCCTGCCATGTGCTGGCCGCCCTGGGAAAGTCGTTTGGCCTGGTACATGGCCGCGTCGGCGGCGTTGAGCAAGGTACCAGGCGTGGTGCCATGGTCGGGGTAAACGGCGATGCCGATACTGAGGGAGGTTAACACCTGGGTATTGCCAGGCAGCATGATCGGAGTGTCCATGCTGGCGAGGATCTTATCGGCGATGCGCTGGGCATCTTCGATCTTGTGCAGGGGCGTCAGCAGAATGGCAAACTCATCCCCCCCAAGACGCGCCACCAGGTCTTCTTCACGCAATTGCACGCGAACGCGTTGTGCCAACGCCACCAACACCGCATCGCCCGCCGCGTGACCGAAGCTGTCGTTGATGTCCTTGAAGCGGTCGCTGTCGAGAAACAGAACTGCCACGCGCTCGTTGAGTTTGGCTGCGCTGCGCAGGGCACGAATCAAACGGCCTTCGAAAAATGACCGATTGGGCAGCCCGGTCAGGCTGTCATGGGTAGCCTGATGGGCGAGGGTTTCGTTTTCGCTTTGCAGGTGAAACTGCCAGGCTTCCAGTTCGTCGAGCAAAGCGTTGAAGTCATTACCCAAGCTGTCGAGCTCGGCAATTTGCGCCGGTGGCACGCGGCGGTCAAAGGCCCGTCCACTGCGCACGGCGTGCGCGACTTTGGCGAGGCTGTGCAAAGGCCCAGTGATTCCTCGCAGCATGCGCCGCGCCAGGTACAACGCGACCCAGGTGCTGAGAGCCGTGCACACCAGGATCCCGGCCAGGCCGCTGAGCAAGAAACGCAGCAGGCTGCCACCATGCCCACTCAATTGAATGCTGCCGATGACCTTTCCCTGATGCATGATCGGCTGGCTGATGGGTTGCTCCAGAAGGGTATGGGCCAATTCCAGCTCAACCTTGGATAACATCCCGGTTTCCGGGCGTTGCCAGTGAGCCAGGAGCTTGCCGCTGGCATCAAAAACGTCCGCCTGGGCCACTTCCTCGGTGGAGGCAATCACCGCCAGGGCTTCGGTGGCCGCCACGCTGTCGTTGAACACTACCGCGGCTTCTACCGTGTAGTTAATGGAGCGAGCGATCAGGTGCAGGTTGTGGTCGGCATAAACTCGCAGCGCCAGCACACCGAGCAAAGTCAGGGAAATACTCGCCATAGCCACTGCCACCAACGCCACGCTCAGGTGCCCACGCCCGAGCACGGAGCGCAGAGTCGGCCGCGCACGTGTTTTGGAGACACTCATGATTGCGGGGCTCGGCGACGGGACAGCTGCAACACGCTGGGGTGAATGCGCACGCCGCTGCGAGCAACGGAGTCGAGATTGACCTCGAAAGATACTTGCTCGTCACCAACCCGCAGGCAGAACAGGCTGCCCACCGTGCATTGGTCGCCACCTTCGCTGATGCTCAGCACTGGCTGACCGGTCAAGGAGGAGAACAGCCGACTGCGCTCAACGTCGGTCAACTGGCCGATGTACACCGCGTCGCAGACGCTGGCAATCTCGGGGTGACCAGCCAGCAGGCGCTGCACCACAACCGGACGGCCGGTGGCCTGGGTCGTGCCCTTGAGCAGGTCATCGGTGTATTCGGTCGGCCCGACGATGCACAAGTGCAGTTGCGCAGGCTCAACCGGCCAACGGGCATAACTGAGAATTCCGAGCACCACTTGCGTCACCGCTTGGGCTCTTTGATCGGCCATGCTGACAGGGGCTGGCGCCTGGGCAAACGTGAGCGATGCACACATCCACAGAGACGCCAACAGCAGCATTTGTCTCCAGCTCAAACTACGCTCTGTGGGCGAGACAGCCACGTTCATGCAGCGATTCTCTTTGATCTTCTTGGGATGATGCCGCAACGATAGCACAACGGCGAAAACCTCTGAGGACGACACCCCAGAGACCCTACTATTCTCTCAGAAAAATCATACGCCAAAATCTGAATTACATGATGACTGCACACTCAGTTTCACGCGACCTCAAGCATTCAGTTCCAACATCAGTCCACTTAATCGTTTCACCTTACGCCGTACCGCTTCTTCGAAAACCCCGCCACGGGGTTCGATCAGGCTGAACCAATCCTTGGCGCGGGTAATACCGGTGTAGATCAACTCCTTGGTCAACACCGGATTCAACGCATCCGGCAAAATCAGCGCGGTATGGGCGAACTCCGAACCCTGGGACTTGTGCACCGTCATCGCGTAAACGGTTTCCACATCGTTGAGCCGGCTGGGCAGCACAAAACGCACGCCACCCTGGCCATCGTTGCGCGCAAACGCCACACGTAGTACCTGAGGCCCGCCGTCGCTTTCTGGCAGTCTCAACGTGATACCGATATCACCGTTCATCAGGCCCAGGCCGTAGTCGTTGCGGGTCATCAGTACAGGGCGCCCTTCGTACCATTGCTGGTCGTTGTCGATCAGCCGGGCCTTGAGCAGCGCGGCGGTAATACGCTGGTTCAGACCTTCGACACCCCAGGGTCCCTTGCGCACGGCACACAGCAACTGGAAGGCATCGAAGGCATGTAGCAGTTGACGAGCCCAGCCTGTCCAGATCGGGTCTTCTCGCGGTGTGTCGGGGGACGGTCGTGAAGTGCGCAGCAGGTTCAGGTAATAGCGATACCCCTGGGCACCGTCGCCCTGCCCATCCAGCACCAGGCGCTCCAGCGCGTGGTCGTGCTCGCCCTTGAGACTGACGCAAAACAGGTCCGCATGACTGCGAGCAGCCAGCAGTTTGCGCGCCTCCTCGGCGTTCTGCTGGTTGACCCAGCGCGCCAACTGGCCGATACCGCTACCCTCGCCGAATCGCCGGGAGTAGCGCAGCATCACCACTTGCTGGGCCAATGGATGGCTGCCGTCGAGGTCTTCCTGCAAACCGCTGGCGCTGAGGTCGTCACCGCTGACTGCCTGCAGCCATTGGCGGGTTTGCGGGTTGTACCAGCCCGCTTCGGCATCGCGGCACAGATCCCCCAGAACCGCGCCGGCCTCAACGGACGCGAGCTGATCCTTATCCCCCAACAACACCAGGCGAGCATGGGGCGCCAACGCGTCCAGCAGATTGGCCATCATTTCCAGGTCGATCATCGAAGCTTCGTCGACTACCAGCACATCCAGGGGCAACGGATTGCCGGGATGATGTCGGAAGTGACGGGTGCCAGGGCGGCTGCCCAGCAAACGGTGAACCGTGGTGACCTGGGTGGGAATATTTTCCCGTACAGCGTCAGGCACGTTCAGTGACAGTACTTGCTGGCTGATGGATTCGGTCAAACGAGCAGCGGCCTTGCCGGTGGGCGCCGCCAAGCGAATGCGCAATCCGCTGCCATTTTCCACGGCCGGTGCCTGTAGCAAAGCCAGCAGGCGCACCACGGTGGTGGTCTTGCCGGTACCAGGCCCGCCGGTGACGATGCTGAACGCGCTTCGGGTGGCCAGGGCGCAGGCAAGCTTTTGCCAGTCGACAACTGCGCCTGGCGCGGCCTGCTCGAACAGGCTATTCAAGCGCTGGGGCAAATCGACGGCAACGTTTTCTTGCGTGGCAAGGCGCAGACGCAACGCCGTATCGATACGCCGCTCATAGGTCCAATAACGCCGCAAATACAGGCGTTTGCCCGACAACACCAAGGGCCGGCTTTGTGCAGACTCACTGCCATCGGCAGCCAACGCCACCAAGTGGCTGGAAGCCAGGGCGTGGCACCAGTGAGCACCGTCCAGCCCATCAAGCAATTGTGAGGGCAGCAACATGGCACCGATCTGCACGTCGCCTTCAGGCGGCAGGGACAAGGCAAAATCCGGAGCCTTGAGGGTCTCGAACAGATCCAGGCAGACATGCCCGTGACCCAGTTGATGGCTGGTCAATGCTGCCGCCAGTAACACCAGCGGATCCGCTTGTGAGTCGAGTTCGTGGAGGAAGCCGACAAAGGCTTTATCCAGCGCACGCAGCCAGCCACGCTCGACCCAACGTTCGAGCAGTTGCAGTAGATCGGGGGCACGACTGAGAGGTGCCAGCGCCTCCAACGGTAACGTCGACAGGCTCATAGCAGCACTCCTTGTTCCCAAACAGGCTCGGCTTTGGGCGGTAGCGGTCTACCTTGGAACAACAGGTCCAGCCCCTCTATCAACTCGCGTGGCGGCCGGGTGAAATAGACGCCCTGACTGGCGGCCTGGGAGCCTCGCAAGAACACGTAGAGCGCACCGCCGATGTGACGGTCGTAATCGTAGTCGGGCAGCCGCGCCTTAAGTTGCCGATGCAGGGCCAGCAGATACAGGACGTATTGCAGGTCGTAACGATGGTCAAGGATCGACAACTCCATGGCCTGCATGGCGTAGGCGCTATTGTCAGGGCCCAGCCAGTTGGATTTGTAGTCGGCCACGTAATAGCGGCCCTCATGCTCGAAGGTCAGGTCAATAAACCCCTTGAACATGCCGTTGAGCAATACCGGCTCGGCCGCCACGCGCGCGACGCCGTTGTGGGTGTGTTGGCACACCAGCTTATCAAGGGCGAGCACATCGACTGTGTGGCTGGCGAACCAGAACTCCATCTCGACCTGATACTGCTGCAAGCCACTAAGGAGGACCGGAGGCTGGCCGTTGCTCAAACGCAACGGTTCTTGCAGCAGATGCCCGAGCCAACTGCTCAAGGTGCCGATCCAGCCTTGCCAGCCACGCCGATTGCAGCGGCGGGCGACGGCGTCATCGATGACTTCAGGCGTGACATTGAAGCCTTCGCCACCTGCCCACTCCAACAGTCCATGGAGGAAGGTTCCAGGGTTGGGGCCTCGCGGAAAGCGGTGAATGTCGCCGCCGGAAACTGCCACTTCACGAGGAGCATCCGGATCCAGGCGTTCGTCGTCGAACAGTTTCTGGGCCTGAGGGTTTTCGGGAGCTTCAAGGCTGGCCGCGCTCATGTTTTCACCGATTCGCAGGGCGCTGTAAGACGCGATCCACCAGTTTTCTGCGGCCTTGCGTTTAGGCAATAACGGCGCCAGCAACACGGCTTCGTTACGCGGTGGGTGGAACGTAATGGTTTCAAGCTCGGGCATTTCAGCGCAGTGGATCGCCGGGCAGCCTTCCTGCAAACCGAGAAGCCAGCTCGCCAGGCCGGTGGATTCAGTTAAGGGTGCACCACCGCCAAGCAGATAACCCAAGGCCGACAGGTGCAATACCGAACTGTTGTTATTGCCGCGTTTGAGGTCGGCGACACCGAGCCAGCAGGCGTGTTTTGCCCGGGTCAGTGCCACGTAGAACAAACGTAGATCCTCGGCCAAACGTTCATCGTCGGCTTGAGCGATCAACTCGGCCGATGGCCTGAGGCTCACTTGGGATTTGCCATTTTCATCGTGATAGTGCAACGGCAGGCGGCTGCCATCCACGGGTTTCACCGCGCAGATAAACGGCAGAAACACCAGGTCGTATTCCAAGCCCTTGGACTTGTGAATGGTCACCACTTTGACCAATTGCTCATCACTTTCCAGGCGCAGGATTTGCTCTTCTCCCGCCTGGCCCGAGAGCGCCAGGTGTTCGGCCAGATGGCGGATCAACGCCTGCTCTCCGTCCAGCTCCGCCGCTGCTTGCTGCAACAACTCAGAGAGGTGCAGCAGGTTGGTCAGTACTCTTTCACCATCGCTGCGGGCAATCAGGGTTTGCGGCAATCTGAAATCATGGAGCAAACGCCGAAGCATCGGCAACACACCTTGAGTACGCCAGACAGTGCGATAGCCACGGAACTGCATGACGCGTTTTTCCCACGCCAATTCGTCCTGGTTCAGACGCTCCAGCTCAGGCAGCGACAGGTTCAGAGTGACGCAGGCCAAGGCGGCACGCAGGGGCCGCTCGACGTCCGGCTCGGCACAGGCTTTGAGCCAGGCCAGCAGGTCATGGGCTTCCTGGGCGGCGAATACCGAATCCTTGTCGGACAGGTACACGCTGCGCACACCGCGAGCGGCCAGCTCACCGCGTACCGCCTGGGCTTCCTTGCCATCGCGCACAAGGATGGCGATGTCCGAGGGTAATACACCTTTGAAGGTGTCATCCTTGACGAACCCCGCGACGCCCTGCTGTCCACCAGTGAGCAACGCCACGATCTGGCTGGCGCAAGCGGCTGCCAATTGCTGACGGTAGAGCGCACCGGAAATGGGCTGGTCAGTAGACAGATGCCAAATGTTCAGCGCCGGCAACGTCTGCCCGTTGACCTGTAGTTGTTCTTTGCGGCCTTGGGACAGCACCGATAGAAATGGCACCGGGTTCTCACCGTCGGGTTCGCGGAACAGAAACGCGCCGCGGCCTTTTTCTGCGCGCTGGAACACATGATTGACCGCGTCCACCACCGCATGGCTGGAGCGAAAATTGGTACCCAGCGTGTGCAGGCGACCGCGGGTAGCCTGGCGGGCGCGCAGGTAGGTATAGATGTCGGCACCGCGAAAAGCGTAGATCGCCTGTTTCGGGTCACCGATCAAGAACAGTCCACTTTCGGGATGGTTTTCTTCGATGCGGTAGATGCTCTCAAAGATGCGGTACTGCACCGGGTCGGTGTCCTGGAATTCGTCGATCAGTGCAACCGGGAACTGCTCGCGGATTACACAGGCCAACCGCTCGCCACCCTCGGTTTGCAGCGCGGCGTCGAGACGCAGGAGCATATCGTCGAAGCCCATTTCGGCGCGTCGGCGCTTTTCTTCTTCGAAGCGTTTGCCGACCCAGCCGGCGGCGTGTTGCAACACCGCCGCATCGGGAGTTGGCAGTGCATCGAGATGGGCTTTCAGGCCCGTCATGGCATCAAGGGCCGGGTGCTGTGGTGGATCGCCTTTCCAGGCTTCGGCCATTCCGTCGGGGGTCAGGCGCGTGAAGCCAGTGCCGATGTCCAACTGTTCCACGGACTCATCGGCCGCCCAGTCGCTGATTTTTTCAAACCAGGGTTCAAAATAACGGGCTTGCATCTTGCGGCCATCGACGGCTTTGGCGGCAACGGCTTGCAAGCAGATTTCTCGCAACTCGACGGCCCATTGTTGCCAGGGAGCCTTCAAGGCGACCAAGGCTTCACGGCGCTCTTGCAAACAAGCGCTGATCAGTTCAGCGGGTTCGCGTTGTTCATCTGTAGGCCGCTCACTGCCGAACAATGCACGTACTCGCGGCATCAGGGCTGCGGGACCACCCCAGTTGTTGCGAACCCAGCTCAGTGTGTCGCCTTGCATTGGATAGCAGAACAGCCGCCAGTAGTCGCGCAGCACTTCACCCAACAGGTCGCTATGGTCGGTTTCCAGGGTCTGGGTGAACAGGCTGCCACTGTCGAATGCATGCTCACGCAGCATGCGCTGGCACCAACTGTGGATGGTTGAGACGGCGGCTTCGTCCATCCATTGGGCGGCAATGTCCAGGCGATTGGCGCAAGCGGGCCATTGCTCGATACGGTATTGGTCGCGCAGTTCGGCGATCAGCGCGTCAGGTGCTTCGCTCTCCTCACGAAAAAAGCGAGCAGCCTCGGCCAGACGAGTGCGGATGCGCTCGCGCAGTTCTTTGGTGGCAGCATCGGTGAAGGTCACGACAAGGATTTGCGGCGGCAGCAGTTCGCGGCCAAAGCCCGATACTTCACCGCCGTGGCCCAACACCAGTCGCAGGTACAGCGCCGAGATGGTGAAGGTCTTGCCGGTGCCGGCGCTGGCTTCGATCAGTTGGCTGCCATGCAGCGGGAAGGCCAGGGCCAAAGGTTTTGTAGGGCTCATGAACCGGCCTCCTCGCGGGTCAAGGATCGCCATGGAGCAGTTATCAGCGGACGGTACAGGGTTTCGCACCAACCTTCGAAATCTTCACTGGCTACCAGGGCGGCGTAATCGGGAAATTGCCTCGTGAGGGCGGGGCTTTCGCGGCGTTCGCCGTCGGTGGTTTGGCCGTCACCTTCGTAAGCTTTGCTGGCAACGGCATAAGCCTTGATCGGGTCAGTTTGCCCAAGCCAGGCGAACGCGGTTTTGACAGCAATGGGCAGCGGCTCGCTCATCCCGGCGTGCCAGGCCAGCAGCAAATTACCGAGCATTTCCTGCGCCGCGTCTTGTGCAAGCGGGGCCAGTAAAAGAGTATCGTCACTGGCCACCAGAGCAGTGCTCAATGGCATCCCGCAGGCGCAAGCCACCAGATGATTGACCCACGGACGAATCAGGCGATGCCATTTGCGGGTCTTGAGCGAACCAATGCCGTTAGGGATGGTGGTAACGCTGAGCAAGCCACCATCACTGCGCCGGTGCAACCCGCTGATCCAACCCTCTAGCTGAATACCTTGATGCTCAAAACTGATCGGCTCGACGCTGGTGTGCGGCGTGGGCCAAAGGGACAAGAGTTGCTGGTAGCGTTGTATCAAGTCGGGCAACGGCTCGATCAATTCGTTGCGCAGGCACTCACCAAAACCGACCATAGGCAGCATCCCGCTGCCCTGGAGGCGCAGGGCCTGGGCATTGAGGGCTTCGCCGGGGTTGTCAGGCCGGGTCAATGCGGCAGCAAGCAGGCTATCGCTCAAACTGTAGCGCTGCAGGGCGTCGAGGACAAAAGGCTCCTCATCAGCCAGAGGCACTTCGGCGGCTTCGAAGAAGACTTTGAGGCGCTGGCTGAAGAAATGGCGGACCGGGTTGCGTAGAAAGTCCTGCAACTGGCCGAGGCTCAGGGGTTGTTCTTGAACATAGGGAGCCAGGGGGGCGATGTCAGAGCTGCCGTCGTGAGTTTGATGAAGCAGTTGCCATTCACGGGCGTAGCTGAACAACACGTCGCCTTCGTGGAAATAGCGAGCACTGAAGGGCTGGAGCGGATGCTCCTGGGTCATGGCTTCCAGCAAGGGTTCGCCGTCGGTGGTGCGCCAACCGCTGACGAGGTGGTCGCGTAATTGGCCGATCAGTACTGAGGCAGGACGCTCGCTGTTGTCGCGAATGCTACGGCCGACCCAACTGATATAAAGCTGGTCGCGGGCCGATAGCAGGGCTTCAAGCAACAGGTAACGGTCATCTTCACGCCGTGAGCGATCACCGGGGCGGTAGTCGCTGCCCATCAGGTCGAAGTCCAGCGGAGGTTGGGCGCGAGGATAGTCGCCGTCGTTCATACCCAGCAGGCAGACCAGCTTGAATGGAATGGCGCGCATGGGCATCAACGTGCAGAAGTTGACAGCCCCCGCGAGAAAGCGCTGGGACAGGCGCCCCTGGTCCAGTCCTGCCAGCCAGGCCTCACGGACGACCGTCAGGGGTAACTCGTCGTGTAGGCCAACGGAGTCACAGGTTTCCAGCCAGGTTTCGCGTAACTGCTCAAGTTGGCCGAGGAGGTAGTCGTCGTGCTCGTTGCTGGCAAGAAAAAATAGTCGCATCAGGTCTTGCAGTCGTTCACCCCACTCCCAGGGAGCGGCTGGTTTTGAAAGTGCCTGATGAGCATCGTGCAGCGCATCAAGCAGTGCAACCAATGGCCCGATCAGGGCCGCATCGAGGCCGCCGATTTCGTCGTAAGGCTCGATACCTTCACAAGCGGGGCCAGTACCGACCGCATAGCCCAAAAGCATCCGTCGCAGGCCGAAACGCCAGCTGTTTTGTTCCAGCTCACTCGGTAAGCCCAGGCCCGCGCGCTGCTCGGCATTGAGTCCCCAGCGGATGCCGGCGCCTTCGATCCAGCGGTGCAGGGTCGGGAGGTCGCGCTCCTTGATAGCGAAGCGCTCACGCAGGGCCGGGACATCCAGCAAGTCGAGGATTTCGCTGACCGGGAAACGGCTGTCGGGAAGTTTAAGCAGGTGCTCTACAGCAATCAGCAGCGGGTCGCGACCACGCTGGCCTTGGTCTGTCAGGGTGAAGGGGATGAAGCGCGGGTCGCTTTTTTCAAGCTGGCCGAATACGGCGCGGATGTGCGGCGCGTAGCTATCGACGTCGGGGACCATGACGATGATGTCCCTTGGGCGCAGCCCTGGATTTGCGCTGAAGCGCTGGAGCAATTGGTCGTGGAGGATTTCCACTTCTCGCTGGGCACTGTGGGCGATGTGGAAGCAGATCGAGTTATCTTTCTCCAGGTCGACAGCGGGCCACAGGTCACGGGTTTCGTTAAGCGGACGCAGCTCAAGGATATCGTTCTGCAATTGATTGAGCAGGCTGGTGGGTTGGCTGTCGCTGAACAGGTCGATTCGACCGTCACGGAATGCCGCGCGGTAGCTGTTGGGGTCATCGTAGCTGTCCAGCAAGCTGATGTAGTCACGACCTTGCTTGCCCCACGCAGCCAGCAACGGATGGGCGTGTTGGTGCAGGGTCTGCGGGTCGATGGTGAGTGGCATCCCGACCTTGCGCGCCTGGCGTTTATATTCGTTTCGCAGCAGATCTTTATCCGCAACGATATCGGCCCAATGATGGCGACAAGGGTTGTGGACACAAAGCAGTACCTGACTGAAACGAGCGAGACCGGCGAGGGCTTCAAGGGCTTGGGCTGGCAGCGAGGAAATACCGAAAACGATCACTCGAGAGGGCAACCCCGCAGGTGCCATGTCAAGGCTGTTAATACGCTCGATAAAACGTTGGTGAACGCCAGCACGACTCTGTGCCATACCCTGCGCTCCGACATCCAGCAGCAGCGCACGCCATAATTCGGCTTGCCAGCAGTTGGCCGGGGTCAGAGGTTTTGACTCGCCTCGACCGTTGCGTAGTTGATGACGACCGGCAGCCCAGTCTTCCAGCCAATCGGCACGGTAGACCTGATATTGATCGAACAGATCGGCGAGCCGCTCCGCCAGTTGGTAGCGTTTACGCAGGTCCGAGTCGTGGGTCAGAAACCGCTGCAAAGGCTCGAAGTGCGGCTGGTTGATAAGCTCAGGAAGCAGGCGCATGAGACGCCAGGTCAACGGTGCTTTATCCAGTAGGGATTTGGCGGGAATTTCATCCCGCCCCAGGACCATGCGATAGAGTTGCCACATGAAACTACCTGGGAGTTGCACATCGATGGCGGCCGCGATGCCACAGCCTCCCATGTCGTCATCTTCTGGATCTTCAGCGAGCGCAAGCTTGAGCCATTGGGCAATGCCGTTGCTTTGCACCAGAGCGATTTCGTTTTCCAGGGGAGCCAGGGGGTAACGGCGCATCCAACTGACCACCAGGCTGCGCAGTTCATCCAGCCGGTTGCCATGAACCACCATGAATCCAGCGCTGAGAGACGTCGCATCCGGCATAACGGCTTCCTTGGGAAAAGCAAAATCGAGGGATGGACTTTAACATTGAAGGCGGCCAACAGGGCCGTGCCAATACTTTTCGACCGCCCAAAACAAAACCCCTGTCTGCGTTAGCAAACAAGGGTTCTGGAATTTAATCTTGACGATGACCTACTCTCACATGGGGAAACCCCACACTACCATCGGCGATGCATCGTTTCACTGCTGAGTTCGGG
>NZ_WLYI01000058.1 GCF_009707515.1 Pseudomonas karstica | reverse complement strand
GCTACAGGTGATCGGCGCGGTCTTTGTAGCCGCTGCCGAGGCACGAGGCTGCGATAAGGGCCGTAGGACCTTCAGCGATTTCAAGGCCCAGACGACTGCTGCGCAGCCGATCGCAGGCTGCGCCAGCGGCTACAGGTGATCGACTCGGTCTCTGTAGCCGCTGTCGAGGCACGAGGCTGCGATAAGGGCCGCAGGACCTTCAGCGATTTCAAGGCCCAGGCGACTGCTGCGCAGCCTCATGCCTCGGCTACGGGACGTCAATAATCCTTGCGCTTGCGGAATGCCCAGCGTCCCGCAATCAAGGTAAAAGTCGCCACCAGTACCACGAGAATCCAGAACCCTTCCGGGTCTTGGGAAAGTGGTACGCCACCCACATTCATGCCAAAAAAACCGGCGATGATATTTATTGGCAGCGCCAGCACCGTGACTACGGTCAAGGTGAACAGGGTGCGGTTGCTCTGTTCGTTGAGGTTGGCGGCGATTTCTTCCTGCAACAGCTTGATCCGCTCCCCCAAGGCCGTCAGATCGTTGATGATCAGCGCAAATTCCTCAGTGGATTTACGCAGCTCTTTCACGTCTTCTTTCTGCAACCATTGCGGTGGTCGGTTGAGTAACCGCAGCAATGAGCCCGGCTCCAGGGCCAGCAGCCGTTGCAGGCGTACCAGCACTCGACGCATGGCCCCCAGTTCGGAGCGGTTGGTGGACAAGCGCGAGGAGAGTAACTGGTCTTCGATATGGTCCACGCCGATGCTGGTCTTGCGCACGATCTGTGTCAGCACCTCGCCTTGGTCCCGCAGCAAGTGCACCAACAACTCCAGAGGCGAGCGAAAGCACTCGCCGGCCTTGACCGACGAGCGCAGTTTATCCACCGAGTGCAGCGGTTGCAGGCGAGCACTGATCAACAGCCGGCTGCGGGCGCAGACCCACAAGGTGGAGATGTCTGAAGACACCATGCTGCTGAAATTGAACACCACGTCGTTGACCACTGCCAGCAGGGCTGAGTCGACGTGTTCGATACGGGTGGAGCGCGAGCCTTCATGCAGGGCTTCGAAGAACTCTTCTGGTAGTTCCAGGTTCGCTTGCATCCAGCGCTCGCAGGCGGCGTGGGCCAGGTTCAAATGTAACCAGATAAACTCGTCGGGATCTGTGGGTTGCTGCAAAGCCTTGAGGGCCGCGACTGAATCAATCTGCTCGCCCTTGGCGCCCGGACGAAAACGAAACCCGTAAAGCAAGCCAAACAGATCGGAATCCTGATGGCTGTGGTCGATGCTGTGGTTCATGGCGGCTCGCAGAAGAAAGCGCCTGTAGGACGTTTCACAGGTTTGCTTGAGCGCATCATGGCAAGTGGTTTTGACATTTTTGTGACGGTTTGGGGAGCATGCTCGACGTCGGTTTATCAACGCCCAACAAAAAGCCGTGCCACTCGAAGGTGGCGCGGCTGTTTAGAGGTTAGATCAGGTGTCTTGCTTGTTTTCCAGGACTTCGCCGGTCTTGGCGTCTAGCTTCACGTCCCATTTCTTGCCGGTAGTGTCAGTCAGGTCGACCTCGTAGATCAAGCGCCCGGCTTCGTTATCGAGTTCGGTGTCATTGATGGTGGCGCCCGAGTGCTTGGCCAGGGCGGCGGCATTCAGTTTCTCAAAGGCCATGACGTCGCCAGATTTGAGCAGAGCTGGAATCTGGTCCGGACGGACGTCGGCTTGAGCCAGGCCAGCAGTCAGGGTGAGGGCAGCAGCGGCGAACAGAGCGGTCAGGTTCTTCATGGTGTGGATCCTTCTGGTTGAGCTGTTTAAGTGGCGCCAGATTAACCGGCGCAACTTAATTCATCCTTAATGGCACACTGACTCAGTAGCCATTGTCTTGCAGCAGATCCGACACGTTCGAGGACGGCCAGCGCTTGTAGTACTTCAGCAACTCGCCAGCGCGGTTGGTAAAGATGCCATCGACACCGGCGTCCATGACCTTCTTGAAGTCCACCGGCTCATCGACAGTGTAGACATGCACCAGCAAGCCCTTGTCGTGGGTCATCTGGTTCATCCACGGCTGGACCAGGTCCGAGTAGCTCTGATCGCCCAGGTCAGTCAGCAAGGCCGATGGGCCGGTACCGATGGCCCCCAGGCGCTTGGCCTCGTCGACCCATTTTTCGAACTCGGCATTGTCCTTCGGTTCTTGCTTGGCGTAGTAGGCGGCCTTGGTGGGTTCACCGGACTCGGCTAAGGTTACCTTGGACTTGGGTTCGATGCCGTCTTCACCCACCCACAGCAGGAGGATTTTTGGAGTGTTGGGCATTTCTTCCTGAAGATTTTTCAGGCTTTCCTTCTCGAAGGTTTGCAGCACCACACGGCCCTTGCCCTGGCCGACACCGGTGTTGCTCTTGCCCAGCTTGGAACCGGCGGAGCTCAGCCAGCCCTTGTCCAGCAGCTTGTTTTTCAGGTCGGCTTCGATGCCCGGAAACTGCTTTGGCTCCTTGGTTTCTATGTATAGGCCTGGCTTGTGCTGTGGATTGCCTTCAGCGATCTTGATGATGTCGTCGAGCTTGAGGATTTTCAGCCCGACAAATCCTGGCCGTGCCCGGTCTGGATACGCGGCGTTGAACCAACTGCCGGCGTCCAGGGTTTGCAACTCTGCCCAGGTGAATTCGTTGGCCGGGCTGTCCTTGCGTTCCGGGAATTTGGTGGCCACGTCGGTGGTGCGCTGCAGGTTGTCGTCGTGCAGGGCGAACAGTACGCCGTCCTTGCTGCGTTGCAGGTCCAACTCCAGATAGTCGGCACCCAGGTCGCGGGCGACTTTGTAGGCCGCGGCGGTGGATTCCGGTGCGTCAAAGGACGCACCACGGTGGGCAATCACCGCGGGGTGAGGAATACCCTTGTTGGTTGCCAATTCAGCCGGGCTGATTGGGCTTGCCTGTGCATGGCCAAGGCCGAGCATCAGGGCGAGCAGCAGGGCACTCTTGGTAAACGTGGCAGGCATAGGCGAGATCCTTTCGTGGCGATAGCTTCTAAGGCATCCTTTTTAACAATTGAATGTGAAAGGCGCTATCACCAAACCGACTTTAACGTGTGTATGGGCCATTTTTTTGCGCTTTTGTACCGCGCTTTGCAGTACTCTTGGCCCGAATTGTTCCATTAGAGAGCAATGCATTTTCTGCCACGCGTGTAAACCATCTTTCCAGCCCATGTAGGGCTTTTCAGTGAGGTTTACCATGCGCATCACCTCCGAGCTTATCTGCCAGGCCGCCGACCAACTCAATGGCTTCGTCGGTCTAAACCGCAAAAGTGGCCGGTACATCGTGCGGTTCAGCGAAGATGCCTTCGGCATGGACGTCGCCGATGACGGCATCATTCCCAGCGCCGAATTCATCTGGCAGCCTCTCGACCAGCAGACCATGACGCTGTCACGCGCGCATATCCAGTTGCTGCTGGACCAGAACATCGACGACCGTATCAACATCACTGAACCCTTGCGGGTGTATATGCGCCGGGTGGAGATTCCACAGATCAGTGCGGTGCGTAGTCTGGTGTAGTGGCTACTGGGACTGCTACGTCGCAGTCGCGGGCCGGTTCCAGCATGTGTTCGGCAGCCTGTCTGTCAATATTTGCCAGGTGTGGTGTCCTGTTTCGCTGGAGCAGGATGTAGTCGATCAGCGAATTGGTGGGGGTGGGGTTGGATTGGAGTACATATCCGTTGCTGCGGTAACGGCGGCCTAGGGTTACGCCCTTACGGCGTGTCACTTTGAAAGCCCAAAGTAACCAAAGGCTCTTGCCCCACCACTTGGCACCTCGCTCAGGCTCGGTGTGTCCGAACGCAGGCATTACTCTGTGGGCCGCCGCGACGGGCCATCCATGGCCCAACACGGCTAAACCGGCGTCCTGCCGGTTTGCCCACTGTGTAATACCTGCGTTCGGCCATCGTGGTTTAACGGAGCGCCTAAGATCAAAAGCCAGAGCAGAGCGGTCTTCTGTAGGAGCGAGGGGGACGCCTAGTTCCTACAGGGGGAAATGCATTCACAAAAAATCAGGTCGACTGTCAGGACGCCGTGCTTTGGATATGCCGCAAGTCGAGCGCTGATACACCCAGTCAGTGCAGCCAGGCAAAACATTGCCGGGGGGCGGGAAATATATCAGCGCGGCTCGACAATTTCGTAGCCGGCCAGAAACAGGTCCATGGCCGACTCGATGACACTGGCCTGGGTAGCGGCGTCCAGGGTGGGTTGGCCCAGGGTGATTTGTGGCCAGAAGGCAAACGCCTTCAGCAGGCTTTGCACCTGGTGGGCGGCAAAGCACGGGTCCACGGTTTTGAGTCGGCCATCTTCTTGTGCTGCACGGACCCACAGGGTGAAACCTTCTTCCCGTTCGCTCAGGCGGTTGACGATGTCCTGAGCCCTCTCCGGTGAGTGGATGGTCGCGGCAATCGCTACGCGGGCCAGGTCGAGGAAATTGGAGTCCGACATCATCTTCATCTTTGCTTGCAGCAGTACACGCAACTGGTCGCGCAGGGGACGCCCGGTGCTGTAGCTGACGTCCAACTGCGCCACGCTGCTGGCCCAGAGCTTGTGCAAAATCTCGGCGAACAGCTCTTCCTTGCTGGGAAAGTGGTTGTACACCGTGCGCTTGGACACGCCAGCGGTGGCGGCGATCTTGTCCATGCTGGTGACCTCGAAACCGTTGTCGCGAAACTCGGCGATGGCGGCAGCCACGATGGCTTCGCGTTTACGGTCGGTGAGGCGCAGGGGGGCAGTCATGAGTTGCTTTGAGCTCTTGAGAGAAAATTACACTTGGTAGTTTACTTGTTACAGCTTTTGTTGCAATCTTTAAACTACACTGTGCAGTGTAGTTATTGATCGCTCGCTAGGAGTCACTCGGTAATGGCCACAATCTCGACCCGTCTCGATACTTCTGTTTCGACACTCAAGCCTTCCCAGCAGGAGCAAGGTCACTTCAGCAATCACGCTCCGGTACAGCATGTAGGCTTTGGCAAAACCATGCAGATCTTCTGGAAAATGCTTTTCCACAAGCCCCGCAGTACACGCCCCGTGGGTGAGATACCGGTGCAGTCCCTGACCCGCGAGCAGTTATTCGCAGCGCCCGACCACAGCGTATTTCGCCTGGGTCATTCCACGGTCCTGCTGAAAATGCGCGGTAAATTCTGGCTGACCGATCCGGTGTTCGCCGAGCGCGCATCGCCCTTCAGTTGGGCCGGCCCCAAACGCTTTCACCAGCCGCCGATCAGCCTCGAAGAACTGCCACCGATAGAAGCGGTGATTCTTTCCCACAACCATTACGACCATCTGGACCGCAAGGCCGTGGTGCAACTGGCCGATAAGACCCGCCATTTCCTGGCGCCATTGGGCGTGGGTGACACCCTGATCAAATGGGGCGTGGACGCCAGCAAGGTGCGGCAGTTGGACTGGTGGGAGGGCACTGAGCTGGACGGTATCCGTTTTGTCGCCACCCCGGCCCAGCATTTTTCCGGCCGCGGCCTGTTTGACAGTAACCAGACGCTGTGGGCGTCGTGGGTGATGATTGATGGCGCACGGCGGATATTTTTCAGTGGTGACACTGGCTACTTCGACGGCTTCAAACGTATCGGCGAGCAGTTCGGGCCATTTGACCTGACCTTGATGGAAACAGGTGCTTACAACGTCGACTGGCCTCACGTTCACATGCAGCCCGAGCAAACCGTGCAGGCTCATATCGACCTTAAGGGGCGTTGGTTGCTGCCGATTCACAACGGTACCTTTGACCTGGCGTTTCATGCCTGGCACGAACCCTTTGACCGCATCATGGCCCTGGCTTGGGAGCGCAACGTGTTGATCGCCACGCCGCCCATGGGACGGGCATTCATGCTCAACCAGCCTGCACGTGGGCAAGCCTGGTGGTTGGAGGTAGAGCCTGTCGGCAATGAGGAGCGTGTCAGCGAATAACGGAGTGACGGTTGCGATGATAGCGTCTAGGAAAAAGGAGTTTTCAAGGTGTTTCCGCCCTGCGACAAGCGTGAGAAAAGGGTGCAATCATTCCTTGAAAAGGCCTATTTCGAGGAGCAACCGTGTATGGATGATAAATGTGGCAAGGTAGTACTACCGAGGACGGGATGTACGTTCAGGCCTCCGGAGGGGCATAGCGTTACGCTGCCTTGCGCGCCGCCAATAACAGGTAGAGATGACAAGGCGGAGCAGGCGCGGCTGGTATTTGGGATCCGCAGCAGCCGTTGTGCCATTGTCGACTCAAGCGTCCCTCAGGGTGGCCTTGAGTTCGGCGCTACGAGCGATCATGCGCACCCTTCATCTTTGGTTACTCCACTCCCTAGATTTGATGTCCCTGGACCCATGATGCGCACGGTCCGTGACCCTTCTCTGTCACTCAGCTCTTTGAGCGGCGTCGATCCCGAGGGACCGGTGATGGTGGAAATCCCGCCAGTGGTCAATCCTGGCGGCGTGAGCCGTTGCGCGCTGTTGGCGGGCAGTCGTATTGGTTTTGCCTGTGAATACGTCTCTGGCAATGACCGACAAACCGCCGAGCACACTGCGCATTTCACCTGGGTATTGAAGATGCTGGGCAGCGTTGGAGTGCAGTTGGTGCCAGTGTCGGCCCAATTGGGGGAGGACACGCGTTATTTCACCCTGGATTCGAACAATGAGATCGATGATCGGGTAACACAGAGCCGGTTGGATGCGCTGGTGTCTGATGAACAAAGCGCTGCGTTTCATCAAGCCGCCACCCTGGGGAATCCAGGCATTTGCGTGTCTACTGGTAAAGACGCCAATGGAGCTGCAACTTTCGTCTGGTTCTATGGCGCCGGTTGGGTAGGTGATCGTTTGGCTGTGTTGGTGCAGGCCTTTGAGCAAGTGTTGGAAAACGGCTCTGCTCGGGCGGCACCTGGTTTGCCCACACCCGCTATTGACTGATCCCACTGGGCAGCAGGATTTGATCCAGGGCTTAGGAGCAATCTCCTTTTTAGACTGACGCTGGGCTATCAACCGGTAGCCTCTGCATTCAGGCTGGCAAGGAGTCATTTATGATCGTATCAAGTTGGGGAACAGGCTTTTTCGAGGCGCTGGTGAATTCACCGCAGGGTTACAGGAGTGCTCACGAAATGGCGGCTGACATGGCCAAACCAAAGGGGGTTAGCTCTGATTCTCTGGTAAGGGATTCGTTGAAGCAAATCGCCAACATCGACAAGGGGTTGCTGGGAGGCAATGCGTTTCTGGAAGTCAACCGTGATGCGCGCAGCAATGCCAGGACACTTGATCAGGAACGTGCCAGTGGCATTGTGCGTGGACCTTTGCACGGCGTTCCCATAGCGCTCAAGGATGTTTTTGAAACGGCTGACAACATGCAGACCAGTGCCGGGGCCAGGGCATTGGTGGGTAAACCGGCCACAAGGAATGCCAAGGTAGTAGACAGCTTGCTCAAGGCCGGAGTGGTCATCGTTGGGAAAACCAATATGACGGAGTTGTCCAACTTTCGCTCTGAAACCCCCATTGATGGTTGGAGCTCCAGAGGTGGCCAGACCCTCAACCCCCATCGATTGGGCGGGCAGGTGGCGGGTTCGAGTACGGGGTCGGCAGTGGCGGTCGCCCAAGGGCTTGTCCCTTTGGCATTGGGGGTCGAAACCAACGGTTCGATCATTGCACCGGCGGCCTACAGCGGGGTCTTTGGCTTCAAGCCTACTGAAGGATTAGTGAGCGCTGAAGGGGTCATTACCTGCTCTCGGCAGGATACGGTGGGTACCTTCACCCGAAATGTGCGTGATGCGGCGCAAGCACTCAACGCAATGACCGAAACAGACGGCTATACACTCGGGCTCAAGCCTGATGCCTTGCTGGGCAAACGTATTGGCTACACGCCCGTGCCTGACTTGACGGCGGCTGATGCCAGCGACCCTGCTAAAAGAGCAGACAAAAAACACTTTGACGAAGCACTACGGTTGCTGGAGTCCAAAGGTGCGATCTTGGTGCCAGTGGGGCAACTGGGCAGTGACGTGTCGGACGCTGTCTATGACAGCTATGGGCTTGCGCTGTTTGCAGATGTGAAACAAAAACTGGAAGCCTACTTGTCTGGCAGGGAAGGCCTACCGATTAAATCGCTGTCTGAGTTGATTGATTTTAACGAGCGCAATAAAAGGTCGGGTGAACCGGATCAAGACTTTCTCAAAATGATCAATGGCCTGGATATCAGTGATAAAGAGCGAAGTGAACTGTGGGCTGCCATCGGCCCAATTTTCAAAAGTACCCTCGATAAGCCACTGCACGAGCATAAGCTTGATGCGATGGTGTCGAATTTCCTCTCGAACAGTTACTACTTTGCGGCTGCGGCGGGTTATCCCGGAATGTCGGTACCCTCCGGCATGGATGATGAAGGCATGCCCACGGCGATTCACTTTTATGGGGCCGGGTTGAGCGAGGCCACCTTGCTGTCAGTCGCCTACGGTTACGAGCAAGCATCCCAGGCAATCCGGGAGCCTGCGTTTGCTCAAGGAACACCATTAGCGTCCACGCCGGCTACGGATGAGCTGTCAACGCAGGTCTGAGCCTGGCCAGCGTCTGCTGGTAGCAATCAGCAGGCGCAGCCTTCGCCCGTGCAATCCAGTTCAAACCATGGCATGGACGTTGGCCATTACACACCGTTCGGTTGCGGTGTTTTCGGGTCAATGGATACTGCTGTTGAATCCAGAAACCTGGAGATGATTCCTTTGGCGGCCGGCGCTGTCGAAACGGCAACGCCGCCCCGTACGCTCATTCCCCACCCTGGCGCAAAACCCGGGAAAAACACCAGGCCTTCGGCTTCCAGGCGAAACGCCAGGGTCAGGCGAGTTTCGTCATTCACCTCGTGCTGACCTTCAAAACGTTGAATGGTGACGGCATCCACCCCGGACTCCCGGGCGAAGTCTTCCCGGCTCCAGCCCAGCATTGCGCGCGCCTGGACGCTGTGCCGCGGGGTGAATTGATGGAGGACGATTTGCTGTTCTACGGGGCTGCTCAATGCCAGAGAGGACATGGTTTTCTCCAGGGGTCGACGGGGAAGACAAATTATACTGTGTTTTTGTACAGTTGTTTTGACCGCTCATCAACTGGTTTTTTCAATCGCGCTGGCATCTTCTATTTTGTCCTCTCCAGGTAGGTGCTCGGTGGTTGGCCGGGCACCCGGTGAAACATGAGAGCGTCCCCTAGGATTCCAGCCCCGGTGCTTCTCGAATAATCAGGTGATCCAGGTTCTCGATATCTGCGCTGAATACCCCGAACGTCTGCTCGGGTTTTTTTTTGCTCGGTACTTGCTTCAACTCCGGTGTCACGCCGTAGAAGAAGCAATACAACGGCCGTTCGTTGCCCATCGCAGCCTTGACCTGCTCCAGGAACGCCTTGCGCTTGCGATAGTTCTCGATCAACTTCTTATTCAGGTAAACGTTGACGGAGTAGGGCTTTTTGTCGAGCCAGACTTTCTTTTCGAAGTCGATGCGCAAGCTACTTGTGTAGTCCTTGATCTCCTTGATCCGGCCCCAATAGATCAGGCCCTTGTTGTCTTGCAGGTATTCGATCTTCTTGAAAAACGCCCAATAGGTCGCGGTATGTTCGCCGATTTTCAACGGCATGCCCTTGAGCTTGTCCTTGTTGTCGATATTGGACACGTAGCACTCCACCGGATGGGCAAAGACACTGGTCTTGTCCGGGGTGGTATCGCTGCAGTTGTGGGATGTGCTGGTGTGGCTTGAAGGTGTTTTCTGCGAGGTTTGTGGGGTAACGCCTTCGGGTCCGGATACTGGCGTTTTGTGTTGGTACTGACGTCGGGTCAGGACAAACTCCGATGGAAAACTCTCCTCGCGCTCGTCCTCGCTTTCAGCGGTCCCGGCCTTGTGACTGGCGTAGCGGCAGCCGTCGATATGGCGGGTGCCGGGGGTGTTCTTGAAGTGGGGCGTGCGTAGGTAGTTGACGTTTTTCGCGTTGAAGGTGGTCAACCCATTACTGGGCGCAAACGCCGCCCGGCATTCATCGTTGGGGCAGAGGAAACGCTCCTTGTCGGAGTCGAAGGCGGTGGTTTCGTCGAAATTCAGCTCCCGCACGTCGTAGATCGACAGTTTCTCCTCGAGACTCAGGCTGTAGGCCGTGTCGAATTTCATAGGGCTGGGGTCCGTGAGAGGTGTCGCTATTGTAGCTGCTGCCGAGCACGCGAGGCAGCGGCGACAAAGCACAACGTTCCGCCGACCGCCGTTAGCCCGCCCAGCACATAAAACATGCTTGCCGGTGTGGCATTGATCAGCAGGTACCCGCAAATCACCGGACTCAATGCTCCACCAAACGCCGCCAGGTTCTGCGCGCCGTAGTAACTGCCCCGCAGGGCGTCGGGGGCGATGGTGTCGATAAACAGGAATTCGGAGGGGTAGATGATCATCTCACCCAAGGTGAATATAAACATCGCGATACACCACGACACCAGGCCGTCGGCCATACTGAAGCCGATCAGCCCGGCAATAAACAGCAAAGTGCCCAGCACGATCCAATACCGCAGTTGCTCACGCTTGAGAAAACGGCCGATTTGGTACTGCATCAAAATCACCGTGATGGCATTGCACGCCAACGCCGCGGAGAGGATGTTCAGCGCCTCATCCGGTTTGTAGGCCACCAGCAAAAACTGTGACAGATACAGGGTGTAGCGCCCATGCACAATAGTGCTCAACAGGCTGCCGCTGGTAAACAGAATCAGTGTTCGATCGCTGCGCAGCGTCGTCAGGGTGCTGAAGAAACCCAAGGGCTTGTTGCTGTCGTCGCGCCGGGTTGGCGCAATGCCGATCATCAGGAACAGGCTGCCAAAAGCAATCGCGCTGGCGATCAGGAAGGGCGCCAGGGGCCACTTGCCGGCAATCACCACACCCACCATGGGACCGGTGGCATAGCCGACATTGGTCAGGGTGTAACGCAGGGAAAATACCTTGGCCCGTTGGCCCACCGGCAAGTTCTCGCTGATGATCGCCTTGGAGCCAATCAAGAACAATGCCGAGGCGGCTTCGGTGATTACCAGGGTCAGGGTGGTCAGGTACAAGTTGCTGGCAAAGGTCAGCAGTAGAAAACCGATGGAGCTGGAGAGCATCGCCAGGATCAGCAGCTTGCGCTTTTCCAGGCGATCAATGATGTAGCCCCCGTACAACCCCAGCAAGGTGGCGATAAACACCGCGATGCCCATCAGCAAGCCGATGTCCTGCTGGTTGAGACCCAGCCGCGTGCTCAGTAGCAGGGTGAGCAGTGGGCTGGTCATTGCCCGGCTGACGACGATGGTCACCGAGCAAATCATCAGGCGGCGGATTACCAGGGAGTAGGTGGCCACGGCGCAGCGGGTATCCTTGTCACTTTTGTGGTCGCTCCCACGCTCTGCGTGGGCACGACCATTGGGTGTTATTGACCTGCGTTAATGGTGATTTTTTCCATCGCACCTTGCTCCAGATCCCATTTCTTCAGGATCTTGCCGTAGGTCCCGTCATCGACCATGCCCTGCAACGCTTCACTGATGGCCGTGACCAATTCGGTATTACTCTTTTCAATCCCCAGCCCTGTAAATTGCTTGGAAATAGCCAGGCCCACCGGCTTGTACTTACCCTTGTCCAACGACATCAGGTAAGGAATCGTTTCGCTACCTTGCATTGCCGCATCCAGGCGGTTCTGCTGCAACTGGGCACGGGCATCTGCCGAGCCTTCGGTACCGATCACCACGATCGCCGGCTTACCGGCGGCTTCGCAATTTGCCTTGCTCCAGGCGGTAATTTCCGACGGCCAGGTGGTACGACGGCTGGTGCCGACTTTTTTACCGCACAGGTCAGTCAATTCCTTGAGGTCTTCACGCTTGGCCAGGGTGTACAACTGCGGGCCGCTGGTGAAGTAGTCGACAAAGGTCACGGCCTTCTGGCGCGCGGCTGTGTCGGTCATGCCCGATAGCACGATGTCGACGCGCTTGGTGGTCAAGCCGCTGAGCATCTGTTCGAAGCCGGTTTCCTGCCATTTGATCTTCACGCCCAGGCGCTCGGCCAGGGCGTTGCCCAGGTCGAAGTCGAAGCCGGTGAGCTTGTTGGTGGCGGGGTCCTTGAAATCCATCGGCGGGTAGTTCGGCACGATGGCTGCGCTGATCTCACCCTTGTCCTTGATGGCCGCCGGCAATGCCGCGAAAACACACGTGGAGGCCATCAGGCCTGCGAGCAAGGTGGGTATAAACAAATTTTTCATGGGAGCGTTCTCGTTTGTTTTTTAGTTAAGTGCGAACGGCAGAAATAAAGCTTTGGGTACGCGGGTTTTGTGGGCTTATTAGAATTTCTTCGGGGCTGCCGGCTTCCACAATCTGGCCGGCGTCCATAAACACCATGCGGTTGGACACTTCGCGAGCGAAGCCCAATTCATGGGTGACGACAATCATGGTCATGCCAGTGGTGGCCAGATCGCGCATCACTGACAGCACTTCTCCCACCAGCTCGGGGTCGAGAGCTGACGTGGGTTCATCAAACAACATCAATTTGGGGCGCATCGCCAAGGCACGGGCAATCGCCACGCGCTGCTGTTGCCCGCCAGACAACTCCACCGGGTAGGCATTGCGCTTGTCCGCCAACCCCACGCGGGCCAGCAACTCCAATGCATCCTCGGTGGCCTCCTTGGGTGAACGTTTGAGCACCTGGCACGGGCCTTCGATGATGTTTTGCAACACCGTCATATGCGGGAACAGATTGAAGCGCTGAAACACCATGCCGGTGGCCAGGCGCTGACGGGCGATCTGCGATTCGTTGAGCTCATGCAGTTTGTTGCCGACCGCCCGGTAACCCACCAGTTCGCCGTCGACCCACAGGCCGCCCTTGTCGATTTTTTCCAACTGGTTGACGCAACGCAGCAGGGTACTTTTGCCCGAGCCGGACGGGCCGATGATGCACAGCACTTCGCCTTGTTCGACTTCCAGGTTGATGTCCTGTAGCGCGTGATACTGGTCGTAATACTTATTCAGGTTGACGGCCTTGACGATGTTTCTCATGGGGCAAATCTCCTCGACCAAGGCTTACGAGCGCTTGCCGGCGCCGCGGGCAAAACGACGCTCAAGGCGGCTTTGACCCAGTGAAAGAACAGTCACCACCGCCAGGTACCAGATGCCGGCGACAATCAGCAGCTCCATGACCCGGGCGTTGGCGTAGTAAATGTTTTGCGCGTTGTGCAACAGCTCCGAGTACTGGATCACACTGGCCAGGCTGGTCATTTTCACCATGCTGATGAATTCGTTGCCTACTGGTGGAATGATCACCCGCATCGCCTGGGGCAGAATCACCCTACGCAGTGCCTGCAAGCTCGGCATGCCGATGGACTTGGCCGCTTCATACTGGCCCGTGTCTACCGACAACAAGCCGGCGCGTACCACCTCGGCGGTGTAGGCACCCTGGTTGATACTCAAGCCGAGGAGAGCGGCCACGAATGGCGTCATCAGGTCCACGGTGTCGATGCTGAACAATCCCGGAATTGCGATCACCGGGAAAATCAGCGCCAGGTTGAACCACAACAGCAGTTGCAGAATCAGCGGAGTACCGCGAAACAGCCAGGTGTAGGTGATGGCCACGCACCGCAGGATCGGGTTGGCCGACATGCGCATGATCGCCGTGATTACCCCGATCACCACCCCCAACGCCATGGCCAGGATCGACATGATGATGGTGTTCACCAGGCCCCAGATGATCGCCTCGGACGTGAGGAACTGACCAATGTAGGACCATTCGATTTGGCCATTGGCAAAAGCACGCAACAACGCCACCAGCGCGACCACGATCAGCGTGGCAAAGACCATCCGGCCGTAATAACGACGGGGCACGTGCTCGTATTGGGTGATGTCGAACTGGTTCTCGGACTGCTGGCGTTCGGTTTGCAAACGCTCTGCCGGGGTTTGGTTCATGGTGCTTCTCCAAAACTAATAAATCTCTAGCGGATGTACTTGATCGTTCCTACGCTCTGCGTGGGAATGCATCCCGTGACGCTCCGCGTCACCATTGCGCAGGACTTAAGCGGTGCGCGAATGTCGGGACGCAGAGCGTCCCAGGCGGCGTTCCCACGCAGAGCGTGGGAACGATCCTTAAATCCGAAATCCGGTGTAACTCTCCGTCCACTGCTGTTGAGCGGCCAGTGCCACCTTCAAGCGCGCAATCTGCTCCCGTACCCGCTCCGGCGCGGTCCCACCCCAGCCACTGCGTGCCGCGATCGCCGCCTCCAGGGTCAGGCACTCCCGTACCTCAGGCGTCAGCCGCACATCCACTTCCGCCAACAACGCCGGCGGGGCTTCCCACAATTCAATCTCATGCTTCTCACAGGCCTGTACCAGCGCGCCGGTAATCTCATGTGCTTCCTTGAACGGCACGCCACGGGTTGCCAACCAATCCGCCACCTCCGTCGCCAAGGTGAAGCCCATCGGTGCCTGGCGCCGCAACTCTTCCACCTGCACCTTCATGGTCGCGACCATCCCGGCCATCGCCGGCAGTACCAGCAGCAAGGTGTCGACGCTGTCCAGCACGCTGTGTTTGTCTTCACTCAAATCGCGGTTGTAGGAAAGCGGTAATGACTTGAGCGTGGACATCAACCCGGTCAGGTTGCCAATCAAACGCCCAGCTTTACCTCGCGCCAACTCGGCAATGTCCGGGTTCTTCTTCTGCGGCATGATCGAGCTGCCGGTGGCGTAGGCATCGTCCAATTGCACCCAACGAAACTGCCGCGACGACCACAGGCAAAACTCTTCCGATAGCCGCGAAATATTCACCCCGAGCATGCCGGCGACAAACAGGAATTCCGCCACATGGTCACGACTGGCCACAGCGTCGATGGAGTTTTCGCACGGCCCGGTGTAACCCATCTCCTTGGCTGAATACTCCGGTTGACGAGCAATCGCCGAACCCGCCATCGCCGCCGCGCCCAGCGGCGATAACGCTGTGCGGGCGTCCCAGTCCACCAGCCGTTGCACATCCCGCAACATTGATTGCGCATGGGCCAGCAAGTGATGGGCGAAGACGATCGGTTGCGCCTGCTGCAAGTGAGTGAAACCGGGGCAGATGCTCTCCACATGTTGCTCGGCCTGATCTACCAGTGCCTGCTGCAAGCCCAACACCTCGGTGGTGATGGTGCGTGCGTGGTCCCGCAAAAACAGGCGCAGATCGTTGGCGGTCTGGTCATTGCGCGAACGTCCGGCGCGCAACTTGCCGCCCAGGGTGCCCAGGCGTTCGGTCAACACCCGTTCGATGAAGGTGTGCACGTCCTCGTCATCCTGGGTTGGGTGCAGGCGGCCAGCGGCGAAGTCATCGCCGATCCGATCCAGGGCTTCCAAGGTGCGCAGGGTTTCCGACTCGTCCAGCAACCCGGCGCGCTGCAACTCACGGGCATGGGCCCGAGAGCCGGCCAGGTCGTAGGGCGTCAGGCGAAAATAGCGCTCAGGGCAACGGGATAACGCGGCCAAGGCTGCAGACGGGCCGGTCTTGAAACGAGCGCCCCAAAGGCGGTCGGTGGGCTGAGACATGGGTGTTCCTCACGCTTGTTTTTAGAAGAGTCGGAGGCAGTAAAAAAACAACAGGTCCTGATCGAAGTGTCAGGTTTTAATGGGTGTTAAATCAGCGTCGAAGGCGCTGTATTCAAGGTTGCCAAGGGCGGTTATCTATGTTCATTATTGCCGCCTGGCCGTATTCACGAAGTAGGGCAAAGCCTGTTGAATAGGGCACTTGAGGTCAACACGTATTATGGAAACCCCACTTTCCACTTCTGGAAACATACCGCCAAAACCCGGCACTAGGCCGCCGCTGCAACTCAGTGGCCTGGATTTCAAATTGCTTCGGGTGTTCATGGCAGTGGTCGAAGCAGGAGGCTTCAGTGCCGCGCAAAACGAGCTGAACGTGGGCCTGGCCGCCATCAGCAAACAGATCTCCGACCTGGAGATCCGCATTGGCATGCGCCTGTGTACACGAGGTCGGGAAGGGTTTGGCCTGACCGAAGAAGGCAAGTTGGTGTATCAAGCGTCCATCGAGTTATTTGCCTCGGTAGACAGTTTTAGAGACAAGCTTAGTTCGGCGCAGAACGAACTGGTCGGTGACCTTAGTGTGGGCGTTATTGATAACACCGTCTCCGATGCTCATTCACCGCTGATTGCTGCGCTGGCGAAGTTACATAGCGGATCGCCAAAAATACGACTGCGCCTGCATGCCTCGCAACTGGACGAAGTCGAGCGCGGCGTGGTGGAAGGGCGCCTGATCGTCGGCATCGTCCCGGTGTACCAGCGGCGCGAAGAGTTCGACTACTTTGCGCTATACGAAGAGCAGTCCCACGCCTACTGCGCCGTTGGCCATCCATTGTTTGAGGCCCGAGACATCAACGTCGATGTTCTGCGCCAGCATGAAGTGGTCAACCACCGTTACGCGATCCACAGCGACAAGACCAACTTCGTCAACTATGACAGCCAATCCGCCTCGGCCTCCCAAGTGGAAGCCGTTGCCATCCTGATCCTCACCGGCCGCTTCCTGGGCTTTTTGCCGGAACACTATGCCGCGCCGTTGGTAAGGGAAGGGCGCTTGCGCACGTTATGCCCGGAACACGTTCACCTGAGCACGCCATTCAACCTGATCCTGCGCCATAACGCCCCGCGCAGCCCATTGGTAAAAGCGTTCGCCACCGCCCTGGGCGTAGACCTCAAAGCCGCCATCTGATGGGACGCACCGCGTCCCAGATAACAGTCGTTCAGACGGTTCAGCGTTGTTTGCTTCGCTTCTTCTTCGTATGAAAATGCCGAAAATGTGCATCTTGCGCTGCCGCCAACAACTCCCGATCCCCGCGCGTATCACCCCAGGCCCTGAGCCGATATTCCCCCAGGTCCCCATATACGGTCTCAAGGCGCAGCACCTTGTTCTCGCAGCGGCAGTTATTCCCCGTGAGCTTTCCAGTCAGCACCCCGTCGATCACCTCAAGCTCGGTCCCAATCAACTTGATCCCAAGCCGATCGGCAAACGGCTGCAATACCAACGCAGGCGACGCCGAACACAAGGTCACCACCGCCCCGGACTTCATCTCATCCGCCACCGACTGCAAACCGGAGGGGCGCATCAACTTCGTCCAATACCGCTGGCAATACTCCTGCGCCTGCTGCTGAACCCAAGCCTTCTCCACTCCCGTCATAAAGGTGCGAATTAACTGCGCCTTCAACTCATCCCGGCTGATCTGCCGCACCAAAAAACGCAGCCCAGGCACTGCCAGTTTCATCATCCGCAGGCAGAACTCGCCCTTGCCAAAGGCAAACTTGAGAAATGGCACAAAACTGTCGTGGTGGGTCAGGGTGCCGTCGAAGTCAAAGACGGAAAGTACTTTGGCATCCAGGGGGCCGGCTTCGAGCATGTCTGGGTTCACGGGTGGGCCTCGATTGTGTGAAGCGGGTTCTTATAGCGTTCAGACTGGTTCCCATGCGCAGGACTCAGGCAAGAAACGGTTATTCATTTTATTTTTTGCTACTAATTAAGCGGAGTTTACCCGCTCGACCATCGGAAAAAAGGTCGGTGGATGGTTAGAGCGGTGATAAAGCGGATTGAGAAAGTGAGGCAGGGAGTCGTGCGAGCATCAGTTATGCTCGGTACTGTCGGCCTCAGAGTGCTAGATTTCGTATTTGTGTAAGTATTTTTATGCATAAAAAAGCCCTGGTGTCAGCAGGGCTTTTTAGCTGGAGGGGTCAACTAAAAGCTTACGTCAGAGAGTTAATCCCAGCTCAACGCCCCACCGGTT
>NZ_WLYI01000057.1 GCF_009707515.1 Pseudomonas karstica | reverse complement strand
CTCAGTATCACAATTACACACCTGACAAAAGCAATCCCGGGGAAAAACCCGGCATGGGAAGGGAGGATGGCAATGTCTGGAGTAGTTTCAGTCAGGGCTGGGGTACTGGGAATTGCACCACTATTGCCGCAATCAAGGCCGCGATGATGCAGTACGGCAAGAAGCCCACCGATGTTTTTAAAGATGTGAAGGCGGCAGGTGATGGCTTTGACGTGCAGATGCGCGACGGGTTTCAGCTCCATTTATCCAAAGGCGAATTGAAGCAGGCTGCAGAACAGGCTCGTTTCCTGGGTGATAATCCGGAGATGATGACGAATGCCAACTTCATGTATGCCGCGAGCGCCAAGCGGGCGCAAATGGAGGGAAACAAAGGTAACGGGGACGAGCATGATAGAAATGCCCAGAGAAGTTATCTGGATGCGTTGCAAAGCCTGAATGATGGAGAACATTTGCACGAAGGGTTGGATCGCTTGGGGCTGAAAAATAATTACAGACGGTCTACAAGTAATGAGTTGGAAAGCGGAGCACTAGGTGTTGTGTCCAATGGGGGGCATGCAATGGCGGTTATCGGCGGGCGAGTAGAGATAAATGGGACACGAGGCTCTAGGCCAGAGGGCATCATTGAGGCATATGCGTTTCACTAAAATGGCAGGCAAGCCCTAAAGCTAACTGTCAGTAACGAAAAAACCCGATAAACCCAACTGTATCCAGGGTCTATCGGGTTTTTTCGGTTCCGGGCGATCAAGCCCGGAACCGGTTCAGCTTATTGGCAAGCTTCGCAATCCGGCTCGTCAATCGCACACGCCTTCGGCACTGGTGCCGGGCCGGCAGGAGCGGCGAGCACCGAGTCATCACCGTGGTTGCCGCCGCTGGAAACCGCGTTCAGCTTGCCGGTGTTGATGGTCGACTTCTCGGTGCTGGTGGCAGCCAGGGCGCGGAGGTAATAAGTGGTTTTCAGGCCACGGTACCAAGCCATGCGGTAGGTCACGTCGAGCTTCTTGCCCGAAGCGCCGGCGATGTACAGGTTCAGTGACTGAGCCTGGTCGATCCACTTCTGGCGACGGCTGGCGGCGTCGACGATCCACTTGGTGTCCACTTCGAACGCAGTCGCGTAGAGCTCTTTGAGTTCCTGCGGGATACGCTCGATCTGCTGTACCGAACCGTCGTAGTACTTCAGGTCGTTGATCATCACCGAGTCCCACAGGCCGCGGGCTTTCAGGTCGCGAACCAGGTACGGGTTGATCACGGTGAATTCGCCCGACAGGTTCGATTTCACATACAGGTTCTGGTAGGTCGGTTCGATCGACTGCGACACGCCCGTGATGTTGGCGATGGTGGCGGTCGGTGCGATGGCCATGATGTTGGAGTTACGAATGCCTTTCTGCACACGGGCACGTACCGGCGCCCAGTCCAGGGACTCATTCAGGTCAACGTCGATGTACTTCTGGCCACGCTGTTCGATCAGGATCTGCTGCGAATCCAGCGGCAGGATGCCTTTGGACCACAACGAACCCTGGAATGTCTCGTAGGCGCCGCGCTCATCGGCCAGGTCGCAGGAAGCCTGGATCGCGTAGTAGCTGACCGCTTCCATGGACTTGTCGGCAAACTCGACCGCAGCATCCGAACCGTAAGGAATGTGCTGCAGGTACAGCGCATCCTGGAAGCCCATGATGCCCAAGCCAACCGGACGGTGCTTGAAGTTGGAGTTCTTCGCTTGCGGCACCGAGTAGTAGTTGATGTCGATTACGTTATCGAGCATGCGCACGGCGGTGTTCACGGTGCGTTGCAGCTTCACGGTGTCCAGCTTGCCGTTGACGATGTGGTTTGGCAGGTTGATCGAGCCCAGGTTGCAAACGGCGATCTCGTCCTTGTTGGTGTTCAAGGTGATCTCGGTGCACAGGTTCGAGCTGTGAACCACGCCCACGTGCTGCTGCGGGCTGCGCAGGTTGCATGGGTCCTTGAAGGTCAGCCATGGGTGGCCGGTTTCAAACAGCATGGAGAGCATTTTACGCCACAGGTCTTTGGCCTGGATGGTCTTGAACAGCTTGATCTTGCCAGGGTACTGGGACAGGGCTTCGTAGTACTCGTAGCGCTCTTCGAAGGCCTTGCCGGTCAGGTCGTGCAGGTCCGGCACTTCCGATGGCGAGAACAGGGTCCATGGGCCGTCATCGAAGACGCGCTTCATGAACAGGTCAGGGATCCAGTTGGCGGTGTTCATGTCGTGGGTACGACGACGGTCATCGCCGGTGTTCTTGCGCAACTCGATGAACTCTTCAATGTCCATGTGCCAGGTTTCCAGGTAGGCACACACAGCGCCTTTGCGCTTGCCACCCTGGTTGACGGCAACGGCGGTGTCGTTCACTACCTTGAGGAACGGGACCACGCCCTGGGACTTGCCGTTGGTGCCCTTGATGTACGAACCCAGCGCACGCACCGGCGTCCAGTCGTTGCCCAGGCCTCCGGCGAATTTGGACAACATGGCGTTGTCGTGGATCGCGTGGTAGATGCCCGACAGGTCATCCGGAACGGTGGTCAGGTAGCAGCTCGACAGCTGTGGACGCAAGGTGCCGGCGTTGAACAGGGTTGGGGTCGAGGACATGTAGTCGAAGGACGACAGCAGGTTGTAGAACTCGATGGCACGGTCTTCTTTGTGCTTCTCTTCGATCGCCAGGCCCATGGCCACGCGCATGAAGAAGATTTGCGGCAGTTCGAAGCGGATACCATCCTTGTGGATGAAGTAACGGTCGTACAGGGTCTGCAGGCCCAGGTAGGTGAACTGCTGGTCACGTTCGTGGTTGATGGCCTTGCCGAGTTTTTCCAGGTCGAAGCTGGCCAGGATCGGGTTCAGCAATTCGAATTCGATACCCTTGGCGATGTAGGCCGGCAGGGCCTTGGCGTACAGGTCAACCATCTCGTGGTGGGTAGCGCTGTCGGCGACGCCGAGGAAGCCCAGGCCTTCGGCACGCAGGGTGTCCATCAGCAGGCGGGCAGTGACGAACGAGTAGTTCGGTTCACGCTCAACCAGGGTACGGGCGGTCATCACCAAGGCGGTGTTGACGTCGGTCAGGGCCACGCCGTCGTACAGGTTCTTCAGGGTTTCACGCTGGATCAGGTCGCCGTCGACTTCTTCCAGGCCTTCACACGCTTCAGTGACGATGGTGTTCAAGCGACCCATGTCCAGCGGCGCGAAAGAACCATCGGCGAGGGTGATGCGGATCGAGGGGTGAGCTTGCACGGCTTCTTCGGAGGGTGCGCGAACGGCGCGTTCCTTGGAGCGGGCGTCACGGTAGATCACGTAGTCGCGCGCCACTTTCTGCTCGCCGGCACGCATCAGGGCCAGTTCGACCTGATCCTGGATTTCTTCAATGTGGATGGTGCCGCCCGAGGGCATGCGACGCTTGAAGGTCGCGGTGACCTGTTCGGTCAGGCGGGCAACGGTATCGTGGATGCGCGACGAAGCAGCTGCGGTGCCGCCTTCAACTGCAAGAAACGCTTTGGTGATGGCGACGGTGATTTTGTCATCGGTGTAGGAGACGACAGTGCCGTTACGCTTGATCACTCGCAATTGGCCCGGCGCGGTGGCGGACAGATCCATATTCGAATCGGCGCCCTGCGGCACGGAGCCCTGCGGGTTCTCGCGAGTTGTGTCGGTTTGCATGGGGGATCTCCACATTCTCTGTATTTATTTGGGCACCATCACGGTGCCCACCGTTCCGTCCTGAAGCACTACAACCGGTGAAACCGGGCATAACCACTTCGGGACAGTAGGAAGGGAGCTGATCGCGCCGCTTCCATGCCGAAGTCAAAGGTTTGAAACCAGGGGTTTCAAACCGTATTCCTGATAGGGCGGCAGGCTTCTTTCTATTACGCCTTTGCAACACCCGTACCGTTTTCCTGCCATGGGCTGGAAAACAGCTGCCATCCGCGTGCGCGGTTTGGTCTACTGAAAAAGCCGTTGGTTCCACCAAACCTGAGGCAAGAAAGCACTTGAGTTTCTTGGCCAGTTTGTGTTTGGTTTTTTTGCTTAAAACCCTACATGTAGGGTTTTTTTCGCAACGAGCTACAAGATAATGCGTTTTGGGGGGGTTAGCAACGCACTACCTGTGGATAACGCTGTGAGTAAAATGTGTATGAAACGTGGAATAGCCGTGTAGGCCGCGGTACTGCGGGATTACGCCGTTTGTCACCGAATATTCCAGGCTCAAAACTTCTGGGTGGATTTTTGCGGGCGCGAACCCTACCACAAAAAAACCTGATCACCGAATGCATTTCCCAGCTTGTATTTGAGGGCTGGCCCGTTGCTACAATCGACCTTTATTTATGCCCTACTACATTCCAAACGTAGGAGTGGGCTTGCCCGCGAAGAACGTCAGCGATAATGCTGGCTTCCTGAATGAATGCGGTGCCCATGGGTTTTTCGCGGGCAAGCCCGCTCCTACAATAATTAGCGTCGAGGTAGCGCATGGAGCAAGAAGCCTGGCAGGTATTGATTGTCGAGGACGACCAGCGTCTGGCTGAGCTGACCCGCGACTACCTGGAGAGTAACGGCCTGCGTGTATCGATAGAAGGCAACGGTGCCCTGGCGGCGGCGCGGATCATCGCCGAGCAACCGGACCTGGTGATCCTTGACCTGATGTTGCCCGGAGAAGACGGCCTGAGTATCTGCCGCAAGGTGCGCGAGCGCTATGAGGGGGTGATCCTGATGTTGACCGCCCGCACCGATGACATGGACCAGGTGCAAGGCCTGGACATGGGCGCCGATGATTATGTCTGCAAACCGGTGCACCCACGCTTGTTGCTGGCGCGGATCCAGGCCCTGCTGCGGCGCAGTGAAAACCTCGAACCCGCGACCCCGGAAAAACAGCGGCGCCTGCAATTCGGTCCGCTGGTAGTGGACAACGCGCTGCGCGAAGCCTGGCTGCACGACGGCGGCATTGAGTTGACCAGTGCCGAATTCGACTTGCTATGGCTGCTGGTGGCCAATGCCGGGCGCATCCTGTCCCGGGAAGAAATCTTCACCGCCTTGCGTGGCATCGGCTACGACGGCCAGGACCGCTCCATCGACGTGCGTATTTCGCGGATCCGCCCGAAAATCGGCGATGACCCGGTCCATCCACGCCTGATCAAAACCATCCGCAGCAAAGGCTACCTGTTTGTCCCCGAAGCTTGCGCCGACATGCCGCTGTGAACTCGATCTTCCTGCGCATCTATGGTGGCATGTGCGCGGCGCTGATTCTGGTGGCCTTGCTCGGCGTGCTGGCCCTGCATCTGCTCAACGAGATACGCAGCGACCAGTATCGCGAACGTCTGGCCCACGGCACCTTTGCCTTGATGGGCGATAACCTGCAACCCATGAGCGACATCGAACGGCGTCGGGCGCTGGCGATATGGGAGCGCTTGTTGGGTATCCCACTGCAATTACAATCGGTGGCCGATGCTCATCTGGACCTGGGCCAGCGCAATCGCCTGCAGCGCGGCCAGGTGCTGGTACAGCAGACCGGGCCCCATGCGGCCAAAGTCCTGCGCCTGGTCAGCGAAAAGCAACAGTTGCTGTTGACAGGGGAAGTGCAGCAGATCAGTGAGCAACTGGCCCGGGCGACCATCTACCTGTTGGCCGATGAGCTGGTGCGTTTCCCGGTGGCCGAGCAGCCACAAAGGCTGGCGGATTTGAAAAAATCCAAGGGTTTTGGTTTCGAGATGCACTTGGTGGCCCTCGACCAGGCCGATATGGATGACGATCAGCGGCGCCGCGTGGCGGAGGGCGACACGGTGATGGCCTTGGGCAAGGGCGGCGATTCGATCCGGGTTTTTTCCGGCATGGTCGGCACGCCTTGGGTCCTGGAAATCGGCCCGCTTTATCAAATGAACCCTTATCCCGCGCAATGGCTGATCCTGATCGCGCTGATTGGCCTGACTCTGATCGGCTTGATCGTCTATCTGCTGGTGCGACAGTTGGAGCGGCGCTTGAGCGGGCTGGAGTCTGCCGCCACGCGTATCGCCAAAGGCAATCTGGAGGCACGGGTGCCAGCCCGTGGTGCCGATTCGGTGGGGCGCCTGGCGGCGGCCTTCAATGGCATGGCTGAACACCTGCAACGCTTGCTGGCGATCCAGCGCGAACTGGTGCGCGCGGTGTCCCACGAACTGCGTACCCCGGTGGCACGGCTGCGCTTTGGCCTGGAGATGATCGGTGATGCCACCACTCCTGAGGCCCGGCGCAAGTATATGGAGGGCATGGACAGCGACATCCAGGACCTCGACGGTCTGGTGGACGAAATGCTGACGTATGCGCGGCTGGAGCAGGGGGCGCCGGCACTGAGTTTCCAGCGGGTCGACCTCAGCGCCTTGCTCGATCAAGTGATTGGCGAGCTGGCCCCGCTGCGACCGGAAATTACCGTGGAGCGGGGGATTTGCCTGTCCTCGCCGCACTGGGACAATGCATGGGTCGAAGCCGAGCCGCGCTATCTGCACCGAGCCTTGCAAAACCTGGTGAGTAATGCGATGCGCCATGCCAAGGGGCGTGTGTTAATCAGCTATCAGGTGGGCCAGGTACGTTGTCGGATCGATGTGGAAGACGACGGTCCGGGCGTGCCGGAAAGTGCCTGGGAGCGTATTTTTACGCCGTTCCTGCGCCTGGACGATAGCCGCACCCGTGCTTCGGGCGGGCATGGCCTGGGGTTGTCGATTGTGCGGCGGATCATCTACTGGCACGGCGGGCGGGCGTTGATCAGCAAGAGCAACAACCTGGGTGGTGCGTGTTTCAGCTTGAGTTGGCCAAGGGATCAGGAGAAAGCCTGAGGTCGGTATCGCGGGCAAGCCTGCGATAGCGATCTATCAGGCGCTGACAGCCACCAGGCTAAGCAGTTGCCCTTCATGCACCGCAAACTGCGCTTCAAGCTCGGTGCCATGGCACCACTCATTGGACAGGTCGGTGAGCAGCCGCAAGCGCACATGCCCGGATTCTGACCAGTGCACAATTTCGGCATGTTCAAAGTAGAAACGCTTCTGCACGATAGGGTAGAGCGCTTTGAACAGGCTTTCCTTGGCGGAAAAGGTCAGGGTCACCAGTTGCGCAACCTGATCTCGCGGGCCGCTTGCCATGCGCTGTAGCTCATCCGCTGTGAGAATCTCCCCGGCAAGCCGCTCTGCCCGTTCCAGGTCCAGCATATTCTCCAGGTCCATCCCCAACCCGCGCCATTGCGTTTTATGAGCAACGATGGCCGCCGCGTGCCCGGTGCTGTGGGTGATCGAGCCGCTGATATGGGGCGGCCAGACGGGCGCACGATCCTCGCCAATGGCCGGGACGCAGTCCAACCCTTCAAGCTGTTGCAACGCTGCCCGAGCACAGAGCCGTCCGGCCAGGAACTCCGCCTGACGCTTGGCCACCGAGCGCTGGATGCTGGCGGGCGGCGGCACGGCGCTGCGCTGGAAGTCACCGGCGACCAGCAGGGCGGGATCAAAGCGGGTACTCAGAAACACCGTGCCTGGCAAGGGCTCGGGTAACGGCCAGTGGGCATCGAGTGGGGAGCAGCAGGCGGGTAGAGGATTCATGTCGGGTATTTTGCACGGAGCGGGGTACACAAGGAAAGCTTCGCTTGCGGTTCAATAAAGGTTCAGAGAGTGTTCAGGGGAAGTTCAGGGGCGTTTGGGTAGTCTAAGAACGTACCCAAAGCCCTAAGCCTACGAGGTAGCACCATGACGATGTTCAAGAATCTGATGTTGGCTCTCACCATGCTCGGTGCCAGTGCGGCGGTCCAGGCTTGTGACGGTAGCCCGATCATTCAGGACAGCAACAGGATCAAGAAATCCGGCAGCGTGAGTGCCGGTCTTGATCACGTCAGCTTCAATGATGGCGATGGCCATGGTTCTACCTGGGGCCAGTCTCTGGGGCGGACCACCCAGTTGTCGCCCTATTACGTGGGATACGAGCCCATATCCGGTCGTTTTAACGGCACTAAACTACGCCAGCAAGACCTGCAGGGCCGTTATGATGTACCCCAGCCGGAACGTTGATTTGCCTTGGAGAGCTTTATGAAACTGCTGGTTGTGGAGGATGAGGCGCTGCTGCGTCATCACTTGCTGACCCGACTCACCGACAGCGGTCACGTGGTCGAGGCCGTGGCCAATGCCGAGGAGGCGTTGTACCAGACCGGGCAATTCAACCATGACCTGGCTGTCATCGACCTCGGCTTGCCGGGCATGGGCGGCCTGGACCTGATCCGCCAGTTGCGGGCCCAGGCCAAGACGTTTCCGATCCTGATCCTGACCGCACGCGGCAACTGGCAGGACAAGGTCGAAGGGCTGGCGGCAGGTGCCGACGATTATGTGGTCAAGCCGTTCCAGTTCGAAGAGCTGGAAGCGCGGATGAATGCACTGCTGCGTCGCTCCAGTGGCTTTACCCAATCGACCATCGTCGCCGGGCCCTTGCTGCTGGACCTCAACCGCAAGCAGGCCTCCCTTGACGAGCAGCCGCTGGCGCTGACGGCCTACGAATACCGGATCCTTGAATACCTGATGCGTCACCATCAACAGGTAGTACCCAAGGACCGCCTGATGGAACAACTCTACCCTGACGACGATGAGCGTGACCCGAATGTGATTGAAGTGCTGGTTGGCCGCTTGCGCCGCAAGTTGGAAGGCCCGTCGGGCTTCAAGCCGATCGACACCGTGCGTGGCCTGGGCTACCTGTTTAACGAGCGCTGCCGTTGATTCGCTCGTTACGTGTGCGCCTGATGCTGGCAGCCACTACCCTGGCGGTGTTGTTCATGCTGGGGTTGCTGCCGGCCATGCAAGGGGCCTTCAGCCTGGCCTTGCAGGACTCCATCGAACAGCGTCTGGCGTCAGACGTAACGACCCTTATTTCTGCCGCGCGGGTCGAAAACAATCGCCTGCTGATGCCGGCGCAATTGCCCGATGAACGCTTCAACCTCACCGACAGTCGTCTGCTGGGCTACATCTATGACCGCGAGGGCCATCTGGTCTGGCGTTCGCGGGCGACCCGGGAAGAAAACACCAACTACAAGCCACGCTATGACGGGCGCGGTAACGAGTTCGCGCGGATTCGTGAGACCAACGGCCAGGAATTTTTTGTCTATGACGTCGAGGTCAAGTTGCTGGGAGGCAAAAGTGCAGCGTTCAGCATCGTCGCCTTGCAACCGGTGCGTGAATACCAACTGACCCTCGAAGGTCTGCGGGAAAACCTCTACCTGGGTTTCGGCGCGGCGTTGCTGGTACTGCTGACGTTGCTCTGGCTGGGCCTGACCTGGGGTCTGCAAGCCTTGCGGCGGCTGAGCCAGGAGTTGGACCAGATTGAAGGCGGCACCCGGGAAAGCCTCAGTGAAGAACATCCCAGGGAACTGTTGCGCCTGACGGGTTCTCTCAACCGCCTGCTTCATAGCGAACGTGAGCAACGCACCCGTTACCGCGACTCCCTGGATGACCTTGCCCACAGCCTGAAAACGCCGCTGGCGGTTTTGCAGGGCGTAAGCGAGGACATGGCCCAGCGTCCCGAAGACCGCGACCAGGCCTGGGTCCTGCAATCGCAGATCGAACGCATGAGCCAGCAGATCGGCTATCAGCTGCAACGTGCCAGCCTGCGCAAAAGCGGCCTGGTGCGTCATCAGGTACGCTTGCAACCGGTGTTGCAAAGCCTGTGTGACACCCTGGACAAGGTCTACCGTGACAAGGCTGTCCACGTCTCCTTCGCACTGCCGCAGGAGTGCGACGTACCTATCGAGAAGGGGGCCTTGCTGGAGTTACTCGGCAACCTCTTGGAAAATGCCTATCGCCTATGCCTGAGCGAGGTGCGCATTACCCTGCAAGAAAACCTGGAAGGTGTTGAGCTGTGCATCGAAGACGACGGCCCTGGCGTGCCACCGGACCAGCGGGCGCGGATCCTGCAACGCGGCGAGCGGTTGGACCGCCAGCATCCGGGGCAGGGGATTGGACTGGCGGTGGTCAAGGACATCATTGAAAGCTATGGCGCGCGCTTGACCTTGGGGGACTCTCCCTTGGGAGGCGCGGCATTCAAGATTCATTTCCCGCTATTTGATCAGTTTTAGCGGCTACAGCGCGCGATACGCCCCAGGCGTCAGGCCCGTCCACTTCTTGAACGCCCGATGAAATGCCGACGGTTCGGAAAAGCCCAACTGCTCGGCGATTTCCTGCAACGATAAATCTGCACGGCCCAAATGAAAGATCGCAATATCCCGGCGCAACTCATCCTTGAGTGCCTGAAAACTGGTGCCTTCCTCTCGCAAGTGCCGGCGCAAGGTCTGCGGGCTGATATGCAGGTGTTGGGCGACGGCTTCCAGGTCGGGCCAGGGCGTGCGGTCGCGGCTCAATAAGCGGCGTAGCTGACTGCTTAAACTGTCGCCCTCATCGGGGCGTGACAACAGGTCGGCGGGGGAGCGTTCCAGGAACAGCTTGAGGGTGCGTTCGTCCTGCAGCAGCGGCAGGCTCAAGTAGCGACTATGAAACACCAGGCTGCTGGTGGGGGCGGAGAACACTTGGGGGCAAGGAAACAGCAAGTCGTACTCGCTGCTATGGGCCGGTACCGGGTAGCTGAACGTTGCCTGTTCCAGGCGGATTCGCTGTCCGATCAGCCAACTGCCCAGGCGATGCCAGATCACCAGCAGGCACTCGCTCAAGAAATGATCTGGGTCCCACAATTGCGAATCGTCCAGGCTCAAACGAGCCATGTCGCCTTCACGCGCCAGGTGCCAGCGCGGCCCCTGCGCGAATAAGCCATAAAATAACAAGCCGCGTTCCAGGGCCTTTTCCAGGGTGCGGCAATGGATCAGCGCGTGGCACATCATGGCGAAGGTGCCGCGTTTGCTCGGGGCCTCGGCAAACCCCAGGTATTCGTCATCCAGCGCCAGCCATAGCATTTGCAGCAACCGAGTGAATTGCTCCGGCGCGATGCGGGCTCGTGATTCGGTCAGTAGTTCCGGGGGGATACCCACCTGCTGCAACAGGCTCGAGTAATCGTAGCCTGCCCGGCGTGCGCCACCGAGGGCCGCCCGGGCGTAGTGACTGGCGATGGTGCGTTCGCGCATGAAAGGGCCTCGTCCATTGAGTGGCAGATGTTAGCCATCACCTGGCGGGGCAACAAGGCGGATATCCGCCAATTTTTAGGATTGGTCTGAATGATCGGGCGGAAAACCGCCATCTGATTCGTCGCCATGGCGACGCCCAGAACGCCCCAACACCAGATGCCTAAAGGGTTTCAAGGATTTTCAGCAAAGTGGCATGGCGTTTGCGATACAAGCGAGAGACCTGCCCTGTGCAGCTCGCAAACAACAAATCCCTCCAGTGCAGGAGGGTTCGCAATTCACGTGTCGTGGGCAATGGCGGATATTTGTCACACGGGACGATTGAGGAAACTTTGCAATGACGACTCGTCAGCCGTTCTATAAGACCCTGTACTTCCAGGTAATCGTTGCCATCGTTATCGGTATCCTGCTCGGCCACTTCTACCCGCAGACTGGCGTGGCCCTCAAACCACTGGGTGACGGCTTCATCAAACTGATCAAAATGGTCATCGCCCCGATCATCTTCTGCACCGTTGTCAGCGGTATCGCTGGCATGCAAAGCATGAAATCGGTGGGCAAGACTGGTGGCTATGCGCTGCTGTACTTCGAAGTCGTTTCCACCATTGCCTTGCTGATCGGTCTGATCGTGGTGAACGTCGTGCAACCGGGTAGCGGCATGCACATCGACGTGTCGACCCTGGACGCCTCCAAAGTGGCAGCCTACGTGACTGCCGGCCAGGACCAGAGCATCGTCGGCTTCATCCTCAACGTGATCCCGAACACTATCGTCGGCGCGTTTGCCAACGGTGACATCCTGCAAGTACTGATGTTCTCGGTGATCTTCGGTTTCGCCCTGCATCGCCTGGGCGCCTATGGCAAGCCGGTGTTGGACTTCATCGATCGTTTCGCCCATGTGATGTTCAATATCATCAACATGATCATGAAGCTTGCGCCAATCGGCGCCCTGGGTGCCATGGCGTTCACCATCGGTGCCTATGGCGTGGGTTCGCTGGTGCAACTGGGTCAGTTGATGATCTGCTTCTACATCACCTGCGTCCTGTTCGTCCTGGTGGTATTGGGGGGCATCTGCCGCGCGCATGGTTTCAGTGTCCTGAAATTGATCCGCTACATCCGTGAAGAACTGCTGATCGTGTTGGGTACCTCCTCATCCGAGTCCGCATTGCCACGCATGCTGATCAAGATGGAACGCCTGGGCGCGAAGAAGTCTGTGGTAGGCCTGGTGATCCCGACTGGCTACTCCTTCAACCTCGACGGCACTTCGATCTACCTGACCATGGCCGCCGTGTTCATTGCCCAGGCAACGGACACCCACATGGACATCACCCACCAGATCACCCTGCTGCTGGTGTTGCTGCTGTCCTCCAAAGGCGCTGCTGGTGTGACCGGTAGTGGTTTCATCGTCCTGGCTGCGACCTTGTCGGCTGTTGGCCACCTGCCGGTTGCCGGCCTGGCGCTGATCCTGGGTATCGACCGCTTCATGTCCGAAGCCCGTGCCCTGACCAACCTGGTGGGTAACGCCGTGGCGACCCTGGTGGTGGCCAAGTGGGTCAAGGAGTTGGACGAAGACACCTTGCAAGTCGAACTGGAGTCCGGTGGTCGCGGTATCTCCGACACCCGTGAAGAAGATGATCTGGGCGTGGCAGAAGGCCCGGTTCCAGCTATCAAGTAAGACGGCATCGCTGTTGAAAAACCCATCTTCGGATGGGTTTTTTTTGTGAAGGAACTTGCCCCTACAGGGCTGCACAGCTGCCCCGCAAATCAAAACAGTCACCACCAATGACCGTTTAGGTAATTGTCACTCCCTCCACACGAACCTACTCTGTACCCAATCGAATTGGAATCGGAGCTCCCATGTCAGGTCCTTTGGCGTCCCTCAAAGTGCTGGATTTCTCCACGTTGCTGCCTGGCCCGTTCGCCTCGTTACTGCTGGCGGACATGGGCGCCGAGGTGCTGCGTATCGAATCCTCCACCCGTATGGACCTGTTGCGGGTGCTGCCGCCCCATGACCGGGGCGTCTCGGCCAGTCACGCCTATCTCAATCGCAACAAGCGCAGCCTGGCCCTGGACCTCAAGCAGGCCGAAGCGCTGGAGATCGTCCGGCAATTGGTGCGGGACTACGACATTGTTCTGGAGCAGTTTCGCCCCGGGGTCATGGAGCGACTGGGCCTGGGATACGAAGCCTTGAAAGCGATCAACCCGAAGCTGATCTACGTATCGATCACCGGGTATGGCCAGACGGGGCCCTACAAGGACCGCGCCGGTCACGACATCAACTACCTGGCCTTGGCCGGTGTGGCCAGTTACACCGGGCGCCAGGACGGCGGGCCGTTGCCGTTGGGTGTGCAACTGGCGGATGTTGGTGGCGGCTCACTGCACGCGGTGATCGGCCTGTTGGCGGCGGTGATCGCCCGACAACAGAGTGGGGTGGGTCAATACCTGGATGTGAGCATGACCGACTGCGTCTTCAGCTTTAACGCCATGGCCGGTGCTGGCTATCTGGCCTGTGGCGTGGAGCCGGACCGGGAAAGCCAAGTGCTCAATGGCGGCAGCTTCTATGACTACTACCGTTCTCGGGATGGACGTTGGCTGTCGGTGGGTAGCCTGGAGCCGGCCTTTATGCAGCGCCTATGCGCGGCCCTGGGGCGCCCGGAACTGGCAGTCCAGGGCTTGTCGCCCGAGCCTGAACAGCAAAAAAACCTCAAGCAGGCGCTGCAGGTCGAGTTCGAGAAACGCGGTTTTGATGAGCTGTGCGAACTGTTCGCCGGGGTGGATGCCTGCGTCGAACCGGTCTTGAGCCTGAGTGAGGCCCTTGAACATCCCCAACTGAAAGCCCGGGCACTGGTCAGCCAGGTGCCTCGGGGAGATGGTTCGGAACAGGCGCAGTTGGCTTGCCCGCTGAAATTTTCAGAAGGCTTGCCGGCGCCCCGGCATATCGGTGTGGCGGTAGGTGCCCACAGTGACGAGGTACTGGGCGAGCTGGGTTTCAGTGCTCAGCGGATAGCAGATTTGCGGCGCGCCAGGGTGGTTGGGTAATTACAAGCGCCACACAACCTCACTCGACCCGGGTTTCCCCGGTAAACACCAATGTTTCCCGACACCGCCGGCACAAATACCGCCGGCCCTGATTGACCAGCCCATGACGTTGTGCCGAGAACGGGAAGTCACTGTCGGCGCACGGGCAGCGGTAGATATAGCGGGTTACCCGACGACGCTGGATTTCATAGGTATGGCAACGATCGGGCGGCAGTTCGTATACCCCGCGCATGATCAACTGCCATTCCTCACCATGGGGTTGGATGCGCTCGCCGAACAATTGGTGGGCTATCAGATGCGCTACTTCATGGGCAACGGTCTGCTTGAGGAAATGTTGGCTGTTTTCCCGGTACAACTGCGGGTTGAATCGCAGCAGGTTCTCGTGCAAATGCGCGACGCCGGCTTTCTGGCCTCGTAGCTTGAGGCTGACCTGAGGGCGTTTGAAACTTCGTTTGAAAAAGGATTCGGCTTGTTGGAAACAATCTTCGACGCGGGTATTGAGTTGCTCGGGCATGCTGTACATATCTCCAGAGATGTCCAGTATGCCGCAAACTTTGGTGTTTCCGAATCTGTCAGGCGCCGAATGGTCATGCATAACGCACAAAGCCACCTTGCGGTGGCTTTTCCTGCGAGGTGAAGCCGCCTAATTGGTGTAGATAGGGCCCACGCCCAAGCCCCAGACGATCACGGTAAAGGCCATGATCGCCACCAGTACCACCAGGCCCACGGCCAGCACCGAGCTGGAAAACAGAAAGCCCTCGTCCGGATTGATGTTCATGAAGGTCGGCAGCCCGACATACAGCAAGTACACCGTGTAGCAGATGGCCGCAGTGCCGACGACCATTCCCAGCCACATATGCGGATAGAGCGCGGCCAGCCCGCCGATAAACAGCGGGGTCGCGGTATAAGTAGCGAACGCCACACAGCGCGACATGCTTGGGTTGGCATCGTAGGTACGGGCCATCCAGTGAACAAAGGCGCCCATCACCGCCACGCCACCGAGCATCGCCAGGTACGACATGATGGTCATCCACAAGGCGCTTTCCACCGTCAGCATGACCGGGGCGCGACTGCCGATGACCCAGCCGACCTGGGTGGTACCAATAAAGGCTGACACGGCGGGGATCGCCGCGAGAATCAGTGTGTGAGTGAGGTACATGTGGCTGATGCTTTCTTCCTTATCGCCACGAATTTCCCGCCATTCCTGATCGGGATGGGTAAAAAGCCCCACAACGTGATGGATCATGCCAGTCACTCCTGTCGTTATTACCATCGCCCCCCCAGCGGAGCGCCCACGGGCCAGTCGGCCTGAAAGGTCTGGATATACATGCGACCTTATGTCGCAGTATAGAAAGGTATGACCTGAAAAACTGTAGGGCTTTAGAGCGAATTGCACTGTAAACACTAGGCTTAATCGCGGCGGGGTCTGATGCGGCTTACCACCGTGCGGATTTTTTTGCGTAAAATACCCGGCTTTTCGTCACACACTTTTCGCGGATCCAGCGCCATGGGCACTCTTACGGTCAACCAGAACAAACTGCAAAAACGCCTGCGTCGCCTGGCCGGTGAAGCAGTCGCCGATTTCAACATGATCGAGGAGGGCGACAAGGTCATGGTCTGCCTGTCCGGCGGCAAGGACAGCTACGCCATGCTCGACGTGCTGATGCACCTGCAAAAGGTCGCACCGGTCAAGTTCGATATCGTCGCCGTGAACATGGACCAGAAGCAGCCCGGCTTTCCCGAGCACGTCTTGCCGGCCTACCTCAAGGCGTTGGGGGTCGAGTACCACATCGTCGAGAAAGACACCTATTCGGTGGTCAAGGAGCTTATTCCTGAAGGAAAGACCACCTGTTCGCTGTGCTCGCGCCTGCGCCGTGGCACGCTCTACACGTTTGCCGACGAGATTGGTGCAACCAAGATGGCCTTGGGGCATCATCGCGATGACATCGTCGAAACGTTCTTCCTGAACATGTTCTTCAATGGCTCTCTCAAGGCCATGCCGCCCAAGCTGCGGGCGGATGACGGGCGCAATGTGGTGATCCGCCCACTGGCGTATTGCAACGAGAAGGACATCCAGGCTTACTCCGACTTCAAGCAATTCCCGATCATCCCGTGCAACCTCTGCGGCTCCCAGGAAAACCTGCAACGCCAGGTGGTCAAGGAGATGCTGCAGGAGTGGGAGCGCAAGACCCCAGGCCGTACCGAAAGCATCTTCCGCAGTTTGCAGAACGTGATTCCATCCCAGTTGGCCGACCGCAATCTGTTCGACTTCACCCACTTGCGCATTGATGAAGCGGCGGCATCGCGTTTCGTCAATGTAGTGAATCTTTGAGCGTTATCCGTGCTCTGACAGACGGCGCTCATCGGCGCTGTTTTCATTTCAATCCGTAGGAGAGGGCATGCGCGACTACAAGTGGCTGCACGAATATTGTTTGAACCGCTTCGGTTCGGCGGCCGAATTGGAAGCTCACCTGCCGGTGCCCAAGTCCTCGACGCAATTGCGCAAGATTAGTGATGATCGCTACCTGTCGACCCTGTCGTTGCGGGTGTTCCGTGCCGGGCTCAAGCACAGCGTAGTGGATGCCAAGTGGCCGGCGTTCGAGCAGGTGTTCTTCGGTTTTGATCCGGAAAAAGTCGTGCTGATGGGCGCTGAGCACTTGGAGCGACTGATGCAGGACGCGCGGATCATTCGCCACTTGGGCAAGCTCAAGAGCGTGCCGCGCAACGCGCAGATGATTCTGGATATCGAGAAGGAAAAGGGCAGCTTCGGTGCGTTGATCGCTGACTGGCCGGTGACCGATATCGTCGGCCTGTGGAAGTACCTGAGCAAGCACGGCCACCAGTTGGGCGGGCTGTCGGCCCCGCGTTTTTTACGCATGGTCGGCAAGGACACTTTTGTTCCCAGCTACGACGTGGTGGCGGCGTTGAATGCGCAGAAGATCGTCGACAAGGTGCCGACCAGCCTGCGGGATTTGGCGACGGTGCAGGGCGCGTTCAACCAGTGGCACGCGCAGAGCGGGCGGCCGATGTGTCAGTTGTCGATGATGTTGGCGTACACCGTTAATCACTGACGTGGCCGATGCCGAGGGCGATCCTGCGGACCGCATCGCAGCTTCGTACCTCAGCAGCGGCTACAAGGCCGGCTGACCTTCTCCTGCCAACCGTCGGTCCAGCTGGAACCGCCAGCGTACATACAGCATCGCCGTGCAGAACACCGCCAGGCTGGCGAGCATTTCCAGCACGCCAAACCACTGCCGGTTCGGGTCGTAAGCCGCCAACGCGCCCTTGATGAAATACAGGTTTACCACAAAGCACATCCACGAATGCCCACGGGCACTGCCCATCACCATGCCCGGCGCCATCAACAGCAGCGGCACCAGTTCGATCAGCAGGATCACCCAAGGCCGCGCGCCATGCAGGTCGGCAAACACCAGGTAATAGGCGCACAGCAAACCAACCAGGCCGAGAAAGCTCACCAGGCTCAGGACCCGCATCACCTTTACCCGCGGTGCCAGCCAGGCCTGGGGTGGCAGGACTTTAGGCTTCCTGGCCATGGCCGCTCTCCAGTTTCGCGGCGGTCTTCGCCAGGCGCAGGCCCAAGGCCCGGCACAAGGCTATTTCATGCGCGTCCAGCGCGCGCTTGCCATCGGCGCCGGCGTGGTGGCTGGCGCCATAAGGCGTGCCGCCGCCCTGGGTGTCGAGCAGTGCCTGTTCACTGTAGGGCAAGCCGGTGATCAACATGCCGTGGTGCAACAACGGCAGCAGCATCGACATCAAGGTGGTTTCCTGACCGCCGTGCAGGCTGGCAGTGGAGGTGAAGACGCCGGCCGGTTTGCCGACGAGGGCGCCGGTCAGCCATAGGTTGCTGGTGCCGTCGAGAAAGTACTTCAAGGGCGCCGCCATGTTGCCGAAACGGGTCGGGCTGCCCAGGGCCAGGCCGGAACAGTTTTTCAGGTCATCGAGGCTGGCGTACAACGCGCCCTCGGTTGGAATGCTTGGCGCCACCGCTTCGCATTCGGTGGAAATCGCCGGCACGGTACGCAGCCGTGCTTCCAGGCCAGCCTGCTCGATACCGCGGCCAATCTGTCGGGCCATTTCGCTGACTGAACCGTTGCGGCTGTAATACAGCACCAGCACATATGGCGTGCTCACGGAAGAATCTCCAGGATTTTCTCCGGTGGCCGACCGATCACGGCTTTGTCGGCAGTTTCCAGGATCGGCCGCTCCATCAGTTTAGGATGAGTGGCAATGGCCGCGATCAACTGTGTTTCGCTCAGGCTCTCGTCGACCAGGTTGAGGGTCTTGTACTCCTCTTCGCCGGTACGCAGCAGTTGTCGGGCACTGATCTGCAGTTTGCCCAGCAGGGCCTTTAACTGCGCAGCGTCGAGCGGAGTTTCCAGGTAGCGCACCACGATGGGTGTCAGCCCCTGGGCTTGCAGCAGTTCGAGCGCACCGCGGGATTTCGAGCAGCGCGGGTTGTGATAAAGCGTCAGATCGGTCATGTGCGGGTCGCATCTTGCGTAAGGTGGCAGGTATTCTACCTGTGCTGCGCGAAGTCCTGAACCTTGAGAGGCAACAGGTCGCAGTTCATGTTCATTTTTGCTTGAAGGACTCCCCCATGATGAGGCGACTATTAGGCGCATTGGCGATTATCACTACGCTGCTGCTCAGCGGTTGCGGCAATGACTATGGCGTTGACCAATACGGTCAGAAAGTGGCCGCCGAGCGCCTGGACAAACAGTGGTTGGTGATTAATTACTGGGCCGAATGGTGTGGGCCATGTCGTACCGAGATTCCGGAGCTCAACGCGTTGGCCGAGCAACTCAAGGACCAGTCGGCGGGCGTGTTTGGTGTCAACTTTGACAACGCACAAGGTGAGGAGCTCAAGAGCGCCAGTGACAAATTGGGTATCAAGTTCACCGTATTGGCGCAGAACCCGGACGGCATCTTCGAGATTCCCCGAAGTGAAGCCTTGCCGGTGACTTACATCATTGATGACAAGGGCAAGGTGCGTGAGCAACTGATGGGTGAGCAGACCGCAGAAGGCGTATTGGCCAGGCTCAAGGCGTTGCGCGGTTGATACATGGCCTGTAGCCGCTGGCGCAGCCTGCGATCGGCTGCGCAGCAGACG
>NZ_WLYI01000056.1 GCF_009707515.1 Pseudomonas karstica | reverse complement strand
TAGGCGCCCCGTTAAACCACGATGGCCGGAGTCCGGCATTGATTCGGGGGGTAAACCGGCAGGACGCCGGTTTAGCCGCACTGGGCCAGGGATGGCCCATTGCGGCGACCCCCCGGAGCAATGTCGGACTACGGGCACACCGAGCCTGAGCGAGGTGCCAAGTGGTGGGGCAAGAGCCCTTTGCTTACTTTGGGGCTCTTCCAAAGTGAGTCGCTGTAAAAGCGAAACCCTAAGCCGCCGTGACCGCAGCAAAGGATATGTACCCCACCCGACCAGATTTAACCCACCACTGCAACTACAAGGCCTCAAACAAACCAGTAGCCCCCATCCCACCGCCCACACACATCGTGACAACCCCATAACGCAACTTGCGCCGCTGCAACTCACGCACCAAGTGCCCGACCTGCCGGGACCCCGTCATGCCAAACGGATGGCCGATAGAAATCGCCCCCCCGTTGACGTTGTATCTGGCGTTATCAATCTCCAACCGATTACGCGCATACAGACACTGGGAAGCAAACGCCTCATTAAGCTCCCACAGATCAATATCCTCTACCCGCAAACCCCGCGCCTTGAGCAGCTTGGGCACCGAGAACACCGGGCCGATCCCCATCTCGTCCGGCTCGCAACCAGCCACGGTAAAGCCACGGAATAACGCCTTGGGCTTGAGCCCCAGCGCCAGGGCTTTTTCCAGGCTCATCACCAGGGTCATCGACGCGCCGTCAGACAACTGCGACGAGTTGCCCGCCGTCACCGAGCCATCCTCGGCAAACACCGGTTTCAACCCCGCGAGGCTGGCCAAGGTGGTGTCCGGACGGTTGCAGTCATCGCGGTCTACCACGCCATCAAGGATCTGCACCTCACCGCTGTTTTTGTCCTCGACCTTGTACTTGACCGCCATCGGCACGATTTCATCAATGAACAACCCGTCCACCTGGGCCTGGGCCGTGCGCTGCTGGCTTTGCAGGGCGTACAGATCCTGTTCTTCGCGGCTGACGTTATAGCGACGGGCGACGATTTCGGCAGTCTGGCCCATGGGAAAATAGAGGCCCGGGACCTGCTCCTTGAGCAACGGGTTGATCAGGTTATCGGTATTGACGCTTTTCATGGTCAGGCTGATGGACTCGACGCCGCCGGCGACGATGATGTCGCTGCAGCCCGAAGCGATCTGGTTGGCCGCAATGGCAATTGCCTGCAAACCCGAGGAGCAGAACCGGTTGAGGGTCATACCCGCAGTAGAGGTGCCCAGGCGGGACAGCACCGCCACGTTGCGCCCTATGTTGTAGCCCTGGGCGCCTTCGTTGGAGCCGGCACCGACGATACAATCCTCGACACTGGCCGGGTCGATGCCATTGCGGGTCAGCAAAGCGTTGACGCAATGGGCAGTCATATCATCGGGACGGGTCTGGTTGAACTTGCCGCGAAAGGACTTGGCCAGGCCGGTTCGCACGCTGTCGACGATCACTACTTCACGCATGGGCTTGCCTCTTGTTGGGGTTGTTGAGAGCTGGACCGAGCATAGATCCAGCCCTGATCAACCGCGACAATCATTCACCCCGCGTATGCGTGAGCATGGCCTAGTGTTTTTTCTTGCCCTTTTTGTCGTGCTTGTCGGACTGCTCGAACGCCTCCTCTAGCGCCCGATTGAGGGTGCGCAACACCTTCACCCGTGCCCAGCGCTTGTCATTGGCCTCAACCAATGTCCAGGGTGAAACCTCGGTGCTGGTGCGGTCGACCATGTCGCCCACTGCCGCGCGGTAATCATCCCATTTATCGCGGTTGCGCCAGTCGTCCTCGGTGATCTTGAAGCGCTTGAACGGGATCTCTTCCCGGGCCTGGAAACGCTCCAACTGGGTCTGTTTGTCGATGGCCAGCCAGAACTTGACCACGATCACACCCGCGTCCCGCAGTTGCTCTTCAAAGTCGTTGATCTCACCGTAGGCACGCATCCAGTCCGCCGTGCTGCAAAAGCCTTCGACCCGCTCCACCAACACGCGGCCGTACCACGAACGGTCGAACACGGTAAACATCCCGCGCCCCGGAATCTGCCGCCAGAAGCGCCACAAATAGGGCTGGGCGCGTTCATCTTCAGTCGGCGCGGCAATCGGCACGATGTGGTATTTGCGCGGGTCGAGCGCAGCCGCGACCCGGCGAATCGCTCCGCCCTTTCCCGCCGCGTCGTTGCCTTCAAATACCGCCACCAGCGCGTGCTTGCGCATTCGCTTGTCGCGCATCAGCCCCGAGAATCTCGCCTGTTCGGTAATCAGTTGTTCCTCGTAATCGTCCTTATCCAACTGCTGGGTCATGTCCAGGCTGTTGAGCAGGCTCATCTGATCAACAGCAGACGGTAACGGCGCCGGGTTCATACCACTGGCTTTGGCCTTGGGTACTTTCAGGGCATTTTGCAGGCCGTCGAGCAGGATCTTGCCGACAGTCAAGCTGCGGTAGTGAGCATCAACGCCTTCGATCACATGCCAAGGCGCGTAATCGCGACTGGTACGGCGCAAGACCCGCTCGCCGAAACGCACAAACTTGTCGTAAGTCTTGGACTGCTGCCAATCCAGCGGGCTGATGCGCCAGCTGTGCAGCGGATCGTCCTGCAGGGCCTTGAGCCGCGCCTTCATTTGTTTCTTGGACAGATGGAACCAGAACTTGAAAATCAGCGCGCCTTCGTCGCAGAGCATTTTTTCCAGGCGCTCGGCACCGGCAATCGCCTGATCCAGCCGGGCGTCCTTGATCTCGCCATGGACACGCGCCTGGAGCATCTGGCTGTACCAGTTGCCGAAAAAAATACCCATGCGGCCCTTGGCCGGCAATTGTCGCCAGTAGCGCCAGGCCGGTGGGCGGGCCAGTTCTTCGTCGGTTTGCTGGTCGAAGGTGCGCACTTCGATCAGGCGCGGGTCCATCCATTCGTTGAGCAGCTTGACGGTTTCGCCCTTGCCGGCACCTTCAATGCCATTGATCAGGATGATCACCGGGAAGCGCTTTTGCTGTTGCAACTCGTATTGTGCTTCCAGCAAGGCTTCGCGCAGGGCCGGCACTTCGGCGTCGTAGGTGTCTTTGTCGATGGCGTGACCGATTTCGGCAGATTCGAACATGGGCGGCTCCCTTTCAAGATGGATCAAGACTAGCGGATTGGAGATTGCCCGGCGTGAGGAAATTCAATGTCGGGTTGCCATGGATCAATGACGCGCCTGTTGATCGGCTAGAATGCTTGCCTTGCCTTTGCCGAGTTGCCCATGAACCCAGTACTGCCGCACGCCCAGCTCGATTGGGACGACCAGGGACGCCCACGCTCGCAGGTGTTTGACGACGTGTACTTCTCCGATAAATCGGGCCTGGAAGAAACCCGCTACGTGTTTCTTGAACAGAACCGCCTGGGCGAACGCTTTGCCGCGTTGCCCCCGGGTGGCTGCCTGGTGATTGGCGAAACCGGGTTCGGCACCGGCCTGAACTTCCTGTGTGCCTGGCAACTGTTCGAACAACAGGCCGTTGCAGGGGCGCGCCTGCATTTCGTCAGTGTGGAAAAGTACCCGCTGACTCACGCCGACCTGCAACGCGCCCTCACCCTCTGGCCGGAACTCAAGCCCTTTGCCGATCAGTTGCTGGCGCAATACATCGCCATCCATCAAGGCTTTCAGCGGCTGGTGCTGGACAACGGCCGTGTAACCCTGACCCTGTTGATCGGCGACGCCCTGAAACAGTTGCCGCAACTGGATGCGCAGGTCGACGCCTGGTTCCTCGATGGCTTCGCGCCGGCCAAGAACCCTGACATGTGGACCGCCGAACTGTTTGCCGAACTGGCGCGGCTGGCGGCGCCGGGATCGACCATCAGCACCTTTACCAGCACCGGCTGGGTACGGCGACTGATCAATGCCGCCGGGTTCAAGATGAAGCGCACACCGGGGATCGGCCATAAGTGGGAGATCCTGCGCGGTGAGTTTCTCGGCTGGCCCGAACAAACCCCACAGCCACCGGCTACCGCGCCCTGGTTCGCGCGCCCTGCACCCCACAGCGGCGAACGCCACGCCATGGTCATCGGCGGCGGGCTAGCCGGTTGCGCCACGGCAGCCAGCCTGGCGGCCCGCGGTTGGCGGGTCAGCCTGCTGGAACGCCATGCCGGGCTGGCCCAGGAAGCTTCCGGTAACCCGCAAGGCATGCTCTATCTCAAGCTCTCGGCCCACGGCACCGCATTGTCCCAACTGATTGTCAGCGGCTTCGGCCACACTCGGCGCCTGCTGCAACAGTTACAGCAGGGCGTCGACTGGGACGCCTGCGGGGTGTTGCAACTGGCGTTCAATGCCAAGGAAGCCCAGCGTCAGGCCACCCTGGCCGATGCTTTTGCACCGGACCTGTTGCACTGCCTGGATCAGGCCCAGGCCCAAACCCTGGCCGGCGTAGCGCTGGAATACGGTGGGCTGTTTTTCCCCGAAGGCGGCTGGGTGCATCCGCCAGCACTTTGCCAATGGCAAGCGACGCACCCGTTGATCGAGGTGATGACGCATCACAACGCCCTCGACCTGCAACGTGTCGATGACCAGTGGCAAGCGCTGGACGCAGAACGGGTTCTAGCCAGCGCTGCGGTGGTGATCCTGGCGGGGGCCGCCGAGGTCACTCGTTTTGCCGCCAGTGCCGAACTGCCGCTCAAGCGCATCCGTGGGCAAATCACCTGTTTGCCGCAAACCGAGACCAGCCGGGAACTGGCAACAGTGGTCTGCAGCGAGGGTTATATTGCTCCGCCGCGCCTGGGCGAACACACCCTAGGCGCCAGTTTCGACTTCAGCAACGAGGACCTGACACCCACCGCCAGCGAACACGCCGGTAACCTGCACATGCTGCGGGACATCAGCGCCGACCTGTGGCAGCGCTTGCACGCCAACCAGCTCGACCCCGCGCAACTTGAGGGGCGCGCTGCCTTTCGCTGCACCAGCCCGGACTACCTGCCGATTGTCGGCCCGCTGGCAGACAGTCAGGCTTTCGCACAAACCTACGCGGCCCTGCGCAAGGACGCGCGCCAGGTACCAGACACGCCCTGCCCCTGGCTCGACGGTTTGTACATCAATAGCGGCCATGGCTCACGCGGGCTGATCACCGCGCCCCTGTGCGGCGAGTTGCTGGCGGCCTGGCTCAACCGGGAACCCCTGCCGCTACCCGCCAGCGTTGCCCAAGCCTGCCACCCGAACCGGTTCGCCTTGCGGCGCCTGATCCGCAATCAAGCCTGAGCCCCGCGCAATCAGCTCCCCGTAAGCGTGCAGCCCAAATCCACCGACTTGAGTTCCTCTTGGGTCAACGTCCGCAACAAGCCACCTTCCGAGGCCTGTCGGCGTTCGCTTATGTCACTGAGTTGACGCTGAAAATCGGCGTCCGGCATAGAATGTGAACGTTCCAGAACGGCGGCTTGCTCCCCTTGAAAAGGCTCGTTCATACGCTCAAAGCGCAGGGGATAGCGGCGGTGCAGGTGCGCACGCCAAAACTTGCGCTCCACCAGATAATCCATGAACTGCGACGACAGCTCGGCATTGCGTACCCGTGCAGCAGCCAGTTCCAGATCGCTGCCGGTCACTCCGCTCAAGCGGGCATAGCGCATATGAGTCGGCTGCCCCGGCAGATCCAGCGATTCGACCAGGCCGGTGCGATACGCCAGGCTCACTTCTGCCGGGTCCGCCGTCGGGTCGGTCAGGCTGTGCTCATGGGCCAGTTTCTCCAGTTGATCCAGACGAAACAGGCTGCGCCCTTCGCGTAGTAATGCCGATGTGGAGGCGCCCCGCTCGCTCGCTTCGGTGGCTTGATGCACACGCACCGCCACTTCCAAATGGCTGAAATTAGTAGCAGCGGCGTCATTGCAGTTGATCGGGTTGGCCGCGAGGTTAAATACCTGATCACGCAACTCTGCGTTGCCGTGAGCCGCTTCCAGGACCTCCCACACCCGCCGGACCTGATCCTCATGCACAAACTCGGTATCGGCACTGTGACCCAGTTCAGCCAGGAGCTTGAACAATGCCTCGCCGCGTGGATCGTCCTTGAAGTCAGTCCAGATAGCCTGTTTTTCCGAGGCCAAGGCCGGCAACCAGAGCTGGCGGGCACTGGACTCGTTCATGGCCGCGATATCGTCCTCCAAAAAGCCCATGCCTATACCGGTTCGGCCACGATAGACGTTGATACTGGAAACGCTGTTGGCCGATAGCGGATTGAGCCGCAGGTTGATTCTTTCAGCGAAGCTGCGGGGGGCTTCAAACAACCAATCGGGCAGTTGCGTTATCACGTTTTCCCGCAGGTCGACAAAATCCAGTTTGGGTAACCGCGACAGGCCAACGGGCAGTTCGCTCAGGCCGGTAGCGCGTAATTTCAGGTTGACCAGGTCCAGCATCTTGCCGACATCGGGTGTACCGCCCAAGGCGTTGTCACTCAGGTCAAGGGTCACCAGGTTGCGCATATTGGCGAGTTTCCCCAGGGTGTAGTCCGTCAAGCTCAGCCCGTTGGACGGCAACATCAAACGCTTGAGGCCAGGCATGTGGGAGAGAATTTCCGGCAGCCGGGAAATCTTGTTGCGCCCAAGGTCCAGCGACTCGAGGTGAGTGAACGACTTGAGAAAATAAGCAACGTTGTTGTCCAGCTCCATGTTGTTCAGAGACACGTTGCGCAGATGCCTGAAACTGACCTGAGCCGGCAGCGTCGGCAGCCCTCCTACGCGCATACCCTCAAGGTTCAAACCGAGCACAGTGTCGCGACCCTCGCCCCGAACAAAGGCCAGGCGCCGCCAGGCGTTCTCGATCAAGTCGGCCACCTGCCTACGGCTGGCCTGCAGTTCGCTGGCAGCGCCCGGCGGGGAGTGCTTCCAGAACTTCAAGCTGGCGCGCAGGGCTTTAAGTTGTTCTTCAAGGGCCTTGATCGATTCGGCGCGCTGCAAGTGATCCGCGCCCTGCTCATCCAGAAATTGACTGACCTGGGCCTCACTGAACAACGGAAACAACCGGCGCGTCTTGCGCACCAGGGTACGTGGATGTGCGTGGGTGACAACGGCGGCAGGCGGATGGGCTTGCTCGCAGAACACTCGCGTTTCGGCATGCTCCAGTGTTTGCCCCTTGAGCAGCCGGGCCACTGCCGCACGGTCTTTGATGGCCTGTTCATAGACGCTCAGGCGCAGTTTAAAGCCGTAGGGGCGGTCACTCTCGAAAAACGTCAATGCTTCCATTTGCCTGGGTGGCAACGTTCGCAGGCAGGCATCGAAAAGGCTATCGGGCCCGGAGGTAGCAGGCCCGAGGGTCTTGCCCGCCTCGTCGAAAGCTTCATGCAAGTCATCAAGCTTGACGACTATCCGACGCACCGCCGCGTTCTGCGGGCCTATGCGCTCCAACAGGCTACCGTGGACACTGCCGTCACGCAGCTCCAGGGCGAAGTCGTCGGACCAGCCGGGCAAACGCTGGAGTAACTGAAAAGGCTTGAACTCAGCATGGAACAATCCGCGCCCCGGCAAGTACAGTTCGGCACAGGCGCGGTCGACGAGCACTTGCTCCATGGTTTCGCGCGCCTCTTGAGCCAGGCGCATGGGAATGCGCCGATCAGTGAACAGGCGCAGGCGCTCAAAACTGCTGGCGTGGTCGAGCAGTTGCTGGGCCGCCTTGACCGGCAAGTGCGCAAAGCGTTGCTTGAACAGCATGTGTTCGCCGCTCGATGGCCGGTCGTATGCCTGATAGAGCTTGTCAAAAAGCACTCCAGGCTCCTCCTTCATCCAACTTGCCAGCCTGCCGGCCAGGCGCTGGCCGGGTGTCGCGGCATCAGGCGTACCACTGAGCAACTGCTCGCGCTCTTGCGGGCCAATGCCCTCAAGTGCAATCCCCATGGCGCCTTCGTAGCGCAATTGGTGCTCGGAAAGCCGGATAGCTCTATGTTCCGCCGTTACGGTGAGCCCCTGTGGATAGCTGTCGATGAGGTTGCCCTGAGCATCAAACAGTTCAAAAAAACTGTGCTTGGGCCACTGGGGCAACGCCGGCAATGCATGCAACAACAAAACCTGATTGTCGGCCGTGGGCTGCCCTTCGTTTTCCAGGTGCCAGATACAATCACGAATGCGTTGCTCCAACATGAAGCGTTGGGCCTGGTCCCTGAATCGTGGCGATACGGGACGGTCCTGGAGCCCCCACTGTTGCAGGCGTGACAACGGCGAATGGGTGATTTCCTGCACCGCCGCCAAGCGGTTATTGCCCACGTTGACCAGATCTGGCGCCAGACGCATCAGCGCATAGCTGGCGTTCTCCCATTCAGAAGGACGTTCGGCGATATAACGCCAGCCCCCGTCGCCATTAAGTGCCACCGCTGGGGTAAACGCCTTGGGGTCCGTGGGATGCATGATGCGCCAGGTATTGGACGCCTGATCAAGGTTAACCGCCAACACATCGTCGTCAAGCTTCAAGTAGGTCTTCCCGCCCTCCCGGTAAATACCGTCCGCATCGGCTTTGACGCTGATATCTACAGACTGGCGATAGGCCTTCAGGCTGCGTTTCCAAAGCCGGCGCTGGCCTGTGTTTTCGACTGCTTCGAAGTCATCGAAAAAAGCCGCGCTACTGCTTTGCCCGGCCCGAACCTTAAGCGCCGCGTTGCCTGCGGCGAACACTGCCAGCATGGCGACGTTTGTCACGACATTGGTCAGATGAGACAGCGCCTGCTGTTTATCACCGGCCCGCCAGTCCTCGACACCGTCATAAACCTCTCCTACCAACTGGCCGATAGCGACGCCCATCATCAGTTCGCCCAAGACCGGAATGAACAGCGCACCGATATTGGCGAGGGTGAGCCCGGCTTCCCAGTAGCCATCCAGACGTTTTTGCCGCTCCTCGGCGTCAACATCTTCGGTGGGGACCGCCAATATCCGACTATCGAGTTGCAACTTGCCGACCAGGCTTTGCCAATAAAAACTCATCAGGTCGGTGTTGATCAGACGTTGTTTGATTCGCCCAAGGCCCGCGTTATCCGAGACGGCCTTGAAAAAATCCAGGCGGCTGGCTTCGTCGATGTAACGGGTAAATGCCTGCGCATAGAGGGGGGCCTTCAACTGCTCCTCAATGTGTTCCTGAAAGTCGCTGAATAACGCGTACTCGTACACACAGCGCTGGGCATCCCCCGGCATGTACACAATGCACTTTTCGTTTGAGAACTCTTCGATCGAACGTGTGGAAAATACCACTGCGCCCCACAGACAAGCGGTATGGGCCTCCAACCCCTGAATAATAACCGGCCGATTGCCGTACATAATATCGCTGTGTTTTGTGGTCGCGCCTCTCGCCTGAAATAACTGCAACATATCTAAAGCCGCCCTGGAAATATGCTGTTTCAAGAAAGCAACCCATATGTCCAACTTAAAAGCCGCGCCTCTTAGTTTCTTGATTGCGAGGGCGACTGGACTTTCGTCAACAGCACTGGCAGGAGCCTCGATATCGAACACCTGTAGCAAGTGTTCCTGATAAAGCCGGCCCAAGTCCAGGGCACGGCAACAACGGGCGAAGGCCGTGGGCTGAAGGAGGGCCGTTGCGCTTTCCAGCCGGGCCTGGGCAGGCATGCCGTCATCGCCTACCTGTTCTTCTGCTGCAGTAAAGTTCTGCATCGCGGCTTCTAACAGCGTATGGCTGACCCAATACGAATGCGTTGTAAGATCACGATAAAACGGGGGCCCAATTGCCACGCGATCTGTCTGTGGCAGCCACAAACGGTCTTTATCGACATCCAGCCCGTGAGAAAACTGTGCAGCCAAGGCCGTTCGCAGACGCTCCCGGCAAAACCCTTCGATACCTTTTAAACCTTTCAGGTGACGCTGGACATCGGTGTGCAGGGAAAGAACAGCGCTGGCCGCTTCATTCAAACATTCTATGGACTCCGCAGAAGCCTTCATCAACCACTCGGGAAGTTTGCTTTGCAAAATCTCAGACTTTTCCAAACTGCCTGTCATCTCCAGCAGTGCAACTGAGACATCACGCGCGTCGGCTTGGCTATTACTCTCCAGAGAAATTCCCTGTTCCATAATTACATCCTTACATTTATGACGGAGTTAAAGACTAGCCGAGCCTTAGTGCGATTAATAATTCAATAATCAGGGGGTTGAGGTGCCTTACCAATGCATAAGTCCCATCGTTCCATGACTTAATTAACACCTTTGGGCGCAAGCCTCCTCACCGCACAAACGTGACCTGCGCAAGGACGAGCATGGCCTGCTTATAACTGATCGATCTAAAACTCCTGCCACATGAGCTTGTCAGTTCTCTAGTACCCCAAAACCTCCCCAACGGAAAACCGGTAAGGAATTTATGTGTGGATTAGCTGGCGAGTTACGCTTTGATCATCAACCTGCCGACCTGGCAGCAGTCGAACGAATCACCCATCACCTCGCCCCTCGTGGCCCCGACGCATGGGGCTTTCACGCCCAAGGGCCAATTGCCCTGGGCCATCGCCGCCTGAAAATCATGGACCTGTCGGACGGCTCTGCCCAACCGATGGTTGATGCCCAATTGGGCCTGTCCCTGGCCTTCAACGGCGCGATCTACAACTTCCCGGAACTGCGCACAGAGCTTGAAGCCCTGGGCTATGCCTTTTATTCCGGCGGCGACACCGAAGTACTGCTCAAGGGTTATCACGCCTGGGGTGAAGCGCTGCTGCCCAAGCTCAACGGCATGTTTGCCTTTGCCATCTGGGAGCGTGACGCCCAACGTCTGTTTATTGCCCGCGACCGCCTGGGCGTGAAGCCGTTGTACCTGTCGCGCACCGGCCAGCGCTTGCGTTTTGCCTCGGCGTTGCCGGCGCTGCTCAAGGGTGGCGATATCAACCCGATCCTTGACCCGGTCGCGCTCAATCACTATCTGAATTTCCATGCCGTGGTGCCTGCGCCGCGCACCTTGCTGGCGGGCATTGAAAAACTGCCGCCGGCGACGTGGATGCGCGTCGATGCCGACGGTACTACCGAGCAGAAAACCTGGTGGACCCTGCCCTACGGGCCCCATGCCGATGAAGCCAACCTGACCCTGGAAGACTGGCGCGACCGCGTGCTCGACAGCACCCGCGACGCCGTGGCGATTCGTCAACGGGCGGCGGTGGATGTGGGTGTGCTGCTTTCCGGCGGCGTTGATTCAAGCCTGCTGGTGGGCCTGTTGCGCGAAGTCGGCGTGCAAGATTTGTCGACCTTCTCCATCGGCTTTGAAGACGCCGGCGGCGAGCGCGGCGACGAATTCCAATACTCCGATCTGATCGCCAAGCATTACGGCACCCGTCATCATCAACTGCGCATCGCCGAGAGCGAGATCATCGAGCAACTGCCGGCCGCCTTCCGCGCCATGAGCGAGCCGATGGTCAGCCATGACTGCATCGCCTTCTACCTGCTGTCCCGGGAAGTGGCCAAGCATTGCAAAGTGGTGCAAAGCGGCCAGGGCGCCGACGAGTTGTTCGCCGGCTACCACTGGTACCCCGAGGTGGACGGTGCCAGCGACCCGTATGCGGCCTACCGCGAAGCGTTTTTTGACCGCAGTCATGCTGACTATACCGCTACCGTTGCGCCGAAATGGCTGACCGCCAATGACGCCGCCGGTGACTTCGTTCGCGAGCATTTCGCCCAGCCAGGCGCCGATGCAGCGGTGGACAAGGCTCTGCGCCTGGACAGCACGGTAATGCTGGTGGACGACCCGGTCAAACGTGTCGACAACATGACCATGGCCTGGGGCCTGGAAGCGCGAACGCCGTTTCTGGACTATCGCCTGGTGGAGTTGTCGGCGCGGGTGCCAGGCAAATTCAAACTGCCCGATGGCGGCAAACAGGTCTTGAAAGAAGCTGCGCGCCTGGTGATCCCCAGTGAGGTCATCGACCGCAAGAAAGGTTACTTCCCGGTGCCCGGCCTCAAGCATTTGCAAGGCGATACCTTGAATTGGGTGCGTGACCTGCTGCTCGATCCAAGCCAGGATCGCGGCCTGTTCAACCCGGCCATGCTTGACCGCCTGCTCACCGACCCGCACGGCCAACTGACGCCGTTGCGCGGCTCCAAACTGTGGCAATTGGCGGCGCTGAACCTGTGGCTCAGCGAACAAGGAATCTGACCGATGAAACCTCATGCCACGGCTTACAGCCAACGCTTGCTGCGCGGCCAGTCGCCGTCCTACGAACGTTTGCAAGCCCGCTTAGCCGAAGACGGCAGTGAGCTGAGCCCCGCGTCGGTCGCCGTACATTGCGGCTGGGGCCGGTTGTTGATCGGCCATACGTTTTGCGACCCGGCAAGCCTGGCCCTGGAGCTGCTCAACGAGCAGCCCGGGGAACGGGATATCGCCCTGTACGTGGCGGCGCCTCAACAGATTCTCGGGATTGACCCGCAACAACTGTTTCTCGACCCGTCCGATACCCTGCGCCTATGGTTCAGCGACTATCGCCCCGCGACGCGGGTGTTTCGTGGCTTTCGCATTCGCCGGGTACAGAGCGAAGCCGATTGGCAGGCCGTCAATCAGCTTTACCAAGGACGCGGGATGTTGCCCGTGACCCCGGCACTACTGACTCCGCGCCACCAAGGCGGCCCGGTGTATTGGCTGGCCGAGGACGAGGACAGCGGCTCAGTGATCGGCAGCGTTATGGGCCTCAATCACCAAAAGGCGTTTCACGATCCAGAAAACGGCTGCAGCCTCTGGTGCCTGGCAGTGGACCCGCAATGCAGTCGGCCGGGCGTTGGCGAAGTGCTAGTGCGCCATCTGATCGAGCACTTCATGAGTCGTGGCTTGAGCTACCTGGACCTGTCGGTGTTGCACGACAACCGCCAGGCGAAAAACCTCTACGCCAAGCTCGGTTTCAGGCCGCTGACCACCTTTGCCATCAAGCGCAAGAACGGCATCAACCAGCCGTTGTTCCTCGGCCCGGGGCCCCAAGCCGGGTTCAACCCCTATGCGCGGATCATTGTCGAGGAAGCCCATCGGCGCGGAATTGATGTACAGGTAGATGATGCCGATGCAGGGTTATTCACCTTGAACCACGGCGGGCGCCGGGTACGCTGCCGCGAGTCATTGAGCGACCTGACCAGCGCCATCAGCATGACGTTGTGCCAGGACAAGAGCCTGACCCATAAAGTGCTCAAGGCTGCCGGGCTTAACCTGCCAGCCCAGCAACTGGCCGGCAGCGCCGACGACAACCTGGAGTTCCTCGACGAACATCAGCGCATTGTGGTCAAGCCGCTGGATGGCGAACAAGGCCAGGGCGTGGCGGTGGATTTGCAGACCATCGAAGAGGTGCAAAAAGCTATCGCGGCAGCCCGTCAATTCGATAGCCGAGTGCTGCTGGAAAGCTTCCACGAAGGCTTGGACCTGCGCATTGTGGTGATCGGTTTCGAGGTGGTCGCCGCCGCCATTCGCCGACCGGCCGAGGTCATCGGTGATGGCCAACATTCCATCGGCGCGTTGATCGAAGCCCAGAGCCGTCGCCGTCAGGCCGCCACCGACGGCGAAAGCAAAATCCCCCAGGATCACGAGACCCAGCGCACCCTGCAAGCAGCAGGCTATGACTACAGCAGCATTCTGCCCCAGGGTGAACACTTGGCCGTGCGCCGCACTGCCAACCTGCATACCGGGGGCTGCCTGGAGGATGTGACGGCCATTTTGCACCCCACGCTGGTGGATGCCGCTGTACGCGCCGCGCGGGCACTGGACATTCCCATGGTCGGCCTGGACCTGATGGTGCCAGCCGCCGACCAACCGGAGTACGTGTTTATCGAAGCCAATGAACGGGCCGGATTGGCCAACCATGAACCCCAGCCAACGGCGGAGAGGTTTGTGGACTTGTTGTTTCCCCATAGCTGAATGTGTTGAACAAGCTGCAAGCTGAAAGCCACAAACTGCAAGCGCAAAGCCGCCTGCATCTAACTTGCAGCTTGTAACCAAAAGGACCCCTTATGACCCGAACCATTCCCGAACCGGATCTCGTCTACCTGCAAAAAGTGCTGCTGGAAATGCTCGCCATTCCCAGCCCCACCGGGTTTACCGACACCATCGTGCGCTATGTCGCCGAACGTCTGGAAGAACTGGGCGTTCCCTTTGAAATGACCCGTCGCGGCACTATTCGCGCGACCCTCAAGGGCCAAAAAAACAGCCCCGACCGCGCCGTCTCCGCACACCTGGACACCATTGGTGCCGCCGTGAGGGCGATCAAGGACAATGGCCGCCTGACCCTGGCGCCGGTGGGCTGCTGGTCCAGCCGTTTTGCCGAAGGCAGCCGCGTCAGCCTGTTTACCGACAACGGCGTGATCCGCGGCAGCGTGTTGCCACTGATGGCCTCGGGGCATGCCTTTAACACCGCCGTGGACGAGATGCCCATCAGTTGGGACCACATTGAACTGCGCCTGGACGCCTACTGTGCGACCCGCGCCGATTGCGACTCCCTTGGGGTAGGCGTCGGTGATTTCGTCGCTTTCGATCCACTGCCGGAATTCACCGACAGCGGCCATATCAGCGCCCGTCACCTGGATGACAAGGCTGGCGTCGCAGCGTTGCTGGCCGCGATCAAGGCCATCGTCGACAGTGGCGAACCGTTGCTGATCGACTGCCACCCACTGTTCACCATTACCGAGGAAACCGGCAGTGGCGCGGCAGCGGCGTTACCGTGGGACGTCAGTGAGTTCGTCGGTATCGACATTGCACCGGTCGCCCCCGGCCAGCACTCCAGCGAACACGCGGTGAGCGTGGCCATGCAGGACTCCGGCGGGCCCTACGACTATCACCTGTCACGTCACCTGTTGCGCCTGGCCTCGGACAACGAACTGCCAGTACGCCGCGACCTGTTTCGCTATTACTTCAGCGACGCCCACTCCGCGGTGACCGCCGGCCACGATATCCGCACCGCCCTGCTGGCGTTCGGTTGTGACGCCACCCACGGTTACGAGCGTACCCATATCGACAGCCTGGCGGCCCTGAGTCGTCTGCTCGGTGCCTATATTCTCAGCCCGCCGGTGTTCGCCAGCGATGCACAACCCGCCCAGGGTTCCCTGGACCGTTTCAGTCATCAGTTGGAACATGAAACGCAGATGGAGAGCGACACGCGTGTGCCGTCGGTGGACAGTCTGGTAGGGCAAAAGACCTGACGCTGGCAACAATGACCCCGGCGCAGTAGCATCGCCGGGATTATTGATATGAGGCTTGTATGCTGATTCCCTACGACCAACTTGAAGTCGACACATTGACCCGCCTCATCGAAGACTTCGTCACCCGCGACGGTACCGACAATGGTGACGAAACGCCCTTGGAAACCCGAGTGCTGCGGGTGCGCCAGGCACTGACCAAGGGGCAGGCACTGATCGTATTCGATCCGGAAAGTGAACAGTGCCAGTTGATGCTCAAGCACGATGTGCCCAAGCACCTGTTTGACTAGGGGTTGGGCTCGGGCACCCGGGGTCTCGACGCCTGCTGGTTGAGCATCTTCTGATAGACCTCAGAACGATGCACCTTGACCTCGGCCGGCGCTTCCACGCCGAGTTTCACCTGAGTACCGTTCACCTCCAGGATGCGCACGGTGATGTGATTTCCGATGGAGATGATTTCGCCTATTGCACGGCCCAATACCAGCATGGCGTTTGTCCTTTGAAAAGTTACCGGGTATTGACCATGCCTGCTCACCTCCCGGCCATCAATGCCGTGCGGAGTAAACAGGCATGCCCTACAAATCCTGGTTAATTTTCCTGACAGACAAATAGCGATAGAACCGCCATCTCACCCCAGCACTAAACACTGCGTCTATCTGTCCGGCGGGTTTACCCTTTCATCAACTGCGCCTTGGCCCGCATTTTGTCCGCCATCACTGTCATTTCGTCGTAGAGCAACTGCGGATTCTTCTGCTTCAACGCCCAGGCCATCTGTCCCTGCTCATGGGGCAGGATCATGAACTCGCCCTCGGCGACACGCTGATAGATGTAATCGGCAATCTGGGCGGCGCTGATGGGCGAGCTTTCCAGCAATTTGCCCACCTGTGCCTTCATCGCCGGGGTCGGGCCGCGGAACGAATCCAACAGGTTGGTCTGGAAGAACGATGGGCACACTACATGCACGCCGATTTCCTGCTGTTTGAGCTCCACCAGCAGGCTTTCCGACAACGCCACAACACCCGCCTTGGCCACGTTGTAATTGCTCATGGCCGGGCCTTGCATCAGCGCTGCCATGGAAGCGATGTTGATGATCCGGCCTTTGCTCTTTTCCAACAGCGGCAGGAATGCCTTGCAGCCCTTGACCACGCCCATCAGGTTGATCGCGATCTGCCAATCCCAGTCTTCCAGGGACAATTCGCTGAAAAAACCTCCGGACGCCACACCGGCGTTGTTTACGATGACATCAATGCCACCCAGCTTGACGTCGCAGGCCTGGGCGAAGGCGGTGAGTTGGCTGTAGTCACGCACATCGCAACGCTGGGTGAACCCCTCACCACCGGCCTGACGCACCAGCTTGAGGGTTTCCTGCAGGCCGGGCTCGCTGACGTCCGACAATGCCAATTGCCAGCCCTGGCGAGCCCAGCGCAACGCGATTTCGCGGCCCAGGCCAGACCCTGCGCCGGTGATCATCATGCGATTTTGCATAGGAAGTAGCCTTGTGGTTCACGGAAGAAGTGAACCGCAGTGTAGCGAAGGTTTTTCCTGGCCCCATGCACCATCAGACTGCTGAATGCCCCAGGCAAACCGCAGGCCCGGTCCAATAGCGAGGGTATGCTGCAAGTTCAATCTTTTTCAAACGTTACTTTATTAATCACGTTGGCATTAAAGGAAATAAGCCACCAAACAAAAAGTTTTAAAAAAGAGGGAATTTTCTCATCCACCGCTTCGTCAGAGTTATTAAGGTGTTCGCACTTATAGAGCGGGCCGACTATTAAACAACAGGCTCTTCAGAAGACAATAAGGAAAACAAACCATGACCCTCATTCTTATCATTATCCTGATCCTCCTGCTGGTCGGTGGCCTGCCGGTGTTCCCGCACTCGCGCAATTGGGGTTATGGCCCCTCGGGCATTCTCGGTACTGTGCTGGTAGTCCTGTTGATCCTGTTGTTGCTCGGCAAGATATAAAATCCCTGTAGGAGCGGGCTTGCCCGCGAAGGTCTTTAACGATGACGCGGGTTCGGGTTTAACAACGCGCTGATCTTGAGTTTTTCGCGAGCAAGCTCGCTCCTACAGTGAATAATGAGCAAAAAAAAGAGGCCTTCAAAAAGGCCTCTTTTTATTGACTGCTATTTAGTCCGGTATGCCGTCCACAACCCCTGCTGTGTTGTCCAGCAGGCTCTTGGTGGCTGTTTGCAGGAACGATTCGAGTTTCTGCTTGAGTGCAGCCTCGTCCGCCGATTCAGGAATCACCTTCCCGCTCGATTCTGCGCCCAACTGGTATTGCCACAACTTCGCCGGCATTTCCTTGGGCAGCACCAGCACGCGGTCACCCGTGAGCAAGGCGACAGTCTGGTCGCTGCCCGAGGGTTTGATCACGCCAAAGCCTTTGTCGCCTTCCGGCAGGTTCAGCAGGTCACGACCCCAGCACTGGTGACGGGTTTCGCCACCGAGACGGCCCATGATGGTCGGCACGATATCGATCTGCGTACCCACGGTGTGGTCCAGCACGCCGAATTTTTCCTGCACCCCCGGCGCGATCAGCAACATCGGCACGTTAAAGCGGCCCAGGTCCATTTCAGTGATCTGCTGCTCGTTACCAAAACCATGGTCGCCGACGACCACAAACAGGGTTTCCTTGAAGTATGGCTCCTTGCGGGCCTTTTCAAAGAACTGGCCCAAGGCCCAGTCGGAGTAGCGCATGGCTGTCAAATGCTCGTTGAGGCTGCCACGGTCAGTGACTTTCTCCACCGGCAACGGTGTCGGCAAGGCATACGGGGTGTGGTTGGACAAGGTTTGCAGCAACGCATAGAACGGCTTGCCGCCTTCACGCGCCTTCAACTCCTCCAGGCCACGGTCGAACATGTCCTGGTCGGATACGCCCCAGGTTGGGTCGGAGAACACCGGGTTGACGAAGTCATTGCGGCCGATGAAGTTCGTCATGCCCTGGTTGCTGAAGAAGCCCGACTGATTGTCCCAGGCGAAGTCGCCGTTGTAGACATACACGTCGTCAAAGTCACGGGCGCTGAGCAACTGTGGCAAGCCCGACAGCTTGTGGCTGCCTTCCGGGGTCTGCATCAGGTATTCGAAACCTGGCAGGTTCGGGAAGCAAGCCATGGTAGCGAACATACCCTGGTGGGTATGCGTGCCGTTGGAGAAGAAGCGGTCGAACAGCAGGCCTTCCTTGGACAGTTTGTCGAAGTACGGCGTGATGTTGCCCGGCCGACCCAGGGCGCCCACCGAATGGCCGGCGAAGCTTTCCATCAGGATGACCACGACGTTCTTGATCGGCAGGGTCTTCTCGGCCGGCGGCGTGAAGTCGCGGCGCACGGCGGCGGAATCGGGGTCTACCAGTTTTTCGTCCGGCATTACCAGCATGTCGCGCACAGTCTGCGTGGCTAATGGTTGTTCCAGCGTGGCTTTCCAGACGTTGGTCCGGTGCTCGGAGAACCGCGCCTTGGCCGCAGAAACCAGCGACAGGGTGCCATTGAGGCCCAACTGGTTGGCGAAGTTCGAGTCGGTGGTGTAGACATCACCCCAACGCAGCGGTGGGCCCTGGCGCAGGGTGCCACGGGCCGCGACCACAGCGATCAACAGGCACACCACAAACACCGCGATGCGCGTGTACCACGGCGCCACTTGGCGGGTGCCGATGGTGCCACCGCTGAACGGGCCGCGTGGCCGGGTCGCACGGTCGGCGCCCTTGAAGGCGATACTCAGGATCAGCGTCCCCACGGCCCAGGCCAGCAGGTAGCGCACCACCGGGAAACCGTACCAGAGCATGCTCATCACGGTTTTCGGGTCTTCCTTGACATACTGGAAGACCAGGCCGTTGAGGCGCTGGTGGAATTCACGGTAGAAGTCCATTTCCATCAGGCCCAGGAACAGGGCGATGCTGGAGACGACAGTCAGCCAGAAACGGAAGAACCCGCGTGCCGCCATCGCCCGTACGCTGAACAGCGACAGCAGCAGAGGAATGCTCAGGTACACCACCAGGCGCAAGTCCAGGCGCAGGCCATTGCCGAACGCTTCAAGGAAGGTCGAGGCCGGTGTGTCGAGGATCATCTCGCGGTTGTACACCAGCAGCGCCAGGCGCAGCAGGGATAACATCACCATCATGACCAGAGCGCAGAGCAGCGTATAAGCCAGATGGGATTTGACGGTCGGTTGCAGCAAGCGATTATTAGCAGCTCGCTGCTGACTCAGGGCGTCCGGGTTTGCCATGTCGTTTTAGGACCCATTGGAAGTTTAAGTTGCGAATTAATGCAGCGGTGTAATGCCTCGCCCAGACAGATGGGCCCGAGGTGTTAACGCGGCCGGGCAAATGGTGCCCGATCAACGACATCAACGCTATTGATTACTGCCTCCGCGCCATATGTCCCCGCTGCCGGCCCTGAGTGTAGAGCCTTGGCAAGGAAGCAGAGCCGGTGAATTGTCTTGGATGAAATGTGAAAATTCTGTGCAGCGAATATCTAGACACACAAAAAACACTCGAGACGGTGAAGTGCAAATATGCGAACTTTGTTGTCTGCCTATGTGGATTGACCTTAATGTTTTATTGCTATCACCCAAGCCCGCTGGGCCCATTGCTACTGGCGGCTGACGAACAGGGCTTGCGCCTGCTGTATATGGACGTGCACCACCAGCATGTCCAGGAGCACTGGCAACTGGCGACCCATGAGCTGGATGACGTATGCCGGCAACTGGATGAATACTTTGCGCGCAAGCGGGAGGTTTTCGACCTGCCCCTGGCGCCGGTGGGCACGCCGTTTCAGCAACAAGTCTGGCAGGCGCTGCTGCTGATTCCCTATGGAAAAACCTGGACCTATGGCGAACAGGCCCGGCACCTGGACAATCCCAAGGCAATTCGCGCCGTGGGCAAGGCCAACGGGGCCAATCCGATTGCCATCATCATCCCCTGCCATCGAGTGGTAGGCAGTGACGGGACGTTGATTGGTTTTGGCGGCGGGATCGAGAACAAGTTGAAATTGCTGGAGTTGGAAGGCAGTTGGTTGATCTAGCGTGCCGCTGCCGAGGTACGAGGCTGCGATAAGGGCCGCAGGACCTTCAACAATCTCAAGGCCCAGGCGACTGCTGCGCAGCCGATCGCAGGCTACGCCAGCGGCTACAAGTGATCGGTGATCGACGGGCTTCTGTAGCCGCTGTCGAGGCACGAGGCTGCGATAAGGGCCGCAGGACCTTCAGCAATTTCAAGGCCCAGGCGACTGCTGCGCAGCCGATCGCAGGCTGCGCCAGCGGCTACAGGTGATCGGTGATCGACG
>NZ_WLYI01000055.1 GCF_009707515.1 Pseudomonas karstica | reverse complement strand
ATGTAGAAGTCCATGATTTTCACCGGCACGTTGCGACTGCGACGGTCTGGTCACAGAATTTCTTGACGACCATAGAGCATTGGAACCACCTGATCCCATCCCGAACTCAGCAGTGAAACGATGCATCGCCGATGGTAGTGTGGGGTTTCCCCATGTGAGAGTAGGTCATCGTCAAGATCAAATTCCGAAACCCCTGTCTGCTAGCGCAGACAGGGGTTTTGTCGTTTAAGGCCAAGCTACAAGCAGGCCCCACCCATTCATAACGGCTAAACCAGTTCAGTTCCGATGACGCGCTTTGCTGCTTTTGCGAGCTAGCAACTTGCGCCACCAGATGTACACCCCGGTAGCCGACAGCACGGCGATCACAACACCGAGCAAGGCAATTAACACTTGTCCGGTTAACCCAATGATCCTGCCACCATGAATAGGTAACTGAAGTCGGTAGAAGCGCTCTCCCAGCGTCCCTTGCCCGGCTATTTCCTGTCCCAGTAAACGCCCGTCAGTGCCGTGGAAGAAGAGCCACGATTTTCCATGAGCATCGGTGTCATGTTGCCCGAAACCTGCTCCATAGAAGTTGTACTCAAAGCTGTAATACAACTCGCCAATAGCCATCTTCAGGCCCAAGCGTTTACCGTCCTCCAACGCTCGTTCATACGCTTGCTGATAGCTCAGCCGTGTGACGCCCAGCTCTTCTTTTGGCATCCTGCCACGGGCCTCATAGACGCTTGGTTCGATCGGTGAAAAAATCGAAACGACGGGTTTGAACACCTGGCTCGGCAAGTTCATCGCCACGCTGCTGATTGCAATTGGCAGCAGTAACAGCCAAAGCCATAAACCACCCGCGCGATGCAGATCAAGGTTCAGTCGATAAGCATGCCCGCCCTTGATCTTCCAGGACGTCGACCACTTTCTCCAGAACGGTTTGCCTCTGGGCAGGGTAAGCGACAATGCGATAAAGCAATCCAGCGTCCAGGTGATAGCGACCAATCCCATCAACCACAAGCCCCAGTTACCAGGCAGTACCAGGTTGTAGTGAAACTCCAGAATGAACGGTATGAAGTTTTCTCGCTGAAAACAGCAGGCGCCCCAAGAACGTTGACCTGTCTGTTCACCACTCACCGGATCGAAATAGAAAACCTGATTGGGCTCGGCAAAAGGCTTGCCGGTTGCCGGGTCATCCCTGGGAACCGCTGCCAGTACCGCGGTATGGCCGGTCTCTTGCGGATACTCCATGTACCAGACTTGCAACTTGGGATGCCGGGCCTGTAATCGTTCTACCAACTCCCCTGGCGGTAGCGCCGTACCTTCGGCAGCAGCTTCATAAAAACTTGGGTTGAGCCATTCATCCAGCTCGTGATTGAACGCCAGCAGGCTCCCGGTAATCCCTGCCATCATCAGAAACAGCGCTGTAGCCAAGCCAATATAGCGATGCAGTAAAACTAATAATGTCCGCATAAAATTTCCTGCACAGACGACAAAGCCAGCGCCTGAAATCAGGAGCTGGCTTTGTATGAATCGAGATTAATTAGAATTGGTAGCTCACCGTCGCACTGACGTTGCGCTCTTCTCCCAAGTAGCAAAAATTCAGGCTGGCGCACGACGCTACATAGGATTCGTTGGTCAGGTTATTGGCATTCAGGCGCACGTCCACTCCCTTCAAGCCCACCTTGCCCAAGTCATACCCAAGCGAAGCATCAAGCAAGGTGTAGGACGGAACCTTCATGGTGTTTTCCGCATCGGCCCAGCTGTAACCAACATAACGAATACCGCCACCCAGTCGCAGCCCATCCAGGGTACCGCTGTCGAATTTGTAATCCGTCCACACCGAAGCCATGTGACGAGGCGCTTGAGTGGGAGAGTTGCCCTTGTTCTCGATAAGGTTACCCGGCGAACTCAAAGTGCTGACCATCGACTTTGAATACTCGATATCGGTGAAGGTGTAGCTTCCCAATAGCTTCAGGTTGTCGGTCAGTTGCATATGCGCTTCCAGTTCCAGCCCCTGTGAACGGACAGCCCCTACAGCTCGATAGAAATTCTCCTGCGGCAACTTGGTCGCCAGGTTTTCCTGATCAATGCGGAACAGCGAAGCGGTGAACAGGTTATCGGTGCCTGGCGGCTGATACTTCAAACCAGCCTCCCACTGCGTCCCGTCGGTGGGTGCCAAGGAGTTGCCGGCACTGTCCGAGTAGGAGTTCGGATTGAAGGATTCCGAATAGCTGACATAGGGCGCCAGACCGTTATCAAACAGATACAGCGCACCTGCGCGTCCGGTCAGCTTGGTACGTTTATCACTGATTTCTGTACCCAAAGGTCGGCTAGTTTCCGCAATACGATTTTCATCAGACGTTTCTACCCAATCCTGTCGCAAACCCAGGGAGAACCGCCATTTGTCCATCTCAATCAGGTCCTGCAGATAAACGCCGGTCTGCTCAAGCCGTCGCAGGTAGCTGGTCGGGCTGTAATAGGTGATCGCAGAATTGCCATACACCGGGTTGAACGCGTTGATCGGTGCCAGAGAACCACTGCTCCAATCCACTACGGTTTTGCGCCGTTGATAGTCCGCGCCCATCAGCATTGTGTGTTTGGTCGCTCCCGTAAAAAATTCGGCCTGCAGCATGTTGTCGAGGATGAAGGCGTGCAGCTTCTCGTCACCGCCCGAATAGTAGCGATTCAGCTCATTGCTGGCAGGCGTGGTCCAGCCGTAGCCATACACCTGATCCAACTGCACTTTGGAGTCCAGATAGCGGAAGTTCTGCCGCGCAGTGAAGACATCATTAAAGCGATGTTCAAACTGATAACCGAACGACTGTTGATCACGTTTGTAACCATCGATGCCCGGCTCGCCCTCGAAAAAATGGCTGGAGATTCGCTGGCCATTACGCTGGTGCAACGCACCATCCGCTGGCATGCCGCCATGGTAGCCGCCGTCTGGATCGTGCTGCAGATAGGCCTGGAGTGTGAGGGATGTGTCATCGGTGAAGTCGATGCTCAAGGTCGGTGCCAAGGCGTAGCGCTTTTCCTTGGCATGATCGAATTGAGTGTCGGACTTATCCGCAAGACCTGTCAGCCGATAGGCAATACGTTTGTCGTCATCGACGGGGCCACTGAAGTCGAAGCCCATACCTCGTTGCCCTTGCGTACCTACGGTGGCCTGGATCTGATGGTAGGGCTCAAACAATGGCTTCTTGCTGGTCAATGCCACCAGTCCTCCCGGCGAACTGCGTCCGTAGAGCACCGAAGACGGACCCTTGAGGATATCCACGCGTTCCAGGAAGTACGGATCCACCTGCATGGTGCTGTACGTCCCGCTATCGCCCATGGACTTCAATCCATCGAGGTAGATGTTATCCACCGAACCATCGTTGAAGCCGCGCATCGCCACATAGTCGTAGCGGTGAGTTGCGCCGTAGGGGTTGGTCAGCACGCCAGGGGTATAACGCATCGCCTGGGCAACGGTTTGTGAGCCCTGGTCGTCCATCTGCTCGCGGGTCACCACCGAGACGGTTTGTGAGGTCTCTCGCAGGGCGGTACTGGTCTTGGTCGCAATCTGGCTATGGGTGGCGTTATAGCCTTCCATGCTGCCCAAGGCATTGCCCAGGGCGAAGCCCCTGATGTCGGTAGTCGGCAACGTCAGCGCTTCATTCTCGGGCTGTGCCTGCAAGACGAAACTGACGCCGTCCTGGCTTTGAGCTTGCAACCCTGAACCACTGAGTAGTTGGTTCAAACCCTGCGTGGCTGAATACTCACCGCGCAGCCCCGCAGAAGAGTGCCCCTGAGTCTGCGCCGGAGTGCTGGAAAGCGTGATGCCTGCCTGGCGGGCAAACAGGTTGAGGACATCACCCAACAGGCCTCCCGGGATGTCATAGCGTTGGCTGATGTGCTCGACGCCTGGTTCAGCGGCGACAACGGAAAGGGGCAACACGCTGATGCCCAGCGCCGTCGAAAGTAATGCCGCGCGTACGGCTTTACTGAGCAGCGGGTAGGAAGTGTCAGGTGAGCAGGATGAGTCGCTGAAAAAACGCACAGTCATTATCGAGGTCCGTAGAGATCGCCGAAGGCAGATTGAATGGCTTACTGTCTAAGCCGGACTCACGAAAAAAAGCCGCCAAAAATAAATCGGCCGGAACAAAAATAATCAGGCCTGATGCTCCAGGCTCACCCACCAGCGGGTGCGATAGTGCAGGCGTACGGGCAACGTCTGCGGTAGGAGTGCCAGCAACTTCTCTGTGTCCTGGAGGCGAAAAACACCTGATAGCCGCAAGTCTGCGATCTGCGCTGCGCAACCAAGGTAGCCAGGACGATAGCGCCCCACCTCCGCCAGGAAATCTGCAAGGCGCATGTTTTGCGTCACGATCAAGCCATCCGTCCAGGCCCCTGCGTCCATATCCGGCGGTGGGGCGAGCGTGGCCTGGGTCTGACTGACGAGGTAACTTTCTCCTGCGTGAACCTGGGTTGATAGTCCGTCAGCCGCGTGGGGTGAATGGATTGCCACGTTGCCGGCGGTGACGCTCAGGCGTGTGCAGTCGCCGTCCTGGCGTACAACAAAGCGCCCATCGATACCCTCGAACAAACCATGCCGGGTTCGAACCAGCAGCGGCGCGCCGACACTCGAGCCGCAGGTCACCAGGATTTCTCCGCGAACCAGAGTGATCAAGCGTTGATGCGGGTTGAAGTCCAGATCCACCGCGCTGTCGGTATTGAGTTGCAGACGGGTGCCGTCAGGCAGTTGCACGCTGCGCCGCTCGCCGGTGGCCGTGGCCAGGTCGGACGTCCAGCGTTGCCAGCCGGTCAGGTCTCGGCTGACCCACGCCGCCGATCCCATCAACAGCGCGCCCGACAACACTTTCAAGGCTTGCCGTCGCCCCAGGCGCTGTGCGCTGTTTTCCAATGCCACATGGGCGCCAGGAATCGCGGCGAACTGGCCGCTCAATTCGTGCTGCAAGGCTTGGACTCGTTGCCAGGCCAACTCATGCTCATGATGAGCCTCGCGCCAGTACTCGCATTGCGCCTGCAAGCAGGTATTGGCTCGATTGTTACGCAAGCGCAGCATCCAACTGATGGCTTGTTTGACCACCTGCGGGTCGGGTTGGGGGCGCACAGTATTATTCGCCGACGTCATGATTCATAACGCAAGACATAACAGTGATACAGCGCCTCGGCGACATACCGCTCCACTGACCGCAATGACACGTCCATCTGCGCCGCAATCTCCTTGTAAGTCAGCCCGTCGCACTGAGCCAGCAAGAACGCCTTGCGTACCTTGGGCTTGAGCCCGTCCAGCAAGCGTGCGATGCCTTCCAGGAGCTCCAGCACCAACGCCCGGTCTTCGGTACTCGGCACTTGCCCTTCGGGTAAATGAGCGAGGGCCTCCAGATAGGCCCGCTCGATTTCTTCGCGGCGCCAGTGATCGATCACCAGCCCTCGAGCGATGGTGCGCAGAAAAGCCCGAGGTGCCTTGAGTTCCAAGCGCTCGGTTTTCTGCAGCAGGCGGACAAAGGTGTCCTGGGCCAGGTCAGCCGCGTCCGCGGCATTGCCCAGGCGACTGCGCAGCCAAATGTTCAGCCAGCCGTGATGGTTGCTGTAAAGCGTTTGCAATGCGTACTCAGGAGATGGCATTCACAAGGGCCTGGCTAAATGTCACAAATGATAATTACTCGCATTGTTATGAAGCCCAGAAGATTTTGCAACATTTGCTTGATTGGCTCGCTTTACTGCTACCACCTGTCGGTTTCGGACGCAAAAGGAAGATGCCTCTCACAATTTCCTAAGATTTATTTCGCCTTGGCCGAAAGCCTGACGAGCCATGCGTGCACCGAGACAAGGTGGTCGAAGAGCCTGCCTACCGCGTTACATAGAATGTTGCATCCAGCACGCTCACCCCCTTTTGGCAAAAGAAGTCGATGAAATGAATCTCAAGTTCAGTCATAAAATTCTGTTGGCTGCGTCAGGCGTCGTGGTTTTGGCCTTCGCGTTATTCACGCTGTACAACGACTACCTGCAGCGCAGCACCATCAAGCAAAACCTGGAGACCTCCATCCAGCAGTCAGGGGACCTGACCGCCAGCAGTGTGCAGAACTGGCTCACTGGCCGGGTGTTGGTGCTGGAAAGCCTTGCGCAAAACGTTGTCCATCAAGGCCATGGCGCCGATCTGCCCGGGTTGGTCGATCAACCGGCGCTCACCTCGAACTTTCAGTTCACTTATGTCGGCTCAACCAACGGTGTGTTCACTCAACGCCCTGACGCGAAAATGCCCGATGGCTACGACCCGCGTCAGCGGCCCTGGTACAAGCAGGCCGTGGCGGCCGACAAGACCATGCTGACGCCGCCCTACATGGCCGCGGTGGGTGGCCTGATCGTGACTATTGCCCTGCCGGTCAAGAGCAATGGTGAACTGCTAGGTGTGGTGGGCGGTGACTTGAGCTTGCAAACCCTGGTGAAAATCATCAACTCGGTAGATTTCGGCGGTATTGGCCATGCGTTCCTGGTCAGCGGTGACGGCCAAGTCATCGTCAGTCCCGATCAGGACCAGGTGATGAAAAACCTCAAGGATATCTACCCCGGTACCCATGTCCGTATCGAGAAGGTCAATCAGGACGTGGTGCTCAACGGTCAGGATCGGATTCTGTCCTTTACGCCGATCAGCGGCCTGCCAAATGCAGACTGGTATATTGGCCTGTCGATCGACAAGGATAAAGCCTACGCACCGTTGGGCAAATTCCGTACATCTGCCTTGATTGCCATGTTCATTGCCGTGGCAGCGATTGCTGTGCTCTTGAGTCTGCTGATTCAAGTACTGATGCGTCCCCTGACCACCATGGGCCGAGCCATGCAGGATATTGCCCAGGGCGAAGGCGATTTGACTCGCCGCCTGGCGGTCGAAAGCAAGGACGAATTCGGTGAGCTGGGCGGTGCTTTCAACCAGTTCGTCGAGCGTATTCACGCATCGATTTGTGAAGTCTCCTCGGCGACGCGCCAAGTGCATGACCTGTCCCAGCGCGTGATGGCCTCGTCCAATGCATCGATTATCGGTTCCGACGAGCAGAGTGCCCGCACCAACAGTGTGGCCGCTGCGATCAACGAGTTGGGCGCTGCCACTCAGGAAATCGCGCGTAATGCCGCCGATGCCTCACAGCACGCCAGCGGCGCCAGTGAGCAAGCGGATGATGGTCGTAAGGTCGTGGAGCAAACCATTCTCGCGATGTCGCAGTTGTCGCAAAAAATCAGCCTGTCCTGCACTCAGATCGAAACCCTGAATACCAGCACCGACAACATCGGGCACATCCTGGATGTGATCAAAGGTATCTCCCAGCAAACCAACCTGCTGGCACTCAACGCCGCAATTGAGGCCGCGCGTGCCGGGGAAGCCGGCCGTGGTTTTGCGGTGGTTGCCGATGAAGTGCGCAACCTGGCCCATCGCACCCAAGAGTCGGCCGAGGAGATCCACAAGATGATCACCTCCCTGCAGATTGGTTCGCGGGAAGCTGTCACCACGATGAATGCCAGCCAGGCGTCCAGTGAAGAAAGCGTCGAAGTGGCGAACCAGGCCGGTGAGCGACTGGTCAGCGTGACGCAGCGGATCGTCGAGATCGATGGTATGAACCAGTCGGTCGCGGCGGCTACCGAGGAGCAGACCGCCGTGGTGGAGACCCTCAACATCGATATCCATCAGATCAACCTGCTCAACCAGCAAGGCGTGGTCAACCTCAACGAAACCTTGAAAGATTGCGACGCGCTGTCTCAACAGGCCAATCGGTTGAAGCAACTGGTGGACAGCTTCAAGATCTGACCGCCAGCTTGCAGAACGGTGGTGAGGGGCTGGCCCGCTCACCCTCTGTTCAACTCAATAATTGACGTACGTTCTCCAGCGCATTGTCGGCAAAGTCCTGCACGAACTGTACAAAGCCTTCCCGTTCTTCTTCATTGGGTTCGGCAATGATGGTCCAGGTCGCCCTGGCGTGTGTCTTTGCGAGGGGCTCGACGGCCATCGCTGCCCACAGCCGGGCGATACCCAAGGTGTTGTAAACCATGGTCCAGGTCATGTTCATGGCCTGCTCATCGTGGCTATTGAGTTGTTCCACCACCAGGTTTCCATCCTGGAAGCATTTTGTGCGCAGTGCGCCTACGCCCGCACCGATCATCTCGATGTGTGACAGGGCGGGAATAAAGGCATCAAATCCACCGAAATGACCGACTACCTTCCATAGCCGGGCAGCGTCGCAGGCAATCACCACGCAAGACACTATTGGTTTGCCCTGTGGATTCCTGATCAAGGTATCGGGTTGTAGCTGTTTCATAAGATTCTCTTGTAGGTGAGGCAGTGGTCAGAGGAAGCCAATACGATTGAGGTACTGGCATCCCTTGCGTAGCAGAGCGCCGTCTTTTTCGGGATACCGCGCACCCATCTGCTCGACCCCTTGGCGGGCATTGTCATGGCGGATCATCGAGGTGTCGCCGATGTCTTCTTCCAGGCCATAGAGGTAGAAACCAAGCACACCGAACAACGCGTTACCGTTGTCCACCCGGCTCAGATGGCGCTGCCAGTCGGCGACACTGACCAGTTCGAACGGATGCCCCGCTTGGCGAAACGATTCGACGTAACCTTCCCAACTCAATGGCTGCGGGTTGTGCAGGTTGAACACGTCACGTCCCGGTTGCCAGCGCCCACAGTGAAATGCAACAAACCGCGCGAGGAAATCCACTGGCATCAAATCGAAATTCAATCCCAGTTGTGGAACCAGTCCCAACTGCAGTGAGCCCTTGAGCATCAGCATCAGGCGATTCTTGTGCGGCTGGCAGACACCGTTGTGACTGTTGAAGCTGATGTTCCCCAGGCGATGGATATTGCCCCAGGTACCTTGCTTGACCGCACGGCCCAAAAGACGCTCGGCTACCCATTTGGAAACGTTGTAGCCGTTCTTGATGTAGAGCGGTGGTGTGGTGGCAGCGGGGGTTTCGAGTACGTGTCCCAAGGCATCCACACTGCTGGACGCCGACAACGTCGAGATAAAGTTGAAGACTTTTTTACGTCGTGTTTCACACAGGCGCAGGCATTCAAACATCGGCTCGACGTTGTCCTTGGCGAGTGCCGCGTAATCCATGACGTGATTGACATGGGCCGCGTTGTGCACCAGTACTCCGTACTCGTTGGCGAGCACATCATAGGCCTCGGCCGTCAGCCCCAGGCGAGGCTGGCTGACGTCGGCGGCATGCACCCGTACCCGGCTCAGGTCCAGATGCTGCAACTGATAGTCATGCAATGCCTGGGCAAAGCGCGTGGATGCAGAGCAACCTGGGGTCTCGCGTACCAGGCAGGCGACCTCAAGAGCCCCTTTGGCCAGTAACGCCTGAACGATATGCACGCCGACAAAACTGTTGGCACCGGTGACAATAACCTTGCGACGATCCCCCGCTTGATCGGCCGGTAGCGTCGATATCTCCAGCTCGCGCAGCGCATCCCGTGCCGCTTGGCCTGTCGGTGCATCGACAGGCACGTCATCTCCCATCAAGGCCGCGAGCGTGCGTACCGTGGGCACTTCAATAAACCGACTGAGCGATAAGCTACTCCCAAATTGCTCGCGGATACGCACCAGCATGATCGACAACAGGATGGAATGACCACCGAGATTGAAGAAGCTGTCGTGCGTTGATAGCTCGCTGACCGGTAACGCCAACAATTCACTCCACAGGCTCAGCAGTTGGGCTTCACGGAGTGTTTGCGGCGCACGTCGTATGGCGTCCGATGCAGGCTGGATCCTCATTGCCAGTAATGCCTGCCGGTCGACCTTGCCATTGCTGGAGCGCGGCATGCTCGTCAGCTCGGTGCACACCGTTGGCTGCATGTAGTCCGGTAGCGAGAGCCTGGCGTGCTGCTTGAGGGCTGACAAGGTGGCGTGCGGCTCGGGTTGTGCCACAAAGGCGAGGATCCGCCGATCATGGTCAATCACCACGGCCAGTTGGCGAAACAGCTGACTGCTGCGTAGGCAATGTTCGATCTCCTGCGGTTCCACGCGAAAGCCACGGATTTTTACCTGGTTGTCCCGGCGTCCGCCCAGCTCGATGCCATCGTCGGTCCATTTCGCCATGTCACCGCTGCGATAGGCGTGCAAGGTTTTACCGTCTGGTAACGCAAGCTGTACATAGCGCTCGGCAGTCTGTTGCGGGTTATTCACATAGCCCAGGCTTACCCCGGGGCCGACGATGTACAGCTCGCCCATGACCTGCTCATCCACCGGTTGTTGCTCATCGTCGAGGATCAGCACTTGGCTGTTGGCAATAGGGGTACCGAGGTTGTGGTTGTTATCACCGGGTTGCAGCGTGCGGCTGGTCACCAGGACAGTGGCTTCGGTTGGGCCGTAAAAGTTGTGCAAGTGGCATTGCCTGGCCAGCCGTTCGATGACGTAGGGTTCGCAGACGTCGCCTCCGGTCAGCAGGTGGGTCAGGCCCAGGGGAGAGTCCAGCGGCAAGATACTCAGCAGCGCTGGTGGCAGGAAGGCATGGGTGATGCGCTGCTGGCGGATCAGCTCCAGCAGTTGTTGGGGGTCGCGATGTTGGTCGTCGTTGGGCACGATCAGCTCGGCGCCCTGGATCAATGTCGGGAAGATATCGATCAGCGACGAATCAAAACTCAGGGACGAAAACTGCAGGACTCGGCTCTGTTCCGTCAGTTGCAGATGGGATGCGAACCAGGCCGTGAAATGGGCCAGGTTGCGTTGGCTCAGCATGACGCCCTTGGGTTGGCCTGTCGTACCTGAGGTATAGAGCACCATGCAGGGAGCATCCGCCGAAGGGCGGTGGTGCGCTAATGGTTGGAGGCCGTCGGTGTCGACGGTTGTTATGTCCAGTGAGACGAAACGCTCGCGCAATGGGTGCAGGCCATCGTCCAACAGCACCGAGGCGCGAGCATTTTCCAACATGGTCTGTTGGCGTTGCAGTGGGTGCCCAGGTTCCAACGGCAGGTACACCGCACCGCAGCCAAGAATGGCCAGGATGCCGGCGTAAAGCTCGCAGGATTTTCCAAGGCAGATCGCGACCACCGGTGGCGTATCACCTGCCTGTAGCAATGGTTCCAGACGCTGCCGGATAGCCTGGCTCAAATGGTGTAGCTGGTGATAACTCAGGGAGGCACCCGCGATACTCAGTGCTGTTCGTTCGCCAAAACGCTGAAGGCTTTGTTCCAGGCGATCAATTACTGGAACCTGGGCTTGGTGCAGCAGCGCAAGGTCAGTGGTTCGGTTGTGGCGATGCAGATATGCCAGCGACTCCAGTCTTTCTAAAGCGTACTCTCGATAATGGCTGGCAGCGGCTGTTTGTGAGAAATAACCGGCATCTCGCGAGAAACCACTGACGTGCAGGGCGACCCATTCCGTAAGGCAGGCTATGGCCTGTTGGCGCAGCCTCTGGCCATTGCCGCAAGGCTCTGCGCCAACATCCAGAGTCGCGAGCAGGAGGTGCTCGCTGTCGTAGCACCTGAACTGCAGCGTCGGCAGACCACAATCGGTCACTGGCCCGATGCCCAGGCGCAGGCTCATCCATGCGGCGGCGATGAGCTCCGTCGGAACCTGGCGGCTACCGTCCTCGATCAGCAGGTCGATGTCCTGCTTTACCGGCATCGGTACCCATTCATGACCATATGGTTCCAGCGCCTCTCTTACCTCCTTCAATGCCCTGCTGACGCCGACCCCTACAATCTTCAAACGCCTCATGAATGTCTCCCGGACACTGGCAGGTAGGCGCTCAGCGCCTGGGCGAGGGAGGGCGTTTGCAGCAAGCCAGTGTGGTGCAGGAAACCCATGATGTTGACGACCAGAGGGTGCTGGCAGGTGATGGGAAAGACCAAGGCATGAATCTCGGCCTGGAGGTTGGCGCGGGTGCTGGCGCTGATGTCCAGGTGTTCGATCAATTGCAGGTCGAAGGCTTTTTGCAGGTCGTTGGTCAGGTAATGCTGAAGGAACACCGGCAGTATCCGGGCGATGATGTTGCGGTCCTCTTCGCTTGCGGTCTGCCAGTAGAGACGCACCAGGCGTGTCCAGAATCCAGCGTGGCGGCCCTCGTCAAACAAGTGATCGGCCATCAATCCCCGGATGGATTGCTTGACGCTGTCGTCCTTGGAAAACGCCGCGACGTCCTGGGTCACCGTGTTTTCCGAGATGGCGATGCAGATCAACTCCACGGCATCGCGCAAGTGCTCGGGAGCCTGGTTCACGGCGGCAGGCACGGCACGGCTCAACTCGATGTGCGGCGGTAGATCCAGGGGAGGGATGCCGGTCATTTCTATTGTTTGTTGCATGAAGTCCAGGGCGACGAGGGCGTGGTAGTCCTCATCGATGACCACGGTCATAGCGTTATAGCGGCAGGCGAAAGGGAAGGGCACCGAAAAACGGTTTTTGGCAATGCGGCGGGCGGTCTTATCAACGATTTCGGTTTCAAAGATAACTACATCGTTGATGAACTTGTAGAACGTCTGTACCAGCACGAAGTCGCGCCATTGGGGGCACTGGTCAAGAAAGGTCGCGCTGAGCACCAGGGGTTGCCTGCACAATGGAAATATCAGCTTGTCGTCATCCTCCAGCAGGCGGCGAGGACGGGTGCGTATCGTGGCGCGCCTTTCCCAGTCTTCGGCACATGAACGGTAGTCGGTGGCGTTCATAGGCTTGCCCCTTGCTCCTTGGCATGGCGGTTCTGGAGTAACCCGTCCCACAGGGCAATCCGGCTTTCCACGGCGCAAAGGGAGGCACGGTATGCTTGTTGTTCGCGGTGCGGGTCAGCGTGGGTCAGGCGCTGCAGCAATTGTTCTGCTGCCGGCCCGTGGTCTTGGGCGTCCAGCTCGATATGGCGCTTGAGGTAGTAACACAGTGTGGGTGCCTGGCGATGGGCGATGTCGCAGCCGTCCAGAATGCGTTTGAACATCGCCGGGATGACGCTCTCCCTGCCGTGGAGAAGGGCCGCCGCCACACAGTGGGTTGGCGCGTTCAAGGCGGTGTGCACGGTGCTTCTGACAAAGTGGGCTACGCCAGGATGAATATTGATCTGCTGCAAAGCCGTTTCTGTGCTTGCGCCCTCACGCTGGAGAGTGATGAATGCCTCAATGGCTGTGATGTCGGCACCGACCTCGCCCATGGCCTCCAGGTACAGCTCGAAGTGGCTGCAGTGCCCTGTGCTCAAGTGCACGTCTGACTCTTCACCCAGCACAATTTCATTGATCAGGCGTGCTGCTTGTGAATCCACGGGGGGTAGCCAAGGCAGGCGCACGCAAGTCAGGTCCTGTTGCAGGCGTTTGGCGAGTGTCATGAAATCCCAAACGGCGAATACGTGGTTTTGCATGAAATATTGAAGTCCGGGGAGCGAATTTATCTCCAGGAATATGGGGTGGTTGTGTAATTGCAGCGTTTTCTGTTTTAGCAGTAGTGGGTTTTGAAACATGTGGGGTGCCTATAACTCATATGTCAGTGCTGGTAAGAGCGATTTGCTTCGGCGATAAATGAGCAGTGGTTGTTACTGTCGAGAATATGTTTAACCCACGGCAGGTATTGCAGCATGACGTGACTGTTTATCCGCAGGTAAGCAGGGTAAACGTTAAGGACTTTGCTAAAGGACGCCGAACGCAGTGAGCCAAAACCAGTATTGACATGGTCGATTGGAGAGCTTGGAAGTTAAAAATATAATAAGCGGCTTAGGTCTAAAGACGGTTATTAGTTGTTTTGCGAGTAAGAAAATTGTTGTGGGGTTGTTCAGTTATTAGCGTGAGAAGTTTCCTTTGTTGTTACAGGTACAAAATAAGAAGGTTTCTGATTTACGCAGTTGAGTATTGGGATTTCTGAAAAGTATGGGGAGGTGTTCCTTTTTTAGCTGTTAAACAATGAAACTATTGCCAGCACCCTTCAGGAAGGTATCGGAGACGGTTGATGCAGATATGTGGGCGCAGAGAGGCTCTGCGCCGATGGCCTGGAGGCCTATTGCGCCATGGACGAAGGCTCGCGCAGCCGCTTTGTGGTCGAAGGCTGGCACTGAGTTCCCTGGTTGCTTACAGCGAACCTTGTTTATCGCTCTGTTCAAGGCTGTTCAGGTAGTTCTCAATCACCTCCATCCCTCGCATGAGATGGTTACGCAAGGTCAGGATGCTTTCGTTGACCTTTTTCTGTGCCACCAGATTCAGCAGTTCGCGGTGATCCTCTTGGGAGGTCTCCCCCAGCCCCATGGCTTCAAGGTTGAAGCGCAGGAACCGCTCCTCTTCGTTCAGGCCGTGTTCCACCAGTTTCAGCAGTCGCTGATTGGGTGCCTTGCCATACAAGGCCATGTGAAACAGTCGATTGAGCCGGCCGATCTCGGTGTAGTTGGTTTCACGTTCAAGGGCGTCGATAAAAGTACTGGCCTCGGCGATGTCATGGTCGGTAAGCAAGGGAATCGACAGGCGCAGCGCTTCAGACTCCAGCAGAAGACGCAGGGCATAAGTCTCAGCCGAGTTGTCCTCAATCAGTGGCGCAACCACCGCGCCTTTATGGGTCACGACGTGTAGCAGCGACTGGGCTTCCAGTTGGCGCAGGGCTTCGCGTACGGGCATTCGGCTAACCCCGAACAGGATAGCCAGTTCCTGTTGGCGCATAGCAGTGCCGCAGGGTAAGCGGCCATCAAGGATGGCATTGCGTAATGTTTCTTCAATCACGGAGCGAGCAAGATGGGCGGGTATGGGACCGCTGATCTTGATGCTGCTCAAGGGGTTCGGCTTCTGCGTCACGACTACGCTATCCTCCTTTTTTAGTTAGAATATTCTGGCTAATTGGATCCAATGCACACTAGAGCTTGCCTGTAAGCTTGTCAAACGGGCAAGGTTTCTGTTTGTGAGGTCTTACATGGCTTCTTTTATTCATCTGACAGGCCTCGGTTTAAAAAGCTTGGCGTTACCAGATGATTGCACTGTGCCATTGTCTTTTCCCGGCCCAAGCTTCACCATCCATTGAAACTCCGTCTCTCTCCACGGACTGAACGCATTGGCGGTACGTTTTATTCCCTCACGGATCCTGTGCTGGCTTTTTTCGGCGCTGCTGGCTGGCTTATTGCCTGGCGGGTTGCATGCCGATTGGGACTTCTCCCAGATCAGCCGCAAGGCAACCGTCTTGTACGGCCCGCTAGGGCAAGGTCAGTCGCGCATCGACGCCTGGCAGCGGCTGCTGGTGACACAAAAACAAGTCAGTGAGTTGGAACAGCTCAAGGTGGTCAACCTGTTCTTCAACAAGCAGATGCACTACGTGGAAGACATCGATCTGTGGCATCAGGTCGATTATTGGGAAACCCCCATTGAAGCCCTGTGGAAGGGTGCCGGGGATTGCGAAGACTATGCAATAGCCAAGTATTTCAGCCTGCGTCACCTGGGTGTCTCCAGCGACAAATTGCGCATCACCTACGTCAAGGCGTTGCGTCAGAACCGCGCCCATATGGTCTTGACCTATTATTCGACGCCAGAGGCGATGCCGCTGGTGCTCGACAGCCTGATGGATGACATCCAGCCTGCCAGCCGACGTACCGATCTGTTGCCGGTCTACTCCTTCAATGCCGAAGGCTTGTGGTTGCCTGGTGCCAAGGGCAACAAAAAGATCGGTGACACCAAACGCTTGTCGCGCTGGCAGGATGTGTTGAAAAAAATGCGTGCGGAAGGCTTTTCAGCCGAGCCTGCCAACTAGGAGTAACTGTTCAGATGTCTCTGTTCAAACAGCTGTTGATCGCTATCTGTCTGTTCCTGGTGGTCGCCTTCAGTGGCAGTTTCATGGTCAGTCTGGAAAGCTCGCGTGCTCAATACGTGAACCAGTTGCGCTCCCACGCACAGGATGCTGCGACGGCCCTGGCGCTGTCCCTGACACCGAATATCGACGACCCGGCGATGGTGGAGCTGCTGGTCAGCTCGATCTTCGACAGCGGCTACTACACCAGCATCCGGGTGGTGGACCTGGCGACCGACAAGACCATCGTCGAACGCAGCGGTATCCCCGATAACAATGGCATACCTAACTGGTTCGTCAAACTGATTGGCCTGGAGCCGGCCGGTGGCGACGCGCTGGTCAGCCGTGGCTGGGAGCAGGCTGCTCGGGTCGAGGTAGTCAGCCATCCGATGTTTGCCCTGGCTAAACTCTGGCAGAGTGCCTTGGGTAGCCTGGGCTGGCTGTTGTTGTGCGGCGCAGTCAGCGCGGTGCTCGGGGCCTTGCTGTTGCGTCGCCAACTGAAACCCTTGGAGTACATGGTCAAGCAGTCCCACGCCATTGCCCGACGGGAATTCCTCAGTTTGCCCGACCTGCCGCGCACCCCTGAACTGCGGCGGGTGGTACAGGCGATGAACCAGATGGTGGAGAAGCTCAAGGCACTGTTCCAGGAGCAGGCTGAGCGCAGCGAAAAGCTGCGGATCGAGTCTTATCAGGACACTCTCACAGGCCTGGCCAACCGGCGTTATTTCGAGATGCAACTCAACGCCTGTGTCAGCAATCCGGAAGAAACCAGTTCCGGCTATTTGCTACTGCTGCGGGTCAAGGATCTGGCCGGACTCAACCAACGCCTGGGGGGCCAGCGCACCGACCAGTTGTTGCAGGCGGTCGGCGAGCAATTGCTGCGTCAATGCGAGCCTTACCCGCAAACCCACAACCTGGTCACCCGTATCCGTGGCGGCGAGTTCGCCGTGCTGGCGCCGGGGTTGATGCGCGAGGAAGCGCTGCAACTGGCACAGCAACTGGAAAACACCTTGCTCAGCCTGCAAGCCACAGGAGCCAGTGACGTCACGCCAGTGGCTTGCATTGGCCTGGCGCCGTTCAACCACGATGACACGCCCCAGGCGCTGCTGGCCCTGGCCGATCAAGCCTTGGCCCAGGCTGAGGCCCAAGATGATACCAGTTGGGCCTGCCTCGACCACAACGCCACCGTCAGTGTCGGTGACAGCCACCATGCCTGGCATACCCTGCTGGACCAGGCGTTGACCCAACAGCGCTTCCAGCTGTATTTCCAGCCGGTGGTTGCCAGTGGGGATTCACGGGTGGTCTTGCATTACAAAGTCTTGTCCCGCTTGATGGATGATCAGGGCCATACCCTCCCGGCAGGCCGTTTCCTTCCCTGGCTTGAGCGTTTCGGCTGGTCGGCACGCCTGGACCGGCTGATGCTGGAACTGGTGCTCAAGCAGATGAGCGACCATAACCAATCCCTGGCATTGAACCTATCGGCTGCCACCCTGGCAGACCCTCAAGCCTTGAACCGGATTTTTGACCTGCTGCGCCAGCACGCCAACCTGGGCCCACGCTTGACCCTGGAGATCGGTGAAGAGCAACTGCCTGAGCAACGCGTTTTGGAACAACTCACTCAACGCCTGCGCGAGCTCGGCTTCTCCCTCAGCCTGCAGCGTTTTGGCGGGCGGTTCAGCATGATCGGTAACTTGGCGCGCCTGGGCCTGGCATACCTGAAGATCGATGGCAGCTACATCCGGGACATCGATCAAGAGAGTGACAAGCGTCTGTTTATCGAAGCCATCCAGCGCGCAGCCCACAGCATCGACCTGCCCCTGATTGCCGAACGGGTGGAAACCGAAGGTGAATTGACGGTGATTCGCGAGATGGGGATTTTTGGTGTGCAGGGCCAACTGTTAGGTGAACCGGCGCCCTGGCGTTAGCCGTTGTAGCTGCTGCCTCGGCAGTGGCTACAGTGAGGTAATCAGATCAAGCCGGTTTCTTCATCATCGATCAAGTGGCTCAGGCCACCCAACGACTCCCGCGCGTTGCGGCGGTCTTTCAGTTTTTCCTGTGCAGCGACCGGCAGGTCAGTCATGTTGATCACGCCTTTCTGGGTCAGTACCTGAATCAAGTCTTCCAGCACCCGGATCATCTCCGAGTCACTTTGCTTGAGTTGCTTGAGGCTTACCTCCGCTTCTTCGTTGGCGAACCAGGCCTGGACCTCAAGGTGATCGGACGGCAAGGTCTCTGTCGCTTCGGCATAGGGCGCCGCCTCAACGCGAATCAGCTCACCCTGTGCGTCACGTTGCACGTAGAACATAGAACATCCCTCATGAGAAGAACTGGCGACAATCTGTCGACAACATAGGCCAACCGCAACATTGACCATGAGTATGCCGCGCAACCGTTGCCCCGTGCCAGTGACGGACCGCCCGAAATGCACCGGCCGCCTCAAGCGGCGGCCGTGCAGTGGTCCAGCTTAGGTGTGATCGACCTTGATGGTCGGGTCGGCGCCGCTGATCAGCGAGTTGATCGTCTGGCCAGACCAGTTGTTACCCTCCAACTTGATCGTGACATCCGCATTGGCCAAGCCGCCGTCTGTATTGAGCTTGCCTTCGGAACTGATCTGCAGCGTCGTCACGTTATCCACTGTGGTCAACTTCAAGAAGTTATCGATGGTGCTGTCGGTTTCGCCCTTGAGCAGATCACGTAAGTCGATACGGTCGCCTTCCGATGCCTTGAAGTCCTTGATTACATCGTTGCCGGTATCACCGGATTTCCAGATAAAGGTGTCGGCACCCGAGCCGCCGATCAGGGTGTCGTTGCCCTGGCCGCCGATCAGCGTGTCGTTACCGGTACCGCCCAGCAGGATGTCGTTGCCTTTGCCACCGTCCAGGTAGTCGCTGCCGCCCTGGCCGAACAGGATGTCATCGCCCGAGCCGCCCAACAGGGTGTCATTACCGTCCTTGGCACCTGAGGTGTTGAATTCGGTGTAGTGCTCGGTGATGTACTTATGCACATCCTGGCCGGTAACCGCAGACACCGCCACGCCGTTTTTCCCGGCCACGTAAGTCTGGATAGCGTTGTAACCCTCGCCCGGAATACCACTGAAGCTCACCAGGTCGCCGAACAGGATGTCGTTGCCGTCACCGCCATCGACACGGTCGGCACCCGGCAGAGTGGCCTCGCTATGGCCGAGGATGGCGTTGGCCAGGTCCTTCGGATCAATGTTGCTTTGTGGCTTGTTATCGCTGTCGTACGGCTTCAATTGCTCCAGGCTGACCCCACTGTTAAGGCCGATGGCTTCCACGCCACCTGTGGACAAGCCTTTGAGCAATGCGAATGCGTTAGTGGAGTTGGTGACGGTAGCGGCGTCGGTAGCGTTACCCTGGCCATCCTGGACCGATAGCTCAAAAGTGCCATCCCCTTGGGCATGGATGATCCCCGGGCTGGACTGGCCCCAGCCCCAGGGCCAACCGTTGTTGGTCCAGACGGTCACTTTCCCGGCAGCATCGATATCAACTCGGTGATTCTGATCGATGCTGATGCTGGTGGCGGTACCCAGGGTGTAGTTGCTGGTAGTGACGACATCATCCAGTTTGACGTTTCCGTACAAGGCCGGGTTGGTCTGCTCGCTGCGCTGATAAAACGTCGGCTGGCCATCGGTGATGAAGTACGTCGTGTTGATTGCGCCGGTGTTACTGGTCGCCTGGGCACTTTTGAAGAAGTTGGCCGTGGCCTTGAACACATCTTCGTAGTTGGTGCCGCCACCAGACACCATCGAGTCCAGGACTTTCTGCAGGGCATTCAGGGCGCCAGGGTCCTTCAGGTTAATCGAAATTGTCTGGTTGACCTGGCTATCGAAGTCCGCCAGGAAAATGTTGACGGTGCCCGAGGTGCTGGAACCGATACTGTCTTGCAGCGACTTGAACACGGTGGTCAGCGAGTCTTTCGCCGCTTTAACCGAGCTCTCGCTCATACTGCCCGAGCTGTCCACCATGAACGCGATGTTGTAGTTCTTGCCCTGCACTACGTTCAGGCCCGAAACGTCCGCCACTACAATGTCGTTGCCACTGGTACCGGTAATGTTGTCATCGCCCGAGGTCGCTGTGAGCGGGCTGTAGGTCGCCGGGTACACCGTGACTGGCACTTGCGCCACGGTGTTGGCCGAACCGCCCAGGCTTTCGGTCGAGGTTGAAGTCACCGTCAGGTTGTACTGGCCGCTGGTGTAAGGCAGCGGTTTGAGGCTCAAGTTGTTGAGATCCCAACCTGTCACATTCACTTCAGTCGCACCCTGGGTGGCCGTGAAGGTATGCCCGGCGCCGTCGCTGAGCACCGCTCCCACCGGGATGCTGCCGATCTTCACGCTCAGGCTTTCCGAACCGTCGGTATCGGTCAGGCCGGTGGTGATCTTGGTCAGCTTGACGGTGCCGTTTTCCAGGCCTTCGTTGAGCTTGTACGCGTCGTAATAACCCTGGCCGTTGGTACCGTGCAGATCGGAAACCTGCGCGCCGGCATTGATCAGGTCATTGATGCCGGTGTAGATCGCAATCGTGGTGTTGCTCAGGTTGGTAACCGGGCCACCATTGACCGACAGGTTGACGTCATAGCTGCCAGGACCGGCCTGGTTTGCATGGTAGATGTCGAGGCTGTAATAGCCGTTGCTGGTCGGGGTGAACGTGCCGCTGAACTTGCCGGCATTGGTCCCGTAGATAGCGCTGGCTACGTCCTTGCCACCGACGTTGATCAGGATGCTGTCATCGCCGTAGCCGCTGAAGGTGTATGTCTTGCCTGCCTCCAGGTAAATCAGGCCGGAGGTTTTCGAGCCGGCGCCGCCCGGTACGTTTTCAGTGGATTCGACGTTGGTCGCAATCGTTGTGCTATTTGGCGTGCCAGCGTTATCGATCGCATTTTTTAGCACGCTTGCCGAGGCACCATTACCGTTGGTGCCCAGGTTCGCGATGCTGTTCCAGCTTTGCTTGGTCAGGCCCACCGAAGTGATGTTGTTGTCGGCAACGCTCAAGGTCGGCGCATCCGCAACCGGCGTGATGTCGACTTTCATCGTGGCGCTATTGCCCAGGTCCTTGCCATCGGTTGGCTGGAACTTGAACTGTGCGTAGTCAGCCTGTTTGTTGCCCACGCCGGTGCCGCCGTAGCCATCGGCCCCGGACTCATTGGCGTTCGGCTGGAAGCGCAACTGGCCGCCGTCGATCTGCGCCTTGGTGAAGGTCTGGCCGCTGGTCACGTTGGTCCAGGTAGAGCCATCCGCCGCCAGGAATTGCAGCTTGCCGGCAACTGGCAGCTCGGTGATTTTCACCCCGAGGTTGGCCTGTGGAGAGTCCACATCGGTCACGCCGAAGTTGGACCAGGTCAGTGCCAGCGGTGTGTCTTCCGTTCCGGTAACCGCGCTGCCAGTGGCAACCGGTGGATCGTTGACCGCCACCACGTTGACTGTGGTGGTCGCCACGTTGGAATAGTTGCCGCCGTCGGTCACGGTCACGGTGATCGTCCGTGGCGTGGTACTCGGGTCGTGGCTGTTGTTGCTGAACGTGATGTTCTTGATCTGCTGCATGTAGTCAGCCAGCGTCGCCGTTCCGGTCAGGGTCAGGGTGATCTTGCCGGTGGCAGGGTCCGTGGCTGAGGTCACGGTAATGCCGTTGACGTTGCTGACGTTCAGCGAGTCGCCCTGCTGCGTATTGGTCAGGACCACAGTGGCGCCGGTCAGTTGGGTGCTGTCCGGGTCGGTGATCTTGATATCGGTGTCGGCAATCGACACACCGGCTTTACCTTCGGTGAACGTGGCCTTGTAGTTGGCACCGGTGGCGCCACTGGAGTCGTTGGCATCCAGGTCGATGACCGGTGGGGCGTCGTTGTCGATGATCGACGTGGTAACGCTGCCATGGGTGCTGCTGATTGCCAGGTTCTCGAAGTTGCCGCCGATGGTCTTGTCGATGGTGATCACGAAATTTTCCGTAGGTTCGGTCAACGTGTCATCGATGGTCTTGATATCGAACGTCGCACTGCTGGCGCCGGCTGGGATCTTCACGGTGTACACACCGGTGAAGTCCGAGCCGTCGCTGGCTGTGCCACTGTACTTGAGCGTCACCGTGACGTCGGTGCCCGCCGGGTTGCTCAGGTTCAGCGTGTAGTGGGCGCTCTGGCCTTCATTGACCGAGGCATCGCCAGCGATGCTGACCACGGTGTTGCTCACCACGTCCGTCACCTTGGTGACCACCGGGGTGCCAACTGGAATCAGGTTCTCGTACTTGTCGCCGCCGCTGACCACATTGGTGATCTTGGCAGAGACATCGTTGGCGCCGATGTAGGCGTCATTGGGCGCTGTGACATTGACGGTACTGGAGGTCTTGCCATTGCCGATGGTGATGGTCGAGCCGTTGTCCAGCTTGACCACCAGGTCGGTGCCAACGTTGGTCACGGCAGCGCCGTTCTTGTCGACGAGACTGGCGGTATAGGTGATCTGGCCACCCTCGGCAACGCTGTTGGTGGCCGTGAGAACAACCTTCACATCGTCGATGGTGTCGTTGATGGTGGTGGTTGCG
>NZ_WLYI01000054.1 GCF_009707515.1 Pseudomonas karstica | reverse complement strand
CCGGCACTGATATCATTGGCCGCCAACCCATCGATATACCCCGCCAACTCCTCCACCGTGCTGCACTCGAACATCGCCCGCAACGGCACATCTCGCTGCAAGGTCTTCTGCACCCGCGAAGCAATCTGCGTCGCCAGCAACGAATGCCCACCCAATTCGAAGAAGTTGTCCTGCACCCCAACCCGCTCGACTTTCAGCACCTCGGCCCAGATCGCGGCCAACGTATGCTCAAGCGCATTGCGCGGCGCCAGGTAGTTCTGGCTGTGCAACTGGCCAATCTCCAGGGCCGGCAGGGCCTTGCGGTCGAGTTTGCCGTTGGCGTTGAGCGGCAGGCGATCGAGCCAGAGCCAATGCAGCGGCACCATGTATTCCGGCAGTTCGGCCCGCAGGTGCTGCTTGATACGGTCCAGGTGTTCTCCTGGGCTGAGGCTTTCACCAGCAGCCACCAGGTAGCCCACCAAATGCTTGCCGTTATCACCCTCTTGCACGCCAACGGCAGCATCGCGGATGTGCGGTTGTTCGTGCAGCCGGGCTTCGATTTCTCCCAACTCGATGCGGTAGCCACGGATCTTTACTTGATGGTCGATACGGCCGACGTATTCCAACACACCATCGCTGCGACGGCGGGCCAAGTCGCCCGTGCGATACAGTCGTTCGCCCGCCCCACCGAACGGATTCGGCACAAACGCTTGAGCGGTGCGCAGAGGGTCACTGACATAACCTCGCCCTACGCCGGTACCGGCCACACACAACTCGCCGATAGCCCCTTGCGGGACCAACTCCAGCGCACCGTCCAACAGGTACAAACGGTTGTTGTCGGTCGGCGTGCCAATCGGCAAGTAGGTACCACGGGTTGAATCCAGGTCGACGCGGAAGAACGCCACATCATCCGAACACTCGGCCGGGCCATAGGCGTTGACCAAACCAATGTCCGGATAACGCAACAACCACTGATGCGCCAACTCCGGCGGCATCGCTTCACCGGTGGGCAGCATCCAGCGCAAGCCATCGAGGCTCATGCGTTCCTCGACGAGCATGCCCTGGATCAGTGACGGCACGCTCTCCAGCACGCTGATGCCCTGGGCCTGGACATGGGTCAGCAAGCCTTGCGGATCATGGGCGATGGTGTTCGGCACAATATCCACGCGTGCGCCGAACAGCGGCGCGGCGAGGAACTGCCAAACGGAAATGTCGAAGCTTTGCGAGGCGGTCTGGGCGATCACATCGCGCTCGCTCAGGTGCAGGTACGGCACCTTGCTCAACTGGTTATTGAGCATGCCACGCTGCTCGACCATCACGCCCTTGGGCAGGCCGGTGGAGCCCGAGGTGTAGATCACATAAGCAAGATTTTCCGGGGCGCTATAGACCCCGGGATTCACCTCTGAGCCCTGTATTTCTGATGCAAGCACGTCCTCCCAAACAAACAACTTTGGACGCCCGGCGCAGGCAAACTCTTCCAGCAATGCCAACGCCTGCTCCCGGCAAGCCTCGGTGCACACCAGCAACGGCGTGCGGCTCAAGTCGATGATCCGGCTCAAGCGCTGCGTCGGCAGGCCCGGGTCCAGCGGCAAGTAACCGGCACCCGCCTTGAAGCTGCCGATGATCATGCCCAGCAAATCGAGGTTACGTTCGGCCAGCAGTGCCACCGGTTGGTCCAACCCGACACCGGCAGCGATCAGCGCATGGCCGAGGCAATTGCTGTGTTGGTTCAGCTCGGTGTAAGTCCACTGTTGATCCAGGCAACTGGCGGCAATCCGTTGGGGATGTTGTGCCACCTGGGCTTCGAACAGCTCGGCGTAGCTACTCTCCAGCGGGTAATCATGCTCACTCTGGTTGCAGCCCTCCACCAGGAACCGGCGCTCCTGCTCGTCAATCAGCGGCAAGTCGGCCATGTCACCATGGAAACCCTGCATCAGCGCCAGCAGCAGACGCTTGAATTCAGCAAGCATGCCCTGCACGGTGGTTTCATCGAAGTAGCGCTGGTCATAGGACAGATGCAGGCCCAGGTCATCCCCTGGATAACACACGACAGTCAGCGGGAAGTTGGTGTGGGTACGACCGGAATCCGACGTGGCATTCAGGCTTTGCGCACGGTCCAGCACCGAGACTTCCACCGGGGCGTTCTCAAAGACGAACAGGCTGTCGAACAACGGTTGGCCCTTGGGCAGTTCGCTGTGCTCCTGGATCGTCACCAGTGGCAAGTACTCGTACTCGCGCAGTTGCATGTTGCTGTCGAGCAAACCGCTCAGCCACTGGCGCACGCTGCACGGCTGATCGACCTCAGGCAGCTTGACCCGCAAGGCGATACTGTTGATGAACAAACCCACGGTGCGCTGCATCTGCGGCATGTCCACCGGCCGGCCGGCGACGGTCACGCCAAACAGTACGTCACGGTCACCGCTCAAGCGCCGCAGCACCAACGCCCACGCCGCCTGGGCGAAGGTGTTGACGGTCAGTTGATGAGCCTGGGCCAGCTCGCGCAATTGCGCGCCGTCGCGCACATCAAGACGGGTGTAACAGTCGCCCACCACCATGGAGCCGTTGTGACCCGCGTGTTCGCGCAGGAACGGTCGGTCGCTCGGGATCGGCGTGGTGCGCTCAAAGCCTTGCAGGTTCTGCTGCCACCACTGCCGCGCCTCGGCCAGGTTCTGGCGTTGCAGCCAGGCAATGTAGTCGCGATAGCGCGGCGCCATGGCCAGTTGCGCGTCACGGCCTTCGCCCAGGGCCATGTAGATATCGAAGAAGTCATTCATCAGCAGCGAACGGCACCAGGCATCGATGAGGATGTGATGGTTACTCATCATGAACCAGTAGCGAGCCTCGCCGACGCGGATCAGTCGCAGGTGAAACGGCGCCTGGTTGAGCAGATCAAAACCGGCTTCGCGCTCCTGCTTGAGCAAGGCTTGCAGGCGCGGCTCCTGTTCGGTTTCAGGGTCGGCGCTCCAGTCGAGGTATTCGATAGGCGTGCTACCGGGCTTGTGGATCACCTGCAACATATCAGCACCGACATTCCAGCAGAACGAGGCGCGCAAGGCTTCGTGACGGGCGATCACCGCCTGCCAGGCCTGGGCGAAACGCTGTGGGTCCAGCTCGCTGTTGATACGGTAGCGATCCTGCATGTAGTAGAGGCCGGTGCCGGGTTCCAGCAAGGTGTGCAACAGCAGGCCTTCCTGCATGGGCGTCAGCGGGTAGACATCTTCGATGGCACTGGCCGGTACCGGCAATGCATCGAGCTGCGGCTGCGTCAGGCGTGCCAGCGGGAAGTCGGACGGCGTGAGGCCGAAGGCTTCGTCCTTGAGGCAGTGCTCGATCAGGCTTTGCAGCTCCACCAGATAAGCCTGGGCGAGATCGATGATGGTCTGGCCGTCGTGGCGCTCGCGGCTGAAGGTCCAGCGCAGCACCAACTCACCACCATAGACCTGGCTGTCGACACTCAACTCATTGGGCAGTGGCGCGTCCGGGTCATGGGCCAGGCCGGCAGGCTCGTCCACTGGATGGAACAGCGCGTCATCGCCAAAGCTCTGGTCGAACTGGCCGAGATAATTGAACGTGATCCCAGCGCTGGGTAGCGCAGCCATGGCCTGGCGGCATACCTCATCCGCCAGGTAACGCAGCACACCGTAGCCCAACCCTTTGTGCGGCACGGCGCGCAATTGTTCCTTGATCGCCTTGATCGAGGCACCTTGCCCTGCGGCTTCTTCAATTTTCAGCGGGGTCAGGCGCAGCGGGTAAGCGCTGGTGAACCAGCCGACGCTGCGGGTCAGGTCGATTTCATCAAACAGGGTTTCGCGGCCGTGGCCTTCCAGTTGGATCAAGGCCGATTCATGACCGCTCCAGCGGCACAGTACACGGGCCAGGGCTGTCAGCAGCAAGTCGTTGACCTGGGTACGGTAGGCACTCGGGGCTTGTTGCAACAGTTGGCGGGTGTGTTCGGCATCCAGGCGTACGCTGACGGTTTCCGCATCACGGTTACGCAGCGAGCCTTGCGGGCGGTCTACCGGCAGTTCAACAGCCGGACCGGCTAACTGGCCTTGCCAGAGGCTCAACTCTTCGCGCAGGGATTCGCTGCTGGCATAGGCCTGCAAACGTGCCGCCCAGTCGCGCAAGGCGCTGGTCTTGGCCGGCAGGTTGACGCACTGGCCGTCGCTCAACTGGCGATAAACGTTTTGCAGGTCTTCCAGCAGCACACGCCAGGAAACGCCGTCCACCACCAGGTGATGGATCGCGATCATCAGCCGTTGCTGGCCTTGCGGACCGGCCACCAACAAGGCACGCAGCAAGGGCCCGTGTTCAAGATCAAGGCTGCGCTGGGTATCGGTGAACAGCGCAGGGCACTGTTGCATATCCGTGACTTGAGCCTGCAAGAGCACACCACCTTCAGGCACCGCCAGGTGCTCGGCGTGCCACTGCGCGTCCCGCTGGGTGAAGCCCAGGCGCAAGGCATCGTGGTGCTCCAGCACGGCCAGCAGCGCTTGCTCCAGGCGATGGGGGTCAAGGGCCTGCACCGGTACCAGCAGCAATGCCTGGTTCCAGTGCTGACGCGCTGGCATGTTGGTGTCGAAAAACCAATGCTGGATCGGGGTCAACGACGAGGCACCGGTCAACAGGCCTTGCTCGGCGGTGACGTGTTCGCTGCGGGTCGCGACCGCCGCCAAGGTCTGGACAGTCTGGTGCTGGAACAGGTCGCGGGGGCTGAAATGAATGCCCGACTGGCGTGCCCGGCTCACCACCTGAATCGACAGGATCGAATCACCACCCAGTTCGAAGAAGTTATCGTCCAACCCCACTTGCTGCACGTTCAGCACCGCACACCAAATGGCCGCCAGGGTTTGCTCCAGCGCGTTGCGCGGCGCCACGTACTGCTGACGGTTCGCCTCGGGGTCCGGTTGCGGCAAGGCACGCCGGTCGAGTTTGCCGTTGGCAGTCAGCGGCATGCTGTCCAGTACCATCAGGTGCGCGGGCACCATGTAGTCCGGCAGTTGCGCTTGCAGGTGCGCCTTGAGCTGCTCTTTGAAAAGAGAACCACCCAAGGCGCTGTGATCCGCGTTATCACTGACCAGATACGCCACCAACTGCTTGCCACTCGGACTGTCGAGGGCCAGCACCACCGCTTCGGCCACCGACGGGTGCTCCAGCAAACGGCTCTCGATTTCCCCCAGTTCGATCCGAAAACCACGAATCTTCACTTGGTGATCGATACGCCCCAGGTACTCCACCAGGCCATCGGCGCGCTGGCGCACCAGGTCGCCGGTGCGATACAGGCGACCACCGTTATCGGCGAACGGGTCAGCGACAAAACGCCCCGCCGTCATGCCCGGACGCTGGTGATAACCCTGGGCCAGGCCGGCACCACCGACGTACAACTCACCGGTCGCACCTTGAGGCACCAACGCCAGGTCGGCGTCAAGAATGTAGGCCACACGTGCGCCGATGATGCTGCCGATGGGCACGCTGGCGGCGCCCTCTTCCAGATTCTCCGGAGCCAGGCTGGCCAGCGGCATGACCACGGTTTCCGTCGGCCCGTAAGCGTTGAAAAACAGCGCCGGCTGGAAGGCCGCACGAATACGTTGCAAATGCTCACCGGTCAACGCTTCGCCACCGGTGATGCACATGCGCACCGGCAAAGTCTGGTTCTGCGTGGCCAGCCATTGCGCTAACTGGCTGCCATAGCTTGGGGTGAAACCGAGAATGTTGATGCGATGCTGGCGAATCAACCCGCAGATTTCTTCGGCATCCCACTGGCCCTGGGCCCGCAGTACCACTTGCGCACCGCTGAGCAGCGGCACCAGCAAGCGTTCGGTGGCAGCGTCAAAGTTGATCGAATAGAAGTGCAGTTCACAGTCGTCAGGGCGCATGCCAAAGCGCTCGATCACCGCCTGGCAGTGCATGGCGATCTCACCGTGGGACACCACCACGCCCTTGGGTTTTCCGGTGGAGCCGGAGGTGTAGATCAGGTACGCCTGATGTTGCGCCAGGCTGATAAGCGGCAGTTCGCTGGCCGGATAGTTGGCCAGCGCGGGCGAGTCTTGCTCCAGGCACCAGCGGCTGACACTGGAAGGCAGCTCACCCAGCGCATCGAACATTGCGACGTCGCTGAGCAGCAGGCCGATGCCGCTGTCTTCGATCATGTAATGCAGGCGGTCCAGCGGATATTCCGGGTCCAGTGGCACATAGGCGCCTCCAGCCTTGAGAATCGCCAGCAGGCCGACGACCATTTCCAGGGATCGCGGCAGCGCCAGGCCGACCCGCACCTGTGGGCCGACACCGCGCTCGCGGAGCATCCAGGCCAGGCGGTTGGCGCGGTTGTCCAGCTCGAAATAGCTCAGGGTCTGCCCGGCAAAGGTCAGTGCCGGAGCATCGGGACGGGCCAGGGCCTGCTCGCTGAACAGGTGGTGGATGCACTGGTCCAGCCGATGTTCGCCGGTTTCGATACCCAGGCTGTCCTGCAGCGCACGTTGCTCGTTGGGTTGCAGCAGAGGCAGTTCACTCAGGCGCTGTAGCGGGTCGACAAGCAAGGCTTGCAGCAGGTTCTGCCAATGCCCGGCCATGCGGGCAATGCGCGGTTCGTCGAACAAGTCAGTGCTGTAAGTCAGGCAGCAACCCAGGCGATGGTCGAGGTCGGTGACTTCCAGGTTGAGGTCGAACTTAGTGGCGCGGGCATCGTTGGCCAGGTATTCAACGCTCATCCCGGCAAGCTGGCGGCGCTGCTGGAACTCCCAGCGCTGCACGTTGCACATCACCTGGAACAACGGGTTATGCGCGGCACTGCGCGGTGGTTGCAGGGCTTCCACCAGGTGGTCGAATGGCAGGTCCTGATGGGACTGGCCTTCGATCACGGTGTGGCGCACTTGCTCGAACAACTCGCCGACGCGCATCTGCCCGCTGAGTTGGCAACGCAGCACTTGGGTATTGAGGAACGCGCCAATCAAGCCTTCGCTCTCCGGACGGATCCGGTTGGCCACTGGTGCGCCGATGCGCAGGTCGGTCTGGCCGCTGTAGCGATAGAGCAACACCGCGAGGGTGGCGGTCATGGTCATGAACAGAGTCAGGCCATGCTCGGCGTTGAACGCCCGGACGCGCGCCGCCAGCTCGTCGCTCAAATCGAAACGGTAGAGTTCGCCCTGATGACTTTGCACTGCCGGCCGTGGGCGGTCGCCGGGCAACTCCAGCAGCGGGTGTTCGGTGCCCAGTTGCGCGGTCCAGTAATCCAGCTGGCGCTGACGCTCGCCGGACTCCAGCCACTGGCGCTGCCACACGCTGTAGTCCAGGTATTGCACCGGCAGCGGTTCCAGGGGTGATTCACGCTCGTCGATAAAGGCTTCGTACAGGGCGCTGAGTTCACGGGCAAAAATGTCCATGGCCCAACCTTCGGTGACGATATGGTGCAGGGTCAGCACCAGGTAGTGTTCCTGATCACCGGCCTTGACCAGGCAGGCGCGCAACAAGGGCCCGGTTTCCAGATCGAAGGGCGTATGGGCTTCGCGGTCGGCCAATTGCTGCAGGCGCTGCTGACGCAGGTCTTCAGCCAGTGCCGAAAAATCCTGCCAGCCCATGCGCACGCCGGTGTGGGCCGAGACCTTCTGTTGTGCCACCCCATTAATGCTCGGGAACGTCGTACGCAAAGTTTCGTGACGCATGATCAAGGCTTGCAACGCCGCCTCGAAACGCCCGATGTCCAGTACTCCGCGCAAGCGCGCCATACCGCCGACGTTATAGGCCGGGCTGTCCGGCTCCATCTGCCAGAGGAACCACATGCGCTGCTGGGAATAGGACAGCGGCACCGGCTGATTGCGGTCGACTTTCTGGATCGCCAACTGTTGATTGCGTTGCCCCGAGGCCTGGATCAGGCGGACTTGCTCGGCAAAGGCGCCCAGCTCGCTGACTTCAAACAACGTGCGCAACGGCAGTTCGACGTCACAGGCCTGGCGAGTGCGGGAGATGATTTGCGTAGCCAGCAACGAGTGGCCGCCAAGGGCGAAGAAGTCGTCTCGCAGGCCGACACGAGGCAGCGCCAGCACTTCGCGCCAGATCGCAGCGATGTGTTGTTGCAGTTCCGTGTCAGGTTCGACGTGTTCACGCACTTGCCACACGGGTTCAGGCAAGGCGCGGCGGTCGATTTTGCCGCTGGGGCTCAGGGGCATGGCAGCCAGTCGCATCAGTTGCGCCGGGACCATGTATTCAGGTAACTCGGCGGCCAGGGCGTTTTTCACGTCCTGTTCGTCCAACTCGATGTTGGCGGTGTAGTAGCCGATCAGTTGTGCGCCGGCTGCGGTTTCGCGTACCAGCACCATGGCCTGGGTGATGCCCTCCCGGGCCAGGAGGTGGGCTTCGATTTCTTCCGGCTCGACGCGAAACCCCCGCAGCTTGACTTGCTGATCCAGGCGGCCGAGGTATTCCAGCACGCCATCAGGGCTCCAGCGCACACGGTCGCCGGTGCGATACAGACGGGCGCCCTCCTCACCCAACGGGTCGGCGACAAAACGCTCGGCGGTCAGTCCGGCTCGGCCAAGGTAACCCCGGGCCAGGCCCGTCCCGCCGATGCACAACTCGCCCGGCACACCGGCCGGCAGGGGCTCAAGCTGATCGTCCAGCACGCGGCAGATCACATTGCCCAGCGGCCGGCCGATGGGCGAACGTTCACCGTCCTCAACGCGGCAGTGCCAGTGAGTAACGTTGATCGCGGTTTCCGTCGGGCCATAGCGGTTGTGCAACTGCACTGCCGGTAACCGCGCCAGCACCCGGTTACGCAATTCGGTCGGCAGGGCCTCGCCACCGCTGAACACACGGCGCAGGCTGGTGCACTCGGTCGCCAACGGTTCTTCGATAAACAACTGCAACAGCGGCGGCACAAAGTGCAACGTGGTCACGCCATGCTCCTGCACCAACTGCGCGATGCGCAGAGGATCGCGATGCTCGCCCGGGCCCGCCAGGACCAGACGGCAGCCAGTGATCAGCGGCCAGAAGCACTCCCACACCGAAACATCGAAACTGATGGGTGCCTTTTGCATCAGCACATCGGTTTCATCCAGTTGGTAGGTCGCCTGCATCCATTGCAAACGCTCGGCCAGGGCGGCATGGGTGTTGCCCACCCCCTTGGGTTGGCCGGTGGAGCCGGAGGTGTAAATCACATAAGCCAAGTTGTCACCGTTAAGGTGCAAACCCGGTGCGTGGCTTGGCCAACTGTCGAGCTTGAGGCTGTCCATGGCAATCACGCAGACGCCCTCGGCAGCAGGCAATTGCTCCAGCAGCGAAGTCTGGGTCAGCAGCAGGCGCACGCCGCTGTCCTTGAGCATGTAGGCCAGGCGCTCATGCGGGTAATCCGGGTCCAGGGGCACATAGGCGCCACCGGCCTTGATGATCGCCAGCAGGCCGATCAGCAGTTGCGGCGAACGCTCGGCAGCGATAGCCACGCACACGTCCGGGCCGACGCCTTTGTCTCGCAGGTAGTGGGCCAGGCGGTTGGCCTGGGCGTGCAATTGGGCAAAGCTCAGGCCGGCACCCTGCCACACCAGGGCGGTGCGCTGCGAAACCTGTTGATTGAGCAACTCCGGTAGCCAGTGCTGCGCCGCTGCGCAAGGCGCTTCGCCCCATTGATGCTGCTTCACGTGTTCATCAGCGTGCAATAGTTTCAGATCACCGATGGCCTGTTGCGGCTGCTCACACACAGCGTGCAGCAGGCTGATGAAGTGCTCGGCCAGGCGCTGGACAGTACCGGTGTCAAACAGTTCGTCAGCATAATCGAAGGCCAGGCTCAGACGACCACTGCGGTCTTCCTCGCTGTGCAATTGCAGGTCGAACTTGGCTTCGCGGCTGTGCCACGGCAACTCGTCGGCGAGCAGGCCCGGCAGGCGGCGCAAGGCACTGAGGTCGCGCTGTTGATGATTGAACATCACTTGGAACATGCCCTGTTCCCGAGCCTGGGGAAAGGCTTCCAGCAGTTGTTCGAAAGGCAGGTCCTGGTGGGCCTGGGCGCCCAATGTGGTGTGACGGGTGGCCGCCAGCAGGTCAGCGAACGGCAGGCGCGCGTCCAGTTCGGCACGCAACACCAGGGTGTTGATAAAGAAGCCCATCAGGCCCTGGGTTTCCTGGCGCAGGCGGTTGGCGTTGGGCACGCCGATGCGAATATCGCGCTGGCCGCTGTAGCGATAAAGCAGGCTCTGGAAGGCCGCGAGCAACAGCATGAACGGCGTGGATTCATGGGCCTGGGCAGTCTGGCGAATCGCTTCGCTCAAGCTCGCCCCCAACCGTACGCTGTGACGAGAGGCACTGCGGATGTGTTGCGCCGAGCGCGGGTGATCGGTAGCCAGGCTCAGGGGCGGATGCTCATCGCCCAACTGCGCTGTCCAATAGGCCAGTTGGCGCTGACCTTCGCCTTCGGCCAGCCACTGGCGTTGCCAACTGCCGTAGTCGGCGTACTGCAAGACCAACTCCGGCAACTCCAGGGTTTGCCCTTGGGATGCTGCGGCGTACAAGCGCGAGAACTCGTCAAGCAGCACGTTGAGCGACCAGCCATCGGCGATGATGTGGTGCATCGTCACCAGCAGTTGGTGGTCTTCCTCATCCAGGCGTACCAGGGTGACCCACAGCAGCGGGCCCTTCTCCAGGTCGAACCGGGTGCGAGCTTGGTCTTCGCGGATTTGCTGGGCACGGGCCTCACGCTCGGCAGCGGGCAGGTCGCTGAGGTCAATCACTTGCAGGTCGAAATCAACGCTTGCGTGCACCCGCTGGAAAGCTTGGCCATCGCGCTCAAAGAAGCGGGTGCGCAGGGCTTCGTGGCGTTGAACCAACTGCTGGAAACTCAAGCGCACCGCGTCTTCATCCAGCTCTCCGCGCAAACGCAAGGCGCCGGGAATGGTATAGGCGCTGCTGTGCGGGTCCAGTTGCCAGGTGATCCACAAGCGGTTTTGCGCCAGGGATTGCGCCAGGTCACCCTGGCGCGACAAGGCCTGGATTGAACCCTGGGCCACACCGCCGCTCTGTTGCAATTGCACGACACTGGCGGCAAACGCGGCCAGGGTCGGCGCCTCGAACAGCAGGCGCAGGTTCAGCTCCAGACCCAGGGTTTCTCGCAGGCGAGCGACCACCTGGGTCGCACTGATGGAGTTGCCCCCCAGCAGGAAGAAGTGATCGTCGGCGGCGATGTGCGTGACCTGCAATTGCTCGCACCAGATGGCGGCGATCTGGCTTTGTAGCCTGGATTCCAGGTTGCGGTTTTCGCGGGTCTGCGCTTGCAGTTCCGGGAACTGTGCATAGCTATCAAGGCTGCCATCGGCCAGACGATTGCGGCAGGCCGAACGCTGGACTTTGCCGCTGGAGGTCTTCGGCAGCGCGCCCGGGTTCAGCAGCAGCACTACGCACGGTGCTTCTTGGCAGGCCTCGGCCACGGCTTGGCGGATGGCTTTGATCAGTGCTTCGGGCGGCAGGATTTTCTGCACGCTACGGCTGACTTCAACAGCAATGCCGATGCCTTCAAGACCCTGGTCATTGACCGCAAAGGCGGCGACTCGGCCCTTGCGCACCACCTCCACTTCGCGCTCGATGGTCTGTTCGATGTCCTGGGGATAGAGGTTATGGCCACGGACGATCAGCAGGTCTTTCAGGCGCCCAGTGATAAACACTTCACCGCCACGAATAAAACCCAGGTCACCGGTACGTAGCCAGGTGCGACCGTCATGCTGGACGAAGGCCTTGGCGGTGGCCTCGGGGTTGCGCCAGTAGCCATGGGCGATGCTCGGGCCACTGGCCCATATTTCGCCGACAGCGTTGTCAGCAAGCGTACCCATAGTGTGGGGGTCGGCAATCAACACCGCGTGTTCGGGCTGGCTGGTGCCACAACTCATGACTGCACTGCCCTGCCCTGGCTCGGCGCGGTTGGCCGCCAGCGCCTGTTCGTCCAGGCGCAGGGCGCCAATGCCCTGGCCGCGGGTGCCGCCGGCAACAAACAGGGTTGCTTCGGCCAAGCCGTAGGAGGCAAAAAAGTTGTTCGGGGTGAAGCCGCACATGGCGAACTTCTCGGCGAAGCGTTCCAGGGTGTCCAGGCGAATCGGCTCAGAACCGGAATAAGCTACGCGCCAGCGGCTCAAGTCCAGGCGTTCCAGGGCTGACTCACTGACCCGCTCGCTACACAGCCGATAGGCGAAGTCCGGGCCGCCGCTGATGGTGCCGCCGTATTCACTGATCGCCTCCAGCCAGCGCAATGGCCGGCCGAGGAAATATGCCGGAGACATCAACACGCAGGGCACGCCACTGAAGATCGGTTGCAGCAGGCCGCCGATCAGGCCCATGTCGTGGTACAGCGGCAGCCAACTGACAATCACGTCGTCGGGGTTGAGGTCGATACCAAAACCACGCCGGATCAACAGTTCGTTAGCCACCAGGTTTGCATGGGTGACTTGCACGCCCTTGGGCAAGGCAGTGGAACCGGAGGTGTATTGCAGGAAGGCGATGTCATCGTCCCGCAAGTCGGGGCCGACCCAACCTTCGGCGTGCCCGGTATTCAGGTCATCGACACACAGCAACTGTGGCGCTTCGCTGATGTGCGCCAGGGAATCGCGCAAGGCGGTGCTGGTCAGCAGCAGCCGTGGCTCGGCGTCTTTGAGGATCGACAGCAATCGCTCCTGGTGATGGCGACGGGTGGACTCCGGCGGATAGGCCGGCACCGCGATGACCCCGGCGTACAGGCAACCGAAGAACGCCGCGACATAATCCGGACCGCTGGGGAACAGCAACACGGCGCGATCACCCTGCTCGGCCGAGGCCTGCAAGGCGCCGGCGATGGTGCGGGCGCGCAGGTCCAGATCACGGTAGCTGAGGACAATGCTGTGCTCACTGCTTTCGGCCAGAAAGCGCAGGGCCACCTGGTCCGGGGTCTGCGCGGCGCGGCGCTGAAGGGACTGGGCCAGGGTGCGGGGAAGTTCGAAGGCGTCCATCATGGGGTTCCTGCCTGAAATCGGCTTACGGGGAAATCGGGGAGTCAACGCGGTGACCAGAGGCTCTCGCCCTAGTGGCTAAGCACGCCCTGGCGCGCCACGCCATTGCGCCAGCGGGCCAAGTGCTCGTCGGCATAACGTCGCAAGCAGCACAACACCGAGCTTTCCTGCTGCATCAGAAAGAAGTGATGCCCCTCGAACAGGTCCAGGGAAAAGCCGGTGCTAGTGTCTTCCTGCCAATCCAGCAGTTGTTCGGCGCGCACACTGTCCTGCTTGCCGCCAAACACGTGGATCGGCATCGCCAGGGGCTCACGCTCACCGTAGTGAAAACTGCCGCAAAGGAGAAAGTCGGCCCGCAGGATCGGCAACATCAACTGCATCAGTTCGTGATTGGCCAAGGCGTCTTCGGCTGTGCCTTTGAGTTCACGCAAGCGGGCGATCAATTGCGCATCGGTTTTTTCAATGGCGTACTCGCTCACATCACGTCGGGCCGGGCCAGCCGTACCAGACGCAAATAACGCCAGGGGGGCCGGCAAACCGCGTGCCCGCAAGGCATGAGCCAGCTCGAATGCCAGCAGGCCACCGAGGCTGTGGCCGAACAAGGCATAAGGGCCGTCGAGTTGCGTGCTGATCTCAGCCGCCAGTTGCGCCGCCAAAGCCTTGATGTCGCGCTGCAAGGGCTCATCCATGCGCATGCCACGGCCCGGCAACTCCAGCGGGCACACCTGCAACCACTCAGGCAGCGCCCGGCGCCAACGGCTGTAGACCATGGCACTGGCACCGGAATAAGGCAGGCAAAACAGTCGCAGCCGGGCTGGCATGCTCATTGAAGGTCAATCCTGCTTTCGCGATAGAAACCCATTTTGTCCTCTCCAGGTGCTGATCCTTGGCCGGTTTAGCAACGAGCCTGTCACCCATGAGAACGGATGGCGCTTGGAAATAATTAGTCTTGGCACTGTAAGCAAGACGGCACTCACTTCTCACAAAAAATACAGATGATTAGTTCGTCTTCTCATTTGACAATAATTATCATTAAGCATAATTTGTTGCTCGATATGTAGGTGAGACACCACGGCCGACCCTACTGACCTCTTTTGCAACAAGGTGACTTCCATGACGGAACAAGTATCCACAAGCAGGTGCGACTCACCGTTACTCCAGGCTTTCGTCGACAACCGGCTGACTCTGGTCAAGATCGCAGCACGTATTACCGGTTGTCGCTCCCGCGCCGAAGACGTGGTGCAAGACGCTTACTTTCGGTTGCAATCGGCACCGACCATCACTTCATCGTTCAAGGCCCAGCTCAGCTACCTGTTTCAGATCGTGCGCAACCTGGCCATCGACCACTACCGCAAACAGGCTCTGGAACTGAAATACTCAGGCACCGAAGAGGAAGGCTTGAATGTGGTCATTCACGGTGCGTCACCGGAAACCTCCCACATCAATTTTTCCACCCTGGAAAACATCGCCGACGCCCTGACCGAGCTGCCAAACCGCACCCGCTATGCGTTCGAGATGTATCGACTGCATGGCGTGCCGCAGAAGGATATCGCCAAGGAGTTGGGCGTCTCGCCGACCCTGGTGAACTTTATGATTCGTGATGCGCTGGTGCATTGCCGCAAGGTCTCGGGGACCCACAGCGACACGTTTGCGCGGCGGGTCTGACGGTAGGGCTGGCTTGTAGCCACTGCCAAGGCCGCGGCTACATCGGCGCTTCAAACCAACCCACACCGATCAAAAAACCGTTCACGCCCCAGGACCATCAACGCCGCACGCTTGTGAGGGAAATCGAATTCCTTTTCACAGTAGAAACCCTGGCTCTGCATATAGCTGATCATCTTCGCGTTATCGGCACGTGGCTCGGCCACCACCCGCTGGGTGCGCGGATCATCCAGAAACAGATAGTGCACCAACGCCGGCAGCCAACTGGCGACCTTGTGCGGGCCCCGGTGATGCTCCTCCCCTACCAGCATATGAATGCCGCGGTCGTAATCGCCTGCGTCATAGAACGGTGCGATGCGATCTTCCCTGGCCCAATAGGCTTCGAAATAAGCAAAGGGTTCGTCGTCAAAACAGCCGATCAAGGTCAGTGCGTGGGGGTCGGCGTCCAGCTTTTCCAGGTACTCGCGGTGCTGTTCCAGGCTGCCGCTTTCCTGCCAGAAACTGGCCACACGCGTGCTGTTCTGCCAGCGGTTGAAGCGCGCCAGGTCGACACCGATCTCGACGGTACGCAATGACACCCACGCTCCCAGACGTACATCGAAACGTCGATAAACCTCACCCCGGGGCTTGGGCGCTCGGATGGGATGACGCTTGCCGGCGCTGATGCTCATCTGCTGCGGGTAGCCGCCACTCAGGGGCTGCCCCAGCCAAGGTTGCGGCAGTTGCCAGAACAAGCTGCGTTCACAGCGAAACTGGCCCGGTGTTGGCGTGGCCACCAGCAAACCGCTGCGCAAGGCATCATCGGGGGCGTGTTCAAGGTGCCAGGTCAGGTGCTGACGAGTCGGCTCCTTGGCAAACAACCAATAACAGGCCGCCCACAAGGCGCGAACGGCCGGCACGGTGCTGGTTTCTTGTAAATACACCTGCAGCGCATCGCCGCGCGCAAGGCGCAGGCGAATCAGTGCCTCGCCTTCAAGGGTCAGGCTCAGGCGACTTTCGCTTTCATCGGCATTCAGGGCAGGTCCCGCCGGCAAAGGCAGTACAGACAGCTCATTCAGAGAGGGCATGGGTGAGGCTCACGGTAATCGTCGACAGTTGAAGAAGTGACGTGAGCCGGGCGGGAAAATTTAATCCTCAGGGACAGCGGCTACCGGCAGGACATCAATACGGTAGGGTTCAAAGATCTTCAACAACTCGCCGTTAGCGTGCAACTGCCTGAGCAAACCGGCGAAGGCCGCGCCACTGATAGGCCCCTTGGGCCGCAGTAATGCGTAGTGGTGATACACTTGGTCAGTCCCCTCGGACACCAGGAATTGCCCGGCCATATCGGTGTTACGCACCATAAAGTCGCTGAGATAAGAACGCGTCACCAGAGTGATGTCGGCACGGCCACGGGCAACCATCAACAGGTTACTGTCATGGGAGTACGTCAGCGTGGCGTTGAAGTGCTCCACCATGTTTTGGGGGTCAGGGTTGAAGTGGGCAAATGCATAGTGATAGCCGCTGAACACCGCCAGGTGCTTGCCCGCAAGGTCGCTGAAATAGGATTGGTCGCGACCGGGCTCACGCCGGGCGACGAATACTTCCGCGTCTTCCAGCCCCATGTCGACTGCCGTATGAGGAATGCTCTGCCAGCCCCATTGCGGGTTCTCGAAGATCGCCATGTCGACCCGGCCTTTCTGGAAGTCATGAAACCGCCGGGGAATGGAGGTGGGCACCAGCACGAACAGGTAGTCGGTTTGCGAGAGGTTCAAGGCTTTCAGTAGCTGCGGCAGCAAACCGGTGTCGGCGCCCTGCTCCGGGCGCACGGTGTAGGGCGGAAAATGCGCGGCGCCGACCCGGACCAATTGGGCAGCCGTTACAGGCACTATCCACAGCGCCCCAAGCGCCAATATTGAAAGTCCCGCAGCCAGCCGCCATGGCGAAAACATCAAGGCACACACCGTTCAAAACTTTGATCGCGCTAAGCTAGGCGTTTTTGCCTGGCTAAACAACTTTCGGCTCCACAATTAATAGCCTGGGCAACCTGCCTAGTCAGTTTTGAGCACCATCAGCAGCGCTTCATCGGCCAATTGCTCCAGGGTCATGCTGCCCTGTGCGCGGAACCAGGTGGTGGTCCAGGACAAGGCACCGGTGAGGAACCGCCGGGTGATAAACACATCACCCGTGATATAACCGGCGTCCTTGGCCTCACCCAGCACCTGCAGCCAAATCTCTTCATACACATCACGCAAGGCCAGCACCTGAACCTGCCCTTCGGCCGACAGGGAACGCCACTCGTACACCAGCACCGCCATGGCTTCGCCGCTGCCGCCCATGATCGACTGCAGTTCGCAGCGAATCAGTGCGAGCACCCGTTCACGGACGTTGCTCGCTTGCGCCAGGGAAGCGCGCATCAGCGCAGTGTTGTAGTGGATGGTTTCCTCCATCACCGCCCGCAGGATCTCATCCTTGCTCTTGAAATGATGAAAGATGCTACCGGACTGAATCCCCACCGCACCGGCCAAATCACGCACCGTGGTGCGCTCAAAGCCTTTGTTGCGAAACAGGTGAGCCGCGGTTTGCAGCAATTTGCCCCGGGCACTGCCAGGGTCGGTCAATTGCCCGGCGTCGACCATGGTGCGCATTACCCGCAGGGCTTTTTGCTCATCCATGCTGCTCTCCTTAACTTCTGGTTACGTCTTGGCCGGCAATTTAGGCCGTGACAGCCACCCAAGCAAGCGCTTGGGTAAAACTTGTGACCAGAGTTTACAAACCAAGCGCTTGCTTGGTAGTCTCGAGCCTGCCATTTCGCAGAAGGACTTCTCGTGAACAAGACGGTTCGTATCGGCTGTGCCAGCGCCTTCTGGGGCGACACCTGCACCGCCGCCGGGCAGTTGGTGCACGGCGGCGCGCTGGATTACCTGGTGTTCGACTATTTGGCGGAAGTCACGATGTCGATCCTCGCCGGCGCCCGGATAAAAGACCCACAGGCCGGCTATGCCACGGATTTCGTCGAGGTCCTCACACCCTTGCTCGGCGATATCCAGCGCCAGGGTATCCGCGTCATCAGCAACGCCGGTGGCATCAATCCCCAAGCCTGCGCTGCTGCCTTGCAAGCCGCCTGCGATCAGGCGCAGATCCCGTTGAAAATCGCGGTGTTGCTGGGGGATGACCTGCAACCGCGGTTCAACCAACTCACCGGTATCACCGATATGTTCAGCAGCGCGCCCCTGCCGCCGATGTGCGTATCGACCAACGCCTACCTTGGCGCGCCGGGCATCGTTGAAGCGCTGAAGCTGGGCGCCGACATTGTCATCACCGGCCGCGTGGTGGACAGCGCCGTGGTCAGCGCGGCGCTGGTGCATGAATTCAACTGGTCGTGGCACGATTACGATCATCTGGCCCAGGCCGCACTGGCCGGGCATATCATCGAATGTGGCGCCCAGTGCACCGGCGGTAACTTTACCGATTGGCGCGAGGTACCGGATTACGAGCACATCGGCTTTCCCATCGTTGAAGTCAGCGCCGACGGCCAGTTCAACATCAGTAAGGTCCAAGGCACTGGCGGCCTGATCAGCGAGTTGAGCGTCGCGGAGCAATTGCTCTATGAGATCGGCGATCCACGGGCCTATCTGCTACCTGACGTGATCTGCGATTTCAGCCAGGTAAAAATCCAGCAACAAGGCAAGCATTGCGTGCGCCTGCACGGCGCCAAGGGCCTGCCGCCGACCGATCAGTACAAGGTCAGCGCCACGTACCCGGACGGCTTTCGCTGTACCGCCAGTTGCCTGATTGCCGGTATCGATGCCGTGGCCAAAGCCGAGCGGGTCAGCCAGGCAATCATCAACAAAACCTCCCAACTGTTCAGCCTGCGTGGCTGGGCACCGTACACCGAGGTCAATATCGAACTACTGGGCAGCGAAGCCACCTACGGTGCTCATGCACAACGCCAGGATTGCCGGGAAGTGGTGGTGAAGCTGGCGGTGCGTCATCCCAGTAAACAGGCCCTGGTACTGTTCGCCCGAGAGATTGCCCAAGCGGCCACCGGCATGGCGCCAGGGTTGACCGGTATCGTCGGCGGGCGGCCAACGGTGTACCCGTTGATTCGGCTGTTTTCATTTCTGATCGACAAGAGTGCTTGCGAGTTGAGCATCGATTTTCTCGGTGAACGGCATACCTGCAGCCTGCCAAAAAGCCAGGCCTTGAATACCAGCGCCCTGCCCGCCCCCCTCCACCCTCCAAACCCCCAGGGCCGTGCCGAGGCCAATGTCCCCCTGGTCAAACTCGCCGTCGCCCGCTCCGGCGACAAGGGCAACCACAGCAATATCGGGGTGATTGCCCGCAAGCCCGAGTACCTGCCATGGATCGCCGAAGCGCTGACCCTGGAGGTGATTGTCGACTGGATGGGCCACGTACTCGACCCTGTCCACGGCCGCGTCGAGCGCTGGTACCTCCCCGGCAGCCACAGCCTGAATTTCCTCCTGGAAAATGCCTTGGGTGGCGGCGGGATCGCCAGCCTGCGCATCGACCCGCAGGGCAAGGCGTTCGCCCAGCAATTGCTGGAAATTCCGATTGCCGTACCGCAACACCTCGCCGATCAACTTAATTAAAGGACCCGCGCCGTGGCTTTCGACTCGATCTTCAAAGCCGACCTGTTCCAGGGGCAGACCATTATCGTCACTGGTGGCGGCAGCGGTATCGGCCGTTGCACCGCCCATGAATTGGCAGCCCTCGGGGCCCATGTAATCCTGGTGGGCCGCAAGCCGGAAAAACTGCAAAAGGTCACCGCAGAAATTACCGAAGACGGCGGCCACGCCAGTTGGCAGGCCTGCGATATCCGCGATGAAGAGTCGGTCAGGGCCCTGGTCAGCCAGATCATCCAGGAGCACGGACCGGTTCACGGCCTGGTGAACAACGCGGGCGGTCAATACCCCTCGCCTTTGGCGTCGATCAACCAGAAAGGCTTTGAAACCGTGTTGCGCACAAACCTGGTCGGCGGCTTCCTGATGGCCCGGGAAGTGTTCAATCAGTCCATGAGCAAGCCTGCTTCAGGAGCCAAAGGCGGCGCCATCGTCAACATGCTCGCCGACATGTGGGGCGGCATGCCGGGCATGGGCCATTCCGGGGCGGCGCGTTCGGGGATGGACAACTTCACCAAGACCGCCGCCGTTGAATGGGGTTACGCCGGGGTGCGAGTCAATGCCGTGGCCCCGGGCTGGATTGCCTCCAGCGGCATGGACACTTACGAAGGTGCATTCAAGGCGCTGATCCCTACCTTGCGTGAACACGTGCCTCTCAAGCGCATCGGCACCGAGTCGGAAGTCAGTGCAGCGATTGTGTTTCTGCTCAGCCCCGCCGCAGCCTTCATCAGCGGCAGCACCTTGCGTATCGACGGCGCCGCCAGCCTGGGCAACCGCGCCTGGCCATTGCACAAGGCGCAGCCGCCCGGCGAACCCTTCAATGGTTTCCACCGCGCATACCTGCCGGATGTGCTCAAGGGGGAGAAATAAACCATGCCGGTGATCGACTCGCAACTCGACGTCCACAGCCCGCAGTTCGCCCAAAATCGCGAAACAATGCTCACGGGTATCAACCAGCTTCGTCAGTTAGAACAAAACCTGTTGAGAAAGGCGTTTGATGCCAAGGCCAAGTTCGACAAACGCGGGCAACTACTGCCTCGCGAACGCCTGAGCCTGCTACTCGACCCCGGCGCACCGTTCCTCGAATTGGCGGCACTGGCCGGCTATAAACTGCACGACGACAAGGACGGCAGCCAGGCCGGTGGCGGACTGATTGCCGGGATCGGTTTTGTCTCGGGCGTACGGATGCTGGTAGTCGCCAACAACAGCGCGATCAAGGGTGGGACCATTTCCCCCAGCGGCCTGAAGAAATCCCTGCGCCTGCAACAGATCGCCATGGAGAACAAATTGCCGGTGGTAACCCTGGCACAAAGCGGCGGCGCCAACCTCAATTATGCAGCGGAGATTTTCGTCGAGGGCGCCCGCAGCTTTGCCAACCAGGCGCGCATGTCCGCCATGGGGCTGCCACAGATCACCGTGGTGCATGGCTCCGCCACAGCCGGCGGCGCTTATCAACCGGGGCTCTCGGATTATGTGGTGGTGGTGCGCGGCAAGGCCAAGCTGTTTCTCGCCGGGCCGCCGTTGCTCAAGGCCGCCACTGGCGAAGTGGCCACCGACGAAGAGCTGGGTGGCGCCCAGATGCACGCGCAGATCGCCGGCACCGCCGAATACCTGGCCGAGAATGACGCCGATGGGGTGCGCATCGTTCGTGAGATTGTCAGCCTGCTGTCCTGGGATGACCATTTGCCGATCAAGCCTGCCCGCGCCTACGCCGAGCCGCTCTACCCGATTGAAGAACTGTTGGGGCTGATCCCCGATGACCCGAAAAAACCCTACGACGTGCGGGAAATCATTGCGCGCCTGGCGGACGCTTCGAACTTCCTCGAATTCAAGGGCGAGTTCGATCCCCATACCGTCTGCGGTCACCTGCAGCTCCAGGGCCGCGCCTGTGGTTTTATCGGCAACAACGGGCCAATCACGCCCCAGGGCGCAAGCAAGGCAGCGCAGTTCATCCAGCTGTGCGACCAGAGCCACACGCCGCTGCTGTTTTTCCACAACACCACCGGTTTTATGGTCGGCACCGAATCGGAACAACAAGGGGTGATCAAGCACGGGGCGAAGATGATCCAGGCGGTGGCCAATGCCCGGGTGCCAAAACTGACCATCGTCGTTGGTGGCTCCTACGGCGCTGGCAACTACGCGATGTGCGGCCGTGGCCTGGACCCACGCTTTATCTTCGCCTGGCCCAACAGCCGCACCGCCGTGATGGGCGGCGCCCAGGCCGGCAAGGTGCTGCGGATCGTCACCGAGGCCAAGCAACTCAAGGAGGGCCTGGTGCCTGACCCCAAGATGCTGGATATGCTGGAACAGGTCACCGCGCAGAAACTCGACAGCCAGTCCACCGCCCTCTATGGCAGTGCCAATTTGTGGGATGACGGGCTGATTGACCCGCGCGACACCCGTACCTTGCTCGGCTACTTGCTGGATATCTGCCATGAGGCCCAGGTGCGGCAACTGCAGCCCAACAGCTTTGGTGTGGCGCGGTTTTAATCAGGAGAACAATAACAATGATCTTCACCCAGGAACACGAAGCACTGCGCCGCACCGTGCGCGGCTTTGTCGAACGCGAAATCAATCCCCATGTGGACGATTGGGAAAAGGCTGGACGCTTCCCCATCCATGAGATCTTCCGCAAGGCCGGCGACCTCGGTTTGCTGGGCATCTCCAAGCCGGAAAAATTCGGCGGCATGGGCCTGGACTACAGCTACTCGATTGTCGCCGCCGAGGAGTTCGGCACCATTCGCTGCGGCGGCATCCCGATGTCCATCGGCGTGCAGACCGATATGTGTACCCCGGCCCTGGCCCGGTTCGGTAGCGATGAACTGCGGGATGAATTCCTGCGGCCGGCCATCAGTGGCGAACAAGTGGGCTGCATCGGCGTATCGGAAACCGGCGCCGGTTCCGACGTCGCCGGCTTGAAAACCCATGCCCGCAAAGACGGCGACGACTACGTGATCAACGGCAGCAAGATGTGGATTACCAACGCCCCCAGCGCCGACTTTATCTGCTTGCTGGCCAACACCTCGGACGATAAGCCGCACATCAACAAGTCGTTGATCATGGTGGCGATGAATACCCCCGGGATCAGTGTCAGCCCGCCGCTGGAAAAGCTGGGCATGCACAGCTCGGAAACTGCCCAGGTGTTTTTCGACGATGTGCGCGTTCCCCAACGCAACCGCATCGGCCATGAAGGCGCGGGGTTCATGATGCAGATGCTGCAGTTCCAGGAAGAACGGCTGTTCGGCGCCGCCAATATGATCAAGGGCCTGGAATATTGCATCGACAGCACCATCGAGTACTGCCAGGAGCGCAAGACCTTCGGCAAAGCCTTGATCGACAACCAGGTCATCCACTTTCGCCTGGCGGAACTGTCCACCGAAATCGAATGCCTGCGGGCGCTGGTGTACCAGGCAACCGAGCTGTACATCAAGGGCCTGGACGTGACTCGCCTCGCCTCCATGGCCAAGCTCAAGGCCGGGCGCCTGGGCCGCGAAGTCAGTGACAGTTGCCTGCAATATTGGGGCGGCATGGGCTTCATGTGGGACAACCCGGTGGCCCGGGCTTACCGCGATGTGCGGTTGGTCTCCATCGGCGGTGGTGCCGACGAAATCATGTTGGGGATCATCTGCAAACTGATGGGTACGTTGCCAGGGAAAAAACCATGAACACCCTGCTGCTGGAGCCGCATAACGGTGTGCTGCACATCACCCTCAACCGCCCGCAAAGCCGCAATGCCATGAGCTTGCAAATGGTCAGCGAACTGCAGGCGGTGCTGGCCGATGTCGCCGGTGATAACCAGGTCCGGGCATTGGTGATCAGTGGCGCCGGTGGGCACTTCTCTGCCGGGGGCGACGTGAAGGACATGAGCAACGCATCGGCCCAGGGCGCCAGTGCCTTGCGCGACTTGAACCGGGCGTTCGGCACACTGCTGCAAACCATCGAGGCGCTGCCCCAGGTGGTGATTGTGGTACTCCAAGGTGCGGTGCTCGGGGGTGGTTTTGGCTTGGCGTGTGCCAGTGATATCGCCATCGCCGATCATCAGGCGCAGTTCGGTTTGCCGGAGGCCAGCCTGGGGCTGCTGCCGGCGCAGATTGCGCCGTTTGTGGTGAAGCGGATTGGTTTGACCCAGGCCCGGCGGTTGGCTTTGACGGCGGCGCGGTTTGATGGGGTTGAGGCTGAACGGCTGGGGTTGGTGCACTTTGTCGAGCGCGATTCCCAGGCGCTGGCTGAGCGGTTGGATGAGGTGTTGGGGCAGGTGTTGCGGTGTGCTCCGGGGGCCAATGCGCGGACCAAGGCGCTGTTGCTGGCCAGTGGTGAGCAGCCATTGGGGTTGTTGCTGGACCAGGCGGCGCAGTGGTTTGCCGAG
>NZ_WLYI01000053.1 GCF_009707515.1 Pseudomonas karstica | reverse complement strand
CGATAACATTCGCTCTAAAAATAAAAACAAAACAGAGATCCTCGCCATGAAAACGCTTCCGAAAACCCTGTGTTTGCTGGCCCTGAGCATCACCCTAGGCACCGCCACCCTGGCGCAGGCCGACTCCAAACCCGCGCCCATCCGCATCGGCGCGTCCTTCCAGGAAATCAACAACCCTTACTTCGTCACCATGAAAGACGCCCTGCAGGAAGCCGGGGCGACGATTGGTGCGCAGATCATCATCACTGACGCTCGCCATGACGTCTCCAAGCAAGTCAGCGACGTCGAGGACATGCTGCAAAAAGGCATCGACATCCTCCTGATCAACCCCACCGACTCAGTCGGTGTGCAGTCCGCCGTCAAGTCCGCCCATGCCGCTGGTGTGGTGGTGGTCGCGGTGGACGCCCAGGCTGAAGGCCCGCTGGATTCCTTCGTTGGCTCGAAGAACTTCGATGCCGGCTTCCAGGCCTGTGAATACCTGGCCAAGAACATCGGTGAGAAAGGCAATATCGCCATTCTCGACGGCATCGCGGTGGTGCCGATCCTGGAGCGCGTGCGCGGTTGCAAGGAGGCTGTGGCCAAGCACCCCGACATCAAGATCGTAAGCATCCAGAACGGTAAGCAGGAGCGTGACCAGGCGCTGACCGTCACCGAAAACATGCTCCAGGCCCAACCCACTCTCAAGGGTATTTTCAGCGTCAATGACAACGGCTCCCTCGGTGCGCTCTCGGCTATTGAGGCCAGTGGCATGGACGTCAAGCTGGTGAGCGTCGACGGTGCGCCGGAAGCGATCAAGGCGATCCAGAAACCGGGCAGCAAGTTCATCGCCACCTCGGCGCAGTTCCCCAGGGATCAGATCCGTTTGGCGCTGGGTATTGCCCTGGCCAAGAAGTGGGGCGCACAAGTGCCCGCCAGTATTCCGGTAGATATCGCCCTGATCGACCAGGCCAAAGCCAAGGATTTCAGCTGGTAAACCGTCCAGGCCCCACGCAAGTCGTGGGGCACGGGACACCTTCTGGATGAGAGGTCGGCGGTATGAGCAGTCTTCTGCAGTTGGAAAATATCTGTAAGCGCTATCCGGGTGTGCAGGCCCTCAAATCCATCAACCTGCAAGTGGAGCGGGGCGAGATTCATGCCTTGCTCGGGGAAAATGGCGCAGGAAAATCGACCCTGATGAAAATCCTCGGCGGTGTCGAGCATCAGGATGAAGGTCGAATCCTGATCGACGGCCAGGCGCAGCAGTTCGCGACGTATCGTGATGCGATTGCGGCCGGGATCGGCATCGTGTTCCAGGAGTTCAGCCTGATCCCTGACCTCACGGCGGTGGAAAATATCTTCCTCGGCCATGAACTGAACAACCGTTTTGGCCTGTTGCGCAAACGCGAAATGCAGGACGCCTCAGAGGTGTTGTTCAAACGCTTGGGTGTGACGATTGATCTGCAATGCGCGGTCAGGCACCTGAGCGTGGCCGAGCAGCAATTTGTCGAGATCGCCAAGGCCCTGGCCCTGAATGCGCGGTTACTGGTGCTCGATGAGCCCACCGCCACCCTCACACCCAACGAAGCCGAGTTGCTGTTCGAGATCATGCGTGAGCTCAAGCGACAGGGGGTGGCGGTGATTTTTATCTCTCACCACCTGGAGGAAATTTTCCAGGTGTGTGATCGCATCAGTGTCTTGCGTGACGGCGGCAACGTGGGGGTTACCGATGTGGCTGACAGCGATATCGACCGCCTGGTGGAAATGATGGTGGGCCGGCGCCTGGAGTGCAGTTTTCCGCCCAAGCCCACCCACGCCCGCGGGCCTCTGTTGCTGGAGGTCAAGGACATCCAGTTGGTGCGTAACGGTCCCCATAACCAGTTCCAGTTGCACAAGGGCGAGATCCTCGGCTTTGCCGGGTTGGTGGGCTCGGGCCGTACCGAACTGGCCCTGGGCATGATGGGCGCACTGCCGGCTGTGAGCAAAGAAGTATGGCTGCGGGGCGAACAGGTCACGCTGGACGACCCGGCCCAAGCCTTGGCCCACGGTATTGGCCTGTTGCCGGAAAGCCGCAAGAGTGAGGGGTTGATCACCGATTTCAGCATTCGCGAAAACATCTCCCTCAATAACCTGCGCAAGTATCAGGGCACCAGTGGCCTGATCGACAAGGGCAAGGAGTGCGCCAGTGTCGAGGACTTGATGCGAAAGTTGTCGATCAAGGCCCCCAGCGGCGAGAGCCGGGTTTTCAATCTCAGCGGCGGTAACCAGCAAAAAGTGGTGATCGCTCGCTGGATCAATCATCACTGCGACGTGCTGGTGTTCGACGAGCCCACTCGTGGCATCGACGTCGGCGCCAAGGCGCAGATCTACGCATTGATGCGCAGCCTCACCGAACAAGGCTACGCGATCATCATGATTTCCTCGGAACTGCCGGAAATCATCGGCATGTGCGACCGCGTCGCGGTGTTCCACAAGGGCGCCATCGTCAAGGTTCTGGAAGCGTCTGCCGTCAACCCACAAGAGGTCATGCGTCATGCCACAGGGGGCTCCAGTGAATACGTCCATTGATACCGTCGACACGAGTCGGCTGCGCTTGAACCTGGCGCGACTGATTCGCTCGCCCGCGTTCTATCCCTTTGTCGGGCTGTTGGTGGTCACGTTGGTGATGATCTTCGCCAGCGACAATTTCCTCACTGCCAGCAACTTGTCGAACATCGCCCGGCAGGTGTCGATCAACGCGATTATCGCGGTGGGCATGACCTGCGTGATTCTTACCGGTGGCATCGATTTGTCGGTGGGGCCGGTGATGGCCTTGTCCGGCACCTTGACGGCCGGCTTGATGGTCGCAGGCCTGCCGCCTGGCCTGGCAATAGGGGCCGGGATGCTGATCGGCGTGGCCTTCGGGATCGGCAATGGCTTCTTCGTCGCTTACCTGCACATGCCGCCGATCATCGTCACCTTGGCGACCATGGGCATCGCACGCGGCTTTGGCCTGATGTACACCGACGGTTATCCGATTTCCGGATTGCCTGAGTGGTTCGGCTTCTTTGGTCGCGAAAGCCTGTTCGGCCTCCAAGTGCCGATCCTGATCATGCTGGTGACCTACCTCGTGGCCTATGTGCTGCTGCAACACACCCGCATCGGCCGCTACATCTATGCCATCGGTGGTAACGAGGAGGCGGTGCGTTTGTCTGGCGTGCGGGCGGCGCGGTTCAAGTTGCTGGTGTACGGCATCAGTGGCTTGACCGCCGCGATTGCCGGCCTGGTGCTGACTTCGCGGCTGATGAGCGGTCAGCCGAATGCCGGTATCGGTTTCGAACTGGATGCGATTGCCGCCGTGGTCTTGGGTGGCGCCTCGATTGCCGGTGGGCGTGGAGTGATTGTCGGCACCTTGCTTGGGGCAATGCTGCTGGGGGTGTTGAACAACGGTTTGAACATGCTTGGGGTCTCGCCCTACGTCCAGAGCGTGATCAAGGGCGGGATCATTTTGCTGGCGATCTTTATCAGCCGTCAGCGCCACAAGTAATTGAACAACGTTTTCTCGACGCGGCCCGTTGGCCGCGATGGGTTTCCTCATGCTCAAAAAAGGTCAGAACACCATGGAAAAGCACAGCGAAATGCAAGCCGTCGTCTGCCACGGCCCGAAAGACTACCGCCTGGAACGCATTACCAAACCCCAGGCGCGACCCAATGAACTGGTGATCCGCATTGCCGCCTGCGGGATTTGTGCCAGTGACTGCAAATGCCACTCGGGGGCGGCGATGTTCTGGGGGGGCGATAATCCGTGGGTCAAGGCGCCTGTGGTACCGGGGCATGAGTTCTTCGGTTATGTGGTGGAAGCGGGCGAGGGCGCCGAGGAGTACTTTGAGGTCAAGGTTGGCGATAAGGTCATTGCCGAGCAGATTGTGCCGTGTGACAAGTGCCGCTTCTGCAAGTCAGGCAAGTACTGGATGTGCGAAGTGCACAATATCTTCGGCTTCCAGAAGGAAGTCGCCGAAGGCGGCATGGCTCAGTACATGCGTATTCCCAAGACCGCCATCGTGCACAAGATTCCAGAGTCGGTGTCCCTGGAGGATTCGGCGTTGATCGAGCCGATGTCCTGTGCAATCCACACCGTCAACCGTGGCGAGATCCAGCTCGATGATGTGTTGGTGATTGCCGGTGCCGGCACCCTGGGCCTGTGCATGGTCCAGGTAGCCAAGTTGAAAACCCCGAAGAAACTGGTGGTGATCGACATGGTGGACGAGCGCCTGGAACTGGCGAAGAAGTTCGGCGCCGATGTGGTGATCAACCCGTCCCGGGACAACGCTCGCGAGATCATCAACGGCCTTACCGACAACTACGGTTGCGACGTGTACATCGAGACCACGGGCGTACCGGTGGGTGTGACCCAGGGCCTGGAGCTGATCCGCAAGCTGGGGCGGTTTGTCGAGTTCAGTGTGTTTGGCGCCGAAACCAGCGCCGACTGGTCGATCATCGGCGACCGCAAGGAGCTGGACGTTCGTGGCGCGCACCTGGGACCTTATTGCTACCCCGTGGCTATCGATCTGTTCGAACGCGGCCTGGTGACGTCCAAGGGCATCGTCACCCATGACTTCCCGCTGGATAACTGGGCTGAAGCGTTCGAGCTGGCTAATTCGGTGGAGTCGATCAAAGTGCTGTTGAAACCGGTTCAATGACTATGGAGTACGTCATTGGCGTGGACATCGGTACGCAAAGCACCAAGGCGCTGCTGGTCGATGCTCAAGGACAGATCATCGCCCAGCACAGCCAGGGTTATCGCGTGGATACCCCGAAAGTGCGCTGGGCCGAGCAGTGGCCGCAGGTCTGGCTGGAGGCGGTCGAAGCTTGCGTCGCCCAGTGCATGGCCAAGGCGGATGTTGCCAGGGAACAGGTCAAGGCACTGTGCATCAGCAGTCTTTACGGTGGCTCGGGCATTGCCGTGGATGCCGCCATCAAGCCGCTGCACCCGTGCCTGATCTGGATGGACCGGCGAGCGGGTGAACAGGTGGAATGGGTACGTGAGCATGTCGACCTGGAGCGTCTGTTTCAGGTCACCGGCAATTCGGTCGACAGCTATTACGGTTTCACCAAAATGCTCTGGCTCAAGCAGCATCAGCCGCAGGTGTGGGCCAACACCCGCTACCTGCTGCCGCCCAACAGCTACATCAATCATTGCCTGACTGGCGAGTTGGCGGTGGATCACAGCAGCGCCGGCAATATCGGTGGTGTCTACGATGTGGCTCGACGCGGCTGGTCTATCGAGATGCTGGCGGCGCTGGATATTCCCCAGGCGATGATGCCCGAGCGGTTGTTGTATTCCGACGAAGTAGTGGGCGGTTTACTGCCAGAGTGGGCCGGGCGCCTGGGTTTGCAGGCGGGGATGCCGGTCTTGGCCGGGGGGGTCGATGCGGCCATGGCGACACTGGCGGCAGGGGTGACCCGACCGGGCAATCATGTAGCGATGATCGGCACCAGCATGTGCTGGGGCTATCTCAACCAGCAGGTGGATGCTCGCCATGGCTTGGTGAGTATGCCCCATGTCTATAACGGTCATCAGGACCTGTACATCTTCGGCGGGGCGATTACCGCCGGCGCGTCGGTCAGTTGGTTTCGCGAGCAGTTTTGCCAGGCCGAGGAACTGCAGGCGCAACAGACCGGGCAAGACAGTTTGTGGCTGCTGGAGCAGAGCGCGTTGAAGATCCCGGCGGGCAGTGAAGGGCTGTTGTTCCTGCCGTACCTGATGGGAGAGCGCAGCCCGGTGTGGGATGACCACGCCAGTGGCAGTTTTGTCGGCCTGAATCTCTATCACAGCCGTATTCACCTGTACCGTGCGGTGTTGGAAGGAGTGAGTTTTGCCCTGCGTCACAATATCGAAGCGGGCACGCGGGGCGCGCACTCCCTCGATCCGCGGCTGATCGTGGTGGGTGGGGCGAGCCATTCGGATTTGTGGATGCAGATCATTGCCGATGTCACCCATTACCCGGTGTACACCATCGTCCAGGAGGTGGAAGCAGCCCTGGGAGCGGCGTTGCTGGCGGCGCATTCGGTGGGACTGGTGGATGCGAGGCAGATGGAAAAGGGCTGGGTGCAGCTGGAGCTGCGGGCGGAGCCGGAGGTTGAGAATACCCAGGCCTACGACCGTTCATTCGCTAATTATCTTGAACTGTACCCCGCGCTGAAGTCACTGATGCACAGCCTGTAGGAGCGAGCTTGCTCGCGAAAAACGTTAACGATAACAAGTGCTTCCTGAAGGTACGCGGTGCCCTTGCGTTTTTCGCGAGCAAGCTCGCTCCTACAGGGGCTCCACACCCAAGGTTCCTGTGATGACCACCACCTTCAACTTCACCCATCAACGCATCCTCGTTACCGGCGCCAGCAGCGGCATCGGCCGGGAAATCGCCGAGCAACTGATCGCCAGTGGCGCCCAGGTGTTCGCCCTTGGCCGTGACGCCCGGGCGTTGTCCCAACTGGGTTGCGAAACCCTGTGCCTGGACATCGCCGACAGCGCCGCCCTGGACCTCGTCCTGCAAGACCTGCCGCCGATGCACGGGCTGGTTAACTGCGCCGGTATTTCGCGCCTGGAGCCGGCGGCAGCCATCAGCAGCGCTGCGTTCGACCAGGTGATGAACGTCAATGCCCGGGCGGCGGCGCAAGTCGCCAGCCGGGTGGCAGCAGCGATGATTGCGGCGAAGATTGCCGGCAGTATCGTCAACGTGTCCAGCCAGGCGTCATTGGTGGCGCTGGACGATCACCTCGGCTATTGCGCCTCCAAGGCGGCGCTGGATGCAATCACTCGGGTGCAATGCGCTGAATGGGGGCGTTTCGGGATTCGGGTCAATAGCGTCAACCCCACCGTAACCCTGACGCCCATGGCGCAAATGGCCTGGTCCGATCCCGCCAAGCGCGACCCGGCATTGGCAGCGATACCCCTGGGGCGCTTTGCGCAAACGGTGGAAGTGGCCTTGCCGGTATTGTTCCTGTTGAGCGATGCCGCCAGCATGATCAGCGGGGTCAGCCTGCCCATCGACGGTGGCTACACTAGCCGCTAACCGTTCTCCAGTTTGCCGGAAATCACCACCTTGTCCCGAGGCTTGTGCGGGTCGTCAAGGCGGTCCAGCAGCAGCTGTACCGCGCTGCTGCCAGCCAGGGACGCGTCGTGGGCCACGCAGGCAATCGGCACACCGAAGATATCGGCGAAGGGCAGGCGGTCGATACCGCAGATGGTCAGGCTTTCGTGGGGGATGTTGTGCATGCGCAAAGCACGTAGGGCGCCGAGGGTGATCAACTGGTTGAAGCCCATGATCGCGTCCGGCGCCGAGTGTTCGGCCAGGTAGTCGAGGGTGTGCAGGTAGGAGGGCAGGAGCGTGTAGTCGCCAGCACGCACTTGGACTTGCACGTGAGGGTGCCCGGCCAGTACTTCTTGCAGGCCTTTGAGGCGCTCCACGGTAATGCGTGAGTGTTCAGGTCCGGTCAGCACCAACAGGCGCTTGAGATCAGGCGTCTGGCGCAGCAGGTAGCGTGCGGCCTCGATGCCGCTGTGGTAGTTGTCCAGCACCACGCGGCTGAATGGGCTGTCGTGGATCGTGCGGTCGAGCAACACCACCGGGGTCTTGCCGTTGCCCAGGCGTTCCAGGTAGTCGGGCTGGTAGCTGGGTTCATCGGAGACCGGTGACAGGATAATCCCCGCCACCCGGTACCCCAGCAGGGTATCGACGGCCTTGCTTTCCAGCTCTTCCAGTTCGTCGGTGTCCACCAGCATGATGGTGTAGCCGTGCTTCTTCGCTTCCCGGGAAATGGCCTTGATCATCTCGCTGTAGAACGGGTTGTCCACCGACGCGGTAATCACCCCGATGATCAGGCTTTCGCTACGCTTGAGCCCGCGCGCGAAGGCGTTGGGCACATAGTCCAACTCTCGCGCCACCTCAAGGATCCGCGCCAGGGTGGCGGGCTTGACCAGATCAGGTTTGCTCAGCGCCCGGGAGACCGTGATGGTGGTCATGTTGACCCGTTTGGCGATGTCGCTGATGGTGACGGACTTTTTCTTGTTCATCGGGAGGCGTGACCAGAAGAAAACAGGATGAGGCTAACATGGGAGCCGGTTCAAATCACCGGGTCCCAGCGTTGCGACCAGTCGCTCTGCGCTTTCACCACGGCCCGCAGCAACTCCAGCGCTTGCTGCAACACCGTCGAGTCGCGCGCCCGTGAATACACCAGGTAGGTGGGGAAACTGAACTCCGGCGCCTTGGGCACCCGCTCCATCACGCCGCTGTCCAGGTAGCTCTGCACCACCCGTGTGCGGAAGTAGCCGGCCCCGCCGTTTTCCAGGATGTACTGCAGCGCCACCGGCCCCAGGTTGAAACTCAGGGCCGCCCGGGCCTTGTCCGGCAGGGCGGCGTCGTGTTGCTGGCGAAAACCCTGGCCCCAGTCGATATAGACATAGGGTTCGGGTTGGCTCACCAACTGCACTAGGATCAATTTTTCTTCCAGCACTTGCTCCACTTGCAGCCCCGGCCAGTACTGCGGCTGGAATACCAGTGCGGCGTCGAGCACGCCCAGTTCCAGTTGGCGAAGCAAGTATTCACCTTCGCGGATTTCGGTGCGCAGGGCGTAGCCGGGGATGTGCTGGCGCAGGGCCTGGGCCCAGCCGAGCATCAACGGGTTGCACAGGCTGACCTCGCCGCCGATATGCAGCACATTGCGGTAACCGTCGGGCAGGGGCAGGTCGCGACGTGCGGCTTCCCAGGTTTGCAGCAACTGGTTGGCGTATACCACAAAGGCTTCACCGTCGGCGGTCAGGCGTGCGCCGGCGCGGTTGCGCACAAAAAGCGTACTGCCCAATTGGCTCTCCAGGTTTTTCACCCTGGCGGTAATAGCGGTCTGGGTGACGTGCAGTTTCTCGGCCGCAGCGGCAAGGCTGCCGTAGCGAGTGATCTCGAGGAAGGTGCGTGCCAGTTCGATGTCCATAGAGGCCCCGCTATAGGAGCGAGCGTGCTCGCGAAAAACCTGAACGATAACACGGGGGGTCCTGGGTAAACGCGTCACCCTCAGGTTCTTCGCGAGCAAGAACTAGACGCCCTCGCGCCTACAGGATCTTGGGAGCTTGCAGGTGCGAGGTTGGGAAGGCCTTGGCATACGCCTGGCAAACTCGTAATACCTGATGATCAGCAAACCGCGCGCCCACCACATGCAACCCCACCGGCAAACCATTCGCCGCCAGCCCGCAAGGCACTGACGCCGCCGGTTGCTGGGTCAGGTTGAAGGGGTAGCTGAACGGTGTCCATTCCATCCATTCACCCAGCCCGGACCCCGGCGGTACGTTGTGCCCGGCTTCGAATGCGGTAATTGGCATCATCGGCGACACCAGCACGTCGTAGTGCTCATGGAACGCAGCCATACGTGATACCAGCATCGCCCGTGCTTCCAGGGCCGCGTTGTAGTCATTCAGGCTCAACTGTTCACCCTGTTCGGCAATGCGCAGAAGACCTGGATCGAGCAATGCGCGCTGCGGCTCCGTCAACTGTCCCGCCAACCGCGCCGCACCGGCACACCATAGGGTATTGAAGACCTCCAGCGGGTCACTGAATCCTGGGTCGATCTGTTCCACATGAGCCCCCAGTTGCACCAAACCTTCCACCGCCTGGGCGACGACCCGGGCCACCTGTGGGTCCACGTCCACATAGCCAAAGTTGGGGCTATAGGCGATGCGCAGCCCTTTCAAATTATCGCCCATCGACAACCACGGCGTGGTCCTCGGCGCACCGATCAGACCATCCCGGGCATCCGGCCGGGCAACGGCTTGCAGCATCAGCACCGCGTCTTCCACGGTGCGGGTTATCGGCCCCAGGTGCGACAGGATAGTCATGGAGCTGGCCGGCCACTGCGGCACGTAGCCAAAGGTCGGCTTGATGCCAAAGGTCCCGGTAAATGCACAGGGAATACGGATCGAACCACCGGCGTCACTGCCCTGGTGCAACACCCCCAGGTTCAACGCCGCCGCCGCACCGGCACCACCGGACGAACCACCCGCTGTCATGCGCGTGTTCCACGGGTTGCGGGTGATGCCATATAACGGGTTATCGGTGACGCCTTTCCAGCCGAATTCCGGCGTGGTGGTTTTGCCCAGCAGTACCGCCCCGGCCTGACGCATAAAAGCCGGGAACGGCGCATCCACATCCCACCGGCCCTCGTCTGATGTAGTGCGCGAACCCTTGCGGGTCGGCATTCCCACGGTCAAGGTCAGGTCCTTGATGGATGACGGTACGCCATCCAGTGCGCCGCAAGGCTCGCCCTTGAGCCAGCGTTGTTCCGAGGCCCCGGCGGCCTGTAATGCGCCTTCGGGATCGACATGGCAGTAGGCGTTGACCACCGGGTTGTAGCGTTCGATGCGCAACAGCGTATCTGCGGTGACTTCCACCGGGGATAAGGTTTTATCGCGGTAGTGAGCCAGCAGTTCCACTGCCGTCAGGTTGGCTATCTCGCTCATGCCGCTTTTTCTCCCTGTGCCGCATTGATCATGGCCCTCAGCAGCACTGCACAACCTGCCGCGAGGTCATCCGGTGCGGCGTTTTCGATCTCGTTGTGGCTGATGCCACCTTCGCACGGTACAAAGATCATCCCTGTCGGCCCCCGTTCGGCGACGAAGATCGCGTCGTGTCCAGCGCCGCTGACGATGTCCATGTGGCTCAAGCCCAAGGCGCTGGCACCGTCGCGCACGGCGTTGATGCACGCAAGGTGGAAGTCCAGCGGCGCAAAGTCGGCGGTGGGTGTCAGCTCAAAGGCCAAGCCATGCTGCGTGGCGGTGGCTTCGATCACTTCACGCACTTCATCGACCATGGCTTGTAGCTTGTCGGCATGCAGGTGGCGCAGGTCGATGGTCATGTGCACCTGGCCAGGAATCACGTTGCGCGAGCCAGGATGCAGGCTCAGGCAGCCGACGGTGCCGCAGGCATGGGGTTGTTGTTCATGGGCGATACGATTCACCGCGCTGACCACCTGGGCGGCACCCACCAAAGCGTCCTTGCGCAGGTGCATCGGTGTCGGGCCGGCGTGGGCCTCGACGCCTGTAAGAGTCAGGTCGAACCATTTCTGGCCCAGGCAGCCCATGACCACGCCAATCGTGGTGGCCTGGTCCTCCAGCACCGGGCCCTGCTCGATATGCGCCTCGAAATAAGCGCCCACCGGGTGGCCCAGTACCGCGCGCGGACCGGCGTAGCCGATGCGTTGCAATTCGCTGCCTACCGACAGGCCCTGGTCGTCCTGTTTGTCGAGGGTATCCTGCAAATCGAACTTACCGGCGAACACCCCGGAGCCCATCATGCACGGAGGGAATCGCGACCCTTCTTCGTTGGTCCACACCACCACTTCAATCGGCGCCTGGGTCTGGATATTCAAGTCGTTGAGGGTGCGGATCACTTCCAGGCCGGCCATCACCCCATAACAGCCATCGAATTTTCCGCCTGTGGGCTGGGTGTCGATATGGCTGCCGGTCATCACCGGAGGCAGGTCAGGGTTGCGCCCTGCGCGACGGGCGAAGATATTGCCGATAGCGTCGACGCTGACGCTTGCCCCTGCCGCCTCGCACCACTGTACAAACAGGTCGCGGGCCTCGCGGTCCAGATCCGTGAGGGCTAGGCGACATACGCCGCCCTTGGGGGTGGCGCCCAGGCGAGCCAGGTCCATCAGTGATTGCCAGAGGCGGTCGCGGTTGATCAGCGGGGCGTTGCTATTGAGCACTTGCGACAAGTCCACGGAAGTATTCATGAGGCGTCTCCGGTCAGGCACTCAGGGCCAGGTAACGGTTCTTGATCGTCGGGTCGGCGCGGAAGGCGTCGGCACTGCCTTCGTAGACCACGAGGCCCTGTTCGAGCACGTAGTGGCGGTCGGCGAGCTTGTCGCAAACCATCAGGTTCTGTTCCACCAGCAGTACCGGCAGGCCGTCGTCCTTGACCTTGCGCAGGATCTTCACCAGTTCATCGACGATCACCGGGGCGAGGCCTTCGGTGGGCTCATCGAGGATCAGCAGCTTGGGATCGTTGAGCAGGGCGCGGGCGATGGCGAGCATCTGTTGTTCGCCGCCAGACAACGCATGGCCAGCGTTTTTGCGGCGTTCCTTGAGGCGCGGGAACATCGCGTAGACGTCTTCCATCTGCCAGCGGCTGGTCTTGCGCACGGCGATGCGCAGGTTTTCTTCGACGCTCAGCAGGCGGAAAATCCCGCGATTCTCCGGCACCAGTGCCAGGCCTTGGCGGGCGATTTCAAAGATTTTCCGGCCCACCAATGGTTGGCCATTAAAATGAATTTGCCCTTGGCGCGGGCAGATAATCCCGAGGATGCTGCGCAGGGTGGTGGTTTTGCCGGCGCCGTTGCGCCCCAGCAGGGTTACCAGTTCGCCAGGGTTGACGGTCAGAGATACGCCTTCGAGGACGTGGCTCTTGTCGTAGTAGGAATGGATATTGTCGACGGTCAGCATCAGGCGGCTTCTCCCAAATAGGCGGTGCGCACGCGCTCATCGGCGCGGACGAATTCCGGTGTGCCTTCCACCAGGATCTGGCCGTGGCTCATCACGGTGATGCGTTGGCTGATGGACATGACGATGCTCATGTTGTGCTCGATCAACAGCACCGTGTGGTCGCGGCCCAGGTCGCTGATCAGTTGGGTCATGATCGGAATATCGTCGATGCCCATGCCGGAGGTGGGTTCGTCGAGCATCAACAGTTTGGGTTTGGAGCAGATCGACATGCCTACCTCCAGCACCCGCTGCTGGCCATGGGACAACTCGCCGGCCAGGGTGTGGGCGCGAGCGCTGAGTTGCAGGCGTTCCAGCACCTGGTCGGCCATCTCCAGGTGTTCGCGCTTGCTGTCCACCCTGCGCCAGAAGTTCAGGGCCTTGGCACCGTCACGGCCCTGTGCAGCCAGGCGCAGGTTTTCCCGTACGCTGAGATTCTGGAACAGGCTGGTGAGCTGGAATGAACGGGCCATGCCCAGGCCGACGCGGCCGTGGGCGGGTTTGCGCATCAGGTTCTTGCCGTCGAAATGGATCGCTCCGGCAGTGGCTTGGCGTTCGCCGGTCAGGCAATGAAACAGGCTGGTCTTGCCGGCTCCGTTGGGGCCGATGATGGTGTGGATGGTGCCGGCCTCGACCTTGAGGTTGACGCCGTTCACCGCGTGGAAGGCGCCGTAGGCCAGTTCCAGGTTTTGGGTTTCCAACAGGATGCTCATAGCGGCTTCTCCTTGGTCGCAACGCTGGCCTTGGGGTTGCCGCGTACACGTTCGAACAGCGATGACAAGCCACCCCACAACCCGCCGCGCATAAAAATCACCACCATGATCAGGATCACCCCCAGCAGCATCAGCCAGCGCGGCCACAGGTCGGAGAGAAAATCCCCCAGCAGCACGATGGAACCGGCCCCCAGCAACGAGCCGAACAACGAGCCGGTACCGCCGACGATGGTCATGATCAGGATGTTCTCTGACATCGCCAGGTCGATATTGGACAGCGGCACAAAGTGCAGGAGCATGGCGTACAGCGCGCCAGCAATCCCGGTGACTGCGCCGGACAGCACGAACACCAGGATCTTGAAGTGGCGGGTGTCGTAGCCGATGGCCGAGGCACGGGTTTCGTTTTCGCGGATCGCCATCAGCGTGCTGCCGAACGGTGAAGCGATCACCCGGCGCGCGCCAATGAAAATCAACAGGAACAGCACCGCGACAAAACCGTAGAACGCACGGGCGTCGGTCAGCGACAGCAGCACGGTGTCACCGATACGGATTTGCGGGCGGGGTACGCTGAGCAGGCCGTTGTCGCCGCCGGTCCAGTCGCTCAAGGTGTAGGCGACGAAGTAGGCCATCTGACTGAACGCCAGGGTCAGCATCACAAAGTAGATACCGGTGCGGCGGATCGCCAACGCGCCCACCAGAAACGCCAGGAAACCACCGGCGACGGCGGCGCCCAGCAGTGCGCTGAACAGGCCGAGCTGCAGGTGAATCATCAGCAGCGCCGCGCAATAGGCTCCGGCGCCAAAGAAGATGCCTTGGCCGAACGACAACAGCCCGGTGTAGCCCAGCAGGAGGTTGCAGGCGAGGGCGGCCATGGCAAAGATCAGTATCTCGGTGGCCAGGGTCGCCGAGGGCAAAATCAACGGCAAACCGATCAGTACCGCTATTACCAGCAGCAACATGTAGCGCGATTGGGTTTTGGCGAACGGCAGGGGGTTTTTCTCGCTCATGTCAGGCTCTCCCGAACAGGCCGTAAGGACGCACCAGTATCACCACGGCCATGGCGCCGTAGATCATCAGGCTCGCGCCCTGGGGCCAGAGTGTGGTCATCAGGCTTTGCACCACGCCTACCAGCAAACCGCCGACCAGGGCGCCGCTGAAGGAACCCATGCCGCCGATCACCACCACCACGAAGGCAACCCCGAGGATTTCCGGGCCGACAAAAGGCTGGGCACCGCGCAATGGCGCGAACAGCACGCCGGCCACGCCCGCCAGAGCCACGCCGAGGGCGAAGGTCATGGAGAACAGGCGGAAGATATTGGTGCCCAGCAGCGATACGGTTTCGGTGCTTTCACTGCCGGCCCGCACCAGGGCGCCGAAGCGTGTGCGTTCCAGCAACAGCCATAGGCCCAGGCCTACCAGCCCGGAGAATACAATCAGGAACAGGCGGTAGTAGGGGTAGACGAAATCACCCACCACTAATACCCCACGCAACAATTCCGGCACCGCGACGCTTTTGCCCACCGGGCCCCAGATCATCACGCTGGCTTCCTGGATGATCAGGGCGATCCCCAGGGTCACCAGAATCTGGAACATGTGCGGCAAGTGGTAGATCCGCTGGATCAATAATCGCTCGATAGCCCAGGCCAGGGCGGCCACTACCAGGGGCGCGATCAGCAACGCCAGCCAGAAGCTGCCGGTAAGGCTGACGGCGGTGTAGCAGATGTAGGCGCCCAGCAGGAAAAACGCACCGTGGGCGAAGTTGACGAAGTTCAGCAGGCCGAAAATGATCGTCAGCCCGACCGCGATCAGGAAGTAGATCATCCCCAGCCCGAGGCCGTTGAGAATCTGGAACAGGTAAAGATTAAGCATGCGCGAACCCTCGGACAGGAGGCCGCCAAGGCGACCCTGTCGTGTACAACCGTCAGTTTTAAGCGGGTCAGCCGAGCACGCAGCCCGTGGCTTCCACTGGCGGGAACGACTGGCCGGAGCTGAGCACCTTGGCCAGGTCATCCGTGTCGGCCATGTCGCCGGCCGCCTTGCCCACCAGCAGGTAGTAATCCTTGATGACCTGGTGATCGCCGGCGCGGATCGACTCCTTGCCGGTGGGCCCTTCGTAGCTCAAACCCTGCATGGCCTTGGCCACGGTAGGCCCGTCGAAACTGCCGGTGGCGATGATGGTGTCGAGCATGACCTTGGTGCTGATGTAGTCAGCAGCCAGGGGGTAGGTGGGGTTGATGCCGTATTTGGCCTGGGTCAGCTTCACCAGTTCGCGGTTGAGCGGGGTGTCGACCTGGTGCCAGTACTGCGCGCCGAGGTATACGCCTTCCAATACATCGCTGCCCAGCTCCTGGAACTGATCCAGCCCGGCGGACCACACCAACAGCACTTTCATGCGCTCCTTGAGGCCGAAGTTCACCGCCTGGCGCAGGGTGTTGGACGACTGGCTGCCGAAGTTGAGCAGCACCAGTACGTCGGGTTTGGCGGCGATGGCGTTGGTCAGGTAGCCGGAGAACTCCTGCTCCTGCAACGAGTGGTAGCTGTTACCGACGTGTTCCAGGCCGTTCTCCTTGAGCACGGCCTGGGCACCTTCCAGCAAGGCTTCGCCAAACACGTATTGCGGGGTGATGGTGTACCAGCGCTTGGCATCCGGCAGCAATTTGATCAGCGGCACGATGGTTTCGCTGATGGCGCCGTAGGTAGGCACCGACCAGCGAAAGGTCGAGCTGTTGCAGTCCTTGCCGGTGACTTCGTCGGCGCCCACCGGGGTCATGAACACACCGCCGACCTTGGCCACTTCCTTGGCTACCGCCAACGCTGATGACGACAAGGTGCAGCCCTGGAAGAAGCGTGCGCCGTCCTGAGCAATCGCTTCCTGGACCTTGCGCACCGCCTTGCCGGCGTTGCCCTCTGTGTCGATGACTTTGTAGTTCAGCGGTCGGCCGAGTAGTTCCGGGTGCTGCTCCACCGCCAGGCGCGAACCCATGTCGGCAAATTTGCCATAACTGGCAAAGGCGCCAGACATGGACTTGAGGCCGTAAAAGGTAAAGGGTTCGGCGGCGAATGCAGACCGCACGCCCAGCGGAAGGCTGAGGGCGGCTGCGGCGGTGAGGCTGGCTTTCAACAACGTACGACGCTGCATGGGGTGACTCCCTGGTTTAATTATTGGCAGGAGTGGCAATGGCGATACGGTGGAGCACGGCCTGTGGGCAGGCCTTTTATTGGGGTGAAACTCGGTCAAATGTGGTGCTGTCGGAATCCTCAGGGGTGGTGATCAAACTCCAGCAAGAAATGCGGGCTGACCTGGCCCTCCAGCGCCGTCATGTGGTGTTCGGCATCGCACATGTGTTCGTGCATCAAGGCGCGTACGGCGGCTTCGTCCTCGGCGTGGAAGGCGCTCAGCAATTGCTTGTGATAGTCGAGGTTGGCCGCGTCGAACTGCTTGCGCTTGGGTTTGTAGGCCTTCTTCAATACCACCAGGTCGCGCAGTAAATCGTTGAGAAACTGCGCCATGAAACTCAGCAGCGGATTGGGGCAGGCCCTGGCCAGTAGATTATGGAATTCCAGTTCCGCCAGGCGTTGCTCTCGCTGGCCGGCCTCGCTGTCTTCCGGGGTGCTGCAAAAGTCCACGTTGTCTTGCAGCGCGCGGTAGTCGTCATCGCTCAATCGGCCGAGCACCGACACGGCAAGCTCCACCTCGATGACTTTGCGCAGTTGGTACACCTGTTCACCATCCAGGTGCTGGAAGTGCAGGTAATTGCGCAAGGCACGGCTGGCCGGTTCGGTCCCTGCCTGGTTCAGATAGGCGCCGCCGCTGGGACCGGTGCGGGTGCTGACCAACCCTTCGACCTCCAGGGCCTTGAGCGCTTCACGGGCCGAGCCCTTGGAGCACTGGAAGCTTTCCATCAGCTCACGCTCGGTAGGCAAGCGATCGCCGGGCTTCAAGGCATCAGTGACGATGGAGCGCTTCACCGACTCGACAATCACATCGGAAAGCTTCTGGCGTTTGCGTCGCAGGGGGCGGCTGAGCATGTTTTCTATTTATCGTATTAATGCGGATAAATAGTACTTAATAGGGGTTGGGATAGGGCGTCAACGGTGGGTGTCGCTTTCAGTAAAAAAAGGTCGTAAACGAGTCGGGCGCAGCAATGGCAGCCTGCAACATGCCCTCACGGGCGAGGTGTCAGCACGAGTTTCTCAAACATCGTGCGCACCTGTGGATCGTCACTGTGGGCCACATTAAAACGCATAAAGTCCGCCAACCCCGGGTCATAGCCAAACAACGCTCCTGGCGCCAGGATCATCCCGCGCTTCAGGCCTGCCTCAGCCAGGTGCTCAGCCCTCACGCCAGGGGGCAGGCGTGCCCAGATAAACATTCCGCCTTCATAGCCCATGGGCAGTTCACAGCCACATTCGCGTAGCCATCGTTCAACCCGGCTGCCGGCTTCCAGGAGCCGCTGAACCATACGCTTGCGATGGCGGGCGTAATTGCCCTCACTGAGCAGCCGATAGGCAATCTGTTCGAACAACTCTGATGTAATCCCTCCACTCATCAACTTCATATTGGTCAGGTTGGCCGCCAATTGGGGGGCTGCCACCACATAGCTGACCCGCGCATTGGCGCTGAGTACCTTGGAAAATCCCGACAGATAAGTCACCTGCTCCAGGCCGGCAAGGGCGGCCAGGCGTGGCGGTGGGTTGGGGTGCAGGTCGCCGTAGAGGTCATCCTCGATGATATGGCAGCCGTATTGCCGGGTCAGTTGCAATAGGCGAAAAGCCTGCCCAGGGCTGAAGGAGTGCCCGGTGGGGTTGTGCAGCACGCCGGTGGTCAGGTAAAGACTGGGCCGCTGTTCGGCGAGCAGTTGCTCGAGGGCGGCAAAGTCGAAGCCGTCCGCACGACGCGCGATCGTCACTACCTTGACCCCGTGTAACGCCAGGTTGGCGTGGAAATTGAAGTAACACGGCGCGTCCAGCAGCACTGTGTCCCCGGGACGGGCCAGCAGGCGCACCAGCATGTCCAGGCCTTGCAGGGTGTTGGGGGTGGTAATGATTTGCTCCACCGGCACGGCCAGCCCTTCGCCCTGAAGTTTTTGTTGCAGGGCCTGGCGCAAGGTCGGTAAGCCGGCCGGGGAGCCGAGGCTCGCAATCCGCAGGGACGGAGCTCGCACCACACTGCGCATGGCTTGGCGCAGGGTGTCGGAGTCGAGCCAGTCTTCCGGCAGATGGCCGCCGCCGGGGCGCAGGTCGCCGGGAGCGAGGGTCAGGGGGCGGCGAAGTACGCTGAGCAGGTCTTGAGGCAGCAAATCTACCCAGGTACTGGATGACGGCTGAGCCTGGCGATTGGCGACAAAGTGCCCGCGGCCCTGGCTGGAGGTCAGCAAGTGGCGACCGCGCAATCGGTCCAGAGCCTCGTTCAGGGTGAATTTTCCGACCCCCAGTTGTACGCTCAACGCTCGTACCGACGGCAGTTTGCTGCCCGCGGCCAACTCGCCTGTTTCGATGGCCTGGGCCAACGCCTCGACGATTTGCTGAACCTTGGGTGAGCGGTCATGGAGGCGAATCTGCGCAATGGGCATGCTGAGGTCCTGGGTTTACCGCAAACATTACCGGTAAAGTACGTATGAATAACCATGGAGTTTACCTGCCTCTTTCCCACCTTGCAGTCCTAGACTGCGCGGTATTCCTTCCCGCGGTGAAACCCATGGCCAGCGCACTGACCTTGTCTTCGTTCCTGTATTTTCTGTTGTTGTGTACCACCCTGGCGTTCAGCCCCGGCCCCATGACGTTGTTGTTGCTCAGCCTGGGCCTCAAGGACGGCCTGCGCCGCTCCTTGCCGGCGCAATTGGGGGCCAGTGTGTCGTACTTGATTTCGATGCTGGTGTTTGCCGTGGGGTTTTCCGAACTGATCAAGGGCTACCCGCTGATCACCCAAGGCATTCAACTGGTGGGCGTGGCCTACATTCTCTATCTGGCCTACAAGCAGTGGACCAGTAGCGGCGTGTCGATCGGCACCATGGCCCACAGCCCGGAAACTTCGCGCAGCCTGTTCGGCAAGGGCCTGCTGACCGGGCTCTCCAATCCCAAGGCCATTATTTTGTTCAGCGCCGTGTTCCCGCAATTTGCCGCCGTGGGCCAGGACAGTGCTGCCCGCGATATCGCGATTCTCGGCCTGACATTCCTGCTGCTGCAGTTCGCCAGCGGTTGCCTGTACTGCTATTTCGGCCAGCGAATCAAGCACGTGTTGGAAAACCCGCGACGGCGGGCACTGCTGCAGAAAGTCACTGCGGTGCTGCTGTTGGGCGTGGCGACAATGCTGGCGCGGGGTTTTTCCAGCTAGGTGTCAGGCACCTCGAATTTCAGCGCTGCCGGCAAGGGCATCGGTTGAGGTCGGCCTGAAGATCAACAAAGCGGCTTTTGTCAGGTAGGGTGTGCGGTGACTTTCAACAAAAACAAGGACTGGTTCATGATCTTCAGCTTCCGCCGTACGGCTTTGGCCGCCACCCTCGCGCTTTCCTTCGGTTGCACTTTCCCGGCATTCGGTGCCGAACCCCACAAACAGATCCAGGCTGATTCCGAACAGTACAAGGCCGATGCCTTGAAACTGCTGGAACGCCTGGTGAATATCGATTCGGGCTCCGGCTACGAGCCTGGACTGACCCAGGTCCGAGACATCGCCGTCGACGAACTGAAAAAGCTTGGCTTCAGCATCGAGTTGGTGCCCGATGCCGCGGCCAACAACAGCCACGTCATTGCTACCCTCAAAGGTACTGGCAAAGCCAAAATCCTGCTGATGGCCCACATGGACACCGTGTTCAAGGAAGGTTCGGCCGCCGAACGACCGTTCCATATCAAGGATGGCCGCGCCTATGGTCCTGGCGTGATGGACGACAAGGGCGGCATCGTTGCTGGGATCTACGCCCTGAAAGTCCTGAAAAACCAGGGCTTCAAGGACTACGCGCAGATCACGTTCTTGCTGGATGCCAGTGAAGAAACCGGCTCCGAGGCCGCTTCCGAATTGATCCGCAAAACCGCCAAGGGCCATGACGTGACCTTGAACCTGGAGCCGGGGCGCCCGGCCGATGGCCTGGTGGTCTGGCGTAAAGGCAGCGCCACCGCCGTGGTCGAGGTCAAGGGCAAGGCGGCTCACGCCGGCGTCGCGCCGCAGCTTGGGCACAACGCGGCAATGGAAGCGGCCCACCAGATTTTGCAACTGGGCAAATTGGGGGATGAAGAGAAGAAGACCACCATCAATTTCACGGTGTTCAAGGCTGGGGATAGGGTCAACGTGATTCCGGACCAGGCCACAGCCAAGGCCGACGTGCGAGCGGCATTGCCGGAGGAGTTTGATCGAATCGAGAAGGACCTGGCGCGAGTTTCGGCCAACAAGCTGATTCCCGAGACCGAGGTTAAAACCAGCCTGCAACGTGGTTTGCCGCCGATGCCGCAGACGCCGGAGTCCGACAAATTGGTAGCGATTGCCCAAGGGATCTACGGCGAACTGGGACGCACGCTGACCATCGAAGGCAGTGGCGGGGCAGCTGACGCCAGCCTGTCGGCAGGCGTGGGCACACCGACTCTGGATGGGTTCGGAATTGTCGGTGGCAATATCCATACGTCAGAGGAGTATGCCGAGGTAGAGAGTGTGGCCCCGCGGATTTACTTGTTGAGCCGGATGATTATGGAGCTGTCCAAGCGTTGATTTGAGGCCACCACCAACCTCCTGTGAAAACAGATCGAAGTGTGGGAGTTGGCTTGCCGGATCGCGGCGATGGCCAACTCCCGAAGGCCTGGCTTTTGTAGACGCTGTCGAGGTACGAGGCTGCGATAAGGGCCGCAGGACCTTCAGCGATTTCAGCATCTTGGCGTCTGCTACGCAGCCGATCGCAGGCTGCGCCAGCGGCTACAGGAGATCGGTGATCGGTGATCGACGGTCCCCTGTAGCTGCTGTCGAGGCACGAGGCTGCGATAAGGGCCGCAGGACCTTCAGCAATCTCAAAACCCAAACGACTGCTATGCAGCCGAATCGAACGCATTTTCGGCTGGCTGAAAGAAAACCGCCGCATCGCCACACACTTCGACAAGCTCGCGAAAAGTTAGGCAGCGATGGTCCCGTTAGCTTGTGCTATACGGTGTTTGCGATATTATTTTTCGTTTGCCTAGGCGCTGGCTTGCCGGCGATGGCGGTCTGGTCGTTGTCGCTTGGTTTTGGAATTACCAAGTAGACTGATCTTCCAAGCTGGCTTTTTGAAAGTCGTCGCTCCACCCCTCTTTAGCCAGCCTATAGATGTCCTCAAAAAAAGCTCGCGGGTTTTCCATTGTGTCCCAGCCCGAAGGTAACGTGCAGTAGGATTCGGGTTTTTGAATAAATATCGTTGAGAAATCGTATGAATCTTCCTGAAGTGCAGCGCTCAAGACATCAATTAGAGATTTGCGATGCCTATAGTTTAAATCGGTGCTTTTATCTATTATATAAAACTTGATCAGGGGCTCTCTGTCGCTGGGCTGATTAATATCATACCTCTCAAGCTCCTCCCCTAGGTATTCCTCGCGGTCATAAGTATCGAAAGGACCCAGAAAATACTGAAGCTTTGGCTTGTAGGCAGTGTTCAGGAATGGATGCTTTAACATTGTTGTTTGCTCACAGGGAATGCGGTGTAGAGTTTTTTTGTTTTGCGATCGAATTTTACTATCGCGAAGTTCATATTTTCGTTGAGTATTGGGTCGTTAGGGTCTTTTTTGTTAGGTCTGTATCCTCTGCCGCAGCCTTGCATTTCAATCTTGAGGATAGGGTTGCCGAATTCGTCCTCTCCATTGAATGGATCCATTTTGCGTGTTTCTCTGGTCATGGCTTCGTTTAGAACGTGGAATTGCATGGCATGGCTTTTAAATTGTGAGTTGAGCTTCATGGTTTGCTCCGGTGCTGAAATAACGGTTTTGAAAATGGTGCCTGGGTAGCTTAATTTTTTGATTCATTCTGTATAGCCTCGGCGTGGTAGCGAGTAAGACATTCGAGCAGAGTTTTCATAAACTGTCGCTGATCAATGATTTCATCGTCAAAGTAAGTATCAAAAAGATAAAAAACAGAGTCAAAGCTTTCGTCGACGGACAAATAATGACTAATAGTGTCGACAAACCATTTTTGGTCTTCCTTGGTGTATGTAAAAAACTCTGGCATTGTCAGGGTGTCGAAAAGTTCTATGAGTTCTTTTCGGTCATTTACATTTTTCGAGGCTATAATTTCTTCTCTTTCAAGATCCCTAATATTTTCAATGTCATATGTAAACAATAGCCCGCGAAGTATTGAGAGCTTTGGCTGTCTTTTCATATTCAAAATTCCGTATAAGCCGTTATGGGTTTGCCGTTCTGATCGAGAAAAACGACTGCTTTGTTTTGTGTTCCATATTCCAGTCCATTTCTTTTATATCCTTCACCAACGATCTTCCCCATATCCATTGGAGTAGGGGTATCCGCTCGGCCATTAAGTTTAAAAATCAATATGGCTCGGTCAATTGCGTTTAGTTGGTCTCTGTGGCTTAGGTTTTCGGTCGGGTCGGCTGTAGCACTTGGAGTGAGGGGCTGAGGTTCAGGAAGGCCAATGTGCGACATCCATGGTGACTTCCTCCCTGTGTCTATGGAGTCCAGTCCGGTACGGCTAGATGCCGAGTTAATTAGAGTGAGGCTGCCCAGCGCGTACAAAAGTCATGCTGTATTTGTGTATTGGCTTCAGTTGAATTTTTCATAGTCTTCCGCACCTAGTGATACTAGCCAGCTCTTAAAAAAAACAATCTGCTCTTGTGGATCATTTGTTAGATTGTCTTCTTCATAATCAAATATATGAACTATATCTTCTCTTGTTGCAGATTTCCCCATCGTCATTTTATAGGCGACAAGTCCTGCGCTCATTTGAGAGGCCATTCTAGAAGGCATGACATTTTTCTGTGCGCCTTTGCACAGAAATGTTATGTGAGGAAAATCCGCTCTTACTTTTGCAAGACAAACATAGATATCTTTTCCTCGGTAGACCTTCTTGAAATTTTCAGCCTCAGAAAAGGTCATCGTGAGCGCCGTAGCGTCGTACTTTACAGTGACCTCTGTTTTTTGACTGTTGATGATTGCCTTGATTTTTTTAGTGTCCATTTTATTTCCTGTTTGGGTTTGGGATTGAGTAACCAACATAGCTTCCGTCAGCTTTCATAGGTGTAGCGCCTAAAATATCTTCCGTATTTATTTTTTGGTGGATGGCAAATTCCTTTTCCTTCGGGTACGGAGTCAGCTTTCCTAGTTCAGTGTTTACATCATGACCAGCTATGCTTTTTAACGTATACAAGTAGCCTTTTTTGGCTTGGTAGTTGGTGGCAAAGTCAATCCCTGTAAGTCTCAAGGGGGATGTGCTGATGAAGTTGCTTGGTGGGTCATCGCTATCAACGGTGTGCAAGTACAGGTCATTGCTTTCTCCCTTACTTTTGAACCCATATTTAAAGATGATATTTGGGGGTATTTTATCTCCGCGAAAAAGATACTCCTCATCATTCTTGGGCGTTGGCGGCTCAGGGTTACCTTTATCAACCGATGTTCTTGATGACGGATCATCAATACCGACCGATGGCCTACACCCATCCCCACCCGGG
>NZ_WLYI01000052.1 GCF_009707515.1 Pseudomonas karstica | reverse complement strand
ACTCACCGCTGCGCCCGTATCCGCCACCATGGCGCGCAGCATCCGCTGCAAGTAACCAAGGTAGCGTTCGATGGTCGTCGGGTCGAACAATGCCGTGGCATATTCCAGGCCACCGCAAATAACCCCATCCACCTCCCCCAGGTTCAGCGACAAATCATACTTAGCCGTGCGCCCGTAGGCCCCAACGGCTTCAATCCCCAGGCCATCCAGCGCCAGGCTCTGCACATCGGCGTTATGCCAGGACAACATGACCTGGAACAGAGGGCTGTGGGACAGACTGCGCAGCGGTTTGACTCGCTCCACGACTTGCTCGAACGGCAAGTCCTGATGGGCCTGCGCACCGAGTGTTTGCGCCTTCACCCGTTGCAGCAGCGCTTCAATGCTCAGCTCGCCCGACAGATCCACCGGCAAGGCCAGGGTGTTGACGAAGAAACCGATCAGCCCTTCGACCTCGGCACGCATGCGGTTGGCCACTGGTGAGCCGATCACGACCGTGTCCTGCCCTGAAAGACGCCCGAGCACCGCGGCCCAGCCGGCCAGTACCGTCATGTACAACGTGGTGCCGTGGCGCTGGCTCAGCGCTTTGAGGTCTGCCGTCAGTGCGCGGTCAAACTCGATGCCCAGGGTTGCCCCGCAATAGTCCTGTTGTGCCGGTCGCACACGGTCGGTCGGCAATGTCAGCAAGGGAGGTACGTCCGCCAACACGTCTTGCCAGTAAGCATTTTGCTCACTCAACACATCGCCGGCCAACCAACGACGTTGCCAGACGGCATAGTCGGCATACTGGATAGACAGCGCTGGCAACGGGTCGGCCTGGTCATGCAGCGCGGCGTGATAGAGCGCTCCCAGCTCGCGAGTCAATACGCTCATCGACCAGCCGTCCGACACGATGTGGTGCATCGTCACCAGCAAAATATGTTCGTCATCATTCAACCGCAGCAACCGCCCGCGAATCAACGGGCCGTGTTCAAGATCGAACGCCGCGCCAGCCTCATCTGCCGCCAGCCCAAGCATTTCGCCTTCAGCGTCAGCGCTGTGCGTCAAGTCGTGCATCGCCAGGACAAAACCGCTATCGGCGGCTATGCATTGCACGGCTTCGCCATCAACATTGTTGAAGCGTGTGCGCAACGCCTCGTGGCGCGCCACGATACGATCCAGCGCCGACTGCAAGGCGCTTGGCACCAGCGGGCCTTTTAGGCGTAGACCACCTGAAATGTGATACGCCGCACTGTTACTGTCCATCTGTGCCAGGAACCACAAGCGCTGCTGTGCGTACGACAAGGGCAGCGCCCCGTCGCGTGGCACAGGCACGATGGGCGGCAAGGTACTGCTCGCAGCCTGCATGACCAATGCTGCCAGCGCCTGGAGTTGCGGGTTGGCAAACAGTTCTGCCAGGCCAAGCTCCACGCCCAGCCGCTGGCGAACCTGAGCCGTCAGGCGCACCGCCAGTAGCGAGTGGCCGCCCAGTTCAAAGAAATGATCATGCCGGCTGACCGTTTCCACGCCGAGCAACTGCTGCCAGATGTCAGCAAGCACCTGCTCCGTCTCACCCTGCGGGGCTTCATGGCCACGGCTTGAATAGGCCTCGGCGTCTGGCACGGGTAATGCCCGGCGGTCGAGCTTGCCGTTGGGGGTCAGGGGTAATGCTTCGAGACGCACGTAGGCCGAAGGCACCATGTACTCCGGCAACTGCAACTGCAATTGCGTGCGCAGATGATCGGCGGTCAGTGCTTGATCCTCACTGTCGCGCCCAGTGAAATAGGCCACCAAGCGTTTGTCGCCGGCAGTGTCTTGCACAGCGATGACCACCGTTTCAACCACCCCAGGGCAGGCGCCGAGCCTGGCTTCGATCTCGCCCAGTTCGATGCGAAAGCCACGGATCTTGAGCTGGCCGTCGTTGCGTCCCAGGTATTCGATATTACCGTCCGGCAAATAGCGTCCCAGATCCCCGGTGCGGTACATCCTGGCGTTGTCGACAGGGCTGAACGGGTCATTCACGAAGCGTTCGGCCGTGAGCGCAACGCGGTTGAAATAGCCCCGTGCAACCCCGGCACCGCCAATATAAAGTTCACCCGCCACACCGACCGGAACCGGATGGTGCTGCGTATCCAGCAGGTAGACCTGGGTATTGGCCACCGGTTTACCGATATGCAACACGGTCTGCGCGGCGTCGATCCGGCCGGAGGTGGCAACCACGGTGGTTTCCGTAGGGCCATAGTTGTTGATCAGGGAAAAATGCGGGTCGACCGGCAGCTTGCGCAAACGGTCACCACCGATCAGCAGCGCGCGCAACTGAGTGTGACCCTGCTCGCGACCAAAGGCGTACTCGGCTATCGGCGTCGGCAGGAAGCTGACGTCCAGCGCCTGGGCTTGCCACCACGTCAGCAGGGCTTCGACATCCTCGCTACCGGCGTGTGCCGGTGGCAGCAGCAGCGTCGCGCCGCAGCAAAGGGCCGGCCACACTTCCCAGGCTGCCGCATCGAAACCGAAACCGGCCACGCTCGACGTGCGACTACCGTGACTGAGCTCGAAGCTTTCACAATGCCAATTCACCAGGTTGTCGAGGTTGCGATGCTCGACCATCACCCCTTTCGGTTCACCCGTGGAGCCCGAGGTATAGATGATGTAGGCCAGACACTCCGGCTTCAGCGCCGCGAGCACCGGGTTTGCGTCACCAGCCGTCGTCTCGGCCTGATCAGCGTCAAGCAGCAGCACCGGCACGTTCAGGCTCGGCAAGCGCTCCTGTAGCGCCCGCTCGGTCAGCAACACCACTGGCGCACTGTCCTTGAGCAAATACGCCAGGCGATCCGTCGGGTAGGACGGATCCATCGGCACATAACAGGCACCGGCTTTCAGGATCGCGACCAGCCCGACCATTCGCTCAATACTGCGATGGGCACAAATAGCCACGCGATCTTCAACCCGCACACCCGATGCCAGCAAGCGCTGTGCCCACTGGTTTGCCTGCCGGTTCAGTTCGCCGTAGGTCAGGCTTTGCTCACCATAAACCAACGCCAGCGTCTCGGGATGCAGAGCAGCTTGGGCTTCGAATCGTTGATGGATTGTCAAGTGCGCCGGGTAATCGCGCTGGGTATTATTGAACGCCACCAACAACTGCCGACGCTCGGCGCCGGGCAGGATTTCCAGGTTGTGCAGCGCAGTGTCGGGAGCCAGCTCCAAGGCATCGACAAGGCTCTGCAACGCGGTGCTCATGTAATCGCCAATCCGCTGTGCGCCAATGCTTGCAAAGGTCTGCACGCTGAGCAGGAAGCCTTCGCCCTGATCGTCGACCGATAACGTGCAGGGGTAGTTGGTCCGCTCGCGGACGTCAGTGACCTCGACCCCGGCCCACAAATCGTTGCCGGTTTCAGACGTTGAGGGGCTGTGACGGTAGTTCAACAGCGCACTGAACAACGGCAGTGCACTGGCCACCTGGCTGCAGCGTTGCGCCAGTGTCAGGGGTGCGTGCTCATGGGCGAGCAGTGCCGTCAGCCGCGCATGGGTCTGTTCGACACCCGTGCGCACACTTGCAGCACCGACCTCCACCCGTAGCGGCAGGGTATTGATGAACATACCCAGGGCACGATCCGCCCCCTCGCCGCTTTGCAGGCGGCCCAGCAACACCGTGCCGAAGACCACATCGTCTCGACCGGACAAACGCCCAAGCACCCGCGCCCACGCCAAGTGATGCAGGCTCGCGGCGCTCACGCCCAGTTGACGTGCTTGCACTCGCAAGCGCCGGCTCAGCGTCGCATCGAGGTTGAGTTTGACCTCCTCGATGCCTTGGCCATCGCCCTGTACTTCCTGCAGGCCGAATGGCAGCGTCGGCTCGTCCACATCGCCGAGCAGGTCACGAAAGAACGCTTCATGTTGTTCGCGGCTCACGCCCAGCAGGGCCTGTGCCACATAGTTGCGATAGGGCATGGCGGCGCTCAGGCGATCGGATTCGCCGCTCAGGAACGCCAGCATTTCGTCCTGCATCACGTCCAGCGCCGTATGGTCCAGGGCAATGTGGTGAAACAGCAGGATCGCGACCCAGCGCTGTTGACTCGCATCCCAGGCACACGCCAGGTGCATCAATGGCGCCTTGCTCAGATCCAGGCGACTGTGAGCCGGGTCGAAACGCTTCGCCAATTGTGCGCCTACGTCACCCTGCGCCGGGTCCGGTTCGACTTCTTCGAACACCAATTGCGCCTTGCGCAACACCACTTGCACCGGTTCATCAAGCCCGTCCCGGAGCACGGCAGTGCGCAGGATATCGTGGCGATCGATCACCGCCTGCAACGCCTGCACAAACCCGTCGAGTTCGGCGCGATTGGCCATGACAAACGAAGCTTGCAGCAGGTACGGGTCACCGTGTTCCGCCGCAATATGGTGGTAAAGAATGCCTTCTTGCAGCGGCGCCAGCGGGTAGATGTCTTGGATGTTGCGTACACCCCCCGGCACCTGGCTCACAATCAGATCGATAGCGTCCTGGCTCAGCTTCAGCAGTGTCAACATTGACGGGGTGATCTGTTCACAACCGTCGAGGATACCGTTCGCCGGTACCACAACGCTTGCGACACCTCCGACAGCCGCGGCAAGCGCCGCCAGGGTCGGCTGCCCGAACAAGACGCGTACATCGGCACTCAGGCCGGCCTGGCGCATACGCTCGATGAGTTTCACCGCTAACAGCGAATGCCCGCCCAGTTCGAAGAAATGGTCGTGTCGCCCTACCCGTTCCACGCCGAGCACATCGACCCACAACTGGGCCAGCGTGGTTTCTATTTCGCCCCGTGGCGCTTGGTATTCACTGCTGGCGAAAGCCTGCGCGTCGGGCGCAGGCAAGCTGCGGCGGTCGAGTTTGCCGTTGGGAGACAGCGGCATTTTTTCCAGTCGTACATAAGCTGCTGGAATCATGTAGTCCGGCAACAGTGCCTGCAGATGCGCACGCAGCACGTCCGCGTCCGGCACTTCGCCCGTCACCGGGGCAGTGCAGTACGCCACCAGGCGCTTATCACCGGGGCTGTCCTCTCGGGCAACGACCACCGCTTCCTTGACCCCGGCATGCTGGCAAAGCCGGGCTTCGATTTCGCCCAACTCGACCCGAAAGCCGCGAATCTTGATCTGATCGTCGTTGCGGCCCAGGTACTCGATACAGCCGTCAGCCTGGTAGCGGCCCAGGTCGCCCGTTTTGTAAAGACGCGCCTGGGAATGGCCGGCGAACGGGTCGCGGATAAAACGTTCGGCGGTCAAATCCGCACGGTTCAGGTAGCCACGTGCGACGCAGGCGCCGCCGATATGGATCTCGCCGGCAACACCTACCGGCACAGGCTGAAAATGTTCGTCGAGCAAGTAAATACGTGTATTAGCTACCGGATAGCCAATGGCCGGCAGGGTCGGCCAGTTTGTGACTGCCTCCGGCAGCGTCAGCGCCGTAGTCACGTGGGATTCAGTCGGCCCATAGTGGTTGTGCAGGCGACAGCCCGGCAGACGTTCAAAGAAGGCGCGTATCTGTGGGGTGATCCGCAGTTGCTCGCCAGCGGTGATGACATCACGCAGGACGCAAGCCAGTTGCTCCGTTTCACCGTCACTGGTGACCGCTTCGGCCAGCGCCTGCAACGCGATAAACGGCAGGTAGAGGCGCTCGATACGCTGGGCACGGATATGCTGGAACAGTTGGTGGAAATTCAGCCGGGTGTCGGCATGGATAAGCGAAAGTTCGGCACCGGCACACAGGGTGCTGAACACCTCCTGGAAGGCCACGTCGAAACCGAGTGCGGCGAACTGCAAGGTGCGCGCAGGCGCCCGGCCTTGATCCTGGGCCTGCGTCACTTGCCACTGCATCAGATTGACCAACGGCCCGTGGGCCATGGCCACACCCTTGGGCTGCCCGGTCGAGCCCGAGGTGTAGATGACATACGCCAGATTGTCCTGGCTCAAGCCGTTCGCGGCCAAGTCGGGGTTGGTCACGGGTTGGTGGCTGATACCGGACGCTTCTCGAGCGTCGCCGTCCAGCAACAGCAATGGCACCGTCAGTTCAGGGAAGCGCGGATGCAAGCTGCGTTGGGTCAGCAGTGCCTTGGGCGCGCTGTCTTCCAGCATGTAGGTCAGTCGCTCGGCCGGATACGCCGGATCCAGCGGCACATAACCGGCACCGGCCTTGAGGATACCGATCAGCCCCGCCACCATTTCCAGGCTACGTTCCACACAAATGGCCACGCGGTCGTCGGCACGGATGCCCTGGGCAAGCAGACGATGGGCCACCTGATTGGCGAGCCGGTTCAACTCGCCGTACGTCAGGCGCTGGCTCTCATAGGTCACCGCAACAGCATCAGGCTGTGCCTCGGCATGCGCCTCGAACAGCTGATGAATCAGTAGCCCTGACGGATACACCGCATCAAAGGCATTGAAGTCTTCCAGTAATTGCCGACGCTCGCTGTCCGGCACAAACGCCAGGCTGGACAGTGGCGTATTCACATCACGGTCGAGAGCATCAGCCAGCGCTTCCAGCACAGTGTGCAGGTAACCGCAGACACGTTGCGCGCCGATTCCAGCCACCGCCTGTACGGTCAGCCCGAACGATTCACCGAGGTCGTCCACGGATAATGACAGTGGATAATTGGTCCGCTCTTCGCCGCCCAGAATCTCCACGCCGGCCCAACGCCGCACCGTGTCGGCATCTTTCAACGCCTGCGCGCCGACAGCAGCCTGGCGGTAATTCATCAAGGCGCTGAACAACGGCGTCGGCGCGGCGACACCGCTGCAACGCTGCGCCAGCGACAACGGTGCATGCTCGTGGCCCATCAGCGCGGCCAGGCGTCCATGAGTCACCTTCAGAGCCGCCAATACGCCCTGATTGCCCGCATCCACGCGCAGTGGCAGCGTATTGACGAACATCCCGAGGGCATGACCATCGGACTGTCCACCCTGCATACGGCCCATCAGCACGGTGCCAAATACCACGTCCTGGCGACCGGATAAATGCCCCACCACCTGGCCCCAGGCCAAATGGTGCAGGCTGGCGGTGCTCACGCCCAGGCGGCGAGCCTGTGCGCGCAAGCGTTGGCCCAGTTCAGCCTCCAGCGGCAGCAACGCCTGCTCGATACCGCTGCCATCACCTTGTACATCCAGTAGACCGAAGGGCAACGTCGGCTCGTCGACGTCTCCAAGCATCTCGCTGAAGAACGCTTCATGCTGCTCGCGACTGACGCCCAACCTGACCTGCGCTACATAGTTGCGATACGGCACTGATACGGGTAGCTGGGCCGAACGGCCCGCGATATGCGCCTCGATTTCCTTGCCCAGGAAGCCCAAGGACGTCGCATCGTCGATCAAATGGTGGAACAGAAATACCGCAACCCAACCGCCGCCGACCAGGTCTTCGGCGAAGTGCAGACGCATCATCGGCGCCTGTCGCAGATCAAAGCGAATGTGCCGAGGATCGAAGCAAGCGGTCATTTGATCGGCAATGTCACCCTTGGCCGGGTCGGGCACGAACGCCTCGACCACCATTCGGGCCTCGCGCCAGACAACCTGCACCGGTTCGTCCAGCCCTTCCCAGACCACTGACGTGCGCAGAATGTCGTGGCGTTTGATCACCGTTTGCATGGCCTGGACAAAAACGTCCAACTGCTCGCGACTGGCCATGCGCAGCGTGGCTTGTAGCAGGTAGGGATCACCTTCCTCGGTGGACAGGTGGTGATACAAAATGCCTTCCTGCAACGGCACCAGCCCATAAATATCCTGCACATTGGCCACGCCGCCAGGCACCGTGGCAACCACGCGATCAATTTCATCCTGGGTCAGCGTTGCCAGGGGCAGCATCTGCGGAGTAATTCGCTCAGCGTTAAAAGCAATGCCGTTGGCCGGTACGACCAGGCCCTTGCTTGCAACCGCTGCAGCGGCCAGCGTCGCCAGGGTTGGCTGGCCAAACAGGACGCGCACATCGGCATCAAGGTTGACCTCGCGCATGCGCTCGATCAGCTTCACCGCCAGTAATGAATGACCGCCCAGCTCGAAGAATTGATCGTGCCGTCCCACCTGCTCGACGCCGAGCAATTCGGCCCACAGACCGGCCAATGTGATTTCCACGTGCCCCATCGGAGCTTCGTATTCGCCTCGGGCATAAGCCTCGGAATCCGGCGCCGGAAGCGCCTTGCGGTCGAGTTTGCCGTTGGTGGTCAGTGGGAACACTTCAAGGATCACGAACGCGCTCGGCACCATGTACTCCGCCAGCGAGTCAAGCAACTGCGTACGTAACTGCGCGGCCGACAGTGGCACGCCTGCATCGGCGATCACATAGGCAACCAGGCGTTTGTCGCCCGGTTCATCCTGCCGTACGATCACCACCCCTTCAGCCACACCGTTGCACGCAGTGAGTTTCGCCTCGATTTCGCCCAGTTCGATGCGAAAACCACGAATTTTCACCTGTTCGTCATTGCGACCCAGGTATTCCAGTTCACCGTCGGCCCTCCAGCAAGCCAAGTCGCCCGTGCGGTACATGCGTGCCTGCGACGTTGCATCGAACGGGTCCGCCAGGAAGCGTGTTTCGTTCAGGTCCGGGCGGTTCAGGTAACCCCGCGCAACCCCCGCGCCACCGACGTACAACTCGCCCTCCACACCCACCGGAACCGGTTGACCGTACTGGTCGAGCAGGTACAGGCGCAGATCTGCGATCCGCTTGCCGATCGGGCTTGCGCCGACCTGTTCGGCATCCGCCGCGCACAGTGCACGGTAGGTCACGTGCACGGTGGTTTCGGTGATGCCGTACATGTTGACCAGTTGCGCCTGGGCATTGACCTGCCGGGCATACCAGGGTTTAAGGATACTGGTGTCCAGCGCTTCGCCGCCGAAAATCACCTGCCGCAAGCTGTGGCGCTGCTGGCTTTCGCCCTGAGCCGCAATCAACTGACGAAAGGCACTCGGCGTCTGGTTCAGCACCGTAACGCCGGTCTCACACAACAGCGCATAACAAGCCGCTGGCGTACGGCTGATCAGCTGCGGCACCACCAGGAGACGGCCACCGTGAATCAACGCACCCCAGATTTCCCAGACCGAAAAATCGAAGGCGAAGGAATGGAACAAAGCCCAGGTGTCTTGCGAGCCGAAATCAAATGAGGACTGCGTCGCGGAAAAAAGCCGCGCAACGTTGCGGTGCTCGACCATTACACCCTTAGGCTGGCCGGTCGAACCGGAGGTGTAAATCACGTATGCCAAGTGGTTGGAGTTCAAGCCCGACAACTCGGGATTGTGCTGTGGTTGCGCGGCAATCCCCGTAGCTTCGGGATGGTCGAGCAGTACCACCGGAACCGTGTGTGCAGCTGCGTCCAGCGCCAGGCTGGCTTGAGTCAGCAACGCAACCGGCGCGCTGTCATCAAGCATGAAGGCCAGGCGCTCTGGCGGATAAGCCGGGTCAAGCGGTACGTAGCCAGCACCGGATTTCAGGATGCCGAGCAGGCCGACGATCATGTCGAGACCTCGCTCGACGCAAATCGCTACCCGGTCATCCGGGCGAATGCCCAACGACAACAGGTGATGGGCAACTTGGTTCGCCCGAGCATTGAGTTCGCCGTAGGTCAGTGTCAGCGCTTCAAACACCACCGCTACCGCGTCAGGTTGCGCAACCACTTGCGCTTCAAACAGGCCATGGATCGTGCACGACTGCTCATATGACGCAGCGGGTGCGTTCCATTCCTGCAGCCGCAGGGCTTCCGACGGCGTAGGCAGCAGAAAACGCTGAATCGGCAAGCTATCGTCAACCAGCCCCTGCTCCAGCACATGCAGGAAGCGCTCGGCCAGTGGCTCGACTTCACCGGGCTGGAAATAAGCTTCGTTGTAAATGCAGTGCAGCCAACCGCAATCGTCGTTCGGGTTGCTGCGCAGATAAATCGCCAGGGGGACCTGCTCATGATTGTTCGAGCACTTCATCAACTGGACCGGTGCATCCGCGAACTGGTACTGCTGATTGGCCTCTTCATAGGAGAACGACACGTCGAACAATTGCGCACGGCCGTCGCGTCGCAGCGCCAGCGAACGGTTGATATCGCTTATGGGAAAACGCTGGCTGCGATAGTCCTGCTTGAGCGAGCGCGTCACCTCGCGGATCAGCTCGCCGAAAGATAAATCGGCCCCAAATCGCAGTCGCACTGCACTCACTTGGGTGAACAATCCCAGGGTTTTCTTGAACGTTGCGTTGGAGCGATTGAGGATCGGCAGGCCAATCACCAACTCTTCGCGCTGGCTGGTGCGGGTGAAATAGATATATAGCGCGGCCAACAGCACCGGGAACCGCGACGATTGATGCTGGCGCGCCAGTGCGTCGATACGCTCGTTCAACGTATTGGCGACAGGCCAAAGGGCATGCTGGCTGGGCGCTAGTTGCTTGGGGTACTGGTCACGGTAGCGTGCAACAAACAAAGGATCAGGAATATCCTGATACTTGTCCAGCCAATACTGCTGATCCCGCAGGAAGCGCGTGGAGTGCTGGTAGTGAGCATCATCGTCGATGAACGCCGTGTATGACGGCGCCGATACATCCGGTGGCAGGTTGTTTTTCAGCCCGCTGTAGATATCACCCATGGACTCGATCATCACGCCGATGCCCCATCCATCGATAATGATGTGGTGAATGTGGGCAACGAAATAAAACGACGCCGGGCTGAGCTTGATCAGGTAGAAGCGAAACAACGGCTCCCCATACAATTGAAACGCGATCTCCATGCGTTGCTGCATCCAGGCCTGCGCTGAAGCCTGAGGATCTGGATGATCGGAGAAGTCCTGCACCGGCACCGGCTCCACCAGCGCCGGCATTAGCGTCTGCATCGGCTGCCCCGCTTCGCCGGTGCCTGGAATCAGTACCGTGCGCAGCGCGTCATGCTTTTGAATCAACAGGACCATCGTCTGCTGGAAGAGCTCGGGGTCGACCACGCCTTTGATTTCGATGTGGCCACCGATGGTGTACAGCGGTGAGTTGCCCTGTGTTACCTGGTCCAGCCATATATCCCGCTGGGCTGACGTCAGGGGGTAGGTGTCTGTGAGCTGCAGCAACTGGTTCATACGCTTTGCTCCAAGGTACGCACAGCACATGACACAGGACCGCTACACGCTATTGCGCCCCGGGATTTTTTTTTAAGAGAAAGGCTGGGCAGAAAAAAACCTGTTGCGACCATGTCGCCCACAGCACGAGCAGAGAAAAATTTCATAATTTCATTCTCAAAAAGATGTCAGTACTGCCCGGGACGCAAGAAACAGGCACGCTTGGAGTGGGTGTCGTCCGATAAATCAGCGAATTGCACCTGCACGACTTCGCCGTCCGGAACGAGCGAACTCGGCCAGACGGGTTGAAGGCGTGATATCAGGCGTCGTTCAGGTGTCCACAGACGTTGGGTGGCGTGGTCGCCAGCCTTTCAACGATGTCCGGGAAACGTGAGTTCATGCTCGCTTATCGCGAATGGTGCAGTTGATATCCGAGACGACGAGTCCATCTACCAACTTGATAATCCGGTCGGCCAATTGGAAGTATTGGTCGTCGTGGGTAATGATCAGCACCGTCTTGCCGCGCCGCTTGAGATCGGGCAATAACTCTTCGTAGAAGAATTTCTTGAACGGCGGATCCTGGTCGGCAGCCCACTCGTCGAGCACATACACCGGTCGGTCTTCCATGTACGCACAGACCAGCGCCAGGCGTTTCTGCTGGCCGTAAGACAGCGCCTTCATGGTCGAATAACCGGCCCCCTCGATCTTGATTTTGTCGGCCAGGCCGAGAGTCTCGAGGTACTTCTGGGCCAGCGCGGGGCTGCCTTCCTCTTCGTTGGGACCGATAAGGCGATTGAACAGATGGAAGTCAGAGAACACCGCCGAAAACAGATCGCGGTAGTCGCTTCGGCTGTCTTCGGTAATCGTCGTGCCGTCGAGCAGCACCTCGCCACTCTGAGGGATGTAGAGCCCGCAGATGACTTTGGCCAGGGTACTTTTCCCGCAGCCGTTGCCACCCACGATATAGATCAGCTCCCCGGCTTGAACACTCAGGTCAATCGGCCCCAGCGAGAAACCGGCTCCGGCATGCTTATCCTGATAATGCAGGCGCACGTCTTTCAACTCGATACTGTCCCAGGACTTCTTGTGTTCGAGCAGATGCACCTTCGGAACTTCAACTTCAGTCGGTTCCAGGTGTGGGTCATTAATCAAGAAACCGAATTCCGCCAGCCGACTGCATGCAATGCGGCCCGCCGCCAGGACCGGCATTGCTCCCACCAACAGTGACAACGGCCCCATGATGTACAGCACCGCCAGCACACTGGCTGACATGACTTTCGGGTCGAGCGTACTGACCATTGGGGCGGCAAACAACAGGCAGCCAACCAACAACGACAGCGTGAACTGCCCGACGTTATCGGCAGCGGTGTACCACAGGCGCTCAACAAAGTTGAAGCGTGCCACCCGCGTCGAAGACGCCTGAATGGCTGAGCGACCGAACCAGCGGCGCCGGATGCCGTTGAGCTTCAGCTCCTTCAAACCGAACACCAGGGCATGGGTGTATTCGTTGAACGAGGTGAATTCCTCCCGCACCCGGGTGGTGTAACGCACGCCGCTGACAAAGAAGAACAGGTAAAGCATCACCCCCAGAATCATCAATGAGAGGGTCAAGGCCAAGACCACCCATGACAAGTAAGCCAGGTAGGCAATACCGAACAGAAACACCGTCGCCTCGACCAGCACGGTAGGCATGACTACGAGCGTGGTGTTCAGTTGCGGGATGTCATTGGTCAGCATGGTCAGCACATTCGGCGGGCCACGCCGGTCGACTTCTTCCAGGGGGGTGGCAAGAATCTTGCGGCACAGCGCGATGCGCAACCGCGTCATGATCCGCATGCTGGCATAGGCCGGAAACAGTGCAGCGCCATTGCGGAAAATCAGCGCCACGGCACTCAGGCCGATAAACCAGTACAGAGAATCAGTGCGCGAGCCTTCATTGTGGATTGCCTGGTTGATCACATTGACTACCGCGATCGATGCGACACCACTGATGATGCCGGTTATCAACGTGAGGATTGTCAGCCAAGGGTGACTGCTCCACAGCAGGCGCATGACCGAACCCGGCTTGGGCGCCTTCTCTTTCTTGCCTTTCATTAATAGCTATCCTCAAATGGGCTCGCGACAAGGCACTGCCGGTTGCGATTTCGCCGGCTGATAGCCTTGTTCAGGCTGTATTGCCACAGGATCGAACCAAGCCCCAAGTGTACGGATCGATACCGGTTCCGCTGTCCCGGATTGCCGGTACAAAACTTCAAACCGCACCAATCGGCGTAGTCATTCGGGCTGCCACACATCGCCCCGGGCTGTCATCTCTCCCATGGCGACAACAATCAGGCGCGGCTCTTCGTAGGGATCACGTGCGTGCGCGACCAGCATGTTGTCGAGCATCGCCACGTCACCTTTACGCCAGGTAAACCGCACGGCGCAGTCCTCATAGGCCTGGCCCACCAGCGCCATGATCTCGTCCTCGATGGGCGTGCCGTCACCGTAGCTGACCAGGCGCGGCAAGCGATCAGCACCGAACATATCGAGCAGGTCTTCGCGCATTTCCTCGCCAAGGCAGAACGGGTGATGCAGCTGCAACTGATTGAAGAACGCCCGCTCCCCGGTAAGCGGATGACGAATCACCGCCGGGCAGCGCGTGCGCACTTGCAGGGTTTGGTGGTCGAGCCACTCAAAGTCGGTACCCTGCTCCCGGCAACGCTGTTCGACAGCAGCTCGGTCGGTGCTACCGAAGAACGATTCCCAGCTCGGCTCGACCCCGGCGGTGAAGGTGCGGCTGTACATCAGGCCCTGCTGCTCGAAACGCGCCACCACTGCTTCGGGCAAGCGCGCCAGCACCTGCCGAATGTCCGCCAGCGGCGTCGCGCCACCGACCCGGGACGGCAGTTCGCAAAAGAACCATTGCTTGCGCGGCCAACTTTCCAGATGCGAGCTTTCGTTGTGATACAAAATCATTTCGCGCTCGGGGTAAGGTGTAGAACGATAGACGTTTTGCCCTCCCTCCTTCTTCGGCAGGTCACCGTAGCTGCCATGCAACCCGGGCGATAAAGCTTCGGCAAACGCCTCGAACTCCGACACTGCGCCAAGTTCAAAACCACGAAACAACACCGCACCGCGGTGACACAACAATGCCTCGATCGCTTCGCGATGGGTGGCTGCCCACAATGCCGGATCCAGGCCTGGCTCGATCGGCTCGATCACCACCGGCAAACTCAAGCCGGCGGCCAGCCATGACAATTTCACTGATTCATTGTGCCCAAGGCCCGGCCAGACCAGCGTATCCAGCACCCCATCATCAGTCATGGCGGGCGAAGCGTTAGTTAGAAGACTCATGAAAAACTCCTGAACTACAGATACCTACATCCGAGTTGTACGAGGCAAAACCAATGCGCTCCGCCGCCGCGATGAAATAAAACCACCAACACATAGCACTGTCTGTCACCGCAATCCGGGACAGGCCGCCACCACGCGACGCCTTGATCACGACGAAGGTTCCTTGTCCCCATTTCCCGCGACAGACGCCGATACGAAGTCGGTGCTGAAATGCGGCAACTGCGGATTATCCCGGTATTTCAAACGAACCCCGTGGGCCGCAGCAAAGTCTCGAGTGCAACGGTTTTCGCCAACGCGAAGATGCGCTGCGCCTGGCAATTAACAGGAGCGTTAGTCATGTCGATTAAGAACACTGGCGGATCGGTTGACACCGCGCCAGCCCCTCATACGCCCGGCGCTTTGCTGCATGAAATATTCAGCGCGCGGGCGTTGGAATTCCCCGAGCGAACAGCAGTGTCCGACGCCACCAGGACATTGAGCTATGCACAGCTCGATGCGGTATCGTCCAGGCTGGCAGCCCAGCTGCGTCACGAAGGGGTCAAGGACGGCATGCTGGTCGGAATCTGCCTGAAACGCAGTGTCGACCTGGTCATCAGCCTGCTGGGTATCCTCAAGGCCGGCGGCGCGTATGTGCCGATTGATCCGCAATACCCGGCAAAACGTCTTGAACACATAGTGCGCGACAGCGCTATCAGTCTAATGATCGGCGATCTCGATAATCTGCCGAGCACTCCGTCACTGCGGATACTGTCGCTTGCAGATCTGTTGTCCGCACCGGCACTGGACCTGAAAACCGATAGCAGCAACCGCGCACCCGAAGGCTCTCCAGCCTACGTTATCTACACATCCGGCTCTACCGGCGAACCCAAGGGCGTGCTGGTAGCACACGGCAACGTCAGCCGTCTGCTGGAAAGCACGCAGCGTGAGTACGCTTTTACCGAAAACGACGTCTGGTCGATGTTCCATTCCATCGGTTTTGATTTCTCGGTCTGGGAAATCTGGGGCGCGCTGGCTCATGGCGGCCAAGTGGCCGTGGTGCCTTACGACGTATCCCGTTCGCCAACTGCCCTGCACCAATGGCTGGCCGATCAGGGGATCACCGTGCTGAGCCAGACGCCGTCAGCTTTCCGTGGCCTGGATGATGCCGACCGTCAGGCCTGTACCCCCTTGGCGCTGCGCTATGTGGTGTTTGGTGGTGAAGCATTGCCAGCCACAGTGCTGCGGTCGTGGGTCGACCGTCATGGTGACCAGAAACCCGCGCTGATCAACATGTACGGCATTACCGAGGCAACGGTTCACACGACCTACAAACGCGTGCTGGGCCAGGACCTCGAAACCGCCGCAACCGTCTCGATTGGTAAGCCCCTGGATGGCTGGCGCCTGCATTTGCTCGACGCCCATCAGTTGCCAGTGCCCCAAGGTACCGCCGGCGAGTTGTACATCGAAGGTGCTGGCGTCACGCTGGGCTACCTGAACCGTCCGGCCCTGAATGCCGAGCGCTTTACCCTGTTGCCAGGTACCGCGATCCGCGCTTACCGCACTGGCGATCTACTGCTCCTGGGTGATGACGGTGAGTATCGCTACGCCGGCCGCTGCGATGAGCAATTGAAGATTCGCGGCTTCCGGATTGAACCAGGCGAGGTCGAAGCCTGCCTGCAAACCAGCCCGTCCGTGGCCGCTGCCCACGTGGCCGCCCACGATTACGGCGATGGTGACTGGCGACTGATCACCTATGTGGTGCCAACCCACGGCGTGGAAGCCTGGACCGAGCAGACTCGTAGCGACGTCGCTGCACTGATGACCGAGAGTTTGCCGGACTACATGCGCCCCTCGGACTACATCGCACTGGCGCAATTACCGGTCACAGCCCACGGCAAGATCGACAAAAACCTGTTGCCCTCACCCACTTCGGTACCTGCGACGGCCCAGCGCGCCAACGAGTCGGGCCTCACCGAGCAAGAACAGTTCGTGCTCAAGGTCTGGTCAGAAACCCTGGGGTTGAAAAACATCGGCGTGAACGATGACTTCTTCGATCACGGTGGCACCTCGCTGGCGCTGATCCGCTCGCTGAGCATGTTCAAGACCCACTATCAGATCAACCTTGATCCCGGTGTCCTGGCGGACGGCGCGACAGCAAAAGTCCTGGCCAACAGAATTCAACGCTCCCTCGTTCAAGTCCAATAAAAGGAAAGTCCTATGAGCAAACAATTCGCTTTGACGAAAGAACAACGTGCAGAGTTCGAGAAGAACGGTTTTATAGGCCCTTTCGACGCCTATTCGCCAGAAGAAATGAAGGAAACCTGGAAACGCACCCGCTTGCGCTTGCTTGATCGCAGTGCCGCTGCTTATCAAGACCTGGACGCCATTTCCGGCGCCACCAACATTGCCAACTATGACCGCCACCTGGACGATGACTTCCTCGCCAGCCATATCTGCCGCCCGCAAATCTGTGACCGAGTGGAAAGTATCCTGGGTCCGGACGTGCTGTGTTGGCGCACCGAGTTCTTCCCTAAATACCCCGGCGATGAAGGTACCGACTGGCACCAGGCCGACACCTTCGCCAATGCCTCTGGCAAGCCGCAAATCATCTGGCCGGAAAACGAAGAGTTCGGCGGCACCATTACTGTCTGGACCGCTTTCACCGACGCCAATATCGCGAACGGTTGCCTGCAGTTCATTCCCGGCACCCAGAACAGCATGAATTACGACGAAACCAAGCGCATGAGCTACTCCCCGGACACCAACAATTCGGTGGTCAAGGATGGCGTCAGACGCGGGTTCTTCGGCTACGACTATCGTCAGCTGCAAATCGACGAAAACTGGAAGCCTGACGAAGCTGCTGCCGTGCCAATGCAGATGAAGGCCGGCCAGTTCATCATTTTCTGGTCGACCCTGATGCATGCGTCCTATCCGCACAGCGGCGAATCCCAGGACATGCGCATGGGTTTCGCCTCGCGTTATGTGCCGTCGTTCGTGAAGGTGTACCCGGAATCCGACCATATCGAGGAATACGGTGGACGTATCAGCCTTGAAAAGTACGGTGCAGTTCAAGTGATCGGTGATACGACACCGGAATACAACCGCCTGGTGACCCACACCACTCGCGGTAAAAAGTTCGAAGCGGTCTGATTTTTCAGTGCCATACGACAGTTTGCATGCGTAACGTGCCCGACAGGAGTCCCCGAACCATGACTATTTCCACCGCCGCAGCGACGCGCCTGTGTGAGACGGTGAGGATGCTTCGGCACCTTGCCATTCAACTGCCCGACCCTATTTGCTTGAGTTTTCTCACCCAAGGGGATGACTGCTTAGCCGAGCAATCATCCCCCAGCGTGAGGGCCACGGAACGGGCAGTGAACACCGCTCTGGCGAGGATTGGTGTGCGGACGGTGCAATATCTGCACGGTGGTGAAGACCAACTGTCGTCCTTCGAAATTTTCATCAGCAAGAAAATCTGCGAGGCGCTCGATTTTTCTTACGACCGGTTCGACGACGTTGAAACCGTCAAGGAATTCGGGCGCCTGGTCAGACAATTTGATTTCAGTGGTGCCGTGCCGGATGTCGAGGCACTGCACCTGATTACCTGCGACAACGTCGCTCTGTCGGTGCGCGCCAGCGCCAACCGTCAGCGCCCGGCTATCGTCCTTGCATTGCCCTGCGGCATGCCGTTTGACCTCTGTCGCGACTGGTTCAATGCACTGAGTGAGCGGTTCTTCGTGGTCACTTGGGAAACCCGCGGGCTGTTCGGTTCGTGCACCACGTTCGACCAATTGTCGGTGGACACCGACGCCCAGGTAGGCGACCTGATCAACGTGATGAACCATTACGAACTGCCGGACGCACACCTGATGGGCATCTGTGGTGGCGCGGTGATTGCCCTCAGCGCGGCTGCCGCCCACAGCAGCCGGGTCAGCTCCCTGAGCCTGTGGCACGGCGACTACAACCTGGGTGACAACAACCTGCGCACCGCACACCAGCAGAACTTCGAATGGCTGATGGAAACGGCGGCGGTGGACCGCAACGAGGCTAGCGATCTACAAGCGCTGTTCCTGGATCAGGCCACGCTGGCCAGCATCCCGGAATCGATCGCACATGTGGCGCTGTACCCTTACGCCAACGAAGAACTGTTCTATCGCTACGCGCGGCTCAACGATGCACTGAACAAGACTGAGCTGCAGTCGCGCCTGGAACAGATCAACGTGCCCACACTGGTGGTCGCAGGCGACGCCGACGAGACTACCCATATCGGCGGTTCCCGACACATCGCCGGCGCCATCAGCGACTCGACGTTCCACATTGTACCCAACGGTAGCCACCTGGAATTCTTCGAGTCGATACAGCGCTCGAAACAGACCGCCTTCCGCTTCCTTGAGTCGAACTTCGAGCCGGCAACCATCTGACCGCCCCCCTCAGCCCTGGATGAACATCCGGGGCTGCCCGTTTTAAGCGCATCAATCAGCCAAAGCACAAAACCCTGTGGGAGCAAGCTTGCTCCCACAGGGTTTTGTGCTGTCAATGCTTTAGCTGTTTATCAAGCAATCATATGTTTTTCACGATGGAATTCGAGGTACAACACGGTTCGGTAATCCCGGGACGCATTGACCGCGAAGTGGTCGAGCGAGCCGTCGAAAATCACCAGGTTACCGTTGGTGCTCTGGTTGAAGCTGCCGTTGACGTTGAGGTAGGCATAGTTCTGGGTGAGCGGCGCATCGATGGTCAACTGCATGTGCAGCAGGCCTTCTTCCCAGGTACCGGTGTGGGAATGAGTACCGAGGAAAACGTTGGGCTCCATGCGCAGCAATGCACAGAGTTTGATCCCGGGGATCTTGCTTAGCAGCTCAATCGTGCCGGGCATGGCAGCCTGGGCGTATGGGATCGGGGTGTCGTAGGCGACCAGCCCGTATTGCGTCCACTCGGGCATGACGTCCATGTCGTCACCCCAACCCCAGATCCAGCCATACTCGCCACCAGCCGTCATGTGGGCGGCGACTTCATCGACGATCTCGGTGATCGACTTGCCCACGCGGTTGATGGTCAGGGTCGGAGCATCAAGGGAGAGAAATTCCTGGCGAATGACCTCCCAGTTATCGGCAAGGTTTTGTAGGTGTGGGAAGCGGCTGGGATCATAGAACGAGGGACGCATAAGTGCTCCTTTTCAATGGTTGTCAGCTCAGAGGGCAAGACAAGCACGGCCTTGCCACACTCGCGACGCGGAATACTGCAATAGAGTCTGCAAAGGTTGGCCCACCGGGCCTGGCGTGTCTGTCACGGGAATCCGGTACAATCGGCCGAGCGGGTATCACGAGGCGTCAACCTGTGGACTGTCGGTGGTTCGCAACGCGGCGGTCTGCGGCGGTTCTTCGTCCATTCGGCGCATCGGCCCGTAGGCCAGGACACTCAAGCACATCAGTGCAAAAAGCCCACCGGCCACCACAAACAGCATCCCCACACCACGTCCCGGGCCGACACCCAGCCAGCGACCAATCGACTCGGCATAAATGCCGCCGGGCACCAGGGCCGGCTGGAACCAGTGATCGACCAACACACCACCTCCGAATACCGCCAGGCTGGTGGTGGCAATGGTCAACATGCTGATCAGCGCAAACACACTGGCGCGGTTGCCGTCCGGGATCTTGCGCATCCACAGTGAACTCACGCTGGCGTCGGCGATACTCGCCGCCGTGATGGCGAAAAACGCCAGTGCGCAGTAAGCAAAAGCTTGCGAGACGAAGCCCATGGCGATAATGCAGATCGACAGCAGCAAATCGGCAACCGCCACCAGTGCCATCAACCGGCGCGGGTTGCCCATGGCGATCAGCAGCCCCGCACCGGACAACCCACCCAGGGCCGCCCACGTGTAGGCCATACCCAAGGTCTTGCTGCCCAGGGTAGAGAGCAGCAATGGGGTCATCATCAGTGTCGCCATCGACAACAGCGCGCTGCGGATCATGGTGTAGACCAACAGCCCGGCCATCAACTGTCCGCCGGCAAAGAACTTAAGGGCCGCGGCGATGTTGTTCAGCGCGCCCTGGATCACCGAGCCCTTGCCGACGCCGTCGTGACCACCCGGCATTAGCCGCACATGGGAAAACGCCTTGATCACCAGCAGGGTTCCGGAGCAAAAAGTGATCATGTCCACGACCAGAATCGTCACCAGCCCGGCCTGGGCCATGATTACGCCGGCCAACAGCGGCGCCACCAGCGCCGAAGCATTCTTGCTGATACTCATCAGGCCCGAGGCCCGGGTGAATTTTTCCCGGGCGACTATCGAGTTGACCGCAGCCTGATACGCCGGTTTACGGAAGGCCCCGACAATCGACGCCAGGCAATTGAAGATATACAGGTGCAACGGTTCGAGACGGTCAAACCAGAGCAGCGCCATGACCACGAACAGCAGCAGCGCCAGGCTCACATCGCAACAGACAATAATCACCCGGTGACTGATTCGGTCCGCCAGCCCGCCTGCCAGCGGCAGAAACAAAATCGCCGGCAACGTTGCCGCCAGTACCACGTTGGCAAATGCCACGGCCGAACCCGTGTGGTTATACACCCAGACGCCGAGGGCGAACTCCATCAGCGCCGTCCCCATGACCGCCAAGGACTCGCCACACCAGAGAAAATAGAAACTTCGCCCCAGGTCGAATGATTGCTTGCTGCCCTTGGCGCTCATCGACGCGCATCGCCAGGCGCGCCGAAACTGATCAAGTTGCGCAGAAGTCGATAGGCCATGGAGTATGCCACCGCGCCCAACACCAACGGCGCATAACGGGAGTACAGATAGGTGCGCAGTACGCGCCGGGCAATTGGCGAACGGATATCGCCGCTGACATGCAAGGGTGTCGGGAACGTCGCTGCAACTGTCACGCCGAATTCATCGTCCATCGATTGCACCGCATGCCACCAGTAAACCGGGATGTACAGCGCATCGCCCGGCTCGACTACCGTGCGCATTGCGTGCAAACCCTGGGTGCCAGGAAAGCGCTGGGTGTCGATGTCATACAGGTAACCCGCCTCTTCGATCACCGGCTGCAACGCCCGCCAACTGGTCTCGTCCGGCGGCAGCAGCAGGACTTCCTTGGCGCCGACCACCTGGGCCATGAAGGTTTCATCGGTGACATGGAAATGCCAATCGGTGTAGGAGTTGCGATAAAGAAAGCTGCGATGCGGTGGATAGTGCCGCGACTTGGACAGCTGCGGCATGAAGGGCAAGCCACCGACGTCGTCCTTCATCGGCTCGATGGCCGAGCCTTCGGAAAATCGGCAGCTGTCGGCCACCAACGGCTCAGATCCATGGCTTAAACCGTCAAGAAATTCGTGGAACGGCATTTCCCGATAGACCGTGTTTGCATACTCGGTCAGCGCTGCCTTGACCTCGGGTTTCGACCAGCCGATGACCTCCGACACGATCTGCGAACGCACCACCACTGCAGTATTGCGCGAGTGCTCCTTGAGGTAGTCGAGTTGGTTCCACTTGTGGAAAGCCGGCCAGTGCTTCACGGCATTTTTGACCAGGCAGGGTTGGTTGCGATTGACGTACCGGCGGTCGAACTCCTCTCTGGAGATCGTCAACGCGTCAATCACTTCGACCGGGCCGGCCTGTGGGTGATTGGGGAAACGGGACAGGTTCCAGAACTTCGTGGCTGGGCGATCCAATTCGGTTATCGGTGGCATTTTCGACCCTCGCAAGAACACTCATGGCCATTGGTATAACAGACTCGCGCGACCCAGCCCAAGCGCCCCGAGGCCCCGTTCTTCGCTGTTGTCCCTGCTTCCCATGACAGACATAACGCAACGGATGTTCTAATTTTTTCTCACTTTGTGGAGGGATATCGGCGCAAGCGGATGTCAGGGCGGCCCATCGCCATGCCGCGATGCAAACCCTATCGACCTGATCACACCAGGCGCTCATTCGCCGGCCACGATGCCCTTCCCCACGAATTTTTCGTCCCGCCAACGCGCAGTCGCCCAGGCCTTCATGCACTGCTGCCCGTCGACCGGAGACGAACCTCATTTGACCAAGCAGGTGCTCCAAATGGATTCGTCGACCGATATGTTGCTTATGCAAGACTCCGAGTCCCACGAACTGGCCTCGGTTCAACAGGGCATCTGGCTTGACCAGATCGCGCACCCGGACCTGCCCTACTACAACATCGGCATGTCCCTGGAGATCAGGGGTGAGGTCAATATCGGGCTGTTCGAGAAAGCCATTGAACAGGTGGCCAACCATCACGACGCCCTGCGCTTGAGCTTCAGCCATGAAGGCGGAATTGGCCGTCAGCGAGTCCTGCCTCACGTCAAGGTGAAGCTCGAAGTGGTGGAGTTTTCCGAGGCTGACGACGATGCCGGGCTGGCCATGGCGTACCTGCGCGATGCATTCCGCCAGCCGTTCGAGTCGCTGACCGGGCAACTCTGGGAAGCACGCCTGGTGCGCTGTGGCCCGGCCCGCTATTATTGGCTCAACCGCTACCACCACCTGGTCACCGACGGTATCGGCGTGGCGTTGATCGGGCATGCCGTGGGCGCGGTCTATAACGCTTTGCTCGCGGGCAACGACGAGGTCGCCCCAGGGGAATCCTACCTGGCGTTCCTCAACGATGATCGAGCGTACTTGCAGTCTTCGCGCTATGAGCGCGACCGTCAGTTCTGGCAAGACACTTACGCGCAACTGCCGCCATCCCTGCTGCAACGTCGGGCCGATTTCAAAACCGGCCAGGCCAATGAATTGGCGCCCAGCGCCCAGGTTCAGGCGATGCTGCCCCGGGCGCTGTACAACGCCCTGACGCAGTTCGCCAGCGAGCGCAGCCTGTCGGTGGCCCACGTACTGATCAGTGTGGTCGGCACCTATTTCTGCCGCACCGTGGGGGTCGATGAAATTGTCATCGGCATGCCCGTTCACAACCGCACCACCGCTCGCGCAAAAACCACCGTGGGCATGTTTTCGTCGGTCAGCCCGATTCGCTTGCCGGTCGATCCCCAGGCTTCGCTGCTGGAGCTGATGCACACCGCGGGCGGCCAATTGCGCCGTTGCTACCGTCATCAACGCTTCCCTATCGCCGAACTCAATCGTACCTTGCGCCTGGCGCAAACCGGTCGGCGGCAACTGTTCGACGTGTCTCTGTCGTTCGAAAGCCTGGACGGCGACGACCAGTTTGGCGGCACCTCCTCTCGTGTCATCACCATGGACAACGGCTACGAACAGACGCCGATGGCGATCTTCGTACGCGACTACCATCCGTTTGAAGACGTGCACCTGGATTTCAACTTCAACACTGCCTACTTCAGCCTGGAAGAAGCCCGGCACCTGCAACAGCGCATCGTTTCGATGCTCGAAGCCGTGCTGGAAGGCTATGACACGCCGGTCGGGGACTTCCCGCTGATGAGCCCGGCCGAACAGCGCGCGCAAGTCGAGTTCAACGCCACCGCCCGCGAATATCCTCGGGACGTGTTGATCCACACGCTGTTCGAGCAGCAAGCCGAGCTGCACCCGCATGCCTGCGCGGTGCGCAGCGACGCCGGGCCGCTACTCAGTTACGCGCAACTCAATCGCCAAGCCAACCAGCTCGCCCACCGTTTGATCGAACTCGGTATAGAGCCGGATGCCCGGGTGGCGGTGTGCCTCAAGCGCGGCCCGGAAATGGTTGTCGCCTTGCTGGGGATCCTGAAGGCCGGTGGCGCCTATGTACCCATCGACCCGGACCTGCCGAGCGCGCGCCAGGCGTTCATGCTCAGCGACAGCGCCCCGCGCGCCGTGCTCAGTTGCCATGGGCTGCTGGACCAATTGCCGACGCTAAACGTGCCGCTGCTAGCGATTGATCGCGACGCCGAAGACCTCGCGCAGTTGGCTGCGCAACCCGAATACAATCCGGACCCGCTGTCCCTGGGACTGACGTCGAAACACCTGGCCTACGTGCTCTACACATCAGGCTCGACCGGCACCCCCAAAGGTGTGATGAATGAACACCTCGGGGTGGTCAACCGGTTGCTTTGGGCCCGAGACGAATACCGCGTCGATACCCACGACCGGATCTTGCAAAAAACCCCATTCGGTTTTGACGTGTCGGTCTGGGAGTTTTTCCTGCCGTTGCTGGCCGGGGCCGAACTCGTCATGGCACGCCCCGGCGGCCATCAGGAACCGGATTACCTCGCCAGCCTGATGCGTCGGGCGGGCGTCACGATGCTGCACTTCGTGCCATCGATGCTCGACCTGTTTCTGGAATACCGCGACACCGAAGGCTTCCCGGACCTGCGTCGGGTGCTGTGCAGCGGCGAAGCCCTGCCGCGCAGTTTGCAACGGCGTTTCGAGCAGCAAATGAGCGGCATCGAGTTGCACAACCTATACGGCCCCACCGAGGCCGCCATCGACGTAACGGCGTGGCAGTGCCTCCCGAATGACCCCGGCGAAAGCGTGCCCATCGGCAGGCCGATTGCCAATATCCAGATGCATGTGCTGGACAGTCGCGGCCAGCCGCAGCCGTTGGGCGTGGCCGGCGAACTGCATATCGGCGGCATCGGCGTGGCTCGTGGCTACTTGAACCAGCCTGAACTGACGGCTGAGCGCTTTGTTGCCGACGGTTTTTCCAGCGACCCCGAGGCCCGCCTGTACAAGACCGGCGACCTTGGCCGCTGGCTGGATAACGGTGCCCTGGAATACCTGGGCCGCAATGACTTCCAGGTGAAAATTCGCGGTTTGCGTATCGAAATCGGCGAAGTCGAAGCCGCCCTGGCGCTGTGTCCCGGGGTTCGCGAAGTGGTAGTGATTGCACGGGAAGACAACCCCGGGCAGTCGGACAG